>NZ_ASTG01000017.1 GCF_000412635.1 Sphingobium bisphenolivorans
TTACACCATCCCCCGGGGCACGATCAGGTCACTCGCTTCCCTCGCCCAGTCGGAAGCGCGATACTTGCGGCAGCGATGGCACGCCGTGGATCGGCAGAACGCCCAGCCCCAGGGAGCAGGCGTTCCGCACGATTCGAGGCGTTTTCGAAGGTCGGCATTCAGGTAAACATAATTAAGGAGCGTTTCTCTGGTGTTGATGAAGGATTTCCGCTTCACGGCAAACTCACATGCTGATTTTGGCTTATTTAGCCTCGCGCATGAGCCCGCCTCATCGGTCGGTAGGAGTCGCTCTGGCTGCTCTAAGCTGCCGAGAGCGCACCAAGCATCGCAACATCGGCCTCCGGCTGCCGGGCGCGTTTGCCAGCAAATAGCGGAACCGATTTCGCAGTATGGCGGGACAGGTGTGAGAGGTCCAACCCAGGATAGCTGATGCTATCCATAGCACCGGTCAACCTCGCCGTGGAGTAACCCCAGCCGTAGTTCGAGGACGATGACCCTCCGCCGCTCCGGCCAGTGAGATATTGTCCCAGTTTCGTTTCGTGGAGATCGGCCTCTCGCAGCGCGTCCTCGAAATTGTGGCGCAGCGAGTGCATGCCCAGCTTCGTTCCTTGGAACCCGCGCTTCTCGACAAGGCGCACGAACCAGTCTGACAGGCCGTCACCCCATTGGCCGTTGGAATTCGGCTTCTGGCCCGGAAAGAGTTGCGAGCACTTGGCGCGGCGCTGCCGCTCGACGAATTCGAGGAAGCCGATTTCAGCAAGGCATGGATGAACAGGGATCATCCTCCTGGCATTCCTTGTTTTGCCCTTTCTTACCAGGATCATCCAAGTGCCCGCGACCTTGGAGATGTCCGTGAGGCGAAGAGCCGCGATTTCTCCTCTCCGCATGCCCGTCCAGAGCGCGACCAGTGGTCCCCAGTAGAGCAGCGGATCGCTTTCATCCCCCGTGGACCAGGGCGCTTGTGAGAAAAGCTGGCTGAGTTGTTCGGTCGTGAATGGGTCGCGCTTCTGTTCATCGGCAACGGGATCATGGACCCTGAGTCCGGCGAAGGGATTAGCGGGAAGCCACTGTTCGCGCACGGCCCACCCGAAGATCGAGACGAGGAATCCCATGTAGGAATCATTGATCGTTTTGGCGCTGAGGGTCGGGAGCCCAAGCGCCTTCGCCTTCTGGACGGCCGCCTTCAGAGAAAGGCCGCGAAGCTCCTTCTTTTTCGTCATGTGCGAGGGCAGGCACTGCACGAGTTCGAAAAGCATCCGGCCGTCGTCCCGTGTGACGGTGGCAACATCCCGATTCGCCCCCAGAACTTCGCGGAGAAGGCGCCATATAGGCGCGTAGGCAGCGCAGGTGGATTTCGACCAGGCCTCGCCCTTGTCTGTTGTGTAGGCCTCTATGAGGTCCGCAATGGTGTTGACCTTGGTAGGTTGCCCAGCGAGCGAGGCGGCGGCGGCCGCCGCGATGCCCGCGTCCTTGAACTGATAACCAAAATTCCCTTCCAGGCGCGCCCGGTATGACGCAGCGAGTTCTCGCCAAGCCCTCACCATAAGTTCGCGAAGCTGCATGTAGCCAGGATCGTCCAGGGTGGCGCAGATGCCCTCCTCGGCGAAGAGGGCCGGGGTATAAGCCTCGATTTCCGGATCGAACTGTCCTCGTGCCAGCATGTGGCACAAATTGCCCTCCAGAGTTGCCAAGTCATCCAGATACTCGGCGTGCGAGGCATCATCGAAATGAACGGGGATGCCTTCCTTCCAAATCTCCACCTCTCGCTGAAACCAACGGGTAAACAACCGCTCGATCTCAGGAGGGCTGACGGCACGCTCATGCGCTTCGATCCGCATTTTAAGGCGGTCAACTTCCTTGTTGAATTGGATGTCCAGGTAGGGACGCCGGTTCACTGCGACCTTCAGGTCGGTGGTTCCGATGCAGCGAATGAAGAACTCGCCGGGAGCGATTTTGGAGACAGATTTCGGCCAACGGCGACGGTAACGATACCAGCCGTGGACGCATTGCAAATGATGTTTGTGTTGCATTTTCCTGGTAGCCAATGTGAACCTTGAAAGTGCACCACAGCGGCTCAGGAATGCAATATTTTCCGCTAATCCAAGAGGAATTCGGAAAATGGTGCCCAGAAGAGGACTCGAACCTCCACGACCTTGCGATCGCCAGCACCTGAAGCTGGTGCGTCTACCAATTCCGCCATCTGGGCACGGGGTAGGAGCGCGCAGTTAGCTGGTGGCCGATGGGCTGTCAATCAGCTGAGACGCATTATTTTTCCTAATCTGCCTGTTTGCAGCGCTGGCCTTGCTGAGGCACTTGGCGGAACGCCTGTCATAATCCGGAGACATGTCATGGAGAGCACCGAATTTTTGCCGCCGGCGATGTTTGCCCGGCCGGACGGTCTGCGTCTGGCCTATCGCCATCGTGCCGGCCAGGGCCCCACGGTCGTCTTCCTGCCGGGCTATATGTCCAACATGGAGGGGGGCAAGGCCGTCGCCCTCGACGATTGGGCGGGACGGTCGAGGCGCGCGATGCTGCGGCTCGACTATGCCGGCAATGGGGCGAGCGAGGGGCGGTTCGATGAGGGGACGCTGGCGGGATGGCGGGACGATGTGCTGCTGCTGATCGATTCACTGGTTGAGGGGCCGGTGGTGCTGGTCGGTTCCTCGATGGGCGGATGGCTGGCGCTGCTGGTCGCTCTTGCGCGGCCGGGCCGGGTGGCGGGGCTGGTGGGCATCGCTGCGGCGCCGGACTTTACCGACTGGGGTTTCACCGATGCCGACAAGGCGCTGCTGGCGACGGAGGGACGCATCGTCGAGCCTTCCCCCTATGGCGAGGAGCCGTCGGTGACGACGCTCGGCTTCTGGCAATCGGGACAGGACCTTCGGGTGCTGGAAAGCGAGCTCGCGATCGATTGCCCGGTGCGGCTGCTCCAGGGGCAGGATGATCCCGAGGTTCCCTGGCAGACGGCTCTCCGTCTCGCTGCGCAGCTGCGTTCATCGGATGTGCAGACGCTGCTGGTTAAGGATGGCGATCATCGCCTTTCGCGCGACGCGGACATCGCCCTGCTGATCCGCACCGTCGCCGCCCTTTTGGACCAGTTGTGATGCCCCTCCTCATCCTGCCCCTGCTGCTGCTCGCCCCCCAGACCTATGATCCGGAGATCGAGGCGGTGATGAACCGCAAGCGGCGGGAAAAGGCCGCCGCCGCCGCTGCACCGTCCGCGCCGGCGCCGGCACAGACGGAGATGGGGCGGATTCCGGTGCCGGAAAAATATGCCGCCAAATTTCAGCAATGCCTGGACCAGGCGATCGAGGCGCCGGATCGGGGGATCGCCTTTGCCGAGCAGTGGCGGATCACGGGCGGCAGCTTCTACGCGCGTAACTGCATGGGCTTTTCCTATGCGCGAGCCGAACGCTGGGCTCCCGCCATCGTCGCGTTCGAACAGGCGGCCGATGAGGCCGAACGCAGCGGAGAGGTGGCGCAAGGCGCGCGGCTGTGGGCGCAGGCGGGCAATGCCGCGCTGGCGGGTGGCGACCCTGCCAAGGCTCGCGATCATTTCGATGCGGCGCTGGCGCGCGGATTGCCGGACGGCGTGGAAAAGGGCGAAGTGCATCTAGACAGGGCGCGCGCGCTGGTCGCGCTGAACGATATGGCGGGCGCGCGCGCATCGCTCGACACGGCGCTGACGCAAGTGCCGCAGGACCCGCTGGCATGGCTGTTGTCCGCAACGCTGGCGCGGCGATCGGGCGAAATCAAGCTGGCGCAGGCGCACATCGCCCGCGCGGTGCAGCTGTCGCCCGACGATGCCTCGGTCGCGCTGGAGGAGGGGAATATCGCGATCCTCTCCGATCATGAGGATGTCGCCCGATCGGCATGGCAGCGTGCGGTGAAGCTGGCTCCCACCGCACCGGCCGGAAAAGCGGCGGCGGATAACCTCTCGCGACTGCCGGCGGCCGGCGCCGCAAAGTGAGCGGGGTTCGGGGCGTCAGCCGTCAGTCGATGTAGAAATCGACCGTCGTCACCACCCGCACCTTCTTGTAGGGCGTGTCACTTGCGCCATCGGCCTCGCCGTCGCGCGCCTCGATGGAAAAATAGCCCTGGGTCGCGCTCTTGATGCCACCGACGCGCGCGCCGCTGTCCCGGGCGAACTGTTCGGCGGCGGCACGCGCGTCCTTCGTGGCGGCTGCGACCATGGAGGGCTTGATGTCGTTCAGCTTCGTGAAGCTGTAACGCATGCCCGATCCCTCCTGCAACGTGACGCCCCGCCGCACGAGGTCGAACTGCTGGGCAACCGCGCGCTGAGCCCGGGCGATGTCGGTCGTCCGCAGCAGCATGCGCTGAGTTATGGTGATCGTGTTGACGCCATTGTTGATATATTGATTGACCCCTGCGCCGGTGGGGCTGAGCGCGTTTGGACGGAAGCCGAGGCTGGCGAAATAGGCGCGCAGCTCCCGCGTATTATTGTCGATCTCCGCGCGGACCGCGGGCAGATCGAAGCCGGTTGCCGAGTAGCTGATCGACCATGTCGCAAGGTCGGCCGTGACATCCTTTTCAGCAAGGCCGCGTACGGTAACGGATCGGTCGGCGGCCTTGGCGCGCCTCAACCCGTCGCCGAGAAGATAGCCGCCGCCTGCGAGTCCGACGGCGAGGACCGCCGCGCAACCGAGCAGCACCTTGTCATGCAGTAGCAAAGGCATCGCAGCCGCCCCTTCCTATCGGGGCCGATGCCCCCTATCTTCGCCATGGACCTTGCCACCTCAGAGATGAACCGTTGCTTTACAGCGGCGAATGGAGCGCACCTTGCCCAAATATCTGCACACGATGATCCGCGTGACCAACATCGACCGGACGATCGCCTTCTTCAACCTGCTGGGCCTTGAGGAGCAGAAGCGGTTCGACAGCGAACAGGGACGATATACGCTCGTGTTCCTGGCCGCACCGGGAGATGAGGCGGCGCAGGTCGAACTCACCTACAACTGGCCGCCCGCGGACGGCTCTGCTCCGGAAGCCTATGGCGAGGGTCGTAATTTCGGTCACCTCGCCTATCGTGTCGAGAATATCTACGAAACCTGCCAGCGCCTGCTGGATGCGGGCGTGACGATCAACCGGCCGCCCCGCGACGGGCATATGGCGTTCGTGCGGACGCCCGACAATATCTCGATCGAACTGCTGCAGGACGGCCATCTGGAGCCCGCCGAGCCCTGGATCTCCATGCCCAACATGGGGGCCTGGTAATCCCATGCTGGAGGTCGTCCGCATCCCCGTCCTCAAGGACAATTATGTCTGGCTGCTGCATGACGATGCGAGCGGCGAGACGGTGGCGGTCGACCCGGCCGTGGCCGAGCCGGTGCTGGACGCCGCCTCGGCACGTGGCTGGACGATCAGCCAGATCTGGAACACCCACTGGCACGGCGATCATGTCGGCGGGAATGAAGCGATCAAGGCCGCGACCGGCTGCGCCATCACCGGGCCGGCGGCGGAAGCCGGGAAGATCGGCACGCTCGACCGAACCGTGAGCGAGGGCGACCGTGTCCGCATCGGCGGGCATGAAGCGCTCGTGATGGACGTGCCGGCGCATACGGCGGGCCATATCGCCTACCATCTGGCGGGCGATCATATCCTGTTCGTGGGCGACACGCTGTTCGCCATGGGCTGCGGCCGGCTGTTCGAGGGAACCGCCGAGCAGATGTTCGCTAACATGAAGCGGTTTTCGGAACTGCCGGACGACACGGTCGTCTATTGCGCTCATGAATATACGCAATCCAACGGCCGATTTGCCCTTGGCGTGGAGCCCGATAATGCGGTGCTGCGTGCGCGGATGGCGCAGGTCGAGGCGGCACGCGAACGGGGCGAGGCGACCGTGCCGACGACGATCGGCCAGGAGCGCGCCACCAACGTCTTCATGCGCGCCCGCACCGTCGCCGAACTGGCCGAGCGCCGTGCCGCCAAGGACGCTGCCTGACGGCTTGGACGCGTCGAACTCGTCTTTCCTCGAGCGGGGCCGAACAAGGAGAGTGGTGATGCGTGCATGGATGTTTCTGGGGCCGATCATGCTCGCGGCCTGCTCCGGCAGTTATGAGCCGCCCAGGCTGACCGAAAAGCAGACGATGCGGCTTGAAGCGGCTCTGGCGGGCAAGGTCGCGGGCGAAAAGGTCAGCTGCATCAGCCGCTTTGGGCAGACCAACCTGACGGCGATCAGCGACAGCGTGCTGCTCTATCGTGTCAGCGGCCGGCTGGTCTATCGCAACGACCTGATCGGCAGTTGCTCCGGTCTTTCCAGAGGCGACACGCTGATCGTCGAATCCCATACGTCGCAACTCTGCCGCGGCGACATGGCGCGCAGCGCGGATCTGCTGGCTAGCATGGTGACCGGCTCCTGTGCGCTGGGCGACTTCACGCCTTACCGCACGCCCGCCAGATGAGGCCTCAACCCTTATAGAGAGCGTCCAGCCGATCCTGATAGCGGGCGCGGATGACATGGCGACGGATTTTCATCGACGGCGTCATCTCGCCATTGTCGATGGTAAAGGCTTCGTCCGCCAGAATGAAGCGCCGCACCTTCTCTATGATGGAAAGCTCGGCATTGACGCGGTCCACCGCCGCCCGCAGCGCCGCCTGCAAGGCGGGATCGCCGACGATAGCTTCTCCGCCGCGTCCCTGCGCCACCGCCCATTCGCGCACCCATTCCGCGTCCGGGACCAGCAGGCCGACCAGATAGGGCCGCCGATCGCCATAGACCATCGCCTGCCCGATCTCCGGCTGGAGCGTCAATATGCCTTCGATCTTCTGCGGGGAGACATTGTCCCCCTTGTCGTTGACGATCAGGTCCTTCTTGCGGTCGGTGATGCGGATGCGGCCCCGCGCATCGATCTCGCCAATGTCGCCAGTGTGCAGCCAGCCGTTCTTCAGCGCCTTTTCGGTCTCCGCCGGGTTGCGCCAATAGCCGTGCATCACCAGCTCGCCGCGCACCAATATCTCGCCATCCTCGGCGATCCTGACCTCCACGCCGTCGAGCGGCGGTCCTACGGTTTCCATGGCGATCCCGGCGCGGGGGCGGTTGCAGCTTACCACCGGCCCCGCCTCGGTCTGTCCATAGCCCTGAAGCAGCGTCAGCCCCATCGCCTCGAAAAACAGGCCGACATCGGGGTTGAGCGGAGCGCCGCCCGACACCATCGCCTTCATGCGGCCGCCGAAGCGCCGGGCCACCTTGGGCTTCAGCGTTCGCGACAGCAGCGCCTTCATCGGCAGGTCGAGCAGTGACTTGCCCCCGTCCTGCTCCCTGGTCGCGATGCGTAGCGCCTGCTCCAGCAGGTAAGCGGGAAATTTTCCCTGCTTCTCGATCGACTTGATGATGCGGGCGCGAAGCACCTCGAACAGGCGCGGCACGACGACCATGATCGTCGGACGCGCTTCCTCGATATTGGAGGCGAGCTTCTCCAGCCCTTCGGCATAATAGATTTGCGCGCCGATCAGGATCGGCAGGAACTGGCCGCCGCTATGTTCATAGGCGTGGGACAGGGGCAGGAAGGAGAGAAAGACCTCTTCGTCCTGGCCGAAATCCTCCTGCAGCAGCTTGCCCGCGCCCTCGACATTGCAGAGGATGGAGCCGTGATGCTGCATCACCCCGCGCGGCGCGCCGCCCGTGCCGCTGGTGTAGATGATGCAGGCCAGGTCCTCCCGCCGCGCTGTCTGGGCTGCGGCGCAGCTTTCCGGGTCGGCGGGATGCGCGGCGATCAGGTCACTCCATCCGTGGCAGGCGATATCGCCTTGCGCCCCCCGCAGCGGCTCCATGCCGATCACGAAGCTGGCCTGCGACCGCAGCACCGCTGGCATCAGATTCTGCGCCAGCTTTGCGGTCGAGACGATGACCGCCCGCGCGCCGCTGTCGGTCAGGATATGCTGGTGATCGCGCGTTGTGTTGGTGGTGTAGGTCGGCACCGTGACGCAGCCCGCCGCCATGATCGCCAGATCCGCGATGCAGAATTCCGGTCGGTTCTCGCTCACCAGCATCACCGGCTCACCCGCCTTCAAACCCTGCGCTTTCAGCGCGGCGGCGAGCGAGGCGACCTGCCGCGCCGCTTCCGCCCAGCTTAGAGATGTCCATTCTCCGTTGATCTTGCGCCACAGGAAAGGTGCTTCCCCCTTCTCCTTCGCGCGGCCGAAGAACATGGTCACGAGATTGGGAAAACGGTCGATCGCCTTCAAGCAGCACCTCCTGTTGCGACGGACGTCTGCTGCGCCCTCTTATGCCCTCGCGGTGCTATAACCCTGCCGTGCCGTAACGGCCATGAAATTCAACCGCTTTCCTCAATCGAACAGGCCGTCCTGAACGGTGGAGGGCGGATTGAGGCCGAGATGCTTCCAGCCCGGTCCGTTAAGGCAGCGGCCCCGCGCGGTGCGGGCAATGAGGCCAAGCTGGATCAGATAGGGCTCGATCACTTCCTCGATCGTGTCGCGCGCTTCGGACAGCCCCGCCGCGAGCGTCTCGACGCCGACCGGCCCGCCACGATAGATGTCGGCGATCATCATCAGATAACGCCGGTCCATAAGGTCGAGGCCGAGATGATCGACCTCCAGCCGGGTGAGCGCGGTGTCGGCGACCTTCTTGTCAACCGCCTCCGCGCCGGCGACAGCGGCGAAATCGCGCACCCGCCGCAGCAGCCGCCCGGCGATGCGCGGCGTGCCACGGGAACGGCGGGCGATCTCCACCGCGCCGTCGGAGGTGATGGGAAGGTCCAGCAGCCGGGCGGCGCGGCGGACCACCAGCTCCAGTTCCTCGACGGTATAGAATTGCAGCCGCACCGGAATGCCGAAGCGGTCGCGCAGCGGCGTCGTCAGCAGCCCCTGCCGCGTCGTCGCGCCGACCAGCGTGAAGGGCGGCAGGTCGATGCGGACGGATCGGGCCGAGGGGCCTTCGCCGATCATCAGGTCGAGCGCGCGGTCCTCCATCGCCGGATAGAGCACCTCCTCCACAACCGGATTGAGGCGATGAATCTCATCGACGAACAGCACGTCGCCTTCGTCGAGGTTGGTGAGCAACGCGGCGAGATCGCCCGACTTGGCGATGACCGGACCCGATGTGGCGCGGAAGCCCACCCCCATTTCCCGCGCGACGATCTGCGCCAGCGTCGTCTTGCCAAGGCCGGGAGGACCGAAGAACAAGACATGGTCCAGCGCCTCGCGCCGCGCCTTCGCCGCCTCGATGAAGATGCGCAGATTCTCGCGCGCGGCCTGCTGCCCGACAAATTCGGCGAGCGACTTGGGCCGAAGCGCCGCGTCGACATCCTCGACCCGGCGAGTGGAGGCGATCAGACGATCGTCGCTCATGCGCTCGCACCCTCGTCATGCTGAACTTGGCTCAGCATCCATCGGACCGCACGCGATGCTCCAGCGGCGGCAAACCCGAACTCACCGCCAGACCGAGCCACTGAGTGTAGGGTTACCATCATCACTTCGCCGCCTTGCGCAAGGCGAGGCGAACCAGCGCGTCCAGGGTGGCGCCTTCGCCCAGTTCTTCTTCGGCGGCGGCGACGGCGTTGCCCGCTTCGGCGGGCTTGAAGCCGAGATTCTGCAGGGCGGACACCGCGTCGGCGCCATGGCCGCCGGTCGGCAGCGCTGCCAGACCGACGCCGAGGCCGCCAGCGGGTGTCGGGACCGCGCCGATCTTGTCCTTGAGCTCGTTGGCGATGCGCTGCGCAAGCTTGGGGCCGACGCCATTGGCGCGGGCGATCATCGCCTTGTCGGCGGTCGCTATCGCCCGGTGCAGTTCCGCCGGTTCCAGCGCGGAGAGGATGGCGAGCGCCACGCGAGAACCGACGCCCTGCACGCCGGTCAGCAGGCGGAACCAGTCGCGTTCTTCGGCGCGGGCGAAGCCGACGAGGCGGATCGAATCCTCCGACACCAGCATTTCGGTGTGGACCGTCACCGCTTCACCCACCGGACCAAGAGCGCTCAGCGTGCGGGAGGAGGCCCCAACCAGGAAGCCGACACCGCCCACGTCGATGATGGCATGGTCAAGGCCGGTACTGTCCAGCCGCCCTTTCAATTTTGCGATCATGCCCCAAGCCCTTTGGTCATGATCTGTTCCTTAAGAGCGACTCCGGCGCGGCGCCAGTCAAAAGCGAAGCATGCGGCACCATTTGCCGCTCAAGGCGTAGTGCAGCCGAACCATGGCATTTACAGAAGGAAGAATGTTGCATGACGCTCGAGGCTCCACAGCTGGGACCCTGCGATTTCGAACATCCGGCCATCATCCTGTCCGGCACCGTCGATCAGGCGATGTACCAGCATTTCCGCAGCTGCCTGACTTCCGCGCCCGAAGAGGGGCTGGTGGTGGTCGAAATGGCGACGCTGGGCGGCGACCCGGAGGTGGCGCGGATGATGGGCGAGGACATCCGTTTCCATTCGGAGCTGCATCCGAACCGAAGAATGGTGTTTCTGGGCAAGACGGCGGTCTATTCGGCGGGCGCGACCTTCATGGGCTTTTTTGCGGCGGAGAACCGTTATCTGACGCGGGGCACGCGGCTGATGATCCATGAGCGGATCATCACCAAGGACGTGCATCTGGAGGGGCCGCTGTCCCGCTGCATCGCCTCGCTGAAGGCGGCGCTGAACGAGATCGAGGCATCTATCGCCATCCAGAATGAGGGATTCCAGAACCTGATCCTGGGATCGCAGGTGAGCATCAACGAACTGCTGATGCGGGCGCCGGAGAACTGGTATCTGGAGGCCAATGAAGCGGCATCGCTGGGGCTGGTGGCGGCGGTGATCTGAGCGACGGCCGGTCAGATCTTCCCGATTTCCCTCCAGCTCAGCAGCCGTTCGACGCTGGTCCGGCGGGGGAGCCATTTCGACGCTTGCCGGCCGCCCGCTTCCTTCGCGCCAGGCGACGCTGCCGCCGCTCGCCAAGTGCGCCGGGCGCGGAGATATTGGGGATCGAGAAGCGACAGCATCGTCAGCGGGAGAGCCGTTGCCGGCCAACGCACCTGCATCAGGCGGCGGCGATATTGCAGGACTGCGCGTATCGAACCGGTCGATGCGGCCGGCACATTCAGTCCAAGCAGCTTCTTGGCGGTCCGCAGCTGCGTGCGGGCCGCCGATCGGGCGTAACCGGCAGCGAAAAGTCCGTCCAGCTGGCGCCATGCCACCGCGTCCATGCCATGCGCCAGCGACTGGATGTCGACAAGGTGGCGCAGGTCGATCCGCCCCCTCAGATAGTCGCGGCCCTTGAGCTGATCGTGCAGCAGCAAGATCGCGACGGAAGTGACGGTAGAGGGCAGATAGACAGTGCCTTGCGCAAGGCGATGGCGCGCCCCGTCCCTCACGATGTCCCCATGGCCGTAATGCAGCGTCGTGCGGCTGCCATAATCGCTGTGCAGATCGATCGTCGCCGCGTCGGTCAAGCGGAACAGCACCAGCGGCACATCCGGCCCCTCATGGGGCGCTTCCAGTTGATAGCCCAGGCCCTGCAACCGGCTGACGGCTGCTGCGATCTGCTGCGGCGGCACCAGCAGGTCGAGGTCCGAAAGCAGGCGGTCGCCCCGTTTCGCCGGTGCCGCAGCGGCAAGCCAAGCCGTGCCCTTCAGCACCACCGGTTCGATGCCCGCATCGTTCAGCAGCTTCGCCGCTTCATCGAGCTGCCCGTACAGGCGCTGGTTCCGCTCCTCGTTCCGGCCATAGATCTCCTCCAGGAAACGCTGCACATCCGAGGGAAGCAATGGTAGACGGCCGCTGTCCCTGAGCCTGCTCGCCACCAGCGGCGTGCAGAGCGAATGATTGGCCATCTCGATAATGCCCATCCACTGATCCTCGACGGGAACCTCGCCGCGCAGGCAGGCGAGCAGGCCCCGCAGATGATCAAGCCGGTTCATCGTCGCATATTTGCTTCAGGAGGGCCGTTGCGTCATCAAGCCGGGCATAATGGAGTTCATGGCATCGGGCGGCAGCGACGGTCCGGATCATGAGATCGAGCGAGTCCCGGCCGATCTCCTCATCATGCGAGGCCGCTTCCGCCAGAAGCTGCCGCAGGGCGATCGCCGTCGTCATGGGCCGCAGTTCCGCGCCGCCCGCGCTCCGCCGCCGCAATCGGATGATCCAGCCGATGCCGACCGGCTGTTCGGCGGCGATCCCGCCCGGTGTCGGAAAGCGGACGCGCTTGCGGTCCGCGCGCAGGTGAACCGGCAACCGCGCCATATCGCCATAGACCGATTCCAGCAGCGGCCAGGCGCCGGCCTTGACCGAAGGCAGGAAGGCGAGGCCCTGAACCCGGCCCTCGCCATCCACCATGGCGATATCGTCGCCCGCATAGTCGAAGCCTTGGGCCGTCAGCCAGGAGGTCAGGGTCGTCTTCCCCGCGCCGGGTTCTCCCAGGAGCAGCAGGGCCTTGCCGCGGCGGTGCAGGCAGCCGGCATGGAGCGCGAGCCGCCAGCGTGGGTCCTTCAATATCTCTTCGGTGATCTTCGCCTTGAGGACGGGCCCGGCCTGCGAAGGCTGCATCAGGCAGGCAGGCTCGTCATTCCGGCTGAGAAAGGCCATGCCGTTCGCTTCCCAAAGCGCATAGCCGATCGCGCAGGACAGGCTGTCCCGCTGCAGATGATCGAACAAGGGCGCGACCATGCGCGCGAGCGCCTCGTCATGATAGGATAAGGACAGGGAAACAGCACCGATCGCGATGGTCTGCACCCGAACGGGCGGGGCGCGCGGATCGGGATCGCAGGCGCTGACCAGCCCCTGCGTCGACCAGTTCGCCAGCACGTCCCTCAACATCGGCCCGGACCGACGAACGCCCCGATCGGCGAGTTCCCGCGACAACTGGTCGAAACAGACCCCCTCTTCAAGCCGGCAGCTGACATATCCGCCAATTTGGTTGACGCTGAGAAGCGCCTGCCGTCCTGAAGAGAAGATCAACGGCTGACCGTCGACAAAGACGAGCGATGTGCCCTGCGAAAGTCGCAACACCATCTGCGCTTCGACTCAGGGCTTGTTACGCCCGTGTCCGCGATTGCCCGGATTGCCGGGGCCGGTGCCCGGGCCGTCATTGATCGGCGGGTTGCCCGGAGGCTGCGGATCGGGACCGTTGCCGACACCATTATTGCCCTTCGGCCCTCCGCCGCCGCCGCCAGCGGACCGAGCGATCGCCGGCGAGGAGAGCGACGTCGAGAGCAGGATCGTGACGGCAGGAGGCACGGTCACCGCGAAACGTCCGCAGGTTTTCAGAAAGTCGCGCCGGTCTTCCGCGCCTGTTTCCGGAGTGGGTTCCTGGGGCAAAGCAGCCTCCTTTGCTGGATGAAGGCTGGAAATTACCATGGCGCCATCGCTCGCCTGAGTGCGATGAATGGGTAAGCCAAAAATGGGTATATCCAAAGGAATATTCCGCCGCCGCAGGGGCGAATCGGCCGTGAGCGGGCGTCGCCTACAAACATAGGTGAATCGGTGCCTCGGGCTATTCCTCTCGCTTCGCTCGATCAGCCCTGCGGGAGGACCGGTGATCGCCCCGCAATCCAAAGATGTGCTGGCGCATTCCGCATCATTCCCGATCGTCGCCCTTGAGAGCGTAACCCTGTGAGATCATGGTCACCCAAAAGAACTAGGCCGCGGTCCTAAAGGCGAATGGTCCCCGGCGTGGTTTCGTGGGACGCCTCCACCCGGGCTTGCTTGCGAGCAGTCAGCGAGCGGAGGACAGGGTGGTGGTGGAACCCGCAGAAAAGCGCGTATGGCATCCAGGGCTGACCTGGCCCTGGCTGAACCAGCGCCAGAGTCAGTCGGCCCCCTGGGCCATATGCGCCATTCTTGTCGGCCTGTCGGCCTCACTCTTCCTGCTGAGTTCCCGATATGGCATCGGCGTTCGGCCCGACACGTTCCGCTATATGGGACTGGGTTGGAAACCGGACGACGCGCCCGTCTACGGCTGGCTGCTGAGGGGCATCGCCGAAACAGGATTGAATATCTGGGGCGGCGCGAAGCTCCTCGGTCTGGTGCTCAGCTGCCTCAACCCGATCCTGATCTGGGTCACGCTGATGCGGGCGACGCGGAGCAATGTCCATGCAGCCGGCGGCACGATTCTGATCCTGCTCTCCCCCTCCTTCTCCCGGCTGAGCGCCCTGGCGCTGTCGGAGGCGCTGTTCATCACCTGCATCTTCACCTCCGTCCTGCTGTTCGTCGCTTATTTGAAGGACATGAACTGGCGGCGGCTCGCAGCCTGCGGGGCAATGATCGCGGTGACCACCCTGGTGCGCTTTCCCGGTATGGTGCTGGGCTTCGCCATCGCCGCGACACTCCTGCTGATGCGCCAGCTGCCGCTGCGGCAGCGTGTAAGATCGGTGGTGATGCTGGGCTCCGTGGGCGGCGGCATCACGCTTCTTTGGGCGATCGTCAGCAAGATCGTGGCCGATCACGCCGTCGGCCGGGATTTCGCCTTCTACGGCAATGCCGACGTGGAACGATGGAAGCAGGGCTTCAAGTCGCTGACGGCTCTGCTGGCGCCGATGGAAGTGCCATTACTCGCGCGCGCGGCGCTTTTGCTCGCGGTTCTGGGAGCGGTCGCCTGGATCTGGTTTCACTATTGCCGCTTCGTGCTGCGCAAGGCGGACGCGAACATGGGGGAGGCGGAACGGGCGCCAGAGCGCACCATCGCCCCGGTGTTCGGCTTCTTCGCCCTCTTCTATGCGGCGTTCATGGTGCTGGCCGTCCATCTCGAGGCCAATCTCCCCCTTAATGGCCGCTATGCCCTGCCACTCTACGTGACGCTGGTCACAGCCGCGACCATCGTAGTGAGCGACCGGAAAAACATGTCACGGGGCGACAGGGCTCTTGCCTCCCTATTGGTCGCCATCAGCATCGGCATCCTGGCCAGCCACACGGTCCGCACCGCCAGCCGCACCGAAGCGGCTTACGAGCAAGGCCTAGACTTCGCCAGCCGGGCCTGGGCCAGTTCGCCCACCATCCACGCCGTCCGGCGGCTCCCGCGCGGTGCGATGATCTTCAGCAACGGGCCGGAGGCGATCATCTACGCCGCCAAGCGGCCGGCGACCATCGTGCCGATGAAGATGGATTCGCGCACCGGCCTCGACCGCCCGCACAATCCCTACCCGCGCCAGCTCGAAGCCACGCGGCAGCGCCTGCAAGGCGGCAACGCCTATGTGGTGTTCGTCGATCGGGTCGACTGGCGCTTCTACACGGCCACTGAAAACGAACTGAGGCAAGCGCTCGGCCTCAAGCTGGTCGAGCGCCTCGCCGATGGGCGGATCTACAATCTTCCGCCGTCTTCACCCTCGAACAATCCGCTTTGAGTCCAGCCTCGAAGGAGATTTTCTCGTGCCCGACATTCGATTTATCCGGTCCGCCGCCGCAGCAGCGCCGCCAACGCGAACGACAGCGGACTTGCGCGACTATCTTGCGATCGCGCGCTTCGATCATGCGACCAAGCATGTGTTCATCCTGCCGGGCATCATCCTTGCCTACGTGTTTCGCGGGCCATCGGACGCGGACACCGTCCTCCATCTGGTTCTCGGCATCCTGAGCGCCGTGCTGATTGCTTCGGCCAATTATGTCATCAACGAGTGGCTGGATCGCGAGTTCGACGCCTTTCACCCGCTGAAGTCGCAGCGCATCGCGGTCAAACGCCAGCTGACGCCGGCGCTCGTCTATACCGAATATGCGGCCTTCGCGGGTGTCGGCGTGCTGCTCGCGGTGCTTATCGGCGGCATATTCCTGCCCGCCGCGCTGTTGTTCCTGATATCGGGCCTAACCTATAATGTCCGCCCCTTCCGCACGAAGGACCGGGCCTATGTGGATGTTCTGGCAGAGTCGCTCAACAATCCGATCCGCCTCATATTGGGCTGGGCGATGGTCGACCCGACCAGCCTTCCGCCGGGCAGCCTCCTGCTTTCCTACTGGATGGGGGGCGCGTTCCTGATGGCATCGAAGCGGTTGTCCGAATATCGCGACTCCGCCGGCCGGGGCGAGCTTGCCATGCTGCACCGTTACCGCCCTTCCTTTGCCACCTATACGGCGGAAAATCTCACCGTCTGCTGTTTTCAATATGCGATCCTGTCGGCCTTCGGGCTGGCCGTGTTCCTGATCAAATATCGGATCGAATATATTCTCGCCTTCCCCTTCGTCGCTTCCCTTTTCGCCCTTTATCTCTGGCTGTCCCTGAGAGAGGCGTCCGTCGCGCAGCGTCCCGAGCGGCTGTTTCGTTCACGGCGGCTGATGCTGGCGGTCGCGGCGACGACGGCAGCATTCGTCTTCACGTCCCTCCATGATGTTCCGCAGTTGCAATCGCTGTCGCAGCCGCACTTCATCAGCTTCGGGCGCTGACGCCGTGCCGCTCGTCAACGGGCCAGTGGACTGGGATCGGATCGATCTGGTCGTCTTCGATGTCGATGGGACGCTCTACAGGCAGGCACCAGTCCGCGCGCATATGATGGTGAAGATCGGGGTGGAGGTGCTGCGCAACCGCAGCCTGACGCTGCCGCGCCTGCTGCGGCGCTACCGGCAATGTCGTGAGGAACTCGCGCTGCGGCCGCATGAAGATTTCAGACGACGGCAATATGCGTCAACGGCGGAGCATATGGGATGCGCCCCGGACGAGGTGGAAGCGCTCGTCGAAGAATGGATGCAGTTGCGTCCGCTGCCGCTGCTGAAGGCAAGCCGCGTCGAGGGCATCGACCTGCTGTTCCGGGCGCTTCGATCCACGGGCAAGATGATCGGCATCTTCTCCGACTATCCGGCCGACGCCAAGCTGGCCGCCATGGGGCTGGAAGCCGATTGGATCGCTTGCGCCGGGCACGCGGAGGTAGGGCGGTTGAAGCCTGAGCCGGCGGGCCTGATCAAGCTCCTGCAATGGTCCGGCGTTGCCCCGGAGCGGGCCATTCTGGTCGGCGACCGCGTCGATCGGGACTGGGAGGCAGGCAGCCGGGCGGGCGTGCGCACGATCATCCGGTCGCGGCGGTCCTGCCGCCATGTGGACAGCTTCGCCCGCTACACGGACCCGCCCTTCGCAGAACTGCTGAAGTCACGAACGCAGCTCGGTAAGGCCAGCGCCTATGCCTCGTGAAAGGCGCAGCCTGTTCCAGAAAGCCTATCTCTATTTTCTGGTCGGCGGCTGCGCGGCTATCCTCGACCTGTCGATTTTTTACCTGCTGATCAGGCAGGAATTGTCGACGGCGATTGCGGCCATCACCAGTTTCCTGATTGCCGCGCTGGCCAATTATCTGCTGTCGTCGATGATCGTTTTCCAGGCGGACCTGTCGCTGCGCCGGTTGGGCAGCTTCATGGCGGGTGCGTCTGCCGGGCTGCTGATGAATTCGGCGCTGACGGTGGCGCTCGCCGATATCAGGGGGTTAGAACCCATCCTGTCGAAGGCGATCGCCATCGGCATCACCTTCGCCTTCAATTTCTCGATCAACAGCTTTCTCGTTTTCCGGCGGCCAAGGCCCCAATAGCCCGCTGCTCCTGCCTGCCGGCCCGGCTGGCGAGCGGCGTCAGGCATGCGTCGATGACCTCATCCCAGCGGCCAGCGATCGCGCGCGGGCTATAGGCTTCGGCGACCCCGGCCGCGCTGGCGCCGAGCCGGATTGCGAGTTCCGCGTTCTCGATCAGCCGCAGCATCGCGCCTCCCAACGCCGCCGGATCATCGACCGGCACGAGCAGGCCGTTCTCGCCATGCTGCACCAGCTCCGCCGGACCAAAGGCGCAATCAGTCGCGATGACCGGCAAGGCTGCGGCCATGGCCTCGCCCAGCACATTTGGAAAGCCTTCATAACGTGACGAGAGGATGAAGATGGAACTGCTCTCGATCCATTGCGCCGGCCGTTCGCTGAGGCCGGCCAGGCGGACGCGGCCGCCGAGCCCCTGGTCGCCGATCCGCGCCCGGAGTGCGGCTTCGTCGGGTCCTTCGCCCCATATGTCGAGCGCCCAGCCGGGATGATGCGGCGCGACTCTGGCGAAGGCGTCGATCAGCGTATCGAACCCCTTCTGGTCGGTCAGGCGCCCAACGGCCGTCAGTCGAGTCGCCGCCAATCCCGCAGGGGTCCAGGGAAATCGGGTGATGGGATTGCCGATGACGACAGCCTTGCGCCTTGCCCCGGCGGGCAGCATGGCCGCGCTCGCCGCCGTCTGAAGCACGATGGCTCGGGCGCGCGGGAACAGAGTCGCTGCGGCTTTCCTCCACAGAAAATGCATGGGCTGCCGCGCCATATTGTTCCGTTCTGATATGATGACGGGCACCGGCATGCCGATGGTGGCGGCCAGAGCGATGACATTGATCTTGGTGAGGAAACTGATGACGATGTCGGGCGCGAGGCCTGCGATCGTCCGGCGCAGCGTCAAGATACGGCGTAGCGTGCGGAGCGCGGAGGCTTCGAGGTCCCCGCCCAGCCGGACGAACCGCGTTGCTTGCGGAAAATCATGGTAGATGGGATCGGAAGGCCGGTCGAAGGAAACGACCGACACCCGGTCACCCCTACCGATCATGTGCGAGGCAAGCTGCGCGATCACGCGCTCGGCCCCTCCCGCCCCCAGGCTGGAGATGACGAAGAGGATATGCCGGCTCACGCAAGCGGCTCCGAGACGGGATAGCCGTACCGCGCGAGGTCGAGGCCCGTCAGCTCCTGGGTGCGCCAATTGCTCTGCGCGTAGTGGGAGCCGACATGGGCCTCGACCTGATCACGCAGCCGGGCGTGCAGGTAGCGCTCCAGCCGCCGGGGCGAGAAGGCTTCGAACAGACCGCGCATCGCCCCGAAGCGAGGCGCGAAACGCGGGATGGCGACGAGCGCGCCGGGGCTGAGTTCATTATCATAGAAGAGCGCGTTGAGCCGCCGCTGCACCAGTTGCATCAGGAGCGAGCGCCCCTCATTGGCGCGGTTCGCCCGGCCAACCGGCTCCCCCGTGAAACCGCAGAAATCCTGTATCCTGGCGACGAACCACGCCGGTTCTTCGGCCAGCATCTCGTAGGGAAGGACCAGCAGCTTGTCGCGGCCGAACAGGCGCTGATAATATTGGATCATCCCGTCGAACTCATAGGTCGACAACCGGAAGCCGGGCCGGCGCCCGAGATGGGGCTCGACCGACGCCAGAAAGGCCCTGAGCGACCCCGTGCCGCCATCCGTGATGTGCTGGCTGTACATCGAGCGGATCAGGCTGCGCTGCTCCCGCAGGATCATGAGGATACGGGCCTGGGGAAAGGTCGCGTGAAGCCGGTCGGCGATCAGGCGGCGGTCATGCCCCCCGCTCGACGGATAGCCCGACAGCCTTTCATGCGAGACGACGAGCGTCCAGCCCTGATTCTTCGCCGCCGCGATATGGCGCGCATAAGAGGCGCGCGCTTCGTCAGGGCTGAACTGAAAGGCATCGGCTGTCACGAAATCATGCACGATCTGATGGCGGGGGCGCCCCGTCTCGGTCGTGAAACCGTGGTCGGCGCTGCCGAATATCTGCTGCTGGAGCCAGGTCGATCCGGTCTTGTGAAAACCGATATGGATGAGCAGCGGCGCGCGCTCGGCCCCGGACATCGGCGCCGGGCATGGCTCATTCGCCAGCGTCGGCGCGGGGGCATGGCGAAACATGCGGGGTGTCTCCTTGACCATGGACGAGCCGATCATCGCACAGGAAGGCGCGGAAATGGCGCGGTAAAAGGGTGTACCACCAATGTCCGGAGCGGGCTCAAAACTCCTCGAAGCTTTCGATCACCCTGTCCGCCTCTACCCCCTCATTGCGGGCGAAGACATGAATGCGGCTCGGCCGCGCGATGCGGACGGTGTCCCAGCCAAGCAGGCGGGGCGCCTTGAAATCCTTGAGCGGATTGTCGGCAACATAGGTGCAGGCAGCGCCGGACCGGCCGAAAAGCGCCTCGATATGACGGAAGGCACGCGGGTTGGGCTTCCAGCAATCCCGGCCCCATTTATCGGTACACAGGCCATAGTGAATGCCCCGGCCATACAGGCCGAGCGCCTTGATCTTGCGCCTCTGCGCGTCGAGAAATCCGTCGGTGATCAGCGCCATGGCGGTCGTGCCGTCCTGCCGGCCGATAAACCGCTCCGCATCGGCGGCAAGGCTGATGTCCGGGCGGTGCTGGCGGTAGACGCTGAGCATCCGGACGATGAGCGCGGGATGGGGCTCAAGGCCCATGTCGCTGAGGCTCTGGTCGAATATTCTGGTCCGGTAGCCCGCCTCGAACCGCTCGCGCATCACCGCGCCCAGCCGCTCGATCCCCAATATCGCGCTCGCCCACTGTCCCACGGCCTTGAGCCCGCTCAGCACATAGTCGCGCTCGAGATAGAGCGTGTCGTCCAGATCGAAGACGATGAGCCGGTCGAACCGCCGCTCTCGCCCACGCGGCCGGTCAGAGGAAGACGGCATCATCGAAGCGCAGCATCAGGACATTGTCCTGCCACCGGTCATGCGCCGTTCGGGTGAGGCCAAGCCGTTCCTCCAGCAGCCAGCGGGTGAAATGCGCCCCGGCCCGGTGGACCAGCGGATAGCCCCCGCCGAAGCGGGCGTTGATCTCGAAGATGGAGGGTCTGCCGTCCGCGTCCATGCGCGCCTGGAAGCATAGCGCGCCGCTCGCGCCGCCAAGCGCACCGCCCAACTGCCAGGCGAGGTCGAGCAGCGCGGGATCGCGGAGCGTCACCCCCTTTTCCACCTCCCCCGCGCGGACCCGCAACCGCTCGTGCGCGATGGCGCAATGCATCTGCCCGTCACGATCGAAGTAGACGTTCACAGTGAATTCCCGACCGTGCAGCAGCTCCTGGAGGATGTAGGGTTCGCGCTCCTCCAGCGTGCGCAGTTGCTCCCGGTCATGGACCATCATGATCCCACGGCTGGAACTGCCATGGCGCGGCTTGGCGAGAAGCGGCAGGTCGGCCTCGCCGCTCAGCACCTCCTCCACCGAGAAGGTGCGCGGCGAGGGAAGGCCCGCGCTTGCCAGGAAGCGCGCGGTGGCGAGCTTGTCGCGCGCCATGCGGACGAGCGCCCCGTCGCTGACGGCGACATGGCAGCCGAGCGCGCTGAAACGGTCGCGCGCTTCGCTGTAGGCGACGAGCTCGGTGTCGATCGTCGGCACGATCAGGCCGATATGCTCGCGTTCGCAGATGTCGAGCATGGCCGGAATGAACTCAGCGCTGTCGGCCGGCGGCGCGCCCACGGCTCTGTCGGCCTCGACGCAGGCCGGGCTCCATTCGGGCGTCAGGTCGCTGGCGAAGATGGTGAGATCGACGTCCAGCGCCGCCGCAGATTCGCGGAAACTCCGTAACAGGCTGACCCGCCGCCCCGCCGAGCTCAGCATCATGCGCAGCGACCGCCGGCGCGGCTCGCCACGACCGGGCTCCGTGCCCATCGTTGCGACGGCTTCTCTTTGGGGGATGGCTGACAGATCCATGATCAGGCGACCTCTCTGATCGAGACAAAGGCTTCGGCCGCCCGCCGGCTGACGCAACTGCCGCGCACCTGCGCCAGCGCGCGCAACGTCTCGACGGACCGCTCATTGGGGAAGGCATGAACCTGCGATGCGAAACAGCTGAACGCCTCGATCTTCCGATCGAGAAATTCGCTGATGTCGACAAAGACATTGGGCTGGAAGGCCGGCACCAGATAGGGCGCCGCCCAGTTCGTCTCCGACACCGTTTCATAGGCCAGGATACGCCTTGGATAATGGTCGCCCAGCGGCCGGGCCGCGACCATCGCGGCGTCGAAAACCAGGCCGTGGTCGAAATGCAGGTCGCCGATGAAGGGAAGGAATAGCAGGTCCGGCCGGCAGTCGGACACAAGCGCGGCAACGCCTGCATTCAGTTCAGCGCGCGGCACCCGGTCAAGCGCGGCGGCGGGAAAATCGAGATTGTGCGTCCGCGCGACGCCCAGCACGCCATGCGCGCGGCGGGCCTCTGCCTGCACCTGCTCGACCTGCCCGGCGTCGAACAGCGGCGGCTGGCCGCGCGTCACCACGACGACCTCGACATGGCACCCCATAGCCGTCAGGCGGGCGATCGTGCCGCCACAGCCCAGCACTTCATCATCGGGGTGCGGCGCGATCACCATCGCCCGCTGGACGCTCTCCAACATTGTCATGCCGCCGCCCGATCCTCTCCCAATATGGCATGGTTGGGCAGCGGCGCCTTGCGCTCGGTCCGCCACTGGGTGACCCGCAGCCCATCGCCGTCACCGCATTTCACGATGAAGCTGTCCTCCGTCCGCTCGACAATCTGACCGGCCATGGCTGCGGCATGGTGCCCGAGCGGCACGGGAACCGCCGCCGCTATGACCAGACGTTCGCCCTTATAGCTCGTCCAGGCGCCGGGATAAGGATCGCCGCACGCCCTGACATAGCGCCATATGGTCGCGGCGGGACTGTTCCAGTCGATCAGCGCATCCTGCTGCCGCCGCCGCGCGGCATAGGTTGCGCAACGCTCGTCCTGGATGTGGAGCGCCGGCGAGCCGCCGGCCATATCCTCCAGCACGGCGGGCAGCATCTCCTCGAGGCTCGCCATATGCTTGGCATAGAGGGTGGCCGCCGTCTCATCCGGCGCGACGTGGAAATAGCGCTGGGCAAGGAGCGGGCCGCTGTCCACCCCCTGGTCGATCAGGAACAGCGAGGAGGCGGAGATCGGCTCCTGAAGCAGGATCGTCCAGGGGATGACACCGCGCCCGCGCAGGCGCGGCAAGGGCGCAGGATGATAGCCGACCACGCCCCTTCTCGCGGTTCCCATGAATTGCTCGCCGCAAATCTGCGACCAGCCGATCACGAAGATATAGTCGGGCGCCAGTTCGCGGATTTGCGCCAGCGCATCTTCAGCATTGATGTTGGCGACCCGCACAAGCCTGGTGCCCGCATGCTCGGCATCGGGGGCGAGGTCGACAAAATCCGAATGGCGGCCGGACAATTCCAGGGGGAGCGTGAAGACGCCGGCCAGGGTCCAGCGCGGCGCGGCGGCAAGGCAGCGCAGGGCGATCCTGCTGCTCTCAACAGCGCCGATGAGTATTGCCCTCATGAGCACTCCTTATCGAGACGGGATTGGGACGCTCGCCCAGCAGCGTCAGCCGGAGCGTCCGCAAAAGGATGTTGATGTCCAGCCGCAGCGAACGATGGCCGATATACCAGAGGTCGAGCGCGAACTTGTCGTCATTGTTGAGCAGCGCATTGCCGTTGACCTGCGCCCAGCCGGTGAGGCCCGGCGGCACGGTGCAGCGCTGACGGCCCTTCTCCCCGGCCTCGGCGATGGTTTCGGGCAGCAGCGGGCGCGGCCCGATCAGCGTCATGGAACCGGTCAGGATATTCCAGAGCTGCGGCAGTTCATCCAGCCGCGACCGGCGAAGGAAACGCCCAATCGGCGTCGTCCGCATCGAATCGGGCAGCAGCGTCCCTTGCTCGTCGCGCTGGTCCGTCATCGTCCGGAACTTGACCAGTTCGAACAGGCGGCCGTCCTTCGTCACCCGGATTTGGCGGAACAGGACAGGCGCGCCGTCCTGCAGGCGTATGGCGCAGCCGATCAGCGCCATCAGCGGCGCCGCCAGCGGCAGGGCGAGGCCGGCAACCGCCATGTCGATCAGCCGGTTCACGCGGATCGCAGGGGCCGGCCGGCGCGGCTCCCTGACCCGATTGCGGCCGGCGCCGATCTCCATTTCGGACAGGAGCATGGCGTTGACCTTCTCCACCGCGTAGCGCTCCTCAACGGTGCCGCGCGCCGCTCTCCCCATCCGGGGAGGCAAGCCGGGCTGCGCCAGCACGCACAGCATCGCGTCGGCCAGCGACTGGGCGCTGCGGGGCTTGACCAGGAAGCCATTGACCCCTTCGACGATCGGCTCGCGGCAGCCCGGCATGTCCGTGGTGATCACGCCGCGTCCCACCGCCATCGCCTCCAGGATCGTGCGGGGAAGCCCCTCGCGATACCAGCTCGGCAGCACGAAGATGCTGGCGTCGGCGAGATAGGGGCGGACGTCGCGCGTCTCGCCGAGATAGTCGATCACCCCCTCCTGATGCCAGCGCTCCACCGTTTCCCGGGCGATGCCGGCCGGGTTCTCGTCCAGCGGCCCAAGCAAGCGGAAGCGGGCTTCGGGGTAGCGGGCGCGGACAAGGCGCGCCGCTTCGACATATTCGACCAGCCCTTTGTTCCTCAGCAGCCGGGCGATCATCAGGAATGTCGGCGGGCCTGCGGGCAAGGGGGCCTGCGCATAATGCGACAGGTCGACGCCCGATCCGGGCACCTGGATGACCCGGCTGTCCTTGCGCAGGATATGGTGGCGCAGCATCTCCCCCCGATCGTCGCTGTTGAAGACGAAGACGGCCTTAGCCTTGCGCAGGGCCAGCCGGTAGAGAAGGGAGACGATCGAGCGAACATAGGGTAGCAGGCGCGATCCGCCTTCGCTGAACACATGGCCGAGGCCGCTCACCATGGCATAGAAGTCGAGTCCCGGGAAAAAGCGGCTGGCGATGCCGCCATAGATGATCGGCTTCTGGGTATAGGCCAGCACGACCTGCGGCCGCTCCCGCCACAGGCAGCGGACCAGCCATGCGAGCGTCACAAGGTCCGCAAACGGGTTCATCCCCGCCCGTGCCATGGGCGTACGCCTATAGGCGGCGCCCATCGCCTGCAGCCGGACTTCGATCTCCGCATCGTGGCAGGGGGCGCAAACCACGACCTCATGCCCCTCCTCGATCATCGAGGCGATCAGCCGGCCGCGAAAATTCACCAGCGAATAGGCAAGACTGGCGATTATGACGATCTTCATGCAACCTCGACCTGCGCTGGGGGCGTCGGTGCCAAGTCTAGGGGAAAGTTGCCGTAATCGGCCGCACCATTTCGCGCCCTATACTTGAGAAGGGCGAGCGCGGAGCCGACCTATCCTTTCGGGGTAGAAGCTAAGGCGAGGGCGCCCCCGAATTGCCCACTACGATGGGCTGCTACCCCCAATTGCTTCGTACCGATGCACAGCTGTCACCCGGTTTCCGCGCGCTTATCATGATGGAAAGCAACGGGAAACAAGATGACCGATCGCAAGCCACGCTTCATCGTGATCGGCGCCGTCAAGGGCGCCACGACCTGGATCGCACACCAGCTTCGCAGCCATCCGCAATTATGGCTGCCGCGCGGCGAGCCGCATTTCTTCAGCTCCGAATATGAACGCGGGGCGCAATGGTATGCCTCGCTCTTCGATCCAGCGCCGGAGGGGCGGATGCTGGGCGAGAAGTCCGCCGATTATCTCGCGCATCCCCACGCTGCGGCGCGCATGGCGGCGATGCTGCCCGACGCCCGCTTGATCGTTCAGCTGCGCGATCCGGTGCAGCGGGCCTATTCCGATTATTGCATGCTCTACCGGCGTGGCACGGTGAGCGGGGATCCGCACAAATATCTGCAGGGCGGCGAGGCGGGCCAGTCCCGCTTCCTTTCGGGGGGCCTTTATGGCGCGCATCTCAGCCGCTTCCTGCGCTATTTTGCGCGCGAGCAAATCCAGGTGATCCTGTACGAAAGCCTTCGCCACTCCCCCGAACAGGTGATCGCGGAGGTCTGCACGCATATCGGCGTGCCGGTCCATATCGCGCCGGACAAAGCCGCCAGCCGCAGGAATGACAGCAAGGCTCCCCTGCTCCCCCTGCCGCTAAGGCGCGCGCTGCAGCCGGTTCGGCCGATGCTCGACCCATTGCGGTCCAATCCGCTGATGGCGAAGCTGCGCGACATGATGGCCGCGCCCGTGCGCTACCCGCCGCTGACCGAGGAATTGCAGCAAGCGCTTCGCCGATTCTATCGGGACGACATCGTGCTGCTGCAGGATTTGCTGGAAAAGGATCTCAGCCACTGGCTGGCCAGCCCCGCCGCCCCTGCAGCTCCAAGTCCGGCCGCGGTGCAGGCCTGACCGGCCGGCGCCTCACCTTTCCCGGCCCGCCTCCACCAAAGCGCCCTGCAAGGGGCTCAGCAAATAGCTCGCGATGCTGCGCCGGCCGGTCCGAATGTCGGCCATCACCTCCATGCCGGGTGCGAGGCGGATAAGGCCGCCTTCACGCGCACGCCAGTTACGATCGAGCGCTATGCGGGCGGTATAGACGAGGCCCAATTTCTCATCCTCTACCGCATCGCTGCTCACGCTCTGAATGATGCCGGGGGCCGCGCCGTAGCGGGTGAAGGGAAAAGCCGCCACTTTCAGTGCAACATCCTGTCCCACCCGTACGAAGCCGACATCCCTGTTCGGGATTTTCGCTTCTGCCACCAGTTGGCCCCTGGCAGGCACGACCAGCATCAGCGGCTTGCCCGGCGCGACCACACCGCCGATCGTATGGACGGACAGCTGCGTGACGGTGCCATCAACGGGGCTGGTCAACTGCTGCAAGGCAGACCTGCGGCTCGCCTTCACCAATTCTTCGCGCCTGATCCGCGCTTCCGCCTCCGCCTGGGTCAGGTTGCGCAGCACCCTTGCCCGTGCCTCACCCGCAGACTGCTCCATGCCACCGCGCGCGGACGCCATCTGCGCCTCGGCCCTGCGCGCTTCTTCGCGGGCGATCTCGCGGTCCTTGATCATGGCGAGCCGCTGGCGGTTCATCTCGATTACGCGCAGCTTGGAGACATAGCCCTTGGCGAGCAGCTTCTCATTGGCCTCGATCTGCTGGTTGATCAGCGGCAGCGTTTCGGTGATCTTCGCGGCCTGCAGCACTGCCTCCGCGTGCGCCGAAGCGGCGGCCCGCCGGTCGGCATCGCGCATGGAGGAGCCGCCGCTGATGCTCTCCAGCTCTGCCCGCGCGAGAGCGGTCTGCACCGCCACGATGCCCGGCGGCGTCCCCGGCGGAACGGCAAGCGCAAGCCCCTTGCCATCGAGCGCCGACAGGATCGCGCGGGCGCGCGCCGCATCCAGTTCCGCCGTCTCCAGCGCCTTGCGCACCTGGGTGGCCTCGGCGGAGGAGAGGGTCGGGTCCAGTTCGACCAGCAGCTGCCCCTTCTTCACGGCCTGGCTTTCGTGCACGAGGATAGAGCGCAGCGTGCCGCTGTCCGCCGCCTCGATCACCTTGACCGCTTCTGCGGGCGCCAATCGGCCTGGCGCCGAGACGACGATATCCAGCCTCCCCAGCACCATCCAGGCAATCGCAATCAAAAGCGCCGCCATCAGCAGAAGCGCGGTATAGCGGGCCGTCGGGGACACCGGACGCTCGATGATTTCGAGCGCGGCGGGCAGGAACTCGGCTTCATCGACCTGCGTTATCGCGGCGCCGCGCGCCCTTTCCTCGGCGATCATCTTTCGGAAGGCGGCCCAATGCTGTGCCAGCGTGGTCACGCGGCCTCTCCCGCCCTGTTCTGGAGCCGGTAGAGCGCCGCATATCGGCCGTTCTTCGCGATTAATTCGTCATGCGTGCCTTGTTCGACGATCCGCCCCTTTTCCATGGCGACGATCATCTGGCAGTCGCGGATCGCCGAGAGGCGGTGCGCGATGATGAGGACGGTCCGCCCCTGCGAAATGGCGCTGAGATTGGCCTGGATGATGGCCTCGCTCTCGGCATCCAGGGCGGAGGTCGCCTCATCGAACACAAGGATTTTGGGGCGGGTCACCAGCGCGCGGGCGATGGCGATCCGCTGCCGCTGGCCACCGGACAGGTTGACCCCGCGCTCCTCGATCATCGTATCATAGCCGTGCGGTAGCGACGTGATGAACTCGTGCGCACCGGCGAGCTTCGCGGCTGCGACGACCTGCGCCAGCGGCATGGCGGGACTTGCGAGCGCGATATTCTCCCGCAGGCTGCGGTTGAAGAGCAGATTCTCCTGAAGCACGACGCCAACCTGCCGCCGCAGCCAAGCCGGATCGACATGCGCGATGTCGACATCATCGATGAGGACGCGCCCGGCCGCCGGCACATACATGCGCTGCAACAGCTTCGCGAGGGTCGACTTGCCCGACCCGGACGAACCGACAATCCCCACCGATCCTCCCGCGGGTACGGCCAGATCGATATTCTCCAGCGTCCAGGGTCCTTCATCCGAATAGCGGAATCGCACGCCCTCAAACCGCACCTCGCCCTTGATCGAAGGCAGCGTCTGGCGAGAGGTGGAGGATGGTTCGAGCGGCGCGTTCAACACTTCGCCCATGCGCGCGACGGACAGCCGCACCTGCTGAAAATCCTGCCACAGCTGCACCATGCGGATGACCGGAGCCGATACGCGCTGGGCGAACATGTTGAATGCGACCAGGCCGCCGACCGTCATCTTGCCGCCGATCACTTCCTTTGCCCCGAAATAGAGGATGGCGGCCAGGCTGAGCTTGGAGATCAGCTGCACCATCTGGCTGCCGCTATTTCCAAGGTTGATCGCGCGCTGGCTGGCGGCGCTGTATGCGGCGAGCTGCAATTCCCAGCGATGCTGCCATTGCGGCTCCACCGCGCCGGCCTTGATCGTCTGCATGCCCGCCACGCTCTCGATCAGCAGCGCGTTGTTGGCCGCACTCCGCTCGAACTTTTCGCTCAGCCTCTGCCGCAGCGGTCCGGTGACGAGCATCGACACGGCGACATAGGCCGGAAGGGTCAACATGACGATCACGGTCAACAACGGCGAATAGAGCGCCATCGCCACCAGGAACACCAGGGCGAAGGGCGGATCGATCAGCACCGAAAGCGAGGCGTTGGTCACAAACTCCCGGATCGATTCGAGCTGCCTCACGCGCGTCACCGTGTCCCCCACGCGCCGCCCTTCAAAATAGGCGAGCGGCAGGTGCATGAGGTGGCGGTAGAGCCGCGCGCCCAGTTCCACGTCGATCTTCTGGCTGGTCTCGGAATAGATGCGCGTGCGCAGCCAGCCGAACGCCACTTCCCAGCAGGAGACGAGGACGAAGCCGAGCACCAGCACCTGCAAGGTCGCCATGGTGTTGTAGACCAGCACCTTGTCGATCACATTCTGGAAGAAAAGCGGCGCGGCAAGGCCGAGCAGGTTGAGGCAGAGGGTGATCAGCAGCACCTCGCCGATCAGCTGGCGGTAGCGAACGATCTGCGGAATGAACCAGCGTATGTCGAAGCGGCCTTTGATGCCGCCAATTCCTTCGCGTGTAGTGACGAGGATGAGGTCGCCTGACCAGATCGCGTCGAGATCCTCATGGCTCAGCTTTTCCACGCCGCGGCCGGGGCGGTGCACCAGCACGCCATCGTCCGTCACCCGCCCGATGATGAACCATTCGTCACCGCCACGCCCGAGGGCGGGCAAAGGCACCCGGCTCAGCCGATCGACCCCGATCGTGATCGCGCGCGCCCGCACCCCTTCCTGCCGCTTCGCCAGCCGCAGCATGTCGCGAACGCCGACCGGATCGGAATGACCCAGTTCATGCCGTAGCAGCGCCGGGTCTGCGGCGACCCGGTGCATGCCCAGCAGCTTGGCAAGCGCGACCGGCCCACTTTGCGCGGGCGAGACGCTGCGCTCCCGCTGCCGATCCTCGCTCTGCATGACCGTCGTTCGCCCTTTTTACGCTTGCCGCTGGCGACGATTTCATATCATGCGCCGCTCGGATCAGCAGGGCAATTTCGGGCGAGCAGGTCGCTTTGGGATGACGGACGAGGGCGAGCGTAGCCATGCGACGACGATCGGGCGGGCGCCGCCAAACCCTGCGGCCATCGAAATTCATGAAAAGGTGGCGGAGACGGAGGGATTCGAACCCTCGGTACCGTATTCACAGTACGACGGTTTAGCAAACCGTTGGTTTCAGCCACTCACCCACGTCTCCAAACATGGCCTGAACACCCGCTTGGGGCGGGACAGCGGCTAGGCGAGAAGCGCTATAGCGGCGGCTTTTGCACAAGGCAACGGTCCTTCGCGATGAAAAATCGCGTGATTTGGAATTACTGGATTCGGACTGGCGCGGAATCGACTCGGGTGGCCGTTCGTTCATTGCCGTTTCAGCTTGTTGGCCGATAATCTGGACGGTGAGTTGGACGCGGGCCTTCGGGGAGTAATGGGCATGATCGGGATTTTGGGGCGGGTTGCAGGCCGCATCGGGCGGGCCGGCGCGCTGGCCGCCGCAGTGGCCGGCGTGACGCTGGCGCCAATCTCGGCAGAAGCGCAGGTGCGGACAGTCGATCCCAACAGCGCGATCGATGCCGATTTGGCCCCACCACCGCCGCAAAGCAGCGCACCCACCGATCCGGGCGTTGATACCAGCGCTCCTCCTCCCGCCAGCGCTCCGGCCGACAGCGGCGCGCCCTACACACCGCCTGCTGCAGGTTCGGCCACCACGGCGACGGGCGCGCCGGTGACGGCCAACTCGCCACCTGCCAGCCTGTCGCCGGGCGATTCCTATCAGCAGGACGACCTCATCGGCGCGGCCGAGGGCGTTTTCGGCAAGGGCGCGGAGGGCCTTGCCGGGATCATCGAGAAGATCCTGAAGGATCAGGGCCGCCCTAACGCTTATATCGCCGGGCGCGAGGCGTCGGGCGCTTTCGTGGTCGGGCTGCGCTATGGCTCGGGCACGCTCAACCACAAGGTGGAGGGCAAGAGGGAAGTCTATTGGACCGGCCCGTCGATCGGCTTCGACGTCGGCGGCAATGCGGCGAACACCTTCGTGCTCGTCTATAATCTCTATGACACGCAGGACCTCTATCACCGCTTCCCGGCGGCGGAGGGCACCGCCTATCTGGTGGGCGGCTTTACCGCCAGCTATCTGCGCTGGGGCAGCGTGGTGCTGATCCCGATCCGGCTGGGCGTCGGCTATCGGCTGGGGATCAATGCGGGCTATATGAAATTCACCGAGAAGCGGAACTGGCTGCCCTTCTGAGCCAGGTCAGAGGGAGAGGCTGAGCTGTTCGCCGGCCTCACCCTGCCGCTCCTCCTCATCCAGATTATGGACGCCGAGGCCTAGCAGCCGCGCCCCCATGCGCAGCGGCAATTGGGCGCGCAGCAGCGTGCGACCGGTATCGGCAAGGATATCGGGCGAGCGGACCGGGGCGGCAAAGCTTTTCGATCGCGTAATGATCCGGAAATCGGCGAATTTTACCTTCAGCACCACCGTCCGGCCATAGGCGCCGCTCTTCTCGATCCGTCCCCACAGACTGTCGGCGATCCGGTCGATCTCGGCAATGAGCGCCCCTTCCGCGCTGAGATCGTCGAGAAACGTATCCTCGACGCTGACCGACTTTCGCCCCTGCCGCTCATGGACGGGCCGGTCATCCTCTCCCCGCGCGGCGCGGTAATAGAAGTGCGCGGAACTGCCGAAATGATGCTGCAGAAAAGGCAGGTCGCGCGCGCGCAGGTCGGCCCCGGTTTCGATCCCCAACGCCTGCATGCGGCGGGCGGTGACAGGCCCCACTCCATGGATGCGGCGCACCGGCATGGCGGCGATGAAGGCGGCGCCCTCCTCCGGCCGCACCACGCAAATGCCGTCGGGCTTGTTCTGGTCGGACGCGAGCTTGGCGATCAGCTTGTTGTAGGACACGCCTGCCGAGGCGGTGAGCCCGGTTTCCTGCTGGATCAGCCGGCGGATTTCCTCGGCCACGCGGGTCGCGGAGCCGATGCCCCACTTGTTCACCGTGACGTCGAGATAGGCTTCATCAAGCGAGAGCGGCTGGATGATGTCGGTGAAGCGGGCGAAAATCTCCCGCACATGGGCGGAGACGGCGCGGTAGACCTCGAAACGCGGGCGGACGAACAGCAGGTCGGGGCAGAGCCGCCGCGCCCTCGCGCCGGGCATGGCGGAGCGGACGCCGAACTTGCGCGCTTCATAGCTGGCCGTCGCGACGACCCCGCGCGGCCCGCCGCCGCCCACCGCGATCGGCTTACCCCGCAGGCTCGGCTCGTCGCGCTGTTCCACCGACGCATAAAAGGCATCCATGTCGATATGGATGATCTTGCGCGGCGGGAAGTCCATGGCGGAAACCTATGCCACAAGGCGGAACGAACGGGCAACGCCGGTTATAGTTCAGCCCGGCAGCAGACGCAGATTATCGAGCAGCCATTCCAGATGCGCCCGGCTGATCCGGCTCCACACATTATAGGTGCAGCGCTGCCCGCCGACGCGCAGATAGGCGAGGGAGTGAAGCCCTGTACCCGCCGCATTCCGGGCGGGATAGGGGTCTGCGCCCTCCTGCCCATAGCCGGCGAAGGACGGCGCGGGCAGGCGAGCAAGTTCGCGGAAATAGGGCCATTGCCGCTTCAGCCTTGCGCGGTGGGTCCGCGCATCGGCTTTGTCGGACGGGAGCAGGCCGGTCCCGGCGAAGCCATAGGCGCTGCGCCGGCCCGGCAGGTCGAATGCCACGGCCCAGCCGCCACTGAAGGTCGCGGCGCGCGGCGTTCCTTCCGGCGTGCCGCCGCGGGCAAGCGCCAGGGGAGCGCACGATTTGCGGTTCTCCGCCTTGGCCCATTCCGCGCGGGCGCGACGCTCAGCCACCAGCAGCGATCGGTCCGCCGCAGCCAAGGGCACGGCCTGTGACAATAAGGTCGCGCCGAACAACAGGCACGACCAGCGGATCATTTCTTGTCCTTGAGCGAGAGCAATGCTGCAAAGGGACTCGCCTGCTCCTCTGTCAGCACGCCAGCCTCGCGCAGGACCTTGTCCGCGTCCGGCGCGCGGGGATAAGGTTCCATCGAAAGTGCGAGTGTTTCGGCAACCGCTTCGCCGATGTCCAGCAGCTGCCCGTCATAGAGGATCGTATCGCAATCCTCTGCATCCAGCTCCAACTCATCGCCTTCAACGGCCTCCTCCTCCGCCGCCACGAAGTGCAGCACGAAGTCGGTGTCGATCCGCTCGGGCACCGCGGCGCCCGTGGCGACGCAAGGCTGGGCAAGGTCGGCGCGCACCCGCCCGCGCGCATAGATGGCGCCATTCTCCTCGCTCAGCGCATAGTCCGCCTCCAGCCTGTCGAGTGCCGACAGGTTGAAACGGCGGGCCAGCGCTTCGCACTCGGCCGGTTCGGCGGTGATGGTCACAGGCTTGGCATGGCGGGCGAGTTGATCGACCCGAACGGGCCGCGAAAATTCGGGTGCAGGGGTGTCGCTCATCCGAGATCTCCAGCGATCAGGGCATCGCGGCTGAGACATCCCAGCCGCACCCAACGGGCGCGCAGACCCGATTCCACATGGGCCAGCGCCTCGGCGGAGGGCGAATCGCCGCGATAGAGATTGCGGCTGAGGGTTTCGCGCAGGTCCGCTTCGCCCGACAAGGCCCCGCGGTAAGCCGACAGCCGGCCGCCCAAGGCGCTCATCATCCGGCCGACATGCTTCCCCACGACGACGTCGCCTATCCCCTCCTGCCGCAGCTGGCCGTCCATATCGTCGACGAACAGCTCGGTCAGCCACACGCTTTCCTGCGTCGCGCCGAGTGCCTCCAGCCGCATCAGCACCTGCGACAGGATGGCGACGATCATGTCGAAGCGGCCGTCGATCGTGTCCGGCACGCGCCCTTCCACATACCAGTGCGGCTGCCGCCCCTCCGCGACGAGGGCATGATAGAGTGGGCGCATCGCGTCCTTGGGATCGCTGGATGCGAACAGACGCTTGAAGATGCTGGGCATGACGAGACTGTTTCCTGGCTGAACCGGTCGGCGGCCCTCTTGCCGAGCCACGCGCATTTCCATATTGATCGGCGAGCCGCGCGATGCAATGGCGGCGCTTATGTTTCTAAAGGCCCGGGGCCTGCCCCCGCAGGAGAAGTTCATGCGTCAGTTCAGCCGTCATTCCCGCAGCGGGCGCATCTTGCTTGCGGTCGGGCTGAGCGCGGCGCTGCTGGGCGCTTCGGGCTGCACGCGCATCCGCACGCACCAGGGCTATCAGGTGGACAAGCTGCTGGTCGATTCCATCCAGCCGGGCATCGACAATCGCGCCTCGGTGGAAGGGACGCTCGGCCGCCCCAGCTTCACGGCGCAGTTTGGCGACCAGGACTGGTATTATGTCTCGCGCGACATGCGGGCGCTGGCCTTTTCCAATCCCAAACCCGTCTCGCAAACCGTGCTGCACGTCCGTTTCGATCCGGCGGGCAATGTCGTCGCGGTAGACCGCATGGGGCTGGAGCAGGTCGCGAAAATCTCCCCGTCGGGTGACAAGACGCCCACGCTCGGCCGTCATCGCAGCCTGTTCGATGAGATTTTCGGCAATATCGGGGCGGTTGGCGCAGGCGGCATGGGCGGCGGTGGCAGCGGCAGCAACACCGGCGGCGGACCTAACGGAAGCTGACGCGCGGCCTGTTCGTGCAGCTTCCACGCTAGAACCTATTAGTAACGATGTTTTCAGTCCATCGGCTGATCGGCATACCTCAGATGGCGACGGTGGACGAAATTCGTGGGGCACCCGCGATCCGGGTCCCGCATGACGTGAGCCGCATCGCACTGCAATATCAACTTAAATAGTTGAGAATAAAAGACTCGGCCACTCATCCGGGGCCTTCGTTCGCGCCGGGTATCGCATATCTAAAGAGGTAGTTCCGCCTGCGGATGATCTACGCCGGCTGAAATATGAAGTGCAAACAAATCGTTAAGTGTTCTTACGCCTAACCCAGAATTTCTGGCTTTGTTCAGGACTCCTCTGCCTCAAATATGCTACTCATAAGTTATTGAAAGAATAAGAAAGGGTCGCACTGCAGGCATCTTCAAACTGGCCTTCCATGTTTCGTCCGTGGCCTGCTGACGAACAGGGAGGAAACATGAGGGGACTACCCAATGGCTTACCCAGTGAATGTGCGTCTGCTGTGCGGAAATGCGATCGTTCGGGAGGGGCTCAGTCGAATTCTGATGGAACGGGATTTCCGCGTAGCTCAATATCCCAATATGGCCGCCGCGCTGCAACGGACCGAAGTCCTTGAAGAAGATACCGGTCCTTCGCTGCTCCTGATCGATCATGCGACCGAAGAGCTGGACAGCGAATCCATCTCCGCCCTGCAAAGGCGCTTTCCTTCCTCCTACCTGGTGCTTCTGTCGGACCGGTTCGATTTCCAGATCATGCTGAAGGCGTTCCGGCTCGGCGCGCTGGGCTATATCGTCAAGGAAATCGCCTGTGACCGCCTGATCGCCACGCTGCGTCTGGTCGCCATGGGCGAACGGGTGCTGCCGCCCCAACTGGCCGATGAACTGCAATCACGGCCGAGCCTTAGCGAGCCGCTGGAGATCGAGCGCCCGGTAGACGCGACCTGCCTGTCCGATCGCGAGATGGAGATATTGCGCTGGCTGATCATGGGCTGCCCGAACAAGGTGATCTCCAAGCGGATGAACATCAGCGAGGCGACCGTGAAGGTCCATGTCAAGGCGGTGCTGCGCAAGCTGCGCGTCAAGAACCGGACCCAAGCGGCGATCTGGGCAGCCAATCACGGCATGCGCGGCGGCGTGGTCGAAGCGGCGCCGGAAGTACCCGCCGACGTGACCATTCCCCATCCGGCCCAACTGCCGGCGCTCGAGAGAGCCGCTTCCTACAGCCACGTCTGATCCTGACAAAGGGCGGCCGCGCGGTCGCCCCGTCACTCTCACGGGTCCACCCTCCACAGGGTGGACCCGCGCGGCGCAGCCTTCATTCTGAAAGCCGCGCGTCAGGCGAAAACGAAATCCGCGCCCGAGAAGTTTTTCGCGGTCAGAGTGGCTGTCGGATCAGCCACGTCGATGCTGAACTTGACGCCGGCCGACGTCACCACGTCCAGGAAGATATTGCCGTTCGCACCGTCTCTTGCGAACACGGTGCCGGCTGCTCCCCCTGCCGCATATTTGCTGACGCCCAGCTTTTCGAGGACGATCCGGTCAGTGCCGTCCTCAAAATCCTCGATCCGGTCGCCGCCGTCGAACGCGCCGGCTCCCCTGAAACCGAACCAGTCGGCGCCCGCGCCGCCCCAGAGCCTGTCGGGCCCGAGGTCGCCCATCAGCTTGTCGAACCCGTCATCACCATGCAGTTCATCCGCGCCGTCGCCGCCATAGAGCGTGTCGTCGCCTGCGCCGCCGTAGAGAATGTCGGCGCCCGCTTCAGCGCTCAGCCAGTCCGCATCCTTGCCGCCGTCGAGAAAATCATCGCCCGCGCCTGACGCGAGCGAATCCTTGCCATCGCCGCCGTAAAGCCGGTCAATGCCATTTTCGGAGTCGAGAATGTCGTTGCCGGCGTCTCCGTAAAGGATGTTATTGCCGTCGCCGCCATCGACCCGGTCATCGCCGATGCCGCCAAAGACCTTGTCGTCGCCCGACTGGCCCTTCAGCTTGTCACTGCCTTCCTCGCCGTAGATCGTGTCGTTCCCGGCGCCGCCATTGACGCCCTGGGTCGTCAGCTTGCCCGTCGCCGGGTCGATCTCGTTCTGGAAGCCGTCGTCGCCGGCGCCTGCATAGATCAGATCGTCTCCGGGCCCGGCGTCGATATAGTCCCGGCCGGCTCCTGCGACGATCGTGTCATTGCCGGTATCGCCAAGAATATGATCATGGCCGACGCTGCCTTCGATCCAGTCATTGCCGTCGCCGCCGACCATGATGTTGTTGCCCGCACCGCCATAGAGGCGGTCGTTGCCATAGCCGCCGTCGAGCGAGTCGTTGCCATCCTCGCCATAGATGACGTCGTCGGCCAGGCCGCCCTTCAGGATATCGACTCCCGCGCCGCCGTGCATGGTGTCGTTGCCATCGCCGCCCTCGGCATAGTCATCGCCCGCGTCCGCCCAGATTTCATCCGCGCTGGCGCCGCCATAGAGTTTATCGGCAAATGTCGTCCCTTTAAGGACGTCGATGCCGGCCGTACCGTTGATAAGTGCCATTGGTCGTTCCCCCGCCAAACCCCGCTCCCGCTGAGAGGGGCACCCTCGATTGGGGGGAGTTTTATGAACGCCATATTTACCGGATCGTCGCTGCGCGGCCGGCCGTTCTGCCGTGCTGGCAAGGTGTTTCCGGGCTATGGGACTCGCTTCTGGGAGGTCAAGACAGCGATCAGTCCAGTGCTTCCAGCCAGGACTGGAACATCAATATCGTCCATAATTGATGCTGCCAGTTTCGCGTGCCGCTCTGATGCTCGCGCCACTTCTGCTGGATCGCCTGCGGGTCGAAATAGCCCTCTTGCCGGATCCGGACGGGATCGAGAAGTTCAGCCGCCCATGCCTTGAGCGGACCGCGCAGCCACTGGTCGAGCGGTACGGAAAATCCCCTCTTCGGCCGGTCGATCAACGCCGCGGGGACATAGCGATACAGCAGCTGGCGCAGAATATATTTGCCCACGCCGTCGCGGACCTTGAACGGGTGCGGCAGGCTCCAGGCGAATTCGAACACGCTATGGTCGAGCAAGGGAACACGGGTTTCCAGGCTGCTCGCCATGGCGGCGCGATCGACCTTCACCAATATGTCGTCGGCCATATAATGGCAGGCATCGTCCAGCATCATATGCTCAAAGAGACTGGTTCCGGGCACCTGCCGGGGCGGGCCGAAGCGTGCCGGCTCGGCCCGTTCTTCAAGCAGGTCGGGAGGGGACCACAAGCTGGTCAGCTGCCGGCAAAGGTCCACCCCATCCTCCGCCAGAATGACGTCGGCTCCCTTGTAGAGCCGATCACCCGGATGGGACCAGCGCCGATGGGCAGGCATCAGCGGCTGCGCGAATGCGTAGAGCCGGTCCCACTGCTGTTCGGGCACGGACCGAATCAGCTGCCCCCCCATGCGCCGCACGGTGCGGGGAATGCGAGATAGATTTTTCCACAAGCCTGCCACCATGAAATAGCGGGCATAGCCGCCAAACAGCTCGTCGCCGCCATCGCCGGAAAGGGCGACGGTCACCTGCCGGCGGGCGAGGCGAGCGACCAGAGAGGTGGGGATTTGCGAAGGATCGGCGAAGGGTTCGTCATAGATAAGCGGCAGTTCCGGGATGACCGCCATCGCTTCATCGGGCGACACGAACAATTCGGTGTGGTCGGTTCCCAGATGCCTGGCGACGGCCGCGGCATGTTCGGCTTCATTATAGTCCGCTTCGTGAAAGCCGATCGAAAAAGTCCGGACGGGCTGCGCCGACTGGGCCTGCATGAGGGACACGACGACCGAGGAATCGACGCCGCCTGACAGGAAAGCGCCGAGCGGCACGTCGGCCACCATCTGGCGGCCGATCGCGCGTGTCAGCAGCCCGTCGAGCGCGTCGGTCGCCTCCGCTTCGGTGCCTGCGAAAGCCTCGCGGCGCTGGCGGGCGACCACATCGGCGGCCAGCCAATAGGGCTGTGGATCGGGGCATGATCCCGTTTCCAGGTGGCGGCTGCTGAGCTTCAGCCAGTGGCCGGGCAGCAGCTTGCCGATGCCCTGATAGATGCTGAATGGGGCGGGAACCGCATTATGGCGCAGGTAGAGCGCGAGGGCCTGCCGATCCACGACCGCGTTGAAGCCGGGATAAGCACGCAACGCCTTCAGTTCCGACGCGAACAGAAACGCGCCCTTCTGCCAGCCATAATAAAGAGGCTTTTCGCCGAACCTGTCGCGCGCGAGCCAAAGGCACCGTTCGGACCGGTCCCACAGCGCAAAGGCGAACATGCCGGTCGCGCGGCGCAGGCTTTCTTCCACACCCCATCGTTCGACAGCGGCCAGCAGCGTTTCCGTATCCGAATGACCCCGCCATGCCGGCACGGCGCCCTCGCTTTCCAGGTCGCGCCTGACGTCCCCATGATTATAGATTTCGCCATTATAGACGATGACCCACCGCCCGCTCGCCGACGCCATCGGCTGCCGTCCCGCCGCCGAGAGATCGACGATCGACAGCCGATTGTGCGCCAGCGCGATGCCCGCTTCGTCATCGCACCACAGGTCGGCGTCATCGGGTCCGCGATGCTGCAAGGCCCTGCTCATGCGCGGCAAGGCGCTTTGCAGAAGCGGGAAATCCTTGCGACTCCAGCCGCCGGTCAGCCCGCACATGGCGGTCTGTCCTCGGCCCTGCACCCGCCCGGAACCAAGTCATTCAGGCTTTTCCATGTCGTCATGCCCTCAGCCTAGACCCCCGCAGGCCCGACTCCAGAGCCATTGAGGATGATATCCGATCGAGTTTGCACGGCCCGCCAATGGCTTAGCCCGCCCTGCCGTTCGCCCGCGTACCACTAACCCCAATGGGCCGGCATCCTAGCCAAGCGCTCACTTCACGGCACCGTCCCGCCTGATAGCTTGACGGAAGGCGTCCATCACAAGGTGAGCCATGAAAATTCTTCATGTGATAACGGCTCTGAATGTCGGGGGCGCCGAGGCGATGCTGGCCCGGCTGCTGGAGCATGAGCGGTCGTGCAGCAGCAGCCATCGCTCGAGCGTCGCTTCGCTGATGCCGCCGGGGCAGGCCGGCATGCGCATCCGGGAGAGCGGCGTCGCGCTTTACGATTGCGGGGTGGAAAGAGCGTCCTCCGCCTTGGCCGGGCTGGCGCGGCTGCGCCGGATCATTGATGAGGTCCGGCCCGATATGATCATGGGCTGGATGTATCATGCCCATGTCGCGACCGCGCTGGCGGGGATGCTGCACAGGGTTCCTAACCCGACGATCTGGAACGTGCGGCACAGCATCGATGATCTGCGCCAGGAAAAGCCGTCCCTTCGAATGGTGATCCAGCTTGGGGCGCTGCTGTCCCGGTCCGCCCGGACGATCATCTACAATTCCCACGCCGCCGCCGAACAGCACGGCCGGCTCGGCTTTCGCGCGAAGCGGGCGGTGGTCATTCCCAACGGCTTCGATTGTGACCGCCTGCGGCCGCGCACGGGCGCCCGTGATGAGATTGCCGCTCGGCTCGGCATCGATTCCAGGGCGCTCATCATCGGCATGGCGGCGCGCAACCATCCGATGAAGGACGCCGCCACCCTCGCCATCGCGGTCCGGCGGGCCAGAGATGCGGGTGTCGATGCCCATCTGCTGCTGACCGGCGAAGGCATGGACAAGCCGACCGGTCGATTGGCGCGGCTAGTCGGCGAATTGCCTGCCGACCGGGTGACGCTGCGCGGCCATGACGCCTCGCTTGCCGAGCTGCTGCCAGGTCTTGACCTTCTCGCCCTTCCCTCCGCCTGGGGAGAGGGATTTCCCAACATATTAGGCGAAGCGATGGCCTGCGGCGTGCCGTGCATCGCAACGGATGTCGGCGACAGCCGCTGGGTCGTCGCGGATACCGGCCTGATCGTGCCGCCCCGCGATCCGGAACAGATGGCGGGCGCGATCCTCAGCATGGCGCAACTCGGCGCGATCGGGCGCAGGCGGCTGGGCGAAGCGGCAAGAGAGCGGGTGAAGCAGCGCTTCTCGATCGGCCAGATCGCGGCGCTTTACCGGGAGCTTTACGAAGAAGCCGTCAGCGGCACGGCGCCCGCGCCCGGCACGCAGGCCGAACTCTACAAGCCACAGGTGATGTGAATGGTTCGAATGGTTGCTTCCCCCGCGATGCCGCCGGCCGCGATCGTCCCCCGAAGCGCGCTTCAGGCAGCGGCCCCGCCGCGCATCTGCTTTCCCTTCGGCGGCGGCGCGGTGGGTGGAAGCCATATCTCGGCGGTGAAGCTCATCCAGCGCCTCGACCGCAGCCAGGTGCATCCGCTGATCGTGCTGCATCATGGATCGGGCGAGCTCGGCCGCTTCCTGAAAGGGGAAGGACTGGATTATCTGACACTCAACGATGCGCTCTTCTTCGGCACCAGCGCGGGTCTCACCAAGCCGCGCGGAGCCGGGGCGGTCTGGCGGACCTGCGCCGATCAATGGCGGCTTGCGCACTTTCTCAAGAGCCATGACGTCCGCATAGTCCACACCAATGAGGGCGCGATGCATGTGTCCTGGGCGCTCCCGGCCCGGCTCGCCGGTGCGAAGCAGGTCTGGCATCATCGCGGCAGTTCGGACGCGCGCGGCGTGCGCTTCCTTGCGCCGGTGGTGGCAAGCCACATCATTGGAGTATCGGAATTCGCGCTGTCGGCAGTGCGCCCCATCCCAGGGGCTGCGCGCAAGACAGCGGTTGTCTATAGCCCCTTCGACGTCGATGCAGAGCCGATCGACCGGCAAGAGGCGCATGCGGCGTTGACTACCGAACTCGGTGTTGATCCCGAAACCCGGCTGATCGGCTTCTTCGGCAATCTGGTCGAACGCAAGCGCCCGCAGCTGTTCATCGACATGATAGCGCAGATGGCCGGAATGCGCCCCGATCTCCCCTTCATGGGGCTGCTGTTCGGAGCGGCGCTACAATCCGGTGTGAAGGAGATGCTGGAGGACCATGCGCGCTCTGTCGGCGTCGCCGATCGGGTCCGCCTGATGGGCTTCCGCTATGGATCGGCACGGCTCATGGCCGGGTGCGATGTCCACGCCGTGCCCTCGATCGATGAACCCTTCGGGCGTTCGCTGATCGAAGCGATGTTGCTGGGCACACCGGTCATCGCGGCCGAATCCGGAGGCAATAGGGAGGCCATCGAGCAGGGGGTCACCGGGCTGCTCACCGCGCCAGACAATCCCACAGCCATGGCCGCCGCGATCGTCGACCTGCTGGAATCGCCGCACCGCCACAAGGCGATCGCCGCCAGGGCGCGGGAGACGGCCAGGCATCGCTACAGCACCGAAAGGCATATCGCCGAGGTGAGCGCGATCTATCAGTCGCTTCTGGGTCACGCTGCACAAGGGGCCACCGGCCATGGTCAACATTAGCCCGATGGCGATCCTTGGCACCGCCATCGCGCTTTTGCTCGCCACGCCATTCATGGCACCGTCCGATTGGCTGGCGTCGGGGAGCGAAGGGGTTAGCCCCAAAGGCCGCAACCGGGACCCCGCGCTGCCGGATGTTCCGGGCGTCGATGCCTTTCCCGGCGCGGAGGGCTTTGGCCGACGGGCGCGGGGCGGGCGCGGGGGCAAGATCATCGCGGTGACCACGCTGGCGGATCAAGGGCCGGGCTCTCTCCGTGCCTGCATCGATGCCAAAGGTCCCCGAACCTGCATCTTCCGTGTCAGCGGCGTCATCCGCTTCACCACCCAGCGGCCGGTGATCCACAACCCCTATATCACCATCGCGGGGCAGACGGCGCCGGGCGGCGGCATCCTCATCACGCATGCTGGCGGTTCGCAAGCCTATACGCCGATCGTCGTCAGCAACACGCATGACGTGATCATCCGCGACATTCGCGTGCGCACGGAATTGAATGCCGACCCGGAACATCGGGGCAGCAATGGCTCCTTTCTGTTCAAGAACAGCCGCGACGTCATTTTCGACCATGTCAGCGGGGCCTGGGCGCTGGATCAGGTGATGACCGGCTATGGCGACAACGACAATATCACCGTGTCCAACTCCATATTCAGCGAGGGCATTCCCCGGCACGACAAATGCGCGCTGCTCGGGTCCGATCCGAAGGGGCCTCAGAAGCTCAGCTTCATTCGCAATATCTGCGCGCATAATGGCGATCGGAACCCGGACGTGAACTTTCCGCCGGGGTCGTGCGTCGAGATCGTGAACAACGTCCTTTATAACGGCTCGTCCCAGTTCACCGAAATCCATGAGAATTTCGGCGGAACCCCGGTCAACGTCGTCGGCAATTATTATCGCAGGGGACCCAACAGCCGCACCACCATTCCTGCCGTCGATCGCGTGGTCATAGCGAGCAAGGGCAAGTCCCGGATCTTCGTGGCGGACAATCAGCTGGACCATGTGCGCGTGATGACGACCGCGGCAGCCGAAGAGGCGATGGTGCCGGGACCCGTATGCCCGCTCAGCACGCGCGCCATTCCCGCTGAACAGGCCTATGTCCAGGCGCTGCAACAGGCCGGCGCCTTCCCACGCGATTCGCTCGACCTGCGCATCGTGTCGGAGGTGCGGAACCGCACCGGATCGATCGTCCGTGGGCCGCTGCTGAACGGACCACGGCCGCTACCGGTCATTGCGCCCGGCGAGCCCTATGTCGACCTGGATGAGGACGGCATGGCCGATAGCTGGGAAAGGGCCAATGGCATGGACCCCGGGCGCAATGACGCGTGGGAGGATGCCGATCGTGATAAATGGCTGAACCTGGACGAATTTCTGGACTTCGCCCACCGTCAGGCGCTGGCAGGCCGACCGATCAGCTGACCGACCGGCCCGGCATCAATATTGCAGGCGCACCTCAGCCCCCAGGATGCTGCGATCGAAATCGTCGAGCGGCTCGCTGCTCTCGCGGTTGGCGAGGCGCCCGGTCAGCGCGAAAGCGATGTTGCGGCTGAGCAGATATTCAAGTTCAACCAGGCCCGCGATCGTCCGCTCTTTCTGCCCAGCGCCGATGAAGACACTTCGGCGATAGATGACCGCCCCTTGCCAGCGAAGATTATGGTAGATTTCATTCTGCAGCCCCAGCTGGAAGCGCGTATCGGTGCGCCCTTGCGCGCCCGCCCGCACTGTAGCGACATCACCGCGGAAGCCGTCCAGCGTCACGACCACACGCGGCGTCGGCGTATAGGTGAGGCCAGCCGACACAGAGAGGCCGGATCGAGAACGCAGCCGGCGGTCGTCGGGATTGAACCGGAACACGCCGACCGCCGCTTCACCCTGGATCAGCCCGCCCGGCTGGAACGCGACACCGCCCCGCGCGCCATAGGTCTTGGAGTCGCGATTAAGGGCGGATGGGTCATCACCCAACCGGAAATCCCTCGCCGTCAGAAACAGTTCGCCAAAAGCGCTAACGATGCCGCTGACCCGGTAGCCGACCCGCCCGACACCGCCATATTGCCAATAGTCGCGGTCCGCATCGCTTGCGCGCAGCGCATTGTTGCGCAGCGCCGATCCCTTGAGGCCGAGATTGATCTTGGCTCCCTGGTGACTATAGCCAAGTTCGCTGCGGAACTGGTCATATTTGCGGGGCGATATGCCGACCGTGGTCAGACCTTCCGGCTCACCGCGTTCTTCGACCACCCGCATCCAGCCGAGATTGGCCGAAAGGCTGTCCGCGTTCGAAAACTGATAGCTGCCTTTCAGATTGACCGTGCCAGCCTCCGAATTTTCGGTCTTCCTGTCGAAGTAGCGGCGCACCACCGCCCGAGCCTGCAGCCCGAGATCAACCTTGTCGTCCTTCATTCCCAGATTGATCCAGGGTGAGAAGACCGCGCGAACATCGTGGATCTCGTCGGACGGCAGGGCGTAGATATTCGAATCATATTCCAGCCTGACATCGCCGCCGAAGGCGGCAGCGACCCTGCCCAGCTGGATCGACCTGGCATCATATTCGCCAGGCGCCTCGATCAGCGGAGTCGCGCGATCGAGCTGCTGCGCGAAAGCCGGCACGGCGGCGGCCAGCGCCGCGCAGGAACCGATCGACAGGAGGAAGCGGGGCATCAGAACCATTTTTCGACTACCTTGATTGTATCGCCCGGCTGGATGGGAGTATTTTCGGAGGCCTTGGAGGTCGTGGCCTGACCGTTCACCTGGCGGATGATCGCGACCGTGCCGCGGTTCGCGCGGAAGGTGAAGCCGCCGGCCACCGACACAGCCGTCACCACCGTCATGCCGGGGCGATAGGGATATTCACCCGGACTGCGCACCTCACCCAGAATATAGATGGGCCGCAGCTTGACGGGTTGCACGCTGACGGCGGGCGCCACCATCAGCTTTCGTTCGACCAGCTGGCTCGCGATCCGCTGTTCCAGCTGGGGAACGGTCGATCCGCTGACCGCAATGCTGCCCAACAGGGGAAGCGACAACTGGCCCTGATCGTTCACGGTGAAGGCCGTGTTGCTCTCCAGTTCGGTAAGGCCGGGAATGATGATGCGCAGTTCATCGCCGGGCGCGAGCCGATACTGGTTGGCGTCGGCCGTCGAAACCGGCGGCAGCCCGGAGACGGAGCCGGTACATGCGGCGAGGAGGCTGATCATCAGGGACAGGCCGATGAGGCGAAGAAACCGCATAATCATCTCCCCTTTCATTTTCCGCTCGACGGCGGTTTCCCAAGTTTCAGAACAGCCGCGAAATAAAGTCAATGCGAAGTTTGTGCCTCGCGTGCCGGATCATCGCGCACGAACTCGATCAAGCGAGGCGATCAATCTGTCCGCCGTTCGCTCCATCGCCTCCGCCGACAGAAGATGATCGACGGCCAGCATCAGACTGCGCTCACCCACATGCGCCGCGACAGGCAGCGGATTGCGGTTGGGATGAGCGCTGTTCCTCACGGCCAGTTCCCGCGACATGTCGGGGCAGGAGCCGCTCCCCGCCAGGATCCCGTGACGCAGCAGATCGGCGATGATGGTCGAACGGTCCATCCCCGGCGCGAAACCGTCGATGTCGAGCATTGCATAGAATTTGTAGCAGGCATGCTCGACCTGCGGCGGCGGGACAGGTACATGCACCAGCGGATGGCCGCTCAGTCGGCGCGTGAGCACCGCTGCGTTGCGCCGCCTGATGCCGAGCCAATCCGGCAGCTTGCGCAACTGGACGCGTCCGATCGCCGCCTGCATCTCCGTCAGGCGCCAGTTCGTCCCGTAGCTCTCGTGAACATAGCGGAAGTCGTTGCCCGTCGCGGGGGCAGAGAGCAGCGCGACATTCTTCCCATGATCCTTATAGGCCCAGGCTCGCGCCCATTGGTATGAATCCTTCAGCAGCAGCATCCCCCCTTCCCCGCCGGTCGACATGATCTTGTCGGTGCAAAAGGAAAAGGCAGCGGCATCGCCGAACGATCCGACCTTTTTGCCCCGGATGGCCGCGCCATGAGCCTGCGCGCAGTCCTCCACCAGCGCCAGCCCGTACTTGTCGGCAAGGGCTCCCAGCGCATCCATGTCGCACGGCCAACCGGCAAGATGGACGCACAATATGGCGCGCGTCCGTTCGTTGACGAGGGCGCTCGCCGCCGACGGGTCGATGGTGTGGCTTTCGGCGTCGATGTCGGCGAAGACCGGCACGGCGCCCACGGCCGCAACCGCCGATGCGCTTGCAAAGAAGCTGCGCGCCGGGACAATGACCTCATCCCCCGCGCCTATGCCGAGCGCGCGGAAAGCAAGCTCCAGCGCCAGCGTTCCATTGGCGACCGAAATCGCGTGCGGCATACCGCAATAGGCGGCAAACTCGCTTTCGAAGGCGCGGCATTCGTGACCATGCACCAGCGAGTTCACACGGCCGGACTGAAGCACTCGCATGACCGCTTCGACCTCGTCAGGCTCATATTGCGGCCAGCGTCGCTCAGGCTCCGCAGCATGCTGGCTGGCGGCCCCCGCGTCGGCGGCATGTGCGTGAAGAAGCGGTTTCATCTGACCCCCGATCCATCCGGGCGGCTCATTCGTTCGCCGCCTTGCCGATCACATCGATTTCGCGCGTCATCTCGCGTAGCGTCTTGACCCAGGTCGATTGGGCCGGCGCGCGGAGCAATTCCTTCATCAGGTCGCGCACGCCATCCTCGTCACAAGCGGCGATCAGATGGGACAGCTCCGAAAAGGCGGCAACCAGCTTCTCCAGCGGCACGGGACAGGGCATAGCCTCTATCACGCCCGGAATCGTGGACCGGGTCTGCTCCTCGGTCGCGTCGAACAATTCCTCGTACAGCTTTTCGCCCGGGCGAAGGCCGACAAACTCGATCGGGACGTCGATGTCCGGACGAAGGCCCGCGAGCCGGATCATCCGCCGGGCGATATCCACGATCTTGATCGGCTCACCCATGTCGAGCACGAAGATGGTGCCGCGGTCGATCATCGCTTCCATGGCGCGCGCGCTGCTCTGGAGGATCAGCTGGACCGCCTCCCCGACAGTCATGAAATAGCGTTCGATATCCGGATGCGTGACCGTTAGCGGCTTGCCGGCCGCCATCTGCTGTTGCAGCAGCGGCACGAGTGAACCGCTCGACCCCAGCACATTGCCGAAGCGCACCGTCATGAAACGGGGGCTGTCGGGATCGCATTGCCCGATCAGGTCGAGCGCCTGGCAGTAAAGTTCGCCCAGCCGCTTGGTCGCACCCATGATGCCGACCGGGTTGACCGCCTTGTCCGTGGACACCTGGATCATGGCGAGCGCGCCATGAGCGCAGACCGCGTCCGCGACGTTGCGGGTGCCCAGCACATTGGTATGCGCCCCGGCACAAGGATTGCCCTCCACCAGCGGCACATGCTTGAGCGCGGCGGCGTGAAAGACGATCTCCGGCTGATGCCGGCTGAACACATCGTCCAGCGCCGACCGCTCACGAATCGAGCAGAGTTCCGGGCGGCAGATGACGTCGGGGAACAGATCCCGGGCCTGCATCTCGATCGTGTAGAGATTGAACTCGCTATGATCGAGCAGGACGATTTCCGCCGGTTTGAACGACGCGATCTGCCGCACCAGTTCACCGCCGATCGTCCCGCCTGCGCCGGTCACCAATATCCGGCGCGAGCGGATGAGGCGATCGACGCTGTTGCGGTCGAGCGATACTTCCGGTCGGCCGAGCAGGTCCGCCAGTTCGAAATGCTTGATCTGGATGCGCGGCTCACCTTCCTCATTCTTGTGAAGGTCATCGGCCCGCGCGACGGTCAGGTCGCACTTGTCGGCCAGCGTCACCAGATGGGAAAAGGCGCGGCGCGGCATGGCGGGATTGCCGCGGATGACCAGGCTTTCCGGCTTCCTGCCCCGCACGGTGAGCGCCTCGACGATCTCCGGCAGCTTTTCGGGAGAGCCCAGCACCGGCACGCCAGCGACCTGCAGCCGGGTTTCGCGGCCATCGAAGGTCAGCGCCCCCACGACATCGAACCGGTTCGCAGGATCGGCGCGAAGCAGCTCCAGCAGGGATCGTATCCATTCCAGTTCACCCAGGAGCAGGATGTCGTGCCTGTCGCCTGTCAGCATGAGCCGGCTTCTGGCCATTTCCCTCAGCCCTCTTCGCAGCGTTCGAGCGCTGATCATCGCGACCAGCAGCAAGGCTGAATGGAGAAGGGCAAAACCCAGCGCATCGAACGGCGCTCCGCGAATTTTCGAGGAGATGATGAGGCAGGCCGACCAGCCGGCCGCCATGCCGACACCCACAGCGGTGGAAATCGCGATGCAGTCGCCGAAAGACAGGAAGCGCCAGCTGCGCCAATAAAGGCCGGTCAGGCTGATCGTGAACAGGGCCGTCAGGCAAAAAAGCGCGATCAGGCTCGGCCGGCCGTGGAAGGCTGCGGAAATGGGGCCAGGAATAGCCAGCACGACCAGCAGCATGGTCGAGAGGATGAGCGCCCCGTCGATCATCATCAGCGCGACGAAGCGCGTCCTGCCGGGAAAGCCCGTGGGCCGCGTGAGCAATTCATGGAGCAGAACGGCCCACAGTGGTGCGCCATCGGCGATCTTCTTCCGCGACTCGGCCATCTCATCGAAATTCGAATCAGGCATTGCGGGCGAAGCGCTCCAAACCATGACGTCCCCTTGCGCGCTTGAAAATTGAAGGCTGGACTGCTTGCCGTCGCGCGGAAATAGCCAAGTTCGGCCGTATCTGCGGAGGTGCAGCCACCGATTTACTTGGCCGAATGGTAGCGGTTCACCGGGGGGTCGCAATGAACCAGACAGCTATAATCCCTTGTGGCGAACTGTTGGCACACGATAGCTGAATGAGATCAGGATAAGTCTGTAACGCTCTTCATCTCATCTAGCCGACAAACCAGCATTACACCTTCGGGATAATTGACATCCCACCTTTGACGGTTCGTCCGGTCCCCTTCACCGACTGAACGAAGATACGCCTGAATCGACGAGCCGTTGTGGCAATAAAAGGAGAGGCTGCGATGCAATCTCCTGAACGCATGCCGGGCTATGTACCGAATTTACTTCAAGAAATTTTTCGAAGATCAGCATACAAGCGTGTTTTGATGCTCTTCATTTCGTTTTCAGCACAAACATAGGTCAAGTTTTTTCAACATGTTGAGGTCTTGTCCTAGCGCCGATCTGTGATACTCCTGACGTCCATAAGAAAAGGGTTGCCTCGATCCAGATTCGTTACGTTTGAACCCATTAGGGTTCGCGATGCTGAACGGAGTAGCGGGGTATGTTAATCGATTCCGAAGTCGCGATCATCGGACGCGACTCCATCATCAGGGAGAGCTTGAAACGGCTTCTCCTGGAAGAAGGTCATCGAATTTTCAACATCGGCTCGAGCCTGGCCGATCTCTACAAAGACAGTGCCCCGGACGAACGGCCGCTTCTGCTCATCTTGCTCGAAGACAAGAAGTGCCGGTGGGAAGGCATCGAGCTTGCCGGCATCGACGATCATTATCCCGCTTCCAGCGTCGTCATCCTCGCCGAGGATTTCAACTATGACGCGATGCTGGAGGCTTTCCGAGCGGGCGTCGATGGCTATCTGACCAACGATATTTCCTGGGATCGCCTGTCCGGCTATCTTCACCTCATCTCGCTGGGTGAGAAGATCTTCCCGTCGAAACTGGCGGACAAGCTGATCGATCAGGCGGCCGACGGCCCGACGCTGAAGACCAAGGCGACGATCGACTCAGTCAATCTATCGGCGCGCGAACGGGAAATCCTGCAGCGGCTGATCGCCGGATCGCCCAACAAGATCATCTCGCGCGAACTCGCCATCAGCGAGGCGACGGTCAAGGTGCACGTGAAGGCGGTGCTGCGCAAATTGGGCGTGGTCAATCGCACCCAAGCCGCCATCTGGGCAGCGTCGCAAGGGCTGCAAGGGTCGGGATCGGGGCTCCAGGCGGCGGCGCGGCAGGAATTGAAACCCCGGGCTTATCCGGCGGCGATCGACAGCGCCACTTTCCAGCCGCATGCGAAGGTGGCGATGAGCGGGAGCTTCAAAAATGGACATGCCGGTCGCGCCTGATACCGCGCGTAAAGCGGCTTCCGTCTCTCCCTTTCCTCTGCCTGCGTGCCGCGACGAGAGCGCCGTCGAGCCGATCAAGCTGATCTACATTTGCGGCTATGGTCGGAGCGGTTCGACCCTGCTGGATATTCTGCTGGGGCAGCAGCGCTCCATGTTCGGCGCCGGCGAGATCACGGCGCTGAGCGAACATGTCTACGCCAATGACGAATATTGTGCCTGCGGGCGGCGGGTGAGAAGCTGCGCCCTCTGGCAGGAAGTGATGGATCGATGGGTCGCCGGGCAGGAGCCGGGCTTTGTCGAACGCTATTTCACGCTTCAGTCGAAGATAGCCCGGCTGTTTGGCGTCCGCCGCTGGCTGGGCGGGCGCAAGGGGAGCGAATTCGCTTCCCATACGCGCCGGCTGATGCAGGCGATCAGGGATAGCAGCGGCAAGGCGGTGATCGTCGATTCCTCGAAACTGCCCGGGCGCGGCATCGCGCTGGCGGGGATCAAGGGGATCGACCTGCACATCATCCACCTCGTGCGCGATGTGCGTGGCGTCGCCTGGTCGCTCTCCAAATCCTACACGTCCGATGCGGCGCAGGGACTCCAGCGCGCGATCGTTTCCAAGCCCCTCCTCTACAGCGCGGCGCGCTGGGCCTATGTCAATCTCGCCTCGGAATGGCTGGGCCGCAGAGTCGGCGCCTCCCGGTATCTCCGCATCCGCTATGAGGATGTGATCGATGACCCGGTCGGCAGCCTGAAGCGCATCGCCGCATTGGCCGGCGTGGAACTGGACGCCCAGGACTTCGCGGCGGGGGCCTTCAGCCCGGCGCATCAGGTCGCCGGCAACCGGTTGCGGATGCAAAAGGCGATTCGGATTGCCAAGGACGAGGGCTGGCAAAGGGAAATGCCCAAGGGAAAGCGGCGCATCGTCAGCTGGGCGTGCCGACCCTTATTAGCCCGCTACGGCTATCCAATCGATGCACCCGGCCCTGCCCCTTTTGAATAGCCGACGGCCAATATGTGCAATGGACTAAGCCCGGCCCGCTTAGCATCCTTGTCGTTGCAAAGAGGCAATTTTCCGCCGGAGCAGCGCCTGTGCAGTCAGACTATTACCAGGCAAGCCAACGTCCCTCCCCGGCGCTTCGCCCCCCCGGCGACCTGACGGGCTTCGGGCAGGACTGGTCGAACGAACTGCACCGGTGGGAGTTCATCCTGTTGCAGGGCGCGGTCTTCTTCGCGCCCTATATCGCCTTTCATCACCCGGCGGTCTATTTCACCCTCGGCGACGCGCTGTTCGCCGGAGCCTTCCTGCTGCGTCTGTGCACCGGCCGCATGGCCCCCCTGTTCGCCGACCTGACCTGGCTCTGGCTGCTGGCCCTGCTGATGCTGACAGGCGGGCTGTTCATCGGGAGCGTCGTCAATGGAGACATGGTGCGGTGCGTCACGCTCGTCTCGCAATATTGCTTCGCCTATCTGATCGTCCCGATGGTGCTTTTGCGCCGGTCGGAGGCGGAGGTCATCCGCCTCATCAAGTGCGGCATCTGGGGCATGACCGCCATGTGCGGGATTGGAGCCCTCATCTACATGTCGGGCTATACCAGCCTTTCCAACGACCAGATGACTCTGGTGACGGGCGGCAGGCGGCTGGCGGGATTCGTGGATAATCCCAATGCGATGGCGGTGCTCACCGTCATGACGCTGCCGCTGGTCTGGTTCCTGTTGCTGTCGCGGCAGATGAAGCCGGTGACCGGGCTGCTCTGCACCGGAATGCTGGTCACCGGGATCATTCTCACCAGTTCCAACACGGGCATCTATACCCTGGCCGCCGCGACCCTGATCTTTCTAGGGGGGCGGCAGCATTTTAAGACGTTGATCCTTGTGGCCTGCCTGGCCGGCGCGGTCATGGTCTTCGGTCAGGACTATCTGCCGCAGACCTTTCAGCATCGTGTCCTCTCCGCCATGAACTCCGGCGATCTGGCCGGCGCAGGCACGTTCGAATATCGGCAGCAGCTGAACATAGAGGCGCTGAACTTCGCCGACGATCATCTGATCATCGGCATGGGCGCCGATCAATATCGCTTCAACAGCCAATATGGCCTGCCGGTTCACAACACCTATCTGCTGATGCTGAACGAGGGCGGCGCACTCTCCCTGCTGGGCTATCTTCTGGTCCTGAGCGTGCCGGTCATCGCGGGCGCGGTGGCGCGGCAGCTGCCGCACGGGCGGCTGGTGCTGCTGACGACGGTGACCATCGTGCTGGTCTTCGCCAACGCGACGCTGGGCGTACCGCATGTCTATGGGCGCGCCTGGTTCCTCTCCATCTTCCTGGCGGTCAGTCCTGCGTTGATCTGGTATGGTCCGACACGGCGGGTCCCGGCTTCCACTCCCATGACCCGGCGACCCGTTCGCGGCGCGGCGCCACCCTCCAGAGCTTGAGGAATCGCAAAGGATGCGGACGATTGCTTCCGTGCTGAACGGGCCCATGGGGCGCCGGCTGATCAATATCGGGCATATGCTGACCGGCAATTTCCTGAACGCAGCCGTCATGCTGGTCAGCGTCGCCTGCGCCGCACGCGCGCTGGGGCCGGAACAGTGGGGCGCCATGGTGCTGGTGATCGCGCTTGCCAACACGATCGAGCGACTGATCCGCTTCGAATCCTGGCAGCCGCTCATCAAGTTCGCCGCCGATGAGGAAGGCTCAGGCGATCCTGTCCGCATGGCGCGCCTTTATGGATATGGGCTGCTGCTGGACATCTGCACGGCGGCGGCGTCCGCCCTGGTGCTGATCGTGATCGCGGCGTTCATCGCTCCGGCGCTGGGCATGAAGGGGCTGCCGCTCAGCGTGGCGGCGATCTACTCCATCGCCATGCTGTGCAGGATCGTCGGCGCACCGAGCGCCGCCTTGCGGCTGGACGGCAAGTTCAAGGCGGTGGCCTATTCGCAGATCCTGTCGAACATTCTGCGCGGCATCCTGGCGGCGATCTGCCTGTGGGCAGGATCGGGCATCATCGGCTTTACCATCGCCTGGACGGTCGCGGAGGTAGCGAACAGTCTGCTGTTCCTGTGGCTCGGCCATCTGTCCCTCAAGGGGCAGGGCGTGCCCTTCCCCTTCAGCGTCTCGCTCAAGGGCTTGCGGCAGGATTTCCCCGACTTCCTGTCCTTCGCCTGGACTACCAACCTGTCGACCACCTTGCGGACGCTGACCCATCAGGCGGACGAACTGCTGGTTGGCGCCCTGGCGGGCCAGGGTGCGGCCGGCATGTATAATCTCGCCAAACGCGTCGGCAAGTTCGGGCAGCAGATCGGCGTGCAGGTCCAGACGGTGCTCTATCCCGAACTGGCCCGCATGTGGGGAGGCACGAAGCGGAACGCCTTCCGCACGACCATCTTCAGCACGCAGTTGCTGCTGAGCGGAACCGGCATCTGTATCGTCATCCTCACATGGTTCCTGGGCGAATGGGCGCTGCGCATCGGTCCCGGCGCACAATATGTGCCCGCATTCCCCCTTCTCATGACGCAGGTCATCGCCGTCCTGTTCATCATGCACTCGATCCCGGCGAAGAGCGCCCTGCTTTCGATGGGAGAGCCAAGACGCGTGCTGCACATTTTTGCGCTCAGCACCCTGCTCTTCTATCTGGTGGCAGTGCCGGGCCTCCTCTATTTCGGTCCGATCGGCGCCAGCGTGGCGCATATCGTGCTCGCCGTAGTGACGGCGGTCCTGCTGGACCTGGCGTGGATCCATCAGAGCAGGGCTTCCGGATCAGCGTCCTTGAGCGGCTCCGAGCAGGTCGCGGCGGAGTAATAGCCGACGCGGCGGACGGTACTCCGCAAGCTACATCCGCCCGCAACAACTCCCTCCCATGCTTCATACGGAACGGAACATGCATCCTATGCACCGACGTCTGTGCCGCCGAGGGCAGTTCTATAGACCCGCCGCTTGGATTGGACTCTCCCGACGCCGCTCGCAGGAGCACGGCCTGTTCGGGCGGGTCCTCAATTGGTCTGGGCAAACGGAAACCGGGTCCCTGCTGCAGCGGGAACCCGGTCGTCAGTTGGGCGGCGCTATCGGCCGATCAGGCGTAATGCGATTTCTTACGCCAGGGGAATTCCACGCCGCGTCCGTACCAGCGCCGGGGCCGCGCTGTGTCGCCCTCGAAATATTCGGCGGAGTCCATGTAGAATTGTACCGGATCGCCATAACCGCGGCGTGCATGTTCCGCATAGTCGACCCGATTGATGACCACGCCATCGACCGGCTTCTGCAGTACCTGCATGGAAGCGCGGACTTGCTCGATGGTCGTGCGGCCCCAGCGGATGACCATCAGCGTATGATCGGCGGCGTCCATCAGCATGCGCGAATCCCGCGTGGCAAGCGTCGGCGGCGCATTGATGATCACCAGGTCATAACGGGGGCGCAACTGCTCCAGAAGATGATTGACCCGCCCGATGCGCATCAGCGCCACCGGATTGCTCGCAGGCGCGCGCGCGCTCAGCACCACAGGCTCGAAGGTGACCGCATCACGCGGCGCGCCGGTGGGATTTGCGGGCTCCGGCGCGGGCAGCACATGCTGTACATCCACCGTGCCGGACAGATAATCGATGAGGTCGGGCCTGCTGTCGCGCTCGTCGGTGGACCGCAGATGCGCGTCGCTGGGCCGGCGCAGGTCAAGATCGATGACGATGGCGCGGCGTCCCATGGCCACCGCCGCCGCCAGAAGCGACAGGGTCACCGTGGACTTGCCGTCGCCGCTGATCGGCGATGTTATCAGCACCGTCTGCGCCTTGTCCGGCAAGGCGAGATCCGCCACCTCGCTGCCAAGGCCGCGCGCCACTTCGGCGAACAGCGACTGGGGGTCCTGAAGCACCGGGTTCGCCTTGGCCGAGGTAAGCGCATCGCCAGTCAGTTCGGGCAGCATCGCGAAGGTACGCAGACCGAAATATTGGTAGATCTGTTCAGCGCTCCACAGCCGGTTGTCCGTCAGTTCGATGCCGAAGATGATCACCAGCCCCAGGATCAGCGAGCCGATGAAGGCAGCGAAGGTCGCCGTCTTGGGGCGGGGCGAAACCGCCATTTCCGGCACCGCCGCCGGCGAGACGAGGCGGGAGTGGATGCCCGACTCGGCGAGGCTGGCCTTTACCTCCTGAACGCGCGTGCTCATGGCGGTAAAGGCCGACCGCGCCGCCTCCGCATTGCGTTCAAGGCCATTGAGTTCGACGGTCGCGGCAGTGTTGGCGAACGCCTTGCCGGTGATCGCGCGCAACGTGCCTTCCAACTGACCGGCACGGGAACCCGCCGCGGCCGCCTCACTGCGCGCAAGGCCGGTGTCGCGGGCCGCGCTGGCCTGCGCCTGCTGCACCGCGGCAGAGATCACGCGGGCCTGTTCCTGCTGCATATTGGCGGAGGTTTCCGCGATCTGGGCATCTATCCCCTTCATGCGCGGATGTTCAGCACCCAGCATCTGCGACATTTCGCTGCGCGTGCGCATGAGGTCGTCCAGCTGCCGCTTCTGCTGGTCGAGCAGGGGAGAGGTGGCGCCGGCCGTGCTGATGTTGCCGACCGCCTGCGCGACTCCTGCCGCGCGCGCACTCTGCGCCGCCCGCATGGCGGCTGCAGACGCCGCCTCTACGGCGATCCGGTTGATCTGCTGATAATCCTCCGGCCCGCCTGCGCCCTGGAGCATCAGATGCTGACGCCGGAAGTTCGACACCGCCTGCTCGGCCCGCCGCGCTTCGGCGGCCAGCCGCTCGCGCTCGCTATCGAGCTGGCGCACGATCATGGATTGCCGGCCATCGCGCATCTCCATCCGGAATGCGGCCAGGCTGACCGGATATTGATTGGCGATCTCCGCCGACAGTTCGGGCGATACCGAGCGTACCGTGATGTCGATGAAATCAGAGTCCTTCAGGTTCGAAACGGACGTCATCGACATGAGCTGTCCGGCAAGGCGGGTGAGCCGGGCACTGTCTAGAACCGCCTTGGGCGGCAAGGGATAGGCCGTGAAGCGCGGGTCCTGGGCGAGCTTCAGGTCCTGAACGACGCGTTCGGCCAGCGAAGGCGCGCGATAGAGATTCGCCTCGTTCGACACACGCTGCTGATTGCGAACGGCAAGGTCAGGAGAACCGCTGTCGTCATTCAATTCGACCTGCACCGTCGCCACCGCTTCATAAACCGGGCTGGTCGTGAGCTGGATCGCCAGCACCGCCGCCACGATGACGAAGATGATAGCGCCCAGCAGCAGTTCATGCCTGCGAATGATCTTGATGACCTGCCGGGCGGTCAGGCTTGACGGCGTGCCCCCGGTCCCCTGCCGATCAACCCCGGTCTCAAGAAGTGGGGGATTGATCGTTCCCGATTGCGACAACATGAGCATGTCTCCAAGACGACGTAGTCACGCCAGAGCATGCTGAACCTGTTCGTTTTAGCGGGATCGATCAAACGGTCTTCTGTCACTTGGCCGCAGGCATAATGATTAACCCCTTCGAGAGTCCGCTTGGCCTCCCCGCCGCTCAGATAAACTGCGTGAATTCGCCGTAGCCCCCCTGGAAGAAAAGCAACGGCTTGCCCGGCTTTTCGACCTCCAGCGCCGTCACTCGGCCAAGGACGATATAGTGGTCGCCCGCCCCATGCACTGCGTCCAATTGACAGTCGATCCACGCGACCACCCCATCAAGGATCGGCGAGCCGCCCTCCGACAAACGATGCGTGACGCCCGCAAACTTGTCGAGTTGCTTGCCCGCAAGCTGCCGGCACAAGGGTTGCTGGTCGCTGGCGAGAATATTGACGCAGAACTTGCCGGCCCGTTCGATCCGCGGCCAGCTCTCGGAGCTTTTCGCCGGGAAAAAGGCCACCAGCGGCGGGTCGAGCGACACGGAGGTGAAGGACCCGACCACCATTCCTGCCGCCGCGCCGTCAGCTTCCAGCGCGGTCACGACGCAAACCCCCGTGGGGTAATGACCCAGAACGTGCCGGAATGTCGCGCTGTCGAAGCTCACCGCTCCCGTCACATCCAGAACCCCGTAAGGAGTGAGAGCTTCGCAATCGCCGATTTCTGACCAGCGTTGTTCATCTTGATCCTTTCCACACAGACCCTGCCACAGCAGACGTGCCTTGATGCCGGGTGAGATGCAGCACAAATCCGGGACGCCATGCAATGGCTTCGTGCAGCCCCCCGGTGACGGATCGAATGATGACCTGTCAGGCCCGAGCCTTGCAGGGCAGCGTCCCCTTTCAGACGGCGACGCCGGCCGATGCGAGTACTGCCAAGGTGAGCAGTTCCGACGCGTTGGACGACATCGTCGCGATCTGAACCGATTTTTCCACGCCTACCAGCATCGGGCCGATCGCCGTCACCCCGCCCAACTCGCGCAGCAGCTTGGCCGAGATATTGGCTGACTGGAGACCGGGCATGACCAGGATGTTCGCGGGTCCCGACAGGCGGCTGAACGGATAATTCTTCGCCACTGCGGGATTGAGCGCCGCATCCGCGGTCATCTCGCCCTCATATTCGAAATCGACATTCCGCTCGTCCAGCACCCGCAGCGCGCCACGGATGCTCTCCAGATGGTCGCCCGGCGGATTGCCAAAGTTGGAATAAGAAAGGAACGCCACGCGCGGATCATGCCCCATCCGCCGGGCGACGGCGACCGTGCCCTCGGCAATGTCGGCCAGTTCGCTTGAGGAGGGACGTTCATTGACCACGGTGTCGGCCAGGAACACGGTCTTGTCCTTCGAAACCATGACATGGATGCCAAAGGGCGTGCGGCCCGCCGCCGGGTCCATCACCCGTCTTACTTCGCGAAGCGTTTGCGCGAAGGGACGCGTCATGCCCGTGATCATCGCATCGGCATGGCCCATCTTGACCATGAGCGCGCCAAAAATGTTGCGGTCGCGGTTAACCATTCGCTCGCAATCGCGGCGCAGATGGCCGCGGCGCTGCAACCGGCTGTAGAGCAGGTCTACCATGTCAGGCACCAGCGGCGAATTGACGCTGTTGTGCAGTTCGAAGCTCTCCGGGTCCTGAACGCCCAGTTCCTTGAGCTTGTCATAGACATGGTCGCGGCCGACCAGAACCGGGATGCCGTAGCCAAGGTTGCGGAACTGGATCGCTGCGCGGAGCACCACTTCCTCTTCCGCCTCCGCGAAGACGACGCGCCTGGGATTGGCCTTGGCAACCTCATAGGCGGTGGTGAGAACCGAGGTGGTCGGATTGAGCCTGGCCTTCAGCGACTGGCGATAGGCCGCCATATCCTCGATCGGCTTCTGCGCGACGCCGGTTTCCATCGCCGCCTGCGCGACTGCGGAGGGCACCACTTCCATGAGGCGCGGGTCGAACGGCGCGGGAATGATATAGTCCGGGCCGAAGCTGTGCGAACGGCCGTAGGCCTTCGCCACTTCCTCGGGCACCTGTTCCCGCGCTAGATCGGCGATCGCCGTGGCGGCGGCGAGCTTCATCGCCTCGTTGATGCCCGTCGCCCGCACGTCGAGCGCGCCGCGGAAGATGAAGGGGAAGCCAAGAACATTATTGACCTGGTTGGGATAGTCCGAGCGACCGGTGGCGACGATGGCGTCGGGACGGACCGCGAGCACGTCGGGCGGCGCGATTTCCGGATCGGGATTTGCCATGGCGAAGATGATCGGCTTGTCCGCCATCGACTTCACCATGTCCTGCGTCACCGCGCCCGCGACCGACAGGCCGAGGAACACGTCCGCACCCCTGATCGCCTCGGCGAGCGTGCGGCAGTCGGTCTTCACTGCGTGAGCCGACTTCCACTGGTTCATGCCTTCGGTACGGCCCTGATAGATCACGCCCTTGCTGTCGCACATGATGACGTTTTCATTCGGCACGCCTAGCGCCTTGATCAGCTCGGTGCAGGATATGGACGCAGCGCCCGCTCCGTTCACCACCACCCTCATATTCTTCATGTCGCGGCCGGTCAGCATCGCCGCGTTGATGACCCCGGCCGCCGCGATGATCGCGGTGCCGTGCTGGTCGTCGTGAAAGACCGGGATATTCATCCGTTCCTTCAGCGTCTGTTCGATGATGAAGCATTCCGGCGCCTTGATGTCCTCAAGGTTGATGCCGCCGAAGCTCGGCTCCATCAGTTCGACCGCGTCGATGAACTTGTCGACATCCTCGGTCTTGAGTTCGATGTCGATACTGTCGACGTCGGCGAAGCGCTTGAAGAGGACCGCCTTGCCCTCCATCACCGGCTTGGACGCCAGCGCGCCAAGGTTGCCGAGGCCCAGGATGGCCGTGCCGTTGGAGATGACGGCCACCAGATTGCCCTTGGCGGTATAATCATAGGCGGTAGCCGGGTCTTCGGCGATGGCTCGCACCGGCACCGCGACGCCCGGCGAATAGGCAAGGCTAAGGTCCCGTTGCGTCGCCATCGGCTTGGATGCGATGATCTCTATCTTGCCGGGCCTTCCTGTCGAATGGAAGAACAGCGCCTCACGCTCAAGAAACTCCACATTCGACTTGTCGGTCATGGCCGCACCCACCCCTTATCTGATCACTATGGTTGCCCTAGCGGGAAGGATCAGGTGGGGGCAAGTGCGAGAAGCGCAATTTTCCTGCCGCTGACGGCAGGGGGAGCCGAACCGCTGGCCTATGGGGTTCGATGCGGCTATCCGCTGTGCCATGGCGAAATCCATCGACATTTCGGCGCAAAAAGCCACGCCCATGATGGCGCAATATCTCTCCTTGAAGGCGGAGGCGCAGGATTGTCTGCTCTTCTACCGCATGGGTGACTTTTTCGAGCTGTTCTTCGAAGATGCCAAGGCGGCGGCGGCAACACTCGATATCGCGCTCACCAGCCGGGGCGAGCATGGCGGCGCGCCGATCCCGATGTGCGGCGTGCCGGTTCACAGCGCTGAATCCTACCTGGCGCGGCTGATCAAGGCAGGGCACCGCGTCGCCATCGCCGAACAGACCGAAACCCCCGCGCAGGCGAAGGCGCGCGGCTCCAAGTCCCTCGTGGGACGAGCCATCGTCCGTTATGTGACGGCTGGCACCCTGACGGAGGAAACGCTGCTCGACAGCCGGCGCGACAATATGCTGTTGGCGCTGGCGCAGACCGGGGGTGAGAATGCGAGCGAATATGGGCTGGCGGCGGCGGATATCTCCACCGGCCGGTTCGAGACGCTGACCCTGAATGCCGCCGATCTGGCCGCCGAGCTCGCCCGCTTGCGGCCGAGCGAGATCGTGCTGCCCGACGGGCTGGCCCTTGAACTGCCCGATGCGCACCCGTTCGACCGTGCAGCCTTTTCCAGCAGCCGCGCCGAAGCGGCGCTGAAGCGTCTGTTCGGGGTCGCGACGCTGGACGGTTTCGGCCAGTTCAGCCGCTCCGAACTGGCGGCGATGGGCGGCCTGCTCTCCTATCTCGACCATGCCGGCAAGGGCACCCTGCCCTTCCTCGCGCCGCCGATGCGCAAGACGAGCGGCGCGCATGTCGCGATCGACGCCGCAACGCGCGAAAGCCTGGAGATTACCGCGACGATGAGCGGGGCGCGAGCGGGGAGCCTGCTCGGTGCTGTCGACCGGACGGTGACCGGGGCGGGCGCGCGCCTGCTGGCGCAGGATTTGTCCGCGCCGCTCATGGATCAGGCGATGATCGAGGCGCGGCTTGGCCTGGTCCAGCTGTTCCATGACGATCCCATGCTGCGCGACCAGCTGAGAGCCGCTCTGCGGGCGCTGCCCGATATCGGCCGCGCGCTCGGCCGCGTCGCGATGGGGCGGGGCAGCCCTCGCGACCTTGGGCAGTTGCGCGACGGGCTTGGCGAAGCCCGCTTGCTGCGCGAACGGCTGGGGCGGCTTCCCGACCAGCCGCCGCTGCTTGCGGCGCTCCTTCCTGCGCTGGACGGTCATGGCGCGCTGGTCGACAGCCTCGCCCGCGCGCTCGTGCCCCTTCCCCCCACCGAGACGGCCAATGGCGGTTATATCGCGGACGGCTACGACCCGGCGCTCGACGATCTGCGCAGGCTTGCGGGCGATGGGCGGCGGGCGATCGCCGCGCTGGAGGCCAAATATCGCGAGCAGACCGGCATCGGCGCGCTCAAGATCCGGCATAATGGCGTGCTCGGCTATCATGTCGAGGTGCCCGCCCGCGCCGCCGACCAGCTGATGCAGCCCGACAGCGGTTTCACGCACCGGCAGACGCTGGCAGGGGTCGTGCGCTTCAATTCGATCGACCTGCACGAACAGGCGAGCCGGGTGACACAGGCCGGCGCGCATGCGCTGGTGGCGGAAAGCGCGCATCTGGAGGAGCTGATCGAATCCACGCTGGGGCGCAAGGCGGAGATTGCGCGCGCCGCCGATGCGCTCGCGCGGCTTGACGTCGCCGCCGCCCTTGCCGAGCGCGCGGCGGAAGGCGGCTGGCAGCGCCCGCATTTCGTCGCTGACGACGGCGAAGGCCCCTGCCTGGATATCAGCGGCGGACGCCATCCGGTGGTCGAGGACGCGCTGCGCCGCGATGGCCAGCCCTTCGTCGCGAACGACTGCCGCCTGATGGCAAGCGACAGGCTGTGGCTGGTCACAGGCCCGAATATGGGCGGCAAGTCGACCTTCCTGCGGCAGAATGCCATCATCGTCATTCTCGCGCAGGCCGGCGGCTATGTCCCTGCGCAGTCCGCAACGCTGACGCTGGTCGATCGCCTGTTCAGCCGTGTCGGCGCATCGGACAATCTGGCGAAGGGGCGCTCGACCTTCATGGTTGAAATGGTCGAAACCGCCTCCATCCTCGCGCAGGCGACGGAACGCAGTTTCGTCATCCTTGACGAGGTGGGGCGCGGTACCTCCACCTATGACGGCCTGGCGCTCGCCTGGGCGGTGGTTGAGGCGGTGCATGAGGTGAACCGCTGCCGCTGCCTCTTTGCCACCCATTATCATGAACTGACGCGTCTTGCCGAAACCCTGCCTTCGCTGTCGCTGCACCATGTCCGCGCCCGCGAATGGAAAGGCGATCTGGTCCTGCTGCATGAAGTCAGCGAAGGCCCGGCCGACCGCAGCTACGGCCTGGCGGTCGCGCGGCTCGCGGGCTTGCCGCCCGCTGTCCTCAAGCGCGCTAAGGATGTGCTCTCCCGGCTGGAGGCAGGCAAGGCGAAGACCGGGGGCATCGCCGCCGGGCTTGACGACCTGCCCCTGTTTGCTGCCGCCGCCGCCGCTCAGGAGGAGGAAGAGAGCGATCCCCTGCGCGCCGCGATCGAGGCGATCGATGCCGACGCGCTCTCCCCCCGCGAGGCGCTCGAACATATATATCGGCTCAAGCAACTGGCCGCAGCCCATCAGGAAGACTAGATAAGCATCATGGTCATGCAGTTCCCCAAGCTCGGTCTGCGGCGCGCGATCATCGATCGCCGGGCGATTTCCGATCGCATCAACGCGCTGGCGCAGGAGCATCGCGGCAATCAGATGAAGCTGCGCGGCCTCATCGTGAAGGAGCTGAAGGAGGCGCTCGACGCCGGGCGCGCGGACGTTGCCCGACGCCTTGAGCAGAAGCCGACACGCGGGCGGGAAGCGGTCACCGCCTTCGCCTTCCTGATCGACCAGATATTGCGCCTGCTCTACGACGCGACCACCCATCACCTTTATCCCGCGAGTAACCGCAGCACCGGCGAGCGCATCGTGCTGCTCGCCGTGGGCGGCTACGGTCGCGGCGAAATGGCGCCGCACAGCGATGTCGACATCGCCTTCATCACCCCGTGGAAGCCGACCGGCTGGACCGAGCAAGTCATAGAATCCATGCTCTATTCGCTCTGGGACCTGGGCCTGAAGGTCGGCCACAGCAGCCGGTCCATCGACGAAAGCATAAGGATGGCGAAGGCGGACCTCACCGTCCGCACCGCATTGCTCGAAGCGCGCTATATCTGGGGCGACCGCAAGCTTTACGAGGAAGCAAGCAAGCGCTTCGATGAAGAAGTGATGCAGGGCACCGCCCGCGCCTTCGTCACCGAAAAGCTGGAGGAACGGGACGAGCGGCACAAGCGCATGGGCGACAGCCGCTATGTGGTCGAACCCAATGTGAAGGAGGGCAAGGGCGGACTGCGCGACCTTCACACGCTGTTCTGGATCGGCAAATATGTGAACCGCGTGAAATCGGTGGACGAACTGGTCGATGTCGGGCTGCTGACCGAAGGCGAACTGCGCCAGTTCCAGAAGGCGGAGGATTTCCTGTGGGCGGTCCGATGCCACCTGCATATGATCACCGGCCGGGCCGAGGATCGGCTGACCTTCGACCTGCAGCTGGAAACCGCCACCCGCATGCACTTCACCGGCCGTGCGGGGCGATCAGGCGTCGAGCGCTTCATGCGCTATTATTTCCTCAACGCGAAGACGGTCGGCGACCTAACGGCGGTGTTCCTCGCGCACCTGGACGACCAGATGGCGGAGCGCGGACGGCGTTATATCCCGAGCTTTTTCCGCCGCCCCAAGAAGCTGGACGGCTTCGTGCTGGATCGCGGCCGGCTGGCGCTGCCCAGCGACGATTTCTTCCAGGCCGATCCGGTGCGCCTGATCGAGATATTCCAGCTGGCCGACAAGCACGGCCTTGCCATCCATCCCAGCGCCATGCGCGCCGCCAGCCGCGACGCCAGCCTGATCACTGCCAAGGTCCGCCGCGACCCGCGCGCCAACGCCGCCTTCATGGACGTGCTGACATCGACGCGCGATCCGGAAACCGTGCTGCGCTGGATGAACGAGTCGACCGTCTTCGGCCGCTTCATCCCCGACTTCCGCCGTGTCGTGGCGCAGATGCAGTTCGACATGTACCACCATTATACCGTCGATGAGCATACGATCCGCGCCGTCGGACTGCTCGCCCGCGTGGAAAAGGGCGAACTCGAGCAGGATCATCCGCTGTCGACCGAGATCATGGGCCGGCTGATTTCCCGCCGCGTCCTTTATGTCGCCGTCCTGTTGCACGACATCGCCAAGGGCCGCGGCGGCGACCACAGCATCCTGGGCGCCGAGGTGGCCGAGCATCTCTGCCCCCGCCTGGGCCTGACCGCGGCGGAGACGGAGACTGTCGCCTGGCTGGTGCGCTATCACCTGCTGATGTCGGCCACCGCCTTCAAGCGCGACCTGGCCGATTACAAGACGATCCTCGACTTCGTGGACGTGGTGCAGAGCCCCGAGCGGCTACGCCTGCTGCTCTGCCTGACCGTGGTGGACATTCGGGCGGTCGGCCCCGGCGTCTGGAACAGCTGGAAACGGCAGCTGCTGAACGATCTGTACGAAGCGGCGGAAGAAGTGCTGCGGCTCGGCCACAAGCAGAAGGGACGCAGCGAACGGGTCGCCGCCAAGCAGGAAGCGCTGAGGCAGGCGCTCGGTCTGCCGGCGCGAGAATTCGAACAACTGAAGAAGCGCCTGCCCGAATCCTACTGGATCGCAGAGCCCGAGGATATCCTGATCCACAATGCGCAGCATATATTGGCGGCGGGCGATTCCCCGCTCTCCATCGCCGCGCAATATTATCCGCAGCGCGGGGCGACGCTGGTCACGGTCTATGCCGCCGACCATCCGGGGCTGTTCTACCGCGTTGCGGGCGCGATTCACCTCGCCGGCGGCAACATCATCGACGCACGCATCCACACCACGCGCGATGGCGTGGCGATCGACAATTTCCTGGTGCAGGACCCGCTGGGCGGCGCCTTCCACAGCCCCGATCAGTTGGGCCGCATCCGCCGCGCGATCGAGGATTCACTCGCCAACCGGCATCGCATGATCACCAAGCTGGAGGCGCGCCCGCTGCCGCGGACTCGCGCTGAAGCCTTCCGCATCGAGCCCAATGTGCTGATCGACAACAAGGCGTCGAACCGCTTCACCGTGATCGAGGTCAATGCCCGCGACCGGCCGGCGCTGCTGTTCAGCCTGGCGAATGCGCTGTTCCAGTCCAAGGTGACCGTTCACAGCGCCCATGTCGCCACCTATGGTGAACGCGCGGTCGATACCTTCTATGTCACCGACCTGCTGGCCGGCAAGATCGAGAGCAAGGCGCGGCTCCAGACGCTGGAGCGGCGGCTTTTGGAAGCGGCTGGAGGCGAAGTGGCCGAAGCTCTGGAGCGAGCTTAGATTGCTCCGTCATTCCCGCAAAAGCGGGAACCCATCTCCCACGCTCGCACCAAGCACCTTCTAACGAAAAGGAATTCCCGCCTGCGCGGGAATGACCTCACACAATCTCCATGATGTCGCCAGGCGCGAGCAACGGCAACAAGCGCAGCATGTCCCCTCGCTCGATTGCGACACAGCCTGCCGTCGGACGGCCTTCCGACAGGTGAAAGAAGATCGCGCTACCCTGGCCCGGCACCGGCGGCGCGTCATTATGGCCCAGCACGACCATCACGTCATAGGCATCATCGTCCCGCAGCAGGCTCTCCGCCGAAGAGGCACGCGGCAGATGGACGGGCCGATTATAGGCTGGATCGGCAGGATCGTCCGACCAGCCGTCCCCCTCCCTTACCCAGCGCCACGGCAGGCGGATGCCGCTTGCCTCTGCCTTGCCCGGCCGCAGCAGAACGCCGCGGACCGGCCAACGGCCGAGCGGCGTGCAGCCGTCCCCTTCGCGCTTCGCTTCCGCGGCGCATGGACCGCCGCGGCCGATCGTGCAGGGCATGTCGATGCCGCCAAAGCTCAGGCGCCCCGCGCCGCTATCGACGCGGATCACGCTCACAGCTGATGACCGGTCCGGTCGCGCTTGGTGGCAAGGTAGCGCTCATTATGCGGGTTGGCGGGCAGAATGATGGGCAGCCGCTCTAGCACGCCGATGCCTGCCGCTTCCAGCCCCGCAACCTTGTTGGGATTGTTGGTCAGCAGGCGTACTTCATGCACGCCGAGCAGCGCCAACATGCGCGCCGCCACCGAAAAATCGCGCGCATCGATCGCGAAGCCCAGCCGCACATTGGCGTCCACCGTGTCGAAACCCTGATCCTGCAAGGCATAGGCGCGCAGCTTGTTGACAAGGCCGATGCCCCGCCCCTCCTGCCGCAGGTAAAGCAGCACGCCCCATGGCGCGTCGGCGATCTGGTGCAGGGCCTGATGCAGCTGTGGGCCGCAATCGCATTTCAGCGAACCCAGCACGTCGCCGGTCAGGCATTCGCTGTGCAACCTGACGACGGGGGGAGAGCTGTCCCGCTTGCCAACGATCAGGGCCACATGCTCGCGCGGTTCATCGGGGCTGCGGAAGGCCACGATCTCCGCCGTTTCGCTGGCCGACACGGGCAGGCGTGCGCGGGTCGCGATGGCGAGGTGCACCGCATCGTCATAGGCGGCTATCTCCTCGGCGCTCACCTCCGCCTCCACTTCGCCGTCCGCCGTGACGAAGAAGGCCGGCAGGATTCCCGCCAAGCGCGCGAGCCGCAACGCTGCCTTGGCGGCCTCCGGCGCGGCGAGCGGCTCTGCGGTGAACGGCCCCTTGAGCGGCGAGGCAAGGTCGAGCACCGGGTCCGAAATCGCCGTCGCCACGTCGGCGTCGATCCACGGCACGCGCGCCACCAAAACGGGCATGTCGGGATCAGCGGCCGCCCGCTGGTTCGCGAGCTTCAGCGTCTGCGCCCGCGCCGCAGAGATCAGGATGTCCGCCTCCCCCGCCGGGTCGAAGGCCGCGAGAGTCACTTTGTCGGCGCCCTCCACCGCCATCAGCCGCATCGCACCATCGGCCGCGCGCAGCGACACGGCCCAGCCGCGCCGCAGCGCGTCGATCGCCCGGGCCGCAGCGCGACCACTCATGACTGCCCCCGCGTCAAAAGGCGAACTCGGTGATGATCGGGATATGATCGGAAGGCTTGAGCCAGCCGCGCGCGGGTTCAAGCACGCGATGGCCGACCGCCTTGTCGGCCACGTCCCGCGTCATCCACATATGGTCGAGGCGCCGGCCCCGATCCGATTCTGCCCAATCCTTTGCGCGGTAGCTCCACCAGGTGTAGAGCCGTTCGGGCGCCGGATAGAATTTGCGGCCGATATCCACCCAGTCGTTCGACGCCTGGAGCCGCCCCAGAATCTCGCATTCGACCGGCGTGTGGCTGACGACGTTCAGCAGTTGCTTGTGGCTCCAGACATCGCATTCCATCGGCGCGATGTTGAAGTCGCCGGTCAGAATGGTGGGCTTGTCCTCCAGCGCGGAGGACCACTGGATCATGCGCTCCAGAAAGTCGATCTTCTGGCCGAACTTCGGATTGAGCTCCCGATCGGGAATGTCGCCGCCCGCAGGCACATAGACATTCTCGATCCGCACCCCATTGTCGAGCCGCACACCCACATGCCGCGCTTCGCCATTGGCCTGCCAATCCAGCCGGTCGTCCTCATGGATCGGCACCTTGCTCATGATCGCCACGCCATGATGCATGCGCTGGCCGTTCAGCACCTGATGACCATAGCCGAGCCGGCGGAACATCTCGGTCGGGAAAATCTCGTTCACGACCTTCGTTTCCTGGAGGCAGAGGATGTCCGGTGCCTCCTCAGTGAGGAAGCGCTCCACGATGTCGAGCCGGGCGCGAACGCTGTTGATGTTCCAGGAAGCGATGCTGAGGGTCTGCGCCATGCTGATCCCCTAAGTTCCTCCGCCTCCATGCGCAAGAGTCAGCGCTTCGTGCGGTACTTGGCATCCAAAGTAAGACCCCCGCTCCGGGGGCATGGAACGGGGGTCTCGATCGCGCCCTTGAAGCGCTTTGCGGCGAAAGCGGGGGGGCCGGGTAACAGGGGGGAAATCCCGGTCCGTCTCGCGCCGTGGAGTCCTGTTTAGAGCCGCTCATATGAGCCTTAGATGAACGATGCCGAAAACTTCTCAGCCCATCGCACGGAGGAGGCGGTTCATCCGCCTGCCGATCGCCCCTTGGGCCGTGGGTCGGTCCAACGGAAGGCGGAATCGGCTACCGCCACGCCATAGCGTTGGTTGCTGAGCCGCACTGCCGTCCGGTTGTTCTGCGAATCCAGCGCCACCCAGCCATAGAGCTGCAAGCCCGCCGGGCTGGCAGCGTCGCGCTTGAAGATCATGGTGATGGTGCCGAATTCAGGCCGCCTGGGATCGCGCGCCTGGACGCTCAGCACGCTGGGATCGCCGGTCTGCACGACCTTGCCGAATTTCGACAGATCCTTCTTCGGGTCGATCAGCGCGCCTAACGGCGAATTGCCGATCGGCCAGCGCTGGACCTGCCGCACCTCATAATCGATCATGGTGAGCGCGCGGCCGTCGCCGACGATCAGCAGGGGCACGCCCTTCTGATATTGGAAGCGGATCTTGCCCGGCTGCTTGAGGGTCAGCTTGCCGCTCAGCGTCTGGCCGTTGCGATCCGTCTGCGTGAAGTCCGCCGTCATGGTCGTGACCGCGCGGATATAGGCGTTGACCTGCGACAGATCGCCTGACTGACCCTGCTGGGCGGCAGCCGGGATCGCAGGGATGGCAAGCGGCACGGCGACGGCCAGGAGGAGGGGCGCAAGGGTGCGCTTCATGCAATCTTCTCCGATAGTTGAGAATGGAAAGCCTAGATGGTGCGGCTTGAACACGCTGTGAACCCGCTCGTTCCACAAAGGCAACGGCTTTCGCACCATCGGCCCGATCAGAATATGTGCAGGAAAATGGGGGGAGAGCCACGGTGAAACACTGTGGCTCGATCCCCCCTGCGCATCCGCCTCGCCTGTGCCGGTCTCTCCGGCGGCCCCTCTCCAAATTTATTTTTTTGGCGCGGCGGCAACGACATCTGCTTAGCCCGGTCAAATGGCAAAAAAAAGGCTGATCCGAAGACCAGCCTGAAAGTTTTTAGGAGAGGATGCCTGAAAGGCAGGTCCCTCTTCCGGGAAAATCGGGCCGCGGGCAAATGCGAATGAACGACTAGCGATTGCGTTTTTCGCAATCGTGCCCGGAAATCAGCCATTTCGACCAAGAAACCGATGTTACTGCTGTGCAGCCGGCCAGCTTTCCCTAAGGTAAAGTCCATTGCAGAACGAAATGGGCAGTGGCTTTCGGGCATCAGGTGAAATCAAAAATTTTGGCTCAAGCTAAAGTGGGTTGCCATTTTCGTCGCGCAGCACTTCGCGGCGACCGACATGATTTGGCGGGCCGACCAGCCCCTCCTCCTCCATTCGCTCGATCAACCGGGCGGCGCTGTTGTAGCCGATACGGAGCTGGCGTTGCAGCCAACTGGTCGACGCCTTCTGGTTTTCGAACACCAGCTGGCAAGCCTTGCGGAAGAGCTGCGCGTCGGGGCTGTCATCGCCCAGGTCCACGCCATCAAGCGCGAAGCTGCCTTCCTCCGGTTCCTCGGTAACGGCGGCGATATAGTCGGGCTGCCCCTGCGCGCGCCAATGGTCGGCGACCACCCGGACCTCGTCGTCCGATACGAACGGACCATGGACGCGCATCAGCCCCTTGCCGCCATGCATGTAGAGCATATCGCCCTTGCCCAGCAGCTGCTCGGCGCCCTGTTCGCCCAATATGGTGCGGCTGTCGATCTTGCTGGTCACGAAGAAGCTGATGCGGGTTGGCAGGTTCGCCTTGATGACGCCGGTGATGACATCGACCGAGGGACGCTGCGTCGCGAGGATAAGGTGGATGCCCGCCGCGCGCGCCTTCTGCGCCAGCCGCTGGATCAGGAATTCGACTTCCTTGCCCGCCGTCATCATCAGGTCGGCGAGCTCGTCCACCACGACCACGATCTGCGGCAACGGCTGGAAATCCAGCTGCTCCTCCTCATAGATGGGCTTGCCGGTTTCAGGGTCGTAGCCGGTCTGGACCCGGCGGCCGAGCGGCTTGCCCTTGGCCTTCGCCGCACGGACCTTCTCATTATAGTTGGCGAGGTTGCGGACGGAGATCGACGCCATCATGCGATAGCGGTCCTCCATCTGCTCGACCGCCCATTTAAGCGCCCGGATCGCCTTGCTCGGCTCCGTCACGACGGGCGAGAGCAGATGCGGAATGTCGTCATAGGTCGACAGTTCCAGCATCTTCGGGTCGATCATGATCAGGCGCAACTGGTCCGGCGTCATGCGATAAAGCAGCGACAGGATCATCGCGTTGAGCCCGACCGACTTGCCCGAACCGGTCGTGCCGGCGATCAGCAGATGCGGCATCGGCGCCAGATCGGCGATGATCGGCTCGCCGGAAATATTCTTGCCGAGGATGATCGGCAGGGTCGCTTCCTGCCTGAACTGTTCCGAGGTGATGAGCTCGCGGAAGGACACGCCTTCCCGGTTCGCATTGGGCAATTCGATGCCGATCACCGTCCGCCCTGGAATGGTCGCGACACGCGCCGAAAGCGCCGACATGTTGCGGGCGATGTCGTCGGCCAGCGCGATCACCCGGCTCGCCTTGATGCCCGGCGCCGGCTCCAGCTCGTACATGGTGACGACCGGCCCGGGACGCACCTCGACGATATTGCCCTTCACATGAAAGTCGTCGAGCACGCTTTCCAGCAGGCGCGCGTTGCGCTCCAACGCTGCCTTGTCGATCTTCTGCCCTTGGCTCGCGGGCATCGGATTGAGCAGGTCGGGCGACGGCAGCGAGCCATGGCCGAACAGGTCGTCCTGGCTGACGGGCGCCATGGCGCGCTGCACCGGAGCGGGCTTGGGCGTCTGGATGTTGATCGGCGGCTTGGGTTCGTTGGTGACGGTCTTTCGCGGCGCCGCGGGGCGCTCCACCACATCCTCCTCATCCTCGACATCCGCGATCGCGCCTCCGCCCGGCAAGGCGAAGGCCGGCTTGGGCAGGCTGAGCTTGGGAAGAGACGGCCGCCGCAACGCGATGATCGGCTTTTCAAGCGCGAGGCTGCGATACCAGACGACCGCCCCGCCGATCAGGGTCAGCACCATCAACACACCCGTGATCCAGCCCTGCGCTGCGGGCGCTTGCGCGGCCAGGCTCATCACGCCCCGCGCCGTCACCAGCGCGACGATGCCGCCCCAGCCCGCAGGCAGGCCGACGAGGGGATTGGTCTGAAACAGCGCGAGCGCAATCCCCAGCAGCGTGATCCCGGCGAAGCATTTGCCGAACTGCGCCTTCCACCCGCTCATGTCCTGATCGCCCCATAGTCGCCGCGCCGTGATCGCCATCAACGGCAGCACCAGGGCGACAGGCACGCCGAACAGCCACAGCAGGAAATCCGCTGCCCACGCACCCGGGGCCTGCATCACATTCTGCACCTGATCGCCGGCAACCGTGTTCATCGACGGATCGCTAGGCTGATAGCTCAGCAGCGCAAGCGCAAGGAAAAGCGTCGCCAGCATGAGAGCGATCGCGCCGATCAGCGCCCCGCTGCGCATCACGCTGCGCTTCAGCATTTCCCTCCATTCCGGCGTGCGGTTGGCTCCGCGGCTGACAGCCATCGCGTCAATGTCCCCCAAATGTTCCGTTTCGGCACAATGCGCCGGGTAAGGAGTCCCCGTCAAGACTCGCGCCCTTCGGCTCGTCCCGATGGACTCCGCGCGGCGGCGCCATCATGTCACGCGACGGACGGCTCAACCTGCGGCGTCTCCGCCGGCCGCGCCCTTGCTGCGATCAGGCAACCGGCGACGATCAGCACCGCACCCACGACGGTGGTCAGCGTAACCCGCTCTCCAAAGGCGAGCCAGCCGACGATCGCGGCCCAGATGAAGGCGCTATATTCGACTGGTATCAGATATTGCGCCTCCGCCCGCGCATAAGCCCAGGCGAGCGCGACGAGAGAGGTGAATGCAAGGATCGCGGCAAGGCCGATCAGGAACCAGGAGGTTGCAGGGGGAAATACCGGCCATAAGCCGGTCGGCGCCACGGCGACCGCCACAAAGGCACCCAACATGACGAGATGCTGAAAGAAGGCGACCTCGATCGGCGAGGCCAATTGCGCCTGCTGACGTTGAAGTATGAGGTTCCACGCAAATAGCACAGCGGAAAACAGCACCGCGCCAGCACCGAGAAGCGCGTCCAGATCATATCCGCCGCTCATGCGCGCCGAAACGATCACGGCCACGCCGACCAGCCCCAGCAGGGACGCGCCGACGGCCCGTCGCCCGACACGCTCCTTGAGCAACAGCGCCGCGAGGTAGAGCGCGATCAGCGGCGCGATGAAGGACAGGGCAATCGATTCAGCCAGCGGCAGGCGCATGATCCCCCAGAAAAACAGGCTCGCCATCAGGGCGACGACCGTGCCGCGCAGCATGTGGAGCCGCAGCACGCGCCCTCCAGGCCAGCGCTGCCGGGTCAGCAGCATCAGCGCCAGCCCCAGCAGGCTGCCGGTCACCGCTCGCCAGAATAGGGCATTGTAGAGACCGATGGAGAGGCTGAGCCCCTTCATCGTCGCGTCCATGATCGAGAATAGAGCGACGCCAACGCAGCAGACGGCGAAAGGGATCGCAAGCGCACCGGATTTCGTCATCGGTCTGGCAAGCGGCCTATTCCGCCGCTTCCGCCTTCCCCGCGTCGGTACATTCGGCTTCCAGTTTTTCCGCCTCGATCTCCGCTGCCTTGGCCTCGACCAGCTGGACGATATGGTCGATCATCCCCTCGTCCTGGATCGTGTGGTCGGTCAGGCCGGAAAGATAGACCATATGCTTGCCGGCGCCCCCTCCGGTGAGGCCTATGTCGGTTTCACGGGCCTCTCCGGGACCGTTCACTACGCAGCCGAGGACGGAGAGCGAGAGCGGCGTGTGGATATGCTGAAGCCGCTCCTCCAGCGCCTGGACAGTGCGGATCACGTCGAAACCCTGCCGCGCGCAGCTGGGGCAGGATATGACCTTGACGCCGCGCGTGCGAATACCGAGCGACTTCAGTATCTCGTAGCCGACGCGTACCTCCTCCTCCGGCTCGGCGGAGAGGGAGACGCGGATCGTGTCACCGATCCCGGCCCACAGGAGGTTGCCGATGCCGATCGCGCTCTTGACCGTGCCGCCGATCAGACCGCCGGCCTCGGTGATGCCAAGGTGCAGCGGGCAATCAACGGCCTCTGCCAGCTGCATATAGGCGGCGACTGCCAGGAACACGTCGCTGGCCTTCACCGCGACTTTATATTCGTGGAAATCCTGATCCTGCAGCAGCTTGATATGATCGAGCGCGCTTTCGACCAGCGCCTCGGGACAGGGCTCGCCATATTTTTCCAGAAGGTCCTTTTCGAGGCTTCCGGCATTCACGCCGATGCGGATCGAGCAACCATTGGACTTGGCCGCATCGACCACTTCCTTCACCCGCGCTTCGGACCCGATATTGCCGGGATTGATCCGCAGGCAGGCAGCGCCGGCATCGGCGGCTTCCAGCGCGCGCTTGTAATGGAAGTGGATGTCGGCGACGATCGGCACGCGGGCGGCGCGCACGATCTGCTTGAGCGCGGCGGTCGATTCCTCGTCCGGGCAGGACACGCGGATAATATCGGCGCCCACCTCCTCGCAACGGCGAATCTGGTCGATCGTCGCCCGCGCGTCGGACGTCGGCGTGTTCGTCATCGTCTGCACCGTAACTGGCGCGCCGCCGCCCACAGGGACATTGCCGACCATGATCTGTCGGCTCGTCCGGCGGGCAATATCGCGCCAGGGACGCAGGCCTGGATTATGGTCGGACATGAAAAGGGGGCTCCATGGTGATGAAGCCCCTATAGTGATTAATAGTGACGGTTAGAAGCGCGGCGTGTCAGAATCGCGCGGTGACGGACGCGGCGATCTGGTCCGCATTGCCGCTCGCCTGCGAGAGCGTGGTCGTGGTCACCGTCGCCGGCGCTGGATAATAGCGGTCGGGACGGATCAGGTTGGCCTTCGCCACGAAGACATGCGCATAGCTGAGATTGAGCGCGAGATGGGGCGATAACGCAAACGTCCCGCCCGCCGACAGCCATGACCGGTCGCCGTCGGGCACGCGGGTCGTCAAATGCTGCGGATTGGTGGGCGTCCGATCGAACATCGTGCCTGCGCGCAGAGTCAAGGAAGGGCTGACATCATATTCGCCGCCAGCGCTGACGCTGTAGCTGTCGCGATAATCCAGTTCCTTGGTCGATGTGCCGCCAGGCGTCGTGATGCTGATGCCCCGGAACACGGACCAGTTATACCAGCGCGCGGTGATCATCGCGCGTAAACGGGGTGTCAGGCGATGCATCAGGCTGACGGTGACGATATCCGGCAAGGCGACCGGCGCGGCGGCGGGAACCGTCCCATTGGCGGCCGCGATGGGACCCAGCAGGCCGGAGATGGTCTGGCTGCCCCTCACGTCATGCTTGATGCCCGAACGATAATGCAGCCCGACATTGGTATCGCCGCTGGTGTAGAAAATGCCGGCGTTCCAGCCGACGGACCAATCGTCGCCCTTCACACTCGCCAGACCGTCAGCAAGAGCAGGCGACGGCGACAGCTGCGGCAGCGCGTTGGTCAGAGTCACCTTCACATATTGCACATCCACGCCGCCGCCGATCGCCAGGCGATCGCCCAGGCGGAAAGCGGCGGAGGGCTGGATATGGTAAGTCTTCAGGTCGGTGTGGAGGGAGTCGTATCGGCCGAAGAAGCCGTCGTCATAGTCGAGCTTCAGGCCGAATGGCGCGTTGACCCCCAACCCCAGCCAGAGCCGGTCCGTGACCTGCCCAGTGGCATAGAAGCTGGGCACGTAAATGACGCTGGCGAAGGGATTGCCGCCCGAATTGCCGGTGATCGGCACCGTTGCGCCAGGAAGCGTCGGAACGCTGCGATTGCTTCCCCGGTTGCTCTGTCCTGCCGAAGCCAGAAGAGCGACGCCGCCCGCCGACACTTGGACGCCGGGAAGCTGCGTCATCGCCGCCGGATTGAAGAAGAGGGTCGAGGGATCGTCCGCCGACGCAGCGCCGCCCGACAGAGCGCGCCCCGTTTCCTTGGGCGACTGTTCCTGAAGGTAGAAGCCGCCTGCCGATGCCGGGATAGGGAGGGCAGCTGCACCGAACAGCATGAAGCTGGCAAGGACGGGGCGGCTCACAACCATAGATTTCCTCTTTCGATACACCTTAGCCGCGCTGGTGATCGTCCAGCCGGCGAGCCATGCCAATAGAGGCAGGATGGTTAATTTATCGTTCGGAAGGCTTGCGACCGCCCGAAACAGAGCAAGCAGTGCAAAAAAAAGCCGCCCCGAAGGACGGCTTGGAAGTTTTTAGGAGAGGATGCCTGAAAGGCCTGTCCCTTTTGCAGAGCACGGCGCTTTGCTGCAAATGCGAAAGGAACAAGCATGGTTGCATTTTGTGCAACCTTCCTTCCTCTTCCAGCTTTCCGTAACGGATTTCGACAGATCAAGCGGCGAAAATTCTTTAATCTTTCCGGCTGATCCCCGAAAGGGAAAGCTGCCGATCGACTTCGGCGAGCAATCGATCGAGCACGGCGCCGTCCCGCCCTTCGGCGCGCACCACCAGCAAGTCCTGCGTATTCGAAGCGCGGAGCAGCCACCAGCCATCCGCCGTCGTGACGCGAACACCGTCCGTTTCGTCGAACATGGTCCCGGAGGCACGCAGTCGGTCGCGAACATCCTTCACGACCGCGAAGGGCCGTCCTTCTGGCGCCGCTATCCGAATTTCCGGCGTACTGGCGAGTTCAGGCATCGCTGTCCGCAGATCCGTCACGCTCTTGCCCAATCTGGTGAGCGCGCGAATCAGCCTTACTGCGGCATAGAGTCCGTCGTCGAACCCATAATAATCGTCAGCGAAGAAGATATGGCCAGTCATCTCACCCCCGAGCGGACTGCCTGTTTCCTTCATTTTGGATTTGATGAGACTGTGCCCCGTCTTCCACATGATCGGCGTTCCGCCGGACGCCCGCACAAGATCGAACAGCGCCTGGCTGGCCTTCACATCGGCGATGATGGCGGCGCCGGGCCGGTCCCGCAGCACCACATCAGCGAAGATGCCCAATAGCTGATCGCCCCAGATCACACGGCCCTTGCCGTCAACCGCGCCGATGCGGTCGCCGTCGCCGTCGAAGGCCAGTCCGAAATCGAGCTTCTTCGAAAGGACAAGCTCGCGCAGATCGGCCAGATTCTCCTCGACAGTAGGATCGGGGTGATGATGGGGAAAATTTCCGTCTATCTGGGTGAAAAGCACATGATGCTCACCCGGCAGGAGCTTGACGAGCTTGTCCATCACCGGTCCTGCCGCGCCATTGCCCGCATCCCAGCCGATCCGCCAGGCCGCGCCATCGAAATCCTGGACCAGCCGGGCGGCGTAGCGGTCCATGATGGCGACGGTTTCAACCTTGCCCGAACCGCTGGTCCAATCTCCAGCCGCCGCAAGTACGCCAAGCTGCCGAATATCCTCGCCGAAGAAGGGGCGATGCTGAAGAACAAGCTTGAAGCCATTATGATCGGCGGGATTATGGCTGCCGGTTACCTGAATGCCGCCGCTCACGTCGAGAACCGCTTCGGCATAATAGAGCATAGGCGTTGGACCGAGGCCGATGCGGATGACATCCGTGCCCGATTCCTGGAGCCCGCGTACCAGCGCCTCTTCCAGCATCGCTGAACTCAGCCGGCCGTCATAGCCGACCGCGAGGCGGGATCCCCCTGCCCGCTTGACGATGGTGCCAAAGCTGCGGCCGAGCGCATAAGCGTCCGCCGCATCCAGCGTTCGGCCCACCACGCCGCGCATGTCATATTCGCGTAGAAGCGTCTGATGAAAGCGGTGAGCCATGCAAATGCGCTTCCTTCTGGTCAGTCCCGCCGGTTCGCTTCGCTGATGAGCAGGTCGCGCGCCGCATTGATCTGGGCAGCGAGCGCCTGAGTACCACCCCTGTCCGGATGAACCGAGGCGATCAGGCGACGGTGCGCTGCGCGGATCGCCTTGCTGTCGGCGTCCGGCCCAACGCCCAGCAACTGGCGCGCGTGAACGATATCCTGCGGCGAGGGCTCGGCCGCCGGACCCGCCGGCTTGCGCTTGGCCCTGGCAGGCTGGCCCTTCGCGAAGAAGAAGAGCGTCGCCCCTATCAGCATGGGCGCGCCGACCAGCGGCTTGCCCTTGGCCGCCATGACCGCGCCCACCAGCGCAACCCCCAGCGCCATCCCGTCCTTCGCGCTCATGCGTTGCAGTCGTCCCGTCCAGGTCAGCCAGGCGGCCAGCGCCATCACCAGAAAGGCGAGCAGACCCATCAGGCCGCGCCGAGCAGATCCACCGGCTGCGCTTCCTCGCCAGTCGGCAGCGCGAGGCTCGACACCATCTCGCGCAGTTCCTGCCGCGCGGCGATGTGGCTGACGCCGAGATCGCCCAGTTGCCCCTTGTCGAGCAGGGTCAGGCCGGAGGGGAAGAGTTCGCGGAAGATGACGCGCTCCGAGAGGCCGGGAATGACGCGGAAGCCGACGCGGCGGGAGAGTTCCATCAGCGCGTCGCCCACGCGCTTCTTGTTGCGCGCGTCATGATGCTGGACGCGGTTGCGCAGCACCACCCAGTCGATCGACACGCCGTCCGCCTTGGCGCGGGTCTTGCGCGCCTCGAAGATCAGTTCGGAATAGAAGGACAGGCGGCGCACCCGGAAGGTTTCGGCGTCGACCTGACCGATCAGATCGAAATCGACGAAACTGTCGTTCATCGGCGTCACCAGCGTGTTGGCGCGAGCGGCCATATGACGGGCGAAATCATCGTCGCGGCCGGGCGTATCGACGACCAGGAAGTCCTTCCCTTCGGCAAGGGCGGCTGCCTCCTGCTCCAACGCCTCAACCGTGTCGCCCTTGAACACCGCGAAGTCGGGAATCGGCAGATCGATGCCGCGCCGACGCGCGGTTTCGGCGCGGTTCTCCATATAGCGGGTGACCGTGCGCTGGCGCGGGTCGAGGTCGATGATGCCGACCTTGTGGCCCAGGACCGTCAGCGCGATCGCCGTGTGGACGGCCGTGGTCGACTTGCCGGTCCCGCCCTTTTCATTGGCGAAAACGATATGGTGGGTTTGGGCGTTCGCCATCGGACCTTGATTACCCCGTTAATTGTCGCAATGATTCTTGACCGAACAAAACGGTCATGGCTTAGCAGGAAATTCCCCTGCCCATGCCTTTATCGGAGCCCCTCGTCCCGTGCAAACCCTCCGTGATCTGACTGCTCTCAGAGACGCCGTCGAGGCGCTGAAAAGCGATGGAAGGCCGCTGGCACTTGTTCCGACCATGGGCGCGCTGCATGACGGGCATATGGCGCTGGTGGAGGAGGCGCGGCGCCATGCCGGACATGTCGTGGTATCGATCTTCGTCAACCCCCGGCAATTCGGTGCCAACGAGGATCTCGATTCCTATCCGCGCCGTGAGGCGAAGGACGCGCAGATGCTGCAGGCGGCGGGAGTCGACATACTCTGGGCACCGGGCGTGGAGGTCATGTATCCGCAAGGCTATGCCACAAACATCGCTGTTTCCGGCGTGACAGAAGGGCTGGACGGCGCCGCACGGCCGGGGCATTTCGATGGCGTGGCGACCGTCGTCACCAAATTATTCAATCAGGTCCAGCCGCACGTCGCGCTGTTCGGCGAGAAGGACTATCAGCAGCTCGCCGTCATCCGGCAGATGGTGCGCGACCTGGATATCCCCATCGACATCATCGGCATGCCCACCCAGCGCGCCGAGGACGGGCTGGCCCTCTCCTCCCGCAACGCCTATTTGACCGAGGAAGAACGCAAGGACGCCCTGGCCCTCCCCCGTGCGCTTGGGGAAGCGGCGCGCCAGATGGAAAGGGGCGCGGCGGTCGAAGGCGCGCTTGCCAAGGCGATAGCCATGCTGGCGGCGCACGGCTTCGATCCGATCGACTATGTCACCTTGTGCGATGCCGTCACGCTGGAGCCGATGACGGTGCTGGATCGCCCTGCCCGGCTGCTCGGCGCCGCCAGGCTCGGCCGTACGCGGCTGATCGACAATATCGCGGTCGATCCGGTTTAAGCTCCCGTCAAAACGGCTTCACGATCACCGCAATCACGATCACCGCTGCGGCGATGCCGGGCACTTCGTTCACCAGGCGCAGCTGCTTTTCGCTCAAGGGCCGCTGCCCCTTGGCGAGCTTCTTCACATAGCCGGCGATCCAGCCATGATAGGCGGAAAGCCCCAGCACGAAGAGCAGCTTCAGGTGGAACCAGCCGAAATGCCAGGCGCCGATCTCCACCATCAGCATGAGGCCGAAAATCCAGACGAGGATGATCGAGGGGTTGAGGATGATCTTCAGCAGCCGCTTTTCGCGGTCGATCCATTTGGCGTCTTCATCCGATCCGACAGCGCATTGCTGGTGGTAGACGAAGAAGCGCGGCATCATGAAGAGGCCCGCCATCAGAAAGATGACGAAGATGACATGCGCGGCTTTGACCCACAAATAGGCTGCTCCCAGATAGGCCATCAGGCACCCTCCCGCTGCCGGACATAACGCGTCAGCGCCTCGACATGGGCAATGGGCGTGTCAGGCAAAATGCCATGACCAAGGTTGAAGATGTGCGGACGCCCGGCGAAGGCCGAACGGATATTATCGACCGCCTGCTCGACTGCTTCTCCCCCGGCGATCAGCGCCAGCGGATCGAGATTGCCCTGAACCGGCAGGCCCTGCGGCAGCACCCCGTTCGCCCAATGCGGATCGATCGTCTCGTCGACGCCGACCGCGTCCACGGCGGTGCCGACCGCATAATCGACCAGCTTCGCGCCCGCGCCCTTGGGAAAGCCGATCACGGGGACGTCGGGATGGACTGTCTTCAGCTTCTCGACGATATGGCGGTTGGGCTGAACCACCCAGCGATCGAACTGGAGCGGTGAGAGGCTGCCGGCCCAGCTGTCGAACAGCTGCACCGCCTCCACCCCCGCATCGATCTGGCCGCAGAGATAGGTGACCGTCGCCTCCACGATCGCGTCGATGATCGCGCCGAAGCGCTCCGGCTGCTGATAGGCGAGCCGTCGGGCGGGTTCCTGATTCTTGCTGCCCTGCCCCGCGACCATATAGGTGGCGATGGTCCAGGGACTGCCTGCAAAGCCGAGGAAGGTCACGGCGGGGTCCATGGCTTCCTTCACCCGCCGTACCGTCTCATAGACCGCCTCATAGCGGCTGAAATCGGGTTTGAGCGCCGAGAGGTCGGTTTCTGCCAGCGTGGGCGCCAGCCGCGGGCCCTCTCCCGCCTCGAACCACAGATCCTGCCCCATGGCATAGGGCACGATCAATATGTCGGAAAAGAGGATCGCGCCGTCGAACCCGAAGCGGCGCAGCGGTTGCAACGTCACCTCCGCCGCTGCCGGGCTGTCATAAACCAGTTCCAGGAAACCGCCCTTCTTCGCCCGCAATGCGCGATATTCGGGGAGGTATCGCCCCGCCTGCCGCATGAGCCACATGGGCGGGACGTCAAGGCACTCACCCTTCAGCACGGAAAGCAACGGCTTGGCGGTCCGGCCGTTCGAACGGCCTGCATCTGGTCCCGTCATATACTCTCTTATTATTAGATTCTAAGAAGGTGGTGGAGGTAGTTGGGCGCTTGGCAGCGGGGTTTATGCGCTATGCCCGGCTTTGCCAACAGCTTGACTCTTTCGGGCTACCCATACCGGTCCGATTCCGTCCCCTTATCCACATTACCCACAGCTTGTGGATGGAAATTCGCTTCTGTTGGGGAGCTGTGGACAAGATTCCGGGACCGGAGGAGGAAGATTCAGGTGGGGATTTCTCCCCAGTCCATCTCTTGATTTATCCACAGGCCTTCCACAGAGATATGCTGCATGTCCCGTATCCACCTTCATCTGCTCTCGGATTCCACCGGCGAAACGCTGGAGAATATCGCCAAAGCGGCGATAGGCGCGTTCGAGAATGTGGAGGCGGTGCGGCATTTCTGGCCGATGGTGCGGTCCGATGTCCATCTCGACCGCATCATGGAGGAAATCGCCGCCAATCCCGGCCTAGTGCTCTTCACCCTCTCCAACCACCAGTTGCGCCGCCGGCTGGAGACACGCTGCCGCGCGCTCGGCTTGCCCCATGTCGCGGCGCTCGATAGCGTAACCGATGCCCTGTCCAACATATTGGGGCAGGAAACGCGCAACAGGCCGGGTCGCAAGCATATCCTCGATGAAGCCTATTTCGCGCGGATCGAGGCAATTCAATATACGATCGCCCATGACGATGGCGTTGGCCACGACAATTGGGAAGAGGCGGATATCGTCCTGGCCGGCGTGTCACGCGCGTCCAAGACGCCGACCTCCATCTACCTCGCCAATCGCGGATACAAGACGGCCAATATCCCGCTGGTGATCCAGTCGCCGCCGCCGCGCAGCCTGTTTTCGCTGAAGCATCCAATGGTTGTCGGCCTGACCGTCAGTCCCGAGCGGCTGGTGCAGATCCGCCGCAACCGTCTGCTGTCACTGAACCAGGCGCCGGAAACTGCCTATGTCGACATCGACAGGGTGCAGGAGGAACTGGCATTCGCCAGGCGCATGTTCGCCGACAATGGCTGGCCTGTGATCGACATGACACGGCGCTCCATCGAGGAAGCGGCGGCGGCCATCATCAACCTCTTCAACGACCGCGTGCTGGCGGAAGGAGCCTGAAGACATGATCGTTCTGGCATCGCAAAGTGCGAGCCGCCGGGCGCTTCTGAGCGCGGCGCAGGTTCCGTTCGAGGCTCTGTCACCCGGCGTCGATGAGGAGGCAGCCAAAGAGGCGCTGCGTGCCGATGGCCTCGACGCGCGGCAGCTGGCAGACGCATTGGCTGAGCTCAAGGCATTGCGCGTGTCGCGGCGCGTACCGGGCGGGCTCGTCCTTGGCTGCGACCAGACGTTGAGCCTGGACGATGGCAGCATGATCGACAAGGCAGCCGATCGCGCGGATGCCGAACGGATATTAAAGCTGCTGTCGGGCCGGGTGCATCATTTGCACAGCGCCGCAGTCATCGCGCTCAACGGCGAGCCGATCTGGCGCCATATCGAGCGGGTGAGGATGACTGTCCGACCGCTGTCGGATAGTTTCATTGCTAACTATCTTGATCAAGAGTGGGAGGAATGCCGGTGGTGCGTCGGCTGCTACCGGATCGAGGGACCGGGCGTGCAGCTGTTCGCGAAGGTGGAGGGCAGCCAGTTTGCAATTCAGGGCTTGCCTCTGCTGCCGCTGCTTGACTTTCTGCGCGTGCGGGGCGTTTTGGCGCAATGACCGACAAGCTCCCCTATGCAGAAGTGATTGGCGATCCGATCGCGCACAGCAAATCGCCGCTGATCCATAATTTCTGGCTCGACTGCCTGGGGATCGAAGCGGAATATCACAAGACGCATGTGACGGCGGAGGGGCTTGCCGCCTATTTCCTGGCGCGCCGGGCCGATCCCGACTGGCTGGGCTGCAACGTCACCATTCCGCACAAGATCGCCGTCATGGACTTTACCGACGATCCGGGTGGCGTGCGGGAGCGGATTGGCGCAATGAACACGATCGCCAGCGAGACGGGTGGACCGCTGATCGGCACCAACACCGACGCGGGGGGCTTTCTTCAGCCGTTGCTGCGCGACAAGTGGAAGGGTGAGAGCGCGGTGCTGGTCGGTGCAGGCGGCGCGGCGCGGGCGATTCTGTTCGCGCTGACGAGCCTGGGGGTGGCGGACATCAGCATCATGGCGCGCGATCGGTCCAAGGGTCAGGGGCTTCTGGACCGGGCCGGGGTCGAGGGGAGGGTGATCGGGATGAACGACGCGCTTCCTGCAGCCGACCTGCTGGTCAACACCAGTTCGCTTGGCATGGTGGGGCAGCCCGTGCTCGATATTGACCTCTCCCATTTGGCAGACAGCGCCACTGTCTACGACATCGTCTATTCGCCGCTGGAGACGAACCTGCTCCGGGCAGCCCGGGCGCGCGGCCTCAAGACGCTCGATGGGCTGGAGATGCTGATCGGACAGGCCGCGTTGGCATTCGACATTTTCTTCGATGCCGAGGCACCGCGCGACCGCGATGAAGAGTTGCGCACTCTGCTGCTGGCAGCCTGATTCCATGAAGATATACGGCTTAACCGGCTCCATCGGCATGGGGAAATCGGCGGTCGCGAAGATGCTGCGCCGCGAAGGCGTGCCGGTGTTCGACGCGGATGCGGAGGTGCACCGGCTGCAAGGGCCGGGAGGTCGGCTGCTGCCGGCGATCGAGGCGCGTTTTCCCGGCACGACAGGTGCGAAGGGCGTTGATCGGGTCAAGCTGGGCGCGGCGGTATTTGGCCATCCCGAGGAGTTGAAGGCGCTGGAGACGATCGTCCATCCGGCGGTCAACCATGTGCGCAAGAAATTCCTGCGGCGACACCGAGCCCGCGCCTTTGTCGTCCTGGACATACCGCTGCTGTTCGAGAAGCATGGCCATCGCAAGGTCGCTGGAGTCATCGTCGTGACCGCGCCCGCCTGGAAACAGCGTCTCCGGGTCTTGGCGCGCCCCGGCATGACATCGGCAAAATTTCGCAGAATCATTCACTTGCAGACGCCTGATGCTGAAAAACGGCGTCGGGCTGACTATATCATCAACACAGGCACCACCTTCGCCTCGACCCGTTCCCAGGTGCGCCGTCTGGTCGCTTGCCTTGGGGCGAAGAGAGGCCGATAAAGACGGGTGCGGCAGAGTCGGTTCAAGAGGGCAATGCGCGAGATTATCTTTGACACCGAAACGACCGGCTTCGATCCAGTCTCGGGCGATCGCCTGGTGGAAATCGGATGCATCGAACTCGTCAACCGGGTGCCTACCGGCCGCACCTTCCACGCCTATTATAATCCCCAGCGGACCATGCCGTCAGCGGCAGAGGCGATTCACGGGCTTTCCGACATATTCCTGAAGGACAAGCCGCTCTTCTCGGCCGGGGTGCAGGAGCTGCTCGCCTTCCTGGAGGACAGCCATCTTGTCGCCCATAATGCGCGGTTCGACTTCGGCTTCCTCAATCATGAGCTGAAGCTGTGCGGCCTGGGCGAAATTTCGATCGACCGGATGATCGATACTGTCGCGATCGCACGGCAATTGCACCCCGGCGCCAAGCACAGCCTGGATGCGCTCTGCACCCGATACGGCATCGACCGCAGCCATCGCATCAAGCATGGCGCGTTGCTCGACGCCGAACTTCTCGCCCAGCTTTATATCGAACTGACCGGCGGCCGTCAGATCGGCCTTGGTCTTGCACAGGAGGTGGAGAAAGACATTATTCGGGTGGAACTTGCGGCCGAAATCGCGGTTCGCCCTGTTCGTCCCGCGCGCGTTTTCCAAGCGAGCGCGGAGGAGTTGGTGCGGCACGCCGCGTTCATCGCAACGCTGGAAAAGCCGCTCTGGCTCGAAGGGGCTTGAGGCGGCCTATCGGGTTCACCGCCTTCATGCTCCATGCCAGCCGGTCGGCTCGTCCCGGCTGACCGGCAAGAATAAGGAGAAGGCATATGGATATTCGTGTTTCTGGGCATCAGGTCGATACGGGCGATGCGCTCAAGCAGCATGTTTCGACCCGGCTCGAAGCCATGGCCGAGAAATATTTTTCCCGCACGCTTTCCGCCCAGGTGACGTTCCGCCCTGCGCCCCATGGGGCCTTCCATTGCGATATCGTCTGCCATGTCATGACCGGCCTGATCCTGAAGGGGGCGGGCGAGGCGCATGAGGCGCATCCCGCCTTCGAGCAGGCCGCTGACCGGATCGAAAAGCAGCTTCGCCGTTATCTGCGGCGCCTGAAGGACCGCAGCGCACAGGCAGCCGCCGCCGAAGCGCACCGCGCCAATGGCTATGAGATCGATGGCGTGGACGGAGCGGGCTACACAATTTTCGCTTCGGCAGCCGATGAGGAGGAACCGGCCGAAGCGCCCCTGATCGTCGCGGAAACACGCGTCGATATCCCTGAGGCCAGCGTATCCGACGCGGTCATGATGCTCGACCTGCGCAACACCAATGCGCTGTTGTTCGTGAATGCGGGCACCGCCAGCTATAACATGGTTTATCGCCGCCACGACGGCACAATCGGCTGGGTGGAGCCGCGCGCCTCCTAGAATGCACCGGCCCCGGCGCCGGCGGTTGACCTTCGTCGGCTGCCGGCCTATGGGGCCGGGCTTTATATGTTCCCGAGCAACGCGCAATCGATCGAAGCTGGGCGCGCCTCGGCTGTTCCGGGTTGGTCATGGTTCACTTCAACGATATCGTCGCGCCGGATGCGCTTGCCACGGCCCTGACGGTGAACGGCAAGAAGCCGCTGTTCCAGAAAATCGCGGCGCTTGCGGCCAAGGCATATGATCTGGACGCCCGCGTCGTTGCAGAGGCGCTGATGGAACGGGAAAAGCTCGGATCCACCGGTTTTGGCGGCGGCGTCGCCATTCCCCATGCGAAGATTCCCTCGCTCGGCAAGATGTGCGCCGTGGTCGTGTTGCTTGACCCGGCGATGCCGTTCGACGCCGTTGACGAGGCCCCGGTCAATATCGTTTTCGCATTGCTGTCGCCTGTCGATAGCGGAGCGGAGCATCTGAAGACCCTGGCGCGGGTTTCCCGCTATCTGCGCGATGAGGGGCAGGTCACCCGATTGCGCGGCGTCAAGTCGGATGCGGCTCTGCACGCCCTGCTGGCGGGTGGCGAGGCACGTGACGCTGCCTGAGCCGGGTGCCTCGCCCAGTGGGGAGGCGGCGCATTTCCGCGCGCTGGAGAGCCTTTATCGATCGGCACCGATCAATCGCCTGTTCCGGTCGGAACTGACGATCCCGGAGGCAGGACATTCCGTCATCAGCTTCGACGCGGACGAGACGCAGTTTCATGCGGCCGGAGCGGTGCATGGCACCGTCTATTTCAAGATGCTCGATGATGCGGCCTTCTACGCCGCCAACAGCCTGGTGAGCGACCGATTCCTGCTGACGACCGCCTTCAATGTGCTCTTCACCCGGCCGATCACTCCCGGCCGGCTTCGGGCCGAAGGGCGCTGGATCAACGGCAAGCGCCGGGTGTATGTGGCCGAGGCGAGCCTGATCGACGCAGATGGGGAGGAGGTCGGGCGTGGAACTGGCACCTTCATGCGGTCGCAATTCCCCTTATCTTCTCTGCCGGGCTATGGTGACTGAACGGCTGACCAGCGCGATGCTGGTCGGCGCGTTGTTACGCCGCAGCGCAGCAGAAGGCGGATTTGCCGCCATATTGATGAAGGGCGATGAGACGAGCGGCGTCATCATCATCCAAGCTCTTGAAAAGGGGATAGAAAAGGGATTGCTGGAGCGGATTCCGGACCTTTCAGGAGGGTACCGAATCACTCGTTGCGGTCCCGCACCGGATGAAGGGTCCGACAAGGCAGCCCAATATATTGAGCGTCGACGCCGATCAGACCCCGATCTGTGGGTTATCGAACTCGATATCGCGGATGCGGAACGGTTCGCCGCTGAAACAATCTGCTGATCGTTGACTCCCTTCGTCCGGGCAGGCACAGGCCCCCCACGCTTCAGTGCGCAGGTTGCCGGCTTCGTCCATGGGGGGCGGATGCGGTAAACACGCAGACGGGGGGCGGCCGGACGTCGGTGTATCAAGGGGTTTGTGACGTCCCCGGCCAAGAACCGCACGATTTTGAGTTGTAATGAGTCTCCGTTTGAAGGCTGCCATCGTGGCGGCATTTACTCTGTCCGCCACTGCGGCGGTCACCGCAGCCGATAGATCGAGCGCCAGCGAGGCAGCTCCATCGGTTATATCCCTCACCGGGATCTCGGAGCGGAATGCTGCTCCGTCGGCAGGCACCAAGCCCGCCGTTATTTTCGCCGCGCCGCGTGAAATCGCGCAGCCGCTGGCCCCCCTTGCCGATAGCGCCGACGTGAAGGCCGATAACCTCGCCGCCCTGGTGAACGCGCAGGGCGCGGCCGAGGATGTGGCTGGTGACATGAAGTGCCTGGCCGGTGCGGTTTACTTCGAATCCAAGGGCGAGAGCCTGGAAGGCCAGTTGGCTGTCGCCCGCGTCATCATCAACCGGGCCAAGTCGGGCCGCTTCGCCAGCAGCCTGTGCGGTGTGGTCTATCAGCGCGGCCAGTTCAGCTTCGTGCGCGGCAACAGCATGCCTATGATCCCCATGGCCAGCGAGAGCTGGCGGGAAGCGGTCGCCATCGCCCAGATCGCGATGGAAGACGGCTGGAACAGCCAGGCCGAGGGCGCGCTCTTTTTCCACGCCCGCCGGGTTTCGCCGGGCTGGGGCAAGCGCCAGTTGGCGGCGATCGACAATCACATCTTCTATCGCTGAGCCGATCCCGCCACATATTGTCGGTGAATGAGATAGCCGGTTGGGACTCCCCCAATCGGCTCTTTTCTTTTGTTCCCTTCCTGTTCTAGAAGCCGGACATGATGTCCGCCCCTTCCGACAGCTGTTCACCTCTTAGCGACGGCACGGCGCTGGCCGTGGCCCGCGGCACGCTGCGCCTGTTTTTTCGGCACGACATGAGCGGGATATTGGAAGTGCCGCTGCCCAATGGCCGCCGCGCCGACATCATGGCGTTGGATGGGGCAGGCCGGATCACCATCGTCGAGATCAAGTGCAGCCGCAACGATCTGCTGGGTGACATGAAATGGCCCGACTATTTCGATTATTGCGACCGCTATTTCTGGGCGGTTCCGTCAGGCTTCGACCTGTCGCTGTTCGATAGCGAGGCGTTGTGGCCTGCCCGGACCGGCCTGATCGTCGCCGATCAATATGATGCGGAGCTTGTCCGCCCCGCTCCGGTGGAGCCGCTGGCTGCCGCCCGGCGCAAGGCGGAGACGCTGCGTTTCGCCCGCCGTGCCGCCCGCCGCCTGACGGCGATCGCGGATCCGGATCACGCGGCGGAACTGGGTTGGTGACACCCGGCCCGCCGGGCGGCGGCGGTCAGAAGGTCGGACCCTGCACCGGACCTTTCGGCGCGGCCGAGCTCTTGGCAGCGCTCAGTGCCTCGATCATGCCCGGTGTCCGGCTATCGCGCTCGGCATAGTCGCGCGCCGACATGCCGGCGATCGTATCGCGCTTGTCGGCATTGGCGCCCTGCGCCACGAGCAGGCGCACAAGGCCGACGTCGCGGAGCTGGACCGCCCGGATCAACGGAGTTTCGCCGCTGCCATTGGCCTTGTCGATCTGCGCCTTGTAGCTGAGCAGCGTGCGCACCCCATCCTCGAAGCGCAATTGCACCGCGTTCATGAGCGGCGTGTTGCCCGCATTGTCGGCGAGATTGGGGTTCGCGCCCTTCGCGAGCAGGAAGCTGAGCCACGTACTGTCCCGCCGCGCCACCACCAGATGAAGCGCATTTTGCCCGGTGGTCACGTCGCGGCTGTTGATAACGGTGGAGCCCGGCTTCTGGATCAGGTCGGTGACCTTCTGCCCGTCGGCGTCCTTCACCGCCTTCAGGAAATTATAATTGTCCGAAAACTGCGCCTGTGCGCCCAGTGGCGACAGCAGCGCCAGCGCCACAGCGGCCGCCCGGCCCAAGCCATTCCAGCCTTTAATCCGTCCTGTCATCTGTCTGTCAGCCCCGTTGGCATTTGCATATCCGGCCATAGCAAGGCATGGCTGGCCACGCCATGAACAAAGCGCTTGCATCCCTCATCCTGCCGCTCATCCTTCTGACCGCAGCCTGCAACAAGGGCGAGGGCAATGCGGCCGGCGAGGCGGAAAGCACGCAGGGCGATCTCCACGGCGCGCGGATCGGGGCGCCCTTCACCCTGAAGGACCAGGACGGCAGGAAGCGCCGCTGGGACGACTTCAAGGGCAGCTATAGGCTGGTCTATTTCGGCTACAGCTACTGCCCCGACGTCTGCCCGGTCGATCTGCAACGTATCATGCAGGGCTTTGGCAAGTTCGAGAAGGACAGCCCGGCGCTGGCGAAGAAGGTCCAGCCCATCTTCATCAGCCTCGATCCGGACCGGGATACGCCGACGGTGCTGAAAAGCTACGTCGCCGCGTTCCATCCCCGCCTGGTCGGCCTGACCGGTACGCCGGACGAGATCGCGAAGGTGGCGAAGGATTTCGTCGTCATCTATAATAAGGAGAAGGCGGAGGGAGCGAGCGGCTATCTGGTCAGCCACAGCCGCACGCCTTATCTGTTTGGTCCGGATGGAGCGCCGGTCGCGCTGGTGCCGGTGGACGATCCGGGGACCGCGAACGAGGATGAGGGGGCGCCCGACAAGGTGACCGCCTTCCTCGAAAAATGGGTGAAGTGACGGTTGAACTTCTGGGAAAAGCCCCTCGACAAGCTGGACCGCGCGGAGTGGGAAGCGCTGTGCGACGGTTGCGGCAAATGCTGCCTGCACAAGGCCGAGGATGAAGATACCGGGCGGATCTACCCCACCAATGTGGCCTGCCGCCTGCTCGACCGGCATAGCGGCCAGTGCACCAATTATCGCGAGCGGCGCCGTTTCGTGCCCGATTGCGTCCGCCTGACCCCGCAGAAGGTGAAGACGATCGGCTGGCTGCCGCGCACCTGCGCCTACCGGCTGCGGGGCGAGGGGCTGCCCCTGCCGGAATGGCACTATCTGATCTCCGGCGACCGGGAGGCGGTGCATCGCGCGCAGGAATCGGTGCGGGGCTGGACCGTGGCGGAGGCCGACGCGGGGGACTGGGAAAATCATCTTGTCGACCGCGAGCTCTGACGCCGTCCTTCTGATCGACGGCGTCGCGGTGCCGGTGAGAGTGCGCAGATCGCCGCGGGCGCGCAGCTACCGCCTCTCGCTGGACCATGCGCGCGGTGAGCTGCGGCTGTCGCTGCCGACGCGGGCGAACCTGAAGCGGGCGCTCGGCTGGGCGCAGGAACATGAGGGCTGGGTCCGCAGCCAGATGGCGGTGCGGCCCGCGCAGATCCTGCTCAGCGACGGCGCCGTCTTCCCGCTGGAGGGGCGCGACGTGCGCATCTGCTGGGTTGCCGATGCGTCACGGACGATCCGGCTGGAGGGCGACCGGCTGCTGCTGGGCGGCGCGGCGGAATCGGCGGGGCCACGGGTCCTGCGCTGGCTCAAGGCGCGGGCGCGGGCGGTGCTGGAGACCGAGAGCCACGCGATGGCGCTGGATCATGGGCTGATCGTCGCGTCGGTCGGCATCGGTGATCCGCGCAGCCGCTGGGCGAGCTGCGCCTCCAGCGGCGCCATCCGCTACAGCTGGCGGCTGATCCTCTGCCCTCCGGAGGTTCGCCGCGCGACAGTGGCGCATGAACTGGCGCATTTGCTGCACATGGATCACAGCCCGGCCTTCCACGCCGCCCACGCGCGCATATTGGGGGAAGACCCCCGGCCCGCGCGCGCTTGGCTGCGGGCACATGGATCAGCGCTGCACCGCTACACCGCCTGAGCGTTCAGGCCGGGCAGAGATGCGCTTCGTCGCGCCGATGGGGCAGGCCGCAGGCCTTGCACAGCCGGTGCTCGCCGGTTTTCAGGCCATGGCCGACGGCGACGCGCTCATCGAACACATAGCATTCGCCCTGCCAGCGGCTTTCCGTCTCAGGCACTTCCTCCAGATAGCGCAGGATGCCGCCGCGCAGATGATAGACTTCGTCAAAGCCGCGTGAGCGCACCAGCGCCGTCGATTTCTCGCAGCGGATGCCGCCGGTGCAGAACATCGCGATGCGGGGTTTACGGCCTTCGTCGCGCAATGTCTGGGCGAAGTCGTCGAACCAGTCGGGAAAATCCCGGAAAGAGCGCGTGCCCGGATCGAGGGCGCCTTCGAAGCTGCCGACGGAAACCTCATAGGCGTTGCGCGTGTCGATGATCACCGTGTCCGGATCGGCGATCAGGGCATTCCATTGCTGCGGATCGAGATGGGTGCCAGCCTGGTTCGCGGGGTCGAGATCGCCGGCGCCGAGCGTCACGATCTCCGGTTTTACCTTGACCTTCATGCGCCCGAACGGCGCCTCTGCCGCGCTCGCATATTTGACGTCGAGATCGGCGCAGCCGGGCAGCGCGCGGATATGCCCCACCAGGGTCGCAATCGCGTCCTCGCTGCCCGCCACGGTGCCGTTGATCCCTTCGCGCGCGAGGATCAACGTGCCGCATGTGCCCAAACCGGCACAAAGGGTGCGTAGCTCCTGCGCGATCGCTTCCGGATCGGCGAAGGCAGCGAAGCGGTAGAGGGCGGCGATGGTGAAGTCCGACGACATGCAGCGCCCATAGCCGCTTCCAAGCCCTCTTGAAAGCCGGCGCCCAAGAGGCCATAGCGCTGCCATGGTTCCCCTTTCGTTCGCAGGTCACGAGTTTCTCGCGCTCTCCGAAGCCGCGCTCTTCTGGCCGGCCCGGGCGGCGCTGCTGGTGGCGGACCTGCATTTCGAGAAGGCGAGCTGGTTCGCCCGCTTCGGCCAATTTCTGCCCCCCCACGACAGCGAAGCGACGCTCGACATGATCGAGATGCTGGTCGAGCGAACGGGTGCGCAGGCAGTATGGTCGCTGGGCGACAGCTTTCATGACGCGGGCGGTGCGGCGCGGCTGGACCGGCGCGCGCGCGAAAGGCTGACCGCGCTCACGGCCCGGCTCGACTGGACGTGGATCACGGGCAATCATGACGTCGGCATGGTGGCGACGCCGGGCGGCTGGCGGTGCGCGGAAAAGCTGGTGGACGGCATCTGGCTGCGGCATGAGGCTGATCCGCATGATCCGAGTCCGGAAATCTCCGGTCACTTCCATCCCAAGCTGCGCCTCTCCTTGCGCGGCCGCCATGTGTCGCGGCGCTGCTTCGTCGGGTCGCCCACGAAGCTGATCCTGCCGGCGCTGGGTTCTCTCACCGGCGGGCTGGACGCCGGCCATGACGAAATCCGCCGAGTCATGGGTCCGGGCGCCGCGGCGCTGGTCCCTGTGGCCGACCGGTTGTTACGCTTCCCGCTCCGCTAAGGATGCAGTAGCGGAAACCGGAAGTTAAGTTGTTGCTGTCATGCAACAGCATATGAGAATCCTATCGTCGCAGACCGTTAAATGTCGGAAAAGTCAGGGCATCCTTGCCATCGTTATTCGGTACCAGCATTATCCACAGCAGATAGGGAGACGCGGCAACAAGCCGCGCGGATGAAGAGAGGGAGCAGCATAATGAAAAACAAGAGCCTTTGGCTGATTTCTGCCGGTGCCATTGCATTGGGCAGCAGCGTTCCGGTCGCATGGGCGCAGGACAGTGGTGCGTCTCCGGAAGGAGACAATGTCAACATCATCGTCACGGCGACGCGCCGAGCCAGTCCGCTGTCGGACGTTCCGATCGCCGTATCGGCGGTGACCGCGCAGGCGATGCAGAATAGCGGCGCGACCGACATTCGGGCGCTGAACCAGTTGGCCCCCTCGCTGCTGCTGTCATCCACCGGCACGGAGGCCAACGCGTCGGCCCGTATCCGCGGCATCGGCACGGTCGGCGACAATCCCGGCCTCGAAAGTTCGGTCGCGGTGTTCATCGACGGCGTCTATCGCTCGCGCACCGGCGCCGGCCTCAATGAACTGGGGGAGATCGAGCGGGTCGAGGTGCTGCGCGGGCCGCAGGGGACGCTGTTCGGCCGCAACGCTTCGGCGGGCCTGATCAACATCATCAGCAAGGCCCCGGAGTTCAAACTCGCCGGCAAGGCGGAGGTCACCTACGGCAATTACGACTATTGGCGGCTGGCCGGGCGGATCACCGGGCCTGTGACCGACAGCCTGGCGCTCAGCCTGGACGGGGTCTGGTCGAAGCGGGACGGCTTCTACGATCTGGTCGGTACGGCTGGCAACAAGGTCGGCGAGACGAACGATCGCGACCGTTATTTCCTGCGCGGGCAGGCTTTGTTCGAGCCGAACGACGCGCTCTCTGTCCGGCTGATCGGCGACTACACCAATCGCGACGAAAGCTGCTGCGGCGCCGCCTATATCGAGACGCGGGAACGTCGCCCGGTTGCGGGCGGCGGGTACAGCACCGCGCCTTTCAATCGCATCGCAGCGATCCTGGCGGGACAAGGCAGCATTTTCGCGGCGGACCCTTATGATCGCGAGCTGCACATCACTGCGGGCCGTGAATATGTCAGCAAGCTTAAGGATTGGGGCCTGTCGGGCGAGGTGAACTATGATCTGGGCGGCACCAAGCTGACCAGCATCACCGCCTATCGCGACTATAAGAGCCAGGATTATGGCGATTATGATTATAGTGGCGCCGACCTGCTCTATCGCGATCCCAACACTTATCGCCAGTTCAAGACCTTCACTCAGGAATTGCGGGCGCAAGGGTCGGCCTTCAACGATGTGCTCGACTGGCTGGTGGGCGGCTATTACGCGCATGAGAAGCTGACGCTGGAAGATAATATCCGCTTCGGAGCGGATTATGGCCGGTTTGCGGCGTGTCGCCTGATGGCGGGTGCAGGGGTCAACAGCAACCTGACCGCTGCTCAACTGGCAGCCTGTGGCAGCGGCCTTGCCACCGGCGCGCTGATTACCGGCACTCAGGCACAGCTCAATGCCGCGCTGGCGCCGGCCTTGGGCGCAACCGCGGCAGGCGCCTTGTCGACGGGCCTTGGCAATGGGCTCCGCGCTCTGGCCGCGATCCCGACCGGCGCTGGCGACGTGGCATCCCTCTATCGGCAGAAGAGTGAGAACTGGGCGCTCTTCACCCACAATATCATTCACATCACCAAGCAGCTCGATCTCACTCTGGGGCTGCGTTACACGCATGAGCGCAAGCGTTTCTCGGCTGATCTGAACAATAACAATGCGACCTGCGCGGCCTTGCAGGCGCGCAATCCGGGAGCTCTCAACGACCTTTTCGAGATCGCGACCACGCCGGCGCTGGGTGCGGCCTCAACCCTGGCGGGTGGTATCCTGACGCTCGGCTGTCTGGGCAATGCCTCGACCAGCCTGAACGCGCTGGACCTCAATGACCGGATCAGCGGCGGCGAATTTTCGGGCACGGCCGTCCTGTCATGGAAGCCGATCGAGGAACTGCTGGCCTATGGCAGCTATTCAAAGGGCTATAAGGCCGGCGGCTACAATCTCGACCGCTTCCAGCTTGGTTCGACCGGCACAAATCTCGTGCCGGCGGTATTCGCTCCGCGCGGCAATGCGGACGTGACCAGCCTGCGCTTCGCCGCTGAAAAGGTCGACGCTTTCGAGATCGGCCTGAAATACACTCAGCCCAAATGGAGCGCGAACATCGCTGCCTTCCGGCAGGAGTTCAAGAACTTCCAGCTGAACACCTTCAACGGCACGAGTTTCGTCGTTCAGAATATCAACGGCTGCGACAGCGCGTTGACGCCGGGCACGATCGCGGCGGGCGGCGGACGGTGCGACAGCGATGATGTCGGTCCGGGCCTGATCAGCCAGGGCGTGGAGCTGGAACTGTCGGCCAGCCCCGTGCGCAACGTCCGGGTCAGCGGCGGCCTGACCTATGCGAAGGCGAAGTTCGCCAACCGGCTGGTCGGCAGCAGCAATGGTTCCGTACCGCTCGACCCGGCGCTGTTCCTGCTGCCCGGCGCGATCAACTCGCAGGCGCCCGAAGTCGTCACGACTGTCAGCGCCGCCTGGACGCCGGAGATCGGCTCCAGCGGCCTCTCGGCGCTCTTCTACATCGACGGACGGATGAGCAGCGACTTCAACACCGGGTCCGACCTGTTCCCGGAAAAGGAGCAGGACGGATACGCCGTGTTCAACGCCCGTGTCGGCATTCGCGGGCCGGAGCAGCGCTGGGCCGTCGAGTTCTGGGGGCAGAATATCTTCAACCAGGATTATACCCAGGTGGCCTTCAGCAGCCCGCTTCAGTCGAGCAGCCCCGCCACCTCCACGACCGGCCAGTTCGCGCAAGGCGCTCCTTTCGCGAACCAGCTGATCTCGGCCTATCTGGCCGAGCCGCGCACATACGGCATCACCCTGCGCGGGAGTTTCTGATCATTCCCCTGCCGCTCGCCGGAGTCGGGCGGGCGGCAGCGGGGCGTTCTCCAAAGAGGGCGGTGCCGACGCGAATGTCGGTGGCGCCCAACATGATGGCGGTTTCGAAATCGCCCGACATGCCCATCGACAGCCGGTCCAGCCCCTCCTCGCGCGCGACCTTGGCCATCAGCGCGAAAAAGGGCGCCGGCTCGACCTCTGCGGGCGGCACGCACATCAGGCCGAGCAGCGGAATGTCGGCATCGCGCGCGGCGCGGATGAGGGAAGGAACCTCAGCGATGGGGCATCCGCCCTTTTGCGCCTCCGCACCGATATTCACCTGAAGGAAGCAGGGCACACGCCGGTCGGCCGCGTCCATCGCTTTTGCCAGCGCGGGCAGCAGCGAAGGGCGGTCGAGCGAGTGGATGACGTCGAACAGCGCGACCGCCTCGGCCGCCTTGTTGGATTGCAGCTGTCCGACGAGATGAAGCGTCAGGTCGGGAAATTCCTCTCGCAAGGCGGGCCATTTTTCCTGCGTTTCCTGCACTCTGTTCTCACCGAAACCGCGCTGGCCCGCCTCGATCAGCGGTCGAATGGCGTCGGCCGCCTTGGTCTTGGAAACGGCGATCAGGTTGATGTCATCGGCAGTCCGCTCCGTCAGGCGCGCGGATCGGCCCATGGCATCGCGCACGGCCCCGAGGCGATTTGCAGCTTCGATAGTGTCGGTCGTCATGGCGGCTGCTATAGGCGAGGGCCATGGACCGCCGCCACCGCAAAAAACTGCCTGCCGTCTGGCTTATGACGGATGAGCGGGTGGACGACGCCCTCTTGCTCGCGGCGGCGAGCCGGCTGCCAAAGGGCCGGGCGGGCATCATCTTTCGCCATTATCGCACCGAAGGGCCGGATCGGCACAGATTATTCGCGCGGCTGAAAAGCATTGCGTTGCGCCGCAGGCTTACCCTGATGCTCGGCGGTTCGGCGCGGCAGGCGGCCGCGTGGCGTGCCGATGGCTGGCATGGACGCGACTGCCGGCGGGCGCGGCGACCGCTGCTTCATAGTGCGCCTGCCCATGACGGGAGGGAAATGGAGGCGGCGAGGCGGGCGGGCGCCGACTTCCTCCTTCTGTCGCCGCTGTTCCCGACACGCTCTCATCCCGGAGGCCGTTCGCTTGGCCGGGCAAGATTCGGCCTGTTGTCGCGGCAGGCGCGCCGGCCGGTCATCGCGCTGGGAGGGGTGCGCGCTGAGCACCGCCGGATGCTCAAAGCGCTGGGCGCTGCGGGCTGGGCGGGGATCGACGGGCTGGGCGGACGCGTCTGAACGGTCAAGGGCGAGCGAGCGTCGCCCACCTCTATTATGCCGGTCAGGTGGGAGTGGCTATGACGCCGGATCCATCGGCAGGCTCAGGGCAGGCCTGAGCCGATCCCGCGCCAAGTTCGGGGGGAGGGAAAGAGAGCCTTAACGCAGACCCGTCCTCATAAGGCGATCACGCTCAGCGGATCAGAATTTGAAGATGGTGCCGAGATAGACGGCCTGGCTGTCCTGCCGGTCGTCGGTCATCGGCGTCAGCCGTCCTGCGAAGCTGTTATTGTAGCGCACGCCCGCCGTCACGTTCAGGTTGCGCGTCAGCGAATAGGAACTCGCCAGATCCAGCGAATAATCCTTGTCCGCATTGGGCGTCCGGATCGCCTGACCAGGCTCGCGACGGCTTTCGATCACCACCTTGGTGCTGAAACGATCCTTGCGCGCATCCGCCAGCGAGAAATTGCGCGTGGCAGCGATCGGTTCGGCCGGAACCGGGTCCAGCTCCTTGCGGCCCACCGCTTCGGGCAGCGCGAACTTGCGCCAGTTGTGCGCATTGTTCAGGCTGAAGGCGACAGGCGCGATGCTCACCGGATCAATCGTGCGCGTCACGGCCACGCGATCGTTCAGATCAGCCGCGCGTACCATGACCGTGACCGACCGCTGGCCGCTCATCGAACCGCTGGTGGGCGTAAAGCGGAAATTCTGGCGGCTCGCCGACAGGGCGATCTTCGCATAAGCGGCGGCGAGGCGCGGATCCTTCGTCGTCGGCGTGAAGGAGGAGATGCTGCCCAAGGCGCCGAGCGATACGGGCACCTCCGCCCGCATGCGCACCAGATCGGTCGCTGCACCAAGAGCCGGAGACAGCATGAAGCCGGCCACGGCGATCGCCGAGCCTGCCAATGCCAACTGTCCCCTCTTCAGGCGCATGATCCGAGTCTCTTCCCCACCGACTTTTTCTTGAGTCTTTTTTATACGCATGAAGCGGGCCGATTGGTAGAGCGCGGCAAGCTTTTTGTCTGAGCTGTTGCACGGAACACACAGAAGCGGCGTGGGCAGCCTTCGCAGGATGAGGCGCGCCGCTGCGGTCCCCCTTGCCGATTGGCGCGGGTCCACTATAGAAGCGGGGCGTTTTCCTGAAGATATGGGACACAAAATGATGGTCCGCCCCCTCCCTACCCCTGTTTCCGCCGGTTTGCTGCTGGCTGCACTTCTGCCGCTCGCCGCCTGCGGTGGCGGTTCCAAGGAGCGCCCCAAGGCTGATCTTGCCGCGTCCAAGGTGACGACGATCGGCGTCAACGCCTATCTGTGGCGGGCGACGCTCGACACGCTGTCCTTCATGCCGATGGTTCAGACGGATTCGAACGGCGGCGTGATCGTCACCGACTGGTACGCCAATCCGAACAGCCCCAATGAGCGGATGAAGCTGACCGTGTCGATCCTCGACCAGGATCTGCGCGCCGACGCTCTGCGCGTTGCGGCCAGCCGTCAGGTCAGCCAGGGGGGACAGTGGATCGACGCACCCGTCCAGGCCGCCACCGTCCAGAAGCTGGAAGAGATCATCCTGACCAAGGCCCGCGATCTGCGCCGCATGGCGATCGCCGGCTAAAGCCCTTCGTCCCTTTTCTGAAACCACGGGCTGGGCTTCGCAAAAGCTCGGCCCGAATGCATTTTGAGGATAGTTCATGCAGAGGCGCTTCAATCCGCTTGAGGCCGATGCCCGGTGGCAGGCCGCCTGGGACGAGAAGCAGACGTTCAAGGCGTCCGACAGCAGCGACAAGCCCCGCAGCTACGTGCTGGAGATGTTCCCCTATCCTTCCGGGCGCATCCATATCGGGCATGTGCGCAACTATTCGATGGGCGACGTGCTGGCACGGTTCCGGCGCATGACGGGGCACGAAGTGCTGCATCCGATGGGCTGGGATGCCTTCGGCATGCCGGCGGAAAATGCCGCGATGGAAAAGAAGGTCCATCCCGGCAAATGGACCTACGAGAATATCGCCAACATGAAGGCGCAGCTGAAAAAGCTGGGCTTTGCGCTGGACTGGAGCCGCGAGTTGGCGACCTGCCATCCCGACTATTACGGGCATGAGCAGGCGCTGTTTCTGGACATGCTGGAAGCGGGCCTCGTCTATCGCAAGGAGAGCGCGGTCAACTGGGACCCGGTCGACATGACCGTGCTGGCGAACGAGCAGGTGATCGACGGCAAGGGCTGGCGGTCCGGCGCGCCGGTCGAGAAGCGCAAATTGAGCCAGTGGTTCCTGAAGATCACGCAATTCGCCGACGATCTGCTCAGCGGTCTGAAGACGCTGGATCAGTGGCCTGAAAAGGTCCGGCTGATGCAGGAGAACTGGATCGGCAAGTCGGTCGGCCTGCAGTTCCGCTTCAAGCTGGATCAGGCGGTGGGCGGCATCGAGGAACTGGAGGTCTTCTCCACCCGGCCCGACACGATCTTCGGCGCAAGCTTCGCAGCGATCGCGGCGGACCATCCGATCGCGCTGGCGCTGGCGGAGAAGGACGCGGCGCTGCACGCCTTTGCCGAGGAATGCCGCCAGTCCGGCACCGCCGCGGCGGAGATCGAGACGCAGGAGAAGAAGGGCTATGACACCGGCCTGTCGGTGATCCATCCTTTCACCGGCCGCAAGCTGCCGCTGTTCGTCGCGAACTTCGTGCTGATGGATTATGGCACCGGTGCGGTCATGGCGGTTCCGGGGCATGACCAGCGCGACCTCGACTTCGCGCGCAAATATATGCTGCCGGTCGAGCGGGTGGTCGCCGCCGAGGGCGATGAGGCCAAGGGCATCGCGGACGAGGCCTATACCGGCCCCGGCAAGCTGGTGAACTCCGACTTCCTCAATGGTTTGGGCGTCGAGGAAGCCAAAGCCGAGGTCATCCGCCGCGCCGAGGAGGGTGGTTGGGGCACCGGCACCACCGTCTTCCGCCTGCGCGACTGGGGCGTATCGCGCCAGCGCTATTGGGGAACGCCGATCCCGGTCATCCATTGCGAGGATTGCGGTCCGGTGGGCGTGCCCAAGGACCAGCTGCCCGTCGTGCTGCCCGAGGATGTCAGCTTCGACATTCCCGGCAACCCGCTTGACCGGCATCCGATCTGGAAGCATGTCGATTGCCCCAAGTGCGGCAAGGCGGCGCGGCGTGAGACGGACACGCTGGATACCTTCGCCGATTCCAGCTGGTACTTCATCCGCTTCGCCAGCCAGCCCAAGGACAAGCCGTTCGATCGCGCAACGGTCGAGAAATGGCTGCCGGTCGGCCAATATATCGGCGGCGTGGAACATGCGATCCTGCACCTGCTCTACGCCCGCTTCTGGACCCGTGCGCTGCAGCATATGGGGCAGATCGGCTTTGCCGAGCCGTTCACCGGCCTGTTCACCCAGGGCATGGTGACGCACGAGACATATAAGTCGCCCGAAGGCGCCTGGCTCGCCCCGCAGGATGTGGAGCGCAAGGGTGATGGCTTGGTCGTCATCGAAACGGGCGCACCGGTGACGGTCGGCCGCGTCGAGAAGATGTCCAAGTCGAAGAAGAATGTCGTCGATCCCGATGACATCATCGCCCAATATGGCGCGGACGCGGTGCGCTGGTTCATGCTGTCCGACAGCCCGCCGGAGCGCGACCTGCCCTGGACCGAAAGCGGGATCGAGGGCAGCTGGCGCTTCGTCAACCGCCTGTGGCGGCTGTTCGGGGAGGCCGACAAGGCTGCGGAGGGCGCCGAAAAGGCGATGGATCGCAAGCTGCACCAGACCATCGACGGCGTGGCGAAGGACATCGAGGCGCTGTCCTTCAACAAGGCGGTCGCGAAGATCTACGAACTCACCAACGCGGTGGAGAAAGCCAAGCCCTCGGCCAGCCGGACTGCGGCGATCCGGACGCTGGCGCTGCTGGTCGCGCCGATGATCCCGCATCTGGCCGAGGAAGCCTGGGCGGACATGGGCGAGGAGGGGCTGATTGCCGACGCCGCCTGGCCGCAGGTCGATCCGGCGCTGCTGGTGGAGGATGAGGTGACCATCGCCTGCCAGGTGATGGGCAAGCTGCGCGACACCATTACGGTACCCAAGGGCACGCCGAAAGATGAGCTGGAACGCCTCGCGCTTGCGGCGCCCAATGTGGTGCGCACGCTGGATGGGGCCAGCCCCAAGAAGATCATCGTGGTGCCGGACCGGCTGGTGAATTTGGTGATCTAGTGGAAACGCCCGGGGGGGCTGAGCGGAGTGAAGTGGCTTCGCTGACGCTCAGCCTTGCCCTTCGACAAGCTCAGGGCGAACGGATATAGGACGGTCGATGAAGCGCATTTTGCCCCTGATTGGTTTCGCATGTCTCCTTTCCGCCTGCGGCCTTCGTCCGGTCTATGGCGGCGGCACTCATGGCGCGGTGGCGCAGGCGCTGGGGAATGTCGAGATCGCTCCCATCGAGGGCAAGGGCGGTTGGCTGGTACGCAACGCGCTCAATGACCGCTTGTCGGCGATGAGCGGTTCGGGCGTCAGCTACCGGCTGGTGGTGAAGCTGGACGATCAGATCAGCGGCCTTGGTCTGCGTTCGGACGCCGCCATCACGCGGGAGCGGCGGACGCTGCGCGCGCGCTATCAGCTGATCGACGCTGCGACCGGCACGCAGATGCTGGACGACACCGCCGGATCGGACGTCGGCATCGACGTGGTGTCCAGCGAATATGCGACGATCGCGGCCGAAGATACAGCGCTGGAGCGGCTGTCGGGCACGATCGCGGACCAGATCGTCGCGCGGCTGGCGCTGTTCGCGACGCGGGAAAAGACGCGTTGAAGGCAAGCCGCGGCCAGATCGAAAAGGCGCTCGACGCGCCGCCGGCCGACCTTCGTTTCTTCCTGCTTTACGGCCCTGACGAGGCGGGCAGCGCGGTGCTGGCCAAAAGGCTGGAGCGCGCCATGGGACCCGAGGCGGAGCGGATCGACCTGGATGGATCGACCTTGCGCGATGATCCGGCGCGACTGGCGGATGAAGCGGCGTCCTTCTCCATGTTCGGTGACAGGCGCTGGATCAGGATCAACGGCATGGGCGATGAATCGCTTCCCGCTCTCGCCGCGCTGCTGGAGGCGGAAGCGGCGGGCAATCCCGTTATCGCCACGGCAGGCGCGCTCAAGCCCGCCTCGAAGCTGTTGAAGCTGGCACTGGAGGATAAGCGGGTGATGGCCTTCGCCTCCTACCAGCCCGATGCGCGGGAGGCGGAACAGATCGCCATCGGCATCGCACGGGAAGGAGGGCTTCGCCTCTCGTCCGATCTCGGCCGCCGCATTGCGGACCTCGCCAATGGCGACCGAACGCTGATGGCGGGCGAGGTGGAGAAGCTGATCCTCTATCTCGATGCCGCGCCTGACCGGCCGCGCGATGCGACCGAGGAGGCGCTGGATGCACTATCGGCTGACAATCCGGACTCGGACGCCGCCCCGCTGGTGAACGCCGTGCTCGGGGGTGATCTGCGGGCGATGCATCGGGAATTGGGCCGTCTCGCCGAAGCGGGCACGGCCATGGCGGCGGTGCTGCGCCCGCTGCTGACGCGTGCCATGCTGATCGCCACCATTAGGGCAGGTTTCGACAAGAGCGGTCGGCTGGAAGGCGCCGTCGAGGCGGCCGGCAAGGCGGTCTTCTGGAAGGAAAAGGGCATCGTCACGCGGCAGGTGCGGATATGGGACGCGGCCGGCATCGCGCGCGTCCTCCAGCGGCTTGCCCAGGCGGAGCGGGCGAGCCGGTCGGGCAGGGGGCTGGGGGACCTTCTGGTTCGCCACGAACTGCTGGCGATCGCCCGTCAGGCGGCGCGCGAACGCTGATCCTAAGCGCTTGATCGGACGGGGCGCCATCGCCATATTGCGCCCATGGACAAGCTCAACCTGACCGACGCCCAATGGCGCGAGCGCCTTTCCCCGGAAGAGTTTCATGTCCTGCGCGAAGGCGGGACGGAGCGGGCGTTCACCGGCAAATACAATAGTAACAAGGCTGACGGCATCTATTATTGCGCCGGCTGCGGGGCCGAGCTGTTCGACGCCGAGGAAAAATATGACAGCGGGTCGGGCTGGCCCAGCTTCACCGCCCCGGTCGATATCGACGCGGTGGACGAGATCCGCGACACCAGCCACGGCATGATCCGCACCGAGGTGCGCTGTGCCAAGTGCGACGGCCATCTCGGCCATGTCTTCCCCGACGGGCCGGGCATCAACGGCTTGCGCTATTGCATGAACAGCGCGTCGCTGGATTTCAAGCCGCGCGACGACGTTGAATAATCATTCATCGCCGGTAAAGCGTCCTTTCCCTTGAGAAACGGGGGCGTGGTCCGTATCCGCTGGCCGCACCTTCCTTTCTAGCGCAAATCCGGGCGAACCATGGCACGATCAGGCAAGAGCAGCGAACCGCGTGGCAGGGCGAAGCGATGGCTGTTCCGGGGGCTGAAGATCGGCCTTGTCGGCGCGCTGAGCGCGGTGATCGCCGTGGTGGTGGCGGTGGTGATCGCCTATCAGTCGCTGCCTGATTATCAGTCGCTCAAATCCTCTCCCAATGGGCAGATGATCCGCGTCCATGCCGCCGACGGCAGCGTCATCGTATCCCTGGGGCCGAGCTTTGGCCGTTGGCTGAGCTATGAGCAGATCCCGACCGTGATGGTCGACGCCATGATCTCGACCGAGGACAAGCGCTATTATCTGCACCCCGGCGTCGATCCGATCGGCATGGCCCGTGCGACCTGGGTGGCGCTGGAGAACCGGGGCAGGGGCAAGCGCTGGCAGGGCGCCTCCACCATCACCCAGCAGGTGACGCGCAACATCTTTCTCAACAACAGCTATAGCTGGGGCCGCAAGGTCAGGGAGATGGTGCTGGCGCTGGCGCTGGAGCGGAAATTTTCCAAGCGGCAAATCCTCGAGCTGTACCTCAACAAGGTCTATTTCGGCGGCGGCGCCTACGGCATCGACGCGGCGAGCCGCAAATTCTTCGGCCATCCCGCCACTGCGCTGAGCCTGCCGGAAGCCGCGATCATCGCTGGTCTGGTCAAGGCGCCGTCCAGCTATTCGCCGACCGCTGACGCGGAAGCGGCGATCGGCCGTGCCGGCGTGGTGCTGAACCTGATGCGGGAAAATGGCGTCATCAGCGCGGCGGAGCGGGCCAGCACCGATCTTCAGGACGTGAAGATGGCGCCCGAACCGCGCCAGAACAGCGTCCGCTATTTCACCGACTGGGCCCTGCCGCAGCTGGACACCTTGATCGACGAACCGAACGAGCCGCTGGAAGTCTATACGACGATCGACCTTGGCATGCAGAAGGCGGCGACGGCGGCGATCCAGGCCAATGTACCGCCGGGCACGCAGGGGGCGATGGTGTCGCTGGACCGCGACGGGGCGGTGCGGGCGATGGTTGGCGGGCTCGACTATGTGAGTTCCAACTATAATCGCGCGACCACCGCGACGCGTCAGCCTGGGTCCGCGTGGAAGATTTTCGTCTATATGGCGGCGCTGGAGGCGGGCTACACGCCCGATACGGGGGTCACGGACAAGCCGGTGACGATCAATGGCTGGAGCCCGCGCAACAGCAGTGGCCGTTATTCGGGCGAGATCGATATCCGCACCGCTTTCGCCTATTCGATCAACACGGTGGCGGCGCAATTGGGCGTCGAAGTCGGTTTCCCCACGGTCGCCGATATGGCGCGGCGCTTCGGCATCAGCACGCCGATCAACACGCATCCCTCCATGGTGCTGGGTACGTCGGATGTCCGCCTGATCGACATGACCCGCGCCTTCGCCTCGATCGCGCGCAAGGGCGTGGCGGTGAGCCCCTATGGCATTACCAAGGTGACGACCGCCGACGGCCGGTTGCTCTACGAACATCAGGATGACACCAGCCGCGTGCTGGTGGCGCCCTGGGTCGCGGCCGGCATGACCGACCTCATGCAGACTGCGGTGAGCACCGGCACGGGCCGTGCCGCCCAGATCGGTCGCCCGGTGGCTGGCAAGACCGGTACGACCAGCAGCAACAAGGATGGCTGGTTCCTGGGCTTCTCCAGCGGGATTACGACGGGCGTCTGGATGGGGCGTGACGATGCCCGTCCCGTCGGCGTGCTGCAGGGCGGCCGCGCGCCGGCGCGGGCTTTTGCCGACTATATGAAGGTGGCGGTCGCGCGGCGGCCGGTCGAGCAGTTCGAAACCGAGGTGACGCTGCCCGAGTGGCAGCTGGAGCCGGATGAGGAGGCTTATTACGGCCAGCCCGACAATGGCGCCGACAGCGGTATGATGGTCGATGAAAACGGCATGCCGGTCGAGCGTGCGCGCCCTGCTCCGGATGAGGAGGATAGCGCCGATGAGGACCAGCAGCAGGAGGCGCCCGATCCGGCCGACCGGCCGCAAGCGCCGCGCCTCGACCAGCGCTGGATCGACAATGTGCTCGGCCGTCCCTCACGCCAGCAGCAGCCGCATTGACCTTCAGCCGGCCGCCGCGGCGAGGCGCGGCCGGACCAGAAGGCCGGTGTCGGGCAGGATGAAGTCTACCTTGCCCCTGCCGAAGTCGATGGCCACCCTGTCGAATGTCCGCAGCGCGGAAATGCCGAGCAGCAGGGCAGGCTTGTCGCCCAGCTTCAGCTCGCGGAACGGCTGCGCATCGGCGAACATGACCGGCGTGTCGGTCAGCGTCACCGGACCCATGCGGACGCGGTCTATAAGGCCCCATTGGCCCGTCAGTGTCTCTCCCGTCACGCTGGTCATGCTGACCTGATTCAGCGTGGGCGCGCGCTTCTTGCGCACCAGCCGGTTCATCAGAGCCATGTTGCCGACGCTCAGCGACGTGCCGGTGTCCAGGATGATGTTGACCGTCATGCCGTTGACATCGGAATCGAGCAGGATCAGCTGGCCCTTGCGGCGGCGCGCCTCGACAATGATCGCGTTTGGATCGCGCCAAGCCTTGCGGCTGTTGGCGATCTCCATGCGGCCGGTCCGGAAATTCAGCAGCAGGCGTTTGGCGTGAAGTCCGTCAAGGCCAAGCAAGCCGGCGGCGCCCAGATGCTGGCCCTCCAGCACCGGGGCTTCAATGCCATCGACGGTGGACGCGCCGAAGTCGAGACGCGGCACCGCCACCGTCTGCGTCGCGGACCGGCCGGTCATGCTCACGACGACGACTTGCCGGCGCGGTGGGAGGCCCAGCCGCTCGGCCAGGTCGCGAGAGATGACGGTGCGCTGCGATCCGGTGTCGACGACGAAGTTCCACGGCCCGCGCCCGTCGATATGGACGGCTATGGTGAGGCGATTGTCGGGCGTCGATGTCGTTCGGACGACGGCGGGGGGCTGCGCTGGACCGAGCGACCGGCCTTGGTCGGGCCGAGCCATGGCAGCGGAGCTCATCATTGCGACCGCGGTGACCAGAGTGGTGCTCAGGCGTCCCATCTCCCCATCCTTCCGGTTGGTGACGCCTGTTCATACCATGCTGAAGCAGTTCCGGTCCATCGCCGGCAATAGGGCGTACACCCGCAACTTTCTACCGGACGAGGCAGACGTCGTGCCTTGACTTGTTCTGCCGCCGCCCGCTAAACGCCGAATATTCTATCCCGCCCGTCCGGCGCGGGACGTTCCCGAGGCACTGCCGGGCCACATTTCCCCACCTCTTCGTTCATCCTCCACTCCATCGGACTTCACCGCGAATGCACCTTAAGGATCTCAAGAAAAAAGCGCCTGCCGACCTCGTCACCATGGCGGAAGAATTGGGCGTCGAAGGCGCCTCGACCTTGCGCAAGCAGGACCTGATGTTCGCGATCCTGAAGGCCGAGGCCGAAAATGGCGAGCAGATCATGGGTGAGGGCACGATCGAGGTGCTGCCGGACGGCTTCGGCTTCCTGCGTAGCCCGGAAGCGAACTTCCTCGCCGGACCGGACGACATCTATGTCTCGCCAAATCAGGTCCGCAAGTTCGGCCTGCGCACCGGCGACACGGTTGAGGGCGAAATCCGCGCGCCCAAGGATGGCGAGCGTTACTTCGCGCTGACGCGGTTGATGTCGGTCAATTTCGATGATCCCGACGTCGTCCGCCATCGCGTCAATTTCGATAACCTGACGCCGCTCTATCCGACGCAGAAGCTGGTGCTGGATACGCTCGACCCGACCGTCAAGGACAAGTCGGCGCGCGTCATCGACATCGTCTCGCCGCAAGGCAAGGGCCAGCGCGCGCTGATCGTCGCGCCGCCGCGTACGGGTAAGACGGTTCTGCTCCAGAATATCGCCAAGGCGATCACCGACAATCATCCCGAAGTCTTCCTGATCGTCCTGCTGATCGACGAGCGTCCGGAAGAAGTCACCGACATGCAGCGCAGCGTGAAGGGCGAGGTCGTCTCCTCCACCTTCGACGAACCGGCGCAGCGGCACGTCCAAGTCGCCGAAATGGTTATCGAGAAGGCCAAGCGCCTCGTGGAACATAAAAAGGATGTGGTGATCCTGCTCGACTCGATCACCCGCCTCGGCCGCGCATACAACACCGTCGTGCCCTCTTCGGGCAAGGTGCTGACCGGCGGCGTGGACGCGAATGCGCTCCAGCGTCCCAAGCGCTTCTTCGGTGCCGCGCGCAATATCGAGGAGGGCGGCTCGCTCTCGATCATTGCCACCGCGCTGATCGACACCGGCAGCCGCATGGACGAGGTTATTTTCGAAGAGTTCAAGGGCACCGGCAATTCGGAAATCGTGCTGGATCGCAAGGTGGCGGACAAGCGCATCTTCCCGGCGCTGGATGTTGGCAAGTCGGGCACCCGCAAGGAAGAACTGCTGGTCGACAAGGCCAAGCTCTCCAAGATGTGGGTGCTGCGCCGTATCCTGATGCAGATGGGCACGGTCGATGCGATGGAATTCCTGCTCGACAAGATGAAGGATTCCAAGACCAACGAGGATTTCTTCGATTCGATGAACCAGTAAGCGTCGCAGCGGTTTGCGGTTCGACAATGCCGGACCGCAGACCGCTTCCTGCCTTGCTGTGCTCACCATCCTGTCGGGCGACCTGACGGGAAATCGCCATAAGGGGATGTCAGGCCGTCATGCTCGACCTTTTCACCACCGCTGCCGCCGCTGCCCAGGGACTGGGTTCGCCCGCCGACATCTGGTCGCACATCGTCAATGATTTCAGCAACATCGGTACACCCGCGGCTTTAGCGGCCTTCGGGCAGGTGCTGATGATCGACGTATTGCTCGCGGGCGACAACGCCATCGTAGTCGGTGCGCTCGCCGCCGGCTTGCCGGTACAGCAGCGGCAGCGTGTCATCATGATCGGCATCATCGCCGCCCTGGTGCTGCGCATCGCGTTCGCGCTGGTCGTGACCCAATTGATGCAGATCGTCGGCCTGATCCTCGCGGGCGGCCTGCTCCTGCTATGGGTCGCGTTCAAGATGTGGCGCGAACTCCATCCCAAGCGGGGTGGAGAGACGGCCGACCCCAGCGATGACGACATCTCAGGCCTGCGCCCCGCCAAGAGCTTCGCGGCGGCTGCGTGGGCGGTTGCAGTGGCCGACGTCTCCATGAGCCTGGACAATGTTCTGGCGGTTGCAGGGGCGGCCCGGGATCATCCCGGCATCCTCATCATCGGCCTGATCCTGTCGGTGGCCCTGATGGGCGTCGCGGCCAACATCATCGCCAAATATATCGAGCGGTTCCGCTGGATCGCCTATCTCGGTCTGGTCGTGATCCTCTATGTCGCGGTCAAGATGATCTATGACGGCTTTGTCGATCATCAGGTGGGCGTACTGACGCTGTTCACCTGAACAGCATAGCGCCGGCGAATGTCTATCGCCGGCGCCATTAACAGGTTTGACCGAGGCTTAGGGGATCAGCAAAGTGGTCCCAACGGTCCGACGCGCCTCCAGGGCACGATGCGCCTCTGCCGCGTCGCTCAGAGCGAATCGCTGTCCGATCACCGCCTTCACCACGCCGCGCTCCATTCGGTCGAAAAGGCGCGCCGCGCAACGGGCTAGATCATCGGCAGTCGCGGTATAGTCCGCCAGCGTCGGACGCGTGACGAAGAGCGATCCGCGGCTGAGGTCGAGCAGGCTGACCGGCGGCACTGCCCCCGAAGCGTTGCCATAGCTCACCATCAACCCGCGACGCTTCAGAGAGGCGAGGGAAGCCGTCCAGCTATCCTTGCCCACTCCGTCATAGACAACCTCGACGCCCTGGCCACTGGTGATCTCCCGCACCTGGGCCGCCAGCGCCTCAAGACTGCCGTGCAGACTATGGTCCGCATCGACCCGCGCCGCCTTTTCCGCCGACCCGCTATGCGCGATGACGATCACGCCCTTGTCGCGGAGCCAAGGCACCAGGACTGATCCGACCCCGCCGGCAGCCGCATGGACGAGCGCCGTCTGCCCTGCTTCGAGGCGAAGGCAATCCTCTGCAAGGTAGCAGGCCGTCATGCCCTTCAGCATCATGGCCGCAGCGTCTTCCGTGCTGACTGCCGCACTGAGCTTGACGACCCGGTCGGCCGGCACGACGCGGTGGGTGGCATAGGCGCCAAGACCGGCGACGCAGCCGACCCGGTCCCCGACCTTGATATTCGAAACAGCCGAACCAACCCCGATGACGGTGCCGGCCCCTTCCGACCCCAAGGGGATCGGGAGTGGGGCAGGGTAGAGGCCGCTGCGGTAATAGGTGTCGACATAATTCAGGCCGACTGCCTCCTGCGCGATAAGCACTTCGCTGTGCGCGGGCTCGCCCGGCTCGAACGGCTCCCGGGCAATGACCTCCGGACCGCCATGGGTTCGTGCGACCATGCGCCAGGCGTCAACCACCATGTTGCTCCTCAAAGATGTGCCGCGAAAAACTCGGCCGTGCGGCGATCCGCAAGCTGGGCAGCATCCTCGACACGGCGTTTACCCGTTTCGGCTGCGAAACCATGGTCCAGCCCCTCATAATCGTACAGCGTGACATGACCATTATCCTTCAGGCCATCATGCATCTTCTTCTGAACGTCCGCAGGCACGAACCCGTCGGCGGTAGGGATGTGCAGCAGAACCGGCTTGCCGATCGCATGTTGCTCGCCCAGAAGATTGTCGATCCCCACGCCATAATAGCCGACGAAAGCATCGCCGTCCGTCCGGCAGGCCGACATGAAAGCCAGTCGGCCGCCCAGGCAATAGCCTACCAGCCCAATCTTGCCGGCGCCGCCCAGTTCCGCCCGCGCGGCCTTGATGGTCGCCTCGATGTCGCGGATACCCTGATCCTGATCGAACTTCCCCATATGGCCGATCGCCTGCTCAAACTGCTCCGGCACGTCAGCATCCAATTCGATGCCGGGCCTTTCCCGCCAGAACAGATCAGGTGCCAAAGCGAGATATCCAGCGGCTGCCCAGTTGTCGCACTTCCGCCGAATGCCTTCATTGACGCCGAAGATCTCCTGAATCACGATGATGGCCGCTTTAGGACCGCCATCCGGAAGCGCGACATATGCGGTGAACTCACCATCATCTTCCAATGTGGCGATGGGCTTATATTCGGACATCGGTGATCCTTTCCGTTGCTCTTCTGGTTCAGGACGTCATCATGGGGCGGGCCGGGCACCTGCGCAATCATGGTTTGGCGTCCGCAAAAAATTTGCCTTTTTCTGCGAGGATGCGCCATGACAGGTGATGAACAGGAACAAGGGCGAGTAAGATGAAAGTCAGCGTAGACGTCGACTGTACCCCGGCAGAGGCTCGGGCTTTCCTGGGCTTGCCCGATGTTACCCCGATACACGACAAATATGTGAAGACCGTTCTGGACAGTTTCGACGGTGTCGCGAATGTCGAGCAGATGGAAACGTTGTTCAAGAGCTTTTCGCCCTTGGGCGATGCGGGTATGCGATTGTTCCGGCAGATGATGGACCTAGGGCTGGCCGGAATGAGCGGCAAGTCGGACAGCAAGAACCCAGGCTGAGCGCGCGCTGAGGCTGAGTTGAGCGATACAATCTTCGCCCTTTCCAGTGGTTCGCCCCCGGCTGGCATCGGTGTCCTGCGCATCAGCGGTCCGGCAGCGGCGGCAGCGCTTCAGGCTCTCGCGGGTGCCATGCCGCCTCCGCGCGTTGCAAAGCTCAGGCTGCTCCGTCATCCATCTGACGCCGCGCCGCTCGACCGTGCGCTGATCTTGTGGTTTCCCGGGCCGGCCACGGTCACCGGCGAGGATCTGGCGGAACTTCATTGTCATGGCGGGCGGGCCGTGATCGTGGCGGTGGAGGAAGCATTAGCCGGGCTTTCCGGCCTGCGCAGAGCTGAAGCTGGGGAATTCACCCGACGCGCGTTCCTCAACGGTAAGATGGACCTGAATGCCGTCGAAGGTCTGGCGGACCTTCTGGCGGCGGAGACGCAGCAGCAGCGCCGGACCGCCCTGCTGATGACAGAGGGGCATTTCTCCCGCCGTTTGGAAAACTGGCGGCTGCGTCTGCTGCAGGTTTCCGCAATGGCGGAGGCAGCGCTGGACTTTTCCGATGAGGATGATGTGCCGGACGGGTCGATCGAAGAACGGATTAAGGACGGGATCAGGGAGCTGGCCGAGGAGGTGGCAGCGATCCGGTCAGCCCCTTCGGCTGAGCGTCTGCGCGATGGAATCCGTGTGGTACTGGCGGGTCCGCCCAATGCGGGCAAATCGACCCTGCTCAACCGCCTGGTCGGCAGAGAGGCTGCCATCGTGTCTGACATAGCCGGTACCACGCGCGATCGGGTTGAGGTGCCAGCCTCACTCAACGGCACGGCCTATCTTTTCACCGATACGGCTGGCCTCCGAGATGAAACGGGCGATCGGATAGAGGCGATTGGAATGGACCGCGCGCGCGATGCGCTCGCGGCGGCTGACATCATCCTCTGGCTCGGTCCGGCTGAGGCTCTGCCCCGCGCGGATGCCATTCTTCTGGCGGCGCAAAGCGATCGTCCGTCTGCCGCTCGGGCAGGTCTTCGGATCTCGGCGCATTCGGGCGAGGGGATGGATGAACTAGTTGCTCTGCTGGGAGAGAGGGCCGGGGCTCTCCTGCCGGGGGAGGGGGAGTATGCATTGCACCGGCGACAGCGCGAGGGGGCTGAGGCTTTGGAGCAGCATCTGAAGCACGCTGGCGACACGAGCGATCTGCTGGTCACTGCTGAGGAGCTGCGGCAAAGTCGGCAGGTGATCGACCAGCTTACCGGCCAAGCCGGCACTGAAGATATGCTCGACCATCTGTTCGCGGGCTTCTGCATCGGCAAATAGCATGTTCCACGTGGAACAGTTTTGACGCCCCCTGCCCTCTTCTGATAAGGGCACGCTATGCGAACAAGCTATGATGTGATCGTGGTCGGTGGGGGCCATGCCGGTTGCGAGGCGGCGGCTGCTGCCGCGCGCAAGGGTGCCACTGTCGCGCTGCTCACCTTTTCCAAAGCCACCGTGGGCGCGATGTCGTGCAATCCTGCCATAGGTGGATTGGGCAAGGGCCATTTGGTGCGCGAGGTCGACGCGCTGGACGGCCTGATCGCGCGAGGCGCTGACGCCGCAGCGATCCATCACCGGATGCTGAACAGTAGCAAGGGCGCAGCGGTTCAAGGCCCGCGTATCCAGGCTGACCGGAAATATTATCGCGCAGAAATTCACCGGCTGCTCGATGTTCAGCAGGGTCTGGACATTGTCGAAGGCGAAGCGGCGGCGCTGATGCTGGCGGGTGATGCGATTGCCGGGGTTCGGCTCGCGGACGGCCGTACGCTGGGAGCCAGGGCTCTTGTCCTTGCCACCGGAACATTCCTGGGAGGCAAACTCTTCCGCGGTGAGGAAACGGAGGCTGGGGGCCGAACCGGAGAACGGGCGGCTACGGAACTGGGCAGGCAGTTGCGCGAACTGGGCCTGCCTATCGCGCGACTCAAGACCGGAACGCCCCCGCGCTTGGACGGGCGGACGATCGACTGGGCCCGACTTGAAGAGCAGCCTTCCGATGGCGGCGCTTGGAGGATGTCTGCGCTGACGCAGCGCCGAATATTGCCGCAACTAAGCTGCGCCATCACGCGCACGAATGAGCGGTCTCATGCGATCATCCGGGAGGGGCTAGGAAGATCACCTCTGTTCAGCGGAGCAATCGAGGGGCGCGGGCCGCGCTATTGTCCCTCCATCGAGGATAAGGTGCTGCGGTTCGGGGACCGAGATGGCCACCAGATATTTCTCGAGCCCGAAGGGCTTGAAACGCATCTGGTTTATCCCAACGGCATCAGCACATCGTTGCCGGCAGACGTCCAGCGCGAGATGGTCCGGTCGATGGAGGGGCTGGAACAGGTGGAGATCGTGGTGCCCGGCTATGCGGTCGAATATGATCATGTCGATCCGCGGGCACTCGACAGCAGTCTGGAAACGCGCGCCATCACGGGATTGTTCTGCGCCGGTCAGATCAACGGCACGACCGGCTATGAGGAAGCTGCGGCCCAGGGGCTTGTCGCCGGCGCCAATGCAGCGGCCTGTGCGCTTGGCGACGCGCCGCTCATCCTCGATCGTGCCAGCAGTTATATCGGGGTGATGATCGACGATCTTGTCCTGCAGGGCGTCACTGAACCCTACCGAATGCTGACTGCGCGAGCGGAATATCGTCTGCGGCTGCGGGCGGACAATGCCGGCACGCGGCTCGGAGTGTTAGGCGAGGAGCATGGCTTGATTGGCGCTGAGCGGCGAGCCCATTATCAGCGCCGCGCCGCTGGCCGGGAAAGGGTGAGTAGCGATCTGGAGCAACAGCTTTCGGCGACAGAAATGGCCAAGGCGGGCGCGGCGGTGCGGCAGGATGGCGCTCGACGCAGCTTGTTTGAATGGGCGCGCTTTCCTGAAGTGAGCCAGGAACTGCTTCTCGCTCTCGCTCCTTCCTTACGCAGCGTGGATGAGGATCTGGGCCGCGAAATTTTGGAGGATGCCCGTTACGCCCCCTATCTTGAACGGCAGGAGGCGGAGATCAATGAACTGCGCCGCAATGAACGCGTCCTCATTCCAGCCGACTTCGCCTACGAGAGTGTCGGCGGACTATCCAACGAGATGGTAGAGCGCTTCAATGCTGCACGGCCGGAAAGCTTGGCAGCGGCTGGGCGCATCAGGGGTGTGACGCCCGCCGCGCTGGCCGCTGTCCTTGTGCATATTCGCCGGAAGGCCGCATGACCGAAGAGGAAGCGAAGGGGTGGCTGCAGACGCATTTCGATGTTCCACGTGAAACATGGGAGGGGCTGGAGGCTTATGTGGCGATGTTGCTGGCCGAAATGGACCAGCAAAATCTGATTGCCGAGTCGACGCGTACGCATGTCTGGGCGCGCCATATCGTTGATTCCGCGCAGCTCGTGACGATGGCGAGAGGGGCGCGCGAGGGGCAATGGATCGACCTCGGTTCGGGCGCTGGCCTGCCCGGGATCGTCATTGCTCTCCTCACAAAGCGGCCTGTGGTGATGGTGGAAAGCAGGCGCAAGAGGGTCGATTTTTTGAACGGGGTCATTAGCCGGCTCTCTTTACCGCATGCTTCTGTTTTCGCCGGCAGGGTGGAGACGGTACCAGCCGCCGCAGCGGCGGTAATCAGTGCCCGCGCCTACGCGCCTTTGCCCAAATTGCTCAGTTCCGCAGTCCACCTCAGCGACCTCAATAGCTTATGGGTGCTGCCAAAGGGGCGAAATGCGCATAATGAGCTGGAGGTCGCGCGGACATCATGGCAAGGTGTGTTCCACGTGGAACGCAGTATCACTGATCCGGAGAGCGCGATTATCGTGGCGACAGGCGTGAGATCTGCAAGGGGGAAGGTTCAGGGATGATCCGTATCGCCATTGCCAATCAGAAAGGCGGCGTGGGGAAGACCACCACCGCAATCAATCTGGCGACGGGTTTGGCGGCCACTGGCCTGCGCGTGCTGCTCGTCGACCTCGACCCGCAAGGCAACGCGTCGACTGGGTTGGGGGTTAACCAGCCCGATCGTATCCGTTCAAGCTATGACCTGCTGGTGGGGAATTGCGCGCTGGAGGACGCGGTCATCGCAACACGGGTGCCCAAGCTCGATATCGTGCCGGCGACCCAGGATCTGTCCGGCGCGGAGATCGAGTTGATCGAATATGAGGAGCGCACCCACCGTCTGGAACGTGTCCTTGCCGAAGCGCAGCCCGGCCGATGGGATATTTGCCTCGTGGATTGCCCTCCTTCGCTGGGCCTGCTGACGATCAACGCGTTGGTCGGTGCGCAATCCTTGATCGTGCCGCTACAATGCGAATTTTTCGCGTTAGAGGGCCTGTCCCAATTGCTCCAAACCGTCGAGCGCATCCGCGGCCGATTCAACCCGGGATTGTCGATCATGGGCGTGGCTCTGACGATGTATGATCGCAGGAACCGGCTGACGGACCAGGTAGCCGACGACGTTCGCGCATGCCTTGGCGATCTTGTTTTCTCCACTGTTATCCCGCGCAATGTGCGTCTGTCCGAAGCGCCTAGCCATGGCGTGCCGGCGTTGATCTATGACTTCCGCTGTTCCGGATCGGAAGCCTATATGCGTTTGGCGCGTGAATTGATCGCGCGCCTTCCCCGTCAGGAGGCCGCTGCTTGAGTAACGAAAATGCGATGAAGGCGGCCAAGCGTCCGCAGGGGTTGGGGCGTGGACTGTCGGCTTTGCTGGGCGATGTCTCGCGCGAAGAACCCGTTGTTTCGCTTGCGGCGAATGCGCCGTCGACCAAGGCAATTCAGAGCATCGAAGTCGCCCTGATCCAGCCGCACCCCGAACAGCCGCGGCGCCATTTCGATGAAGCCGCGCTCCAGGAACTGGCGGACAGCATCGGCAAGCGCGGGGTGATCCAGCCGATCATCGTACGTCCTCATGGCGGCGGCTTTCAGATTGTTGCGGGTGAACGCCGCTGGCGTGCCGCGCAACGCGCACAGCTTCACCGCATTCCCGCGATCGTCCGCGACTTCGATGAAGCGGAGACACTGGAAATCGCGCTGATCGAAAATATCCAGCGCGAGGATCTGAACCCGATCGAAGAAGCGGAAGCTTATCGTAAGCTGATCGCCGAATATGACCATAGCCAGGAAGCGTTGGGACGCCTCGTCGGCAAGTCTCGCAGCCATGTCGCCAATCTTATGCGGCTTCTCGACCTGCCGGCTACGGTGCAGCAACAGGTGGTCGAGCAGAAGCTGAGCATGGGCCATGCGCGCGCGCTGATCGGCGCGCCGGATTGCGAAACATTGGCACGCACGGTCGAGGCCAAGGGTCTTTCCGTCCGCGATACGGAGCAGTTGGTCCGCAAGGCCAAGACCGGGGACACGGCGCCTGCTCGACCCCGAGGCGGTCCGCAGCGCCAGAATGACCCTGATATTCTGGCACTGGAAGAACATCTGGCAGACATTCTCGGCGTCCGTGTAGAGATCGGCCAAACGGATAGCGCGAGCGGTACATTGTCGCTGCATTATTCAACCCTCGATCAACTTGACATGCTCTGTCAGCGCCTTTCCGGCGAACGTATCTGAAGGCCAGCAGCCCTCGCTTTTCCGGCGGCGGCTACTGGCCTTTTAGCCGGCGCAGTCCTAGTCTGGCGCGATGGCAGACATGCAATCCTCCCCCGCCGCCGTCCCCACCATTATCCGGCGTGAGGACTATCGTCCGCCCGATTGGCTCGTCCCTGCGATCGACCTGGATTTTGATCTCGATGCGGCTGCCACGCAGGTCAAGGCAACGCTCGGCGTTTCGCGCAACGGTGCTCATGATCGCCCACTTCGGCTCGATGGCGATGATCTGACCCCCTTGCGTGTCAGTGTCGATGGCCAAATCCTGGAGGAGGGGCAGTGGCACCTTGATGCCGGGGCGCTCGTCATCCCGCTGACTGGCGACACGCATCAGATAGAAACCCTGGTCGAACTTACGCCGGCCGAAAATAGCAAGCTCATGGGGCTTTATGCGAGCGGCGGGCTGCTCTGCACCCAATGCGAGGCGGAAGGATTTCGGCGGATCACCTTCTTCCCGGATCGCCCGGACATATTGTCGCGCTACTCGGTCCATATGACTGCCGATAAGCAGCTTTATCCTGTCCTGCTCGCCAATGGTGATCCGGTGGGCCAAGGCGATTTGCCGGGCGGGCGCCACTGGGCGCGCTGGACGGATCCATTCCCCAAGCCTTGTTATTTGTTCGCGCTCGTTGCGGGTGACCTGGCCTGCAATGCGGACCGCTTCGTTACGATGAGCGGCCGCGAGGTGGCGCTTGGCATTTGGGTTAAGGAGGCCGACCTCCCCCGCACCGCTCATGCCATGCAGGCGCTGAAGAACAGCATGGCTTGGGATGAGCGGGTATATGGGCGCGAATATGATCTGGACGTCTTCAACATCGTGGCGGTGGCGGACTTCAACTTCGGGGCGATGGAGAATAAGGGCCTCAACATCTTCAACTCGCGCTATATTCTGGCCGATCCGGATACCGCTACGGACGTCGACTATGATGGAGTAGAGGGTGTCGTCGCCCACGAATATTTCCATAACTGGTCCGGCAACCGCGTCACCTGCCGCGACTGGTTCCAGCTGTCATTAAAGGAAGGATTCACAGTCTTTCGCGACCAGAATTTTTCTGCTGACATGGGGAGCCACGCCGTCAAGCGCATCGAGGACGTGCGCATCCTGCGCGGCGCGCAGTTCCAGGAGGATCAAGGACCGCTCGCCCATCCGGTTCGCCCCGAATCCTATATGGAAATCAGCAACTTCTATACGGCGACCATCTATAACAAAGGCGCTGAGCTGATCCGCATGATGGCGCTGATGCTGGGACCAGAGCGCTTCCGTGCAGGCACCGACCTTTATTTTGAGCGCCATGACGGCCAGGCCGCGACATGCGAGGATTTCGTTATCGCAATGGAGGAGGGCGGTGGCATCGACCTTCGCCAGTTCCGCCTCTGGTATGAGCAGGCGGGAACGCCGCGCGTCCGTGCCCTGCTGGCCTATGACGCGGCCGCTGGGAGGGCAACGCTTACACTGGAGCAGTCGGTTCCGCCTACACCTGGTCAAGCCGATAAGGAGCCCATGGCTATTCCGCTGCGCACGGCCCTGTTCGATCCTGCATCGGGGCAGAGCGGTGGCGACCATCTGCTGCTGCTGACCGAGGAGCGGCAGAACTTCATCTTCGAAGGTTTGAGCGCGGCGCCGATCCTGTCGATCAATCGCGGATTTTCCGCTCCAGTTATCGTGGAGACCGACCGCAGCCAGGCTGATCTGGCGTTCCTTTCCGCGCACGACGATGACCCCTTCGCGCGCTATGAAGCGATGCAGCAGTTGATGGTCAATGTGCTGGTCGGGAAAATAGCGGGCCAGCCGGTGGACGAGGATGCGGTCCTTGCCGCCATCCGGAACACCGCCGCCGATTCTGCTCTAGACCCCGCATTCGTCGCCGAAGCGATCCGTCTGCCGAGCGAAGCCTATCTCGGCGATCAGATGGCCATAGTCGATCCCGATGCGATCCACGCAGCGCGGGACGGGTTGCAAAGCCGCATCGGCTCGGAATTGGAGACGCTGTGGCGCGACATTCATGCCCGAACAAAGGCCAACGGCTTTTCCCTTTCCGCGGCGGCGAAGGGGGCACGGAAGCTGCGCAATACCGCTTTGCTCTATCTGGCTGCGTCGGGCGCTGAGGACGGGGCCTCCGTTGCGTTCGACCAATTCGATCAGGCCGACAATATGACCGAACGGCAGGCGGCCCTAGCGACGCTGGCCAATGGCACGAGCGTGGAGCGGGATGCCGCGCTGGATATCTTCTACCAGCGGTATCGCAGCGATGCGCTGACGCTGGACAAATGGTTCCAGACACAGGCCTTCGCCTTCCATGCCGACACGGTCGATCTGGTGCAGGAACTGGCGCATCATCAGGACTTCAGCCTTGGCAACCCCAACCGGGTGCGCTCGCTTTATGGCGCCTTCACCGGAAACCAGTGGGCCTTTCATCACCCGTCCGGCAAGGGTTATCGCCTCGTCGCTGATTGCGTCATAGCCCTCGACAAGCTTAACCCGCAAACCGCAGCCCGGCTTGTTCCGCCGCTCGGCCGCTGGAAGAGGTTCGATGCGCAGCGCGCTGGGATGATGCGCGCTGAGTTGCAGCGGATACTGGCAGAGCCCGGCCTGTCAAAGGATGTGACCGAGCAGGTCAGCAAGAGCCTGGAATGACCGTGCTCGGCTGACCTGCCCCCCAGCCGGGTCGCTCCTTCAGCGGCTCGCGAGCCAGGCGGCGACGTCGGCAGCCACCTTGTTTGCGGCGGTGTTGAGTGGCGCGCCGATGGTGCCGGCTTCGATCTTGCCGCCGACTGGCGCGCTCGCGGTGAAGCGCTGCTTGGCGATGGCCACGCCGCCGGGTCCTGCCAGCATGGCGTCATAGGTCACGACGGCGCTGTTGGTCGCCTCATCCAGCCCGAATTCGACCAGCTCTCCCATCAGCCGCTGCCCCGCATCGGCGGAATATTGGCCGGGATCGAGGACGACGCGGTTGCTGGTCGCCGCGATGGTTTCGGACAGCAGCTTCTGGAACAGGTGGCGCGGCGTGTCCGCCCATTGCACCTTCGTCACATAGGCGAGGGAGGTGGGGGATGTCTGCACCGGCACGCGCACGGTGTCGAGCATCTTGGGCGACTCCGGATCGGCCACAGTGATGCTGGTGCCGGCGGAGGCGCTGCGCAGCGTCCCGGGCGCAACCTTCTGCGCGGCGGAGAGGGCGAGCAGCCGCTGTGGCGGCTTCCCGCCGAACGAGACGCAGCCTGTCAGCGCGAGAGCGAGGCCGAGAGTGGCCGACATGGCGGCTAGTTTCTTGTGGAACATCGCAGGAGGCCCTCTCATGGCTTGTAGTCAGGCAGTTTGGGTGCGCCGACGATCGACCCGGCGCCTTGCTGATCGAGCTTTTCGGCCACTCCCCGGAAGGCGCGCGACATTTCGCGCAGGTCGCGCACCAGCTGGTTCACTTCCGGCATGGTCTGGTTGCTGAAGGCACGGACGCCCGGCTGCGCCTCGGCGATGGTCTTGTCCAACGTATCGATACTTTGCGTCGCAGCTTGCACGCTCTTGCGCAGGTCGGCCATCAACGGGCGGCCCTCGTCGGCCAGCATCGAATTGGTGGTGGCGGCGAGCTTGCCGATCTGCTCAGCGGCGATGCCGGTGCGCTGGACCGCGACCCGGGCCTCTGCGAGCGTAGCCGAGATTTCCGGGCTGCGATCGGCGAGCGATCCGGAGATCCGCTCCACATTGGCAAGGATGCCGGCGATCGACTGCTGGTTCTTGTCGTTGAGCAATTGCGTCAACCGCTCTGTCAGGGTGGAGAGGCGCTCCAGCAGTTGCGGCGCATTGTTGAGCAATTCACCCAGCGCTCCGGGCTTGGTCGGGATCACCGGCACGCCATCAGGGCAGGCGGAGAGCGGGTTTTCTGTCGGGCAGGTGATGGGCGGCGCACCCTTGACCGCGCCGTCCAGCACGATCTCCGAAACGCCGGTGAAGCCGACGCCGGCGATCGTCGCGGTGGTGCCTTGCAGCACCGGCGTGCCCTCCTTGACGGAAATGCGCACCTTCACGAAGCTCGGGTCGCGCTTCCACAGTTCGATCTTCTCGACCTGACCGGAGGGAACGCCGGAATAATTGACGCTCGACCCCTTCGCCAGACCGTTCACCGACTGTTTGAAGAATATGTCATATTCCATATTCTCCCCATCGGACAGGCGCGAGAACCAGAAGGCGGCCAGCATGATCGCCGCCAGCAGCAGCAGCGTGACCGTACCCACCAGCACATGGTTGGAGCGGGTTTCCATATCTTATCGCCTTTTGTCCGGTTGCGCTTGCGCCGATGGCTGCGGAGAAGCGGACCTGCCGCGTTCCCGCTCCACCGCCGCCGTAGCGGCCCGCCCCCCGCCCGCGCGGGCCGTTGAAATATTCCTGGATCCAGGGGTGATCGGTAGCCAGCAGCTCGTCGATCGTGCCGACCGCGGTGACTTGCCGGTCGGCCAGCACCGCCACCCGGTCACAGATCGAATAGAGCGTGTCGAGATCGTGGGTGATGAGGAAGACGGTGAGGCCCAGCGTCTGCTGCAGCCTCCGGGTCTGCTCATCGAACGCCGCCGCGCCGATCGGGTCCAGCCCTGCGGTCGGCTCGTCCAGGAACAGCAGATCAGGATCGAGCGCGAGGGCGCGGGCAAGGCCGGCGCGCTTCTTCATGCCGCCTGACAATTCTGCGGGATATTTGGGGCCAGCCTCGGCGGGCAGGCCCGTCATGCGGATCTTGTAGGCGGCGATCTCGTCGCGCAGCTGCGGGCCGATGTTCGGATAATATTCGCGGATCGGCACCTCGACATTTTCCGCAACGGTGAGCGTCGAGAAGAGCGCGCCGCCCTGGAACAGGACGCCCCAACGCTTGCGGATGGCGAGCGCCTCATCGTCAAGACGGCCGATCATGGATTCGCCGAAGACGTGAACCTCGCCCTCGTCAGGCGTCTGCAGCCCGATGATCGAACGCATCAGCACCGACTTGCCGGTGCCGGACCCGCCGACCACGCCCAATATCTCGCCCTTGCGCACGTCGAGGTTCAGGCCTTCATGCACGACCTGATCGCCGAAGCTGTTCTTGAGGTTGCGCACGGAGATGGCGACGCCGTCCTTCTGGACAGCCCGCTCGACCCGCGCTTCCTCAGCGGCGGTTTCTTCCTCCGGCGCCATCAGTTCCAGCCCAGCCAGGTGAAGAATACGGCGAAGAAGGCGTCGATCACGATGACGAGAAAGATCGCCTGCACCACGGCGGAGGTGGTGCGCAGGCCCACTTCCTCAGCATTGGCCTTGACCTGCATGCCCTGATAGCAGCCGGCTAGCGCGATGATGATGCCGAAGACCGGCGCCTTGATGAGGCCGACCCAGAGGTCGGTGATCGGCACCACTTCGCGCAGGCGCTGGAAGAAGGTGATCGGCGGTATCTCCAGCGACACGGCGCAGAGGAAGCCGCCGCCGATGATGGCGACGATCGAGGAATAGAAGCCGAGCAGCGGCATCATCACCACCACCGCAAGCGTGCGGGGAAGGACCAGCGCCTCCATCGGCGAAACGCCGATGGTGCGCATAGCGTCGATTTCCTCCGTCAGCTTCATCGTGCCGAGTTGCGCGGCGAAGGCGGAACCGGACCGGCCCGCGACCATGATCGCGGTCATCAGCACGCCGAGTTCGCGGAAGGTGAGACGGCCGACCAGGTTGATCGTCAGCATCTCCATGCCGAACTGCCGCAACTGCACCGATCCTTGCTGGGCGATGACGATGCCGATCAGGAAGCTCATGAGGCCGATGATGCCGAGCGCCGACACGCCCACCACTTCGAACCGCTGGACAACGGCGTTGATGCGGAAGCGGCTGGGATGGCGGATGACGTTCCAGGTGGCGACCAGCGTGCTGCCGAAGAAGCCGAGCAGGCCGAGCAGCGTTTCCCCGGCCATCATCACGGCCGCGCCGATCTGCCCGACGACGCGCTGCCAGGGCGACACATAGTCCGGACGGATATTGACCGGCTCGTCCACTTCGCTGACGGTCGCGATCAGCCGCTCTGCATCCTCGTCCGCGCCGGTGATGCCGCAACCCAGCCGCCGCGCTGCCCGGTGGACGGTCCAGGCGCCGATCGTGTCCATATGATCGACGCCGGACAGGTCGATCGCCTCCACTGGCCCGGAAATCGCGTCCAGCCGGTTGGGCAGGTCGTGGAGACATGCAATGGAAAGATGACCGGAAAGCCGAATGACACCACCGCCATCGCGCGCTTCTTCCACAAGGTCTGCGGCTTTGTTCATCAAGGCGGTTTAGTGGTCCATTATCGGTTGCACGGCAAGCCGAAACGGCCCATCCGCACGATCAAACGAAGGGACTACCCAAAAAGTTTCGGACACGGCATGACGCACAGGCTGGCAATCTACGATATGGACCGCACGGTCACCTTTACGGGCACCTATACCGGCTTTCTGATCCACGTCGCCCGGGCGATGGCGCCATGGCGGCTGGTGCTGTTTCCTTGCGTCATTCTGCTGATGCTCGCCTATGTCATGAAGCTGATCACGCGCCAGCGCCTGAAGGAATTAAATCAGGCGCTGATGATCGGTTCCAATGTCCAGCGCGCAAAGCTGATGCCGCATGTCGAAAGCTATGCCGAGCGGGTGGTGGCGAAGAACGTCCGAGCGGGCGCGCTGGCGCAGATCGCGCGGGACAAGGCTGATGGCTGCACGCTGGTGCTGGCGACCGCCTCCTACCGGCTTTATGTCGAGCCGATCGCTCGCCGGCTCGGCTTCGACGCGGTGATCGCCACCGATCATCTGAGCCAGGACCTGCGTTACGTTCGCGCCAAGATCGCGGGTGAGAATTGCTACGACACCGGCAAGCTGCGGATGATCAAGGCGTGGATGGCGGCCGAGGCGATCGATCGCACCACGACGCATATCCGCGCCTATTCGGACCATGTGTCCGACGCGCCGATGCTGGAATATGCGGACGTTCCCTTCGCCTCCAATCCGCACAAGCCGCTGGCGAAACTGGCGGCTGAGCGAGGGTGGACGAGAGTGGACTGGAACTGATCATCCCATAATGGGTGAGACGAGCGGCTCGCCCGCGAAATGGGCGGAGAGGTTCGCCAGCAGCATCTGCGTCATGCGGGCCACCGCCTCATGGGTCGCGCCGGCGGTGTGGGGCGTCACGATGCAGTTGGGCACGTCTTCCCAGCGCGCCGCGGGAGTCGGCTCCTCCTCGAACACGTCGAGCGCCGCGCCGCCCAGCCGCCCGGAGCGAAGCGCCGCGATCACCGCGTCTTCATCGACCAATTGCCCCCGCGCCACATTGACGAGCAGCCCGTCGCTGCCAAGCGCATCCAGCATGGCGGCGGAGATCATCCCGCGATTCTCCTCGGTCGCCTTCGCCGCCACCACCACTATGTCGCTCTCCTCAGCGAGCGCTTGCAGACTTTCGGCGCGCCGCCAGGGCAGGGCGGGCTTGGCCCTCGGACCCCACCAGCTCGGCTGCATCCGCAATGCTTCCGCGCGAGTAGCGACGGCGACGCCAATGCTACCCATGCCGACGATGCCGATCCTTGCGTCCGCCAGCGAGTGGCTCAGCATCTTGCCGTCCGCCGTCCATCCGCCTGCGCGTAATTGCCGCTCGCCGCGTACGAGGCCGCGCCGATGCGCGATGATGAGGCCGATGGCATGGTCGGCCACATCCTCCGCATTGGCATCGAGCGCATGGGTCACCGCCACGCCATGCGCCTTGGCCCACTCCAGATCGACGCCGTCATGGCCGACGGTGAAGCAGGCGATCAGCCGCAGCGCCTTCATCCGCTCCAGCATCGTCCTTTCGAGCCGGAACTCGCCCGCCGTCACCAGCACCTGCGCCTCCGCCATGCGTGCCCGCCCGGCTTCCTCCCACAACGGCATGACGTCATAGAGAGGCGTCAGGACCCCGAATAGCGGCGCAAGATGCGGCTGGGCGATGAGGATGAGGGGGCGGTCCCCGCTCATCCCACCGCCCGCAACGCCTGCGCGAAGTCTGCGATCAGATCGTCCGCATCCTCGCAGCCGATCGAGATGCGGACCATATTGTCGCTTATCGCCAGCGCCTTCTTGCGCTCAGCTGGCACCGACAAATGCGTCATCGCCGCCGGGTGGCTCGCCAGCGTCTCCGTCCCGCCCAGGCTGACCGCCAGCTTGGCGATTTTGAGGGCGTCGAGAAAGGCGAAGGCTTCCGGCTCGCCACCCTTGAGGTAGAGCGAGAAAGTGGAGCCCGCGCCGGTGCAATGGCGCCGGTAGATGTCAGCCTGCCGCTCCGTCTCCGGGAAGCCGAGATAGACGACCTTCTCCACCTGCGGCTGATCCTTCAGCCAGGCGCAGACCTTCGCCGCATTGTCGCCCGCACGGCTCATCCGTAGTTCCAGCGTCTCCAGGCTCCGCAGCAGCATCCAGGCGCTGTGCGGATCGAGGATGGTGCCGATCGTGTTGCGCATCAGCCGGATGGTATTGATGAGGCCGTTGGGACCCAGCACGCCGCCCGCGACCAGGTCGCTATGGCCGCCGGCATATTTGGTGAGGCTGTAGATGACGAGGTCAGCGCCGTGACTGAGCGGATGGTGCCACAGCGGGCCGAGGAAAGTGTTGTCGATCGCGATCGGCGGGCGATATTCTTCGCCTGCGAACAAAAAGTCGCGCCGCGCAACTACCGCTTCCAGATCGACCAGGACGTTGGTCGGGTTGGCCGGACTTTCAAGATAGATGAGCGCGACGCGGCCGAGCGCCTTGGCCTTCTCGATCACGGCGCCGATTTCCTCTTCGCTGGCACCGGCCGGGAAATCGAGCCATTGGACGCCGAATTTGCCCAGCGTACGGCCGATCAGCGATTCCGTCGCGGCATAGAGCGGCGCCGAATGGACGATCACGTCGCCCGGCTGAACCAGCGCGAGCAGGGTGGTGGCGATTGCCGACATGCCGCTGGAAAAAAGCAGCGCGTCTTCCGCCTCCTCCCAGATTGCCAGCCGGTCCTCGGCGATCTCCTGATTGGGGCCGTTGAAGCGAGAGTAGATGAGGCCTTCCGCGCCACCGGGGCGAAGGCCCGTCACCCCCTCGAAATGCCGCTTGCCGGCCGCCGCGCTTTCGAAGGCGAAGGTGGAGGTCAGGAAGATCGGCGGTTTCAGCGACCCTTCCGACAAGGTGGGGTCATAGCCGTGGCCCATCATCAGCGTCGCCGGCTTCAGCTTGCGGCCCTCAATCTCCATGATCGGCTGCTTGGGGCGGCGGCGGTTATGCGTGGGTTCAGCGCCGGTGAGGTCGGCTTCGGTTTCGCCGGTCATCATCTTCTCCTGCCAAGGGGCGCGGCCGAAGCGGCGCCGGTCTGCATGTCGATGAGTGTAACGCCTTTTCCGCCGCCGGAGCCACAGGCGGCGCGAAACTTCTTCTTGGTGGACGGAGTTACCCCTTGCACCGAACTTGCCGAGGACCGCTCCCCCTCCCTACATCATGATAATGGACCAGAGCCTACCCGAACCGCTGGAGCGATGGTTCAGCCAGCGCGACTGGCGGCCGCGCCGTCATCAGCTGGAGATGCTGGAGGCGGCAAGGCGCGGGGATCACACCTTGCTGGTCGCGCCGACCGGGGCGGGCAAGACATTGGCAGGCTTTCTCGCCACGCTTGCCGACCTGATCGATAATCCCGCCGAGGGACTGCACACCCTTTATGTGTCGCCGCTCAAGGCGCTGGCGGTGGACGTGCGCCGCAATCTCCTCACGCCGATCGAGGAAATGGATCTGCCGATCCGGGTCGAAACGCGGACCGGGGACACTCCTTCCGATCGCAAGGCAAGGCAGCGCGCGAGGCCGCCGCAGATATTGCTGACGACGCCCGAATCGCTTTCGCTGCTGCTCAGCTATCCGGACAGCTTCCTGCTGTTCGCGAATTGCAAGACCGTCATCATCGACGAAGTTCACGCCTTCGCCACGCAGAAGCGAGGCGACCTGCTGAGCCTCTGCCTGTCGCGTCTTCAGGCGATCAATCCGGAACTGCGCAGGGTCGCTCTGTCCGCCACCGTCGCGGATATAGACGCCTATCGCGCCTGGCTCGCGCCGGACGGAGATATCAATGCCGTGACGCCGGTCATCGGCGAACAGGGCGCGGAGCCGAACGTCGCCATCCTGATCCCCGAAGGCCGCATCCCGTGGTCCGGCCATAGCGGCAAATATGCGGCGCGGCAGGTAATGGAGGAGATCGAGCGGCGGCAGACCACGCTGGTCTTTTGCAACACGCGGGGGCTGGCGGAACTGATCTTCCAGGAACTTTGGTCGGTGAATGAGGCGAACCTGCCGATCGCCATTCATCATGGCAGCCTGTCCATCGAGGCACGGCGCAAGGTGGAGGCGGCGATGGCGGACGGCCGCCTGCGTGCGCTTGTCGCGACCGCCAGCCTCGATCTGGGTGTCGATTGGGGCAATGTCGATTGCGTGATACAGATGGGCGCGCCGAAGGGGTCGTCGCGCCTGCTCCAGCGCATCGGCCGCGCCAATCACCGGCTCGACTGTCCGAGCGAGGCCATCCTGATCCCCGGCAACCGCTTCGAATATCTCGAAGCGCGCGCCGCTCTGGATGCGGTGGAGGAGGGGGAACGGGACGCCGACGATTTCCGGCCGGGCAGCCTCGACGTCCTCGCCCAGCATGTGATGGGCCTCGCCTGCGCCGCACCGTTCCGCGCGGCGGAGTTGCTGGCGGAGGTTCGGTCTTCCACGCCCTATAGCGGACTTACCGAAGAGGCGTTCGCCAATGTCCTGCACTTCATCGAAGGCGGCGGCTATGCGCTGCGCGCCTATGACAGGTTCAGGCGGCTGACCCATGATCCGGACGGCACATGGCGCGTCTCCCACCCCCGCTTCATCCAGCAGCATCGGCTGAATGCGGGCATCATCGTCGATCAGCCGGCGCTTGGCGTGCGCTTCAACAATGGGCGAAAGCTCGGCACGGTGGAGGAGGGGTTCGCCGCCACGCTGCGGCCGGGCGACAGTTTCTTCTTCTCCGGCATGGCGCTGGAGGTGGTGCGGATGGATACCACCGACCTCATCGTGCGCGCCACCTCCAAGCAGGCGCGCATCCCGACCTGGGGCGGCACGCGCATGGCGATGTCGACGCGCCTTGCCGACCGGGTGCGCCATTTTCTTGCCGAGCCGGAGGAATGGCATCGCTTCCCCGACGATGTGCGCGACTGGCTGGAGGTGCAGAAATATCGCTCCGCCTTGCCCGAGCCGGGCCAGTTGCTGATTGAGACATTCCCGCATGAGGGGCGCCACTACCTGGTCTGCTACAGTTTCGAGGGCTGGAACGCGCACCAGTCGCTCGGCATGTTGCTGACCCGCCGCATGGACGCGCAGGGGCTGCTGCCGATGGGCTTCGTTTCGAACGACTATGCGCTCGCGGTCTATGGCTTAAAGCCCATCACCGATCCGCAGAGCCTCTTTTCCGCCGATATCCTCGATCATGAATTTATCGAGTGGGTCGAACAGTCCAGCCTGCTGAAGCGCGCCTTCCGCGACGTGGCGGTGATTTCCGGCCTGATCGAGCGGCAGCATCCCGGCAAACGCAAGACCGGGCGGCAGGTTACCTTTTCCACCGATCTTATCTATGAGGTGCTGCGCAAATATCAGCCGGACCATCTGTTGCTGAAGGCCGCATGGGCGGACGCCCGCGCACGGATGACCGACGTCGGGCGGCTGGGCGATCTGATCGACCGCGCCTGTGCGACGATGCTGCATGTCAGCCTTGACCGGGTGAGTCCGCTCGCGGTGCCGGTGCTGATCCTTATCGGGCGGGAACAGGTGGCGCAGCATGATGTCGAAGATGCGCTGCTGATCGAGGCCGAAGCGCTGGTCAGCGAAGCGATGCGGACCGATGAGCCCTAACCGCCTGGATCGTCCCTCCGCCCGCCGCAGCCCTTCACGACATTGTCGCCAAAGGAGATCGTGACGCGGTCCGACCAGACGGCGTCGCTCATGCCGTCGCTGCATGGGCCTGGCGTGACCGTCATGGTGAAGCCCTCGCCATTGTAGCGGACGTTGCCGTCTTCCTCCGCGCGCGAGACGATGACGCGGGCCGGTTCCTTGTCCGCCCGGTCGATCGAAGCGCTGCTGCCCCTGACGGTGACCGCCCAGAATGGCTCTGTGCCGATTGCATAATAGCTGTTGTCGGACGCAGCGGCAGGCAGGCTGGCCGTCTGCTTGACGGGTGCAGGCGTTGCCGACGGCTTCGGCTCTGGCGCGGCTTCGGCCTGATTTTCGAAGCCTGCCGCGGCAGGAATATCGGCAGGAGCGGAAACCGTCGGCGGCGTATCGGCCGGGGCATAGCGGATCGGCGTTTTCAGCGACCGGTGTGCGTCGTCGGCGCGGCCACCGTCACCGCATCCTGCCAGCAGGAGAAGGGTGAGGGGCCAGCACCGCATCGTGTTTACACGTCCAGATTAGCGACGTTCAGCGCATTGTCCTGAATGAACTCGCGCCGTGGCTCCACCACATCGCCCATCAGCCGGGTGAAGATCTCGTCGGCGACGTCCGCCTGCTCCACCTCGACCCGCAGCATGGAGCGGTTGTCCGGGTCCAGCGTGGTTTCCCAAAGCTGCTCCGCGTTCATCTCGCCAAGCCCCTTGTAGCGCTGGATCGCCAGGCCCTTGCGGCCTGCGGCCAGTACCGCCTCCAGCAGTTCGCTCGGCCGCGTGACCGGCGTCGAACCCTTGGTCGCGACGGGGAGATCATCCTCGCCAGCCTCTTCCGCCGCCTGCGCCGCCTTGGCGGTAACTAGGCGGCTGGAGGTCTGGTAGCTTTGGGCTTCTTCGGCCGCGATCGCGTGCAGCTTGCGCGCCTCGGCCGATCCGATGAAGCCATGTTCGATCATGTGATGGTCGGTGACGCCGCGCCACAGCCGCTCGAAGTGGAAGCCGCCTTCCTCCGCGATCCGGCCGCTCCAGCTGCCTTCGTCATCCTGCGCGTCCATCCACTTCACCGTGGCGTCCAGCCGCGCGCCCTGCGCATCCTGGCTGAGTTCCGGATCGAGCGCGCCGTTGATCGCCAGCGCCTCTATGATCGCGGGATTGTAGCGGCGGGGCACATAGCGCATCACCGCGCGCATGCGTCGGCCATGTTCGATCAGGTGGCGCAGGTCCTCGCCCGACCGCATGCCTTCGCGGGTGTCGAGCGCCATCGATTCAACGCCATTGTCGACAAGATACTGTTCGAGCGCCGCTTCGTTCTTGAGGTAAACCTCCGATCGACCGCGCGTCGCCTTGTAGAGCGGGGGCTGGGCGATGTAGAGATGCCCGGCCTCGATGATCTGCGGCATCTGGCGATAGAAGAAGGTCAAGAGCAGCGTGCGGATATGCGCGCCGTCGACGTCAGCGTCGGTCATGATGACGATCTTGTGATAGCGCAGCTTGTCGAGATTGAAATCGTCGCGGATGCCGGTGCCCATCGCCTGGATGAGCGTGCCGACTTCCTTGGACGACAGCATGCGGTCGAAGCGCGCGCGCTCGACGTTCAAAATCTTGCCCTTCAGCGGCAGGATCGCCTGATTATGCCGATTACGCCCCTGCTTGGCCGAACCGCCGGCCGAGTCACCCTCGACCAGGAAGAGTTCGGACTTGGCGGGATCACGCTCCTGACAGTCGGCAAGCTTGCCGGGAAGGGAAGCGATGTCCATCACGCCCTTGCGCCGGGTCAGTTCGCGGGCCTTCTTCGCGGCCTCGCGCGCGGCGGCGGCGTCGATCACCTTTTGCACGATCATGCGGCCATGCTGGGGATTTTCCTCCAGCCATTCCGCCATCTTGTCGGCCATCAGGCTTTCGAGCGGCTGGCGCACTTCCGACGAAACCAGCTTGTCCTTGGTCTGCGACGAGAATTTAGGATCGGGCAGCTTCACCGACACGATGGCGGTCAGCCCCTCGCGCATGTCCTCGCCGGTCAGCGACACCTTCTCTTTCTTGAGCAGGCCCGACTTGTCGGCATAATTGTTCAGCGTGCGGGTCAGCGCCGCGCGGAAGGCGGCGAGGTGGGTACCGCCATCGCGCTGTGGGATGTTGTTCGTGAAGCAGAGGACGTTCTCATAATAGGAATCGTTCCACTCCAGCGCGACGTCGATGGTGACATCGTCGCGGCTGCCCGAGATCGCGATCGGATCGGGCATCAAAGCCTGCTTGTTGCGGTCGAGCCATTTCACGAAAGCCGCGATGCCGCCCTCATAGAACAGCTCGACCTCCTTCTTCTCCTCATGCCGCGCATCGACAAGGAACAGCCGCACGCCGGAATTGAGGAAGGCGAGCTCGCGATAGCGATGCTCCAGCTTTTCGAAATCGAACTCGGTGTGATTCTTGAACGTGCCGCCGTCGCCGGGGACCTTCTCGGTCGAGGGCAGGAAGGTGACCTTCGTGCCCTTCTTCCCCTCCGGCGCATCGCCGATGATTTTCAGCGGCGCCACGGCATCGCCATAGGCAAAGCGCATATAATGCTCCTTGCCGTCGCGCCAGATGTTGAGGTCGAGATATTCGGAAAGCGCGTTCACCACGGACACGCCGACGCCGTGCAGACCGCCCGACACCTTATAGGCGTTGTCGTCGGACGTATTCTCGAACTTCCCGCCGGCATGCAGCTGGGTCATGATGACCTCGGCCGCCGACACACCTTCCTCACGGTGGATGTCGGTCGGAATGCCGCGGCCATTATCCTCGACGCTGACCGAGCCATCGGGGTTCAGCGTGATGAGGATGCGGTCGCAGTGCCCCGCCAGCGCTTCATCGATCGCATTGTCGCTGACCTCGAACACCATATGGTGCAGACCCGAGCCGTCATCGGTGTCGCCGATATACATGCCGGGCCGCTTGCGCACGGCATCCAGACCCTTGAGGACCTTGATGCTGTCGGCGCCATAGCTGTTGCTGTTGGGGTTGGTCTGACTTTCCTCGCTCATGCCGAGCATATAGGGAAAGGCGCACCGAAACTAAAGCGAAACATGCCGCCTTTCCCCCTCGGGAAGCACGGTCTATCAGGCGGATATGCGTGTCGTCCTTGCCCTGGCCCTGATGCTCGCCGCCTGCTCGAAAAGCAGCGACGTCCTGGAGGAACTGCCGAACAGTTCGCTGGCCGGCGCCCCCCGCGAGGACGTGCCCGAAGCGAGGCTGGAATCGGACCTGCGCCGGCCGGTCATGATCGGCGAGGATGGGCCGCGCCTCGATGCCTGTGGAGCGATGGGCGAGGCTGTTCGCGTCGGAGCCAAGGGGCTTGCCGTTCGAACCGCGCCATTTTCCGATGCCCGGGAAGTAACGCGGATCAGCGAAGGCGGGCGGGCGTGGGTCTGTACCCGCAGCTTGGACCAGAAATGGCTGGGTGTCGTGCTCGTCCCGGCCTCTGCCACCGAGGATGGAGCGGCCGTCGACTGCGGCGTCTCCGAACCAGCGGATCGCAAGCAGGCCTATGACGGCCCCTGCGTCAGCGGCTGGGTATCGAGCGCCTCGATCCGCCTGATCGCCGGCTGAGGGGAAAAGGACCGGCCGGCTGGGCTCCTTGCCGGCCGGTCAGGGGGCAAGCCTCTTCTTCCCTGGAGATGGCCTTTTACAAAACGGCCATTATCCGATAAGTGGACTTGATCACTACCCAAAAGGATCGTCTGTCCATGTCCACTTCTTTGCTGCGGCCGCCTTCCCTGCTCCGTTTGCTGGGGGCATGGCGCGCTGAGGAAAGTGCCGAACCCGCCTATCGGCAACTGGCCCAAGCGCTGCGCATGCTGGTGCTGGACGGCCGCGTGGGGCTGAATGTCCGTCTGCCCGGCGAGCGGGAACTGGCTGCCGCACTGGGCCTCAGCCGCACGACGATCGCCGCCGCCTTCGACCGGCTGCGGGACGAGGGCTTTCTTGAGAGCCGGCAGGGTTCGGGAAGCGTGACTCGCCTGCCGCCCGGCCGGATGGAGCCGGACCTGCCCGCGATCGACACCGCAGACGGCGGCAATGTCCTGAACTGGACCCACGCGGCGCTGCCCGCGGCGCCGGGCGTCGGCAGGGCCTGCCAGGTGGCGGTCGAGATGCTGCCCGCATTCCTTGGCGAACTGGGTTATGACCCGCTCGGTTTGTCGCCGCTGCGTAGAGCCATCGCCGCTCATTATGAGCGCCGCGGCTGTCCGACCACCCCGGACCAGATCATCGTCACCAACGGCGCGCAGCAGGGCCTTTCGCTGCTGCTGCAATGGCTGGCAGGACCCGGGGATCGCGCGGTGATCGATCATCCGACTTATCATAATGCGATCCAGGCCTTGCAGCGCGCGAACGTCGTGCCGGTCCCTGTGGGCCTGCCCGCGCAGGGGTGGGACATCGATGCCATGGATGCGGCGTTCCGCCAGACCTCGCCGCGCTTCGCCTACATCATCGCCGATTTCCACAACCCGACCGGCCGCAGCATGGACCCGGCGACCCGCCGCGCCCTGGTGGCGGCCGCGGCGCGCAATCACATGCCGCTCATCATCGACGAGACGATGGTCGCGATGGGTCTGGACTTCGCGCCGCCTCCGCCGGTTGCGATCCACGATCCCTTCGGCCGGCAGGTGATCACCATGGGATCGGCCAGCAAAATTTTCTGGGGCGGGTTGCGCGTCGGCTGGGTCCGTGCCGATCCGCAGACGGTCGCGGCGCTGGGCCGCCTGCGCACGACGATGGACATGGCGAGCCCGGTAGTCGAGCAGCTTGCCGTCGCGCAGCTGATCGACGCCGACGAGGGGCTTGGCCCCCGTGCCGAGATGCTGCGCGGGCGGCGCGATCATCTGCTGCGCCTGATCGAACGGCATCTGCCGCACTGGCGCGTTGAATCGCCGGCCGGGGGCCTCTCGCTCTGGGCCGAACTACCGCGCGCCGAGGCGACCGCGCTGGCGGCGCTGGCGGAGAGTCACGGCGTCCGCGTGGCGCCCGGCCCGCGCTTCGGCGTCAGCGGCGCTTTCGAACGTTTCTTGAGGCTGCCCTTCACCTTGCCCGAGGAGCAGCTGACGGCGGGTGTGGAGCGGCTGGCCGAGGCGGATGCGCGGCTTCACGCCCGCCTGCCGCGCGGTCGGGACTCGCTCGCCGCTGCGCTGGAGGCGGATCGATTGATCTGAATAGTGGATGTGTTCCTGCGACGGCAGGAAGCCAGCTCAGACAGCGGGACTGGTCTCCTGCCGACGTAGAAGCACGGCACGAAAAAAAAGGCTCGCGCGGAACGATCCACGCGAGCCTTTTTCGCTTTGGTTCAGCCTCAAGCAGCCTGCTTTTCAGCCTTGTAGCGCTCGATCGCTTCCAGCGTGATGCGGCGGGCGTCTTCCGCGCCGCCCCAGGTGCCGATGCGCACCCACTTCTGCTTTTCCAGATCCTTATAGTGGGTGAAGAAATGTTCGATCTGCTCCATGACGATACCGGGCAGGTCGTCCTTCTCGTCCACATTATGATAATAAGGGAAGGTCTTGTTATCGGGAACGCAGACCAGCTTCTCGTCGCCGCCGGCTTCATCTTCCAGGTTCAGCACCGCGATCGGGCGCGCGCGCACGACCGAGCCGGGCACGAAAGGCGAGCGCGCAATGACCAGTGCGTCCAGCGGATCGCCGTCGGGCGACAAAGTGTGCGGCACGAAGCCGTAATTTGCCGGGTAGCGCATCGGCGTGTGCAGGATCCGGTCCACGAACAGCGCGCCCGATGCCTTGTCGAACTCATATTTGACGGGCTCACCGCCGACCGGAACCTCGATGATGACATTCAGGCTGTTGGGCGGATCATCCCCGACGGGGATCAGTTCGATGTTCATCAGACTAAGCCTTTGTAAACGCGTTGCACTGTGTGGGTGGTTATGTTCTCGGTTTCAGCAGCCGGTCCAGGCTGCCTTCACCCTCTCCCGTTTTTTCGAGGCGCGGATAGCGCAGCCCGCCGGAATAAGCGAGCGTCAAAGTGCGGTAATATCTATCCTGCTTGACGATCAACTGCATCGGCTTTGCGGTCTTCAGGGCGGTTTTGAAGACGTCCGCGGAATATTCGTCGCCATTGACCGCGACGATCTTCGCACCGGTGACCAGTCCCGCCTTGAAGGCTGCGCTGTCCCAGACGACGTTGCTGATCTCGCCATCGCCCTTCACGACCAGCCCGACACCGAAGCTTTGGTCCAGATTCTTCGCCTCGGCTGCTTTGGTGAAGGCGTTGGGGGTATCGCCATAGACGAGCTTGTAGCCGCCGAGCCCGAAACCGCCCTTCGGCGTCTCCCGCGTGGTGCTGTCCACATATCGGGCGAAGAAACCAGCCCAGTCATAGGGAGCGACGGCGTTCAGCGTCTTGATCACGTCGCCCCGATTATAGACGACCTGGCCCCAGTCGCCGGGGTTGATGCCGAAAAAGGCCTTGGCGAAGTCGTCCAGCCCCTTGGCCCCCCGCGTCTGCTGGCGAATGATGGCGTCGGCTTCCAGCCAGATCATCAGCCCTTCATTATAATAATCCTCCGATCGCTGCCAGCTCGACCAGCCCTTTGGCCGGCGGGCGGAGATGATCGGGTCGTGGGTGGTGTCCTCCATCGGCCGCCATTCTCGTCCCCGGGTGGTGTCGAGCTTGGCCGCGATATGGGCGTAGGCGTCCAGCGTCTCCTGCTTGGTGAACAGGCCCGACCGGGCGCCCAATACATAGCCCCAAAATTGCGTCTGCCCCTCATAGACCCAGAGCAGATTGTCCTGCATCGGCACATTGAAGTCGGGGGTCCAGAGCAGGTCGGGGCGGCGGAACTTGCCGTCCCAGCTATGGGTGAACTCATGCGGCAGGAGATTGCGGTCGAGCAGCGCCGTGCCTTCGGTCCATTTGGTGAAATAGCCCGGCTCCACCTGATTCTCCGAGGAGCGGTGATGCTCGAGGCCGATGCCGCCCATCTCGTCGGTGATGGCGAACAGGAAGTCATAATGATCGAAATGATAGGTACCGAAGAGCGCGCCCGCCTCATCGACCAGCTTCTTGTGCTTGGCGATCTGATCGGGCTTGGCGTTCAGTTCCTCCGCGTCGTCGGCGACGATGTTGAGCGTCACATTATGGCCGAGGTCGACCGGCTTGAAATGGCGCCCGGCGAAGACCGGTGAATCCTGCAATGCCTCATAGTCGATGACGTCATAGGCCACCGTCGATCCCGACTGCCGACCGCGCAGAGCCGTCGCCGCGCGCCAGCCGTCCGGATAGGTGACCGTCGCCTGCACCGGGATCTGCCGCGTGAAATAGCCGGCCGGATAGAGCGACACAGCTTCCCACTGGATGTTCAGCATCTTGGGCGTCACCACCACGCGGCCCTGGTTGGACTGGGTGGCGGACAGGAACTGGAAGGACGCGACGACCTCCTTCGTCCCTTGCGGCACGTCGATCATAAAGCCGAAGACGTTGAGCGGGTCGCGCTTCCACACGAGCGGCTTGCCGTCGGCGGTGAAGGTGAGGCCGGTAAGCTTCTCGATCTGTCCGCGCGGCGCATGATTGCCGGGCAGCCATTGCGGCATTAGCAGCGTCATCGGTCCCGCCGCCGCAACCGGGATGGTTTCCCTGACGCGGAAGATGCGCTGCACGGTGTCGGTGGCATCGACCTCCAGCCGAATGGTGCCGCCAGGATAGGGGATGTCCTTGGGCATCGGCGCGGCGCTGTCCACCGGCAGCGCGGCAGGCTTGGAGCGGGTCGCTTCCTGCGCGGCCAGCGGGGCGGTCAAGGCTGTGGAAAAGAGGATGGCGGCAGCAAGGCTGCGGATCATGAACATCTCCGAAAAAGGGCGGTCGAACGACCGTATAACAGCAGCATGGCGGGCCATCATCCCGCCGTCCACCCCCCAAGTGGCGTAACGAAATTATGGGACAAAAAAGCGCGTTTCCTTGAAGCTTCTTTGCCGCTAAAGGCGCTGTCCCATGGCCAAAATCGAAACGCCGCGGCCAGTGCGCGGCACGCAGGACATGCTGGGCGGCACGGCGCAAGCGTTCCAGGAACGTTTCGCGCATGTCGTCGCGAGCTTCGACCGGGTGCGCAAGCTCTACGGATTTCATCGCGTGGAAGTGCCGGTCTTTGAATCGACGGCGGTTTTTGCGCGCTCGCTCGGCGAGAGTACGGACGTCGTCTCCAAGGAGATGTACACGTTCGACGATCGCGGCGGCGACAGCATCACCCTGCGGCCGGAGTTCACCGCCGGCATTTCGCGCGCCTATATCACCGAAGGCTGGCAGCAATATACGCCGCTCAAGGTGGCGACTCATGGGCCGCTGTTCCGTTACGAGCGCCCGCAAAAAGGGCGCTTCCGCCAGTTTCACCAGCTTGACGCGGAGATTATCGGCGCAGGCGAGCCGGGCGCGGACGTGGAATTGCTGGTGTTCGCGGACCAGTTGCTGCGCGAGCTGGGCGTGTCGGAGGGCGTGACGCTCAACCTCAACACGCTGGGCGACGGACCAAGCCGCGAAGCCTGGCGCGCGGCGCTCGTCGCCCATTTTGAGGCGCATCGGGGCGAGCTGTCCGAAGAAAGCCTCGACCGCCTCCACCGCAACCCGCTGCGAATCCTTGACAGCAAGGACCCGCGCGACCGGGCCGTGGCGGACAGCGCGCCTGACATCGACGCTTATCTGACCGAGGAGGCGCGGACCTTCTTCGACAAGGTGACGAGCGGCCTCGATGCGGCGGGTGTGGCGTGGGAGCGTAATGCGCGGTTGGTGCGCGGCCTCGACTATTACCGGCACACCGCGTTCGAGTTCATCACCGACCGGCTGGGCGCGCAGGGCACGGTGCTGGGCGGTGGCCGCTATGACGGGCTGATCGAGAATCTGGGCGGACCTGCAACGGCGGCGGTCGGCTGGGCGGCGGGGATCGAGCGGCTGGCGATGCTGATCGATGCGCCGGAACTAGACCGGCCCGAGATTGCAGTTGTTCCGGACAATCCCGATGCTGAGCAAGAAGCGATCAGAATAGCATCGGTTTTGAGGCGTCGGGGCATTGCCGTCGAGATGGCTTTCAAAGGCACAGCCAAAAAGCGGGTGGAAGCAGCTAAGCGCAAGGGCGTTGACGCTGTCTTGTTCGTCCGGACTGCTGAGCTACTCAGCGACCGCGTCAAACTGTCCAATGCTCGCCTTGGCCCTGAAGGTGCGTCGCGGCAGTTGTTGAGGGTTCTCGATGCGCTGGGTGAGCCTTACAACCAGCTGTCTGGAGATGAACTTCCGGAAGACCAGATAGGCTAATGCACATCTCCGCCGAACGTATCGCGCAGATTGAGGCGCGCCGGGACGAGGTGCAGGCGTCGATGACGCGCGCCGACCTCGCGCCGGAAGAGTTTGTGCGGCTGTCGAAGGAATATGCGGAGATCGAGCCGGTGGCCCGCGCGGCCAGCGAAGTCCGCCGCCTGCGCCAGGAGCTGAAGGCGCTGGAATATATGGCGGGGGGCGAGGATGCCGATGCCGACCCGGCGATGCGCGACATGGCGCAGGAAGAGATGCAGCTGATCAAGAGCCAGTTGCCCGAGGCGGAACGGGCGTTGGCGCTCCAGTTGCTGCCCAAGGATGCCGCCGATGCGCGCCCGGCGATGCTGGAAATTCGCGCCGGCACGGGTGGCGACGAAGCCGCGCTGTTCGCAGGCGACCTCTTCCGCATGTATCAGCGTTTTGCCGACACGCAGGGTTGGAAGATGGAGCTCATCTCCTCTAACGCGTCGGAAGTGGGCGGATTCAAGGAAGTGGTGGCGAGCGTCACCGGCACCGGTGTTTTCGCCAAGCTGAAGTTCGAAAGCGGCGTCCATCGCGTCCAGCGCGTGCCCGTGACCGAAAGCGGCGGGCGCATCCACACTTCCGCTGCGACGGTCGCCGTGCTGCCGGAGCCGGAGGAGGTGGATGTCCAGATCGCCGACAGCGACCTGAAGATCGACATCTATCGGGCGTCGGGCGCGGGCGGCCAGCATGTCAACACGACCGATTCCGCTGTGCGCATCACCCACTTGCCCTCGGGCACGGTGGTGACGCAGCAGGATGAACGCTCCCAGCACAAGAACAAGGCGAAGGCGATGCAGGTGCTGCGTGCGCGCATCTATGAGGTGGAACGGGAGCGCGCCCAGAGCGAACAGGCGGGCGCGCGCAAGGCGATGGTCGGTTCGGGCGACCGGTCGGAGCGCATCCGCACCTATAATTTCCCACAAGGCCGGGTGACGGATCATCGCATCAACCTGACCCTGCATCGCCTGCCCGAAATCCTCGAAGGCCCGGGCCTTTCCGAGATCATCGGCGCGCTGGTGGCGGAGGATGAAGCCGCTCGCCTCGCGCAATTGGACGGCGTGGCGTGAGCCTCTCCTCCCCTATTTCAACGCTGTCATTCCCGCGCAGGCGCGAATCCATTTCCCGGCTCTGCCCCATGCGGAAGTCGTGTCGAGATGGCTTCCCGATTTCGGGGGAATGACCAGGGAGGGCGTTGCGGACGCCCTTCGTACGACAGCCGTCCGCCTGGGGCCGGTAAGCGCGACCCCTCGCCTCGACGCCGAACTGTTGCTCGCCCACGCCCTGGGGATCGACCGAGCCGATCTGCTGATGCGGCAGCGCGACCTGATCGTTCCGCCCGGCTTCGCGGCTCTGGTCGAGCGCCGCCTGGCTGGCGAACCAATAGCCTATATCACTGGATCCCGCGATTTCTGGACGATCAGCCTGCATGTCACGCCGGACGTTCTCATCCCGCGCCCCGACACCGAAACGCTGATCGAGGCAGCAGTCGATCATTTCGCGAGGAGAGAGCCGGCGCGCATCCTTGATCTTGGCACGGGCTCGGGTGCGCTTCTGCTCGCGGCGCTTAGCCAATGGCCGCGAGCGCAGGGTTTGGGCATCGACATTTCGGCTGCCGCTCTGGCGGTCGCGCGCGGCAATGCCGAACGCCTGCACCTCAATGACCGCGCCGACTTCCGCATCGGTGACTGGGCCGAGGGGATGGCAGGGCGGTTCGACCTTATCCTCATCAACCCGCCCTATATCGACCAGGATGTCGAGCTGACCGGCGACGTGCTGCACGAGCCGAAAGGCGCGCTGTTCGCAGGGGTGAAGGGGCTGGACGATTATCGCCGGATCGCGCCGCTGCTGCCGCCGCTGCTGTCGCCGGACGGCATGGCCGCCATCGAGATCGGATATGATCAGCGCGAGAGTGTTTCGGCTCTGCTTCTGGATCAAGGACTTGCTGTTGCCGTGCGCCAGGACTTGGCCGGCCATGACCGCTGCCTTATCGCCACCGCGCGCCGCCGGGATTGAGTCGGTGGCCGATTTGCATCAGCCCAAGCGAAAATCGCTTGGTTTCTGGCGTTGAACTTACTACATGGGACTAAGGGACGGCATTATCCTTTGGATCTGCCCCATGGGGCTTAGACGAGAAAAGGCCGTTTTCCTGCTCCTTTCAAAGTCACGATGGCGCTGCTGCGCAGGCGCCTCTGGCAGATCAAGGGCATGGACCGGTCGCTCGGTCCCTGTCCGGCGGAGCCCTACCCCGGCCTGATGCAGGCGGTGTTTGAGGATAGCGACTGAACACATGTTTTCAGTGAACGATGGCAAAGTGAAGGCAAGGATCAGCTCTTGATCAACAACAGGCAGGCCGGTCGCCGTAATCGCGGCCGGAACAATAACGGGCGTCCCAACGGCGGAAACCGGGGCGGCGGCGATAATGGTAACCGGATCGACAGCCGCGCACGTGGCAATGCGGCCCAGCTTCTTGAAAAATACAAGAATATGGCGCGCGACGCGCAGATGGCCGGCGACCGCGTGAACGCCGAATATTATCTGCAATTTGCCGATCATTATTTCCGCGTCCTTGCCGATAACCGCGCCCGCCAGGAAGAGCAGCAACAGCGCTTCCGCCGCCATGACGAGAGTTTCGACGAGGAAGGCGAGGAGTTCGAAATTACTGACGAGGGCGGGGAGGACGGCCGCGCCGATCAGAATTTCGAGCGCGCTTTCGATGGTGAGCGGCGCCGCGATGAATATCGTGAGCCTCGCAATGATCGCAATCGTCGGGATCGCAATGAGCGGAACGATCGCAATGACCGCAACGACCGCCGCCGTGAACGCCCGGCTGCGGAGGAAGTGGCTGAGCATCCGCAGGCAGCATCCGCGCCTGAACCCGCTCCGGTACCCGTGACCACACCCGAATTGCAGCTTGAGGCTCCGGCTGATGCGGAGGCGCCCCGTGCGCGTCGCGGCCGGCCGCGCAAGGCGGCGCCCAAGGATGAGGCCGACACCGCGCTTGATGCGGCTGTCCTGCCGCCCTCGATCGCGCGTGCCGACAATGATGCCGATCCGGCGGCTGAAGCGCCCCGCAAGCGGACCCGCCGGCCGCGCCCTGCGACTGAAGCGGCGGAGTGATCTGGCACATCACCAGGCGACCGCCTGCCTGATGATCAGAAAAAAGGGGACGGAGCCTTCGCGCCGTCCCCTTTTTCGTGCCGTTGACGGGTCAGGATCCGGGAAGCGGCCGGGGCCGATGATTCTCGTCCAGCGCGACGAAGGTGAAGAGGCCGCTGGTCACGGCGATCTGTTCCTGCGCCGGCCCCCGCGTCGCCACGACGTCGACGCGAATGCCGATCGAGGTGCGACCGCGTCGCTCCTCATGGGCGAAGACGCTGATGACATCGCCCACCAGAACCGGCTTGATGAATGTCATCGCTTCGATTGCCACGGTTGCGACCGGCCCAGCCGCAATCCGCCCCGCCACAAGGCCGCCGCTGATATCCATCTGGCTCAGCACCCAACCGCCGAAAATATGGCCGTTGGCGTTGAGGTCGCTCATCCGCGGTACGACGCGCAGCACGACCTCGCCCTTTTGCTCACTCGTCAATCTTCACCTCATTTTTCATCCGGTCGACCACCTGATGGTCATGGCCGGTTCCATGCGAAAGGAAGGTCAGCGCCATCAAGCCAGTCCCCAGCATGAAGGTCAACCAGACCCCCAATATGGTCGCCACTATCATGTGCAGCGGCATGGGGCCGACCCATGTTTGAAGAAGAAACAGGGCCGCGCCGACGCAAACGGCGCCGCCTAGCGCCATCCACAGCATGATGCGGCGAAATCTGCGCCAGGCGACCTTCGCTATCTCGGGATCATCCAGGCCTTGCTTGTGCGTCATCCCTTTCTTTTGGGGTGCGAAAGTGGGATCATCAAGGGACCGAACCAACATAACGCAGGGGAAGGAGTGGGATCATGACGATCGCGACGATTCTGCAGAGGAAAGGCCATGAAGTGGTCCAGGCGCAGTCCGGGGACACGGTTCTCTCCGTCGTTAAGCTCCTGGCCGAACGGCGGATCGGCTGCGTGCCCGTGGTGGACCAGGGCAAGGTCGTCGGCGTCTTTTCCGAACGCGATCTCGTCTACCGCCTGGCGGAGGAGGGGGCGGACGCGCTCAACCGCCCAGTGCAGGAGTTCATGACCGCAGACCCCATCACCATCGATGGCGACACTCCCGTCATCCACTGCCTGTCGCTGATGACGAAGCGGCGGGTGCGTCATCTTCCCGTGATCAGGGATGGGGAACTGGTCGGCCTCGTATCGATCGGTGACCTCGTGAAGTTCCGCATCGACAGCATCGAGTCGGAAGCGGCTGCCTTACGCGAATATATTCAGACGGCTTGATCGATCAGGCGGCCGCCTTCTCCGGCGGAGCGCGCCTCGCCACCAGCGCGATCAACTCCATTGCCGTACCGCGAGCACAGAACATGAGCGCGCCCAGGAAGAAGATGCCTCCGACCGGCACCAAGATGCCCAGGCGCAGCGGCGCGGCGAGTGGCGGCAGCAGCCGGTCGGTCATCATGACCAGCACCGCCATCAGGATAGAGCAGCCCACCCCAGGCGCAGCGGCGCGCAGGAGGTCGATCACTTTGAGGCCCATCGGCGCTCCCGCGAGGCGCGCCGTGATGAGGGTCAGCAGCGGAAAGGCTGCCAGCCAGGCCCAGGCCAGGCCCAACGCACCGAACCGAATGCCGATCAGGAACGCGGCCGGCATCAGCACGGCGCCGACCGCCGAGATGCGCGCAGTCGTCCCCGGCCGGCCCACGGCATTGCTGACCGGAGCGAACATGACCTGTAATGTCATGAACGGCATGGCGAGGGCCAATATCGAAACGAACGGCGCCATTTCACTCCATTTCGCGCCGAACAGGGTTTCGACCAGCGGTCCGGCTGTCACCGCCATGCCGAGATAGACGGGACAGGAAATCAGCAGCAGCAGCCGCACCGCCTTGCAGAAGGACCAGGCGATTCGCGCCGGGTCTTTCTGCATCCGCGCATAGGCGGGGAAGGCCACGTCGTTGAGCGGCGGGACGAACTTGCTGACGAAAATCTGGGTAAGGAACAGCGCCTCTGCATAGAGGCCAAGCTGGTGCGGGTGCAGCACGCGTCCGCCGATAAAGATGTCCGCCTGGCTCTGGACGATCCAGAATAATTGGCTTCCCAGCAGCGATGCGCCATAGCCGATCATCGCGCCGCTGCCCTTGAAATCGAAGCTGGGGATCGGTCGAAAGCCGGTAGCCAGCACATAGCCGATGCCCTTGATCCAGAAACCCGCGATCGGCGCGAACACCAGCGTCCACACGCCCCATCCTGACAGCGCGCCGGCCAGCGCTGTAGCGGCCGAAACTAGGGCCGCGATCAGGTTGACCAGCGCCGGACGCTTGAAGTCCATCGCTCGGCCCATGATCGCCTCGGGTATCGAGATGAACGGGGTGGAGAGGTAAAGCAGCGCCTGCACCCGCAGCAGCTGCGCCACCATCGGTTGGTCGTAATAGTCCGCCGCGAGCGGAGCGATCGCCAGCTGCAGCAGCGCCAATCCGCCATTGAGTAGAAGCATCAAGCCAAATGCCTGGCGCAGGCGATGCTGATTCAGTTCATCGGATTGCACCAGGGCGCTCACCAGCCCATAGCCGTTCAGAAAGGTGGCGAAGTTCAGGATCACCTGCGTCATCGCGAACAGGCCGTAATCCGCTGGCTCCAACAAACGGATCACCGCCAGCGTCACCAGCCAGCTCAGCATCTGCGACACGATCTGGCTGCCCGATCGCCAGAGAATGGCCTTCCTTATCCGCGTGCCAAAGCCGGCATCGCTCGAATCGGCGTCCTGCAAACCCATCTTCATTCCCATATCGCGAGGCTGTTCCTGCGCCTGAAAGCCCTCTAGCGGGCAACTCGCAAAAAAATCGGTAATAAAATTGCAAAAAGGGTTTGACGGTTCGGGAACCCCTCCATATATGCCGCCTCACCGGACGGGACGACGCCAAGC
>NZ_ASTG01000018.1 GCF_000412635.1 Sphingobium bisphenolivorans
GTGATCGCTGCACCATAGCTCGGCGCTTTGTCGGTATTGAGCGTGGCAGGCTTTTCCCAGTGCTTCAGGCCTCGCAGGGCCTTGCCCAGGAACCGCTTCGCTGCCTTGGCGCTGCGGGTCGGCGACAGGTAGAAATCGATCGTGTCGCCCCGCTTGTCGACTGCCCGGTACAGGTAGGTCCACTTGCCCCGCACCTTGACGTAGGTTTCATCCAGGCGCCAGCTCGGATCAAAGCCACGCCGCCAGAACCAGCGCAGCCGCTTCTCCATCTCCGGGGCGTAGCACTGGACCCAGCGATAGATCGTCGTATGGTCGACCGAAATGCCGCGTTCCGCCAGCATTTCCTCAAGGTCGCGATAGCTGATCGGATAGCGACAATACCAGCGCACCGCCCACAGGATCACATCACCCTGGAAATGGCGCCACTTGAAATCCGTCATCGTTCCGTCCGTCCAATCTCCGCCAAGCATGCTCAAGCTTCACGATTTTTGCAACAGAGCCCCGGCGACAGCGCCGCGGGCCTTGATCCCCAAGTGGCGGTCGCCTTCAGCTTCCGCGCCGTGTCGCAATAACGGGCGATGGATTTGCCCGAGCAGTTCTGCCAAAGCGGCGCCATGGACGGCAGGCAGTCAACCAGCGCGCGCATTGAGGACGGGGTCTTCCTGGGCTTCGTCCTGGTGGTCTCGATCGCCTTCGCCCTCGTCATCGAGCCGTTCTTCGCCGCTATATTATGGGGCGTGATCGCTGCGATCCTCTTCGCGCCGCTCAATCAGCGGCTGATGCGGGCGGTGCCGGGACGGCGGAACAGCACCGCAGCGCTGACGCTGCTGCTGATCATCGCGCTGGTGATCGTGCCGGCCATCATCCTCGCGATCGCGCTGGTGCAGGAAGCGACCATCTTCTACGCCAAGGTGCAGTCGGGCGAGATCAACTTCGCCCATATGTTCGCACTGGTTCTGGCCAGCCTGCCTGGCTGGGCTGTCGCCTTTCTGGAGCGGCTGGGAATCACCAACTTCGCCGCCGTACGCGAGATGCTGAGCGAAGGAATTGCATCAAGCTTCCGCCTGGTGGCGGCGCAGGCGCTGCAGATCGGGCAGAGCGCGTTCAGCTTCCTGATGGCGCTGGGCGTCATGCTGTATCTCACCTTCTTCCTGCTGCGTGACGGCCCGAAGCTGGCGGCCATGGTGGATCGGGCCGCGCCGATGCGCAGCAGCTACCGTCGCGCGCTGATGGACCAGTTCGTCATCGTCACACGCGCGACGATCAAGGGCAGCATCGTCGTCGCCATCGTGCAGGGGCTGATCGGCGGGCTCGCTTTCTGGGCGCTGGGCATTCCGGGCGCGCTGCTGTGGGGCGTGCTGATGGGCGCCTTCTCCCTGATCCCGGCCGTGGGTACGGCGCTGGTGTGGGCGCCGGTTGCGATCTACCTGCTTGCGACGGGCGCGCTGGCGAAGGGGCTGATCCTGATCTTCTGCGGCATGTTCGTGATCGGCATGGTGGACAATATCCTGCGGCCGATCCTGGTCGGGCGGGATACGCGCATCCCCGACTATGTCGTGCTGATCACGACGCTGGGCGGGATCGACCTGTTCGGCTTCAACGGCATCATCATCGGCCCGGTGATCGCCGCGCTGTTCATCGCGACCTGGAATATCGTGACCAAGATGCGGCAGGGGGATGACGGGCTGGAGGGGCCGTTGACCGAGTAGGGTCGGACCGAAGAGCTAGATTTCCTCCAGCGCGGCGCTGGCTTCCATCCAGATCTCCTCGGCGCTTTCCAGCTTCTTCTCCACCTCGGCGCGCTTCACCATGAGCTGGGTCATGGTCATCTTCGCCTCCGCGCCGGACGCGGATTTGGGGTCGAACAGGGCCTGATCGATCCTGCTGCGCTCCGCGCTGAGGGTCGCCATTTCCTTTTCCGCCTTGCTGACGGCGTTCTTCGCCGCCTTCTGCTTCTCGCGCCACTCGGCCGCGTTGCGCTTTTCCGCCTTGCGATCGACCTTGGGCGCGTCGCCGCCCGAGCCGTTACCGTCCGCCTTGCGCAGGATGATGTCGGTATAATCCTCCAGGCTGCCCTCGAAGGGCTGGGCCGTGCCGCCGTCGACCAGCACGAGGCGGTCGGCGACCAGCTCTATCATGTGGCGGTCGTGGGAGACGATCACCACCGCCCCCGAATATTCGTTGAGCGCCTGCACCAACGCCTCGCGGCTGTCGACGTCCAAGTGGTTGGTCGGTTCATCGAGGATGAGGAGGTGCGGCGCGTCGCGGGTGATGAGCGCGAGGGCGAGGCGCGCCCTCTCCCCGCCCGACATGGAGCCGACCTTCTGCGTGGCGCGCTCGCCGGAGAAGCCGAAGCGGCCGAGCTGGGCGCGGACGGCGGCCGGCGTCGCTCCCTTCATCACGCGGCTCATATGTTCGAGCGGCGTGTCGGTAACGTCGAGTTCCTCCACCTGATATTGGGTGAAATAGCCGACATTCATCTTGGCCGAACTGTTGATCGCGCCTTCCATAGGCTTCAGCTGCGCGGCGATCAGGCGGGCGAGCGTGGTCTTGCCGTTGCCGTTGCGGCCGAGCAGCGCGAGCCGGTCGTCGGGATCGATGCGCAGGTTGACGCGCCGCAGGATCGGCGTGTCATCATAACCGACCGCCGCCATGTCCATCGTGATGAGCGGCGGGCGCAGCTCGGGCGGGCTGGGGAAGCCGAAATGGAGCGTGGGGTCCTCGATCGCGGCGGCGATAGGCTGCATCTTCGCCAGCGCCTTGGCGCGCGACTGGGCCTGTTTCGCGGTCGAAGCGCGGGCCGAGTTGCGGGCGACATAGTCCTGAAGCTTCTCGCGCTCGGCCTGCTGCTTGGCGCGAGCGGCCTCCTGCTGGGCGAGGCGTTCGGCGCGCTGGCGCTCGAACGCGTCATAGCCGCCGGGATAGAGGGTGACCTTTCCTCCCTCGAGGTGGAGGATGTAATCGACCACATTGTTGAGCAGGTCGCGCTCATGGCTGATCACCACCACGGTGCCGCGATAGCTTTTGAGGAAATTTTCGAGCCACAGCGTCGCTTCGAGATCGAGGTGGTTCGATGGTTCGTCGAGCAGCAGCAGGTCGGGGTTGGAGAAGAGCAAGGCCGCGAGTGCCACGCGCATCTTCCAGCCGCCCGAATAGCTGTCGAGCGGGCGGCCCTGCATTTCCTCATCGAAGCCGAGGCCGACCAGGATGCGGGCGGCGCGCGCCGGCGCGGTATAGGCGTCGATGGCGTTCAGCCGCTCATAGATATGGCCGAGGCGGTCGGGGTCCTCGGTATGCTCCGCCTCCGCCATCAGTGCGGCGCGTTCCTTGTCGGCCTCCAGCACCGTGTCGAAGGGGGTGGCGATGCCGCTGGGCGCTTCCTGCGCGATATAGCCGAGGCGCGTGTCGCGCGGCATGTCGCAGTTGCCCTCGTCGGGGTCTAACTGGCCGATCATTACCTTCATCAGCGTCGATTTGCCCGCGCCGTTGCGGCCGATGAGGCCGACCCGGCTGCGCGGCGGCAGCGCGGCGCTGGCGCGATCAAGGATGGTGCGGCCGCCAAGGCGCACGGTGATGCCGTTGAGATTAAGCATGGGCAGCCCCCCTAGCAGAGCGGATCGGCCTTGTCAGCGCCGAGAAACCTTCAAGTCCAACCGCAAAATGCGGCGAACCGATGTTTCTCACCTCTTACCCGCAACAATATTCAGCGTGGCGTAAGCCGCGCGGCGGCAAATCATCTGCCTAAGATCCCGCTAGGGGGAATTTTCCGGGAGGTTCCATGTTCAAGACCATCCTCACATCTGCGTCGCTGACGGCCGCAGCAATAGCGGGCATCGCTGCGTCGCCCGCGATGGCGCAGAGCCATTATCAATATACCGAGCGCTATGATGGCGATGATGGCAGCTATTATCGCAGCGAAACCTATCATGAGGAGGATGGCGATCGCGGCTACGACCGGGGCTATCGCGACTATGATCGGCGCCCTGTCCATTATCAGGACGGCTATGAGCGCGACGAATATGTGCGCGAGCGCCCGGTGCATCGCGCCCGGCCGCGCTACACCAATTGCTCTTCCGGGACGACCGGCACGGTGGTCGGGGGCGTGCTCGGCGGGCTGCTGGGGCGAGAGATCGGGCGCGGCGGTCGCTGGAACCGGCCGAGCACGACCGGCCTGATCCTGGGCGCGGGCGCGGGCGCGCTGGCCGGCCGGGCGATCGAGCAGGATGGCTGCCGCTGAGATTTGGATGCAATCAGACTGTGTTCCTGCGGGAGCAGGAGCACGTCAGCGGGCAACCGCTTCCGCCGCATAGAGGGTGAACTGGGCGTGCAAGCCGTCGGTGGACGACTGGCCGACCCAGAGGTCGAACGCCCCCGGTTCGGCGATGATGCGGTTGCCTGATCCCACAAATTGCAGGTCGGTGCGGGAGAGGGAGAAGCGGACCGTTTTGCTCTCGCCGGGCCCCAGCGTGACGCGTTCGATGCGCTTGAGTTCGCGGATCGGACGGGTCCGGCTGGCGACGCGGTCGCGGATATAGAGTTGCACCACTTCGCTGCCTTTGCGCTTTCCCTTGTTGGTGAGGCGGGTGGTGATTTCTATGGCCCGATCCCAGCGCAGCGCCGTGTCGGACAGCTTCAGATTGTCGAGTACGAATTCCGAATAGCTGAGGCCATGGCCGAAGGGAAAGCGGGCGCTGTTGTCGGTGGTCGTGTAGCGCGCCTTATATTCGATATTGCTGTCCACCACCGGACGCCCGGTGGATTTGCGGTCGTAGAAGAAAGGCTCCTGCCCCGACTCCCACGGGAAGCTGACCGGTAATTTGCCGCTCGGGTTCTCGCGCCCGAACAGGATGTCGGCGATGGCATGGCCAGTCTGCGACCCCAGGAACCAGGTGGCGAGGATCGCCTGCGCGTTCGCCACGCCGTCATGCAGCGCCAGTGCGCGGCCGTGGCGCAGGAGCACGATCACGGGCTTGCCGATGGCGGTGACGGCCTGCGCCAGCGCCTGCTGCGGCGGCGGGATTTCGATCACGGTGCGGGACTGCGCCTCGCCCGACATGTCCTGCGATTCGCCGAGGGCAAGTATGACGATGTCTGCGGCCTGGGCGGCCTCCACCGCCTGCGCAATACCGCCGTCGATCGGACCGAGGATCTCGCTGCCTTTGGCAACGATCAGCTGCGCCGGGTCAGGCATGGCGGCGCGCAGCCCGGCGGCGACATCGACGCCCTTGCCCTTTTCCGCATAGAAGGCCCATGGTCCGTAGAGGTTCGCGCGATCCTCCCCGAACGGGCCGATCAGAGCGATCTTCTGCCCCTTTGCGGGATCGAGCGGCAACAACCCCTCATTGCGCAGCAGGACGATCGAACGGGCGGCCGCTTCCCGCGACAGGGCCTGAAGGGCGGGCGCGCCGACGCGGGCCTTCTCCATATCTTCGTTGAGCGAGCGCCAGGGATTGTCGAACAGGCCGATGGCGGTCTTCACATAGAGGATGCGGCGGACCGCAACATCGACCGTCTCCATCGGCACCGCGCCGCTCTTCACCAGATCGGGAATGTGGCGGATATAGAGGCCGCTCTGCATCGACATGTCGACGCCGGCGAGAACGGCAAGGCGGGCCGCGTCCCGCTCATCCTCGGCAAAGCCGTGGGCGATCAGTTCCTCGTCGGCCGTATAGTCGGAAAAGACGAAACCGCGGAACTTCATCTCACCGCGTAGCAAGTCGGTCAGCAGATCGCGGTCGGCGGTGGCGGGCACGCCATTAATCTCGCTGAACGCCGCCATGGTGGTGAGCGCGCCCGCCGCGAAGGCTGAGCCGAAGGGCGGCAAATGGGTTTCGCGCAGCGTCTCTTCGGAAATGTCGACGCTGCCATATTCAAGGCCGGCGGCGACCGCGCCATAGGCGGCGAAATGCTTGGGGCAGGCGAGCAAGCTGTCGTCGCGGCGCAGGTCGCGCCCCTGAAAGCCGCGCACCCGGGCGGCGGCAAGCAGGGAGCCGAGATAGACATCCTCTCCCGCCCCCTCGACGACGCGGCCCCAGCGCTGGTCACGGGCGACGTCGACCATCGGAGCGAAGGTCAGGTGCAGGCCGGCCGCCGTGGCTTCGCTCGCCATCGCGCGGGCGGTGCGTTCGGCAAGCGCGGGGTCGAAGGTGGCGGCTTCGGCGATCGGGACCGGGAAAATAGTGCGGAGGCCATGGATGACGTCGCCCGCGAACAGCAGGGGGATGCCGAGCCGGCTGTCCTTGACCGCGATCTGCTGCGCGCGGCGGGCGCCGGCCACGCCGATCCCGTTGAACAGGCAGCCCACCCGCCCTTTGCGGACTTCATCGGCCAGCTGCCTTTCATTCTGGATGCCGACCTGTGGATTGGGCGGGTTGTAGGGGCGGAAACTGTCGGTGAGGCAGGTCATCTGCCCGGCCTTCTCCTCCACCGTCATCCGCGCGATGAGTGCGTCCACCCGCTCGACCTCAGCCGCGGCCAGAGCGCGGCGCGGCAGAGGGAGAGTGAAGACACCCGCAAGGGCTGCGGCAAGGACGGAGCGGCGATCGATGCTCATCAAGGGGAATGTATCAGAATCTGGATGAAAGGCACTTATCCGGTTGGCGTGGGCGATGGCGCAACCGCGGAGAGGCGGGTCGGGGTCTGGGGTCGGTGAATGTCGACCTCCAGCTTAACTCGCGCCCTGCGCCATGCTGAACCTGTTTCAGCATCCATTTCGCGTCACGAGCGGAATAGGCATCAAGGCTCGACGGATGCTATGGATGCGCGCGATTTTCTTAAGCCGGCGCGAACAGCTTCGTGCCCATGACGCCGACGACGATCAGCGCCATGAAACAGGCCTGCACGCCGCTCACCCGATCGCCGAACAGGATCATTCCGCCGATGATGACGCCCACGGCGCCAAGGCCGGTCCAGATCGCATAGGCCGTCCCGGCGGGCAGCCCCTTCATTGCCAGCGCCAACAGACCCATGTTGACGAAGCTGAGTATGATCGGCACGGACGATGCCTGCCAGCTGCCAACCGTCGCGGCCCATTTGAGGCTCAAGGCCCAGCAGATTTCGGTAAACACGGCGATGCCGAGGATGAGCCACGCCATAGCGCGATCCCTTCTTCCTGCGGGCTCGGTCGAGGCAGGCGCGCGGGCCGGAAACCCGTAAGAGGCGGCGCGCCGGATCGCTTCCCTGGGAAGCGATGGTGGACAGGGCTGGATTCGAACCAGCGTACGGGAAACCCGGGCAGATTTACAGTCTGCTGCCTTTAACCACTCGGCCACCTGTCCAGTCGCCTAACCGTAGTCGGGGAAGCCCCGATCGGCTGGAGGGCGCTCCAATGACGAAAGGAGACTTGCCTGTCAATGGCCTCATGTGAAAAGAGCGGCCCATGAAAAGAGGAAATCGCACCGGAAAGGCCAAAGGGACCTTTCCCCGCTTCTATGGGCGCCATGCCGTCATCGCCGCCCTGGCCAATCCGGACCGGGTCGTCCGCAAGATCTGGGGCACGCGCGACGCGCTGAACGCGCTCGACCTGCCGCCGGTCCTGCCCATCGTCTATGCCGATGTCGCTGATCTCGGCCGCATGGTCCCGTCCGACGCACCTCATCAGGGGATCGTCGCGGAGGTCGAGCCGCTGGAAGATGTCTGGCTGGGCGACGCTCTGGAGGCAGGCGCGGATGATAACAGGCCCGTGCTGGTGCTGGATCAGGTGACCGATCCGCATAATGTCGGCGCGATCCTGCGTTCGGCGGCGGCATTTGACGCACTCTGCATCGTGACGCAGGATCGCCATGCGCCGCCCGAATCAGGCGTGCTCGCACGAACGGCGTCGGGCGCGCTGGAGATCGTGCCCTGGGTACGGGTAGTGAACCTCGCCCGGGCGCTCGACGAGATCGCAGAGGCGGGCTATTGGCGCATCGGCCTTGACGGCGGGGCCGACCAGACGCTGGGTGAGGCGATCGGCACCTCACGCGTGGCACTGGTGTTGGGGGCCGAGGGCGAAGGGCTGCGCCACAACAGCATGGCGCATTGCGACATCCTTGCTAAACTGCCGATCAGCCCGCGGATGGAGAGCCTGAACGTATCCAACGCCGCGGCGATCGCCCTTTACGCGGCTGCCAGCCGGTAGCCGCTTGAAGGACCGAACGACCAGGGGGATAATATGGCTGGTTTTCTGCGGGCCGCGGCTGCTCTGGCGACCAGCCTTACGCTCTCCGCCTGCCTGGTGACGCCGGGCAAGTTCGAATCCGCGCTCGACATCAGGGCGGATCGCAGCTTCAGCTTCACTTACGCGGGCGAGATACTGGCGTCGGACATCGGTGAAGGGCTGGGCTCCCTGCCCGGCACTGACGATCCCATCAAAGGCGCCGAACCCCAGACGAGCGGGGACAGCGCGCTGCGCATTGCGCTGGCGAAGAAGGCTGAGGAAGAGCGCTTCGATGTCAAGCAGGGCAAGGGCGACGACGCGCAGATGCAAGCGATCGCAACGGCGCTGAGCAAGGAGAGGGGCTTCCGCTCGGCGCGTTATGTGGGCGAGCACCGGTTCGAGATCGATTATGCGATCAGCGGCAAGCTGACCCACGCCTTTCTCTTCCCCTTCAACAGCGACGCGGAAATCGTGCTGCCCTTCGTCGCGGTGGAATTGCGCAATGACGATCGGGTGCGGGTGAGAGCGCCCGGCTATTCCAGCGGCTTCGACAAGAGCCGCGGACCGGCAGGCGGCGGGAGCGCGAGGGATAATGCCGCCAAGGCGCTCGACGGCGTCTTCACGCTCACCACCGATGCCGAGATCGTGAGCCAGAATCAGGAGGATGGCACGCGCGACATCCCCTTGGGCAAGCAGATCGTCTGGCGCGTGACGCCGCAGACCAGCGAAGCGCCCGCCGCCACTTTGAGGCTCAAGCCATAAGGCGGGCGGGCGAAAAAGCGGTCAGTCTTCCGGCGCGATGGTGATCCGCAGGCCGTCCAGCGCCTCATTGAAGGTCAGCTGGCAAGACAGGCGGCTGGTTTCGTTGCGGTGGTCCGAGCTGTCGAGCAGGTCGTTCTCGTCATCGCTGGCGGCCGGCAGCTTGTCGGCGAACGCGGGATCGACATAGACGTGGCAGGTCGCGCAGGAGCAGCAGCCTCCGCACAGCGCCAGCAGCTCGTCAAAGCCCTTGTCGCGGATGATTTCCATGACCGACAGGCCGTTATCACCTTCAACCGCCTGCTCTTCGCCCGAACGGTTGACCACAATCAGTTTCGCCATGTACCCAGGTCCCTCATACTTGCCGCAGGTCAATACGGACCGGCTGCGGGAAATCAAGGGCCGGCAGCGATTTCATGGTAACAACCGCAGAACAATTGCGCGCCGGCATCGATGCAATCGCGGCGATCGAGCCCGGCTTTGCCGCTGCGCTGGGCCGCGTCGGCTATCCCCTGCCCCGCGTCCGGGCACCAGGCTACGAAACCCTGCTACGGACGATCGTTGGTCAGCAAGTCAGCGTCGCTGCCGCGGCGGCGGTATGGCGGAGGCTGGAGGAGGAACTGGGCGAAGGGTGCGCGCCTGAAACGCTGCTGGCGCGGGACTATGACGCGTTGCGCGCCTGTGGCCTGTCGCGCCAGAAACAGGGCTATGCACGCAGTCTAGCCGAACTGGTGGCGAGCGGCACGATCGATCTGCATGCCCTCCCGGCGGACGATGAGGAAGCGATCGACCTCCTGACCCGGATCAAGGGGATCGGGCGATGGTCGGCGGAAATCTATCTGCTGTTCGCGGAAGGACGGCCGGATATCTGGCCGGCCGGCGATCTCGCCGTGCAGGTTGAAGTCGGGCGCATATTGGGCCTGCCCGAGCGGCCCAGCGAGAAGATGACGCGCAGCCTCGCCGAACGCTGGCGCCCCCATCGCGGCGCGGCGGCGATCATGGCTTGGCATCATTATAACACGGAGGTCCTATAATCCCATGTCCCCGCCCCATGCCCGCTATATCGTCCTGGAACATGAGGGCGTGTGGAAGATCAATCTCGACAATCGTTACTTCGGTCCTTTCAGCGCAAAGGAGGCGGCTGTTGCGAGCGCAACCGATACGGCGCGCAAGGCAAGCGAGGGCGGTTACCCTGCGTCGGTGCTGCTGATGCGGGGCACGGAGTTCGACATTTTGTGGACCAGCGTGACAGAGTAACGCCTTCCCCCCTGTCATCGCCGCCGTGCGGCGCGGCAAAGTTTTTTTCGCGGCTGCGGGAACCGCTTGCTTGCTGGGGTATTTACCTCCTCCAGTTGCGTGGGCCGAGGGATGAGCAAAAAGGTTCTTATCGTCGAAGACGAAATTTTCGTCGCGCTGGAAATCGAGCATATCGTCGAAGATGCGGGATTCACTGTTGGCGCCATTGCGGCCGACCGTGAAGCCGCGCTGGAGGCCGCCAGCGATTGCGATATCGCTCTGGTCGATCTCAACCTGCGCGACGGTCCCACCGGTCCCGGCATCGGCATGGAACTAGCCAGCCAATATGGTATTCGCGTCATCTATGTGACGGCCAATCCCGCGCAGATCGGCTCGGCCTCCGCAGCCGCGCTGGGCGTCATCACCAAGCCGTTTCGCGCTCAAAGCATCATGGCGACGCTGCAACTCGCCGCGACAGAAAGCCCGGAACTGGAAGCGGCGGAAATCGCCGGCTTTACGCCTTTTCCGCCGTCGTCCGGCTCATGGAGCCAACTGGAATCCAGAGGGTAAGGCCCAGACCTTTCGGCCGCCACTCGCGGCTCATCCGGCCACCCAGTTGGCGCTCGACGCTCAACTGCATCAGGCGGCTGCCAAAGCCCTGAAATTTGGTCGGGCCTATAGGGGGACCACCCTCTTCCAGCCATTCGATTCGATAGTCCCCGCCCTCCCGCTGCACGGACAGATGGACGCGGCCTCGGAGGGTAGACAGCGCGCCATATTTAGCCGCGTTGGTAGCCAGTTCGTGGAAAAGCAGCGCAAGAGGGGTCGCCGACCGGTCGTCGATCGCCGGATCTTCACCCGAGAACAGGATGCGGGGCCCCTGCGCATCCCGATAGGGAATGAAAATCTGCTCTAATATGCCGCGCAGCCGACCCTCGCCATCAGGGATCTGTGAGAGGTTATTATGCGGCCGGACGAAGTCATGCGCTCGGCCGAGCGCCATGATCCGGTCGCGCAGATCGTCCGCCACCGCGCGGATCTCGGGATGCTCGCGAGCAGAAAGGCCGATGAGGCCGGAGATCACCGAGAAGATATTCTTGATACGATGGGACAGTTCGTGCGCGATGACCTCCCGCTCCTCCACCATCGCAATCTGGTCGTTGATGTCGGTGCAGGTGCCGATCCATCGCGTGATACGCCCCTCCGCATCCCGGATCGGCAGGGCGCGGCCAAGCGTCCAGCGATAGGCGCCGCTATGGTGCCGCAGGCGATATTCGATTTCGTAGGGCTCGCCTGTTTCGAGGCTCTGCTGCCAGCGTTCCCGCGCCCGCTGTTGATCGTCGGGGTGGAAGATGCCGTTCCAGCCGTCACCATCGGTGGACCCGAGCGGCACGCCGGTAAACTCATACCAGCGGGCGTTGAAATAATCATGATAGCCGTCCGGCAGTGTCGACCAGACCATCTGCGGCATGGTGTCGGCAAGCGTGCGAAACAGGCGGTCGCTGTCCGCCACCGCCTGCGCATCCTGGTGTTGCTGAGCGATGAGGTCGCGGTCGCGCCGCCGTCCCTCCAGTTCCGCCATAACCTGCCGCGCGAGTAGCAAAAGGCCTTGCCGTTGGAGCGCACTCAGGTCCGGTCGGGGCTTGTCGCTGATGACGCAGAGTGCGCCCAACGCAATGCCCTCATGACCGATCAGCGGGACTCCCGCGTAGAAGCGAATGAAGGGTGGTCCGGTCACCAGCGGATTCTGCGCGAAACGCGAGTCAAGGGAAGCATCGGACACGACGAAGATGGCATCGCTCAACATCGCCTGCGTACAGAAGGAGATGCTGCGCGGTGTTTCTTCGGCATCGGTGCCCGTGCGGGCGAGAAAGCGCTGTCGATCCCCGTCGACAATGCCCACCAGGGCAATGGGAGCCTCGCATAAGGCGCACGCGAACGCCGTAACCTGGTCGAGCGTCGTGAAGCCGCCGGCATCGAGATCATAGCGCGCGATCAGCGCCGCGCGATCCGTCTCAAGTCCGGGCCTGTCAGCCATCGCTGACACGCTCGATATCGGCGCCGACGGCCGAGAGCTTCTCCTCCAGCCGTTCATAGCCGCGGTCGAGATGATAGACGCGGTTGACCTGCGTCTCGCCCTCCGCCGCCAACCCTGCGAGGATGAGGCTCATCGAGGCGCGCAGGTCGGTCGCCATGACCGGTGCGCCGACCAGCCGATCGACCCCGCGTACGACGGCCGTGCGCCCATTGACGCCGATGTCGGCGCCCATGCGCGCCAGTTCGGGCACATGCATGTAGCGGTTTTCGAAGATCGTCTCGGTCAGCACCGAGGCGCCGTCCGCCTTGGTCAGCATCGCCATGAACTGCGCCTGCATGTCCGTCGGGAAGGCGGGGAAGGGCGCGGTCGAGAGCGTCAGCGGGCGCAGCTTGCCATCGGCCGACACCCTGATGCCGTCCTTCAGTTCCTCGACATGGACGCCCGCGTCCCGCAAGGCCGCGAGGATCGCGTGCATGTCGTCGGCACAGGCCCCCGCCAGTTCCAGCGAGCCGCCCGTGATCGCAGCGGCGCAGGCATAGCTGCCCGCCTCGATCCGGTCGGGCATGACGCTGTAGGTCGCGCCGTGCAGCCTGCCGCGGCCGTGGATGGTCAGCTTGTCCGATCCGACGCCTTCAATATCGGCGCCCATTGCGATCAGCAGCTTGCAAAGATCGACGATCTCCGGCTCCCGCGCGGCATTCTCAAGGACGCAACTGCCCTTGGCGAGGACCGCCGCCATGATCGCGTTTTCCGTCGCGCCGACCGACACGACGGGGAAGGTGTAGATGCCGCCCGGCAGGCCGCCATCGGGCGCGCTGGCGCGGACATAGCCGGCGTTGATCTCTATGATCGCGCCGAATGCTTCCAGCGCCTTCAGGTGGAGGTCGATCGGCCGGTTGCCGATGGCGCAGCCGCCGGGGAGCGAAACCCGCGCTTCGCCAGCCCGGGCCAGCAGCGGCCCCAAAACCAGGATGGAGGCGCGCATCTTGCGGACGATGTCATACGGCGCTTCGGTAGAGGTGATACGGCCCGCGCGGAGCGTCATGACCCGGCCGAAATCCTCCGGCCGTGCGCCTTCGATCATGGTCGAGGCGCCAAGCTGGTTGAGCAGGTGACCAAAACTGTCCACGTCGGCCAAGCGCGGCAGGTTGCGCAGCGTTACCGGTTCGTCCGTCAGCAGCGCGCAAGGCAGCAGCGTCAATGCGGCGTTCTTCGCGCCGGAAATGGGGAGGCGGCCTTGCAGCACTTTGCCGCCGCGAATGTGAATGCGGTCCATCGGCTGGGTCTTAACGTTAATTACGCTTCACGCAAGGCGGCAAGGGCACGGCGGAGGGTGTGCAGCGATCCCGCAACGTCGGGGCGAGCAAAGATTTGCACCTCTACTGACATGAAATTGATCGAGTTTAGTGCAGCCCCCAAAAATGCAGCCAAAAGGCCCGTGGGGCGTTTTGCCACCGTAACGACAATTTGAGATGAAGGTGCTGTTGGTGGCGACAAGTTGTTTCGCGGACAAGCTGGCCAAGCATGTGCCGCTTTCCGATGCGGAAAAGGGAGCGCTTGCCAAGCTTGAGGAGAATCCGCGCAAGGTGAAGCGTGGCGGAATGATCCAGCGGGTGAATGACACGATCACCGAATTGTTCGTGCTGCGCGAAGGCCGGGTGATGAGCTTCGTCATCTTGCCCGACGGCAGCCGCCAGATTTTACGCGTCTATTTTCCCGGCGACTTCATCGGCTCGGCCAGCACCATCTACAGCAAGGCACCCGAATCGCTGATCGCGCTCACGGATTCGGTCATCTGCCCCTTCGACAAGAATGCACTCCGCCGTTTGCTGGAGGAATTTCCGCGTGTTGCTGCCCTGCTGTTCCTGCTGTCCAATGCCGAGCGCGTATCGCTGACGGACCGGCTCGCGTCGCTGGGTCGCACATCGGCCAAGGCGCGGGTCGCCGCCTTCCTGCTCGATATCTTCGATCGGCTGCGGATCACGGACGATGGCATCGTCGACAGCTTCGACCTCAAGCTGACGCAGGAAGAAATCGGCGATGCGATCGGCCTCACTTCAGTCCATGTGAACCGCATGATCCGGCAGATGGAGCAGGAAGGGCTGATCAGCCGGTCGAACGGACGGATCACGCTGCTGGACATGGCGCGGCTGGAAGAGATCGGCCATTACACGAACCGGCACAAGGATATGGACCTGGATTGGATACCAGGGCTGAGCTGAGCCTATCTGCGGTTCGGCGTGCTCCTGCGCACACAGGGTTACGCGAGAAGTTCCACGTCCCAATAAAGCCAGTCGTGCCAGCTTTCATGCAGATAGTTGGGCGGGAAGGCGCGGCCGTTTTCCAGCAATTGCCAGCTGGTCGGGCGGATCGGGATCTCGTGCAGATGCATATGCGCCTCCCGCGGCGTGCGCCCGCCCTTCTTGAGGTTGCATGGCGAGCAAGCCGTCGCGACATTTTCCCAAGTCGTCCGGCCACCAGCCCGGCGCGGAATGACATGATCGAAGGTCAGGTCGTGGGTCGATCCGCAATATTGACAGGCGAACTTGTCGCGCAAAAACAGGTTGAAACGGGTGAAGGCAGGATGCTCCGAGGGCTTCACATATTGTTTGAGCGCGATGACGGAGGGAATCTTCATCTGGAGGCTGGGACTGTGCACCTCCCGCTCATAGCTGGCGACGATGTCGACCCGATCCAAAAAGACCGCCTTGATGGCGGTCTGCCAAGGCCAGAGGCTCAAGGGATAATAGCTGAGCGGCGTATAGTCGGCGTTCAGAACCAGCGCCGGGCAGCTTTCCGGATGTGGTATCAGGTCGGGATGGTACATAAGAACCCTTCAACCCCTTGGGCCACGCTCTGATCCACCAGTAACGTGACGGCAGCATGACAGCATTAACCACCCCCGCCCGTCAAGGGCCTGTATGACAGAGGCAGCTGAACCACAGCATATAGTAACTCGCTTCGCGCCAAGCCCCACCGGTAGATTGCATGTCGGGCATGGCTGGTCCGCGCTGATGGCCTGGGACATGGCGCGTGCTCATGGCGGCGTGTTTCGGCTGCGCGTCGAGGATATCGACGGCACCCGCAGCAGGCCGGAACATGTCGCCGGGATTGTCGAGGATCTGCAATGGCTTGGCTTGGACTGGGACGGCGACATCATTTTCCAGTCGCGGCGATTGGGCCAATATGACGCGGCCCTCAAGCGACTGAAGGAGATGGGGCTCACCTATCCCTGCTTCTGCACGCGCGCGGACATCGCGGCGAGCGGCAGCGCGCCGCATGGAGCCGAAGGACCGGTTTACCCGGGCACATGCAGGCGACTGAGCGGCGAGGAACGGCAAGGGCGCATCGCGGCGGGAGAGCCGCATGCCTGGCGCATCGACATGGCGCGGGCGACAGCTCAGGCCGGTCCGCTGGCATGGCAAGCCGGCACATTCCCGTTCGGCAAGCCTGGGGAAACCTCGATCGTCGCCGCTCATCCGATCACGGCGGGCGACGTGGTGCTGGCGCGCAAGGATGCGCCGGCGAGCTACCATCTCTCCTGCACGCTAGATGATGCCGCGATGGGCGTCACCCATGTACTGCGTGGAGCAGACCTGCGCACAGCCACCGACATCCACCGGCTGATCCAGACCCTGCTCGCCCTGCCTACCCCCATTTACATCCACCATCCGCTGCTGGTCGACGCAGAGGGGCGGCGGCTCGCCAAGCGGAGCGGGTCGATCGCGCTGGCAGATCTGCGTGCCCATGGCGCCGATCCGGCACAGCTTGCCGCCGATTTGCGCGCCGGACGCTTCCCCATTGGCATTTCAGTCGCACAGGCCTAGATTTCCATTCATGAACACCGTGCTCGTCATCGCCCTGATCCTCGCCATGGGCGCCACATTGTTCGCGCTGATCCGCGGCATCATCGCCTTCCTTCAGGCGGCCAAGGAAGAACTCAACGCGCCCGATGGCGTCCCGCGACCATCCAGCCTGAAGCAGAACAAGATGATGATGAACCGCATCCTGTTCCAGGCGGCTGCCGTCATCATCGTCGCGATCCTGCTGTTGATGAAGAGCAACGGCTGATCCGCCGATGGTCAAGCTCAACAAGATCTACACCCGCACGGGCGACGCGGGCACCACGGGACTCGTCGACGGATCGCGCCTGCCCAAATATGCGCCGCGCATGCAGGCGGTCGGCGACGTCGATGAGGCGAACAGCGCCATCGGGCTCGCTATCGTGGCCATGGGGAGCACGACGGAAGCGCAATCGCTGACGGTCATCCAGAATGATCTTTTCGACCTGGGCGCCGATCTCGCCACCCCTTTGCCGGAGGGCGCAGACGAGCCATGGGCGTTGCGTATCGTCGCCAGTCAGGTCAAGCGGCTGGAAGACGAGATCGACGTCATGAATGCAGAGCTGCAACCGCTCGACAGCTTCATTCTTCCGGGCGGATCGGCGGCCGCTGCCGCGGTGCATCTGGCGCGAGCCGTCACCCGGCGGGCCGAACGGAGCGCGACTGCGGCGGCAGCGGAGGTGGGGTTGAACCCGCAGGCGCTCGCCTATCTCAATCGGCTCTCCGACCTGCTATTCGTGCTCGCCCGCCGGCTGAACGGCAATGGCGCCGGCGACGTCAAATGGGTGCCAGGCGCGTCTCGCTAACGCGGTGTTAGGGGCGGTCCGCACCCGTTAACCTTCTTCCTTCATCCCGGCTTTACCCGGACGCCCAATTTTGCACCGTTCCTCCAGAGCGGGCGCCCGGATGCACCTTGATTTCGCAAGTTCCGCCGATTTGGCGCGCCCGCTGCGCTTGCGGCTGCTCGCGCTCTGCTGCCTGGCGAGCCATCTGCCGCTGCTATTCTACATGGGCTGGGGTCTTGCGACCGGCCGCGTCGCATCGGCAGAAATCATCATCCTGCTGCTCGGCAGCTGGGCGGGCGCTGCCATCCTGCTGCGCGGGATCGCGGCGCTGATGAACCGGAGCGACAACGAGGAGCGGCATCAGGGGCTGTTCGCGGTTATGCGCCAGATCGTCGCACGGCGGGACCGGATGAGCGAGCCAGTCAGCCTGCCGTTGGAAGATGCGCTCACCGGCCTGCCCAACCGGCGCGGCTTTCTGGCGCGGCTGGACGCATTGCCGGCCGAGCAGAGGCAGGGGTGCATCGCGCTCGTCGCCGTCGACCGGCTGGCCGATCACGCGCTTGACGGCGGGGCGGGGGACACATTGTTGCAGGCGTTCGGCCACCGCCTGTCCTCGCGCATTCGCCGCATCGACCTGATCGCCCGCTGGGACAGCGAGGAGTTCGCCATCTTCTATCCCGACGCGATCGAGGATGAAGCCAGCTGGTCGCTGGCGCGGATCGCCGCGCAGCTTCGGCACGAACCCCTGACGGCGACCGATGGCGAGCCCCTCACCTTCTCGGCGGGGCTTTGCCGCTGGCGTGGCGAGCCGATCGCGGCCGCCATCTACAAGGCCAAGGCGGCGCTCGCCAACGCGAGCAATTCCGGTGGCGATCAGGTGCAGCGTGCCGGAAGCGCGTCGCTGCGCGTCTCTGCCCGTTTCTGACCGGCTTTTCGGAACATTAGCGCCATTCCGGCGCTTCTTTGCTGCGAGAGCGATACAAACGCATCGAAGGGCAAGATGGTCAGAAGCCGGACAGCATTGAACCAGAATGAGCTGTTGGGCCGCTACCGGGAGGTTCGAGCGCTCAGCGAAGCGCTCGCTTCCCCCCTTTCCGACGCGGACGCAACGGTGCAGTCGATGCCCGACGCCTCGCCGGCCAAATGGCATCTGGCGCATGTCACCTGGTTTTTCGAGACCTTCGTGCTGCGCGACCATGTCGAATGGTACAGGCCGTTCGATCCGCGCTACGCCTTCCTGTTCAACAGCTATTATGAGGCGGAAGGGCCGCGGCATGCCCGACCCCTGCGTGGCATGCTAACGCGTCCCAGCCTGGAGGACATTCGCGCCTACCGCGCCCATGTTGATACGGCGCTGGCCACGGCGCTGCCGATGCTGCCGCCAGAGGCGCAGGCCATGGTGCTCCTGGGGCTGCATCATGAGCAGCAGCATCAGGAATTGCTGCTGACCGATATCCTGCACCTGCTTTCGCTCAATCCGCTGGAGCCGGCGCTCTACGACGCCGCCAACGACCTGCCCGCGCCGGTGCCAGGGCCGCTGCACTGGATCGAAGGGCGGCAGGGGCTGGTCGAGATCGGCGACGATGGCAGAACGGATTTCGCCTTCGATTGCGAAGGGCCGCGCCACAAGGCGCTGCTGCATCCCCATGCACTGGCGCACCGTTTGATCACAAATGGCGAATGGACCAGCTTCATCGAGGAAGGCGGCTATGGCGACCCTTCGCATTGGCTGTCCGACGGATGGGATTGGGTACAGGCGGGCGGCATAGTGGCGCCGCTTTACTGGCAACGCACCGATCAGGGCTGGACCCGATTCGGGCTCGACGGCCGCAAGCCGGTCAACCCTGCAGCACCTGTCGGGCATATCAGCTTTTATGAGGCGGACGCCTATGCGCGCTGGGCGGGCGCAAGGCTGCCCACAGAGGCTGAATGGGAGAGCGCCGCGCAGAATGTCGCGCCGACCAGCGGCAACCAGTTGGACGATGGAGCCTGCCCCCGTACCCGCGCGGCCGACAGCGGCTCCGCCCTGACGCAGATGTTTGGCGATGCGTGGGAATGGACCGGCAGCGCCTACCGCCCGCATCCCGGCTTCCACCCTGTAGAGGGAGCGGTGGGCGAATATAATGGCAAGTTCATGTCCGGCCAGTTCGTACTGAAAGGCGGCAGCTGCGCCACGCCGCGCGGCCATATGCGGCCGAGCTATCGTAATTTCTTCCACCCCCATCAGCGCTGGCAGTTTACCGGACTGCGGCTGGCGAAGGACCTGTAGAGCCATGTTGCTGACGCAAGATCCGCCACGGGCCGGTCATGAGATCGACCCTGCCTTTCGCCGCGACATATTGGACGGGCTGTCGCATATCCCCAAGGCTACGCCGCCGCTCTGGTTCTATGACCGGCGCGGGTCGGAGCTGTTCGAGGCGATCACGGACCTGCCCGAATATTATCCGACACGAACGGAGACGGCCCTGCTGGAGCGGTGTGGGGACGAATTTGCCGAAGCGATCGGGCCGGGCCGCGCGGTGATCGAATTCGGCGCGGGCAGCGCGCGCAAGACGCCGCATCTGCTCCGCGCTGTCGATCCCGCCGCTTATGTGCCGATCGACATCAGCGGCGACTTCCTGCACCTGAGCAGCCGCGCGCTGTCCTCCGCCTTCCCGGACCTTCCGGTGCTGCCTCTGGTCGGGGATTTTCATCAGGAGCTCACGCTGCCCGCTGCGATCGCAGGACAGCCGCGACTGGGTTTCTTCCCCGGCTCGACGGTCGGTAATATGGAGCCGGATGCCGCAGTCAATCTGCTACGCGCCATGCGGCGCCTGTTGGAGGATGGGGCCATGCTGCTGATCGGCATGGACCGAATCAAGGACGAGCGCCGCCTGATCGCCGCCTATGACGATGCGGCCGGCGTGACGGCCGATTTCAACCTCAACCTTGTCGCGCGGATCAATCGCGAGCTCGACGGCGACCTGCCGCTGGACGGCTTCGCGCACCGGGCGATCTGGAACGATGACAAGGCGCGGATCGAGATGCACCTGCAGGCCGTGCGCCCGCTGCATTTTCACGTCGCGGGCCAATGTTTCAACATGGCCGCGGGGGAGACGATCCATACCGAAAGCAGCCACAAATATGGTCCGCGCGATGCCCGGCTGCTGCTGCGGGCTGGCGGCTGGGAGCCTGTGCGCGAATGGAGCGACGAAGAAGGGCTGTTCTCGTTGATCCTGGCAGAGGCCGCATAAGCGCTATTCCGTCACCCTGGCGGACCAGGTCGTGATCCAGTGCCAGGCGCCGCGGCATTCGCCCATGGCACTGGCTTCGGCGAGCCGGAATGCCTTTCCGTCCCAGACATAGGATTCGCTGCCGCCGCAATCACCCAGGCCCCGTCCTTTTGCATAGCTTTGCAGCGTCGAGGTGAGCGGCGCCCAGTCGACATTCACCAGCATGGGATGGGCGGCATCCTCGCTCCAACCCGGCTGATAGTCGAAGCTGGCGAAGCGAAACGCCCGCCGGCCCGCTATCCCGGTCGCGATCACCGGCACGGACGAGAAATTATAGGCGCCAGCGCCGCACGGAACGAGCACCAAAACCCCCGTTTTGGAGAGCCGATGCAGTTCGGGCGGGGCGGCGTCCTTCATCTCGTCGGCGCAGCCGGTGAACTTGCCCAGCGCGGCCAGTTCCTCGCGCCACAGGGCGGGCGGCTCGGCGCCCTTGGCGATGAGGGCGCGGCGGATCGAGGGCGTCGCTGGCGCGGCACGGGAAACGCTGCGGGCGAGCGGCCCGGTCGCAACCAGAGCGGCCATCGTGCCCGCCCTGCCCTGCCGCGCGTCCATATAGCGAAGCGCGGCTGCGGAGCCGGCAAGCGACGGACGGGCGATAGGTTTCGTCGCGGCGCGCACTTCCAGGGTCGTGCCGCGAGCCATGGCGAAAGCGAGCGCCGCGGCCTGCGGGCCCTGGAGGCTCGTTTCGCCATCCACGCTGGAAGCAGCCGCGATCTTGCGGCCGTCGACGAAGAAGCTCAGTTCCTCCCGTCCCTTGGCATCGCGGCTCACCCAGATTTCCGGATCGGCCGCTGATCCTGCCTCGCGCGTGATTCCCATCATGACAGGCGCGTCGGGCCAGTCGCCACCCTCCGGCAGCAAGGACACCGCCTCGCACCGGTCGCGATTGTCGCAGCCGATGGTCCAGTCCTTGTAGGTTTCCAGCTTGCCCGGCCGGGGCGTCTGCGCGCTGGCCGATGACATAATGAATGCCGACAGCGCCGCTGCCAGCGCGATTATGTGTTTTGCCCCCATGGGTTAACTATAAGGCGGTTAAGGGGAGGATGGTAGAGGGTTGGTTTCGGCACAAGTTCATATGAGAGCTCTCCACCCTACTTCGTCGCCCCGACCTTGAGCCGGGGTCCCGCTTGTTGAGGTCAGGCTCGCCTCATGATGAGCGGGACCCCGATCAAGTCAGGGGTGACGGATGGGATAGTCAGTCGCTCTCCCTCTACCCTTGCCTCGGGTTCACGGGTGAGGCGCGTCGCCACAAAAAAGGCCGGCGTCTCACGACACCGGCCCCTTCGCTTGTCCTGGCAATTCCGACTTATGCAGCCTTCGCCCGCGCCATGCGCTTGCGCTCGTTGGGATCGAGATAACGCTTGCGAAGACGGATCGACTTCGGGGTCACCTCGACCATTTCATCGTCGTCGATATAGGCGATCGCCTGTTCCAGCGTCATGCGCTTGGGCGGGGTCAGGCGGACAGCGTCGTCCTTGCCGCTGGCACGGAAATTGGTGAGCGCCTTGGACTTCATAGGGTTAACCTCAAGGTCTTCAGGCTTGGCGTTCTCACCGATCACCATGCCTTCGTAGAGCGCTTCGCCTACACCCACGAACAGGATGCCGCGTTCCTCAAGCGGGCCCAGCGCATAGGCGTTGGCCTCGCCCGCGCCGTTCGAGATGAGAACGCCATTCTTGCGGCCTTCGATCTTGCCCTTGTGCGGCCCATATTTCTCGAACAGCCGGTTCATGATGCCGGTACCGCGCGTGTCGGACAGGAATTCGCCATGATAGCCGATAAGGCCGCGCGACGGCGCCGAGAAGGTGATGCGGGTCTTACCGCCACCCGAAGGACGCATGTCGGTCATCTCCGCCTTGCGGATGTTCATCTTGTCGACGACCGTGCCGGAGAATTCATCGTCCACGTCAATGACGACGGTTTCATAAGGCTCGGTCTTGCCGCCATTCTCATCCTCGCCGAACAGCACGCGGGGACGCGAGATGCCGAGTTCGAAGCCTTCGCGGCGCATCGTTTCGATGAGGACGCCAAGCTGGAGTTCGCCGCGTCCCGCGACTTCAAAGCTGTCCTTGTCGTCGCTCTCGGTCACCTTGATCGCAACGTTCGATTCGGCTTCGCGGGCGAGGCGATCGCGGATCATACGGCTCGTCACCTTGCTGCCTTCACGACCGGCCATCGGCGAATCGTTCACCGCAAAGCGCATCGAGAGCGTCGGCGGATCGATCGGCTGCGCCTGGATCGGCTCGCTGACCGACGTGTCGCAAATGGTGTTGGCGACAGTCGCGACAGTGAGGCCCGCGAGGCTGATGATGTCGCCCGCTCTGGCTTCGTCGACCGGCACCCGATCCAAGCCCTGGAACGACATGATCTTCGATGCGCGGCCGGTTTCGATCACCTTGCCGTCCATGTCGAGCGCATGGATCGCTTGGTTCACCTTGACCGTGCCGGACTGGACGCGGCCCGTGAGGATACGGCCGAGAAAGTTGTCGCGGTCGAGCAGCGTGACAAGGAAGCTGAACGGTGCGTCCTGCTCCAGCGACGGCGGCGGGACGTGATCGACGATCTTCTGGAACAGCGGCTCCAGCGTGCCTTCGCGGCGCTGCGGATCTTCGCTGGCATAGCCGTTGCGGCCCGAGGCGTAGAGGACGGGGAAGTCGAGCTGCTCGTCATTGGCTTCGAGCGTCACGAACAGGTCGAACACTTCGTCCAGCACTTCCTGGATGCGCTCGTCGGGGCGATCGACCTTGTTGACGACGACGATGGGCTTAAGGCCGAGCGCCAGCGCCTTGCCGGTCACGAACTTGGTCTGCGGCATTGCGCCTTCCGACGAATCGACCAGCAGGATGACGCCGTCGACCATGGAGAGGATGCGCTCCACCTCACCGCCGAAGTCGGCGTGGCCCGGCGTATCGACGATGTTGATGCGGGTGCCGTTCCATTCGACCGAGGTGGGCTTTGCCAGAATGGTGATGCCGCGTTCCTTTTCTAGGTCGTTCGAATCCATCGCGCGCTCCTCGACGCGCTGATTGTCGCGGAAGGTGCCGGACTGGCGGAAAAGCTGATCGACGAGCGTGGTCTTGCCATGGTCGACGTGCGCGATGATCGCGATATTACGCAGGGACATGTTGTGCCTTTGGGATTCATGTTTTCCCGGCCGGCACCGCGCCTGACCAGACTATCGCGCGCGCCCCTACAGGAAATGACGCAATGCGGCAAGTTTGAAGGCTCGCCTGCAGCCAATCCCATTCCGTTCGCTGAGTGGTGGGGTGAGTTTCAGTAGCGCAGCTTGGGATACCAGTCTGCGGGGCGCCCTGCCGGCGTCAGGTCGAGGACCGACCAGAGCGAGGCGATGTCCGGCGCGTCCCGCGGGTCCTGCCCCGGATCGGCCATGTCGAAGCCCATCTCGCTCATCCAGAAGAGGCGCACCTGATCGCCGTCCTTGCGATAGACGACCAGCGCCGGATATTCGCCATCCTCCTTGAGCAGCCCGAGGTCGCGGGCATAATCGTCGCCCACCGTCTGCACGAAGTCGAGGTCGCGCCAGCCACGCTCCTGCGCAAAGGCGGACTGCCGCTCGACAGGGCTACGACCGAGAATCTTCAGCGCAACCTGTTGCTTGATGTCGGCCGCGTTGCCGTTCACCGCGCCCAGCCAGTTGGTGCACATCGGGCATGGGCGTTCCCGCTCCGGCCCATACATCCAGAAGTAGGTGACGAGCGCGTCCTTGTCGCCAAACAGCTGGCTGAGGCCAACCTCAAACCCTGCTCGTCCTTGAAGCGATACTCCTTCTCGATCACCGGCCCCGGTGGCAAGGCCTGCCGCTGCTCGACGAGACTGGTCATATGGCGGCGAAACGCGATCTCTTCCTGCAACAGCGCTTGCCGAGCCTGCGCATAGGCTTCGCTCTCACCGGGAAAGCCGGGGCGGCGCAAGGCCGCCAGTTCCACTGCGGGCTTCAGTGCGTCCATGGTCGCTCTCCTGCCAGTGATTGCCAATGAAGCGCCTCAGGCCCTATACCGTTCCCGATGCGCTTGCGCTTTTGGTGTCATAGCCACATATAACAGCTTGACCCACCGACACGCGACCGGGAGACGATATGGCCAGCACCGCGCCGACCACCACGACGACCGCCGACACGCTCAACCTGACCCCGCCCGACCCGGTGCCGGCGGTTGCGCCGGAGAAAGCTGCGGGCCTGGTGCCACTTGACGATGACAAGCGGTCGAAGCTCGACGAGAAGGTCGATGCCTTTATCGACGACCTCGTCGCGCAGGACGCCAATTCGCCTGAGTTCGGCGCGCGTGTGGACCAGCTCACCAATATGGGGCGCAAGGAGATTGCGGAGGCGGCGAGCCATAGCAACCGCTTCCTCGATCGACCAGTCCGCGCCATGGACAGCGACAACAAGGTCGGCGCCGATCTCGCCGAACTGCGTCGGACGGTGGAGGGCCTCGATCCGGGCAAGCGCGGCAATCTGCTGACGCCCAAGAAGCTGTTCGGCATCATCCCCTTCGGCAACCGGATGCGCGACTATTTCGACGGCTATAAGAGCGCGCAGGGCCATATCAATTCGATCCTCGGCAGCCTCGCCAGCGGCAAGGACGTCCTCATCAAGGACAATGCCGCGATCGATGTCGAGCGGCAGAATATGTGGGCGACGATGGGGCGCCTTGAACAGATGATCCACATCTCGAAGACGCTGGACTCCCGGCTGGAGGCGAAGGCGTTGGAACTGGATTCGACCGACCCTGCCAAGGCGAAGGCGATCCGGGAAAGCGCCCTCTTCTACATCCGCCAGCGCACCCAGGACCTGCTAACGCAAATGGCGGTGACGGTGCAGGGCTATCTTGCGCTCGATCTGGTCAAGAAAAATAATGTCGAACTGGTGAAGGGCGTCGACCGCGCCAGCACCACCACGGTCGCGGCGCTGCGCACCGCCGTCACCGTGGCGCAGGCGCTCGCCGGGCAACGGCTGGTGCTGGAACAGATCACGGCTCTTAACACGACAACCGCGAACATGATCGATTCGACCGGCGAGATGCTGAAGAACCAGACCGCGCAGATCCATGAGCAGGCGGCGTCCAGCACCATCCCGATCGAGACGCTGCAGCGCGCCTTCCAGAATATCTACGATACGATGGACAATATCGACACGTTCAAGCTGAAGGCGCTGGAGAATATGAAGACGACGGTGAACACGCTGTCGAACGAGGTCGAAAAGTCGAAGGGCTATATCGCGCGGGCCGAGGGGCAAGCGCAGGCGGCGAGCGAGGCGCGGGCGGAAAACCCGCTGCTGAGCGCGGTCGAGGGGTGAGGATGACCGCGGTCCTTGAGCAGGTTTGGGCGATATGGGCATGACACGCCCCGACCGCGTGCTGGCTGATGCCGAAGCGGTACTGCGCCGCCACAGCGAGCGGCGGCAGAGCCTATCCGCTCGCGCGCGGCAAAGACGCAACGCAGCGATGATGCGAAAGGCCAAATATGCGTTCTGGGCGGTGCTGGCCGTGCTGATCGGCAGCGCGGTCGCCGGGTTCGTGACGCCCCTTGGCACGAGCGGTGTCATGATCGCGCTGGGCGTGGCGCTGGCAGCGCTGCTGCTGATCGCGGTGCTGCCTGCGGAAAGACGCGTGAGGCCCGAAGCGCTGGCGGACAGCGAATTGAAAGCCCTGCCGCTGCAGACCGAAATCTGGCTCGAAAATCAGCGCAAGGCCCTGCCCGCGCCGGCCGTCACGCTAGTCGACAGCATCGGCGTGAAGCTGGAGGCGCTTGCCCCCCAGTTGGAGCGCTTGGGTGAGCAGGAGCCGGCGGCGCAGGAAATCCGCAAGCTGCTGTCCGATCATCTGCCGGAACTGGTGACCGGATATCAGTCCATCCCCGAGCCGCTGCGGCGCGAGGAGCGCAACGGGCGCGTGCCGGAAAAGCAGCTGGTCGAGGGACTTGGGGTAATCGATTCGGAATTGTCGCGGATGAGCGAGACGCTGGCGAGCGGCGACCTCGACAAGCTGGCGGTCCAGAACCGCTTTCTCGAGCTTAAATATCAGGAAGCAAAGGAACTTGGGCAGTAGCGCCCGATTTCCGTCCCCATGATCCACCTGACCTTGATCATCGTCGATTTCCTGACCGGGCTGCTCGCGGCCGGCGCATGGGCGCTCGCATCGGCTGGCGGCGCGATCGCGGCGGTGGTGGGAGGCGGGCTGGTCGGCGCCTCGCTGTTCCGGCGGTGGCGGCGCAAGAGCTGATCAGGCCGGAAAATCAGGACCGCATCGCGCAAGGAATGACAGAGCGCGGATCGGGCCGCGCGGTGCTGCGGCGGAAGCGCGCGATATAGCCGCCGGCGGTCGGCTTTGGCACCAGTTCAACAAGGCGAAAGCCCATGGCCGCGAATTCGCAGGCGAGCAGGCGCGGCGGCGTGCCATGCTGGACCGTGGGCCGGTTCGCATCGACCACGATCAGTTCGCCGTCGGGCTTGAGCGCGGGGCTGAGGTTCCAGAGGAAGGCGTAGGGCTCGGCGATCTCATGATACATATGGACCATGAAGATGCGGTCGAAGCTGTTTTCCGGCAGCCTCGGATCCTCGGGCGCGCCCAGCTTGACGCTGACATTGCCCCAATCCTCTCGCGTGATGCGGCGGGACAGCGCCTCTATCACCTCGGGCATGATGTCTTCGGCAAGGACACGGCCCTTGGGACCGACGCGGTTTGCCAGCCGGACGGTATAATAGCCTTCGCCCGCCCCGATGTCGGCCACGGTCATGCCTGGCCGGATGCCGGCGCGATCCATGATATCTTCCGCCTCGTTAAGGCGGTCGCGCGCCTCCTCGCTCGACCAGCGGGTGGAGACGATCGGGGCAACGGGACGGTCGGCGCGCGGGAAGGCGCGGGCCGCCGCTGGGCGGTCATGGTCCTTGTCCGACGCGAAGGGGCCGCAGCCCGCCAGCAGGAGCAAGCAGCCCGCCAGCCCCCGAAGCTGCATCAGTCGACATCCTCCACATCGACCTTTTCGCCCGTCACCTTCTGGCTGAGCGCGGCCGCCATGAACGGATCGAGCGCGCCGTCCAGCACATCGTCGGGCGAGGTGGAGGTGACGCCGGTGCGCAGGTCCTTCACCAGCTGATAGGGTTGAAGGACGTAAGACCGGATCTGGTGGCCCCAGCCGATTTCGGTCTTGGCCTGATATTCGCCGGACGCCGCCTCCTCGCGGCGCCGCAGTTCCGCTTCATAGAGGCGCGCCTTCAGCATGTTCATCGCCGTCGCGCGGTTCTTGTGCTGCGATCGGTCATTCTGGCTGGCGACGATGATGCCCGAGGGAACGTGGGTGATGCGGACGGCAGAGTCGGTCGTGTTGACGTGCTGCCCGCCCGCGCCCGAGGCACGATAGGTGTCGATCTTGAGATCGCTTTCATTGACCTCGATCTCGATATTGTCGTCGATCACCGGATAGACCCAGACGGACGAAAAGCTGGTGTGGCGGCGCGCCGAACTGTCATACGGGCTGATGCGGACCAGGCGATGCACGCCGCTCTCGGTCTTGGCGTAGCCATAGGCATTTTCGCCCTTGAACAGGAAGGTCGCCGACTTGATGCCCGCCTGATCGCCTGCCTGATAATCGACCAGTTCCACCTTGTAGCCGCGCCGTTCGGCCCAGCGGCGATACATGCGGCTCAGCATCTCCGCCCAGTCCTGGCTTTCGGTGCCGCCCGCGCCTGCGTGGATTTCCAGATAGGTGTCGCTGGCGTCGGCCTCGCCAGCGAGCAACGCCTTGATCTTGTCCTCATCAGCGCGATCCGCAAGCGCCTTCAGGGAGGCGATGGCTTCGGTGACCATGTCCTCATCGCCCTCGGCCTCGGCCATTTCGATGAGTTCGGCCGTATCGGTCTTTTCCGTGTCGATCGCGCGGGTGGCGCCAATCGCGGCGTCCAGCCGGGTGCGCTCGCGCATCACTTCCTGGGCTTGTTTCTGATTTTCCCAGAGCGTCGGATCCTCGACGCGGGCATTCAGCTCATCAAGCCGGCGAAGGGCGCGATCCCAGTCGAGGAAGCGGCGCAGCAGGTCCAGCGCGGCATCGATACGGTCGATATATTGCTGCGCTTCGGCGCGCATGGGAACTCTCCAGAAAATTCGGGGCGCTGCGTGAAACGCGCTAAACGCTGCCCCTATCCGAGGGCGGCGAATTTGGAAAGGTTCAATCCTCCCGTCCTCCTCGCCACATCCGTTCACCCTGGCCTGCCGAAGCGCGCGCGCGAACTCCGCCCCTTCAGTATATCCCGCCCTGGTCCTGCAGGAAGTCGCTGTCGCTGCGCTGGCGCCGCTGGATGACCGCGTCGGCCCGGGCGGCGGCCTTTTCCTGCGCGGCGACTTCTTCCTTGCGGATCGAGCGGCGCGGCTCGCTTTCCGGCTTGAAGGCTTCCCATATCACGGCGGGCTTGGGCTCGTCGGTCGGCCATACGCCATAGACGCGCTTGCCCGAGCGGCGGTCGATCGTAACCATGCGGATACCGGCCGGGGCGACGAAGGGCGTCTTGGGCATGGTTTCCAGCACCGGCGCCATGGCCGCCTTCCAGATCGGCGCGGCGACGCGGCCGCCCTGCGCCCAGCCGCCCAGGCTGCGCGGCTGGTCATAGCCGACATAGACGCCTGCGACGAGGTCGGGCGAACCGCCGACGAACCAGACATTGGTCGGGCCGTTGGTGGTGCCAGTCTTGCCGAACAGCGGGCGCTTGAGGTCGGCGAGCACGGTCGCGGTGCCGCGCTGGATCACGCCTTCTGCGATGTGGACGACCTGATAGGCGGTCATCGGGTTCATCACCTGCCGTCCCTCGAAGCCGAAGCGCGGCATGGGCTTGCCGTCCCAGTTCGCCATGTTGCAGCCGTCACAGGCGCGCCAGCGGTGCGGCCAGATCACCTTGCCGCGGCGGTCCTGCACATAGTCCATGACCTTGGGGCTAAGCTGGCGCCCCTGATTGGCCAGCATGGCATAGGCGTTCACCATGCGCTCGACTGTGGTTTCGCCGGCCCCCAGCGCGAAGGAGAGATAGGGCTGGTAATCGCCGATGCCCATCGCCTTGATCGTGCGGACGACACGTTCCATGCCGGTCTGCGACGCGGCGCGCACCGTCATCAGGTTGCGCGATTGCTCTACGCCCCAACGCATGGTCTGCGGCCCGGCGCTGCCGCCGGTGAAGTTACGGAAGCATTTTTGCCCGAGCCCCGCGCCCTGATAGACGCACAACGGGCCATCGACGATGATCGAGGCGGGGGTCATGCCATTGTCGAGCGCAGCGGCATAGACGAAGGGCTTGATCGTCGAACCCGGCTGGCGCATCGCCTGCGTCGCGCGGTTATAGGAAGACAAGCGACTGTCGAACCCGCCCTGCATGGCGAGGATGCGGCCGCTATGCGTCTGTTCGACCACCATGCCGCCGGACACTTCGGGAACGTTGCGCAGCGCCCAGCTGGAGCCGTTGCGCGCGACGACGATCAGATCGCCCGGCTTCATCGAGGCGAAGGCGGGTCCGCCAGCCTTGCGATAGGGAAGCTGAGCAGCGTCGGCCGGGAGCGTGCCGGTGGTGCCGTCGGAGAAGCCGATCTGCGCCGAGGAGGAACTGCGGCTGATCACTGCCGCGACGCGCCACCCGGCATAATCGACGCTGATGTAGCTCGCCGCCAGTTCGCGTTCCCAGCCGCGGTCCATGTCGATCTTGCCGACGGGACCAGACCAGCCCTTGCCCGCGTCGAAACGCAGCAGGCCGTTGCGGAGCGCCGTGGCCGTACCCTCCTGCATCTTCGGGTCATAGGGGCTGCGCACCCAAAGGCCGCCTGCATAGACGCTGTTGGCCCCATCAGACGCCTTTTCCCCGAACAGCTGGATCAGGCGACGACGCACCTCCTCCATATAATAGCCGCCGGCGCGCGCGTCGAAGCCAGAGCCATGCGCGGCCACGGTGCCGAGCGGCTGGGCGATCGCCTCGTCCCGCTGCGCCTGCGTGATCCAACCGTTTTTGTACATCTCGCCGAGCGCCCAGTTGCGGCGTTCCAGCGCGCGTTCATGGCCGGTCGGGCTTTCGGGGCGGTAATTGGCCGGCCCCTTGGGCAGGATCGCCATGTAGGCCATCTCATGCAGCTTCAGGTCCGCCACGTCCTTGTCGAAATAAGCGCGGGCCGCGGCCTGCACGCCATACGCATTGCGACCGAGGAAGATCTGGTTGAGGTAGAGTTCCAGAATCTGCTGCTTCGTCAGCACGCTCTCCATGCGATAGGCCAGGATCATCTCCTTGACCTTACGCGTGGGGGAATATTCGTCACCGATCAGCAGGTTCTTGGCGACCTGCTGCGTGATGGTGGAGCCGCCGCGCGCGCGCTGGCCCGAGCCGATCTTGGTCGCATAGTCGAACACCGCACCAACGAAGCCTGGGATATCTACGCCATGATGCTCGAAGAAGGTCTTGTCCTCGGCCGCCAGATAGGCCCGGATCAGCAATGGCGGATAATCGCTATATTGCAGCTGGACGCGGCGTTCGCGCGCATAGCTGTGCACCGGCTGGCCGTTGATGTCGCGCACGATGGTGGGCAGCGGCGGCTCATATTCCAGCAGCGTCGCCGCATCGGGTAGCCCGCGCGCGAAGATCAGCCAGAAGAGGAAGATCGCGACAAGGAAACCACCCATCCCGATGGCGAGCCAGCGGAACCAGCGGCGGTCCCAGTGGGGCGCGAGGCGCTCCCGAAAGCTGCTGCTCCCACGGCGCAGGCGGTGGGCGAGGGACGGTGCGGCGTTTTCGGGGCGAGCCTCTTCCATGATGTCGCAGGCTCTAAGGACAAAAGAGCTTCAGCGCCAGTGCGGATCGACAGGCCGATTCAGCCACCCCCGCCAGCGCCGCGCAGGGCCAGACGGCGCGCGAAATGCACCTCAATGGCGCGCGCGAGGCCGCGGGCGATGTTCGCCTGCCCTTCCTTCGATGCCAGGAACGCGGCATCATCAGGGTTGGAGATATAGCCTGTCTCGAACAGCACCGATGGCGTGTCGGGCGCCTTCAGCACCATGAGTGAGGCGAACCGGTGATAGGCGGCGCGGAAAGGCACAAAAGGCGCGGCTTCCCGCTGCAGCAGGCGCGCGAAGCTGACGGAAACATTCATCGACTCCCGCTGCGTCAGGTCGATGAGGATCGAGGACACATCGCTTGATTGCCCGCCGAGATTGACCCCATTCAACACGTCCGCCTTGTTTTCCCGCGCAGCCAGGCGAGCGGCCTCCCTGTCGGAGGCGGTTTCGGACAGGGTATAGACGGTCGCGCCCCGCGCCTGGTCGTTGTCAGCCGAATCCGCGTGGATCGAGATGAACAGGTCGGCATTGAGTTGCCGCGCTATACCGTAACGTTCCTGCAGCACGAGGAAGCGGTCATCGTCGCGCGTGAGCGCCACGCGGATGCGGCCGGACTTGAGCAGCTGGTCGCGGACCTGCTCCGCGATGGCGAGGGTCACATCCTTTTCCCGCTCGCCCGCCTTTTCATTGACGGCGCCCGGATCATGGCCGCCATGACCGGCGTCGATCACCACCAGCGGACGCGATGTGTCGCGCGGGCCCTCGACGCGCGGCAGGGTAACCCCACGCGCGACGGGCGGAATAGGCACGGTGATGCTGTGCAGGCGCTTTCTCGGACGGGGCGCCATATAAACTGCCAGGTCGAAATGCGTCACCGCCCGATCAGCTTTGATCAGCGCGGGAGTGTCGGGTTGTGCGGGAACGCCGGGCAGGACTATGCCTGCAAGCGCAAGACACTGGAGCATGGCCGCTTTTGCAACGCGCCTGCTACGCCCGTCCAGCCCTATTTCAGGGCGCCTGCCTGACGGGAAACAATATTTCTCGGAGCCGTTGCCCCTCCGCTTTTTGGCTGCTACCCATTCACATTCCTGAAAGCCTTGCCCATATTGGGCCTGGCTCATCTCAGGAGCTTTCACGATGGCATCGGCCGGCATCTCGCCCAGCCAGATGCACGAACAGGTTGACGCTGCATGAGGCATGATTTCCAACCCACGCTGGGCCCGGTACCGGGCGATGCGGCGTGGCTGGTCGTGTCCGGCTCCATGTCCGGCCCTGCCGACGCAGCAGACACAAGCATTTTCCTTGAAAACCGGGCGATGCAGCAACTCGCGCCGCCCCCCTACTATCGCGTGGCAGCGCGGCCCAGCGCCGCTGGCCGCCCACGCCGGAGACTATTAAATGACAATGCGTATGCTGATCGATGCGCGCCACCGGGAAGAAACCCGGGTCGCGGTCGTCAAAGGTAACCGGATCGAGGAGTTCGACTTCGAATCGGCCGAGCACAAGCAGCTCAAGGGTAATATCTACCTCGCCAAGGTTACCCGCGTAGAACCGTCGCTGCAGGCGGCTTTCGTCGATTACGGCGGCAACCGCCACGGCTTTCTCGCCTTCAGCGAAATCCATCCCGACTATTATCAGATCCCCCGCGAGGACCGCGAAGCGCTGCTGCGCGAAGAACGCGAGCACGCCGAGGAAGAGGCTGCCCTTCGCGCCGATTTCGAGGATGACGAGGAGCATGGCGCATCCGACGACGGGCTGGAGGTCGTAGAGGCCACGCACCATCATGACGATGAGGAGCATGAGGGCGAAGGCAACGGCGCTGAAGCAGCCGAGAATGGTAATGGCAACGGCCGGGGCCGGGGCCGTCGCGGTAAGGGCGACGAAGCCGCCGACGAGCTGCGCCGCAAGCGCATGGCGCTGCGTCGTCGCTACAAGATCCAGGACGTCATCAAGCGCCGCCAGGTGCTGCTGGTGCAGGTCGTCAAGGAAGAGCGCGGCAACAAGGGCGCGGCGCTGACCACCTATCTCTCGCTCGCCGGCCGCTATTGCGTGCTGATGCCCAACACCAGCCATGGCGGCGGGATTTCGCGCAAGATCAGCAACGCGGCCGATCGCAAGCGGCTGAAGTCGATCATCGCGGAGATGAACCTGCCCTCCACAATGGGCTGCATCGTCCGCACCGCCGGTCTTCAACGCACCAAGCCGGAGATTAAGCGCGACTTCGACTATCTCGCCCGCCTGTGGGACGAAATTCGCGAAAACACGCTGAAGTCCGCCGCTCCCGCGCTGATCCACAATGACAGCGACCTCATCAAGCGGGCGATCCGCGATATCTATAACAAGGATATCGAAGAGGTCATCGTCGAGGGCGAATATGGCTACAAGGCCGCCAAGGACTTCATGAAGCTGTTGATGCCCAGCCATGCGCGGCGGGTGCAGCAATATGCCGACGCGGTGTCGCTGTTCCAGCGCGCGGGCGTCGAGGATCAGTTGGCGGCGATGTACAATCCCGTCGTGCAGCTGAAGTCCGGCGGTTATCTGGTGATCAACCCGACGGAGGCGCTGGTGTCGATCGACATCAACTCCGGCCGCTCCACCCGCGAACATGGCATCGAGCAGACCGCCGTCGCCACCAATCTCGAGGCCGCGCGCGAAATCGCCCGCCAGCTGCGCCTGCGCGACATGGCGGGCCTGGTCGTCATCGACTTCATCGACATGGAGATGAACTCCAACATCCGTAAGGTCGAAAAGGCGATGAAGGAGGCGCTGAAGGACGATCGCGCCCGCATCCAGGTCGGCCGCATTTCGGGCTTCGGCCTCATGGAAATGAGCCGCCAGCGTCTGCGCACCGGCGTATTGGAAGCCTCGACCCGCCAGTGCCCGCATTGCGAAGGCACGGGCCTTGTCCGCACAGCTTCGTCGGCGGGCCTTTCCGCGCTGCGCATGCTGGAAGAGGAAGCCGCGCGCGGTCGCGGCAACCTGGTCACGCTGCGCGCGAGCCAGGAAGCCGCCTTCTACGTCCTCAACAACAAGCGCCGCGAGCTGGACGAGATCGAGCAGCGCTATGGCGTCACCATCGCGATCCTGCCGGATGGCGAGGTTGAAGGCGCGCGCATGTCGGTCGAAGCCAGCGGTCCGCGTCCGGAGCGGATCGTCGAATATGCGCCGCTCGTCGAGGACGATGACGATCTCGATATCGTCGAGGAACTGGACGAGGAAGAGGTCGAGGAAGTCGAAGCCGCGCGTGAAGAGCGTGCCGATCGTGGCGAAGAGCGCGAAGGCCGCCGTCGCCGCCGCCGCCGCCGCCGCCGCGGTGGTCAGCGCGACGAGCAGCATGCCGAGGCTGCGCATGAGGCCGAGGCTGGCGACGAAGCCGAAGGCGGCGACGAAGAGGCTGAAATCGAGGACGATGCCGAGGCTGAGGCTGCTCCGGTCGAGGCGGTCGCCGAGGGCGAAGGCGAAGGCCGCCGTCGCGGCCGGCGCGGTCGTCGTGGCGGACGCCGCCGCCGCGAGGCGGGCGAAGGCGTGGCTGAGGAAGCCCTGACTGAGGGCTCGGCCGCCAGCGATGAAGCGGTGGAGGCCGTTGACGCGGAAACTGCTGCTCCGGAACCTGCTGCCGAGACAACGCCCGAAGTGTCGTCCGAGGAGGAGGCGCCCAAGACGCGCCGCCGTCCCCGGGCGCGCAAGGTGAAGGAAGCCGCCGCACCTGCTGCCGAGGCCGTCGAGACGGAAGTAAAGGTTCCGGCGGAAGCGCCTGCTGCCGAAGCACCGGCTGAGGAAGCCCCGGCCAAGCCCAAGCGCGCCCGCCGCAAGAAGGCGGAGCCCGCTGTCGAGGAAGCCGCCGAAGCAGCGCCTGCTGTCGATGAAGTCCCGGCCAAGCCGAAACGCACCCGCCGGAAGAAAGCCGTGGAAGCTGCTGAATCGGCAGTAGAGGCCGTTCCCGCTGATGCCGCTCCGGCGGAAGCTGCGCCTGCTCCCGAAGCAGCGGCCGAAACCGCCTCGCCGGAAGCGGAAGTGGCGACCGTAAACGGTGCCACCGAAACCGACATGGCCGAAGAAGAAGGCGGCGCCCCGCGACGCGGTTGGTGGCAGCGCACCTTCGGTCAGTAACTTCGGCTGACGCCATGAGGAGCGCCGCCCCCTTTCCAGTGCGCTGGTCAGGCGGGCGGCGTTCCCGCTTCAGCCCGAGTTCATGCGCTTGGCCGCACCCGGTCTGCACGATGCGCTTCTCTCACCTCTCCCGGATGGCTGCGGCATGAAAGGTCGCTGGCTTCGCATGGCCGCGATCGCCGCAGCGTCGCTGGCGATGCTCGCACGTCCGGTGGCGGCGCAGCAGATCCTGCGCGACGCCGAGACGGAGGCCTTCATGGCCGAAATGTCGGGACCGCTGGTGCAAGCGGCCGGCATGGAGCCACGCAATGTCCAGGTGCTGGTCCTCAACGACCCGGAGATCAACGCATTTGTCGCTGGCGGGCAATATGTGTGGGTGCATAGCGGCCTGATCGCCGCCGCCGACAATGTGAACCAGCTACAGGGCGTGGTCGCGCATGAGCTCGGCCATATCGAGGGCGGCCACATCATCCGCTCCGCAGAGGGAATGAAGGCGGCTACAGGCATCACCCTGCTCAGCCTGGTGCTGGGCGCCGCCGCCATAGCCGCAGGCGGCGCCGAGGCCGGCATGGGCATTTTGGGCATGGGCCAGCAGGCGGCGATGGGCAAGTTCCTCGCCTTTTCCCGCGCGCAGGAAAGCTCAGCCGACCTTGCCGGTGCGCGCTACCTCAGCAAGGCGGGATTATCGGGCAAGGGCAGCCTCGACTTCTTCAAGAAGCTGCAAAATCAGGAATATCGCCTCGCCATACCGCAGGATGACAGCTATGGCCGCACTCACCCGCTTTCGGGCGAGCGCATCCAGGTTTTGCGGGAAGTCTATACGGTCGATCCGGCTTGGAACAAACCGGTCGATCCGAAACTGGAGGCCCGGTTCGAGCGGATCAAGGCAAAACTGTACGGCTTTGTGTCCGAACCGAACCAGACGCTGAACAAATATCCGGAAAGCGACCAGTCGGCCCCTGCCCATTATGCCCGCGCCTATGCCTGGCACAAAAGCGCCTATCCGCAGAAGGCGCTGGATGAGGTGGACGCGCTGCTCGCGTCGGCGCCGCACGACCCTTATTTTCTGGAGCTGAAGGGCCAGGTTCTGCTGGAGAGCGGCAAGCCTGCCGAGGCCATTCCCCCGCTGCGCGAGGCGGTGCGTGCCACCAACCAGCCGCTGATCGCGACGCTGCTCGGCCATGCCCTGATCGCGACGGAGGATGAGGGCAATTTCGCCGAGGCGGAACAGGTGCTGCGAAACGCGATCGCCCGCGACCGCGAAAATCCCTTCGCCTGGTATCAGTTGGGCGTCGTCTATGAACATCGCGGCGACACACCCCGCGCGGCACTGGCGACGGCGGAACGTTATGCGCTCATGGGACAGGACGAGATGGCGCTGCGCAGCGCTGACGCTGCCATGCAGGGGCTGAAAGCCGGCACGGTTGACTATCTGCGCGCACAGGATATCGCCATGGTTTCACGTGCAGCCGTCGAGCAGAAGCGGAAGAAGAGATGACCGAAACCCGGCCCGGCTTTCGCGCGGCGCTTTCCAACAGGACCGTACAGATGACCATCGGCGTTCTCGCCTTCATCGCCGCGACCGCGGCTGGCGCCGCTCTGGGCACCCAGAGCACAGGCCGCGTGGATGTCAGCGACAAGGCCGCGATCGAAAAGATCGTACACGACTATATCCTTGCCCATCCGGAGATCATCCCGCAGGCGGTCGAGAAGTTGCAGGCCAATCGCGTTGCGACCTCTATCGATTCCAGCCGGCCGGCGATCGAGACACCCTATGCCGGCGCATGGGAAGGCGCTGCGAACGGCGATGTGACGGTGGTCGAATTCTTCGACTATGCCTGCGGCTATTGCAGGGCCTCGCTTCCAGACCTCGCCAGACTGGTGGGAGAGGACAAGCGGCTGAAGATCGTCTATCGCGAGCTGCCCATCCTGTCCGACGACAGCATCGACGCCGCCAAGGTGTCGCTGCTGGCGGCGGAGAAGAACCAATATATGCCGTTTCATCGCGCGCTCTACGCCGCTGGGCGCGTGACGCATGATACGATCCTGGCTGCGGCAGCCAAGGTCGGGATCGATGCCAGGGCGGCGGAAGCGGCCATCGCCAACAAGAAATATGATAGCGAGATTCAGTCGAATATCGCCCTTGCGCAGAAGCTGCAGGCGACCGGCACCCCGACGTTCGTGATCGGGAATCAGGTGCTGAACGGCGCTGTCGGCTATGATGCGCTGAAGACGGCAGTGACGGCGGCGCGGGAGAAGTAGGGGCAAAAAGCCAAGCTTCTCCCCACGCGTCGCGCCGGGCTCGACCCGCGCTCCCGCCTCCTTGTCCAGGCGACGCCCTCTACCAGCCGCACCTTGGATCAACTCCAGGGTGACGATTTCGGCGATGCCCGTTACCTTGCCGGTTCAGCCTGTCGTCAAAGCCGCTTCTGCCATTGACTCGCCCAGCCCTTTTGCCTATCGGACGCCCCCTGACATGCGGCCGCCTGCCCGGCGGCCCTTTTTTGTCACGTCCGATTCTTAGTATATTTAAGGAATGAACGATGAAGCGCACCTATCAGCCGAGCAATCTGGTTCGGAAGCGCCGTCACGGTTTCCGCGCTCGCATGGCGACCCCCGGCGGCCGCAACGTGCTGCGTGCTCGTCGTGCCCGCGGCCGCAAGAGCCTCAGCGCCTGAACGACGCGCCGCTGAACAGCGCGCCTGCGGTCATGGCCCGGCGCGCCGATTTTCTGGCGGCGAATCGTGGGCGGCGCGCGCCGATGCCGGGCTTCGTCCTGCTGGTGCGCGAGCGTGGTGACGGCGATCCGGCGATGCGTGTCGGCATCACGGTCACGAAAAAGATTGGCGGCGCTGTCATCCGCAACCGGATGAAGCGCCGCTTTCGCGTTCTGGCGCGCGAGTTGCTGCCGGTCCATGGCGTGGCTGGTGCGGACCATGTGCTGATCGGCCGCGCAGAGGGCATCGAGCGCGACTTCGGCCTGCTCCGCACCGAGCTGGAGAAGGCGCTGCGCAAGGTGATGAGCCGGCCGGTGGGTGAGGCGCGTTCGCCTTCCCGGGGAAGATCCGCGCGGCCCAACCCCAGGAGCAACCTGCTCCCGAGAAGGCACTCGGCGGACACCGTTGGCTCGGGAGAGCCCGGTGCGAATGGTGAGATGTCCAGCGACGGCGGAACCGGGTTCCTCCCTTCGCAGGAACACGGGTCGGACAAGCCGTGATTGGGCGCCTCCTCATCCTGATCGCGCGCTTCTGGCAACTCGGCCCGTCGCGCGTTCTCCCGCCCTCCTGCCGCTATGCCCCCTCCTGCTCCCAATATGCGATTCAAGCGATCAGCAAATATGGCGCTCTCAAGGGTAGCTGGCTGGCGACGAAGCGGCTAATGCGATGCCACCCTTGGGGCGGTTCGGGCTACGACCCGGTCCCCTGAAGAGCAGAATTTCCAGATACGGCGGAGCCGATACGCGTGGACGACAAGAAGAATATCATTCTGGCGGTGATCCTGACCGCCGCGATCCTGTTTGGCTGGCCCTATGTCTCCAAACATTTCTTCCCGGCCGCGAACCCGCCCGTGACGAAGATCGAGGGCGGCAAGACCAAGACGGTCGCGCAGCCCGGCGCCGATCCCACGACCGACCAGAACGCCGCTATCCGCGATCGCGCTCTGGTGCTGAAGGAAAGCCCGCGCGTCGCGATCCGCACGCCCAAGCTCACCGGCTCGATCAACCTGAAGGGCGCGCGCATCGATGATATCGTGCTGCCCACCTATAGCGAGACGATCGCGAAGGATTCGCCTTCGATCCGCCTCTACAGCCCGTCGGGCACCAAGGACGCTTATTTCGCCGGTTTCGGCTGGCAGGGCGAAGGCCTGAAGACGCCGGACAACAACACGGTCTGGACCGCCGAAGGCAAGGAACTGACGCCGACCACGCCGGTCACGCTGCGCTGGAACAACGGCGCGGGGCAGACCTTTGAAATCCGCCTGTCGGTCGATGAAAATTACATGATCACCGCGCAACAGAAGGTGTCGAACAGCGGCACCGGCGCGGTGGGCGTGAAGCCCTATGGCTATATCAGCCGGGCGCATCCTTCGGCCGATCCCGACACCTGGACCATTCACGTCGGCCCCATGGGCGTGTTCAACGGCGCCGCCAATTACGACGTGAACTACAAGGATTTGGCCAAGGGTCCGGCAACCCAGGGCTTCCAGTCGACTGGCGGCTGGCTGGGGTTCACCGACAAATATTGGCTGTCGGCCATGATCCCGGATCAGAAGTCTGCTTTTACCGGCCAGTTCCGCAAGGGCGCCGGGACCCAATATCAGGCCGATTATGCGCTGGAGCCGACCATGCTCGCGCCCGGCAAGGCGATCACGCAGACCGCCCGCCTGTTTGTCGGCGCCAAGGAAGTGAAGACGCTGGAAGCCTATCAGGATGCAGGCGTTCCGCTGTTCGACCGGGCGATCGACTGGGGCTGGTTCTACTGGTTCGAAAAGCCGATCTTCGCGCTGCTGCACTGGCTGTTCGAGACGCTGGGCAATTTCGGCGTGGCGATCATCTGCCTGACCTTCGTGGTGCGCGGGCTGATGTTCCCGGTCGCCCAGCGCCAGTTCGCCAGCATGGCGGCGATGCGCGCGGTACAGCCCAAGATGAAGGCGCTGCAGGAAAAGCATAAGGACGACAAGCAGAAGCTCCAGCAGGAGATGATGGAGCTTTACAAGCGCGAGAAGGTGAACCCGCTCGCCGGCTGCCTGCCGATCTTCATCCAGATCCCGATCTTCTTCGCCCTGTACAAGGTGCTGCAGCTGACGATCGAAATGCGGCACCAGCCCTTCGTGCTGTGGATCAAGGATTTGTCCGCACCCGATCCGCTGCATATCCTCAACCTGTTTGGTCTGCTGCCCTTCACGCCGCCCTCCTTCCTGGCGATCGGCGTGCTGGCGCTGCTGCTGGGCATCTCCATGTACTTCCAGTTCAAGCTGAACCCGGCGCAGATGGACCCGATGCAACAGCAGGTGTTCGCGATCATGCCGTGGATGATGATGTTCATCATGGCGCCCTTCGCAGCAGGCCTGCTGGTCTACTGGATCACCAACAATTGCCTCTCGATGCTGCAGCAGTGGTGGCTGTACCGCCGCCACCCGCAGTTGAACACCGCGGTAGCGAAATAGGGTCGTCCAGCGCCCGTTCGGTTCGAGCTTGTCGAGAACGGCGCGCATGGTTCTCGACAGGCTCGAACCGAACGGATGTAATGTGGACGAGCAGCAACAAGCCGAACTGATCGAGGAGGCGCGCAGGGCCTTCGCCGGGCCGATCGCCTTCCTCAAGTCCGCGCCCGACCTCAAATTCCTGCCTGACATGGCGGTCAATGAGGTCGCCTTCGCGGGCCGGTCTAATGTCGGCAAATCGTCGTTGCTGAACGCGCTCACGAACCGGAACGGCTTGGCACGCACGTCCAACACGCCGGGACGGACGCAGGAGCTGAACTTCTTCGACGTCGGCGACCCGCTGCGCTTCCGGCTCGTCGACATGCCTGGCTATGGCTATGCCAAGGCGCCCAAGGACATGGTGCGCAAGTGGCGCTTCCTGGTGAACGACTATCTGCGCGGGCGGGCCAACCTCAAGCGGGCGCTGGTGTTGATAGACTGTCGGCACGGCATCAAGGACGTCGACATCGACATGCTCGACATGCTGGATGCCGCCGCGGTCAGCTATCGCATCGTCCTCACCAAGGCGGACAAGGTGAAGGCAAGCCATCTTGCCGAAGTCCAGCAGGCAACCGCCGAGGCGATTCGCAAGCGTCCAGCCGCGCATCCGGAGATCATTCCCACCTCGAGCGAGAAGGGCATGGGCCTCCCCGAGTTGCGCGCGGCGGTGCTGGAGAGTGTCACGCTAGGTTGAGGGCGATACGAACCGGTTTTTCGCTGCGAGCCAAAGTTCATCACCCTGGGGCCAAGCCTTGGGTGGCGATCGAAGCGGTCAGTCTCTCCGGCTTTTGAGGCATGTCATCAAAACAGCTGATATTGGGCGCTGCCCTTGAGCGGCCAGGTGCCCAGAATGTCGTGTCGGCTATGACCGACATGGCTGCAGATCAACGTGAATTGCTCGACGCGCCAAAGGAAGCCCTCAACCGGCCGTTGTTCCGGCCGGCTGTCACGATAGAAGAGCGTCTGATGCGGGCTGAAGCTCCAATCGGGGCGCGGAGCTACTCCAGCCTCCTTCATCGCCGCAGCGATTTCCTTCTGCAAGGCGTTCAGCGGTGGCACGGCGCGCGACGGGCGTAGAGCGGCAGAGCGATTATTGATGCTCAGCTGATCAAGCGAAAGGTCGAACGGTTCTGCCATCACGCGTGTGCCGGCACGCAGCAGCGCCTTGATCACCGCATAGGGATAATCCTCATAGTCACAGGTGATGCCGAGCGTGATATGCTGATGCTCCCGCGCAACACGCCGGACGGCGGGGTCCAGGGTCTCGGCGAAGTGGTCACTCTGGCGGGCGACCGCAGGGCTCGGCTTCAGTCCATAGAAAAGCCGGAACAGCGGCTTGGTGGTGCGGGCATGCATAGGGTCCTCCTGCGAATCAATGGTGATTTGTTCATGATATGTTCTTTCTCTTTGCGAGGCGAGTCCGCTGGAGCTACAAAGCTGTTCATGCGTTGAACGACGGCACTTTGACGGAGCAGTGACATGGTTCAGTTGACGCTCGCCACGCTGGCGGAGAAGATGAAGGACATCGATTTCGCGATGCTCTCTACCCACGCCGAGGATGGGCAGATCGGCGCCCGGCCGATGAGCAACAATCGCGATGTGGCCTATGGCGGCGACAGCTATTATTTCACGACCGAAGACACGATGATGGTGAAGGATATCGAGCGCGACCCCCGCGTCGGGCTGTCTTTTCAAGGCAGCAGCGGGCTGCTGAAACAGAAACCGCTCTTCATCGCGGTGGAGGGGCGCGCGGATCTGATCCGCGACCGCGACGAGTTCGAGGCACATTGGAACAGCGACCTGCAGGGCTGGTTCGCGCAAGGCCCCGACACGCCGGGCCTGGTGATGATCAAGGTCCATGCCGAGCGCGCCCATTATTGGGACGGCGAGGATGAGGGTGAGTTGGAACTTTGAAGCCCGTTGCGGCGGCTGAGGGCGATAGCAGCGCGGAAACACGGCCCCGCCGAATTGCCCGGTGGGCACTTTCCGCCGCCTATGGTTTTGCCGGACTTGTGCATTTGACGCGCCCAGCCGGCTTCGTGGCGATCACGCCATCCTGGGTGCCGCAGCCGGAACTGGTCGTCGCCCTCACCGGGCTAGCCGAAGTTGCGGGCGCCGCAGGGCTTCTGATCGCGACGTTCCGAAAAGCGGCTGGCGTGGGACTGGCGCTCTATGCGCTGTGCGTGTGGCCGGCCAATCTCAACCATGCGGTGAACGACATCGCACTGAGCGGCGTCCATCTCAGCTGGTGGTATCATGGCCCGCGCCTGGCTCTGCAGCCGGTGATCATCTGGTGGGCGCTATGGGCCAGCGGCGTGACGGACTGGCCGTTTCCCGGCAAGGGAAGACACGACTGAGCGCGGATCGGCGGTTGTCTTTGCAGAAGCGTCCCCTACTGTGACGCTCCCTCCTATCAGAACATGCAGAGAGAGCCTGTGACCCGCCACATTCCATGGATCCTGATCGCGATCGTCGGCGCCGTCGCGCTTTCCGTGGTGGCAGTCTCGCGCGGCGAACCGATCAACGCGCTGTGGATCGTGGTCGCAGCCGTCAGCAGCTTCCTGGTCGCCTATCGCTATTATGCGCTCTACATCGCGCGCCATGTGATGCGGCTCGACCCGGCACGGCCGACGCCTGCGATCCGGCGGGCCGACGGGCTGGACTATGTGGCGACCGACCGAACCGTCCTGTTCGGCCATCATTTTGCGGCGATCGCCGGTGCGGGACCGCTGGTCGGGCCGGTGCTGGCGGCGCAGATGGGCTATCTGCCCGGCACCATTTGGATCATCGCGGGCGTCGTGCTGGCGGGCGCGGTGCAGGACTTCATGGTCCTCTTCATATCGATGCGGCGCGACGGCAAGTCGCTAGGCGAGTTGATCCGCCTGGAAATGGGCCAGGTCGCGGGGACGATCGCACTGTTTGGCGCCTTCATGATCATGGTGATCATCCTGGCGGTGCTAGCGCTCATCGTTGTAAAGGCGTTGGCGGAAAGTCCGTGGGGCATGTTTACCGTCGCGGCGACCGTGCCGCTCGCCATGCTGATGGGCATCTATACCCGCTGGATCAGGCCAGGGCGAATCGGCGAGGTGTCGCTGCTGGGCCTGGTCGGGCTGCTGGCGGCGATCGTCTATGGGCAGAGCATCGCACAGTCCCCGGTCTGGGGCCCCGTCTTCACCTTCACGCCGCTGCAGCTTTGCTGGCTGCTGATCGGCTATGGAGCGGTGGCTTCGGTCCTGCCGGTGTGGCTGCTGCTGGCGCCGCGCGACTATCTGTCGACCTTTCTCAAGATCGGCGCGATCGCGGCGCTGGCGATCGGCATCGTCATCATGGCGCCGCCGCTCAAGATGCATGCCGTGACCCAGTTCGTGAACGGCAACGGGCCGGTCTGGTCGGGCGGGCTCTTTCCCTTCCTCTTCATCACCATAGCTTGCGGCGCGGTGTCAGGCTTCCACGCGCTGATCGCCAGCGGCACCACACCCAAGCTGATCGCCAGCGAAGCGCATGCGCCGATCATCGGCTATGGCGCCATGCTGATGGAGGCGTTTGTGGCGATCATGGCGCTGGTCGGCGCCTCCATCCTCGATCCCGGCATCTATTTCACGATGAACAGCCCGGCGGCGGTGATCGGCAAGGATGCTGCGAGCGCGGCAGCGGCCGTCACGGCGATGGGCTTCCCAATCTCGCCCGAACTCATCCTCCAGACCGCGAAGGATGTCGGGGAGCATAGCATCATCTCGCGCGCAGGCGGCGCCCCGACCCTGGCGGTCGCGATGGCGGAGATATTCTCCCATGTCGTGGGTGGGCCGGCGATGAAGGCCTTCTGGTATCATTTCGCGATCCTGTTCGAGGCGCTGTTCATCCTGACCGCCGTTGATGCGGGCACGCGCGCGGGCCGGTTCATGCTGCAGGACCTGATCGCGCTGGTTGTGCCGAGCTTCAAGGAGGGCAAAAGCATGGCCCCAGGCATCATCGCCACCGCGCTCACCGTCGCAGCCTGGGGCTTCTTCCTCTATCAGGGCGTCACCGATCCGCTGGGCGGGGTGAACACGCTTTGGCCGGTGTTCGGCATTTCCAACCAGATGCTTGCGGCCATCGCGCTGATGCTGGCGAGCGCGGTGCTATTCAGGATGAAGCGCGACCGCTTCGCCTGGGTGACGATCGTGCCGACCGCATGGCTGCTGATCTGCACCCTGTCGGCGGGGTTCCTGAAGCTTTTCTCGGCCGATGCGAAGGTCGGCTTCCTCGCTCATGCCGCCCGCTTCAGCACGGCGGCAGACAAGGGCGAAATACTCGCACCTGCCAAGTCGATGGGCGAGATGCAGCAGATCATCTTCAATGATTATGTCGATGCGGGGCTGGTCTCCATTTTCCTGCTGGTCGTGCTGGCGCTGATGGTCTTCACCATCCGAACTTGCCTCAACGCACGGAGGGTCACGGCGCCCACCGCACGGGAGATCCCTGCGCAACTGGTGCCGGCGGAATGAGCCTGTTTCTCCACCAGCTGCGGCAGATGGCGCGCATGATGGTCGGGGTGCCCGACTATGACGCCTATCTGCGCCACATGCGGGATCATCACCCCGACCGGTCGCCGATGGATCGCACCGCCTTCTTCCGCGATCGGCAGGAGGCTCGCTATGGCGGCAAGAATGGGGGCAAATGCTGTTAGGCCGCAGTTGGTGCTAGACCAACCGCCGTCCCGTCCAGACCACCCGGCCGACGATCACCACCAGCGCCGGATCGATCTCGATCCAGTCGGGATAATGCGGGTTGTCGCTGAGCACTGAGAACAGCCCCCGCCGCGGGCCGAGCGCGATCCGCTTCACCATCAGCACCCCGTCCAGCCGCAGCACATAAACGCCGTCGCGCAGCCTTGCGGCATCGTCATCATGATCGACCATGATCTCGTCACCGTCATTCAGCGTCGGCGCCATCGATTCGCCATCGACCCGGATGATCGAGACGCGCTGAGGACGGACGCCAAGGTGCCGCAGCCAGTTCGTGTCGAACGCCATCACGCCGGCTGTGCGTTCATCTTCGTCCAGAGAGCCCGAGCCGGCCGAAGCCCCGAGCGCAAGGCGCGGCACAGTCACGACAGCGGGCAGAGAACGCCCCTTGCGCAATGAGGGCGCGGGTGCCGCCGAGCCGCCCAGCACCTCCTCCGCCACACCGAGATATCGGGCGAGAATGCGCCGGTCCTCCTCATCCAGCTTGCGCGGCGTGCCACGCTTGATGAACTGCTGGATATAGGCGGGGTTACGCTTCAGCAGGCGCGAGAGGTCGGTATAACTCTCCCCCCGCTCGGCAATCAGCCGCTCCAGCGTCACGCGCGGGTCTTCTCCGTCATTCACCATATTTCATCCATACTCATAGGATTTTTCCTAGACAAGTAGGAAATAGGGAAACACATAGGCAATCATATCGGTATTCGCAGGGCGCGAGTCGAGTCGCTTGAGGAGAAACGGGGGAATGCTGTTGCGGGCGGTGGAGAAGTTTTTGCGGGAAAGTGGCATCGCGGCAACGCGCTTCGGCCGGGAAAGCGTGCGCGACCCACGGCTGGTATTCGACTTGCGGCGCGGCCGGGAGCCGGGCGATCGGATCAAAAGACGTATAGAACATTTCATGAACACATATCGCAGGAGCATGGGACAATGACAAGCATCGACTCGCCGATCACCAGCGTGAACCGCCTTCAGGCTCCGCAGAACGCCGCCAAGATGCGCGACCCGCTGCCGCGGCTGCTGCTTCAGTTGACCGCGCGCGCTGGCAATCCCGTGATCGTGGAGCGGGCGACGAGCCGCCCCTGGGCCAGTGCATTATTTCAGGGCAGGCGCCATGTCATTGCGCTACAGATCAGCGGCGTGGATGCCGCCGAACGGCGCAGGCGATTTGCGGACGGTATCGAGGACGCGGAATGGGCGCTGGGCAGCCACTTCGTCGCCGATATCACGATCGACGATCATCATGCGTCGGCTGAAGGGGAGTGGATTGAATTGTCGGCGCTCACCATCGAGGACTGGTGAGTGAGGGCACGCGCGCCCGCTACGGCGCGCGTTGCTCCATGTCAGCGGCTACGGCCTGCCATGGAGCGCAACGTGCCCAGAGCCGCGCGCAGCGCCTGATCCACATCCTGCTCGACATGGTCGCGCACCGGAACCGGCCGCTCGACCGGCATGTCCGCGATGACGGCAGCGGTACGCCCGGTCCGCTTGCGCTCGGCCAGGCCCCGCTCCAGCCGCTCTGTCAGTTCGGCGATCGAAAGATTTTGCGGGCTCGGCCGAACAGGTGCAACTGGCTCCGCCTCGACGGCCTGGATCTCCTGCCCGGCCCTCTGTGCAGCAGGGAGCGGAGCAAAGCCCTCTTCCTCTGCCGGTTCCGCGATCGCCGGAATCGCAAGCGCGGCAGTGTCCGCCTGATCGCGCGCAGCGGCAGTTCGCGTGAAGATGTCGAGCCCGCCAAAATCCTTGCTGGCGAAGATCGGCGTGCGTGCGGGTGCGTCGGGGTGCGCGTCCGCCCTGCGCAGCGCCGGTCCTCGCGCGGATGGCGATCCCCTGCGGCCGCGTGAGAGCCAGCCCAGCTTCGACAATGCAAAACCCATAATGTCCACTCCCGACGCCCGTCCCGGGCGTCCTTTCTGCTGAGGCGACGGTGCGCCCCGTTGAACCCTTTGTCTGTCCTCCCCGGCCCAGATCAGGCCGAGCGCCATCGCCGCGCCGAAGGCGGACAGGATCGCCCGCGCCTTCCATCCAAGCGGCGGCGCCGCGGCCGGCAGCGCCTCACTCAAACCACTGGACGCGACCAGTGTTTCAATCAGCCCAACCGGCGTCGCCAGCAGGATCAGGCTGGCTGCCACCGCGGCCAAAAGCGTCCGCTTCCGCCATCTCCGCTGACCTGCCGCCATCGCTGGTGCGACACCCGTCAGGCGGCGGCTTGCGCACACGGGGCGCGCGCCAGCAGCCGCTGATACACCGGCTCATAACGTAGAATATTTGACGACCAGTTGCGCTCCCGCTCGACAAAGCTGCGCGCGACGGCACGCCGCTCATCCCAGAAGCTGCGGTCGGCGAACATGCCGGCGAGCGCGCTTGCAAGTCCGGCGGGGTCGGCTGGCGCAAACAGCGTGCCGGTCACGCCGTCTTCAATCAGTTCACGATGGCCGCCGACGCTGGATGCAGCGACCAGGCGGCCTTGCGCCATCGCCTCCAGCGGCTTCAGGGGCGTCACCAGATCGGTGAGGCGCATCGCCTTGCGCGGATAGGCGAGGATATCGACCTGCGCATAATAATTCTCAACCTGATCGTGCGGCACGCGGCCGACGAAGACGATATGATCGGCGAAGGGAGACGCCATCGCCTGATCGCGCAGCGCCTGTTCGCGCGGCCCGCCGCCCACGAGCAGCAGCTTCGCCTTGGGCCGCGCACGCACCAGACGGGGGAGCGCGGCGATCAGGTCGTCCAGCCCCTCATAATCGTAGAAGCTGCCGATGAAGCCGACCACGTCTGCCCCCTCCAGCTCCAGTTTCGCAGTCAAGGCAGGATCGCGCGGCACCGGCGTCCCGAACTGATCCATGTCGACGCCGTTTGGTGACACGATGATCTTCGCGCCGTCGATACCGCGCGCGATCAGGTCACTGCGCAGCCCCTCGCAGATGACCGCGACCGCATCGGCCGCGCGCACGGCATGGGTTTCCAGCTGCCGGGTCAGCCAGTAGCGCGGATTGCCCTCGACGCCCGTACCATTACCGACGGCCGCATCCTCCCAGAAGGCGCGGATCTCGTAGACCGTGGGGATGCCGTGGCGCTTCGCCACCCGCTGTGCCGCCATCGCATTGAGTACCGGCGAATGGGCGTGGATAATGTCGGGTCGCCACTCGGCAATGAGCGATTCGATGCCATCAGCCTGCGCGGCGATGTCCCGCCATTCGCGCAACAGTGGATTGCCGCCGGCGGACTTGCCCGGCGTGCGGTGAAATTGCAGGCCGTCCACCTCCTCCTGCATCGCTCCGGATGCGCTATGCCGCCTTCCGGTGATGCCTCGCACCTCCCAGCCCCGCGCCATCTGCGCCCGCAGAATCGCGCGGGTGCGGAATGTATAGCCGCTATGCATCGGCAAGCTGTGGTCCAGCACATGAAGTATGCGTGTCATGGCCTGATTCTCTGCCAGAAAAGGTTTAACGGCCCGTCAACTCTGATCGGTTAGAGCGATGCTGCTCAGTCGGCGGCGCGCCGTGTTCCTGCGAAGGCAGGAGCCTGGCCCTGCCGTTGAACTGGGCTCCTGCGTTCGCAGGAGCACGGTGGAAAGATACGGATAATCTACTCACAGGATGATCGACGCCCTCTCCCTCCTCATCAGCCATGGCGTCATCCTGCTCGCGGCCTGGCGGCTGCTGTCGCGGGCTGAACTGGACCGCGATCCCGAAGGAGCGGGCGAGGATGCGTGATCTTTTCTTCGTCGCCTTTCTCGGCGCCTTCTTCCTGCTCGGCTTCCGGCGGCCCTTCCTGCTAATCGCGGTCTACGCTTATATCGACATCGTATCGCCGCAGCGGCTGTCCTATTTTCTGCTCAACAGCATCCCCATCTCCTTCATCGCCTTCGTCGCCGCGGTGGGCGCGTGGCTGCTGGTCGACGACAAGAAGGATTGCCGCTTTTCCGCACGGCAGGTGCTGTTGCTGATCCTGCTCGCCTGGTGCGGCTATACGACCGCGACGGCGGATTTCCCGATCAACGCGGCGACCAAATGGGGCTGGGTGTGGAAGGCGATGATCTTTGCGGTCTTCCTGCCGATCACGTTGCGAACCCGGCTGCGAATCGAGGCATTGGCGCTCTTCATGGTGCTGTGCGCCAGCACGATCATCATCAATGGAGGCATGAAGACGGCGCTGTCCGGCGGCGGCTATGGCGTGCTGAACCTGATGGTCGACAACAATAGCGGGCTTTACGAAGGGAGCATCATCAGCTGCGTCGCCATCTCGCTGATCCCGCTCATCCTGTGGCTGGCGCAGCATGGCACCATCTTTCCGCCCGACTGGCGGGTGAAGACGTTTGCCTATGCGCTTTGCTTCGCCTGCCTGCTGATGCCGATCGGGACGGAGGCGCGCACTGGCCTAGTCTGCATCGCCATCCTGGCCGGCATGATGCTGATCCGGTCGAAGCGGCGTTTCATCTATGGGCCGTTGATGGCAGTCGCGGCGCTGGCCGCCATCCCCTTCCTGCCGGCCAGCTTCACCCAGCGCATGTCGACGATCGAGAACCACCAAGGGGATGAGAGCGCCTCCACCCGCCTCGCCGTGTGGAAGTGGACGCTGGACTATGTGAAGGAGCATCCGGGCGGCGGCGGCTTCGACAATTATCTGCAAAACAGCTTCACCTATATGATGCAGGAGCGGGTGACGGACGCCGCCGGATCGCGGATGGAACGGCGCATCATCACCGACAAGGGCCGCGCCTATCACAGCGCCTATTTCGAGATGCTGGGCGAGCAGGGCTATTTCGGTTTCCTGATCTGGGCGCTGATCCACCTCATCTGCTTCATCCGCACGGAAGCCATCCGGCGGCTGTACCGACATAGCCAGAAGCCTGAAGAAGCCTGGATCGCGCCCTTCGCCCTGGCGCTGCAACAGGGGCATGTCATCTACATGATCGGTTCGCTGTTCGTCGGCATCGCCTATCAGCCGTTCATCTTCATGATGCTGTCGCTGCAGATCGGCCTCGACACTTATCTGGCGCGTCGACGCAAGCTGAGCGCGTGGCAGCCGTTATTCCCTCCGTCATCATCGGACAAGGCACAAGGAAGCATGGCATGAAGGGGGAATTGCGGGTGCTCAGCCTCGCTCATGGGCTGCTGCTGGGGCTGGTCCTGGCATTGCCGATGATCGCGCCGCCGCTGCTGCCATGGGGTGTCGAGGCGCTCTTCATCCTCGCCGCCTTCCAGTTGCGCCTCGCCGATCGGCGGTGGGAAGGGCGCGCCGGTCTGCGGGGCTGGACCAGTCATATCCGCATGGCGCCTCAGCGGCTGGCGCCCTGGGCGGCGATCGCGGTGATGGCGGTGATCGCCGGGCCGGAACAGATCAAGCTCGCGCAGGCGACCCTCATCGCGGTGGGTATCGGCGAACTCCTGCTCTATCCCGTCGGCGCGAACCTGCTCGGTCGCCTGCCGCGGCGCGGGCTTGCCGGGGTCATCCTGCTGCTGATGATGGGCTGCGCACTGGCGGAGGTCGGACATCCCGCCCGGCTCGCCATGGGCTTTGCGCTGGGGGTAAGCGGGTGCGTCTTCTGGCTGCGCGGACCGGACGGGGAAAGCCGGTCCATCCTGCTGGCGCTGACCGGCGCTTTGACGGCGAGCCTCTGCATCCTGCTCCTTCCCGCGGTTCGGCCCGCCGCCTTCCCGGCGGCGCTGCTTTGCACCGTCCTGACGCTCGCCCACCTCTCCGTGCTGCGCCGCCGGCCGCTGCACTGGCGGCTCAGCAGCACCGGCTGACGCGATTTTACGCGTGACAATCTGGCGCAAATCGCCTAGGGCGCGCCGCAGCGGACCTTAACGGGTCCTCCGTCCGAGACAGTTGGTGAAGGGAATCTGCCCTTCTTAATGTCCAGCCTAGACGGGGAAAAGTTCTTTACCGGCCGGGCCTTTGCCTGTCCGGGTCTGCTTGTTCCCACAGGGATGCGGGCCAGTCGATCTCTCCCCTTCGGACCAATGCCCCGCGATTCGTCGCGGGTTTTTGCCGTTCGCTCGGATCTTCCGCGCGAACATGAAGTGGAGAATGGCATGGATCGTAATCAGAAAGCTGAGGTCGTTTCCGCGCTGAACGCACATCTGGCCGAAGTCGGCGTGGTCGTCGTGACCCGCAACCTCGGGCTGACGGTCGCCCAGTCGACCCAGCTGCGCCAGAAGATGCGCGATGCCGGCGGCACCTACAAGGTTACGAAGAACCGCCTCGCCAAGATCGCCCTTGAAGGCACCAGCTATACCGGCATCAGCGACCTGCTGACCGGTCCGGTTGGCCTCGCCTCCTCGGCCGATCCGGTGGCTGCCGCCAAGGTTGCCGTCGAATTCGCCAAGACCAACGACAAGCTTGAGATCGTTGGCGGCGCGATGGGCGAAGTGCTGCTGAACGCGGAGGGCGTGAAAGCGCTCGCCTCGATGCCGTCGCTGGATGAACTGCGCGCAAAGCTCGTCGGCCTTATTCAGGCCCCGGCGACCAAGCTCGCGACCGTCACCCAGGCACCGGCTGCGCAGCTCGCGCGGGTCTTCAACGCCTATGCGGAAAAGAACGCGGCCTAAAGCCACGGTTTTTCCAAAGAGACACGTTTTCAACTCTTGATTTAGGGGCATGTGCCCCGCCCAGAAGGGAATATTCAACATGGCAGATATCAATGCTCTGGTCGACCAGCTATCGGCCCTGACCGTCCTCGAAGCCGCTGAGCTGTCGAAGGCCCTGGAAGAAAAGTGGGGCGTTTCGGCCGCTGCTGCTGTGGCTGTTGCCGGCCCGGCCGGTGGCGCTCCGGCGGCTGCTGCTGAAGAAGTCAAGGACGAGTTCGACGTCGTTCTGACCGGCGACGGCGGCAAGAAGATCAACGTCATCAAGGAAGTCCGCGCCATCACTGGCCTCGGCCTCACCGAAGCCAAGGCGCTGGTCGAAGGCGCTCCGAAGGCTGTCAAGGAAGGCGTCGGCAAGGACGAAGCCGAAAAGCTCAAGAAGCAGCTTGAAGAAGCCGGCGCGACCGTCGAACTCAAGTAAGTTCGCGGGTCTGGCCCTGCGCAATCAGGGCCGGCTTTACCGGCCTTGTGCTGGAGAATTCAGGGCGGTGCCGTCATGGCGCCGCCCTTTTTCTTTGGGGTCAAAGGGCGGAAAAGGAAGTAGGGTGCCGGTCGAGCTTGGCATGACGAAAGGGGAATGGCCGAAATCGACCGAAGCGGACCTAACCAACCGTCACTCCAGACTTGATCCGGGTCCCGCTTCTTCATCGCCGCAGCTGTGTTCAGAGAACAGCGGGGCCCCGGCTCAAGGCCGGGGTGACGAGTGTCGGAATGGTGTGAAACCACCCAAGTCCTACACCTCTCTCCCTCGCGGCGAGAGGTGTCGTGGATTACCTCAAAAATCCAGTTCCGCGCGCCAGCCGACGACATCGACGCCATAGTCGTTGCGCCCGCCGGCCAGGATCGCAGCATCCGTATAGTCAAGATGGGCGTAGTTGACGTTGAAGCGCAGGAACTCCACCGGCGTCCACACCAACGCCGCGATGATGCCGCTCTGCGTGCCGCCGGTGATGTCCTTGTCGTCGAGGCTGAGATAGTCGTAGCGAACCGTCGCCTGGAGCGCGCCCCAGCCGCCGCTGCCCACCGGATGATCGGGCTTCACAATGCCGAATATGCCATTCTTGTAGCTGCGGCTTTCCCCGGTCAGCACATAGCCGACCTCCCCATAGCCGCCGAAGAAGGTCGGATCAGCGAGGCCCGGCCGCGACACGCGCAGCCAGTGCGCCTCGCCCGCCGCCCAGAGAGGGCCGCGCTCCGCCGCCAGTTCCACGCCATAATGGCTCTCACCGTCCGCCGCGATGGCGGGCGTCGCAAGAATGCGGCTGTTGGCGGTGTGGAGATAGGCGCGCTGGCGATAGCGCTGCGGCACTTCCGACAGGCGCTGGAAGTCGCGCCAATGACCTGACAGCCCGAAATGCAGCTGTGTCTTGCCGAACTTGGGCGCCAGCACGATGCGGCCATCTACGCCATAGCTGTTATTTTCATCGCCGCCGTTCGGCCCGTCCGCGCTGTTGGTCAGCGAATCGGCGCTGTCGGAGAAGATCCCCGCCTGCGCCAGCAGCATGCCGGAGCGATATTGCGCCGACAGGCCAAGCCGCCGCTCGAAGGCGAAGGCATCCGTAAAGGCCGCGCGCTCCATCACCGAACCGGCGGTGTCGCTGATCAGCTCGTCCAGCGACTGGAAAGCGTTCTGATTGCCGAGCGTGACCAGCCACTTGCCCTTTTCATAGGTGATATAGGTATCGACAAGATCGACGCTGTTGTCCGACAGTTCCACTTCCAGCTTGTAGCCGAAGCCGCCGCCCAGCTGGCCCTCGCCGCCCAACCGCAGACGGCGCAGCTCGTTGGAATAGCCCCTCGCCCGGTCGGGAGTGGCGGCACTGCCGAACGGCTCGGGCGTCATCAGGAGCCCGGCGTCATATTGGATGCGGCCTTTCACATGGAAGCTGGCGCCGCCCTTGGAAAAGACCGGCCCACCCTTCCAGCTGACATCCGTAGACGATCCGGTCTTGGCGGGCTGAGCCGCCGTGGGGGCTGCTGGCGCGACGGGCGTGGTGGCGCTCGCCACCGCCACGGCCGAAGTGCTGCCGTTCAGCCGCGTTTCCAGCCGCTCGACCTGCGCCTTCAGCGCGCTGATCTGAGCGCGCAATTCCTGCGCCTCGGCCTCGCTGATCGCCTGCGCTGCGGCGGGCGAAGGCAGAAGGCACAGCGCCAGACCTGCAGCCAGTGAAGAATTTCGCATCGTGACATCCCTGCAATGTGCCAGCCTTTAGGCCAAGCAACCCGGTGACGCCGTTATGAAGCTTTTCTTACAGACGCACGTCACTTCGATGACGTTTTTGTGACAGCAACAAACTGGACACATAAATGCAACAGACGGGTTCCGCGTCCCGTCTTGATATGCATGGCTTTCAAGTCTTGATGATGAAACGGGCCGGCGCAGCCTTATTCTGCCGCCAGGGCATATCCGGTTCGCGGCATTTCCTGTGAAAGCGCTTCCACCACCGCTGCAACGAGCGCCCGGGTCCGTTCCAGCCCGGGGCCCGGCTGATCCAGTGCTTCGTCCAGATAGAGACGGCGGTCGAGTTCCAATTGCATCGCGTAAAGACCCTCATTCGGCCTGCCATGCTGCTCTATCATATGATCGCCGGCATAAGGATGGTTTTGCGCGGCGACGATGCCGTGACCCGCCGCGACGTCGACCGCAAGGGTCATGAGCCGCGCCGTCGCGGTTCGGCCGAATCGGTCGCCGAGCACCATTCTCGCAGGCTTCTGCCCTGCGGCCGGCGGCGGCAGAGGCGGCATGGAGTGCAGGTCGATCAGGATGGCATGGCCGTAAAGATCGCGTGCAGCCCGCATCAACTGTGCAAGCGCGCTATGATAGGGACGATGGAACTGGTCGATCCGGCGCCGCACCTCCGCCCATTCGAGCGGCCGCTGCCAAAGCTCCTGAGCGCCGGGCATCCTGCGAGGAATGAGGCCAAGGCCGCCGCGCAGCTTGGCGCTGCTCTGAAGCGGCGTGTCGCGCGGAATGCCGGTCACCATCGCCGGGTCGATTTCCCGTTCATGCCGATTGAGGTCGATCACCGCCCTCGGCGCCCGTGCAACCAGCACCGACGCGCCCCGTGCAGCCATCGGCAAAGCCAGCAAGTCGGCCCAGCGATCCTCCAGTCGCTGCAACATCTCCGGACGGACCCTCGCCGCCGCGAGCAGGTCAGCGTCATAGTGGCGGCCGGCATGCGGGACCGACAGGATCACCGGCCCCATCGGCTGGGCTGGCCCATAAAGATCATAGGCCGGGGTCGACTGCCTCGGCACGGGTATCGGCGTTTGAGGCAATTCGTCTCCTTTCACCGCCGCCCGCCAAAAATGGTTACCCGGCTGGATAATATTCACACCTTGTCGCATATATGGGAACGGGGCGCCATCCGAAGGATGGGATCGGGCAAGCGCGGCCGCAAGGGCCGAAAGATGAGACAAGCGGGGCGATGGTTAGAATTTTGCTGGCCGAAGATGATGACAGCATGCGCGCCTATCTGGGGCGCGCGCTGGAGCGCTCCGGCTATGAGGTGGTGGCCGTGGCGACCGGTGCGGAGGCCCTGCCCCATATCGATGCCGATCGATTCGACCTGCTGCTGACCGACATCGTGATGCCGGAGATGGACGGCATCGAACTTGCCCAGCATGCCGCCGCGATCGCCCCCGACATGCGCATCATGTTCATCACCGGCTTTGCCGCCGTGACGCTGCGGGCGGGCAAGGCCGTTCCCCAGGCGAAGGTGCTGTCCAAGCCATTCCATCTGCGGGAACTGGTGCTGGAGGTGGAACGTATGTTCGGCAGCGAGAGCCTGACCGGCCTCAATTGAGCCGATCAGGTCAGGACCGGCTCCTCGCCATCAGGCGGCGGCGGCAGGGGGTGGCCCGCCATCGCCGCGGCGAATCTCTCCCGATCCAGCCCCTTCTCCCAGGCTGACACGACGACTGTCGCAACCGCATTGCCGACGAAATTGGTAAGGCTGCGACATTCGCTCATGAAGCGGTCGACCCCCAGGATCAGCGTCATGCCCGCGACGGGCACCGACGGCACGATCGACAGGGTCGCCGCCAGCGTGATGAAGCCTGCGCCCGTCACGCCTGCGGCGCCCTTGCTGGACAGCATGGCCACCAGCAGGAGCAGCAATTGCTCCTCCAGGCTCAGATGCACATTGGTCGCCTGCGCGATGAAGAGCGCCGCCAGCGTCATATAGATGTTCGTGCCGTCCAGGTTGAAGCTGTAGCCGGTGGGCACCACCAGACCCACGACCGACTTGCGGCACCCCGCCCGCTCCATCTTCTCGATCAGGCTGGGGAGCGCCGCTTCGGAGGAGGAGGTGCCCAGAACCAGCAGCAGCTCGGCCTTCAGATAGCGGATCAGGTGGAGGATGTTGAAGCCGACCAGCCGCGCGACGGCGCCCAGCACCAGCAGCACGAACAGCAAGGAGGTAAAATAGAAGGTGGCGACCAGTTCCGCGAGGCTCACCAGCGTCCCGATGCCATATTTTCCGATGGTGAAGGCCATGGCGCCAAAGGCCCCCAGCGGTGCGGCCTTCATGAGCAGCGAAACCAGCTTGAAGATCGCATGACTGGCGGCTTCGAGCACGGCCATGAGCGGATCGGCCCTTGGCCCCACCATCGTCACGGCGACGCCGAAGAGGATGGCGACGAACAGCACTTGGAGGATATTGTGGCCGTCCGCGACCGCTGAAATCAGCGTGTCGGGAATGATGTCGAGCAGAAAGCCGGTGAGCGTCCGGTCATGCGCCTGCTGCTGATATTGCGCGATCTTGCCGGCATCCAGCGTCGCCGGATCGATGTTCATGCCCGTGCCGGGATGCAGCAGATTGGCGACGATCAGCCCCACGATCAGCGCAAGCGTGGAAAAGGTCAGGAAATAGGCGAAGGCCTTGGCCGCCACCCGCCCGATCGCGCCCAGTTCCTTCATCCCTGCTATGCCGGTCACAATGGTGAGGAAGATGACCGGCGCGATGATCATCTTCACGAGCTTGATGAACGCATCGCCCAGCGGTTGCAGCGCGACGCCGGTGCCAGGAAAGAAATGCCCGATGGTGACGCCCAGCGCGATGGCGACCAGCACCTGCACATAAAGCTGCCGGTACAGCGGCGGGCGGGACACCGGCAGGTCGGACGTGGCGGCGGTGGTTGGCATCATCGGTCGGCGGTCCCCTTCGCGCCGCACCATATGGACTGCCCTGCCGCTGTCCAGAAGAATAGCGGAAAGGTGAATTTCCCGCTTGCGCGCGACGGAGAGCGCGGCTATTGGCCCCTCCACCGTGGGCGTGTAGCTCAGTGGTAGAGCACTGTGTTGACATCGCAGGGGTCGCAAGTTCAATCCTTGCCACGCCCACCATGGAAAGCCCCGTCAGTCCCACGGACTGGCGGGGTTTTTCATACGTCCAACATGGCGCTAGTTCAGGCTGCAATCTTCTCTTCCGCCGACCATGCCGTGAGCGGGTTCGCATCGATACCGAGCAGGCGGCGGGCGTCATCCATCACCACCTTCATCCATTTCGCGCACCATGAGGGTGAGAAGTCGCTTCCGTCCCAAGCTGCCGGACCGAAGAGATGCTCGAGCTTCCACAGCAGCGCCGACTGGTCCGGAGCGGGCATCTCGATCAACGCGGCTTCGATCGAACCCTGAGCATCGCACAGACGATCGCTCTCCTCATTGACTGCATCCAGGCCGAGGCGTTCGTGGGTCTTGCGATATGCAAGCCATGCGTCCCGAACAGCCGCGGCGTTTCGCCGGATGACAGGCGACCAGTGGTTGTCCCAGGCCTGAAGATTGCCCGGATCGACGCGGTACCGGGTGATCTTGCCGTCCAGCGCCTCGATTTCAAAGCAGAGGTCTGGAAAAGGGACCGCGCGCTTCAGCTCTTCGTAGAGCGGATCATGAACTGACACATTGTAGAGATCGGACGCCTCCTTGGCCGCCGCGTGCTCAGCAAGGGTTTTGTCCCAAAGTGCGAGGTCAGCGGACCGCCCCGTGACACCTATCGATACATGCATGGTCATAGATCACTCCCAATCATGACTGGCGGATGCCGCCAGAACGTTGCAGGTGCGATCTGTGCCTGGCTTGTGTAAGTGATGCGTTTAGGAATTCGGTAGGTGCCCTGCTCATCGAATAGATTGAACCGCGATCAGGCTGCGGCCTTGCAGAGCTTTTCTAATGTCGCCTTCGCGAGGCGGGAAGATTATGGGTTTCGGTCGGGCTGCGCCGTGCGGGAAGGGCAAACAATATGCCGGATTTCAAGGTCATCGCTGGGAAACGGGTGCTGTTCGTCATGGCGGTTGAGGCCGAATATGGCGCACATCTTCGTGCCCGCTTCTCGCCGCTGCTGACCGGTGTCGGCCCTGTCGAAGCGTCGATCCATATGGCGATCGCGCTGCACAGGCTGGAAATGGCGAACGCCCTGCCTGATCTGGTCGTCTCGCTCGGATCGGCTGGATCGCGCTTGTGCGAACTTGGTCAGGTCTATCAGGTGGCAAGCGTTTCGTGGCGCGACATGGACGCGTCCCGCCTTGGCTTCGTCAAGGGCGTCACGCCCTTCATCGATCACCCTGTCGATGTGCCGCTTTGCCAGCCCCTCTCGCTGCAATCGGCCCGCCTGTCGACGGGCGCCAATATCGTGGGTGGCGATGCCTATGCCGCGATCGACGCCGAGATGGTCGACATGGAAACCTTCGCCATCGCACGGGCATGCGATCGGTTCGGCGTCTCGCTGATGGGCTTGCGGGGCATATCCGATGGGCCGGGCGAACTGTCGGACTTGCTGGGCTGGACAGAGCTTCTGGGACTGCTGGACGAGCGGCTCGCCGCAGCGGTCGATCTGCTGCCTGCCGCACTCGCCAGCCATGAACTACCGGGACTGCGATAAACTGAACGGCGCAAGATCAGTGCCCAGGAAAAGCGATCACCGTCTGGGATACGATGCCATCCTGTTCCAGTGCGCGACGCCCGCCTAGGTCGGGCAGGTCTATAGCGAAGAGCGCCATCAGGACCGTGGCGCCCTGCTCGCGCAGCAACTGCGCGGCCGCGAGTGCGGTGCCACCGGTCGCGATCAGATCATCGACCAGCAGGACGCGCGCGCCTTGGGGCACCTGACCTTCGTGCAGTTCCAGCCGGTCGGTGCCATATTCCAGCATATAGTCGATGCCGACGGTCTGCCCTGGCAGCTTCCCAGCCTTGCGCACTGGCACGAAGCCAAGCCCGAGCGCGTGCGCCAGTACCGCGCCGAGGATGAAACCGCGCGCCTCGATGCCGATCACCAACTCCGCGTCGAGCGGGCGGGCGATCAGGGCCATCCGCTCCACCAGTTCGGCAAAGCCGCGCCAGTCCGCCAGCAGCGTGGTGATGTCGCGGAATTGGATACCGGGCTTGGGCCAGTCGGGAATGGTGCGGACCAGTGCCGCAAGGCCGTCGACGCTCATCATATCCTCCATAAGAAAAGGGGCGCGGTTGATGAACCACGCCCCCTTTTTGTCGGTCTTCCGGCCGGGCCGCGGGTCAGATAGCCCGCTTCTTGTCCGCCCAGATATTCTGGTACGCCATATAGGCAAGGCCGGTGGCGATCAGCAGGAAGAAGATGGTCGCCAGGCCCGCACGGCGGCGGTTCTCCAGCTTGGGCTCCGCAGTCCAGGTCAGGAAGGCGGCGACGTCCTGCGCCATCTGATCGACCGTCGCCTTGGTGCCGTCGCCATAGGTCACCTGACCGTCGGCCGTCAGCGGCGGCGCCATGGCGAGGTTCAGGTTGGGGAAATAGGGGTTGTAGTGCAGCCCCTGCGGCGTCTTGGCGTCGGGAAACTCCTTCAGCAGCTCGGCCGGCTGGTTCTGGAAGCCCGTCAGCAGCGAATAGACGTAAGCCGAACCATGGTGGCGCGCCTTGGCCATCAGCGAGAGATCCGGCGGGATCGCATTGTTGTTCGCCGCCGCCGCCGCGACATTGTTCGCGAACGGCTTGGGGAAGAAGTCGGCCGGGACCGGATCGCGCGTCGACATCTCACCCGTCTTGGGATCGACGTCGGGCGTCTTGATCGCCCATTGCTTGGCGATCGCCTTCACCTCTGCCTCATTATAGCCGATCGCCTGCAGGTCGCGAAAAGCGACGAACTTCAGGCTGTGGCAGGCCGAGCAGACTTCCTTGTAGACCTGGAAGCCGCGCTGCAGCTGGGCCTTGTCGAAGGTGCCGAGCGGCCCGTCGAAGGAGAAAGACACATGTTTGGGGTCGCGGTGGAACTCATGCTCCACCGTTTTAGCCGGGGGTTCGGAGACGAACGCCACCGCACCCACCAGGAAGGAGACGAGCAGCCAGCCAGCGAAGAAAAGGCCGACAAGAAATGCGCCAATGCGAACCATGATTTTCTTGCCCCCCTTAACCGGCGTTCGACGGCTGCGGATCGGCGCCCATTCCGGGCAGCGCGTCCTGCTCGCCTTTTATGTTGGTGCGATTGAGCACCGATTCCGTGATCGAGGCCGGCAGCGGCAGCGGCTTTTCGAAGCGCGCGATCAGCGGCAGGATGATCAGGAAGTGCGCGAAATAATAGGCGGCAGCCACCTGGGAGATCATCACATAAGGCTCTTCCGCCGGCGCACCACCGCAATAGCCCAGGATCAGGACGTCGATGATCAGGATCCAGAAGAATTTGCGGAAGGTCGGCCGATAGTTGCCCGAGCGCACCGGCGAGGTGTCGAGCCAGGGCAGGAAGAAGAGCAGCAGGATCGACGCGAACATCGCCAGCACGCCCAGCAGCTTCGCCGGGACGAAGAAGAAGTCGACGGTGAAGGCGCGCAGGATCGCGTAGAAGGGCCAGAAATACCATTCAGGGACGATGTGCGCCGGCGTCGAAAGCGGGTTCGCCTCGATATAATTGTCCGGGTGGCCGAGATAGTTCGGCGCGAAGAACAGCAGGATCGCGAAGAGGATCAGGAAGACGCCCGCGCCGAAACCGTCCTTCGCGGTGTAATAAGGATGGAAGGGCACGGTATCCTGCGGCCCCTTCACGTCTACGCCCGTCGGGTTCGAAGAGCCCGGAATGTGCAGCGCCCAGATGTGCAGGATGACGACACCCGCGATCACGAAGGGCAGCAGGAAGTGCAGCGAGAAGAAGCGGTTGAGCGAAGCATTACCCGGAGCAAAACCGCCGAGCAGCCAGGTCTGGATCGGCTCGCCCACCACGGGGATCGCGCCGAACAGGCCGGTGATCACCTTTGCGCCCCAATAGCTCATCTGCCCCCAGGGAAGCACATAGCCCATGAAGGCGGTCGCCATCATGAGGAGGAAGATGACGAGGCCGAGCAGCCACACCATTTCGCGCGGCGCCTTGTAGGAACCGTAGAACAGGCCGCGGAAGATATGGAGATAGACCACGATGAAGAAGAAGCTGGCGCCGTTGGCATGCGCGTAACGCATCAGCCAGCCCGCGTTCACGTCGCGCATCGTCTGTTCGACGGTGCCGAAGGCGACCAGCGTGTTGGCGCCATAGTGCATCGCCATGATCACGCCGGTGACGATCTGTATCACCAGCGCGAGGCCGGCCAGAACACCGAAGTTCCAGAAATAGTTGAGATTGCGCGGCACGGGATAGCCGGCGCCGATTGAATTATAGACGAGGCGCGGAAGCGGCAGCTTCTCGTCTATCCACTGCATCACAGGATGCTTGGGGGTATAATGCTCAGCCCAGGGAAAGCTCATGGTTTCTTACCTCAGCCTACGAGAATGGCGGTGTCGGAAGTGAAGCTGAACTTCGGAACTTCCAGGTTCTTGGGCGCGGGGCCTTTGCGGATGCGGGCCGCGGTGTCGTAGGACGAGCCGTGGCAGGGGCAGAAATAGCCGCCATATTCACCGCGATTTTCGCCCTCGCCAGCGCCCAGCGGCACGCAGCCGAGATGGGTGCAGACGCCCATCGTCACCAGCCACTGCTTCTTGCCGTCGACCGTGCGCTCCTCCAGCGTCTGCGGATCACGCAAACCGGATACGTCGACCTTGTCGGCTTCGGCGATTTCCTTGTCGGTCAGGTGCCGCACGAAAAGCGGCTGCGAGCGGAAGGTCGTCTTGATCGCCTGTCCCGGCTGGATCGCCGACAGATCGACTTCCGTCGACGCGAGCGCCAGCACGTCGGCGCTGGGGTTCATCTGGTCGATAAGCGGAACCACCACCGCGACCGCCCCCACGCCAGCGAAGCTGACCGCCGCAATGTTGATGAAATCACGGCGACGGACTGCGTCCCCCCGGGATAGCGTCTCACTCTCCGTATGTTCAACGATCGCCATGCACCTCAACCCTTGCAAGTACGTCCCTGGCCCCGCCTCATTGCCTTCGTCGGCTATGCTTTCGGGGGATTGAAGCGCCCATACGAAGTGGGCCCCGCCTTCCCCCTGGCGTGGTTTGCAGGCCTGATAACCGTAGGATGCGCCATTTGCCAACAGCAATTTGGCCGCTCTATGACAATTTGCCTCCTTGCTCTATGGCGCGCGGCATGCGTATCGCCCTTTATCAACCCGAAATCGCCGGCAATGTCGGCGCTATTCTTCGTCTGGCAGCCTGCTTCTGCGTGCCTGTGGATATCATCATGCCGACTGGATTTGCCTTTTCCGACGCCCGGCTGAAGCGAGCCGCCATGGATTATGGCGCCGCGGCGGAGGTGACGCGCCACGCCAATTTCGAAGCTTTCGACGCCGCCCGCAGGACGGAAGGCCGCCGCCTGATGCTGATGAGCAGCCATGCGTCGCAGCGGCTGCCGGACGTGGCCTTCCGGCCCGACGACATCCTGCTGATGGGATCGGAAAGTGCGGGCGTCCCGAACGATGTCCGCGATCTGGCGGATGTGCGCGTCCGCATTCCCATGGCGCCGGGCTTTCGCTCGCTCAACATCGCCGTTTCCACGGGCATCGCCGTCGCCGAGGCCCTTCGTCAGACTGGAGGCTTTCCGCAATGACCCTGGCCCTCGATCCCCAGCAGCAGGCCGCTCGCACATGGTTCGAATCGCTGCGCGACCGCATCTGCGCCGAGTTCGAGGCGATCGAGCGGGAGGCGGGCAGCGATGCGCGCTTCGACTATCTCGCCTGGAATCGGGAAGCGCCGGGCCTTGCCCCCGGTGAAGGCGGCGGCGGCGTGCGCGGCGTCATGAAGGGCAAGGTGTTCGAGAAGGTCGGCGTCAATGTGTCGACGGTCGGCGGCGCTTTCTCCGCGGAATTCGCCAAGACGATCCACGGCGCGGATGAAGATCCGAGCTTCTTCGCCACCGGCATCAGCCTGGTCGCGCACATGGCAAATCCGCATGTGCCCGCCGTGCATATGAACACGCGCTTTCTGGTGACGTCCAAGCGCTGGTTCGGGGGCGGCGCGGACCTCAACCCGCCGCTGCCGCGCGATGAGGATACGGGCTTTTTTCACGGCGTCCTGAAAGATGCCTGCGACGCGCATGACCCCGGCCATTACCCGAAGTTCAAGCAATGGGCGGACGATTATTTTTTCATCCCTCATCGCGGCGTCCATCGCGGCGTCGGCGGCATTTTCTACGATCATCTGGAGGGGAACTTCGACGAGAATTTCGCCTTCACCCGGTCGGTCGGCGAAGCCTTCCTGGCCGCCTATCCGCCGATTGTCCGCCGCCGCATGAACGAAAGCTGGTCGGATGAAGAGTATAGCCGGATGCTGGAGTGGCGCGGCCGATATGCCGAGTTCAACCTTGTCCACGACCGGGGTACGCTGTTCGGGCTCAAGACCGGCGGCAATGTCGATGCGATCCTGATGAGCCTGCCGCCGATGGCGAAATGGAGTTGAGGCGGTGGGCCTGACGACGGTTCCGGATGACCAGATCGCCACCATCGTGACGCATCTGGAAATGCGGGACCGGCCGCGGCCCGCGCCCATCGCGCCGGCTCCGCTGCGGCTGGTGCCGTGGAAGACCCCGGCGCCCCAGAGCTACCGCGCGCTGTTCCGGCGGGTGGGCGAGCCCTGGCTCTGGTTTTCGCGGCTGGTGATGAGCGACGAGGCGCTCACCGCCATCATCCATGATCCGGCTGTCCAGATTTATGCCGTCACCGACCTGCGCGGCGTGGAGGTCGGATTGCTCGAACTCGACTTTCGGTCACTTCCGGACTGCGAACTCGCCTTTTTCGGGCTGATCCCGGAACTGACGGGCAAGGGCTTCGGCCGATGGCTGATGGCACAGGCCAAGGCGCTCGCCTGGCGCAAGGAAGTGACGCGCTTCTGGGTGCATAGCTGCACGCTGGACAGCCCGGCGGCGCTCGGTTTCTACCAGAAGGCGGGGTTCGTGCCCTACAAGCGCGAGGTCGAGACGTTCGCCGATCCCCGGCTGGCCGGAACTTTGGCGCGTGACGCGGCACCGCATGTGCCGCTGCTGGGTCAGCGCGCGTCGGCCTGACGATAGAGCCGGGCCAGCATCACCAGCATATAGACCTGCACCACGGTCGAGACGACGGCGGCGGCGATGCCGCCGGTCAGCCGCGCACCGCTCGGGCCGCCGACAAGGCCGCCGATCACGCCGAAGATCGCTTGCGACGCCGCTCCGACGATCGCCGACAGCAGGGTCAGGATCAGGAGAAAGCCGAGCAGCCGCCAGAAATGCCCGCGGGTTAGCGCCCAGCCATGGCGCAGCGAGTCCAGCACGCCCTCGCTGCCGTCAATCACCACCGGATTGAGCAGCAGCAGCCGTACGCTGACGAAGATGGTGGCAACGACCAGAGCGACGCCCAGCAGCATGGCGAGGCTCGCGCCGAGCGGCTTGGCGACGAGCGACAGCGCCACCACGATGATGGTGCCCACGACGAGCAGGGCGGCCAGCAAGCCTGCCACCACCAGCGCCGTGCCAAGCAGCACCGGCAACCGCGCCACACTGAGGCGCAGCGCTTCGGCCACGCTGATCCCCGGACGAAGCGCCAGCGCGAACAGGGTGAGCGAGCCGAACCAGATGACGATTACGCCCAGCAGCATCGCCAGCCAGAAGCCAGTCGGCACATCGGGCATAGCCTGCGTCATGTTCCATCGGGCAAGCTGCGGCGGCGTCATTTCCTGCAGGATCAGTCCCGGCAGCGCGACGAACAGCAAGGCGACCGGGAACAGCAGGCTGCTTTCGCGCGAAACGAAGGCGACCGCTTCCTCCCAAGCCTTGCCGATGGACATCGCCGTCATATCTTCGCCCTGTTCTGCCAGCGTAAAATCGGGACGAGACTTGATAGCTCGCCCCGTCCAAGTCAAGGAAGCGCCATGACTTCTCCCGCCCCCTCTTCGCCCATGCCGAACATCGAGTGGCGCGTCGAGCCCTCGCCCGTCGATTATCCCGATGCACTGACGGATATGGAGGCGCGCTGTGCCGCGATCTTCGCGGGCGAGGCGCAGGAGCGGGTCTGGCTGCTCGAACATCCGCCGCTCTATACGGCGGGCACCAGCGCGAGCGCGGACGAACTGCTCGACCCCCGCTTTCCGGTGCATGATGCAGGACGCGGCGGGCGCTACACCTATCATGGGCCGGGGCAGCGCATCGGCTATCTCAACATCGACCTGCGCGAACGGGGCAAGGACGTGCGCAACTTCGTCCATCATCTGGAAGGCTGGATGATCGACGCGCTGGGTGAGTTGGGCATCGCCGCGCGGCGCGCGGAGGGACGCATCGGCATCTGGACCAACGACCGCCAGGGACGGGAGGCAAAGATAGGCGCGCTCGGCATCCGAGTGCGGCGCTGGGTCACGCTGCATGGCTTCTCGATCAACGTCGATCCCGACCTGTCGCATTTCGGGGGCATCGTGCCGTGCGGCCTTGCCGAATATCCCGTCACCAGCATCGCGGCGCTTGGCGTCAAGGCGTCGATGGTCGAACTGGACGCCGCGCTCCACACCCATTTCCCTGCGTTTATCGGACGGTTGCGGCGCTGCCCCGCGCCCGACGAGGCGGGGGTTGAGCAATGCGATATGCGCCGCTAGGGTCGCCGCCTTCGCCAGGTGGGGGGCCGCCGGGCATGCTGACAACCGATTGAGGATACCCGGATGCGCCTTGAAGCGAGGACGATAGTGACGGCGACGCTCCTGCTTGGCTGCGTGACGCTGACCGCGTGCGGCAAGAAGGATGAAGGCACGACGACGGTGCAGATGAACAATCTGGAAGTGGTGGACGGCACCACCACTGACGCCATGACCGACCTGGATGGCGTGCAGAGCGAGAGCACGGCGCTGGCTGTGTCCGGCAATCGCAGCGACAATGCGGCAGCGCCCGCGGAAGCCAAGAATGAATCGGCGCCGCAGCCGGCTCAAGATACGGAAGTCCTGTCCGATCAATAGGCTGGCGCTGGCGTTCAGCCGTGATACAGAGGAAATGAATCAAGGCTTTGGACCTGTAGCGGTCCGATGCTGCGGGGCCTGATGCCACGGGGCCCGATGTCACAGGGGATGTCGATGAATTTCCGTTTGTCTCTGCGCCGCGCCGTTATGGGTCTGGCGACGATAGTCTTGCCGTCTCTTGCCCAGCCCGCCGCCGCGCAATTTTTCTGGTCGCCGCCAAGCTTCGCGACGTCGCCCCTCACCGATGTAGAGGCGGCCACTGCGCTGGGCCTGCCCGGCGCCACGGCGGAGGAGGTGAAGGCCGGGCTGGTCTGGAACCTGCGCGCGGCGCTGAACGTCGCCGCCCTGCAATGCCAGTTCGAACCGACTCTTCTGTCGATCAGCAACTATAATGCGATGATCGCGCACCATGACGCGGAACTGGATTCGGCGCAGTCGGTCCTGCTCGGCTATTTCCAGCGCACCGTGGGCAAGGGTCGGCCGGGCCAAGCCGCATCCGATCAATATGGCACGCGCATCTACTCGGGCTATTCGACTGTCCAGGCGCAGCGGGGCTTCTGCCTGGCTGCGGCGGAAGTCGGCCGGCAGGCCATCTTCGCCCAGCGGGGGACGCTCAACGTCGTGGCGCGCAACGGCCTTGGCTCGATCAAGAAGTCGCTGATCCTGGCGGGCGAGCAGGCCTATGGCGATCCGGGCCGCAGCTATTCGCTCACCCTGCCCTCCTTCGATCCCAAATGCTGGAAGAAGGGCAAGCTTCTGCCCGCCTGCCACGTCGCCTGGAACCAGAAGATCGGCGTCCAGCCTTAACGTAACCCCAGATATTTATGCGACTGGAGGCTCAGCCTCCAGCGCGGCCTAGCCATCACCAGATCGACCGCCGCCTGCGCATTGTCGGCGGCGCGGGGATCATCGAGCGGCTGGATCAGGAGATGGTCGAAGGCCCAGCCTTCCATCTGCTCTACGTCGGCGATGCCGTGACCGGGTGAGGGCTGAGGCCAGACCAGCTTCAGTTCGTTCCCTGTGCGCTGCACGACCTCGCTACCTGCCTTGGGACTGACACAGACCCAATCGATTCCAGGATGGGCTGGCAGGGTGCCGTTGGTTTCGACGGCTATGGTGAAGCCGCGCGCATGCAGGGCATCGACCAGCGCATCGTCGATCTGGAGCATAGGCTCGCCGCCCGTAATGACGATGTAGCGTCCTTGCTCGCCCTCCCCCCAGAAGCCGAGCGCCGAGCCGGCAAGGCTCTCGGCATCAACGAACTTGCCGCCCCCATCGCCATCCGTGCCGACGAAATCCGTATCACAAAAGCGACAGATCGCGCTTTCCCGATCCTGCTCGCGACCACTCCAGAGGTTGCATCCGGCAAAGCGCAGGAAGACGGCGCGGCGGCCGGCGTGAACGCCCTCCCCCTGCAAGGTCAGGAACATTTCCTTGACGGCATAGGTCATGGCTCTTCTCTCAAGCCCTCACCGCATAGTCGGTGGGGTCAGGCAGCCCGGCTTCCTCAAACCCCTTCGAGCGCAACCGGCAACTGTCGCACAGGCCGCAATGCTGGCCTTCCGGCGTCGGATCGTAGCAGGACCAGCTGAGCCCGGCATCAAGGCCAAGCCTGTGCGCCTCACGCGCGATATCAGCCTTGCTCATGTGCTGGAGCGGCGCGTTGATGCGGATCGGACGTCCCTCCACTCCCGCTTTCGTCGCCAGCGTCGCCATCGTCTGGAAAGCGTCGATGAACTCCGGCCGGCAGTCGGGATAGCCGGAATAATCGAGCGCATTGACGCCGATGAAGATGTCGCTTGCGCCCGTCACTTCGGCCAGGCCCAGCGTGAGCGACAGGAAGATGGTGTTGCGCGCGGGCACATAGGTGACGGGAATTCCCGGTCCGACGCCGTCCTTGGGCACGGCGATGTCGGCGGTGAGCGCCGATCCGCCGAACGCCGTGAGGTCAAGGGGCAGAATGATGTGCGAAGCCACGCCAATCGCCTCGGCCACGCGCCTCGCCGCGCGCAGCTCCACGCTGTGGCGCTGATGATAGTCGATCGACAGGGCATGGACCTGATAGCCCGCCTCCCGTGCCAGACCGCCCGCCACCATGGAATCGAGCCCGCCAGAAAGCAGGACGACCGCTGATTTTTCTACACTGGCAACCATGGCGACCCGCTACCCCGGCCGGTCCGCAAGCGCAAGCGAGTCGGGCCGGGCGCCCTCAGCGGCAGGCGCCGACCCACCGGCCTTCGGCGGCAAAATCGAAGGGCCCCCCGTCCGCGATCCCCTGCGACTGGACCTGGACCAGCCGCGATGTTTCCACGCGCAGGTCGGTACGGCCGCTGCCCGCCCCCCCGCAGTCGTAGGTCACCACCACTCGATTGGGCGTGTCGCTGACGGTGAAGCTCTTGCAGTTGCGCGACATATGACGGACCTGCAACAGTTGCCGCAGATCGGACAGGCACAGCCGGCGCGCCTCGGCCCCGCGCTCCCGCAGCTCCCATTCACCTGGCTCAAGCCCCTTGGCCAGGCGCAGCGGCTCAGCCTTGCCGGCGGGAGGGCCCGCCGCCATCATCGCCGCTGCGGCCATAACATAGCATGCCGATCTCATCGTTTCCCCCATTGCCCCGCACCGGCTTCCCGGCGCGTGCGAATGCGACCCTTGATGCAGGATAATGCCTCACAATTGCGGCAAATTCATAGCGGCCTTGGCGCAGAGCCGCGGCGTGCCTCTTTATGGGACGGTCAGTGCGCCCCGAAACTGTCCAGCGCCACGGGAAACAGGCGTGAACAGAAGGCGCAATCGACGCCGATGATCCCGTTGCCATCGGCCATCTGCTCCCGCTCTTCAGCGGGAAAGCGGCCGATGACGGAGCGGATGTGACCCAAGTCGCAGCGGCAGCCCTTACTGAGTTCGACGGGATCGGTGACGCGCACTTCGTCTTCCTCATGGAAGAGACGCCAGACAATATCGCTGAGCGGCAGTGCTTCGGCCGTCAGTTCTTCATCCTTCAGCGTGTGCGCCAGCGCCCGGACATGCTCCCACTCGGGATGGTCGTGGCGGACGTGCAGCCGTTCGCGCCCGACTTCGCCTTCGGGCAGATGCTGGAGCAGCAGCCCGGCGGCGAGACAGCCCTTGCCCGCGTCGTGGCGCACGGCGATCTGGACGATGCTGGGCAGCTGTTCGGACTGGAAGAAATAATGTTCCGCCGCGTCGGCCAGCGATTCGCCGTCGAGCGGAACGATACCCTGATAACGCTCGCCCGTGGTCGCCTGATCGAAGGTGATGGCGAGAAAGCCCTTGCCAAAGAGGCCGAACAGCGTCGGATTGGGGCCAAGCTCCGCCAGGCGATCGGCGTCGAACTTGGCATAGCCGCGCACCTCCCCCGCCTTGTAGTCGGCGACCAGGAGGCTGACGACGCCGCTCTCCGTCTGCGCCTGTAGGGTAAGCTGCCCGCCCGCATCCTTGAGCGTGGTACCGAGCAGCGCGGCAAGCACGAGAGCGGAGGCCAGCAGCCGCTCGACGGGCGGCGGATAGGCGTGGGCGGCGAGGACATCATCCAGCACCGGGCCGAGCCGCACGATCCGTCCGCGCGCATGACGGGACGGAATGGTGAAGCCAAGGGCATGGTCGATGTGGGCAGAAGAGGTCAAATCAAGGCTCCGTGAGGGGCAAACGGCAGCAGACGCACTCCCGGTGAATGGCTTCAGCCGCCACGGCGATGAGCTCCTTCGATGGAACGTCAGTCGCTTTAGATAGGACGCGTCGCCTCAAACTCAACCGAGCCGGCCGAGCGCCCAGAGCAGCACCGACTTCTGGCCGTGGATGCGGTTTTCCGCTTCGTCCCAGATCAGCGACTGCGGTCCGTCGATCACTTCCTCGACGACCTCCTCGCCGCGATGCGCGGGAAGGCAGTGGAGGAACTTCGCACCGGGCTTGGCATGCGCCATCAAGGCGGGCGTCACCTGATAGGGCATCATCGCCCGCAGCTTCTCGTCCGCATGCGCCTGGCCCATGGATATCCAGGTGTCGGTTACGACGATGTCGGCATTTGCCACCGCCGCATGCGGATCGCGCGTACGGGTGATGGTAGCGCCGAGCGCCTGCGCTTCGCGCTCGAAGGACGGATCGGGGTCATAGCCCTCCGGCACGCCGATTCGGACATCGAACTTGAAGAGGCCGGCCGCCTCGATGATCGAATGGAGGACGTTGTTGCCGTCGCCGAGCCAGGCCCACTGGCTGCCGGGCAGCGACACGCCATGCTCGACGGCGGTCAGGAGGTCGGCGACGATCTGGCAGGGATGCGACAGGTCCGTGAGGCCGTTGATCACGGGGACCGTGGCATGGTGCGCCATCTCCTCGATCTTCGCATGATCGTCGGTGCGGATCATGATGGCGTCGCACATGCGGCTCAGGACGCGGGCGGTGTCGGCCACCGTCTCACCCCGGCCAAGCTGGCTGGTCGCGCCGTCGAGGATTAGGGATGTGCCGCCGAGCTGGCGGATCGCCATGTCGAAGCTGACGCGGGTGCGGGTCGAATTCTTTTCGAAGATCATCGCCAGCGTGTGGCCGGCGAGCGGCGCATCGGCGTCGGCCTTTCCCTTGGGGAAGGACTTGCGGGCAGCCTTGCGGTCGATGGCGTCGGCGATCATGGCGGCGATCGCATCGCCACCGGCATCAGAGAGATTGATGAAATGTCTGGTCATGGAAGGACTTCCTCCAAGAAGGCCGTTCGTCCTGAGTAGCCATTGAGCTTGCCGAAATGCCGTATCGAAGGATGCTTCGATACGGGTCGGCTTCGGTCAGCCTCTACTCAGCACGAACGGAAACAGAATCAGGCCGCAGCAGCCTCCGCAAAGCTCCGCGCTCCGGCGGAAAGCCGCTCGATGCACTCGGCCACATGGCTTTCCTCGATCACGAGGGGCGGCAGGATGCGCACGACATTCTGTCCCGCCGACACCGCCAGCAGCCCATGATTGTCGCGCAGATGCGCCACGAAGCTGCGTGCGTCGTAGCTGTCCTTCATCTTGACGCCGAGCATCAGGCCAAGGCCGCGCACATCCTCGAACATGCCGTCATGATTGGGGACGAGCTGCTCCAGCGCGGAACGCAGGCGCGCACCTATCGTTTTCACATGGTCGAGGAAGCCCTCGCCCAGCACCTCGTCCAGCACCGTCATGCCCACCGCCATCGCGAGCGGGTTGCCGCCATAGGTCGAACCGTGCGTGCCGAACACCATGCCCTTGGCCGCTTCCTCGGTCGCAAGGCAAGCGCCGAGCGGAAAGCCCGCGCCAATCCCCTTCGCCACCGCCATGATGTCGGGTGTCAGCCCATACTGCTCATAGGCGAAGAAGGTGCCGGTGCGGGCATAGCCGCACTGTACCTCATCGAGGATCAGCAGCAGACCCTGCTCGTCGCACAGCTTGCGCAGGCCGGAGAGGAACTCCTGCGTGGCCGGCGTCACGCCGCCCTCGCCCTGCACCGTTTCCACCAGGAAGCCGGCGGTATTCTCATCGACGGCGGCGGTCGCAGCCTCCAGATCGTTGAAGGGCACCACGGTGAAGCCCGGCAGCAGCGGTTCGAAACCGTCGCGCATCTTGGGCTGGCTGGTGGCGGAGATCGTGCCCAGCGTGCGGCCGTGGAAGGCATTGTCGAAGCTGATGATCTTGTGCCGGTGCGCCTCGCCATTGGCATAATGATAGCGGCGCGCGGTCTTGATCGCGCATTCCACCGCTTCAGCGCCCGAGTTGGTGAAGAAGACCGTATCGGCAAAGGTCGTGTCGACCAGACGCTGCGCGAATTTTTCGCCCAACGGCATGGCATAGAGGTTCGACGTGTGCATCAGCGTCGCCGCCTGACCGGCGATCGCCTTCACCAGCTTCGGGTGGCCGTGGCCGAGCAGGTTGACCGCGATGCCGCTGGCGAAGTCCAGATAACGCTCACCGCGCTCGCCGATCAGATAGCAGCCCTCGCCTCGGACCGGGCGTACATCGCACCGGGGGTAAACGGGCATGAGCGGCGTAATCGACATGGACCTTCCCTTTCTGGGTTGATGTAAGCAGTTTTCCGAAACGCAAAAAGGCGGCCCCCGCCGGGCCGCCCTTTGCGAGCGTCGCCTATACAAGGGAGACTTTGGCGGTTCAACCCTTGTATAGACCTGCGTTAAAAGGTCACTTCAGCCGATCTGGTTCCAGGCCTCGGCGATCTCGGCGATCATCACCCGGGCCTGTTCGACCGGCTCCGCGTCACGATCCTTGGCTCCCGCGAGCAGCAGCCGGCGGCCCTCGCGATAGATTTGTGCAAGGCCGGTCGCGATGTCGCCGCCCTTGTCGAAGTCGAGGCTCGATTCCAGCGCGAACAGGATCGACATGGCGCGGGCCTGCTTGTCCGACACCTTCAGCCGGTCGCCGTTGCGCTCGGCCAGCGCGGCGGCGTCGAGCGCCAGCAGCAGTTCGTCGAACAGCAGCTTGACCAGGGCGTGGGGCGTCGCCCCCTCGATACGGCTGCCGGAATGAACCGCCGCATAGCGTCGCGCCGCTGCCCCACCGCCGAAACCGCTGTGATTATAGAACATGTTCGTCGTGACCCTTGCTTATCAATTGTCGCTTTTTGTCCAAAGCGCGACCTGCTGCTGCAGGTAGCTCTGGGTCGCCTTGAAGGCGGAGAGCCGCGTTTCCATGGCCGAATAGACCTTGGTCAGTTGCTCCTGATAATTCGTCATCTGCGTGTCGAGTTTCTCAAGCTGCTTGGTGAGATCCTTGGCGAGGCTCTCATATTTGCTCTGCGCCGAGGCCAGCGGCCCGTCCTTCTGCTGGATCTTGTCGCGCACGCTGTCCATCAGACCGGCAAGACCCGGATTGGTGGCCGACTTGACCGCCGGGTTCAGCAGTTGCGTGATCGCCTTGGGGTCGGCGGCGATCGCCTTGTCCAGTACCTTCGTGTCCAGCGACAGCGTGCCGTCACGGTTGGTGCTGACACCGAGGTCGCTCAAGGTCGTGAAAGTGCCGCTGACCGCCAGCGCGGTCGAGGTCATCTGCGAGAGCTGGCGCTTCATGTCGCGGATCGCCGATTCCCCATTGAGCACGCCTGCATTGGAGGAGTCCGTGCCGGTCGCTGTAGCGGTGTTCAGCGCCTTCATCAGCGTGTTGTAGGCGTTGACGAACTCGACCATCAGATCGCGCATCGATGTGGTCGGCTCGGTCGTCGCCAGCGTCACGCTGGTGCCAGGCGCGGCCTTGTTGAGGTCGATGCGCAGATTGGCGATCGCCGTGTCGATCGTGTTGGTCGCATATTTCTGCTCGACGCCATCCAGCAGGATCGTCGCGTCGGCCGGCGTGGAGGCCGACGTCACCGTGCTCCCGGCGGGAGCGCCGGAGGACCAGGCGAACTGCGCGAGGTCGGCGCCCGTGTTGGCGTCCGGCGTGGAGGAGGAGACGGTGAGACTGATGTCGTTCGCGGCCCCGCTCGGGCCCTTCAACATCAGCCGCGTGCCCTGCGAATCCGTGATCACCGAAGCGGTGACGCCGACGCCGGCATTGTTGATGGCGGCAGCAAGGCCCGTATAGCTGTTGTTGGCCGATGTGATGGTGATGGGCACGGCCGCGCCCGATCCGACCTTCAACGACAGGGTTCCGGTGCCGACGGTCGCTGCCGCACCGCTTGCCTTGTCGCTGCGCGTGTTGACCGATGAGACGAGCGTGCGGCCAGCGGCAAGATTCTTGACCTCGATCTGCGCGGGCAGGCCGCTCGGCACGCCGCCGGGCAGTGCGCTGACATTGACGATGCTGGGATCGTTGGAGGCAGGCGTGCCCGAATAGCCGGTGCCGGACAGCAGGCTGTTGAGCGCATCGGCGAACGTGTCGAGCGAGCTGGAGGCAGAGCCGATCGCGGAAATGCGCGCGCTGTTCAGGCTCTGGCGGCTGGTGATCACCTGCTGGCGCGGATCGCGGGTCGCGCTGACCAGGCTGGACACCAGCGAGGCTGTGTCGATGCCCGATCCTGCGCCAAGCGCGGTCAAGATGCTGCTGCTCACCGAGGTCATGGGCCGTCCTTTCAAATGCCAGAACGGCACTAGGCCCAAGACCTTTAGGAATGATTTTTACCGCAGCCCAAAAAACCTCATGTGCTGACGGCAAGGACCTGATCGACCGCGCCAGGGCGCAGATTGGCCTGCGCCGCATGGGCATGGCCGGCCTGCTCGGCGAGGCGTCGCGCGATACGGATCGCGCTCTCCACTGCTTCTTTCGATGCAGGCGGCAGGGGCACGACGACGGTCGGCGCCGGGATCATCGACTGGATTTCCTCTGCCGCGGCATCGACGGACGTAGCGCTGGCGCCCGAACGCAGGTCGGCCATGATGTCGGCGATACGCGCATGCACCTTGGCATATTCGGCGTTGCTGGCGATGCCGCTGTCCGATGCGCCACCATCGGCGGCAGGATCAGTCGGTGACCTGCCGTTCTGGCGCGTGGAGGCGGAGGCGGAGGCTGAAGCAGGCTGAACCGCGGCCACGGGCGCCGCGCGGCTCGTGCCTCGATCAACCTGCGCGATCTCTCGCCGCGAAAGATAGTCGTTCATGACGCACATCCTAATGCGTCCCCGTGAACATTATACGGACAGGAACAACTAAACTTTAGTTAACCTATGTGATTATTTTTGGCCGGCTCAGCCCGGCTTCCGGCCGTCCGCGTCGAAGCGCAGATCGTCGGGCACGGTGATGAAGGGCCGGTCCATCTCGCTCGCCATCCGGTTCTCGACGCGGAAGACGAAGGCCAAGACGGTCGCGACCGCCATATAGAGGCCCTCGTTGACGATCTGCCCGGCGCGCGAGGTGAAGTAGATGGCGCGGGCGAGTTCGGGATATTGCAGGACGGTGACGCCATTCTGATCGGCGAGTTCGCGGATCGCCGCGGCCACCGCGTCGCAACCGCGTGCGACCACCACTGGTGCGCCGTCCTGCCCCGGTTTGTAGCGCAGGGCGACCGCGAAATGGGTCGGGTTGGTGATGATGACGCTCGCCTCCGCCACCGCCTTGCGGGTCGATCCGCTCAGCACCTCGAACTGACGACGGCGGATATGGCCCTTGAGTTCGGGTGAGCCTTCGCTCTCCTTATGCTCGTCCTTGATCTCCTGCTTGGTCATGGCGAGGCGCTTGGAACGCTGCATGACCTGCGCGGGCACGTCGATGCCCGCGATCAGAAACAGACCGCCCGCCATGATCAGACAGGTCATGATGAACATATTGCCGAGGTCCGACATGGCGGGCGCAAGGCCGGATTTGCCAAGGCCGATAATCTGGCTCATCCGGTCCCAGATCATCCAGACGCCGATCGCGCCGAGCAGCGTCACCTTGGCAATGGACTTGATGAGTTCGATAAGGCCCTGCATGCCGAACATGCGCTTGAGACCGGAGGCGGGGTTGAGCTTCGAGGCCTTGGGCGCGAAGCCTCCGGGACGAAAACCGAGCGAACCCAGCAGCGCCGGGCCGGCGATCGCCGCTAGCAGCGTGGCGAGCAGGATGCCGCCGACGGGCAGCGCTATGCCCGACAGCAGGCTGGCGCCGCGCGCGGCGGGGGCGAAGTTCACGATGTCGTCGCGCTTGAAGCGCAGCGCCTCGACCAGCATCTGGGACAGCGATTCCACCAGCGACGGCCCGGTCACCGCGAGCCAGCCGATGCCCGCCATCACCACCAGCGCCGTCGCGAGATCGCGCGACTGAAGGATATCGCCGTTCTTGGCGGCGTCCTTCAATTTCTTGGCTGTCGGCTTCTCGGTCTTTTCGCCGCCACCATTGCTCTGCGACATGGATCAGCGCCCCTCGCTGATGGACTGCGCCTGCTCAAGGCCCGAGCGCAGAGCGATGCTGATGCCCTCGCCCATGATCGGCGCCGCGATGGCGAGCAGGATGAGGCCCGCCATCAGCGCGACCGGCATGCCCACCGCAAACAGGTTGAGCGCGGGCGCGGTGCGGGACAGCATTCCCATCACCATCTGCACCAGCACCAGCGCGAAGCCCACCGGCAGGGCGATCGTCAGGCCCGCGCCGAGCAGCGCGCCGCCGAACTCGACCAGATGCCACACCGCATCATTGCTGAGCATTGCGCCACCGGGAGGCATCGCCTCGTAGCTCTGGACGATGAAGCTCACGAGCATCAGATGGCCATCCATGGCAAGCAACAGGAAAGTCGCGAGGATCGAGAGAAACTGACCGACGGCCTGGGTCGCCTGACCCGAGGAGGGATCGACCATCGCCGCGAAGTTGAGGCCCATCGTGTTGCCGATCGCTTCGCCCGCGACGAGCGCTGCGGCATAGCCGATCTGGACCGCGAACCCCATGGCGAGTCCCGCCAGCACCTCGCCCGCTACCAGCATGACGCCCGCGAAGCTGGCGACCCCCTCTGGCGGGAGTTGGATGGTGACGCTGTTGAGCGCGGCCATGCCGAGCGCCAGCGACAGGATCAGGCGCAGTTGCAGCGGCACGGAAGGCGCGCCGAAGATGGGCGCGGCGATGAAGGCGGCGCCGGGGCGGATCATGGCGATCAGCCATATCCACAGTTGGACTTCGACATTGGCGAAGCCGGGCGCGATCATTGGAGCAGGTCCGGGATACGCTCGAATATCTCGCGGGTGAAGTCGGCGATCAATACCATGATGGAGCCGCCGAACAGCACCAGCATCAGCCCGACGACAAGAATCTTGGGGATGAAGGCCAGCGTCTGTTCGTTGATCGACGTCGCGGCCTGAACCATGCCGATGAGGACGCCGGCGAGCAGCGCGGGAATGAGGATCGGCGCGGCGGCCAGCGCCGTGATCCAGAGCGCCTGCTGGGCAAGGCCCATGAAAAAGTCGGCGTTTTCCATGGCTCAGCCTCCCTCTTCCGCTGGAAAAGTGCAGGCGCTCATGTCGCGAACGAACTCGCAAGGCTGCCCATTGTCAGAGCCCATCCATCGACCAGCACGAACAGCAGCAGCTTGAACGGCATGGATATGATGGTCGGCGAGAGCATCATCATGCCGAGCGCCATCAGGGTGGAGGCTACGACGAGGTCGATAATGAGGAAGGGCAGGAAGATCATGAAGCCGATCTGGAACGCGGTCTTCAGTTCCGAGGTGACGAAGGCCGGCAGCAGGATCGAGAAGGGAATGTCCGCTGGCGATCGGAAGGCCGGCGCCTCGGCCAGATTGGCGAAAAGCTTGAGGTCGGTCTCGCGTGTCTGCTTGGTCATGAAGCCGTGCAGCACCTTGGCGGAGCGGCCGACCGCTTCCTCGATCGGGATCTGGCCCTTGCCATAGGGATCGAAGGCCCGGGTGTTGATCTGGTCGATGGCGGGGCGCATCACGAACAGCGAGAGGAAGAGCGACAGACCGACCAGCACCTGGTTGGGCGGGGTCTGCTGAAGCCCCAGCGCCTGGCGCAGCAGCGAGAGGACGATGATGATGCGGGTGAAGCTGGTCATCATGAGAACCAGCGACGGCAGCACCGTCAGCAGGCTCATGAGGATCAGGATTTGCAGCGAGAGCGACAGCGAGCGGCCATCACCGGAAATCTGGCCCATTGCGCGGGTCAGTGCGCCGCCATTGTTGACCGGCGCGGCCGGCGCGGTCTGGGCGAAGGCCGGGACAGTGAGGAAGAGCGCGGTGAGCAGGAGCGCTCCCACCAACCACTTAGTCATTCCCGCGAAGGCGGGAACGACATTGGCACTGGAATCAGCGCCCCGCACGATAGGAGTCGCCTTCCGCGATCTTTTCGATACGCCCGCGGGTGACCGAGAGCAGGATTTTCTTGCCCTCGAATTCCACCACGGCGAGCTTGCCGAAGCTGCCCATCGGCAGCGCCTCCAGCACTTTAAGCGACCGGTCATTCTGCCCGACCATCATCCCCGGCTGATATTTACGCCAGAGCCAGAGCGCGCCGAACGCCATGCCGCCGACCAGTGGCAATAGGATCAGCAGCTTGACGAAATACCAGATCATTTAAGCCCGCCCGCGATGATGGTTAATCGACTGTTCCGTTCGGAAAGAATGAGGCGCAAGGCAAGCGGTAAATCGCAGGCAAGCGATCAACCGCGCCGCTCGACCCCTGCGAGCCGAGTTTCAGTCGCGGCGACTTCCACGATGCGGATGCCATAGCGGCCATTGACCGTCACCACTTCGCCCTTGGCGATCAGCGCGCCATTGACCATGATGTCGAGCAGGTCGTCGGCCTGACGGTCCAATTCCACGACGCTGCCCTCCGACAGGTCCATGACCTCGGCCAGGCGCAGCGAGGTCGAGCCCACCTCCACCGACATGCGGACCGGAATGTCGGCGAGCAGGCGGAATTGGCGGTTGTTCACCATGCGGCTGACGCTGTCCTCACCGATGCTGTCGAGGCGAGGCGCCTCACTCATGTCGCTCATTATTCGGTTCCCCATGAAGGTTGATTGCTGGCAAGCTTTTCGATCTGGAAGGCGGCGCGGCCGTCCTGTTCACCGATCGAACCATGCGCGACGATACGATCGCCGACGATCAGCGGCAGGCTGCGGTTGATGGTGACGGGGATGACGTCCCCGGCCTTCAACTGCATCAGCTCGGCAAGAGAAAGATTGGGCCGCGCCAGCACGGTGCGGGCCGGCAGACGGATATCGCGCATCCGGGTGGCGACGCGCGCCTGCCAGACGGGATCGGCACGTTCCTCGTCAAGGGAAACGCGCGAGCCCATCAGCGGCTCGACAGCGCGCAGAGAAGAGAGCGGAAAGAGCAGATCGACGGTCCATTCGGCGTCGCGCGTGATGCTGATCAGGAAACGCTGCAACACCATCGGCTCGGCGGCGGGCGCGGCGGCAGCGAAGCCCACGCCCGTCTCACGGACGATGAGGCCCGGTTCGACCGCCAGCATTTCGCTCCAGCATTCGACCAGACGGGCCATGAAGCCCTCTGAAATGCGGGCGATCAGCCGATCTTCGGTGGGCGTGAATTCACCGCGCGGCGGCAGCGGGCGATTGCCGATGCCACCATAAAAGCAATCGACCAAAGTAGATATCATCGCCGCGTCCATGCGCAGCAGTACCTGACCCTTGAGCGGCGAGAGACGATAGACGCCGATGCTGGCAGCGGCGGGGACCTCCGCCTGCCAATTCGCAAACTCCAGCGCGCGCGCATCCTCCACCGCCACATGCGGGCGGGCGCCAGCGATCGGCTCGATCAGGCTGCGCAGACGCCGGCCAAGCTTTTCGCCCAGCCGGTCCAGCCCTGACAGCATCAGCGGCGCCTGAGAGTCTCCTCGCCCGAAGGCATAGGCTTGAACGTCGGTCATGAAAGTCCCCTGCCCTTTCGGTTGGGGGACTTCCCGCGCGATCAGACAGGATTATTGTATAACGAAATTGGTAAAGTAAACGTTATCGACCCCGCCATAGCCCGTCTTCTGCTTCAGGATGTCGTTGATCACGGCCTTGATTCTGCCCTGAAGCGCGCGCTTGCCCTGCGGCGTGGAGAGCGCCTCGACCGGCTGCTCGGCCAGCATCATCAGCACCTGGCTGCGGATTGCCATTTCATGGGTCTTGATCGCCTCGATGACACGCATGTCGTAATAGGTCGAAACGGCGAGCGAGATCTGCGCGAAGGCGTCCGTGTCCGACATGTTGGACGTAAACGGCGTCTGAAGCTGGAAATAAGTTGCCTGATAGGCTGCCGGGTTGGACGGCGTCGGCAGATCGATGCCCTTGCCCGGTGCATGGCCGCTCACGGGATGCGCAGCACCGCCGCCATGCCCCTCCCCTTCGCCACCGCCGCCATGGGCCTTGGCTATTTCCTCCGCGCTTTCGCCGGCAAGGACGAGCACGGGCTTGTTCGGGTCTTCCTTCGGCCCTTCTTCCTTGGCGCTGAAGAAGCCGGCCGCATAAAGGCCGCCCGCAGCGCCGGCGCCGCCCACCACCATGGCGACGACGATGAGCAGGATCATCTTCATGCCCCCGCCCTTCTTTTTCTTCGGTTTGGCGTCGTCACTCATCGGAAATCATCCCCCGGCTGGTCCAGCGTCTCAGGCATAACGCGCACGCGCGGAACCATCCGTCGCAGGGCGCCTGTCGTCATGGTTAAGAACGGCGGGATTGCCCGGTTCTTTAGCTGGGAAGGGAGAATTTTCGCGGCCCTGCCACCGCCCCTGCCCCTGCCCCTGCGACTGGCTCATATTCTGCCCGTTCGCCCAGCCGCTCTGCCCCGGCTGCTGCTGGGACGTCTGCTGCTGCGAGGATTGCTGGCTGGGGCTGTCCGCGCGCGCAGCTTCCGCGGCATGGGGAGCACGCTCCACCTTCACCTCGGCGATGCGCACGGCAGCAAGGCCGGCGTCGAGCTTCAACCTGTCGCTGTCCTGCCGCAGCGCCAGTTCGGCCGCTTCGCTGGCGACGGTCAGGCTGACCGCTGCGCCATCCGTCCCCTGCCGGATATCGACCTGAACCGGACCAAGTTGGTCGGCGTTGATCTGGAACCGGCCCTGCGCACCATTGGCGGAGAGGCCCGCAATATCGCGCGTCAGACCGTCAATCCACTGGCCGGAGACGCCCATGTCCACCAGCTGCGCGCCGATGCTGGCGGACAGATCGACCGTCGGCGGCGCGGTTCCCGTCGGCTGGACCGAGGAGGCTGCGGCGACCTGCGCAACGGGCGCAGGAGGCGCAGCTTCGGTCGGAACCGGCCGGGTGCTCGCTGGCATGATTTCGGCAGCAGGCGTGGCGTGGCCGGCCTTCGCGCGGTCGAGCGGCTTTCCGGCGCGAACCGGCGTGCCGGGCTGGCGCGGCGCAACCTGGTCCCGAACAAGTTGGAGCAAGGCGAGCGCTTCTGACTTCATCGGCCGGCGTTCGCCTTCGCCTTCCACCATGACCGGCAGATCGGCCGCGCTGGATGCTGCGTCGGCCATGTTGGTTTTCAGGGGGTCCGGCGTCGCGGAGCCAGGGATCGCGGCCTCAGCCTTGCTGTCTCCGGCATGAGGTTGGGCGGCAGCCTGCGGCAGAGGCTGCGCCGGTGCCGGCAAATTTTTGCCGCCATCGGCGGTCGCGAGCACGCCATCCTTTCGCGGGGAAGGCGTGGCTGATGCCGGCAGCGGTGCCGGTGCTGTCGGCGGCGCCTGCGTCTGCACGGCAGCGATAGAAGGCGGCGAAAACGGTGCGTCGGCAACATCTTCCTGCGGCTTGTCCTCATCTGCCTGCGGCGCTTTCACGGACTCGACGGGCTGTTCCTGTGCGATCGGGTCGAACACCGCCTCCACTGGTGGCGGCTTCGCCTGCTTGATCCGATGAGCAAGCCTGGGCTGCTCCTGCATCGTGACAGCGGGCTGCTCCGGCACCTCGGCTTCGCTGCTCTCGTTGGCGAGCGCCGGGGGCGTATCCGCCTCGCCCTTTTCGACCGCAACGCCATCCGTAACAGGCTTCGTTTGGGCAGGCTCTCCGGAAATCTCGATTTTCTTGGCAAGGCCGGGCGGCAGCGGCAGCGACTCCCTGCGATGGCTCTGCACGGCCTGCAGCGCAGTGGCGAGGCCGAAGGGCAAGGGCGACGGCTTAGGCGCTTCTCCCATTGCGTGCTCTGCCCCGGCGGACGCGATCTCCGTGCCCCCCCCTTGGGCAGCATCTGCTGCGGGGGCCGGCACCGTCGCCTGTGGGACGCCGCCCAGTTCGGTCGCCTGGCTAGCCTGCGGCGCGGCTTCCATGGTGCCGGAGAGCAGCGCAGCGAAATCGATTGCGCCTTCTGCGGGTGCGGCTGCACCTTCCGCCGGCATCTGCGCCGCCGCGGAGGAAAAGAGCAGGGCCTTGAGGCTGGTCAGCATGTTCACGTCAGACATCTCCTGTCCGCTGCATCCGGCGATAGCGCGGCAGCGCCGCCAGTTTATTCTCCCGCCATTCCTCCAGGTCCGCGCGAGCGCGATCCTTGAGCTTCACGGCGATTTCGCGATCCCGATTGGCCGCGAGAGAAAGGCCTTCCTTGACCTCCACCTTGCGGCGCGCATCGTAGAGCGCTCCGTCCAGCTGCCGCCCCGCCTGTTCGAGACGGCCCGCCAGCTCCTGCATCGCTGCAAAATTCGCGCCAGTTGCCATGCCCTGGTTCGTAAAAAGATCGTCGCGCACATTGCGCAGCCGCTGCGCGTTGCGCGCGATGCCGTCCGCCTCATCGCGGGCGCGGGCCGTCTCGGCGGCAGCCATGGCGTGCTGCACATGGCGGACGCGCAGCACGCGCTGGCGGCGGGCGACCTCCCCCTTCACGCGCCGAACTCGGCGATGAGGGCGGCGGCGCTGGTATCGAGGTCGATGAAGCTTTTCTGATCCTGGCGGATGAAGTCGAGTATCTCCTGCCGGCGCTGCACCGCTTCATCGATCACGGGGTCGTTGCCTGGGCGGTAGGCGCCCATCAGGATGAGATCGCGATTTTCCTCATAGGCGGCCCACAGGCGTCGGTAGGCGGCGGCGGCGAGGCGGTGCTCGTCCGGCACGACATCGGCCATGACGCGCGACAAGGACTTGCCGATGTCGATGGCGGGGAAGATCGCCTGCTCCGACAGATGGCGGGAGAGCACGAAATGGCCGTCCACGATGGCGCGGGCGGCATCGACGATTGGGTCGTCGGTGTCGTCGCCGTCCGCCAGCACGGTATAAAGCGCTGTGATCGAGCCGCCGGTGCGGGCATCGACGCCCGCGCGCTCGACCAGACGGGGGATCAGCGCGAGCGCGGAGGGCGGATAGCCCTTCATCGCGGGCGGTTCGCCAAGGGCCAATCCAATCTCGCGCTGGGCATGGGCACAGCGGGTAAGGCTGTCGATCAGCAGCAGCACCTTCTTGCCGCGGGCGCGGAAATATTCGGCGATTGCGGTGGCGCGCGCGGCGGCGCGAAGGCGCAGCACCGGGGGATGGTCGGCCGGCACGGCGACGACGATCGACTTGTGCATCGCGCCCTTGAGCTTGGTTTCCAGGAAGTCGCTGACCTCGCGGCCGCGCTCGCCAATCAGGCCGGCGACGACGATGTCGGCTTCCGCGCCCTGGATCATCTGGCCCATCAGCACCGACTTGCCGACGCCGGAACCCGCGATGATGGCGATGCGCTGGCCGCGCCCGGCGGTGAGCAGCGCATTGACGGCGCGAACCCCAAGGTCGAACGGCTCGGTGACGCGACCCCGGTCGAGGACATTGCCCTTGACCCCGTTGAGCGGCCAGCTGCCGCCCCCCATGATCGGCCCGCGGCGGTCGAGCGGCTGACCCATGGCGTCGATGACGCGGCCGATCAGCCCTTCGCCGACCTGCACCATGTTCGCCTGGCTGTCCGGTTCGACCCGCGCACCATTTTCCAGCGGCGCATCGTTGTCGAGCGGCACCAGCAGCGTCTTGTCGCCGCGAAAGCCCACGACTTCGGCCCGGCAGATGGTGCCGTCCGATGCGGTTACGCGCGCGCCCGCGCCGATCGGGCGGCGGAAGCCGGTGACTTCCAGCATACCCGCATCATGGCTGACCAGTCGGCCGACATGGCGGGGTGCACGGTTCTGCACCTGCATATGGTCGAACAGCGTCTCCGCCTGGGCAAGCGCGGCGCGGATCATGCCTTTCCTTCCATATCGTCGAGCAGCGCGCGCAGGCGGGAAAGGCGGACATCAGGGCCATCCTCGACCCAGCCATCAGCGGTTTCGAGCCGCACGCAGCCGCGATGCATATCCCGGTCGGCGACCAGCTTCACGCCGATCTCCTGATCCTCCAGCAGCGTCGCGTCGTCGGGATGGAGGTGCAGCGCGCTCTTGTCGTCATTATCCTCGATGAAGGCGGCGACGATGTCGCAGCGCTGGACGAGACGCTCGATGTCGATCTCGACCTCGCCGACGATCTGCTCGACCAGGCGGACCACGGTGGCGGAAAGCATGGTGGAGAGCATGCCGCTGGGCGCGGGCGCCAGCATGGTGAGCGCTTCGGCAAGGCGATCGCGCGCCTCGGCATTGGCGGCGCTTTCTTCAGCCGTCACCCGGCTGCCTTCGTCAAAGCCCATGGCGAAGGCCTCTATGCGGGCCTGTTCCAGCATATCCTCGTCGCTCAGCGGCACGATGTCGTGCACGGCCGGACCCGAGACGGCTTGGACGTCAGCATAAAGGCTGCGGAAGCCGCCGCTCGTCACCTGGCCCATGCCGCCGAGCGGGATGCTGGCGACTTCTGCATTGGCCCAAAGCTTAGACAAAGTCGTTCCCCTTGCCGCCCAGCATGATGGTGCCCGCGTCGGCCATGCGGCGTGCGGTGGCGATGATGAGCTTCTGCGCGTCGATCACTTCGGCGAGGCGGATCGGCCCGCGTTCCTCGATCTCGTCGGCAATCGCCTGCGCGGCGCGGGCCGACATCGACCCGAAGATCTTGGCCTTCAGCATCTCGTTCGCGCCCTTGAGCGCGACCACCAGGATCGAGCTGTCGACGGTGCGCATCAGCGTGCCCATATTCTTGTCGTCCATGTCGATGAGGTTGTCGAAGACGAACATCTCCTCCTCGATCGTCTGGGCGACCATCTTGTCGCGCTTGGCGAGCGCCTTAATGATGCGCTGCTCATTGTCCTTGCGAACATTGTTCATGATCGCTGCCGCCTCGATCGTGCCGCCGCGCTGGGAAGCGCCGCCCTGCTTCTTCGACATGTTGCCGCGCAGCAGCAGCTTTTCGAGATCGTCCAGCGCCTCGTTCGACACGGGGCCGAGCGTGGCGATGCGATAGACGATCTCTTCCTGATACTCGGCTGGCAGCAATTGCAGCACATCGGCGGCGATCGGCGCCTCCAGATGGGCGAGCACGATCGCCATGATCTGCGGATGCTCGACCTCGATCAGGCTGGCGATTTCCTTGGCATCCATCCACTTCAGCATTTCGAGCTGTGTCGAGCGGGTCGGCGGGGTGATGCGAGCGAGCATGTTCTCGGCCCGCTCCTCGCCCAGCGCCTTGGTCATGGCGCCGCGGATATGCTGGGTCGCGCCATAGCCGATGGTGGTGCGCTTCTTCGCCTTGGTGACGAAATGGTCGAGCGCTTCGTTGACTTCCTCGACCTGAACGTCGGCGACGTCGTACATGGCGTAACCGAGTTGGCGGACCTCTTCAGGTTCCAGGCGCGAGAGGATCTGCGCGGCCTCATCCTCATCGAACAGCATCAGCAGGACGGCGGCGGCGGCGCTACCCTTGAGCGCCGGGTTGACGGCGGCTTCAGGCATTTTCCTTCTTCCCTTCCTTCAGAAGGTCGCGGACGACGAGAGCGGCGCGGTCGGGGTCCTGCTTCACGAAGTTGCGAATGAGGTCGGCACGCTGGGCGTAGTCGTAGGTGGAGGAGATCATGTCGAGCGTGACCGGCGTGGACCCATCCGGGTTCACCACGGCCTGACGGGTGATTTCGGTCGAGATTTCGCGGCCGATCTTCTGACCGGCGGCAGCGCTCTGCTCGGCCTGTTCAGCCTGAGCGGCGGCGCGGCGCTTCAAGAGCGGACGGCCGATGCCGAAGATGACCAGCAGCGCGACGAGCAGCGCGGAGACGTTGCGCACCAGCGGCGAAACCCAGCTGGCTTCATACCAGGGAGCTGCGACTTCCTCGGCCTTGGCAAAGCTGCGCGATGAAAGGGCCACCACATCGCCACGCGCCTGGTCGAACCCGACGGCGCCCTTCACCAGCGCTTCCAGCGCGGCGATTTCCTGAGCGGAGCGGGGCTTGCCGTCCGGGCCGTTGTCCAGAGCGACCGCGACCGACAGGCGCTTGACCGTGCCGATGGCGTCCTTGGTCACGGACACTTCGCGGCCGAGCTCAAAATTGCGATTGAAGGTTTCCTCGGTCTTCATCAGCGGATTGGCGGGAGTACCGGGCTGCGCGGCGGTTTGCGCGCTTTCCGTGCCCTGGCTGACCGCCTGTCCGTTCGGGTTGGTCTGCGTAACGGTCGGGTTGACCGGCGCCTGATTGCTGAGCGCACCGGGAACGCCGCCGGCTTCCCCGCCTGCGCCTTGACCGCGCGGGTCGGAGGCCCAGGTGCCCTGCTCGCTGCGAAGGCGCGCCTCATCCTGCGGATAGGTTTCGCGGGTCGCCTGACGCTCGGCGAAATTGAGTTCGGTGTGCACCTCAGTCGAGAATTTGCCGGCGCCCAGGATCGGGGTGAGCAGCGCGATCACCGACTGACGATAGCGGTCCTCCATCCGGGTCTGGATGGCGAGCTGGCGGTCGTCGGCAGCGTTGCTGTCGTTATTGCTGATGAGGCGGCCATTCTGGTCCACGACCGAGATGTCCTCCGGGTTCAGCTCGGGGATGGAGGAGGCGACCAGATGCACGATGGCGCTCACCTGCGCGTCGGTCAGCTGCCGCCCCTGCGCCAGACGCAGCATCACCGAGGCGGAGGGCTTTGTCCGTTCGCGCAGGAAGACGCTGGGCGGCTCGACCGCGAGGTGGACCTTGGCGCTCTCGACGCTGTCGATCGCCTCGATCGTGCGCGCGAGGTCCATCTCGCGGGCGGAGCGGAGCTTTTCGCCCTCGACGGCGCGCGAAGCACCCATCGGCAGGCTGTCGATCATGCTGTTGCCGTCGGGTGCGCTCTTGGGCAGGCCCTGCGCGGCGAGCATCATCTTCGCCTTGAAATAATCATCCTCGCCGACTGTCATGCCACCCGAATTGTCGAAATCGTAGCGGATGCCGTTCTGGTCGAGCACGCTCGCCACCGCCGACTTGTCGGCATCGGGAAGGGCGCGGAACAGGTCGCGCTGCGGCGGTTCACGCAGCGCCAGCCAGGCGGCACCTGCCGTGGCGACCACGCCCAGCATACCGAGCAGCGGCAGGCTCTTGGCGACAGCGGGCTGCTTGATGAAGCCGGTGAAGCGCGCCTTCAGTGCGTCGGCGCCCTTGGCGCTTCCGAAGGAGGCGGGGCTGGCGGCGGGAAGAGCGGCGGCGCCGCCCACTTGGGTGGAAAGTGCGTTCTCGCTCATATTACACCGGCATGCTCATGATGTCCTTGTAAGCGGACAGCAATTTGTTGCGGACCTGAAGGGTGGCTTCGAAGCTCACCGACGCCTGCTGTTTGGCAAGCATCACGCCGGCGATATCCGTGGTTTCCCCCCGTTCGAACGAGGCGGCGGCGTCACCCGCCTGATTTTGCAGGCCGTTCACCTGCTCCAGCGCCGATTTCAACGCATCGGTGAAACCGCCGGGGGCGGTGGCGCCGTTGGTGCCGACCGCTGCGGGACCGCCGGTGTTGCCGGTCTGGGCGACGTCGCGCAGCGCGGCGTTCTTCTGGAGAATGGCGTTGCGGATCGCCATCACGCTGTCGGTGGCAGAGATGCCGGACATGTCCTATCCCCCTTATGCCGCGGCCAGCTCGCGCATTTCGGCGAGCCGATAGCGCAGCGTGCGTTCGGAAATGCCGAGCTTGCGGGCGGCGGCGGCGCGATGCCCGTCCGTCTCCCGCAGGGCGGCGCGGACCGCCTCCAGCTTGGAGTTGTGGGCGACGTCGCGCAGGCGGATCGGCTCGGCGGTTTCCAGCACCTGCTGTTTCACGACGCGCAGTTGCGGGGCGCCGGTGATGTGGAGGTCGTCGGCGTCGATGCGGTCACCGTCGCGCAGTACGACCGCGCGCTGAAGGACGTTACCAAGTTCGCGAGCGTTGCCGGGCCAGATATGGGCGGAAAGCTTCTCCAGCGCCGCGGCGGTCGGCCACACGAACCTGTCCTTGCCCGCTTCAGCCGAGCGCAGCAACATCGCGGCGGCGATAGCGGTCACGTCGCCGGAGCGCTCGGCCAGCGGGCGCAGTTCCAGCGGCATGACATTGAGGCGCCAGTAGAGGTCTTCGCGGAAGCGCCCTGCTGCCACCTCAGCCGCGAGGTTGCGGTTGCACGCCGCGACGATGCGGACATCGACCGGAACCGGGTGGGTCGCGCCGACGGGCAGCACTTCGCCTTCCTGAAGGGCGCGCAGCAGCTTCGCCTGAAGGCTGAGCGGCAGTTCGGCGATCTCGTCGAGGAACAGCGTGCCGCCGTCCGCCGCCAGAAACAGACCCTCCGACGCGTTGGCTGCGCCGGTGAAGCTGCCCTTCTTGTGACCGAAGAGCATTGCTTCCATCATGGTTTCCGGAAGCGCCGCGCAGTTGACGGCGATGAAGTCGCGCGACACGCGGCCCGATTGCGCATGGAGGAAGCGCGCCATGCCTTCCTTTCCGGTGCCGGTGTCGCCCTGGATCAGGACCGTGGCATCGCTGCGGGCGACGCGGCTTGCCAGCGTCATCAGGCGGGCGCTGGCATTGTCGCCGACAGCAGGGACTGCAGCGGGGCGAGCCAGTTCCGCGATGAGCGCGAAAGCAAAGCCCATGTCTTCCAGGCCGAACGCCACGCGGGCCGGCAGGCCGTTGGCGGCGGCGACCAGCGAGGGCGCGCCCTCGATCAGGTTGATCAGGATGTCGCGATGGGTGGCATGACCGATCTCGGTCGCGAGCAGCACGCGGCGGTCGTCCCGCTCGCGGGGGCCCTGCGCGTCCACGATGCGGACAGTATAAAAGGCATTCTCCAGCCAGTGCTGCAGCCCGGGAACGAGCGCGCAGACTCCTCGGCTCACGTCGAGCGATGACATGAACTAAACCCCATGTTTCTTGGCTGGTTTGTGCCCCCGCACGCCCCTAACCCCTTCGATGTCTTGAAAATGCCCGACCATGGTTATCATATGGTTAATCCGGCAAAGCGCTTGCCGCCGGCCGGCAATTTTTTTCCGGATTGCCGGAACTTTTCGCCGCCCCACGCTTATGCGCTCGCCAATTAACGTTACGGAACGCCCACTTTCCGCGGTTCTTCAACTGATTTCAGAAAAAAATAGTGGCAGGCCTAAAAAGCTTTCGAACCGCGCCGTTATCCCCTTTCGAGGCCGCAAGCAGCCTGATGGCAGCGACCTGATGTTTAACGAAGGGAATATCATCATGACTGTTATCGGAACCAACTCCTCGGCTCTGCGCGCTACCAATGCTTCGGCCATGTCCAGCAAGGCGCTCTCCACCGCGATGGAGCGTCTGTCGACCGGCAAGCGCATCAACAGCGCCAAGGACGACGCCGCCGGCCTTGCCATCGCCTCCACCATGACCTCGCAGATCCGCGGCATGACCCAGGGCATCCGCAACGCCAATGACGGCATCTCGCTGGCGCAAACGGCGGAAGGCGCGCTCGGCGAAGTCAGCAACATGATGCAGCGCATGCGGGAACTGACGGTCCAGGCGCTGAACGGCACCAACGACAGCAACTCCAAGACGAACATCACGTCGGAGCTCGACCAGCTGTCGACTCAGATCAACAGCGTGATGACGAACACCAAGTTCAACGGGATTTCGCTCTTCCCCACCACCGCTGCCACGATCACGATCCAGGCCGGTTCGACGGCGTCCGACTCGGTTTCCCTGTCGCTGGGCGGTATCGACATCTCGGCCGTCGTCGGCGCCAGCGCTGCCACGGTCAGCGGTTCGGCTGCGACCACGGCGACGCTCGCCCTCTATGACACGGCGCTCCAGACCGTCTCGACGGCCCGCGCCACGCTGGGTGCGACGCAGAGCCGCCTGGAATCGACGGTGAACAGCCTGACCGCAAACGTCACCAACCTGACCGACGCCCGCAGCCGCATCGAGGACGCGGACTTCTCGACCGAGACGACCGCTCTCGCCAAGGCGCAGATCCTGAGCCAGGCTTCGACCGCCATGCTGGCGCAGGCCAATCAGAGCCAGCAGAACGTCCTCAAGCTGATCAGCTAAGACGACACAAGATTGACCAGCTGAGGTCTTGGTCACCTCGGACGGTCATGTGACCCCCGGCACATCAACAGTCCCCACCGTGCCGGGGGTAAAACTTCGATGAAACGACCAGCTTTTCAGAAGCCTCCGTCCCCCCGGGCGGAGGCTTCACCGCATTTTGGGGGCTTGAGGACTTGGCTTTGCCGCGCGCCGCACCCATGATGGGCGCCATGACCAAGATCGATCGGCGCGCGATGATCGCCGCCTCCGGCGCAGCGCTGCTGCTTCCCCGCTCCGCTCTGGCGCAAAAGCGAGCCGACGCCTTTTCATGGGACATGCTGATCGGCCGTGCGCAGCGCCTCGCGCGCGGGCCGTTCAAGGTGACGCCCTTCTTCCCCGGCGCGGACAAGATCGGTTACGACGCCTTCAATCAGGCGCGGTTCCGGGACGATCGAACGATCTGGAACATATTCGGCGACGACACCGGTATCCGCCTTTTCCCCTTGAGCAGCACCGTGCAGCAGCCGGTCGAGATCGCGCTAGTGGACAAGGGGCGCGCGACGCCGCTGCGCTATGATCCGACGATGTTCGACGCGCCGACTGGCAATGCGGTGCGGGACCTCGGCCCGGATGCGGGCTTTTCGGGCTTCCGCATCATGAACGCGGCCCGCGACGGCGATTGGCTGTCCTTTCTCGGAGCGACCTATTTCCGGGCGCCGGGGGCGGAAAAGCAATTCGGCCTGTCCGCCCGTGCCGTCGCCCTCAACACCAGCATCGCAGGCAGGGAGGAATTTCCCCGCTTCACCCATTTCTGGCTGGAGCGGACCGGGCGCAGCAGCGTCACCGTGTACGCGCTGATGGACAGCGCCTCGATCACGGGCGCGTTCCGCTTCGCCAGCGAGTTGCGCGCGCAGGGCGTGCGGCAGGATGTCGATGCGGTGCTGTTCACGCGCAAGGCCGTCACCGAACTCGGCCTGATGCCCATGACCAGCATGTTCTGGTACGATCAGGCCGACCGCGCCAAGCGCACTGACTGGCGGCCGGAAATCCACGACAGCGACATGCTGTCCATCGCCGGCGCGGACGGGACGGCCCATTGCCGGCCGCTGGTCAATCCATCCGCGCCGCGCGTCGATGCCTTTGCAGAGCGCAATCCCAAGGGGTTCGGCCTGCTCCAGCGCGACCGCGATTTCGACCATTATCAGGATGATGGCGTCTTCTATGAACGCCGCCCCTCGCTCTGGGCGACCAGCCGCAAGCCGCTGGGCGCGGGAGAGGTGAGGCTCTACGCCTTTCCCACGGACAGCGAATATACCGATAATGTGGCCGCCTATTGGACACCAGCTACGCCGGCGCGCGCGGGCAGCCGGATCGAGGCGAGCTATCGGCTCGACTGGTCATCCGCCAAAACGCCCGCCGCGAGCGGCGTCGCCACGGTTGACAATATATGGCGCGGACAGTCCGGGGAAGCAGGCGGCGATCGCCTGCTGATCGACTTTGCCGGCGTGCCGGAGAATCAGCGGCCCGACATCTGGGTGGATGTCGCCGGGGGAACATTGGTCAAGAAAGCGGGTTATCCCGTATTGCACCGCCCCGGCTTGTTCCGGGTGGTCCTGGATTTGCGCCGGGAGCAAGGCAAGGCGAGCGATATCCGCGTTCAACTCAGGGCCGGCAATCGCCCGTTCAGCGAATATGTGCATTACCCGCTCGGCGCGTGACCATGGGCTGTGGTATCATAATAGCAGGTCACCACCGGATCCAAACGACAACGGATTGGCTATGAAAGCGAATAGCGGCTCCAGGATGGCCGGCGGCGGCAATACCGCTGGCAAGGCCTTCGAACAGGTGCCCGCGGAACGACCGCTGGCGATGCCGGTGCAGGATTTTCGCCGGGCGCCTGTGGGGGTGCAGTCTCGCCCCGTCAATATCGATGTGTTGGCGCGGCGGCTGCTGGTCGTCTTGCTCGCCCTGCTGCCCGCGTCGATCGCGGCGCATGAGATGCGGCGGTCGATCGGCCTGGACGGCATCTCGCTCTGGGAAGGCCTCTATCTCGCCCTGTTCATCCCGCTTTTCGCCTGGATCGCCTTCGGCTTCGCCTCAAGCCTGGTCGGCTTTCTGATCCTGACCGTGGGCAAGGGCCAGGGCATCCGCCCCTACCGCGCGCGCCCAGCCACGCCCCTGCGCGGCCGCACCGCGGTGCTGCTGCCGGTGTGTAACGAGGATTTTCAAGAGGTGCTAGGCCGCCTTTCGATCATGGAACGGTCGCTGGCGCAGGTGATGGGGGGCGAGCGCTTCGAATTTTTCATCCTGAGCGATTCCAACGCGGAAAATGGCGAAACGGAGCGGGCTGCTTACCTCAACAACCGCAGCAGCTTCTCGCGACCGGTCCATTATCGCCGCCGCGCTCTGAATGTCGGCCGCAAGCCGGGGAACATTGCCGAATGGGTGCAGCGGTTCGGCGGCGGCTATGACTATATGATCGTGCTGGACGCCGACAGCGTGATGAGCGGTCAGACCATGGCGCGCCTGGCCGCCGATATGGAGCGGCACCCGCATGTCGGGCTGATCCAGACCGTGCCGAGCATTGTCGGCGCCTCGACCTTCTTTGCGCGCTGGCAGCAATTTGCCAGCCGCCTGTTCGGGCCGATCTCCGCCGCCGGAATGATATGGTGGACGGGGTCGGAGGGCATGTTCTGGGGCCATAACGCGATCCTGCGCACCCGCGCCTTCGCCCAGAGCTGCGGCCTTCCCGAACTGCCGGGCCGCGCGCCCTTTGGCGGGCATATCATGAGCCATGACATGATCGAGGCAGCACTGCTGCGCCGGCATGGCTGGGACGTGCATATCGTCATGGCGGATGACAGTTTCGAGGAGTTTCCGCCCTCCCTGCCCGATCTTGCCACCCGCGACAGGCGCTGGTGCCAGGGCAATATCCAGCATGTGCCGCTGATCCCCGGCATTGCGGGCCTGCATTCGGTGAGCCGCTTCCAGTTGCTGGTCGGCGCTTCGGCCTATTGCACCTCGCCGCTATGGCTGGCGCTGATGCTGGTGGTGCTGGGCGGCGCCGTAGCGGGGCTGTGGCCACCGAGCGCCATCCTGCCCTCGGGCGCTTTGCTGGCGCTGACCGCGGTGCTGCTCTTCGGCCCCAAGCTGCTCGCCATGGTGTGGGCGCTGGCCGACCCCGCGCGCCGAATCGGCTTTGGCGGCGGGGTGCGGATGACGCGCGGCGTGGTTGCCGACATTCTCCTGTCGATCCTGATGGCGCCCGTGAGCATGCTGACTCAGACGATCAATCTGTTCGGCATATTGATGGGCCGAAAGAGCAGTTGGAACGGCCAGACCCGCGACCGCGACGGCATGGCGATGCTGCCCGCGATCTGGCTGTTCAAGTGGCATATTTTGCTGGGCGGCTTGTTGACCGTGCTGGCGGTCAAGTCCGGGACTTCGATCGGCTGGATCATGCCCGTGGTCGTAGGTCTGGTGCTGGCGCCCTTCTTCGCGGCGTTCACAGCGCGAAAGGACTGGGGCGAGCGCATGGCGGCAACCGGCCTTTTCGAGGTTGCCGAGCCCTGGTGGCGGACGCAGAATTTCCAGAAGACACGCTATCGGCAGTTGCAGCTGGATAATGCCCGGCCGGCGCTTAAGGGTCTTTCAAAGGCGGCGAATGACGGGTGAGAACTAAAACCATGCTCCTGCTTTCGCAGGAGCATGAGGCGCTTCAATCCCAATCGCGCAGCTTCTCTCGCAGCTTGTCGAGCGCCGCTTTCTTGATCTGGCAGACGCGCGCGGCGCCGATGTCCAGCGTGGCGCCGATTTCCTCCAGGTTCAATTCCTCGACGAAATAAAGCTGCAGCACCAGCGCCTCGCGCTGCGGCAGTTCGCCGATATATTTCGCCAGCGCGCCCTTGAGCGACTCGCGCTCCAGCACGTCGTCGGCACGGTCCTCGATATCGGCGAACCACATCGATTGGTCGGAATAGACTTCGTCCATGCTGGTGTGCTGCACCATTTCCGTGCTGTCCGACAGTTCGCGGAAGGCGGCGGCGTCAAGGCCCATCTCGTCCGACATCTCCGCCTCCAGCGGGGCACGGCCGAGCTTCTGTTCCAGACGCTTGCGCACGGCGGCCATCTGCTTGCGCTGGGCCATGGCGGAACGGGTCATGGTCGAGTGGCGGCGCAAATGATCGATCATCGCGCCGCGCACGCGCATCTGCGCGTAGGAGGCAAAGCCAAGGCCCCGGTCCTCAAAGCCGTTCGCCGCCTCGACCAGCGCGACCATGCCGATCTGGAGCAGATCCTCGATCTCGATCGCGCTCGAAACGCGGCCATGGACATGCCAGGCGATCTTGCGGACCAGCGGCATATATTGGCGCGCCAGCCGCTCGGGCGCGTTGGCATTGCCCGGCCGGCCATAGGTGTTGGCGTTGGAACCGGCGACGACCCTGTTCATGAACATGAGACGGATTCCTTAAGCAACGCGTTCGCGAGCAGGCAGGGGATCATGGCGCGGCGCGGGCCGCTGCTCGCCCCCGACAACGGCGACGACCTCCACGCCCTTGCCATCGGGGATTTCGAGGAAGGACAGCACCGGCGTTTCCGGCAGGTGCGGCTTGAACAGGCGGGCGAGCGCGCGGCGCGCGACCGGCGAGGTCACGATGGCGAAGTTGCGCGCCTGACCCAGCAGCGGGCGGGCGGCCTGCACCACCGCCTCGATGATGCGGTTGGCGAGTGCGGGCTCGATCGGGTGGCGGGCGTCGCCGGCCATCCGCATTGCCTGCGCCAGCAAGGCTTCCAGATCGCCGTCGAGCGTGATGACCGGCAGCGGCATCTTTACCGGGACAAGACCTTGGATGATGAGCGAGCCGATCCGCTGCCGCACCGCTTCAACCAGCTGGTCGAGGTTCATGTCCGGGCGGGCCGCATCGACCATCGCCTCGCAGATGCGGCGGAAGTCCTTGAGCGCGATACCCTCGGCCAGCAGGGCGCGGCAGAGAGCGCTGATCTGGGTGAGGTTGAGCAGGCCGGGCGTCAGGCCCTCGACCAGTTGCGGCGCGGCGTCCTTGAGGTTGTCGAGCAGCTTGCGCGCTTCGTCGAGCCCGAACATCTCCGACGCGTTCATCGCGATCAGCTGATTGAGATGCGTGGCGACAACCGTCGGCGGATCGACCACGGTATAACCCGCGATCACCGCCTCGCTGCGCTTGGCAGGCGAAATCCAGACGGCATCGAGGCCGAAGGTCGGGTCCTTGGCCTCACGGCCGGAAACGGTGCCTTCCAGCGCGCCGCTGTCGAGCGCGAGCAGGTCCTCGGGCCAGATTTCATCCTCGCCAACGACGACGCCGGCGATGGTGATGCGATATTGATTGGGCTCGAGCGCGAGATTGTCCTTCACGCGGACCATCGGGACGACGAAGCCCAGCTCCTTGGACAGCTGGCGCCGGATACCGGTGATGCGCGCCATGAGCGGCGCGCCCTTGCGCTCGTCGACCAGGCCAATGAGGCCATAGCCGATCTCCAGCCCCAGCACCGCGCCATCGGACACGTCTGTCCATTCGATCAGCGCAGGGTTGGCCGGCTCCGGTATCGGCGCGGGCTCGGCGGCCTTGGCCTTCGCCTGCTTGCGCAGGTTCCAGGCGATGAAGCCCGCAACCGCGGCGGCCGGCAGGATGATCATGTGCGGCATGCCGGGCAGGATGCCGAGGAAGGTCAGGATCGCGGCCACGGGTGCCCATGCCTTGCCGGAACCGAATTGGCTGGTGATCTGGCCCGACAGGTCTTCTTCGCTGCCGACGCGGGTCACGATCGCGGCGGCGGCGATGGAGAGCAGCAGCGCCGGGATCTGCGCGACCAGCGCGTCACCGATGGCAAGGATGATGTAGGTTTGCGCCGCTTCTCCGATCGACAGCTTGTGACTGACGACGCCGAGGATGATGCCGCCGACGATGTTGATCGCAAGGATCAGGATGCCCGCGACGGCATCGCCCTTCACGAATTTCGACGCACCGTCCATCGACCCGTAGAAATCCGCCTCGGTCGCCACTTCGCGGCGGCGGACCTTGGCCTCTTCCGGGGTCATCAGGCCGGCGTTCAAGTCGGCGTCGATCGCCATCTGCTTGCCGGGCAAGGCGTCGAGGGTGAAGCGCGCCGACACTTCCGACACGCGGCCAGCGCCCTTGGTAATGACCACCAGGTTGATGATCATCAGGATCGCAAAGACGAAAATGCCGACGACATAGTCGCCGCCGATCAGGAAATGGCCGAATGCCTCGATCACATGGCCGGCAGCGTCGGAGCCTTCATGGCCCTGCACCAGCACGACGCGCGTCGATGCGACGTTCAGCGCCAGCCGAAGCAGCGTGGCGAACAGCAGCACCGTCGGGAAGCTCGAAAAATCGAGCGGCTTGGCTGCGTTCAGCGCCACCATCAGCACCGCAAGGCTGATCATGATGTTGGTGATGAAGCCGATGTCCAGCATGAACGCGGGTACCGGCACCATCATGAACAGCACGACCATCAACGTCGCGATGGGCAGCACGGCGCCCTTGGCGGCACTCATCCAGATCTTCGCTTTGACTTGAGCGGGCGTCATCTTGGGTCGTTACCTTCCGAGGGTGGCGAGCATGAGGTAGGCGAGGCGTGCGGTTTCGGGCTGCGGGCGGATGCTGGTCACATCGGCCGCGGTCGCGAGGCGCTGGGTTTCTATCCGCACATAATCGGCCGGCTGGACGGTCTTCGCACCTGAGGGGAGCGAAGCATCGGCATATTGGATGGCGCCGACATCGATCGAGTCGACGCCCTTCTGCAGCTTGGCGGCGAAGCGGTCACGGATTTCCGCGAAGCTGCGCGGGCTGCCCGAACGATCGTAGAAGATCGACCGATTGGCACGCGCGGCAGCCGGAAACATGGACGCAGCGCTCGCATCCGGCGCGCGATCATGGACCGACAGGAACTTGCTGGCGCCGCCGACGCCCAGAAAATGGGCGAGGTAGAGATCGACCGGTTCGGCCTCGCGGCCAAGGCGCTGCTCGAGATAATCCTTGTTGTCGGCGGCATGCTGCGCCGCCATCACGGAGGCGGTTTCCGGATGCTTGCGCAGGTCGAGTATCTGCTGGCGCATTTCGGGATCGGCCACATAATAGCGGCCGTTGGCACCCCGGCTGATCGCATCGGCGGCCCAGCCAAGGCCATATTCGCTGCCATGCTTGTCGATGACGGCGAGCCAGCTCTGATCGACGAACTGATACAGACCGGTCGCGGACGATGTCGCCGCACGCGCGGTGGGATTGAGGCTGCTCTCGATCTTGGCTTGGCCGAGCAGATAGGCGAAGTCCACGCCCGTCCTGCGGCTAGCCATGGCGATCGCATTGGTCACGCGATTGCCCGCCGAAGCCCCTGCTGCGCTGATGTCTGCGAATGCCGACACTGAAGTAAAATCCCCGTTGGTACCGAGGAGCTTTAGAGCAAGGCTTGTGCCAAGATTTGGTTAACGCGCGCTCATAATTAACGGAATTTGATCGCCCGGACGCGAAAAAAGCGCCCGAAGGCGCTCCTTACATCAAAGTGAAGCTGCTCAGCGGCTGTATACGAGTGGCGCTGTCTCAGCGCCTTGGGCCGCGAGGATGGAAAGCCGCTGCTTCGTATGATCGGCCAGAAGGTTGGTGCGGACCCGCGCGGCCTCCATCAGCGGTCGAAGCGCCTCCAGCCGATCGCGCACTGCAGGGTCGGAACGCCACACCCCGATCGCGCGCACCGCGGCGGCTGCTTTAGCGATCCGACTGGTCGCCGATTCGATCGATGCGGGGTCATTGCCGTCCAGCGCCGCGCGCAGCCCGTCAAAGGCTGCGGTCAGTTCATCCAGCGCTGCAAGGCCGAGCGGCATGAGAAGCTCAGCCCGCGTTCGGCAGGTCGAGCGCGATCATTCGGTCAGCAATCGCCGACGGATTGACCGGATAATTTCCCGACGCGATCGCCGCTTTGATCGCGGCAACGCGGTCGAGATCGATGGGCGCGCCTTCCGCCGCCATGCGGGCAGCGGGGCTGGCCGACGTCGCCGAGGAGGACGAAGCCGCGCCCGATCCGACCGACGATGAAGCGCGCGTCTTGCCGCCTTCGCGCAGCCGGGACGCTTCAATTGCGGCGCTGATATTCTGGCCGACAGACTTGATCATGGTTCCAATCCTTCATTCGTCCCGCATCTATATATACGGCCGGGTTCAAAAATCATTAAATCCCGGAACACGAACAATTCCCATTTCCACGACCTGCGCCAGAACCGGCGCGGATTTCTTGTCTTCGCGCACGCGGATCGTCTGACCGACGGCGCCATCTTCATCGGCAACCATCACGCGCGAGACATTGAAGACCGCGTTGCCGGCAACGAGTTGCACGGGATCGCCCTTCTTGACAACCGCCTCGCGCGGAACGCTCCGGGCGGCTGGTGCGTAGCGGCCAACAGGGCCGGCGGCAGCGGCAGCGCTGCCAGCAGCCAGCGGCACCCGAATACGCCAGCCCAGCGCGTCGCATTTCACGATAGCGGCGCCGAACACGGGGCCGTCGATGCTTGGCGCGGAGGGACAGGCCGCAAGGCGCAGGCGGCGATCGACCGGCGCGATCGGCCCGCCCGGCTCGCCGATATTGGCGCCTACGGTCATGGCGACGAGGCCGTCGATGCGATCGAGATTCTCGAACTTCTGCTGGGCGAGCGCAGGCTTGGGCGCCAGCGCGAACAGGGCCAGAAGGAGGATCTTGGGCAATTTCGACACGCACTCTCTCCGATCATGCGGATGGATTCGGCGCATCGAAGAGCAAGTAGCGTGCCAGACGGGGTCAGCGCCGCTCCAAGGGCGCAGTCACGATCCGGATCGTCTGCCCCTTGCCCGCGCCGCCATCGAGTTGATCGAGCCCCCGGATCATGAGCCGCTTCTCGGCGATACCCTCAGTTTGCAGCGCGCGCGCGACTGCGCCCAGCCGTGCGGCGGCGAGATCCCAGCTATCGAAGCGCTCACGCGCGGGGTCAGTGCCAAGGCTGCTAATCTCCAGCTTCGCCGCTGGAGCCGAGCGGGCGAGCGCGGCGATACGCACCCTGCCCGCCTGGGTCAGCATGGCTTCCCCGGGCTGAAACAACTCCACAGCGCGGATATCCAACGCCTGCTCCACCGGCCTACCGCCGAATTGCTGGCGCACCTCTGCCAACATGGCGTCCCGATGCCGGCCCCCCGCCTGCAGCATGACGAAAAAGCCGAGCAGCAGCAGCAGCAGGTCCGCAAAGCTGAGCGCCCAGCGGCTGCGTCTCGCGGCCGAGGCGAGCATCACGCGACCTCGCGGATCGAAGCGCGGCGCATCGGAATATTCTCGCGCCGCGCAATAGCCGCCATATGGCCTGCCGCTTCGCGCTGCCAGGCGAGTTCGCGGTCCGACAAGTCGGTAAGACGGTTGGCAACAGGCGCCGCGATGACATTGGCAATGACAACGCCATAAAATGTGGTGAGCAGCGCCAGCGCCATTGCCGGACCGAGCGCGGCGGGATCGTCCATCGCCGCGAACATACCAACCAGCCCGATGATCGTCCCCGCCATCCCCAGCGCCGGCGCCGCGTCGGCGATCGACAGCCAGACATTGCGAGCCGCGGCATGGCGCTGGGCGCGATCGGAAAGCGACCGCGAAGCCCATAGCTCGAACTGCTCGGCGCGGTCGCAATTGGCAAGCTTGCGCGCGGCGTCAGTCAGGAAGGGGCTGGCCGTCTTCACCCGGTCGGTGCAGGCAAGGCCGCGCAGTTGCGCCACCTGGTCGATCTTGAGCATCGCCGCCCGTGCCGCATCCCGGTCCTTCGCCGGGTCAGCAGTGAAGAGCGGCCCCACTGCAGCAAACGCTCGCCCGAATGCGCTCGCGCCATTTTGAAAGAGGGCGACCACCGCGATCCCCGCGACCATCGCCAGCAAGGTCAGGGGATCGAACAGATGCGCCAATATTCCGATCATTCGCCTAGTCCCACCATCTGCTCGCACGGGAGCGGCAACGCCCTGCCACCCACCGGCAAATATTTGCCGCCTTTGCCGCCCAGCCTCCTCAACCCCGCGGATTTCCGCCGTTCAGCCCTTGCCGATGCGTCACCCACGCAAATTGGCACGGCTCTTGCTGATGTCCGCCTGGATCACCCGCTGTTCACGCCATCAGGCCTCAGAACGGCGGGAGGCGACGAAGCTTTAGGTCGCGACCAAGCAAAAAGACGGAAGGCGGATATGTCGGTCGATAGTGAATTGTTCGGGATACATGGAAAGGCGCTGGCGCTTCGCTCGCAGCGTCTGTCCCTGCTCGCGTCCAACATCGCGAACGCCTCGACGCCCGGATACAAGGCGCGCGACATCGATTTCGAGTCCGCGCTGAAGGAAGCGTCAACCCAGCAGGGCAAGTCCGCCGCCGACGTGTCGCAGGCCGTCGATGACTCGATGGGCTATCGCGTGCCGCTCCAGCCGAGCCTAGACGGCAACACGGTCGAACTCAGCACCGAACAGACGCTGTTCGCTGAAAATGCCGTCAAATATCGCACGACCCTCTCCTTTCTGGAGGGCCGCATCAACACCATCACCCGCGCGCTGAAGGGAGAATGAGCATGAGCGGCTCCGGCCCTATGAATGTCTTCGATATCGCCGGCCGCGCCATGAGCGCGCAGCTGGTGCGCCTGAACGCCACCGCCTCCAACATGGCGAATGCCGGCAATGTCACCGGCAGCGCGGCGGAAGCCTATCGCGCAATCAAGCCGGTGTTCCAATCGGTCACCGACAGCCCCGGCGTCTCGACGGTCAAGGTGGCGAACGTCCTCACCACCGACGCCCAGCCCACCAAGCGCCACGATCCCAATCACCCGCTCGCCGACAAGAATGGCGATGTCTGGGAAGCCGCCGTCGATAGCAGCGCTGAGCTGGTCGACATGATCGAGACGGCGCGCATGTACCAGAACAATGTGCAGGTGCTGAACACCGCCAAATCCCTGATGCTGGAAACGATAAGGATCGGCAAATGACGACCACGACCGCCACGGACAGCGCGGGGCTTTCGACCTATAACCCCTATGGGAAGGTCGGCACCGGCAAGTCGGAGATGGGCCAGGCGGACTTTCTCCGCCTGCTAACTGCCCAGATGCAGACGCAGGACCCTTTCGAGCCAGTGGATAACGCTCAGATGGTGGCGCAGATGGCGACCATCACCAACAGCAGCGGCATCGCGGAGATGAACCAGTCGCTCAAGACGCTGACTGCGCAGCTCACCGGATCGCGCCTGGGCGACGCGGCCAGCTGGATCGGCAAGTCGATGCTGGTGCAGAGCAACATCGTCGCCCCGGACTCGGCCGGCCAGTATGTCGGCCAGGTCAGCTTCAAGGAGGCGACAAGCGGCGCGACCGTCGACCTGCTCGACGGCAACGGCAATGTCATGAAGACGATTGAGCTCGGCAATCAGCCGGCCGGGGACGTCAACTTCTATTGGGACGGCAAGAATGACGCGGGCGAAACGGTCGCGACCGACGCGCTCAAGATCCGCGTCAATAATGCGAGCCCCTCCCGCGTCGCCAGCTGGGCGACGATCGCCGCCGTCCAGTCACCCGCAGACGGCAGCGCATCCAAGCTGATCACCGCGCTGGGCACCTACTCGCCAAACGACGCCATTTCCCTCGCCTAGCCAACCTATCCTTTCACCCAAGGAGCAACGCCATGTCCTTCTACATCTCGCTTTCCGGCCTCAAGGCCGCCCAGACCGACCTTTCGACCACGGCGAACAATGTCGCCAACGTGAACTCCACCGCGTTCAAGAAGAGCAAGGCCGTGTTCGGCGACATCTTCGCCGCCGCGCCGATGCAGACCACCACGCAGGTCGCGGGCCAGGGCGTGCGCGCCCAGGGCATCAACCAGCAGTTCACGCAGGGCACGATCGAAACTACCGACAAGACGCTGGACCTCGCCATCACCGGCGAAGGCTTCTTCACCGTGAAGCGCACCGCCGACAATCAGGTGGGCTATACCCGCAACGGCGCTTTTTCCGTTCAGGAAGACCGCTTCGTCGTCGACACCACCGGCGCGCGGCTCCAGGTCGTGCCGCTTGATCCGACCACTGGCGCCCCGACCGTCACCGGCACGCTGACGCCGACCTCGCTCACAGACCTCAAGATCCCGACCAACTGGCCCGATGGCGGCACCGGCAACCAGCTGACCAGCGTCGGCGTGTCGGAAGAAGGCAAGATCACCGGCGTCTATGCCGATGGTTCGACCGTCTATCTTGGCGCGACCGCGATCGCCGCTTTCAACAGTCAGGAAGGGCTTCGTCAGAGCGGCGACGCGCACTGGACGGCCACCAATGCAAGCGGCACCCCAATGCTCGGCATGGGCAATAGCGGCCTGTTCGGCTCGGTCCGTTCGGGCGCGCTGGAACGGTCGAACGTCGATATTACCGAGGAACTGGTCAACCTGATCTCGGCCCAGCGCAACTTCCAGGCAAATTCGAAGGCTATCGAGGCGGCGAACACGCTGTCGACCACCATCGTGAACATGCGCACCTAAGATAATCCGTCATTCCCGCGAAAGCGGGATGACGGATTATTTCTCGCCCTCAAAACGAACAAGGCAGACCCATGGACCGGCTCGTCAACACGGCACTCACCGCGATGCGCGGCGCGATGGCGCGGCAGGCGGCGATTTCCAACAATCTCGCGAACGTCAACACCGTTGGCTTTCGCGCGGAGATCGCCAATGCCGAGACTCGCTGGATCAAGGGCGACACGTTCGACACGCGGGCGCAGGCTTCGGAGCAGGTGATCGCCGCCGACATGGCGCAAGGCGCGGTCACCGCTACCGGCAATCCGCTGGACGTCGCCATGAACGGCGACGCGCTGCTGGCGGTTCAGGGGATGGACGGCAAGGAAGCTTATACCCGCCGGGGCGACCTCAAGGTCAGCGACAGCGGCCTTCTGACGACCGGCGACGGCCTGCCCGTTCTTGGCGAAGGCGGGCCGATCACCCTGCCGCAGATGGACAGCGTCACCATCTCGCACGACGGCAGCATCTGGGGCGTGCCGCAGGGCGGCGATCCTGCCAATCCGCAGCGGGTCGATGGTCTTAAGCTGGTGAACGCCACCGGCTCCAGCATCGCCAAGGGCACCGACGGGCTGTTTCGCGAGACGAATGGCGGCGTGCTGCCGCAGGATCCTCTCGCGACGGTGACTTCAGGATCGGTCGAGGGATCGAACGTCAATGCAACGACGGCGCTCGTGCAGATGATCGAGGCCAGCCGTGCGTGGGAGACACAGGTCAAGCTGATCGACACCGCCAAGCAGCTGGACGATGGCGGCGCGTCGCTGATGCGTCTGGATTAATTTGGCACGGTGCTTGCTTCGAGGCGGGCATGACCATGCGTCACGGAGATAGCAAATGACCAACGCCGCCCTTCATGTCGCCCGCACCGGCCTCGACGCGCAGAATACGAAGATGCGCGTGATCGCCAACAACCTGGCGAACGTCAACACCACCGGCTTCAAGCGCGACCGCGCCGATTTCGAGACGCTGGCCTATCAGCAGATGATCGCCGCCGGCGCGAATTCCGACAGCGAAAACAAATTTGCGACGGGCCTCAACCTCGGCTCGGGCGTGTCGCTGCAGGGCACAAGCAAGATCAACACCCAGGGCACGCTGAACCAGACCGGCAATGCGCTGGACATGGCGGTCGAAGGCAATGGCTATTTCCAGGTGCAGCGCCCGGACGGCACCATCGCCTATACCCGCGCCGGCAATTTCAGCCAGACCGCCGAGGGCGTGATCGTTTCCAGCGAAGGCCTGCCGCTGATCCCGCAGATTACCGTGCCCGAAGGCGCGACCGGCGTCACGATCGGCAATGACGGCACCGTCTCCGCCACGCTCCAAGGGCAGAGCGAACCGACTCAGCTCGGGCAGATCGAGCTTGCCAGCTTCATGAACCCGGCGGGGTTGCAATCGGTCGGCGGCAACCTGCTCACCGAAACCGCCGCCAGCGGCACGCCGCAGGTCGGCGTCGCGGGGTTGGACGGCCGCGGCGCGATCCGCTCGGGTTATCTCGAAACCTCGAACGTCAATGTCGTCGAGGAACTGGTGGACATGATCGAGACGCAGCGCGCCTATGAGGTGAACAGCAAGATGATCAAGGCGACGGACGAGATGCTCCAGTACGTCAACCAGCAGCTGTGAACGCGATGATGCGCTTTGCTCCCACCCTTCTCGGCGCCGCGGTGATCGCTCTCGCCGCCTCCCCGGCAATGGCCGGCAAGAAGCGCGATGCCGAGCGGCAATTTTTTGCCCCGACGGTCGTTGCCGCTCCTGCCGCTCCGCCGGCGAACGGATCGATCTTCCAGGCCTCGATGGGCTATACCCCGCTCACGAGCGGCGCGCGGGCGACAAGCGTTGGCGACATCATCACAATCGTTCTTGTGGAACGCACGCAGGCGACCAAGAGCAACAGCGCCGATACCAGCCGCAACGGCAGCATCGCACTGACGCCGCCGAGCACCGGGCCGCTCTCGAAGCTGTTTTCCGCCAGCGACATCGGATCGAGCGGCAGCAACGCCTTCACCGGCAAGGGCAATGCGACCCAGTCCAATGCGCTGAACGGCGAGATCACCGTGACGATCGCCGCAGTCTATCCCAACGGCACCATGCTGGTGAAGGGTGAGAAGGCGCTGACGCTGAACCGGGGCGACGAATATATCCAGATCAGCGGCCTGGTGCGCCAGGCGGACATCAGCCCGGATAACCGCATCGCCTCGACCCGCGTGGCCGACGCCAAGATCATCTACACCGGCAAGGGGGAAATCGCCCGCGCCAGCCGCCAGGGCTGGCTGCAGCGCTTCTTCTCCATGATCAGCCCCTTCTGATGGAACGGACCCGTCCCATGGCCAGCCTGTTTCGCTTCCTCCTGATCCTGACCAGCTTGGCCGTCGCAGGGATGATCACCGTTCCCGCGCGCGCGGAGCGGATCAAGGATCTTGGAACCTTTCAGGGCGTGCGGCCGAACCAGCTTACCGGCTATGGCATTGTCGTTGGTCTTGCGGGCACTGGCGATGACAGCCTCGATTATGCGACCCAGGGCATGAAGGGTGTCGTCTCGCGCTTCGGCCTGACGCTGCCGCAGGGGGTCAACCCGGCGCTCAAAAATGCAGCGGCGGTGCTGGTGACGGCCGACCTGCCCGCATTCGCCAAGCCGGGACAGCGGCTGGACGTCACCGTCTCCGCGCTGGGCAAGGCCAAGTCGCTACGCGGCGGCACGCTGATCCTGACGCCTCTGCGCGGCGCGGATAACGAGATTTACGGCATGGCGCAGGGTAATCTGGCCGTCGGTGGCCTCGGCGTCTCCGGCGCCGACGGCAGCCAGGTATCAGTCAACATTCCCTCCGCCGGCCGCATTCCTGGCGGCGCCACGGTCGAGCGCGCGGTCGCCACAGGCTTTGAGACGAGCCCCACCTTGACCTTCAACCTCGCCGAAGCCGATCTGACGACGGCGCTGCGTGTGGCGGATGGCATCAATCGCACCTTCGGCGACCATCGCGCCCGCGCAACGGACGCCGTTTCGGTGTCGATCGACGCGGCGCCGGGCGGCGCCGACCGCATCATGATGATGGGCCTGATCGAGAATATCGAGGTCGCGCCGGCCGATGCGCCCGCCAAGGTGATCGTCAACGCCCGCACCGGCACCGTCGTCATCAATGGCGCAGTGAAAATCCATCCGGCGGCCGTCGCGCATGGCAAATTGACCGTCAGCGTCAACGAATCGCCCCGCGTCGTCCAGCCCGCTCCCTTCTCCCAAGGGCGCACCGCCGTCGAACAATCCAGCTCCATTTCGATCGAGCAGGAGAAAAAACCGATGGTCAATTTTAAAGGTGGCGCCTCTTTGGCCGATATAGTCAAGGCGGTGAACGCCATCGGCGCCTCCCCCGCGGACATGGTCGCGATCCTCGAAGCCTTGAAACAGGCGGGCGCGATGAAGGCTGAATTGGTGGTGTTGTGATGCAGGTCAACGCGGTTTCATCCACAGGCACGCCAGCGGGCGGTGCAACGGACAAGGCGACGCTGGCAAAGGCGGCGCAGCAGTTCGAGGCGATCTTCCTGCGCCAGATGATGGGCGCGATGCGCTCCGCCAGCCTGGCCGAGGGGATCAGCGACTCCAGCGCGACCGATCAGTTTCGCGACATGGCCGACGCGCGCACCGCCGACAGCATGGCGGGCAAGGGCACGCTCGGCATCGCAGAGATGCTGATGCGCCAGTTCGGCGCGAAGATGAGCCCTGCGGCCGCCCCTGAAAGCAAGGGCGAATGAGCGACCTGTTCATCATCGGCGCGTCGGGCACGAAGGCTTATCGCACCGCCATGGCGGCGGTGTCGGAAAATATCGCTAACGCCAGCACCGAGGGCTATTCGCGCCGTTCGGTGACCACGGTCGAGTCCGGCTCATCCACGGCGACCATGGCGACCTATATCTCCCGCGCCAATTTCGGCGGAACGGAGGTGAGCAGCGTCAACCGCGCTACCGACCCTTATCTGGACGCGACGGTTCGCTACACCGGCATGGCGCTGGGCAGTTCGACGGCGCGGCTGCGCTGGCTGACCGATTCGGAGACGGCGCTCAACGACACGGAAACCGGCATCGGTCGGCTGATGACCGGAATGTTCCAGAATATTGACAAGCTGGCCGCCAGTCCTAACGACACCTCGCTGCGCGTCACGACGCTGGACAGTATCAGCCGCATCGCTGATGCCTTTCATCAGACCGCCGGCGATCTGGCTCAGGTGTCCAGCGGCATCGCGACGGAAGCGCAGGCGTCGGTCGATACGATCAACCGGTCGCTCTCGCAGCTCGCCGACATCAACAACAGCCTGCTGCGCGCCCAGCCGGGTACCTCCGCCTACGCCCAGTTGCTCGACAGCCGCGATGCAGCGCTCTTCTCCCTGTCGGAGAATCTGAACGTCGACATCAGCTTCGGCACCCACGACCAGGCGCAGATCAGCTTCAACGGCCAGTCGCTGGTGCAGGGCATCAACGCGACACCCGTGGCGCTGAGCGTCAACGCGAACGGCACGCTGGCGCTGGCGACCAGCGGCGGTACGGCTCTCACGGCGCCTGCCAATGGTACCTTGGGCGGCCTTTTCTCTGCTGCCCAGACGGTAACGGACCGGCGCACCAGCCTGGACACGCTGGCGCAGCAGTTCGTCACCGACGTGAACGCCTGGCATGCGCAGGGTCGGACCGATGCAGGAACAGCGGGGGCGCCGCTGCTCTCCTATGGCGGGGGCGCGGCCAACGTCGCTGCCCTCATCACTGACCCGTCCCAGCTGGCGACCAAATCTTCGGATGGCACGCTGAACGGTAATCTGCTGACCGCCGGCACCAGCCTGCGCGGCAACGGCAGCGTCGAACAGGGCTGGACCTCGCTCATCGCCACTCATGCCAATCTGTTGTCCTCGACCAAGGCGGAACAGACCACCGCCCGCAACCGCAGCGACCAGGCGGTCGCTGCGCGAGAGGCGGTGAGCGGCGTCGATCTCGACATGGAGGCGGCCGATCTGCTGCGCATCCAGCAAGCCTATTCGGGCTGCGCCAAGATCCTTCAGGTGGCGAAGGAAACCGTCGACGCGATCCTGCAGATCATCTGAGCGGCAAGGGGCTGAACCATGGTAGGCATCACCAACAAGATCATGCTCGCGGAAATCCGCCGGCAGCAGCAACTTTCCCAAAGCATCGTCGAGGGGCAGACCGCCATCTCGACCGGCGTCACGCTCAACAAGCCTTCAGATAACGCGCTCGCCTGGGTGCAGGTGTCGGACATCGGCCGCGCTCAGGCGCAGCAGGCCTCCTGGCAGGCCAATATCAGCTACGGCTCGACCCGCGCCGCCACGGCGGAGGATAATCTCAGCGAGATCAACACGCTGCTCACCCGTGCGCAGGAGCTGATGACGTCGGCCCGCAACGGCACGCTGAACAATTCAAGCCGCGCCGCCTATGCAGAGGAGATGAAGACGATCCGCACGACGATCGATTCGCTGCTCAACCAGAAGGATTATCAGGGCAACCCGGTGTTCGATGACGGGCAGAGCGTCCTCGTTCCCGTCAGCCGCGGCCTCAACCTGGCAGTCGTGGGCACGCGGCAGGAAGTATCCACCGGGATCGACGTCAACGGCACGCCCATGTCGATCGACGCCATATTGGCGCAGAGCGTCGCAGCTTTGGAAACCGGTACCGACAGCGACATCGCCAGCGGCCTCGATGCGATCAAGGCGGGGCAGAACCATGTTGTGGTCGAACAGACCAAGCAGGGCGTGCGTGGCGACCGGCTCGACGTCATCAAGCAGCGGCTGACCACCGTCGGCATCGACCTCAAGGAACGGCGTGCCGATCTGGAGTCGACCGATCTGACGGAAGTGATCTCCTCCGTTTCGGCCAAGCTGCTCCAGCTGGATGCGGCGCAATCGGCCTTTGCTCGGATCAACCAACAAACATTGTTCGACCTGATCAAGTAAGCCGCGGCGGGTCCTTGGGTTAACCAAGAGCCACGTGCTCCTGCGAAGGCCGGAGCCCACTCGAACGGCGGAACTGGATTCCTGCATCCGCAGGAACATGATCGAACAAAGGCTTGGCGACGCACTCTTTTTTTCGGAGCGACGCCTTAAATCAGACGAGCGCCGAGCCGTATTAACCATTCGAGAGCGTCTTCATGCGATGCTGATCGGGACGGGGCCTTCGGGCGGAATTTTCAGGGGTTATCATGTTCGCAATCATCGGCCTGGTCGTGCTGCTCGCCATGGTGTTCGGCGGCTTCATCTTTACAGGCGGCGACATCGGCCCGGTCCTGCACGCCCTGCCCCATGAAATGATCATCATCGGCGGGGCGGCCGTCGGCGCGCTCATCATCGGCAATTCGGGCGCTGACCTCAAGGCGCTGGGCGGCGGCCTGGGCAAGGTCTTCAAGGGGCCGAAATACAAGAAGCAGGATTTTCTGGACTGCATCTTCCTCGTCTCGCGCCTGATGAAGACCCTCCGCGTCGAGGGACCGGTCGCGCTGGAACCGCATATCGAAGACCCGGCCAGTTCCACCATCTTTTCCGAATATCCCCGCCTGATGGGCGACAAGACGCTGATCCACTTGATCAGCGACACGCTGCGCCTTGTGGTCGTCTCCTCCGGCACCCTCGATCCGCATGCGGTCGAGGAGGTGATGGATAACGCCCTCAAGACCCATCATCATGAGGCGCTGAAGCCTGCCGACAACCTTCAGGGGCTCGCCGACGCGCTCCCTGCTTTGGGTATCGTCGCGGCGGTGCTCGGCGTGGTCAAAACCATGGGGTCCATCGATCAGCCGCCGGCGATCCTGGGCGGCATGATCGGCTCGGCGCTGGTCGGCACCTTCCTTGGCGTGTTGCTCGCCTATGGCATGGTCAACCCCTTCGCCAACCGCTGCCGCGCAGTCATCGAGGCGGATGGGTCGATGTACCATGTCGTCAAGCAGATCATCATCGCCTCGCTGCACGGCCATCCACAGCCGCTCGTCATCGAAGCCGCGCGCTCCAGCCTCACCCACGCCAATCAGCCGGCCTTCGCCGAAGTGTTCGACGGCATGCGGGGCAAATAAGCCATGGCGGACAAGAAGCGAGGCGCGAACGAGCCCGAACCCCGGCCGATCATCGTCAAGAAGATCATCGTCGACGGCCATGGCGGTCACCATGGCGGCGCGTGGAAGGTCGCCTATGCCGACTTCGTGACGGCGATGATGGCCTTCTTCCTGCTGATGTGGCTGCTGGGCGCGACCACCGAAAAGCAGCGCAAGGGCCTAGCCGACTATTTCACGCCTACCTTGGTCGAGCTGAAGATGGCCTCGGCTGGCTCAACCGGCCTGTTCGGCGGCGACAGCATGATGAGCAAGGAAAATTACCCGACCACCGGCGGTCAGGGCAATCTCGCCATCACCATCCCGCGCGACGCCAGCGGCACCAAGGATCAGGGCGGCAAGGCGACCCGCGCAGCCGACCGCGCCAAGTTCGAGCGGATCAAGAAGGAGTTGGAGGCCCGCATGGCAAAGCGCCAGGGCATCAACAAGCTCGCGAAAAATGTCCGCTTCACCGAGACGCGCGAAGGGCTGCGCATCGACCTCATAGATGAGGCGGATTTCGCCATGTTCGCGATGGGCACGGACCGGCTTCTGCCGCAGGCCCGCGAACTGGTGAGCGAGGTAGCCCAGACGATCCGCACCATGCCCAACCCGCTGATCGTGCGCGGCCATACCGACGGCCTGCCCTACAGTTCAGGCCAGTCGATGAACAATTGGATGCTCTCCTCAGCCCGTGCAGAGGCGACGCGCAAGGCGCTGGCGGAAAGCGGCATCGCCAATGGGCAGTTCGCCAGGATCGAGGGTGTGGCCGACCGCGAGCCCTTCGCCAAGGGCAACGCCTATGACCCGCGCAACCGGCGCATGTCGATCATCCTCGGCTGGACGCCCGGGGGCAGCGGCAGCGAGGACGAGGGACTGGACGCCGAAACCAGGGCGGCGATCAAGGAGCGGGATAATCCGGCAACCATCGCGCGTGCCGAAGCGCGCAAGATCGACATGGGCGGCACGGGACTGCCTGCGGGGGTCCAGCTGATCAACCCGACCGCCCCGGGGACGTCGAGCAAGCCCGGCAAGCATTGACCGCCGCATAGCTGCAAATCTTTCGTCGCCCCGGGTTTCACCCGGGGTGAGGTAACGTTTCTGGCGCATCACGCCGGCAGGACCAAACTCGCCTCCAGACCGCCCTGCGCCCGGTTGGCGAGGCGTAGCGTGCCGCCATGCTCGGCCATGATCGCGCGTACCAGTGCCAGGCCGAGGCCAGCGCCGCCTGTCTCTCGGTTGCGCGACCCTTCCAGCCGGGTGAAGGGCTCCATCATCTCGGCCATCCGATCCTCGGCGATGCCGGGTCCGTCATCGGCCACCATGAGGAGAACCGCGCCATCCTCCCGCGCCACGGAGACATGCGCGCGCTCGCCATAGACGATGGCATTTTCGATCAGGTTGCGCAGCGCTCGCCTGATCTGCTGCGGGCGGACGGAGGCGACGGCTCGCTCGCTCTCCGCCATTTCGGCGGGCGAGCCGAGTTCCACGAAATCCTCCACCACCGCGTCCGCCAGAGCGGAGAGGTCGACCTTCTGCGCGGGCTCGCTGCTCCGCCCGGCGCGGGCCAGCGACAAGATGTCCTCCAACATGCGATTCATCTCATCAATGGTTTCGGACATGCGGGCACGCTCCGCCTCATCCTCCACCGATTCGGTGCGCACGCGGAGGGAGGCAAGCGGGGTACGCAGATCATGGCCGATCGCGCCCAGCATCCGGTCCTTCTCATCCAGCATCGCGATGATGCGGCTGCGCATCGCGTTGAAGGCCATGGTGAGTTGCCGCACGTCGCCCGGCCCGCGCTCCTCCACCGGGTCGGCCAAGCCGGTGCGGGCGAACTGCTCGGCTGAACCGGTAAGCTGCCGTAACGGTCGCGCCAGACGCCGGCCTATCCACAACAGGGGCGCCAGCACGATCGCGTAGAGGATCAGCGTCTGCCAGACGAGCCAACCACCAAAGCGCGGCGACGATCCGTTAAGGCGCGATTGGGTCAGGGCCCATTTGCCCGGCTCATATTCGGCGACCATCACAAGGCGGCCGACGGGGCGGTCTTGCGCCATCGCGCGGTCGGCACGCCGGCGGAAATTGTCCCAGCCCCGCATCGGCGGCGGCCGCCTGTCCTCGACCACGCGGACGGAGCGGACATCTAGCCCGACATCGGCGAACATGACCTGCGCGCGCCGCTCTACATCGGGGCGCGCGCGTCCCGACACGGCCGGCCGAGCGGTGAAGAATTGCACCCGTGCCCGGCGGTCCCTGTCATCGAAATTACGCCGGTCGCGATTCTCCAGCGCGTCGACGATCCGGTAAACGGCGGGCGCCGTTTGGGACGTCAGTTCGATGCGGGTCCGCTCCCGCAGCAGCAGTGCGAAATTGATCGCCTGCGCGACGAACAGCGCCAGCGCCACCAGCAGGATGATCTGCCCGACAAGGCTGCGGGGCCAGAGGCGCACTCGCTTCACAGCTTGCGCACGTCGGCGGCCAGCGTGTAGCCGCCCCCCCACACGGTCTTGATCAGGATCGGATTTTTCGGGTCGGGTTCGATCTTCTTGCGGAGACGGCTGATCTGATTGTCGATCGCGCGGTCGAAGGCGTTCGCCTCCCGTCCCTGCGTGATGTCGAGCAACTGGTCGCGGCTCAGCACCTGATTGGGCCGGGTCGCGAAGGCCAGCATCAGATTATATTCGGCCGTGGAGAGCGGCAGCGATACGCCCTCCTCGTCCACCAGCGTGCGCTCCTGCGTCTTGAGCAGCCAGCCGGCGAAGGCATAGGTCGCACCGTCCGGCGCCGTCACACGCTGGCCGCCGGCTGCCACCCGCCGGAAGATCACCTTGATACGCGCGACCAGTTCGCGTGGGGAGAAGGGTTTCAGCACATAATCGTCCGCCCCCATTTCCAGTCCGACGATGCGGTCCGTCTCCTCCGACCGGGCGGTCAGCAGGATCACGGGAATTTCGCTGGTTTCGCGAATATGACGGCACAGCGACAGGCCATCCTCGCCCGGCATCATGATGTCCAGAATGACGAGGTCGATCGCATTGGCATTGAGCCGCGTGCGCGCTTCCGCCGCATTTTCCACCGCCGTGACACGAAAGCCATTGCGGGAGAGATATTGCGCCAGCGGCTCGCGGATCGATCGCTCGTCATCGACGAGCAGCAAATGGGGTCGTTCGCTCATATCGGTTTTCTTGTCATGGCTGGCCGCCTGTTGGAAGGGCGAAGGCTAAGCCCGCCCTTCCAACCACTTGGCATCGCTTCAATCGGCAGGCGGCGGAGTCGGCCCTTTCCGCCCCTTCCAGCTGTCGCGCATCGCCTGGCGCGCCGCCTTCATCTCGTCAGCGGTGACCTTGCCGTCCTTGTTGGTGTCAGCCTTGTCGAACATGGCGATCGGGCGGGCGAGAAACTGTTCCCGCGTGACTGAGGCGCCAGCCTCGCCGGAGCCGCCGAACATCATGCCCCGGCCAAGGCCGTGGTGCCCGCCACGCCCATGATGGCCATCCGGTCCGCCGCGCCTGCCGCCGGCATCGCCGCGCCCGAAGCGTTCCTGATGACCGGCGGTGAACTCGGCCTTGCTGATCTGCCCGTTCTTGTCGGTGTCCAGCGCCGCGAAGCGCGCATCGAGCCGCTGCTGGCGCAGCAGGTCGCGGTCGGCAGTATCGAGCTTGCCGTCCCGGTTCGCGTCCAATTTGGCGAAGCGCGCGTTCAACGCGGTGGTGAGTTCAGCCTTGGTGACGGCGCCGTCCTTGTTGGCGTCCGCCATCATCAGCATGCCGCCCCGCCCTTGAGGACGCGGCCCGTCCTGCGCAAGCGCAAGGTGCGATGCGGCGAGCCCGCCGACGAACAGCGAGCCTAGTGCCACGGTGGTCATGAATTTGCGGATCATGGTACTTCCTTCAAACATCTGTCACGAACGACATCCGCCGTTCTTGACGATGCTTATGGGCAAGTTTTGTCCCGCAAATTTGTCATGTCACCCACGAAACTGTCGCAATTTGTATCGTAGGCGACCGACCCTGTCTCAGCGGTCGCGCCGTCCGAGCAACCGGAGCCGCAGCGCATTGAGCTTGATGAAGCCCGCTGCATCGCGCTGATCATAGGCGCCCGCATCATCCTCGAAGGTCACCACCTTCTCGCTGTAGAGCGAGTAGGGCGACTTGCGGCCGACGACATAGACGCCGCCCTTGTAGAGCTTCAGCCGGACGGTGCCGCTCACCTTCTCCTGACTATGATCGATCGCCGCCTGCAGCATCTCGCGCTCAGGCGAGAACCAGAAGCCGTTATAGACCAGTTCGGCGTAGCGCGGCGCCAGTTCGTCCTTCAGATGCGCAGCGCCCCGATCGAGCGTCAGCTGCTCGATGCCCCGATGGGCGAGATGATAGATGGTGCCGCCCGGCGTTTCATACATGCCGCGCGACTTCATGCCGACGAAGCGGTTCTCGACCAGATCGAGCCGGCCGATGCCGTGCTTGCGGCCATATTCGTTCAGAGTTTCCAGCAGGGTCGCGGGGCTCATGCCCACGCCGTTGATCGCGACGCCGTCACCACGCTCGAAATCCATCGTGATATATTCCGGCGCGTCGGGCGCATCCTCCGGATCCACCGTGCGCGAATAGACATAGTCCGGGGTTTCTTCCCACGGATCTTCCAGCACCTTACCCTCGGAGCTGGTGTGCAGCATGTTCGCGTCGGTCGAGAAGGGGCTTTCGCCGCGCTTGTCGCGAGGAATCGGAATCTGGTGCTTTTCGGCGAACTCGATCAGCTTGGTGCGGCTGGTCAAATCCCATTCGCGCCAAGGGGCGATCACCTTGATGTCGGGGGCGAGGCCGTAATAGCCCAGTTCGAAGCGGACCTGGTCATTGCCCTTGCCCGTCGCACCGTGGCTCACCGCGTCAGCGCCGACCTGCTTCGCAATCTCGATCTGCCGCTTGGCGATCAGCGGGCGGGCGATCGACGTGCCGAGCAGATACAGTCCCTCATACAGCGCATTGGAGCGCATCATGGGGAAGACATAGTCCTTCACAAATTCTTCGCGCAGGTCGTCGATGAAAATATGCTCTTCCTTGACGCCCATCAGGCGCGCCTTGGCGCGGGCCGGCTCCAGTTCCTCGCCCTGGCCGAGATCGGCGGTGAAGGTGACCACCTCGCATTGATAGGTCTGCTGCAACCACTTCAGGATCACGCTGGTGTCTAGGCCGCCGGAGAAGGCGAGGACGATGCGGTTGATCTTGTCGGACATGGGTTCAGCGACTTTCTGTAGAAGCGGGCCGTAAACGTGGCGCTTGAAATTACCGGCGGGCCGGTATCAGGCAAGGGCCGTGAGTGCAACCGAGTCGACATGAAGGCCTATGCCAAAGGGGACGCAAGCGCGACCGCTACGTCCCCTTACACCATGCGTCAGGCGCCCTGCCGCTAGCCGGTGCGCGGCGTGAAGGCGTTCTTGCGACTGCGATCCGAACCGAAGCGGTAGACGGTCTGGCTCGATTGAGGCCTGAACTGCGGCGCCTTGGCAGGAGCCGCTGCTATATTGAGGTCCGCTGTCGGCGCAGCCCGCCGCTGCTGCCGAGCGAGCAGAAACCGGGCGCGGGTCAGGCGCTTTGCATGGGTGCGGAAGGGGTTTTCAGGACTGGGTGGCGCCGCAACCATCGCTTCGAGGCTGTCGTGCGAGCGCTCCGGCGCCAGCGCAGAGGTTGCGGGGGCCGGCATCACAGGCTCGGCCATATGTGCGGGATCGGCCACCGTCATTGCGGGCTCATAAGCAACGGGAGCGATGTCGTCCTCGATCAGTTCCACTTCTCGGGCCCTCCGACGCATCATCGCCGCGCCACCGATGCCGAGCAGCAGCAGCGCACCGCCGCCAGCAGCCCAGAAAAGGGACTGATCGGATGGCTTGGCCGGGTTGATCGCGACAGCAGGCTGTGCGGGCTGATTGCCTGCCCTTGCCGGAGCGCTGGGCATCTGCGGAGCGGCAGGCTCGCGAGCGGCGGGAGGCGGCGGCGCCGCGGCCAGACGCGCTTCGCGAGCGGGCGCCGTGCTTCTCTTGGCGGGGACAGATGCGGTACTTGTCCGGCGCGGCTCGGCGGATCTTGTCTCAGAAGGACCCGTCGAGGCTTCCGCTTCGGACGCTGCGATCGCTGCGTTCAGCCGATCATCTACGGACGGGATGGGCTGCACCACCGGCTGGGCCGGAGCGAAGCCTTGAGCGGCGGGCGCGGGCGCTTCGGGCGCCGGGAGTACGGGTGGGACCACAACAGTCTGCGCGAGCAACGGCGTGGTCGTAAGAGCCAGAACAGCGGCAATCGCGGCTCCGGCCGGGCGAGCATAAGAGCTGAATCCAGGCATAGTTCGACATCAACACATGCCCATCTAAATCGACCGCTACGCAGCTGCAACATTCACGATAAATCGAGCTTTAAGATCGGCAAGCCGTTAACATATACCGGAAAATTAACGGATATTCATACGCAAACCCGCCACCTTCGGCAGCGATGCTTGTCAGCTGTGCCGATCTGCTTGCCCAGCACATCAAAATTCTATTCATTTCCACCCAGCTTTGCGCCGTCGAGGAGACTCTTCTTCCTCTGTTCTTCTCGCGACTGCGAGTCTCGCTCCGCCTTGGTCCGCCCGAATTTCGCCCGATTGGCCTCAGCCTCACGCTCTTTGCTGGCCCGCGCTTTCTGCTTTCGCACTTGTCGAAGATTGACGACGTCGCCCATCGCTGCTCCTGAAAAGCTGTTCGCACTGATCGGGCTGAAGGACTGGAGCGGGTAGCGGGGATCGAACCCGCATCACAAGCTTGGAAGGCTAGTGCTCTACCATTGAGCTATACCCGCCCGTCAGGCGAAGCGCACTGCCATCAATCGAGGCGGTTCGTCAATATGGCAATGCAGCCTTCTCGCTGAAGATCGACCTTAACCCCGCGCCCTATTTGGACTATCAGGCGATATGCCGACCCCTTCCCTGCGCCAGCTCAACCTATTCGCGCAGATGGTGGCGTCGGGCAGCATCTCTCGTTGCGCCCGCGATCTGGGCATGACTGCGGACGATGTCGCGCGGGACCTGGCTTCCCTGGAAATGCGCCTTGGTTACCGGCTCTTCGAAGATATCACGACAGACGGCACGTTGACCGCGGCGGGCAAGAAGACCGCACAGGCGATGACCTTATTGTCCCAGGGCGAGGCGGAGGGATGGAGCGCCGATGCGGAACAAGCACAAGACCGCCCGGTTGCCTCGTCGAACTTGCCCGACAGGGAAACGATCATCCTGACGGCCCCCGCTCCCGTGTTCGGGCATTTCCAGGATGCACTTGCCGCCTTCGAAGCGGCCAATGAAGACATCGCCATAACGCTCGACCTGACCGTCCATCTGGCGGACGAGGCCGAGCTGGCCCTGCGGCGCGGCAAGGCTGATATCGCCTATTTCTACGCCTTGGGCGAAGGCCCGGCGTTGCCATCGCGCTATGGCTGGTCGGAACAGATCAATCTCTACGCCGGAGCGGACCACCCGTTAGCGCTCCGCGAAAGCGTGGTGATGGAGGAACTGGCGATCACGCCGACGCTGATGATGGAGAGCCACAACGGCCTGCGCCGCATCATCGATGATGCGCTGGAGAGCGCCGTCATAAGGTTGGGCGCCCCGGTTCTGGAAACCGACAATCTGTTCGACATCATCACGATACTGCGGGAAGGGGCCGGGTGCTTCGCGGCATTTGGACCGATGGCCCGGGATCTTGGCCGCATGGCAGGGATCAGACGGATTGCGCTGGAACGGCCGCTGCCGACGGTCGAGATACGGCAGGCGGTGCGGCCAGAGGCTCCTGCGGCGGCGATGGCCCTGGCGGACTTCCTCTTTCTCTAAGAGACAGGCCGCGCCCTTTTTGCGGCACCCTTCAAGCTTTCGTTGCTTTCGCATTGATATGCTATATCATTTCAGATAGGCGAGCAGCACTTCTCCCGCTGGTTCGAGGTCACGCGTTCGATGCCTGATATCAAATTATTGCGTTGCGGTTGCGCCCTATCCCTCGCAGGCATCGCCCTGCCTGGGTTCGCCCAAAAGGCGTCGGACAGTTTGCCCCCGGCTTATCATGATGAGCGCGCGGATATCGTGGTCACGGCCATCATCCCTCGCCGGCAGGGCGACGTGTTGTCGGGCACTTCGGTCGTTTCCGGGCAGGAACTGACCCGGGCTTTGCGCCCCACCATCGGCGACACGCTGGCGCACCAGCCCGGCGTGTCATCGACCTCGTTCGGACCCAATGCTTCGCGGCCAGTCCTGAGAGGTTTCCAGGGTGAGCGCGTCCGCATCCTGACTGACGGCATCGGCAGCTTTGACGTTTCCAATACGTCGGTCGATCACGCGGTCGCGATCAATCCGCTTACCGCGGACCGTATAGAGGTGCTGCGCGGTCCGGCCGCCCTTCTCTATGGATCATCAGCGATCGGCGGCGTCGTGAACGTCATCGACAGTCGCATTCCGCGTCGCGTACCCGATGAGCCCGTCCATATCGACGGGATCGCCACCTACGGGAGCGCCGCCGATGAACGCACGGCATCAGGCGAGATCGAAGCGCCGATCGGCGGAAAGGTCGTGGTCCATTTCGACGGCAGCTATTCGAAAACGGGCGACCTCGACACCGGCAGCTCCATATTGACGCCCGCGTTGCGCGCTCAAGCGGCGGCTAGCGGTGACCCTGATATCCAGCGACTCGCCACGTTACACGGCAAACTGCCCAACAGCGCCGCGCGGACATGGGAAGTGGCCGGTGGCGCGGCGCTTATCACTGATGGCGGCAATCTGGGCTTCTCGATCGCGCATACCGACAATTTCTATGGCGTCCCCGTGCGCTATGCCCTCATCCCGGGGGGCGAGGCGGAACAGGTCCGGCTGCACATGAAGCAGGATCGCGCTGACCTGCGCGCCGAATTGCCCGTCAATGGCGGATTTCTGGAGTCGATCAGGCTGCGCGCGGGCTTCGCCGATTATCAGCATCAGGAGATCGAAGAGTCAGGCGCAGTCGGCACCACATTCTACAACCAGTCGATGGAATCCCGGCTTGAACTCGTCCAGGCCAAGCGCGGCGGATGGGATGGCGCGATCGGCGCCCAATTCTTCGCGCGCAACTTTCATGTGGTGGGGGAGGAGAAATTCCTGCCGCGCAATGAAACCGAACAGCTTGGCCTTTTCACGCTCCAGTCCTTCGACCTCGGCACGACCCGCCTCGAACTCGGCGGCCGCTACGAACATAGCCGCGTGCGCGCGGATGCCGACGAGACATTGCTCAACCCTGCCTATCACCGCAACTTCGACGCTTTTTCGGGCTCGCTCGGCCTCAGCCAGGAAGTGACGCCGGGTTGGCGCCTTGGCCTCAACCTCGCGCGCACCGAGCGTGCGCCCTCCGCCGAGGAACTGTTCGCGCGCGGCAATCATGCGGGAACACAGGCCTTTGAACTCGGCAATCCAAATTTCGGGCTGGAAAAAAGCTGGGGCGTTGAAGGTACGTTGCGGGGTCAGGGCACGGGATACAGTCTAGTGCTGTCCGCCTATCACAACTGGTTCGACGGCTATATCTATGACGCTCTGGTCGATGATAGCGCCTGCATGGCCGCGAATGGCGGCAGGATCCTGGACTTTCCCTGCTTTCAGAATTTCCAGGCGGACGCCCGTTATCTCGGCTTCGAAGCCGAAGGATCGTTGAAGCTGGGAGAGGTGGGCGGCTATGCCGTGAAGCTGGATGGCGTTGCGGATTATGTACGCGCGACGATCAAGGGGTCCGGCCCAGCGCCACGCATTCCCCCGCTGCGGCTACTGGGCGGGGTTGAGATGCAGGGGGAGCGCATGACGTTGCGCGGCGAGGTTGAGCATAGTTTCGCCCAGCGGCGGATTTCCGATACGGAGACGCCCACCGAGGGCTTCACGCTGGTGAACGCTTCATTGTCGTTCAAGCTGCTCAAGGGCAATGACCGCACCACCATCATGCTGTCAGCCAACAATATCTTCGACGTGGAGGCACGGCGGCATGCCAGTTTCCTCAAGGACTATGCGCCGCTCGCGGGCCGCGACATCCGCATCACGGCGCGCCTGTCGATCTGACCAACCTGCTTGATTGCGCGATGTGACAATTTCGTTACAAGGCGCGCATGGATCAGCTGTGGCCTGATATCGATGAACTGCGGGTGCAGAAGGGCGGCTGATGCGTCAGATTGCCGCCCTTCCTTATAGCAGCGATGCCGACGGCTCGATGCGGGTGCTGCTGATTACCTCGCGCGAGACGCGGCGCTGGGTCATTCCCAAGGGCAACCGGATCAAGGGTATGGCGGGCCACCGCGCGGCTGAGCTGGAAGCTTATGAAGAGGCCGGCATACAGGGGATCGCCTGTCCGGCCCCCATCGGCCGCTACCGTTACGACAAAAAGCGGCGGCGCGGCGATGTGCGCGAGGCGACGGTGGAGGTTTTCCCGCTTGCGGTGACCGGCCAGTTGGCGCAATGGCCCGAGCAGGGTCAGCGGGAGCTTCGCTGGTTTCCCGTAGCTGAAGCTGCAAAGGCCGTCGACGAACCCGATCTACAATCCATCATCGCCGCCTTTCGCGAGCCGCCCGTCGATCCGGGCCTGTTCGTCCGGACGTTGCTGCGAATCAAGGAATGGCAAAGCGAAAGGACTGGAATGCTGCGCTGGTTTCACGCGCTGATGCCCAAGCAGGGGCGTTTTTTCGAGCAGTTCGAGGATCATGCCTCGACACTGGTCGCCGGCGCGGATGCGCTTGCCAAGCTGCTGAAGGGCGGTCCCGACATGGACGCACACATCAAGGAGATTTCCGACCGCGAGCATGACGCCGACGACATCATCCGCGAAGTGCTGCAGGACGTGCGGCGCATCTTCGTCACCCCCTTCGATCGCAGCGCGATCACGGGGCTGATCGGGGTGATGGACGATGCCATCGACCAGATGAACCAGACCGCCAAGGCGATCGCGCTGTTCGAGGTGAAGGAATTCCCCGCGCAAATGCAGGACATGAGCGCCTTGATCGTCGAGTGCGCGCGCATCACGGCGGAGGCGATGCCACTGCTGCGCTCGCTCAACCTCAATTCGGTGCGGCTGCACGACCTGACCGAACGGCTGGTGAAGCTCGAGGGGCATGCCGACATCCTGCATGAAGCGGGGCTCAAGGCGCTCTACGCTCAGGCGCGGCAGGGCAATCCGATGGATTTCGTGGTGGGCAACGAAATCTACAGCCATCTGGAAAAGGTGACGGACCGGTTCGAGGACGTCGCCAACGAGATTTCCGGCCTGGTCATCGACCACGCCTGATCGCCCCAGAGCACAAATCCCATGGAAGCCCATATAGCCTTTCCGCTGCTGGTCGCGCTGATCGGCGTCGCGCTGGCGTTCGACTTTCTGAACGGGCTGCACGATGCGGCCAACTCGATCGCGACCATCGTCTCGACGCGAGTGTTGAAGCCGCAATATGCGGTGGCCTGGGCCGCCTTCTTCAACTTCATCGCCTTCCTCTTCTTCGGGCTGCATGTCGCGGAGACGGTGGGCAAGGGGATCGTCCAAGCGAGCATCATCGATCCGCAGGTGATCTTCGGCGCGCTGATGGGAGCGATCGCCTGGAACCTCATCACCTGGGGACTGGGTATACCCTCATCGAGTAGTCATGCGCTGATTGGCGGGCTGCTGGGAGCGGGAACCGCGAAAGCGGGGCTGGCCGCGGTGGTGTGGAGCGGGGTGTTCAAGACGAGCGCGGCGATCGTGCTGTCGCCGGCCATCGGCTTGATATTGGCGCTGCTGCTAGTGCTGATCATCAGCTGGGTCTTTCGGCGCTTCACGCCGCAGGGTGCGGATCGGGTGTTCCGGAAGCTGCAATTGGTGTCAGCTTCGCTCTACTCGCTGGGGCATGGCGGCAATGACGCGCAGAAGACCATGGGGATCATCGCGGTGCTGCTATATTCGCAGGGCATGCTGACAGGAGGATTTCATGTGCCCTTCTGGGTGGTGATCAGCTGTCAGGCGGCGATGGGGATCGGGACGCTGCTGGGCGGATGGAAGATCGTCCACACCATGGGCTCGAAGATCACGCGGCTTACCCCGGCGCAGGGATTCTGCGCGGAGACAGGTGGGGCGATGACGCTGTTCCTGGCGACCCATCTGGGCGTGCCGGTGTCGACGACCCATACCATCACCGGGGCGATCGTCGGCGTTGGCGCTTCGAAGCGGCTGTCGGCGGTGCGGTGGAATGTGGCGTCCAGCATCGTGGTCGCCTGGGTGATCACATTGCCGGCGGCGGCGGCGATCGGAGCGGCCTTCTACTGGCTGACGCTGCTGTTCTGAGGGCGCGGTTTCCCGCGCCCTGATTTGATTAGCTCACCCGGCCGAGGCGGTGGTAAAGATTGGCATATTTGACCGATTCCGGCTGGTCCTGAACTTCGCGCAGATAATGGGCGATAGCGGTGCGGATCAGGCCGAAATCCTCCTGAGAGAAAACGGCGCGGGAGCGGGCGGGCTGGGGCGCTTCGGTGGTTTCTGACATGGTCGATTCCTTTTTTCTGGCGGTCGGGAAGATCGGATGACGCTCAGAAACCATGAATGATCCGGTGAGGTAAGGGCGATTAGTGCGGCCTTGTCACAACAACCCTTGTTCATATTGTCATAGCATGACAAGATGACAGAATGGCGGATGATCGGAAGCTCTATCTGGGACCCAAGCTGCGGGTGTTGCGGCGGGAATTGGGGATCAACCAGACGCGGATGGCGGAGGAGCTGGGGGTGTCTCCCAGCTATCTCAACCATCTGGAGCGCAACCAGCGGCCGCTGACGGCGCAGATGCTGCTGCGGCTTGCCAACACCTATGACATCGACATTCGCGCCTTCGTCGCCAGCACGCAGGAGGGCGCGGCGCGGGAACTGACCGAGATATTGTCCGACGCGCTGGTGCGGGACATCGGCGTGCCGCGCGACGAGGCGCTGGAGGTCGCGGAAAACTACCCCGGCGTCAGCGAGGCGATCAGCCGCTTCTACCGGGCGCTGAGCGACCTGCGGCGGCTGCCCGAACAGATGGCGAGCGCGCCCGGAAGCGGCATGGCCGCGCCGCTGCATGCGCCGCTCGACTGGCTGCGCGAGACGATCGCGCGGGCGGGCAATCATTTTCCCGAACTGGATGCCGCCGCGGAAGCGCTCAACCCCGAACTGGGGGACGATCCGGCGAGCCTGCAGGCGGCGATCCGAACGCGGCTCAAGGAGCGGCACGGCATGGCGACGCAGATCGTGCGGGAGGATGTGCTGGCCGGCACGCTGCGCCATTATGACATGCACCGCCGCCGGCTGCTGCTGAACGAGCGGCTGCCTGCGTCGGGGCGGCTGTTCGCGCTCGCCTACCAGCTTTGTTCGCAGGAGATGGCGGACGCGATCGCGGCGCAGGTCGCGCGGGCCGCGCCGCCCGACGAGGACAGCCGCCGCCTTGCCGCCATCGCCTTCACCAACCATGCCGCCGCCGCGCTGATCATGCCCTATGACCGGTTTCGGCAGGCGGCGGAGCAGAGCCGCTACGATCTGCCGCTGCTGCGGGCGCGCTTCGGCGTATCGGTGGAGCAACTGGCGCATCGCCTCACCAGCCTTGGCCGCACGGGGGCGCGAGGCGTGCCCTTCTTCATGGCGAAGCTGGACCGGGCGGGGATCGTGTCGAAGCGGTTCGAGGGCGAGGCCTGGCCCTTCGCGAAGCTGGGCGGCACCTGCCCGCGCTGGGACGCGCATGACGCGGGCGAGCCGGACAAGGTGCAGACGCAGCTGATCGAGACGCTGGACGGGCGGCGCTTCCTGAGCTTCGCGGTGGCGCTGCGAGCCGACGACGCGTCAGGCGCGCGAGGCCGCTCCGTGATCGCGATCGGCTGCGAAGCGAAACATGGGGGCCGGATCGTCCATGCCGACGGGATCGATGTCGAGAAGGATGCCGCTGCCGGGGTCGGCCCGACCTGCCACCTGTGCGAACGCCGCGCCTGCCCGGACCGCGCCTTGCCCCCGGTGACGCGGGCGCTGGATTTGCATGGCTATGAGCGGACGGTGGCGCCGTTTCCGTTTCGGCGGGTTTGAGGCGGTTGGCTCAAATATTTTGACGGCCTTACATCGCTCATGGTTTCGCCGCATCAGCGCTCTTACGATCACGCTGGCGGGCAGCCGTGAGTTCCTCCTTCATCAAGCCGAGAGAACCTTCCCAAAGGAGAACAATAGCGCTCAAATCCTCCCGCGCACCTTCTCGAGAAGCATCGAAAAGGCTATCCATCTCGAGCGCCAAGTCATTTTCATCGTCAAGATAGAACTTGGCGAACCGAAATTTTCTGTTGGCGGCATTTACTTCCTCAAGCCCGAATGCCGCATTTTCATCGAGGGTCATACCACAAAAAAACTGAATCGATTTATTTGGACCGTAGAATACCAAGATATCGAGACCGGACATACGAGATTGAATGCAGGAATTTTTTAGGTTAAAGAGAGCCTTATATCCCAAATCCTGCAAAAGGTTGACGAGCGGCGCTGCCTCTTCATTAGTTAGCGACATATTCCACCTTACCCAACTTAGACGAAAGTTTTTGCTTCATCTCAGCAGTGACATGAGGTGCCGCCACCTCAATTGCATCCACGTCCCCAATATTCTTATGCTTGTGCGGTGCATTCCCTTCCAGCCACGATGACATGCGTACCTCGTTGAGGGGGTACGGAACTGAGTGCGATCGAGTTGTCACGAGCTCCTTGGCATTCACCAGGCTCTGTATCATTGACAACCTACCCCGCCCCTTCTCAGTGAGGGCGTTGAAACGCATGCTGCCCGCTTTCCACTGGCGCAGACACCCCTCATGGTAGAGAACCTTCAGCGCCCGAGAAACGGTTGGCGCATCCTTGCCAAGCTTCGCGCACAGGTCAGAATTACTCATTGGCCGGTTTGATTGGCGTAGCGTCTCCAATATTCTATCTCGCAACGTTCCTGTCTCAACGGCATCGGATTCCGCAGACATCAGGGGCCTGATCCGCCCGGCAAGAACAGCACTCCCGGCATCCGCCCGAAGTCGATGCGCCATGCCGACAGCATCGTCTGCGAGCTTTAGCCTGTCCCGTAGCTCGACAATCTGTCCAGCGTTGAAAAAGATATCTTGTATCCGAGAAATGATCTCAGAGTCCCCGCTTACCACCGCTTCCAGCAGTGCCATTCTCAAGCGATCAACACTTACATCTGCTGCGCGCCATCGCCGGGCAAAGATTGCCTCATGTAATTTTTCTTCAAATCGGGTTACCGAGTCCAGCAGGCTCACGCGATCATCTCCAGACGGGTATATGGTGCATGGTTAGTCGCAATTGTAGTCAATTGTAAGATGGGGAGGTAAATTTTGTCCCAAGGAATGCAGACGTTTCAGTGGGACCGGTCGCCTCCTGACGTTTTGGCGCGGCTCGCTCGATTAGTTTTTGAGGCGCGTGATTCAGCCACGATATCACTCATCGAAGCCGCCATCGAAGAATTAAACAGTTCAGTGGCGACGGCTCCCGACGAGGAGTTCTCTCTATCCGGTAAAGCCATCTGCTCTGATGTGATCATCAACCTCGGCGGGAAGGTGCCCGAAAAACTTCCACGTGATGTGAGGGAGATGATCGATCTGGTGCAGCAGATTCAGCGGCTGGATCGATGGCACTCCCCTATCATTCCTTCCAATGCAGCGTTGATGCGCCGCCTTGATGATCATCACTTGGCCTTTGACAGATTGTTCGAAGATGATCCTCGCCTCAATGAGGATCGAACGCAGGGCCTGTTGATATTGGGTCAGGCTTGGGGTCGCCCGCTTACCCCAACGGGCGAGGAATTGCTGCCCCCCGGTGAACAGATGGGGATCATCGCCAGATTGCTCGACGTGACCGCATATCTGCCTCCGCAATTAACTGTAGTGGATCCTGACGACGACTCAACGTCAGCTAGGCAATACCCGATAAATGTTGCCTACCAGATCGTTAGGGCGAATAATCCGTCGCTTGTCCCCGGCAATACTCTCATGGTGGCTATAGCACCGATGATCGAGGCACCGGGAGACGTTCACATGTCCGTCAGCGGCAATCGGTACAGTTTCTTGCCGGCTTACCCACCGCAAAGGCTCGACGAAGCCGTAGCTCTTGCGGTTGATCGCAATGCGCATGTTCTTCTTATGCCCGAAATGACTGTCGACGAAGCCAATCTAGATCGGCTTTCCAGGAGCATTGATGATGCTCGTGCTGAATATGTACTTACGCACAACCGTGCACCAGCCTTGCGCTTTGTGATGGCTGGCGTGACAGCAGCGCCGGGAATAACCGGCCAAGCCAGTAATTACATCATCATCCTGGATATCAATGGGGATGTCGTGTTACGGCAGGATAAGTTACGCCATTGGAACCTCGGACGGGGAGCGCTATCAAGATTCGATATCGAAGCGCGGTGTCCGGCTTCGTCCGGCCACGCCCTGCTTTACGAGGACACACCTCCCGGGCGGACCATCACGGTCACTGATCTCGATGGAATAGGCAGGTTGTTTGCGCTGATCTGCGCAGACATGAACCAAGATCAACCTGGGCATTGGTTGCTTGAGAATGTCCAGATAGATTGGCTGTATTCGCCAATAATGGACGGCTCTACCTGCTGGACGCAGACCGGCACGCCACCGTGGATCATTGACCGCTCAGCGCGCGCAGCGAAAACCGGCGCCAGCCGCGTGATGGTGACCAACAGCATGGCGATGACCCACTGGAACAATGAAGTGATCGATCGTGAGCGATCAAGCGATGCAGCTTACCCATATGTGAGATACAGCACATGCGGCATCGGACTTTTCCTTGACGGAAGCTCTGGCACCTTGCTGAAACAGCACATCGCCGTTCCACTTGACCACAGCGACACCCCGGTCTTGGAAGTGCGAGACTGGCTCCGTAATTGGACCGCGTATGACGGCGCCGCTGTATAGAATGACACTTTAAAAATAGCGTTTGAAATGGCTGGCCGGGCGGCAATGGCGAACCATCGCCGCCCTTCACTCTTGAACCTCAACAAAAAAAGGGCCCGCCGGGCAGGCGGACCCTTCTTATCCTCTCCGCAATTGCGGGCAGTCTAGGCCTTTTAGTCGGCCTTCGACTGTAGGTTTACGGCAGCGTACTTACCGCGACGGTCGACTTCCAGTTCGAAGTCCAGACGGTCGCCCTCGTTGAGGGCGGCCATGCCGGCCCGCTCGACGGCGCTGATGTGGACGAACGCGTCGGGCTGGCCGTCGTCGCGCTGGATGAAGCCGAAGCCCTTCATGGCGTTGAAGAACTTGACCGTGCCGCTGGCGCGTTCGCCGGTCAGCTGGCGCTGCGGGCCGCGATCGCCGCCGGGGGCGCCGAAGCCGCCGGCGCGCGGCTCCCGGGGAGCGCGGTCGGTGACCGGGAGGGGTTCGCCCTCGATCTTGAGGTCGGTCGCCGACACCTTGCCGCCGCGATCCACCAGGGTGAAGCCGAGCTGCTGGCCTTCGGCAAGACCGGTCAGGCCGGCCTGCTCGACAGCGCTGATGTGGACGAACACGTCCTCGCCGCCGTCATCGCGGACGATGAAGCCGAAACCCTTTTGCCCGTTGAAGAACTTGACCGTACCGGTGCCTTCACCAACGACCTGGGCGGGCATGCCGCCGCCACGGCCGCCGCCGAAACCACCACCGCCGCCGCCGAAGCCGCCACCGCCGCCAAAGCCGCCGCGACCACCGCCGCCGCCACCGAAGCCGCCACGGTCACCGCCGAAGCCACCGCCGCCACCGAAGCGGTCACCACCGCCGAAGCCGCCACGATCACCAAAACCACCGCCGAAACCGCCGCGATCACCGCCGTAAAAATTATCGTCGCCGCCGAAACCGTCGCGCTTGTCCTTGCCGCGCCCGCCGCGGCGACCTCTATCAAAACTCATGCCCTGTTGGTCACTTTCGCTTCGCCCCAGACTAAACCGGACAAACATGTCGGGCGAATGACATGCAGAATCCACCGCGAACTAGCGGTTTGGGACTCACTATATCAACTTTTCAAGGGAGCGCGAATGATTTTTGAGGCGCTCCAAAGGCCCGAAAATGGCGGCTTTGCGGCGGGCGAGACTCCTTTTGTTCGCCCCTGAAAGCGCGATTGCGATATGGCCGCTTTGCCCATAGAGGGGAATCATGACCGTCCATTTCCATGAAGAAGACCTGCCCGCAGGCGTGCTGGCCCCCGGCCCTGTTGCCGTCGATACCGAAACCATGGGCCTGATCACGCCGCGCGATCGCCTCTGCGTCGTGCAGATCAGCGACGGCAAGGGCGACGAGCATCTGGTGCGCTTCAAGCCCGGCAGCGACTATACCGCGCCCAATCTGCGCGCGGTGCTGGCCGATCCGGAGCGGCTGAAGCTCTATCATTTCGGGCGCTTCGATATCGCCGCGCTGAAACATTATCTGGGCGTGGTGGCCGCGCCCGTCTATTGCACCAAGATCGCCTCGCGCCTGATCCGCACCTATACGGACCGCCATGGCCTGAAGGAACTGGTGCGCGAACTGCTGGGGCAGGAGATCAGCAAGCAGCAGCAGTCGAGCGACTGGGGCGCGCCGGCGCTGTCGGACGCGCAGAAGGAATATGCGGCGTCGGACGTGCGCTACCTCCATGCGCTGAAGGCGGAGCTGGACAAAAGGCTGGTGCGCGAGGGGCGGATGGAACTGGCGCAGGCCTGTTTCGATTTTCTCCCTCACCGGGCGGAACTGGACCTGGCCGGATGGCCGGAGATCGACATCTTCGCCCATATGTGAGGGGTGACGAGTAAGGCTGCCCATGTCCATCCAGGCCGATCAGCAACGTCATGTGCGCCGCCATTGGGCCCGGCCGGGGGGGAGCCATGACCGGCTGGTCGCGCTGCTCAAGAACTGGCTGCCGGTCGCGGTCGGCGTGCTGAGCGCGATGCTGGCGGTGGCCCCCTTCACCAACAGCGACAAGGTGAGCTTCGTGCTCGACAAGAACAAGGTCGAGGTGGCGAAGGAGCGGATGCGCGTGACCGAGGCGCTGTATCGCGGCGAGGACAGCAAGGGGCAGCCCTTCTCGCTGCGGGCGGGATCGGCGGTGCAGAAGAACAGCCGCGAGCCGATCGTTCATTTGAGCGATATGTCCGCGCGGATATTGCTGTCCGACGGGCCGGCGCTGCTCAATGCGCGGCAGGGACGCTATGACATGGATACGGAGCGGGTGGCGGTGGACGGGCCGGTGCAGTTTCAGGCGGCGGGCGGTTACCGGCTGACGACGCGGGACGTGGGGATCGACCTGCGATCGCGGCGGATGCAGAGCGCCGGGCGGGTCGACGGGCGCATCCCGATCGGCACCTTCAGCGGCGACCATCTGGAAGCCGACATGGCCGCGCGCACCGTGACGCTGAGCGGGCGGGCGACCTTGCGCATCGAACAAAATGGCCTCAAAGGGCGAAACTGATGAAAAAGCCGCTTCTCCTGCTGACGCTGGGTGCTCTGGGCGCGCTGTCCCATGCCGGGGCGGGCGCGCAGGTGCTGAAGAACCATAACAGCAACGCGCCGGTGAATTTCACCGCCGACCGGATCGAGGTGCAGGACCGCGCCGACCGCGTGGTGGTGTCGGGCAATGTCGAGGTGACTCAGGCGGGCATGACGCTGAACGCGGCGCGGATGACGGTGGCCTACCGCAACGGCTCTGGCGGCGGCAGCAACGGCAGCGGGGTCGAGATCGACCGGATCGACGCTTCGGGCAATGTCGTGGTGACCAAGGGCAATGAGACGGCGCGCGGCAACGTGGCGATCTACGACCTCAACAGCCGGCTGATCACGATGCTGGGCAATGTGTCGCTGACGCAGGGGGCGAACCGGCTGACCGGCGGGCGGCTGGTGATCGACCTGACCAGCGGGCGCTCGACGGTGGACGGGCGGTCGAGCGGCGGCGGCGTGCCCGGTGTGGCGGGTCGCGCTGGCGGACGCGTGTCGGGAACCTTCACGGTGCCGCAGCGGAATAATTGAGGGTCCGGTGGCCGCCGTGCGCACGCCGCACCCGTCTGCCTGAGCTTTTTTTGGAGGCGCGGATGCCCTCTACCGTTCCGCGGGCTTCAGCGCCCCGGCATGAGCGTCGTGGGGAAAGCTGGCCTTCTGCAAACGACCAGAGCAAGACATTCCTTCTCCCTTGGAGGGAGAAGGATACGGAGCCTTGCTGAACGGAGTGAAGCTAGGCGAAGTTGGATGAGGGGGAGCAGCTACAGGCCAGTCTTTAGCCCCGGATCACCCCCTCACCCAGCTACGGCTAGGCAGCAAGCTGCCAAGCCTGCGCAGCCCTCTCCCTCAAGGGAGAGGGATAAGAGAAGAATGTCGCTCTCCACCCGCTCTAGCCGCTCGATCTTCAACCCCCGAACATGAGAGGGGCCGCCGGGTAGATCGCCCGACGGCCCTTCATTGACATGGTCAGCGGCCGGAAGTGCCGCCCAAGGAGAATGGTAATCGCGCTATCCTGCAGACATGGCGCCTCGTCCGCGAAAGCGCGGTGGATGGCTTACCGATTATCTGCAAAATCGACGCTGAAGGCGTCGCTCAGCGGCGCATTCCCCGAATGGACTTGACCGACCCCATTGCTGAACCATGAGACATCGGATCACCTCCTTTCGCTAGTTGAAGCCCCTATAGCCGTTCCCGGATACTGATCCTTCGCCGTCTATGAAATGATATGTGAATCAGGCGGGCCGCATCTTCAAGACTTGTAAAATTCTTTTTTCGAATCATACTTCTGCGTCCGCGTTTCGCCGATGAGGTGAACCGATTTCAGCGGAACCAGCCTGAATTCATTCGCTTAGGCGCGGCAGTCCTCGACGACCCGGCCGACCTCACCCCAGGCCGGCACGATCAGCGGCGCGAGCCCCTGGACCTCGACCGCGAAACGACCCCGGCTATAGGCGATCTGGTCGAGCACCGCATCATTGGCTGCGCGCACCGCCTGGGTGGCGGGCAGCGTTCCGGGAGCCGCGCTCGCCGGCCAGCTGACGGCGCCGTAGCTGGTGCGGATAGTCATCACCGGCTGCGCGGCGCCGGGACGCAGGATGCTGACCCGGCGCCCTGCCCTGTCGCAGCGGATGACGAGGAGGCTGCTGTCGCCGCCCGGACCGAAGAGCGCGGCCGATCCGGCGCCATCGGTCTGGTAGCGCCAGTCGCCGGGGGTGGTCGCGC
>NZ_ASTG01000019.1 GCF_000412635.1 Sphingobium bisphenolivorans
ATCGGCCTCGCCAATATCGCGTTCAACTTCGTTTCCTCTACTGGGAAACCCGAGCGAGCACGGCATGATGCATGTGGGCAACGCGCTGATACCTGCACAACGCCCTTCCGGCGGAAGGGAAAAGCGCTGAAATCCCGCGCAGCCTCAACCTCGCTCACGCTTCAGACCCATCGCCAAGCCGAAACCCGGTAAATCAGGGTGTCCAGTAGAGCCGCATCGGATTATCGACCAGCAGTTTGCGCTGAAGCTCGGCCGTCCGCGCGATGCGGGGGATCATGTCGACCAGCGCGCCGTCGTCGGGAATGGCCTTTTCCATATTGGGGTGGGGCCAATCGGTGCCCCAGAGGACGCGATCGGGATAATCCTCCACCAGTGGGGCGACGGTCTCGGCAAAGTCATCCCAGGGCGGCCCTTGCGGGTCGAGGCGGTCGGGGCAGGTAACCTTCGTCCAGATGTCGTCTCGGCTGGCGAGCAGTGAGCGGAAGGCCCGCATATCCGTGCCATCCGGCCCCTGACTGACGTCCGGCCGCCCCATATGGTCGATGACGACAAGCGTGGGGATCGCGTCGAGGAAGGGGCGCATCTCCCCCAATATGTCCGCTTCGAAATAGACGACGACATGCCAGCCGAGCGGCTGGATGCGCCGCGCGACTTCCAGGAACTTGTCCTTGGGGGCGTGATCGACCAGCCGTTTAAGGAAATTGAAGCGGACCCCGCGAATGCCGCCCGCGTGCAGCGCCTCCAGTTCCGCATCACTGATAGCCGGATCGACCACCGCCACGCCCCTCGCCTTGCCGTTTGACCGGGCGATGCCGTTCAGCGTCGCGGCATTGTCGGTGCCGTGGCAGCTCGCCTGGACGATGACGTTGCGGGAAAAGCCGAGCCGGTCGCGCAGGGCGAAGAGCATGTCCGGCCCGGCATCTTCCGGCAGATATTTCGCCTTCGGGCTGAAGGGAAATTCCGCCATCGGCCCAAAGACGTGGCAATGTGCGTCAACCGCGCCGGGAGGCGGGGTGAAGCGGGGGACGGAGGGGTTGGCGTGCCAGCTGGTGATCCGGGTCATTCTGTCAGGCTCCCGTAGAAGAGAGGTGAGGGCTTCGACAGGCTCAGCCCCCGCGATGAGGTGGGTTACGCGAAGACGATCCCGTCCATCAACTTGCGCGCCGTGCGCAGCATGGCCGCGCTGGTGACGTTGCCGCCCTGGTCCAGTTCCATGACGCAGGTGGTTTCGCCGGTGGGATGCTCGACCGACAGTGTCTTGCGATTGCCGGGCGGGATCGACGCGACCTCGGCGGCCGGGGAGCCATCGATCAGGCAGGCGGTCGCGACACTGACGGCCCCGAGAACGCCGATGGAGGCATGGGCGCGGTGAGGAATGAAGCTGCGCACCGTGACCGCGCCGCCGTTGCGGGGCGGGGCGACCAGCATCATCTTGGGCACGGACTTCGCCTTGACGTCGCCCAGGTTCATCCGTTCGCCGACGGCAAGGCGGATCGCCTCGATACGAGCCTTCAGCGCGGCGTCATTGTCCAGCGTCTCCCGGTCCTCATAGCCGGTGATGCCGACATCCTGCGCCTTCATGACAACGCAGGGCATGCCATTGTCGATCAGCGTGACGCGCACGCCATTCACCTCATCAAAGGGATTGCCGGTAGGAAAAAGCGCGCCGCAGGAGGAGCCGGCCGTGTCGCGGAACTCCAGCGGGACCGGCGCGGCCGATCCAGGCACGCCGTCGATCTTCGCGTCGCCTTCATAGCGGACCTCGCCTTCGGGCGTCTGCACCGTGGCGATGGCGATCTGCCCGGTATTTTCCATGTAGATGGCGACGCGGGTTTCGCCCGGCTGCGCCGCCACAAGGCCGCGCTCGATCGCGAAGGGACCGATGCCGGCGAGGATATTGCCGCAATTCTGTGCGTCGCTGACGATCGCCTGATCGACGAAGACCTGGAGGAAGAGATAATCGACGTCTACGCCTTCTCGCTCGGACTTGCGGACGACCGCGACTTTGCTGGTGAGCGGGTCGGCGCCGCCCATGCCATCGATCTGGCGCGGATCCGGCGAACCCATCACGCGTAGCAGGAAAGCGTCGCGCGCAGCGGTATCGGCGGGCAGATCATCGGCGAGGAAATAGCCGCCCTTCGACGTGCCGCCGCGCATCCACATGACGGGGGACTGAGTGATCATGACTGATCTCCGTTCGACAGGCTCAGGGTGAACGGAGGAGGGGAGGAACCGGCCTCACACATATTTCAGCCCCATTTCCTCAAGGCGCGGACGCATATTATAGATGTCGAGGCCGAGTTCGCCGGCAGCGAGGCGGATGCGCTTTGCCTCTTCGGCGGCTTCGCGGGCTTGCGCCTTCTCGAGCACGGTGGCGGCGCACGCGCGTGGCACGATACACACGCCGTCATCGTCGGCGATCACCACGTCGCCGGGGTTCACGAGTGCATTGGCGCAGACCACCGGGATGTTGACCGATCCCAGCGTGTTCTTGACCGTGCCCTGCGCATGCACCGCCTTCGACCAGACGGGGAAGTTCATTTGCTTGAGGTCGCGCACGTCGCGCACGCCGGCATCGATGATGAGGCCGCGACAGCCGCGCGCCTGGGCCGAGGTGGCGAGCAGGTCGCCGAAATAGCCGTCGGTGCAGGGACTGGTGGGCGCAAGGAGCAGGACGTCGCCTTCCTTCAACTGCTCGATCGCCACATGGACCATCCAATTGTCGCCGGGGGCGGCGGAGATGGTGACGGCGCTGCCGGCGATGCGCGCGCCGCTGTAGATCGGGCGCATATAGGGGGCGAGGAGGCCGGTGCGGCCCTGCGCTTCATGGACGGTGGCGACGCCCGCCTTGGCCAAACCATCAACGACGGACAGCTCCGCCCGTTCGATATTCTGGACTACGACGCCGGACATGACCTCTCTCCTGCTGGAAATCTAGGTGTGCAGGCATGAAGAAAGGCCGCTCGCCGCTCAAATCCGAATGATGCGCAGGCCATAAATTTTTGCTAATTCCGGATAATGGAGCCTGAACAATTCAATATCCGCCACCTCGCCGCGATGACCGTTGTCATGGCGCAGGGCAGCGTCAGCTTGGCCGCCCGCGCCGTCAACCTGACCCAGCCCGCCGTCACACAGGGTATCGCCAAGCTGGAGGCGCAGCTGGGGCTGGCATTGTTCGACCGGCAGCCCGGCGGAATGGCTCCTACGGAAGCGGCTTTGCGGTTCGCGCCCCGCGTGGGGGAAGCGCTGCGGCTGATCGGCAGCAGCCGGGTGACGGCAGCCCAGATACGGGCCTTTGTCGCGGTGGCGCGGGCGGGCAGCTATGCTTCGGCTGCGGTGGAAGTCGGTTTGACCGAGCCATCCCTGCACCGGGCGGTGGGTGATCTGGCGATCGCCATGCGATATCGGCTGGTCGATCGGCGGGGCAGGGGGCTGGCGCTGACCCGGCAGGGCGTGCTGCTGGCGCGGAGGTTGCGGCTGGCTTTGGCGGAGCTGCGGTCGGGGCTGGAGGAACTTGCCGACCTTAAGGGGCAGGAGAGCGGACGGATCGTTGTGGGCGCCATGCCCTTATCGCGAGCGCGGCTGCTGCCCCGCGCGATCATTGCCTTTCGCGCCGATTTCCCGCAGGTCGATATCAGCGTACATGAAGGGTCGCATGCCGAGCTGGTCGGGCCGTTGCGCGATGGCGAGGTCGATCTGATGATCGGGGCGCTTCGCGATGCATCGATTGGCGCGGACCTGATCCAGACCCCCCTGTTCGAGGATAGGCCGCTCATCATGGCGCGTGCCGGCCATCCGCTGGCGAAGGGTTGGGGCGCCGACGCGCTGCGCCTCTATCCCTGGATACTGCCGCCGGAGGGCGCGCCGTTGCGCCAGTTGTGGCGGCGCATGTTCGAGGCGCTGGGCGGCGCACTGCCCGCCGTGCCGATCGAGTGCGGGTCGGTCATGACGATCCGTGAACTGCTGCTGGGCGGCGATTATCTGACCCTGCTCTCATCCGATCAACTCGCGCTGGAACTTCAGGCCGGATTGGTGATCCAGATCGGCGAGGCTCCCGGGGCGGTCAGTCGTACCATCGGCGTTACCACCCGCGCCGACTGGCGACCGACCCGGCTGCAACAGCGCTTCATGGATGCAGTGACGGAAGAGGCAGAACATTTGACTTCGTAAATTCTTATAGGAAGGCCGAGGATTCGATTGGCTGCAAGAGGCGCGATGCGGCATCCCTCTCAGCCATGGAGCAGGAAGTCGGTCTGATCGGTTTTGGTGAAGCGGGTTCCACCTTTGCGCTGGCGGGGGAATGGGGCGAGCGCGCCCATGTGTTCGATCGTAAGACCGGCAATGGCCCGGAGCGCGACGCGATGCTCGCCGCCTACAAGGCCGCGCATGTGCTGGGCGCGCGTTTCCTGGACGACGCGCTGTCGGGCGTGAACCTGATATTGTCGCTGGTCACTGCCGACCAGGCACTGGCAGTAGCGGAGGTCGCGGCAGAGCATGTGCCGGCCGGCGCGATCTATTGCGACATGAACAGCGTCGCGCCGCAGACGAAGCAGGCGGCGGCGGAGTTGATCGAAGCGGCGGGCGGCCATTATGTGGACGTCGCGGTGATGGCGCCGGTCAATCCGGCGCGGCTGTCGGTGCCGCTGCTGCTGAGCGGCGGCGCTGCCGACGAAGCAGCGGCCCGGCTGGCAGCGCTGGGCTTCGTCAAGACGCGGGTGGTGGGCAGTGCGGTCGGCCGCGCCTCATCGGTCAAGATGATCCGGTCGGTCATGGTCAAGGGATTGGAGGCGCTAACCGCCGAATGCGTTCTCGCTGCCGAAGCCGCTGGGGTGCGCGAAGAGGTGCTGACTTCGCTCGATGCGAGCGAGAAGGCGCAGGATTGGGCAGCGCGGGCCGACTATAATCTCGATCGAATGCTGGTGCACGGCCTGCGCCGCGCGGCCGAGATGGAAGAGGTGGTGAAGACGCTCGAAGGACTGGGCACGGGCGCGGCAATGACGCGCGGCACGGTGGAGCGGCAGCGGGCGATGGGTGAGTTGGGGGTGACGGTGGTGCCGACGGGGTTGGACGGGAAGATTGCGGCGGTCAACTCGACCGCGAGATAACTTTTGTTGCGCTCCTGCGAAGGCAGGAGACCAGGGCGAGATTGCGCCGGGCCATCTGGACTCCTGCTGTCGCAGGAGCGCGGTGAGCGGTTAGGCGAGGACAGTTGGAGTAGCGAACGCATGAGCCTGATTATCGACTGCCACGGCCATTATACGGTGCTCCCCAAGGGGCATGACGCATGGCGTGAGGAGCAGAAGGCGGCGTTCAAGGCCGGCGCCACCCCGCCGCCCTATCCCGACATTTCCGACGATGAGATCCGCGATACGATCGAGTCCAACCAACTGCGCCTGATCAAGGAGAGGGGCGCGGACCTCACCATCTTTAGCCCCCGTGCGTCGGCGATGGCGCCGCATGTCGGCGATGCCGATGTCGCGAAGGAATGGGCGACGCGCTGTAACGACCTGATCGCACGGGTCGTCGGCCTCTATCCCGAGACGTTCGTGGGCGTCTGCATGCTGCCCCAGTCGCCCCAAGCCGACATGGCGAACAGCATCGCCGAGCTGGAGCGGTGCGTGGACATGGGCTTCATCGGCTGCAACCTCAATCCCGATCCGGGTGGCGGCCATTTCAAGCACCCGCCGCTGACCGACCGCTACTGGTACCCCTTCTACGAGAAGATGGTCGAGCTGGACGTCCCGGCGATGATCCACGTGTCGGGCAGCTGCAACCCGGCGATGCACGCGACCGGCGGCTATTATATCGCCGCCGATACCATCGCCTTCATGCAGTTGCTGGAGGGCGACCTGTTCGCCGACTTCCCGACGCTCAAGTTCATCATCCCGCATGGCGGGGGCGCGGTGCCCTATCATTGGGGGCGGTATCGCGGGCTTGCCGACATGCTGAAGAAGCCGAGCCTCGATACGCATCTGATGAACAACATCTTCTTCGACACCTGCGTTTATCATCAGCCGGGTGTCGATCTTCTGGCGGACGTGATCGATAACAAGAATATCCTGTTCGGATCGGAAATGGTCGGCGCGGTGCGCGGCATCGATCCCACCACGGGCCATTATTTCGACGACACCAAGCGCTATGTCGATGCGCTGGAAATCAGCGACGCGGAACGGCATGCGATCTTCGAAGGCAATGCGCGGCGGGTGTTCCCCCGTCTCGACGCCAAGCTGAAGGCGCGCGGCCTTTGAGAAGAGGAATTCGTCCCCCGGTCCTGAATGGAAGGAAGGGCCGGGGGATGGATACTGATAAAGAGAATGCAATGAGCAACGACATTCACGAATATCTGAGCCAGTTCGACGATATTCCTGGCACCCGCGTCTACACCGCCAAGCGCGCGCGGCAGGGATATTGGATGAACCAATTCGCGATGAGCCTGATGAAGGCTGAAAATCGCGAGCGGTGGAAAGCGGGCGAACGCGCCTATATCGACGAATGGCCGATGAGCGAGGATCAGAAACAGGCGATCCTCGACCGCGACTATAATCGCTGCCTCGATCTGGGCGGCAATATCTATTTCCTCGCCAAGGTCTTTTCGACCGATGGCCTCAGCTTCCTTCAGGCGGTCGGCACGATGACGGGCATGAGCACGGAAGATTATCAGGCGATGATGATCGCCGGCGGCCGCTCGCCCGAAGGCGTGCGGTCGATCAAGGAGAAACGCTGATGGCCCGCATTACCGCCGGGGTCGCCACCAGCCATGTCCCCGCGATCGGCGCGGCGATGGACCTGGGCAAGACCGCCGAGCCTTATTGGCAGCCCCTGTTCGCGGGCTATGACTGGTCGCGCCAGTGGATTGCGCAGGAAATGCCCGACGTCGTGATCCTGGTCTATAACGACCATGCGTCCGCCTTCGACATGAAGATCATCCCGACCTTCGCGATCGGCTGCGGCGAACGCTACAAGCCGGCCGACGAGGGGTGGGGGCCGCGTCCGGTGCCCGATGTTATCGGTGAGCCGGACCTCGCCTGGCACATCGCGCAGAGCCTGATCCTCGACGAATTCGACATGACCATCATCAACGAGATGGATGTCGACCACGGCCTGACCGTGCCGCTGAGCCTGATGTTCGGCCAGCCCGGTGCGTGGCCGGTCAAGGTCGTTCCGCTAGCCGTCAACGTGGTCACCTATCCGCCGCCGTCCGGCAATCGCTGCTGGATGCTGGGCGAAGCGATTGCGCGGGCGGTGGAAAGCTATGGCGAGGATCTCAATGTCCAGATCTGGGGCACGGGGGGCATGAGCCACCAGCTTCAGGGGCCGCGCGCGGGTCTGATTAACGCCAAGTGGGACAATCGCTTCCTCGACCTCATGAGCGAGGGCGACGGACAGGCGCTCCGGGCCATCCCGCACATCGAATATCTGCGCGAAACCGGCTCCGAAGGGATCGAGATGGTGATGTGGCTGATCATGCGCGGGGCGCTCGGGCGCAAGGTGAAGGCGCTGCATCGCCATTATCATGTGCCGGCGAGCAACACGGCGGTGGGACATTTGGTGCTGGAGCCGACCACTTGAATTTCTCCCCTCCCGCTGGCGGGAGGAGGACTGATTATGGAGATAGAATATGCGTATTGCCCTGGCCGGTGCCGGCGCCTTTGGTGAAAAGCATCTTGATGGCCTCAAGAATATCGACGGCGTGACCGTCACCTCCATCATCGGCCGCGAACTGGAGCCGACGAAGAAGGTCGCGGAGAAATATGGCATCGGCCATGTCACGACCCACCTTAACGAGACGCTGGCCCGGGATGATGTGGACGCGGTGATCCTCTGCACCCCGACCCAGATGCACGCGCGCCAAGCCATCGCCTGCATGGACGCGGGCAAGCATGTCGAGGTGGAAATTCCCCTGTCGGACAGCTGGCCCGACGCGCAGGCGGTGCTGGCGAAGCAGAAGGAGACGGGCCTCACCTGCATGGTCGGACACACCCGCCGCTTCAACCCGAGCCACCAGTTCGTCCACAACCGTATCAAGGCGGGCGAGTTCAACGTCCAGCAAATGGACGTGCAGACCTATTTCTTCCGTCGCAAGAATATCAATGCCAAGGGCGAGCCGCGCAGCTGGACCGACCATCTGCTGTGGCACCACGCCGCGCACACGGTGGATCTGTTCGCCTATCAGGCCGGCAAGATCGTGGACGCTCACGCGATGCAGGGGCCGATCCATCCCGAACTCGGCATCGCGATGGACATGTCGATCCAGCTGAAGAGCGAGACCGGCGCGATCTGCACCCTGTCGCTCTCCTTCAACAATGACGGGCCGCTCGGCACCTTCTTCCGCTATATCGGCGACAGCGCGACCTATATCGCGCGTTACGACGATCTGGTGAACGGGAAGGAAGAGCCGATCGACGTGAGCCAGGTCGCCGTGTCGATGAACGGCATCGAGCTGCAGGATCGCGAATTCATCTCCGCTATCCGCGAAGGCCGCGACCCCAACAGCAGCGTGGCAAAGGTATTCGACTGCTATCGCGTGCTGGGTGAACTGGAAAAGCAGCTGGGCTGAGACAGACGCTTCGGTTTGAAAGGCGCGGTCGGGAGAACAGGCCCCGGCCGCGCCTTTCCATTTGCTGCCGGGATGTATCGGCCGCCCGTGGGCGGAATTCGCGCTGCGATCGGCGAAGGCTACGGTGGCGGATTTTACGTCTTCGGCAGGCTGCTCGGAGAATGGCGGGCAAGTGGCGATCTGGCGGATCGAATTTGATCCAGAGCCATGCCGGCGCGAGACGGCGTGGCGCGCCGCGGAACGGGTTGACGGGATCGGGATGGCGCTATTATGTCTGACAAATAGCCGGCTGTTTCCTGATGCCGGTGGCGAGGAAGACCACTGGCGATGCGCATCACGAGACGATCTCTTCTGTGTGGAGCCAGCGCGGCCGCATTGGGGTTCGGGGATATCGCCATGGCCGCGGCCGCCGGAAGGCGGCGCGTCGAGCCGGTTCCTGCGCGCTTCATAAGATTGCGGCCTTCCATCTTCGCCGACGCCTTCCAGGCCAACCGCCGCTATCTGCTGGACCTCGATCCCCAGCGGCTGCTGCATAATTTCTATGTTTCCGCGGGGCTCCCTGCGCCCAAGCCGACCTATGGCGGCTGGGAGGCAATGGGCATAGCGGGCCACAGCCTGGGGCACTGGCTGTCGGCCTGCTCGCTCAGCCTTGCCGGCGGCGATGATCCCGAGCTTGCGGCGCGGCTGGACCTCGCGCTGGCTGAGATGGCCCGCATCCAGTCGGCGCATGGCGATGGCTATTGCGGCGGCACGACGGTCGAGCGGGATGGCAGGACGGTCGACGGCAAGATCGTCTTCGAGGAAATTCGCCGCGGCGAGATCCGCACCGGCGGGTTCGATCTCAACGGCGGCTGGGTGCCGCTCTATACGTGGCACAAGGTTCATGCGGGGCTTATCGACGCGCATTTGCTGGCCCGCAATCCGCGCGCCATGCCGATCCTGCTGGGGCTCGCTGGCTATCTGGCCGATGTGCTGGAGCCGCTGAGCGAAGAGCAGATGCAGCGCGTGCTCCATGCCGAACATGGTGGGCTCAACGAAAGCTATGCCGACACCTATGCGCTGACCGGGAATGCGCGCTGGCTCCGCCTGGCGGAGAAGATCCGCCACCGGGCGGTGCTCGACCCACTGGCGGCGCGCCAGGACAGGCTCGCGGGGCTGCACGCCAACACCCAGATTCCCAAGGTGATCGGCCTTGCGCGCCTGTATGAGGTGACAGGCAAGGCGGACCATGCCGCCGCTGCGCGCTTCTTCCACGAGCGGGTGACGCGGCATCACAGCTATGTCATCGGCGGCAACAGCGAGCGCGAGCATTTCGGTGAGCCGGACCAACTTTCCAAGCGGCTGACCGAAGCGACATGTGAGGCATGCAACAGTTATAATATGATGAAGCTGACGCGCCATCTTTACAGCTGGCAGCCCCATGCCAGCTGGTTCGACTATTATGAGCGGGTGCAACTCAATCATATCATGGCGCACCAGCGGCCTGACACCGGCCGCTTCGTCTATTTCACGCCGCTGGCGGCGGGGGCGCGGCGGGTCTTTTCCAGTGCCGAGGACAGTTTCTGGTGCTGCGTGGGATCGGGCATCGAAAGCCATGCGAAACATGCAGATTCGATCTGGTGGAGCGACCCGAGCACGATTTACGTTAACCTGTTCATCCCCTGCGAACTCGACTGGCCGGAGCGCGGGCTGCGCGTCACCATGGACGGCGCGATGCCGATCGAGGGGAGGGCGACGCTCACTATCGGGCGTGCACCGCGCATGGCGCAGGCGATCGCTATCCGCGTTCCGCGCTGGACGAAGGGGCTGAAGCTGACGGTCAACGGCGCGGAGGCGGCCCCGCTGCTGCGGGACGGCTATGCGGTGGTGGAGCGCCGTTGGCGGGCCGGCGATGTGCTGGCGATCGACATGCCCATGGCGCTGGCGGCGGAGACGATGCCTGACGATCCTTCGGTCGTGGCCTTCCTCCACGGCCCGCTGGTGCTGGCGGCGGACCTTGGCGCCGCCGACGTGCCCTATGACGGCGTCCCGCCGGCGCTGGTGGTGGATGGCACCGCGTCGGGCGCGCTTACCCCCATGGCGGGGAAGGCGGCCTACGAGGCCGTCGATGCGCTGGGCAATGCGCTGACCCTGCGACCCTTCTATGCGGAATATGACCGGCGCGTGGCCGTCTATTTCCCGACCTTCACCTCGGCACGATGGAGCGGGGCGAAGGCGGGCTTTGTCGCCGCGCAAGCGGCGGCGCGCGAACTTGCCCGTCGGACGGTCGACATCGTCTATCTGGGTGAGATGCAGCCCGAGCGGGACCACGGCTTCGCCTCCGCCCGCAGCGAGGTGGTCAACTGGAGCGGCCGCTCTGCGCGGCGATTGAAGCCGGGGGACAGCATGCAACTGACGCTGGCGCGGCGGGCTGGCCCTGCCGTGCTTCGCGTGCTGGTGGCGGCCGATGCGGTGCGTCGCCCCCTTGCGATCAGCGTCGATGGGAAGCCGCTCGCCAACGGCCGGCCGGTCGATCTGGGCGACGGCAATTTCGCCGCGATCGACTTTCTGGTGCCGCAGGGCGGCGCTGCCGCGAACGTGGTCGTGACGGCAGTCAAAGACGATGCCGTGCTGTACGAGATTCGGCTGATGACGGCTGGCGACGGAAACGCGCAGCCGAGTGTCTGAGCGCTGGCGTTCACCTAATCTGTCATCGACGCGTCCGGCGAGCGGATATGCTCCCGCCGGATGCCGAGGCCCAGAAGGCGAGCCGGAAGGGCTTGCAAGGCAGGCATGGCCTGAAAAAGGCGGACGAGGGCAGGCGCGCGCGGCGCTTGGTTGCGCATCGCGGCGCCGATGACATTCCTGTGGATGGCGCGCTGCACGGCCTGGATCGTTCGGACGGCGAGCATCCGCCGCGCGCGCAGCTTGTGGAGCAGCGGATCGGGATCCACCCCGGCCGCTAGCGCGGCCGCAAGAATATTCGCCGCGGCGACGGCATCCTGGATGGCGAGGTTAATGCCTACTCCGCCGACCGGCGACATGGCGTGCGCGGCATCGCCGATCGCCAGCAGGCCGGGCCGGTGCCAGCGGGTCAGCCGATCGAGTTCGACCGTGAGCAGCTTGACATCGTCCCAACCGGCGATAGCCCCGACATGTGCTGAGAGCGGCGGCGCGCTTATTGTCACATCGGCCCGGAAACGCTTGATGCCCGCAGCCCGAATCCTGTCTGCCGCGCCCTTCTCGATCACGCGCGCGCACTGGAAATAATCGCCCCGATCGATGGTGACGATCATCTCCCCCCGGTCGATATAGCCCTGAGTCCGATTGTCCGGCGTGCGCGCCTTGGGCACGCGGAACCAGAGCACGTCGATCGGCGCCCCCAGCTTCTGCAGCGGCAACCCGGCTGCCTCGCGCAGGTGGGAGCTGCGACCGTCGGCGGCGATGACCAGCCTTGCCTCCAGCGCTTCGCCATTGGCGAGCCGCACGCCTTCGATGCGTCTGGGTCCTTCGATCAGGCTCACCACCTCGGCCTCCATCCGCAGGGTGAAGGCGGGGAGCCGCTGTGCGGTGTCGGCCACAAAGTCGAGAAAATGCCATTGCGGCATCATGGCGATAAAGGGAGCCGGGCCGGGAAGGCGGGTGAAATCGGCGATCCGATATTCGCGGCCCCCAATCACGGCGCCGACCGCCGACACCTTGTCATGCTCCCGGGCGAGCAGCGCCGTCAGAAGGCCGAGCTCATCGAAGAGTTCGAGCGTCGATGGGTGCACGGTGTCGCCGCGGAAGTCGCGCAGAAAGTCCGCATGCTTTTCCAGCACGAGGGTTTGCACGCCTGCACGCGCGAACAACAGTCCCGCCATCATTCCGGCAGGGCCGCCTCCGGCGATCACGACAGGGGGTGCGGATCGGTCGACCATCGGCCCACATTACGCCTGCTCGCGGGTGGCCGCCAAGCATCCGTTTGCAGGATGGGACGCGGCATGATCCGGCTGTGCCGCTTACCTGAGTTAGATGAACGGGGCTTTCAGCGGAACGGCGGTGCGTGGGCCTCGGTTGATCCGGCAACTGCGCCTTGCGTTCAACAGCGGAGAGACGCCTATGTCATGGGTGGGATTGACCGCCATCATCGTTCTTGTGGCCGCCGCCCTGATCGGCCTGGTGATCTTTGCAAGGCATCGCGGGCGGATCAGCGGCAGCGTTGCGCTGGTGCTCATGCTTGTCATCCTGGCGGGCGCGTCGATCGTCTTCGTCTACCCTTCCGCGCTGACGGCGGAAGGCGGCGAAAAGCCGCATGGCGCGGGCCTATAATGCGTGTTCATTATCTGAAATGCGGGACGGATTGCCCGCTCGGCGGGCCGCTGTTCGATGGTTTCAGCAAAAGCCTGTTCGGCCTGATCCCCTGTGCAGCCCAGTTGGTGGAGACGAATGAGGGCCTGGTGCTGATCGACACCGGCTATGGCAGCGAGGATGTACGCCATCCGCACCCGCGCCTCAGCCGTTTTTTCCATGCGCTGCTCAACATTCGCTTTCGGGCGGAGGAGACGGCGCTGCACCAGATCAAGGCGATGGGCTATTCCCCTTCAGACGTGCGTCATATCGTGCTGACGCATTTGGACTTCGATCATGCCGGCGGGATCGAGGATTTTCCCGACGCCCGTGTCCATGTGATGGAGGCCGAACGCACCGCTGCCGAACGCAAGCGGCAAGGCTTCATCGCGCGGCGGCGGTACCGGCCCGCGCAGTGGGACCAGGTGCGGGATTGGCGAACCTATGCCGGCAGCGGTGAGCGCTGGTTCGGGCTGGATCGCGTCCGCCAGCTGGACGGCTTGCCGCCGGAAATCCTGATGGTGCCGCTGCCGGGCCACACATGGGGGCATGCCGGCATTGCCATCCAGTCGGACGAAGGCTGGGTGCTGAATGCGGGCGATGCCTATTTCTACCGCAGAGAATTGGACGATGACCGGCGGCGCTGCACGCCCGGCCTGCGCTTCTACCAGAATCTGATGGAAGTCGATCGGGACCTGCGTTTCGCCAATCAGCAGCGCCTGCGCGAGTTGAAGCGTGACGCAGCCGGCCAAGTGACCATCTTCTGCTCGCACGATGAGAAGGAGCTTGAGGCGATGCAACGCCGGACCGGAGACAAGGCGCCTCAAGTCAGGGCGGGCGCGATCCCAGCCTTGCATCGCGCCTGACTGCGGGCGCTAGTGGTGACTAGTCGGCCCTTTGACCTCGCCCTGGTGTTGAGCGGCGGCAATGCGCTGGGCGTTTACCAGGCTGGCGCCTTCGAGGCGCTGCAGGACCACGGCATGGAACCGGCGTGGATTGCCGGCGCGTCCGCGGGCGCGGTGAACGCGGCGGTGATCTGCGGCAACCCTCCTGCCGAGCGGATTGGCCGCCTGCGCGAGCTGTGGCAGTGCCAAGGCGGAGCTGAGGCCCAGGACCTGCCCGAAGCCATCGACACGATGCGGCGTACATGGGCCACCTTATCGACGCTGGTCGGAGGACGTCCCGGTCTGTTCGTGCCCCGCCACATTTTTGGACCGTGGTGGAACCCGCTGGGCAATGACGAGCCTGCGAGCCTCTATGATCTGCGGCCGTTGGAGACGACATTGCAGCGGCTGGTGGATTTTGAGAGGCTGAACAAGGAGGCGCCGCGCCTGTCGGTCGCGGCCGTGGACCTCCAGAGCGGGGAGGATGTCGCCTTCGACACCCGCAGCCATCCGATCGGAGCCGATCATATTCGCGCCAGCGCCGCGCTTCTTCCCATGTTTCCGCCCGTTACCGTCGGCGGCCGGCTGCTTGGCGACGCCGGCATTTCGGTCAACCTGCCGCTCGACATCATCCTGTCCGAGCGCTCCGAACGTCCGCTCCTGTGCATCGCTGTCGACCTGCTTCCGCTTTCGTCCGGCCCGCCGCGCACGCTCAGCGACACGGCGAACCGGAGCCAGGACCTGATGTTCGCTACGCAAAGCCGCCGCGCGCTGGCCGCGTGGCAGGCGCTGTTCGATGCTGAAGGCGACCCCGTACGCTCGGTGACGGTGCTGCGCCTCGCCTATGTCGATCAGGCGAAGGAGGTCGTGGGCAAGGCCTTCGACTTCTCCCGCCGATCCGCCGAGGCGCGTTGGCGGGCGGGCCACGAAGCCATGGCAAACATGCTGGCCTCTCTTGGCAGAGGCGAGATCGAGACGGGCCGTCCGGGCTTGTCGATTTACCAGCCGGCGTCCCAAGCGCCCCATGAGGTTGAACGCGTTCGTTTCTCCATGCGGCCGGCCTTTGCCTGACCTGTGTCCCCTGGCGCGTGCAAAAGCGGTCAGGAGCTGGCATGACCGAAGCTGCGCGGGGCGACGGCCGCGCGCCAACTCAGCAGCACCCCGCCCGATATCATCGCCATGCCGGCCAGATGATAGCTCAGGAGCGGCTCGCCCAGGATCAATGCCGCAAGCACCGCTCCGAACAGGGGCATCAGGCTGATGGTCTGACCGGCCGTGGCGGCGCCTACGCGAGCTACCGCTCCGTTGAACAACATATAGGCGAGGATCGACGGGAAGATCGCGACATAGGCGATCGCGGCCGCGACGCCCGCGGTCCAGTGGATGTGGCTGATCGCATCCCCCTCGCTGATGGCGCCCAATCCCATGACCAGCGCACCGATCGCGAAGGTGACGAAGAGGAAGGCGAGCGGCTCGATCGGCGGGCGCAGTCGCAGACTGGCCGTGTAGATCGCCCAGGCACAGCAGCCGCACAATATCAGAAGGTCGCCCATGCCGAGCTTCAGCAGCAGAGCCGCGGAAAAGTCGCCCTTGAAGACTATGAACGTGACGCCGAGCGTGGCCAAGGCGATCCCCGCCACCTGCCAGAGCGGCGCGCGCTCGCCGAAACAGATGCGGTTGATGATGACCACGAATGTCGGGATCAAGCCCTGCAACAATAAGCTGTTCGATGCGGTCGTGGTGCGCAGCCCGGAGTAAAGAAAGCCGTTGAATGCGGCGACTCCCGTCACTCCAAGGAAGAGGGTGGCACGCCAATGGCGGCGGATGAGCGCGCGCTGGGCGATGAGATGGGAAAGCGCGAAGGGCGCCAGGATCAACAGCGCCAGCATCCAGCGGGTAAAAGCCAGAGTGAGCGGCGGGATTTCCCCTCTGACCGCACGCCCGACGATCGCATTGCCTGCCCAGAAGAGCATCGTGACGCCGAGCATGGCGTAGGCACGCAACTGCATGTTCAAATCGGCTGCCCCTTCCCAAGCGATCGTCCGTCAGAGGTCCTTTAAGGCGCGGCACGCCATGCCGCCAGTCTGCTTTCGACCGAGATTTGACAGCGCCATGTTGGCGGCAAATTGGCGCCCCTCGACGCCTTCATCTCTCGAAAGCCCAGACGGAAGCCCTGTTCAGGCGAGGCTGGCGCTGCTCATGAAAATCTTGCGGACCATCTCGGCCTGCCCTCGAACGGCCATTTTCGCGTAGATGCGCTTGGAATAGCCGCGGGCCGTCTCGATATTCACGCCCATCGATGCTGCCGCTTCCGCCAGCGACAGCCCGCTGCTCATCGCCAGCGCGAGCTCGGCTTCTCGTAACGACAGCCCGAAAATGTCCGCGACCACTATCTTGCTGGCCGGATCGGAGGTCCGGCGAATTCGGCAGAATATCAGCATGACGGGAACCGCCAGTGCGGCGTCGGCGCGCGCGGCGATGGGGACGAGCAGGGCGTCGAGCAGAGGGTCTTCCAGCAAGCGCAGCGCGCGCGGGAGGCCGTTGGCATCTGCTGCGAAGGCCGCAGCCGTTTGCAGCAATGTTTCGCGTACCGGGCTGGCAACGGGCAATCGCTCGCCGAGCAGTCGGCTCGATCCGTTCACCTCTTTCAGAAGCGGCCCGAGTTTGGGATCGATATCGATGATGCGGGCGTCGCGCCCGAGCGCGATCCATCCGACATCTGCCCGGTCGAGCCCTTCGCTGCTCGCCGCAGCCCTGATGCGGTGCCGCTCCATCAAGACGAAGCTGCGCAGGGCAACCGTGACATGTGGTGCAAGTGCCGTAAGCAAAGCACCGGTCGAAGCGGAGAAGCTTTCCATGCTGCTGGCCAGCATCAGCCAGGCGCTGGTGCCTTCCTGTTCCTTGATACGGATGACCCGGCCGTCTTTCAGGCCCAGCTTGTCATTGAACTTCTCCTGAAATTCGTGGAAATCCGGGTCCAGCGACGCAAACTCTTCCATATAATAGACGCGCCCGGCACGTAGCCGATCATAGGGGACGCGATCCTTTTCGTAGAGGAATTCCAGTCCAAGCTGGAGCGCCTCCTCACGAATGTTCCGGCCTGAAAATACCTCCTTGGAGAGGTGGATGGGCGTGTCGCCTTGAGCGAATATCAATGAGGCGTAATCCGCGCCCGTGCGCCGCCGGACGCGCAGCAGAAAGTTGGCCCACTCCGGCTGATCGTGCACCCCGGCATAAAGGGGCAGCAGCAATTCCGACTCGTCGGTGCTGGTCAAATTCATATTACCCCCATATGGGGGGTCACAGTCTCTGTCACTCCCATTAGACCGGCTTTACCGATACACATGGTCAGGGAGGATTCGCCGATGGCTTCGGCTACAAAAAATCTCACGCATCTTGAGCGTTTGGAATCGGAGGCGATTCACATTCTGCGGGAGGTTGTTGCCGAGGCTGAGAAGCCGGTGATGCTCTACAGCGTGGGGAAGGATTCGGCGGTGATGCTGCACCTGGCGCGCAAGGCCTTCTATCCCTCGCCGCCGCCCTTTCCGCTGCTGCATGTCGACACGACCTGGAAGTTCAAGGCGATGTACGATCTGCGCGACCGCATGGCGCGGGAGAGCGGCATGGAGCTGCTCGTCTACCAGAACCCCGAAGCCAAGGAGCGGGGCATCAACCCGTTCGACCACGGCCCGCTGCACACTGATATGTGGAAGACCGAAGGGCTCAAGCAGGCGCTCGACCTCTACGGCTTCGACGCGGCGTTCGGCGGCGCGCGGCGCGACGAGGAGAAGAGCCGGGCAAAGGAGCGCATCTTCTCCTTCCGCACCGCAAGCCACGGCTGGGATCCCAAGAACCAGCGGCCCGAACTGTGGAACCTCTACAACGCCCGCAAGAACAAGGGCGAGAGCATCCGCGTCTTCCCGATCAGCAACTGGACCGAGCTCGACATCTGGCAATATATTCACTTGAACGACGTGCCGATCGTCCCGCTCTATTTCGCGGCGAAGCGCCCGACGGTCGAGCGCGACGGCATGCTGCTGATGGTCGATGACGAACGCTTCCCGCTCAAGGACGGCGAAGTGCCGGTCGAACGCTCGATCCGCTTCCGCACGCTGGGCTGCTACCCGCTGACCGGCGCTGTGGAGAGCGAGGCGAAGACGCTGCCCGAAGTGATCCAGGAGACGCTGCTCACCACCACGTCCGAACGGCAGGGCCGCGCGATCGACAAGGATGCCGGCGGCGCGGGCATGGAAAAGAAGAAGCAGGAGGGGTATTTCTGATGTCGGACGCAGATGTCATCTACAAGACCGACGCGCTGATCGCGGAGGATATCGACCAGTATCTGGAAGTGCACCAGCACAAGACGATGCTGCGCTTCATCACCTGCGGCAGCGTGGACGACGGCAAGTCGACCCTGATCGGCCGCCTGCTCTACGACAGCAAGATGATCTTCGAGGATCAGCTGGAAGCGCTGGCCGCCGACAGCAGGAAGGTCGGCACGCAGGGGCAGGAGATCGACTTCGCGCTGCTGGTCGACGGCCTCGCCGCCGAGCGCGAGCAGGGCATCACCATCGACGTCGCCTATCGCTTCTTCGCGACCGAAAAGCGCAAGTTCATCGTCGCCGACACGCCCGGCCACGAACAATATACCCGCAACATGGTGACGGGCGCGTCGACCGCCGACCTCGCCGTCATCCTGATCGACGCGCGCAAGGGCGTGCTGACCCAGACGCGGCGTCACTCCTATCTCGCGCACCTCATCGGCATCAAGAATATCGTCCTTGCCATCAACAAGATGGACCTGGTCGATTATGACCAGGCGGTGTTCGACGGCATATTGAAGGACTATACCGAGTTCGCGCACTCGATCGGCATCAAGGCCTTCACCCCGATCCCGATCTCGGGCTTCAAGGGCGACAATATCACCGGTTTGTCGGAGAACACGCCCTGGTATCGCGGCCCGACGCTGATGGAGCATCTGGAAACGGTGGAGGTGAACAGCGCCACCGACGCCGACAAGCCGTTCCGCATGGCGGTGCAGTGGGTCAACCGCCCCAATCTCGACTTTCGCGGCTTTTCCGGCCAGATTGCGACCGGCACGGTTCGTCCCGGCGATGCGATCCGCGTACTGCCGTCGGGCAAGACCAGTAGCATCACCCGCATCGTGACGATGCCTTCGGAGGCCGGCCCGGCGGGCGGGGCCGGTGGGGGCGGCGATCTGGAACAGGCAGTGGCGGGCCAGTCGGTGACGCTCTGCTTTGCCGACGAGATCGACTGCAGCCGAGGCGACGTCATCGGCCAAGCCGACAATCCGCCGCAGGCCGCCGACCAGTTCGAGGCGACCATCGTCTGGATGGCCGACGAGGAAATGCTGCCGGGCCGCCCCTATTGGCTCAAGATCGGCACGCAGACCGTGACCGCGACGGTCCAGCATCCCAAATATCAGGTGAACGTCAACACGATGGAGCATCTGGCGGCGAAGACGCTGGATTTGAACGCCATCGGCGTCGCCAACCTGTCGACCGACAAGCAGATCGTGTTCGAACCCTATGAGGCGAACCGGACGCTGGGCGGCTTCATCCTGATCGACAAGATCAGCAATGCGACCGTTGCCGCGGGCATGCTGCACTTCTCGCTTCGCCGGGCGCAGAATGTCCATTGGCAGGCGACCGACGTCACTCGCGAGTTCCACGCCAATCTCAAGAACCAGAAGCCCGCGGTGCTGTGGTTCACCGGGCTGTCGGGCGCGGGCAAGTCGACCATCGCCAACCTTGTCGAAAAGAAGCTGGCGCGGATGAACCGCCACACCTTCCTGCTCGATGGCGACAATGTCCGCCATGGCCTCAACAAGGATCTGGGCTTCACCGATGCCGACCGGGTGGAAAATATCCGCCGCGTGGGCGAAGTGGCCAAGCTGATGACCGACGCGGGCCTCATCGTCATCACCGCCTTCATCTCGCCCTTCCGTTCGGAACGCGACATGGTGCGGCAGATGATGCAGCCGGGCGAGTTCATCGAGGTGCATATCGACACCCCACTGGCCGAAGCCGAGGCGCGCGACGTCAAGGGCCTCTACAAGAAGGCCCGCTCGGGCGAGCTCAAGAACTTCACCGGGATCGACAGCCCCTATGAAGCGCCGGAGGACCCGGAGATCCGCATCGACACGACCGGCATGACCGCCGAGCAGGCGGCCGACGCCATCGTCGCGAGGCTGATCCCATGAGCGGAGCTCCCGCCGACACTCGCGGCCAGATCGACAAGGCGGCCATGAGCGACGCCGATCTCGCCGCGCATCTGGCCAAGGTGGCCGGGCGCATCCTGATCGAGGTTCGATCGTCCGGCCTGTTTAGCGCCAAGGCGCTGGGCAAGGCCGGCGACCAGACCGCGAACCAGTTCCTGGTCCACGCCCTGCGCGAGGTGCGGCCCGAGGACGGTCTGCTGTCCGAGGAGGAGAAGGACAATCCCGCGCGGCTCGCCAAGAGCCGCGTGTGGATCGTCGACCCGGTCGACGGCACGCGCGAATATGGCGAGGAGCGGTCCGACTGGGCCGTGCATGTCGGCCTCGCCATCGACGGCCAGCCCAGCGTCGGCGCCGTCGCGCTGCCGGGGCTGGACGGCGGGGTCGTGCTGCGGTCCGACCAGCCAAGCCCGCTCCCGGCAACCCCCGAGAAGCTGCGCATGGTCGTCTCGCGCACCCGGCCCGCGAAGGAAGCGGTCGCGGTCGCGGAGAAACTCGGCGCCGAGTTGGTGCCGATGGGCTCGGCCGGCGCCAAGGCGATGGCGGTGATCCTGGGGCAGGCGGACATCTATCTGCACTCGGGCGGCCAGTATGAATGGGACAGCATGGCCCCGGCCGCGGTCGCGCGCGCCCACGGCCTACACTGCTCGCGCATCGACGGATCGCCGCTCGTCTACAATCAGAGCAACGTCTATCTCCCCGACCTGCTGATCTGCAGGAAAGAGCATGCAGGCCAAGTGCTGAAGCTGATCGCGGAACTGTCCGAAGCGGGCTGAATTCCCGGAAGCAGGCGGGCGAGCGTCGGCTTCCTTTCCTGTCAGAAGCGGAGCTCCTCCAAAGGACCTACCAAAATGTCGATCTGCCGCCAATATCTCCTGGTCGCCAAGGAGGCTAAGAGCGATGATCTACGGTCGGCCCTCATCCTCTTGACGAGGGAAGTAAAGCGACTGGACGGATGTGAAGGGTTGGACATCTATCAGGATGCTGACGCCGCCACGCAGTTCCCATTCATCGAACATTGGACCTCTCTCCATGCGCATCGCTCTGCCGGCGAGCGGCTGAGCAAGGATGTGTTTGCAGCGGTAAGGCCGCAGTCGGTGCGCCGCCGAAGAGCAGTTATATCCCTTCCATTGCCGTTTGAACCCTCCTCACCGGCCGCACGCTGTCCTAATCTTCACGGGTGTGCGTAAAGGATTGCCTTTTTCTCTATCTTTTCAGTAGAGGTTGTCGCATGACGCGAATCGTAGAGAGAGGTCGAATGCTGACGAGAAGGATGGATCCCCTCGCTTCCTATACGGTCCTGACGCTCGCGGGCCGGGAACAGCCCGGCCCTGAGCATTGGCTTCGACGATGGGAAGAAGAGTTGGCCAATTGCCATTCTGTATCCATGGGCTTCTGGCGGCACCCGCGTCTCGAAAGCTGGGTGCATGCACTTCATGAAGCCATCAGCCGGAGCGAACGGCCCGTGATCGTCGTGGCTCGGGGGCTCGCCTGTTATGCCGTGTCGAACTTGGCCTCGGAAGCGGGGTCGTCGGTGGAGAAGGTCGCGGGCGCGCTACTGGTTGCGCCGCCTGATCTGGATCGCGCCTCGGCGGATCCGGGTTTCGCCAGTTTCCGATCCGTTAGCCAATCACCGCTTCCCTTTCCATCGATCGTCGTTGCGAGCCGTGACGATCCCAGAATGAGCTTCGACGGGGCGCTATCGCTCGCTCAGCGGTGGGGCAGCCGATGGACTGACGGTGGCCGCATCGGCTCGGCAAGCGGGATGGCAGGCATGGAAAACTGGACCTTCGGCCAAGACCTTGTCCGGCAGCTCTCTTGCGGGCTTAGCCAAGACGAGTTCGCGGGACGGAGGAGCGCCTGACGAGAGAGCCCGAGCGCCGAGCGGCCACGGCATCGAGCATAAGGATCGTTCTTCCAAATTCATTGTGAGCGGGGAGAGGGATAAAGACCGGTTCGAGTCTCCGTCATCCCCTGAACCGCCACTTGGCTGCGGCCCGTCCTGCTCGCGCGGTGAGCAGGGCGGCGAAGGTCCAGAATAGCGTCGTCACCAGAAAGGAGGACAGGCGGAAATGATCCTCTCCTGTCAGCACGCCCGTAAGGCTGGCTGACCCCACCACGGAGATGCCGGGATAATCTGTGAGATAGGGCAGGGGCCATCCTGCGGCGGCGACGGCGCAACCATCCTCGCAGCCCATGATTTCCGGGTAGAGCGCCTGCGCTTGGCCGTCGCATAAGGAAGAGGCGAGCGCCAACATCACTCCACATAACGAGGCCAGCAGGAGTCGGCGCATGCCCGCGTGACTCCACTTACGCGAAAGCATGGGCGTTAAGGGCCCTTTTCATGCCTAGCTGCTCGCCTTCGGCACAAGGGCAAAATCGACCTGGATGGCGACCGCGCTCGTCGTCTCTCCCGGCATCAGCCGCGCGGCCGATCCATTCGCCGCCGCTTGTTCGACCACGGGAGGGGGTGCGACCGGCACCGCGCCGGGGAGATAGCGGTTCCCCTGCGTGCCCCCCGCATCCCGGATCGAGATGATGCGGGAGACGCTCATCCCGGCTGCATCCGCATAGGCCTGCGCTCGGCTCCGCGCCGCCTTATAGGCTGCGGCATAGGCTGAGTTCGCCGCCTTTTCAGGGTCGGATAGGCGCAAGTCGGGGCCGCTCATGATATTGGCGCCTGCGCCCGTGACTGCGTCGACCGCCGCCGCCGCCCGATCGACGTTACGCACGGTCACGTTGATGATGTTGCTGGCTTGATATAGCCCCTTGCGATCGCCCCAATCCACGCGCTGTACGCTGAACGAGCGGGTCTGAATGTCCTTGTCCGCAATCCCGGTCATGCGCAGGGCAGCGACGATCTTCGCGATCATCTGCCGATTGGCGGCGCTCGCCCCCGGCGCATCCTTGCTCCAGCTGTTGATCCCGGCCTGGAACTGAGCCTGGTCCGGCCTTGCGTCTGCCTGACCCGTTGCGCTCACGGAAAGCAGCGTTTCCTCATGCCGCATCCCGCGAGGGTCGTAGTCCGACCGGCCGCAGGCGGAGAGGAGGAATATACCGAACATAAGACCAATCCTGCCCATTTGGCATCTCCGGAAAATTGGTGACCGCTAACGAGATTGCCGATGTGGAAATGAAGGAAGGCTGACCGGTCGGCGCGCCTCGCGCGCGATCGAGCTGCAATGTACCGCCCTGTCGACGCGTTCAATGGTGCCGAAGCGCGGAACCCTGACGCCCGGTTGCGCCTTGTCTGGCCTGGTGCAGATAAGATCGCGGGAGAAGGCCGATGCGCTTCATGATCCTTTTGAGTGCCGCCATGGCGCTGGCGAGTTGCGGAACGGACGACGGACCCACAGTCATCGACGGGAGCAGCCAGCAGGCGTTCGAAACGACTCTTGCCGCAGCGCGTCGGGATGTGGGGGCGAGGGATCGGCTGAAGCTTGAAGCTGCCATCAGGGAACATCAGGCACGGATGTTCGCCAAGGCGGATGATCGCCAGGAATATCAGCGTCTGGTGCGGGAGGGGATGGACGGCCTTACCGCTCCGGCCATCGTGGCGCAGTTCGACAAGGACGTCGATCGAGTCAGCGGACAGGCGGCCGATGCGGTGTTCGACGCCAAACGTGCGCTGAAAGGATTGTAGCGCCGGCAATGCGGTCCCTCTCCATCAGCCCGGTGGCGCCCATCCGAAAAAGGCGTTACAGGCGCCCGGGCGATTTATGGAGGAATTTGGCTGATGCTGGCGACGATCAAACCAGGCGCGACGTTCAAGGATCATTTGCAGCAGCTCCCGTCGATCGATGGCGTGCAGCGCATTGACCTTCTCGATGCGCAGGGAGCCATCGTCGCCAGCATCGAAAATCAGCCGGGGAAGCAAGGATCGCTGGCGGTCTACCACTATCTGAAGCAGGTCTTCGGCCGATTGGACGCGGCGGCGGCCGAACATGGCCTGGCGGTGTTCGCCGAGCATGTGGCGGATGCGCGCAATCGGCCAGGGGCGCACCCCAATGTCGACCGCTTGCTCGCAATCGCCGCCGGCGGAGTTCCGCTGGATATAGAGGTCATCGCCGGCGGGTAAGGCCCTGACGATGTGCAGGCTTACCGGGCCACCTGAAGCGGAGGAGCCTGGCCCGCCCGTAACAGTCCAGCGTCGAGGGTCGCCTGTTGCGAGCGCGTTTCGCCCGTTCGCGCCGGGTACGAGCGGGCGGATATGCTCGAACACCGCTTCGGGCCGGGCACAGATCTCGACCGTTGACTGCGTGTGCGCCGGCTTTCGACAGGCTCAGCCGGAACGGCCATCGCTATGGTCGTCGACGGAAGCGTGAGAGCAGCGGTCCCGGGTCGAATCCGGGATGACGATGCCCGGAAGGCGCTCCCTCAGACCAGCTCCACCGCCATGGCTGTGGCTTCGCCGCCGCCGATGCAGAGGCTGGCGACTCCGCGCTTGAGGCCGCGCTCCTGCAAGGCTGCGATCAGCGTGGCGAGGATGCGCGCGCCCGATGCGCCGATTGGGTGGCCGAGCGCTGTCGCGCCCCCGTTCACGTTCAGCTTTTCGGCCGGGATGTCGAGGTCCCTCGCCGCGATCATCGCGACGACCGCGAAGGCTTCGTTGACCTCGAAAAGATCGACATCATCGACCGGCCAACCGGCCTTTGCCAACACCTTCTGGATGGCGGGGACCGGAGCAGTGGTGAACTTGGCCGGCTCGTGGGCATGCGCGGCGCAGGCCACGACCTTCGCCACCATTTTCAGCCCTTGCTTCTCGGCGACGCTTTGGCGGGTCATCACCAGCGCGGCCGCGCCATCGGAGATAGAGGAGGCGTTCGCGGCCGTGATGGTGCCGTCTTTGACGAAGGCGGGCTTGAGCGAGGGGATCTTGTCCGGCTTGGCCTTGCCCGGTTGCTCGTCGGTATCGACCAGCGTCTCGCCGCCCCGGCCCGGGACCGACACGGCGGCGATCTCCCGCGCGAAGGCGCCGGTCGCGATCGCCGCATTGGCGCGCTCGAGCGAGCGGATCGCATAATCGTCCTGCTCCGCCCGCGTGAACTGATAGTCGCGCACCGCTTCCTCGGCGAAGACGCCCATTGCCTTGCCAGGTTCATAGGCGTCCTCAAGCCCATCCATCATCATCGTGTCGATGATCCGGTCGTGGCCGATCCGGGCGCCGGCGCGGTGCTTGGGCAGCGCGTAGGGGGCGTTGGTCATGCTTTCCATGCCGCCCGCGAGCACCACGTCCACCGCGCCGGAAGCCAGCGCCTCATGCGCCATGATGGCCGCCTGCATGCCCGAACCGCACATCTTGTTGACGGTGGTCGCTTCGGTGTTGAGGCCCAAGCCAGCGCCGATCGCCGCCTGCCGCGCGGGCGCCTGCCCCAGCCCGGCGGGCAGCACGCAGCCCATATAGATGCGATCGACGGCGTCGGCCGCGACACCGGCCCGCTCGACCGCCGCCCTGATCGCGGCAGCGCCGAGGTCGGTGGCCTTCAGCGGCGAAAGCACGCCCTGAAAGCCGCCCATCGGAGTGCGGGCATAGCCGGCTATGATGATCGGATCGTCCTGCATCCATCTTCTCCTTCAGAGCGCCCTGGCGATGACCATGCGCTGTATATCCGACGTGCCCTCGTAAATCTGGCACACGCGTACGTCGCGATAGATTCTGGCGACGCCGAATTCCTCCAGATAGCCGTAGCCGCCGAGCGTCTGCATCGCGCCGGAGACGATCGCCTCCGCCGCTTCGGATGCGAACAGTTTGGCCATCGAAGCTTCGGTGAGGCAGGGGGCGCCGGCGTCCTTTACCCTTGCGGCGTTCAGCACCAGCTGCCGCGAAGCCTCCAGCCGGGTGGCGAGATCGGCAAGGCGGAAGCCCACCGCCTGATGTTCGATGATCGGCTTGCCGAAGCTCTTGCGCTCCTTGGCATAGCCGATGGCGATCTCCAGCGCCGCCTGCGCCATGCCGACGCACTGGGCGGCGATGCCGATCCGACCCGTTTCCAGATTGGCAAGCGCGATGCGATAGCCTTGCCCAGGCTGGCCGATCAGCAAATCATCCTCCACGAACATATCGTCAAACCGCAGGGCGCAGGTGTCGGACGCGCGCTGCCCCATCTTGTGCTCGACCTTGTCAACGACATAGCCGGGGCGGTCGGTCGGCGCGATGAAGGCGGACAGGCCCTTCTTGCCGGCGGCGGGGTCGGTCACGGCGATGATCATGACCAGCCCGGCTATCTTGCCCGAGGTGATGAACTGCTTGGCGCCGTTGATGCGCCAGCCGCCATCGACCTTCACCGCGCGCGTGCGGATCGCCGAGGCGTCGGACCCGGCGTCCGCTTCAGTCAGGGCGAAGGCGCCGATGGTGCGCCCGCCGATGAGGTCAGGCAGGAAGCGGCTCTTCTGCTCGGCGCTGCCATCCTTGAGCAGGCCTGACACGAGGATCGAGTTCTGGATCGACACAATGGTGGAGAGCGCGCCATCGGCCGCCGCGAGTTCCATCAGGGACAGCGCGTAGGCGACGGAGTCGGCTTCCGCGCCGCCGAAGGCTTCCGGCGCGGTCATGCCCCAGAGCCCAAGGCCCGCCATCTGCTCGAACAGGGAACGGGGATAGCCCTCCGCCTCGAAACGGGCGGAATGCGGGCGTATCTCCTCCTGAGCGAAGGCGCGGACCGTGTCGCGGATGGCGAGCTGGATTTCAGTCAGCATAGATACTCATCTTTTCAGGGCGTCCGTTAAGCTGTTCAATTGCGTCACTCGCGGGGGTGGAGGCCCTTCGTCAGAATGTCGACCAATTGCGCAGCGACGTCTTCGGCGGAGAGGGGGCCTTCGGGGTCATACCAGCGGCCGGGCCAGTTGAGCGCGCCAGCGAGGGCGAATGCTGCCATTTTCACGTCAACGGGCGCGATGGAACCATCCGCTATCGCGTCCCGGATCAGACTGCGCAGCGCATTGTCGATCTCCCGCTTCAGCTGCCGGTAACGTGGCAGGCTGGCGGGTGAGAGCGCCTCTTCCCCCGTCCGGATCACGCAGCGGCCGAAATCGTCCATATTCACTTCCGCGTAGCGGCGCAGGAAACGGGTCAGGCGATGGTGGCCGTCGCCTTCCTCCCCGCGCGCCTGTTCCGCCGCTTCCAGCAACTGCTGAAGGCCGATCGTCACGCATTCCAGCAGCACCTGATCCTTGTTCGCGAGATAATGGTAGATGGTGCGCTTCGATATGCCGAGCGTGGCTGCGACATCGTCCAGCGACGTCGCATGAAACCCGCGATCATTGAACATCCGCACGGCGGCGCGCAGCACCGCCTCGCGCTTTGCGGCGCGTTCCGCCTCTTTCTGGGCAGCGGTTCGAAAGGGTGAAGCAGCGTCCATTGTTCCTCCCTTTTCTCCAGATACAGCATTGGCAGGAAACTTCAGAATCCGCAATGTACTCAAAAGTGCTATGAGCACTCTTGAGTTTTTAGTAGCGTTGGATGAGATAGCGCCACCTCCGCCATTCCGGGCGAGGACGAGTATCGCGCCGCCTATTGCGTCATGTCGGCCGCCCATCTCCAAAGCGGACTATGGCTGTTCCATCGCCCTCAACTTCTTCGGGCGGGTGGCGATCTTCCATGCCATCAAGGGGCAGTTGATCCGGGGCACCGCGGCCTTGGCCCATGCGCGCGAGCGTGCCGAAAGCCTGCCGCGGCTGATCGCCCTGGCCGTCGAGAGCATGGAGGCGTGCCGACAGGCGGGGCAGGCTCTTCCTTCGCGCGCTTCACTCAGTTGTCGCGTGGCGCGACGGGGTAGATGACGAAGTGGTCATGGACCTGGGGCCGATCGGCAGTATCTGAGGCAGTTCTCAGTCCGGTCTGCAACTCACCAATGCTCCGCGCCGGCAGTTCGAGCAGATGCTCGTCCGGATGCGTCTTCGCTTCGTGCGGATAGTCCTGCCCGGGCGTCTGCGTCATTTCGATATGGGCGCCCAGCACGGCGCGGATCGGATGCTTCGCCGCGAAGGCCACCAGCCGATCGACGCTGGCGCGGTTGTCCGGCAGGAAGTTGACCGGCACGTAAAGGCGGCCGGGATAGAGCGTATCTCCTGACAGCAGGATTTTCAGCTGCGGGTCATAGACCATGATCGCCGCTGCCTGATGGCCTGGCGTCGGAATTATGGTGAGCGCCCGTCCGCCAAGGTCGAAGCGGGCGAGATCGCGCGGCCAGTGGCCGATGCCGAAGAAGCGCGCGACATATTCCGGCGTGAGCCCGACGAGCGTCGTGTCGGGCCGGTCGCGAAATGCGGCATCGCCCGCGACATGATCGCCATGGCTGTGGCTGTGGGCGACGATGAGCGGGATCGTGGCCCGGCCGTGCGCTGCCAGCCATCGGGCGATGAGCCGATCGACGACCGGCCTGATGTTGCCGCCTTGCGCGCCCGTGTCGATCAGCAGCGCCTTCTCGCGCCCGAACAGCAGATAGAGGAAGGGGGCTTCGAAGTTGGTCTTGACCGACTGGCGGATGACAAAAGTGTCGCTATCGAGCGGCTGCACCTGCGCTTCCGGCTCCTGCGGCAGCGTGCCGTCGATCCAGCGTTCGGGGAACAGGGCGGAGGAACCGGCAGCGGGCGCCGATGCCGCGCTGCAGACGAGCAACGTTGAAAGGATGGCATCGATGATCCTGACTGATCGTCCGCTATAGAGCGTCATCATCGCCTTCCATCTTCCCCTATTATGGGCAAACGGTCTTCATCGGCCGTCATCCCCGCCTCCGCGGGAATGACGGTCGTACCATATTGATAGGGGGACGCCCTATCCTGGCGTCCCTTGCCCGATCGGGTCAATATTTGAACCGCGCCTCGATGCCGAAGGTGCGGGGGTTGATCACCGCCTGCTTGTAATAGCGCAGCCGCACCCCGTCGTTGAGCCCCACTCGCGACCGGTCGTTCGCGACCGACACCACCGCATATTTGTCGAAGATGTTGTTCGCGAAAAGGCTGACGCTGTAGCGCTTCGTCTCATAGGAAAGGGAGGCGCGGTGCAGCACATAGCCCGGCAGCTTGTCGCCATAGGCCCGATCCCAGCCAAGCCGCGTCACGACATTGCCGCGATAGGTGGCGGTCCAGTCGGCGACGATGTCGCCGTCCATGAAGGGCATGGTATAGGTCGCGCCTAGGCTGCCGCTATTCTTCGCCGACCCCGGCAGCCGGTCGCCCGACAGCGCGTCCAGCTGGATGGGGGAACTGGGATAGGTCCCCGGCGGATCGTTGACGGCGATGATCGCAGGCACGTCTTCCGTCAGCTTGGCATTGACGTAGGAGTAGGTGCCCTGGATCGACAGACCGGTGACGGGCTTGACCTGGAAGGAAGTTTCAAAGCCCTCCGACTTGGCCTTGCCGCCATTCACCGTGATACCGACGATGCCGTTCAGCGTCGCGGAATCCACCTGGATGCCGTCCCATTTGATCTGGAACACGTTGAAATTGAAGGTCAGCTTGCGATCGAAAAATTGGGTGCGGATGCCGATTTCCGCGTTCTTCGTAGTGTCCGGACCATATTGAATTTCGTTCGGCAGGCCGCACACATTCTGCTGCGTCGGATCAAGCGGCAGGATGCAGGGCGCGACCGTGTTGGGGCCGCCGATGCGATAGCCTTTGCTGTAGGTCGCATAGAGCATGAGGTCGGGGGTGAAGTTGTAGGAACTGTTGAGCTTCCACACCCATCCGCTCTTCTTCGACTTGCCGCCTGCCGGGTCGAGTTCATAGGGGCTGACCGGTTCACCGAGCAACGGGAGAACCGAAAGTCCCGTGATGTCGGACGTGTAGCCGAAATAGCGCGCGCCGGCGGTAACTTGCCATTCAGGCGTCACGCGGAACGTGCCTTCGCCGAAGATTGCCTTTTCCGTGATCTTCGACTTCACGAAAGACGCATATTCGACCGCATCGGGATTGGGTTGCGTTCCGAACTCGACCCAAGGGTGGCCCGGCACATGTTCGATATAGTCGCGCTGCCGCTTCTGCCGGTTGTAGAAGCCGCCCAGCACCCAGTTGAACGGGCCGCCGTGACGGGAAACGAGGCGGACTTCCTGGTTGAACTGCTTGCGGCGATCGGTCGCTTCGTTCCAACTGGAAAAGGCGGGGAAGCTTTCATAGCCATAGTCGAGGTCGAGCAGCAGGTCGGTATTGTCGCTCTGGTTGCGGTTCTTGACGTCGGTGTAGGCCGTCGTCGCGACCAGATCGGCAATGTCCGCAAGGTTGGCGTTGATTTCCATGCTGCCGAGATGCGCGCGGCGGTTGACTGCCTCGATATAGCGGCCGGCGCTTTCATAGCGGCCCGTGCCGAGAACGCCGTTGCTGTTATACTGGCCGCCGTCGGTCTTCGTCCGCTGGAAGGCATAGGTGAAGTTGACCTTCAGGTCTTCGCTGAACTGGACCAGCAACTGATTGCGGGTGGTGAAGGTCTTCTCGAAGTTGAGGTCCTTGCGGCCGGTGAGGTTCGCGGCATAGTCGGCGGGCGTCACGATGTCGGGACCGCTGGGCTGCGGCAGCGACACGCCGGGGGTCTGAAGCAGCAGCGGATAGTCGATGAAGCCGGGATCGTAGAAATAGCCGGTGGCGGTCCGGAATGCGACATGGTCGCGGATGATCGGGATATTGATCACGCCGTCCAGCTGATAGCCGATCTTGCCGCTATGATCCTTGCCATAGAGGCGGCTGTGCACTTCGCCCTCGATGCTGTCGAGATCGGGCCGGTTGGGGATGTTGCGGATGGCTCCTGCAAGCGTGCCCAAGCCATAGAGGGTGCCCTGCGGCCCCAGCAGCGTTTCGACCCGCGCGATGTCGAGCAGCTTGAAGTCGTAATAGAGCGGCACTTCGCCGAGATAGACGCCCAGCGCATCGTCATAGGAAGCGCCCGTCGCATCAGCATCGGACGCATTGAGGCCGCGAAGCACGATCGATCCGGTCGACCCCGGACCAGTGTCCGAAATGGTCATGCCAGGCGTGAAGTCGGCGAGGTCGCGCACGTCGTCGATGCGCTGGCGGGCGATCTGTTCCTGTCCGACCGCGCTGATGTTGATCGGCACGTCCTGGATCGATGTCGCGCGCCGCGTGGCTGTCACGACGATCTCGGTGCCGTCTCCTTGCTCGGCATCGGGCGCCTGTGCCTGGGCAAAGGCCGGGATGGCCCCGACACCCATCAGAAAGGTCGCGCCCAACAGCGTATTGCGAAACAATGTCATAGTCACTTCGACCCCCTCTGCGGTTGAGCCTTTAAGTGACATCCCTCCTCTTGACGCTCTGGCTAGGCCGGCGTCTTGCTGGCCGGGTTCCGGCCGATCGAACTTCCCTGTCTGCGCCGGTTGGAACGGCGAGTTCATTGCGGCGCGATGACTTTGCGCCGATCATGACTTACCGTGATGAATATGCACATGGGCGCGGATGATGATGGTCGTGACGCCACCCAATCGGCCCTGCTGACGGAATGTCCCGTCTGAGCAATTGGAGCAGGTCAATTTACGATCCACGAACCCTCACATCAACTCGGTGTTGAAACAGCAATCCACCATCCGTCTTGCTGCTTCGTCAAATTGCAACACTTACGCTATGGATATTACGTTTCTCGTCAAGTGTAATAATTCTGCACTTGCTTAGTATGAATGGTATATCGTGGTGCGATGCACAAATTCCCTGTTTTCCGCCGCATTGCGCATCCCTGATCCCGAGCATCTCGCTGACTTAACATGATTGTGACGCCCGCCGAATCGGTTTTCATTCATTAGCGACGGGGGGGAAAGATCCCGCGTTCATTTCCTAAGATCGCGCGGAGAAGCGGTCCATCTTCACGCAGAACGAACCGGCGTGGAAAATCCGCTACTGCTGCCCGCATCTTTTTTCGGGTATTACATAAATGTCGATCCGTAATATTTTTTGGTGGACAAGGGTGCGCCGCTTCGCGATGCTGCATTGCGAAAGGGGATCGAGTCATGATCGGGTCGCTTGTCAAGTTAAGCAGGATCGCGCTGATGGCTGGGGCATGTCTTCTGGCCTCATGTTCACCAGGGCAAAATCCCGGTTCCCAGGCTCGCACCGAATTCAGCATCGGCTGGTCGATCTATGCCGGGTGGATGCCCTGGCCCTACGCGCAGCAGGCCGGAATCGTGAAGAAATGGGCCGACAAATACGGGATCAAGATCAATGTCGTCCAGGTGAACGACTATGTGGAGTCGGTTAATCAATATACGGCCGGCAAATTCGACGGCGTGACCGTCACCAACATGGACGCGCTGACGATCCCGGCAGCAGGTGGCAAGGATACGAGCGCCATCATCGTGGGTGACTATTCGAACGGGAATGACGGCATCCTGCTGAAGGGTGCCGACAAGTTCGCCGCCATCAAGGGGCGGCAGGTTTATCTGGTCGAGCTTTCGGTGTCGCACTATCTGCTCGCCCGTGGACTGGAGAAGGCGGGAATGAAGCCCACCGACGTCAGGACGGTGAACACGTCCGACGCCGACATCGTGGGGGCCTTCAGCAGCCCAGACGCCACGGCAGCAGTCGCCTGGAACCCGCAGCTGTCCGTCATGAAGAAGGAGGCCGGGGTCAGGGAGGTGTTCAGCTCCGCCCAAATACCCGGCGAAATTCTGGACCTGCTGGTGGTCGACACCGCGACGCTGAAGGCCAATCCCAACCTCGGCAAGGCGCTGACCGGCATATGGTATGAAACCATGGCGCTGCTCAATCGGCAGGACGCCAAGGGCAAGGAGGCGCGCGCCGCGATGGCGAAGCTGGCCGGCACCACGCCCGAGCTCTTCGACAGCCAGCTCGCGACCACACATCTCTATGCCGATCCCAAGGGAGCGGTCGCCGCAGCGGACGCACCCTCGCTCATTACTACCATGACCCAGGTGCGCAACTTCAGCTTCGCGCACGGTCTGTTCAAGGGCGCAGCCTCCGCCGACGAGGTCGGCATGGGCTTTCCGGGCGGCAAGACGTTGGGCGATCCCCAGCGCGTGACGCTGCGCTTCGACGACAGCTTCATGAAGCTGGCCGCGGATGGAAAGCTCTGAGCGGTTCGGTCCGGCTCAAAAAGATATGAGTGTGACAGTATGCGTTGGGTGAACCGACATGTCCGCCGGGGCGAAGGCTTCCTTCTGGGATCGCTGCCGATCCTGCTCCTGGTCCTCCTGTACCTCGTGCTTGCGGCGCAGCGCCACGCGCTGAACCCCATGGACAAGGTCCTGCCGCTGCCCGGCGGCATGGCGGAAGCCCTGTCCAGCCTGCTGTTCGAGCGCGACCTGCTGACCGGGCAGATCATCTTCTGGGCGGATACGGTTGCAAGCCTCCAGCGGCTGGGCATCGGCCTTGGCATCGCGACGCTCGCCGCGCTGGTGGTGGGGCTGGTCCTTGGGGCGCTGCCGCCAGTGAGGGCGACGCTTGGCCCGCTGGTGACCGGCATCGCCGTGATCCCCCCGATCGCGCTGCTGCCGATCCTCTTCATCGCACTCGGTCTGGGCGAGACGGCCAAGGTCGCCCTGATCGTCATCGGCATCGCGCCAGTCATGGTGCGCGACATCACCGCGCATGTCGCCGCCCTGCCGCGCGAGCAGATCGTGAAAGCCCAGACGCTCGGTGCGAGTTCCTGGCAGATCATGATCCGTGTGGCGCTGCCCCAGGCCATGCCGCGCCTGCTGCACGCTATCCGCCTGTCGCTGGGCCCTGCCTGGGTGTTCCTGATCTCGGCCGAGGCGATCGCTTCCGACGTCGGTCTTGGCTACCGCATCTTCCTCGTCCGCCGCTATCTCTCGATGGACGTCATCATCCCCTATGTCGCCTGGATCGCCCTGCTCGCCATCGTCGCCGACGTGGCGCTGGTGGTCGCGAGCCGCAAACTCTACCCCTGGGCGATGGGAGGCAGCCATTGAGCCCGCTGCTTAGCCTCCGCAACATCTGGCTCGAATATGGCGACAAGATCGTCCTTGAGAATGTGAACCTCGATATCGAGGCGGGCTCCTTCGTGTCGATCATCGGCCCATCGGGTGCGGGCAAGAGCAGCCTGCTGCGCGTGGTACTGGGTCAGGAAGTGCCGACGCGGGGGAGGATTTTCCTAGACGGCGAGCCGCTGCTGTCAGAATGCGGCCCGGATCGCGGCGTAGTGTTCCAGCGCTATTCGGTCTTCCCCCATTTGTCGGCGCTGCGCAATACGGTCTTCGGTTTGGAGTGCGAGAAGGCACCGCTGTCAGCCCGGCTGTTCGGCAAGGCCCGTCGTGCAGCCGAGGCGGAGGCCGCCGAGATGCTGGACGCCGTCGGCCTCGGCCATGCGATGCACGTCTATCCGGCGCAGATGTCGGGCGGCATGCAGCAGCGGCTGGCGATTGCGCAGGCGCTGATCAAGCGCCCGCGCATCCTGCTGCTGGACGAACCGTTCGGCGCGCTCGACCCTGGCATACGCGCCGACATGCACGGCCTGATCAGGCGGCTGTGGCGCGACAATGGGCTGACCATCATCATGGTCACCCACGATATTCGCGAGGCGTTCTCGCTGGGGACGCGGGTGCTCGCCTTCGACAAGCGCCGACACGATCCGCACGCCCCGCACCGCTTTGGCGCCACCGCCGTCTATGACCTGCCGCTGCGCAAGGCGGAGCCTGAAGAGACGCCCGATGCCGCGGACCAGGGGCAGCCGGAAAGCAAGGAGAGCGTTGGACATGGCTAGTGAAAATGGGAGCTTGGCAAGGCTCAGCATGAGCCTGCCCCAGGACCTGTTCAGGCAGCTCGACATGATGGTGGAGGAGCGTGAACTGCCGTCCCGGTCGCAGTTGATCGCCGAACTGATCCGCCACGCGCTCGCGGAGCATGAGGCCTATACCCGCCCCGACGAGATGCTCGCCGGCACGATCACCATCGTCTATCGCGGCGATCGGGGTCGGGTGCGGCACCAGCTCGCCCAGACCCAGGCCCATTATCTCAAGGAAGTCATCTCCTCCCAGCATGTCTTCCTGGAGGACGATCAGTCGCTGGAGGTGCTGCTGGTGCAGGGGCCGGCATCGCTGCTGAAGGAGCTGTGCGACGCGCTGCGCCGGGTGCGCGGGGTGCATCAGCTCCAGCTGGTCACGACGACCGCCCTCCTGCCGCCGCTTTACGAACAGAAAACGGAAAAGACCGTATGACCGAGCTTCTTGCAAACCCTCTCGCCGCCCGTGACCATGCGCGCCGCATGGCGGGCACGCGGGTCGAGGCGATGCCGGTGCTGCCGCCGGCAGCCGATGACCTGCCCGACGACGTGCCCGCTGGCGACCTGCTGTGGGAAGAGACGATCGCCGCCGGGGGCTATGCCACGCGCAGGCTGGCGCGGGGCGCGCGGCTGCGGTTGATCGACCTGAAGGGCGACGCCTGCGCTTCGCTCCTGATCTTCAACGCCGACATGCCGAGCGAGCGGCTGAACGTCGCCGACACGGTGAAGGTGCAGTGGAACGCCTATCTGGGCCAGGGCAAGCTGCTGCTGTCTGACATGGGGCGGGTGCTGATGAGCTTCCTGTCCGACGATGCCGGCACCCATGACGCCTTTTGCGGAACCTCCAACGCCGCGGCCAACGAAGCCAGATATGGCGAGGGGCGCAACAGTGGCGCCTATCCCAACGGGCGCGACCGCCTCTTGCTGGGCGCGGCCAAGCATGGGTTGCAGCGCCGCGACGTTCATCCTTGCGTCAACCTGTTCAAGGGCGCGCGGATCGAGGGCGACGGCGGCATCGCGCCGCAGATCGGCCCCTTCGCGCCCGGCCGCAGCCTCATCCTCCGCGCGGAGATGGACGTGATCGTCGTGATCGCCAATTGCCCGCATGTGCTCGACCCGCGCAAGCAATGGACGGTAACCCCGCTGCGCGCGACCGCCTGGCGCGGACCTGTCACGCCGCAGGATGACCCAATCCGCACCGCCACGCCCGAGGGCCTCCGCGCCTTCGAAAATGTCGAAGATTATTTCCGCCGCTAACAGAGGACTGGTTGCCAATGAGCCCCGATCCCCATCTTTCCGACTTGCCCGGCGCCATCGTGCATGACGAGGTCGTTCCCGCCCGCGCGCCGTGGCTGCATCATATTGCCGCCGGCCAGACGCTCCGCATCGTCGATCTGGAGGGCAATCAGGCGGTCGATTTCCTGCTCTATGCCGCCGCCGACGACGCGGAGCGCTACAGCGCGCAGGATACCGTGTCAGCGCAGGGCAATCTGTTCCTGCGGGCGGGTACGGTGCTGCGGTCCAATGAAGGGCGGCCGATGATGACCATCGCGGCCACCTCGGTCGATTATCATGACACGATTGGCGGCGCCTGTTCCTGCGAGAGCAATACGCTGCGCTACGGCCACCACACCAAGGCCGAGCATGCCTGTGTCGAGAATTTCCTGGAAGCCAATCTGCTGGAGGGCCGCGGCAAGCGCGACATCGTGTCCAACATCAACTTCTTCATGAACGTGCCGGTGGAGGCGGACGGTTCGCTCGGCATTGTGGACGGGATATCTGCGCCGGGCCTGACCGTCGATCTGCGCGCCGAGATGGATGTGGTCGTCGTCGTGTCGAACTGCCCGCAGATCAACAATCCGTGCAACGGCTTCAATCCCACGCCCGTCCGCATGATCGTTGCCGCCGCATGAGCTTCGATACTGTCCTTATCGCCAATCGCGGCGCCATCGCCACGCGCATCATCCGTACGCTTCGCCGCATGGGTCTGCGCTCTGTCGCGGTCTATTCGGAAGCGGACGAAGGATCGCTGCACGTATCGGAAGCCGACGAGGCCATGTGCATCGGTCCGGCTCGCGCGTCCGACAGTTATCTCAATATCGCCGCGATCCTCGATGCGGCGCGCGCAGCCGGCGCGGGCGCGATCCATCCGGGTTATGGCTTCCTGGCAGAGAATGTGGAGTTCGCCGAAGCTTGCGCGCAGGCGGGGATCGTGTTCATCGGCCCCACGCCCGACAATATCCGCACCTTCGGCCTGAAGCACAGCGCTCGCGCCCTCGCCGCCGCCCATGACGTGCCGTTGGCACCCGGCACCGATCTGCTGACCGATGAGGAAGCGGCGGTCGAGGCGGCGCACCGCATCGGCTTCCCGGTGATCCTGAAGGCGACCGCTGGGGGCGGCGGCATCGGCATGCGCGTTTGCGAGGATGAGGCCGCCGTGCGCGACGGCTTCGCCGCCGTGGCGCGGCAGGGGCAGAGCAATTTCGGCGACGCCGGCATTTTCCTGGAACGCTATATCCGCCGCGCCCGCCATATCGAGGTGCAGGTCTTCGGCGACGGGCAGGGCCGCATTCGCGCCTTGGGCGAGCGGGACTGCTCGCTCCAGCGCCGTAACCAGAAGGTTGTCGAGGAAGCGCCCGCGCCGCTGCTGCCGCAAAAGGTGCGCGCCGATCTGATCGCCGCCGCGACAAGGCTGGGGGAGGCGGCGAACTATCGATCGGCCGGGACGGTCGAGTTCCTCTATGACGCCGAACGGGAAGAATTTTTTTTCCTGGAGATGAACACCCGGCTTCAGGTCGAGCATGGCGTGACCGAGGAGGTGATGGGCATCGATCTGGTCGAGTGGATGATCCGGGGCGGCGCGGGGGATTTTACGTTCCTGGACGCCGAACTGCGGGAGCCGCAGGGCCATTCGGTGCAGGTCCGCCTCTATGCCGAAGACCCGGCGCTTGAATATCGCCCGACATCCGGCAGCCTGACAGCGGTCGAATTTCCCGAGGGCATGCGCGTCGAAACCTGGGTCATGGCCGGCTCCACCGTGTCGGCTTGGTATGATCCGATGCTCGCCAAGCTGATCGTCCACGCGCCAAGCCGTGACGAAGCCATCGCCGCGATGCAACGAGCGCTCGACAACAGCCGGGTGGATGGCATCGAAACCAACCTGCGCTGGCTGCGGGAGGTAGTTCGCTGCGACGCCTTCGTCAGCGGCGAAGTTTCGACGCGCGTGCTCGAAGATATCGCCTATCATCCCTGCAGCGTTCGCGTCATCAGCGGCGGCATGGCGACGACGGTGCAGGATTGGCCCGGCCGTCAAAAGCTTTGGGCGGTGGGCGTGCCCCCGTCTGGCCCGATGGACGACCAGTCCTTCCGCCTTGGCAACCGTCTGCTCGGCAATCCCGAGGGCACCGCCGGTCTGGAGGTGACGGTGAGCGGGCCGACGCTGAGCTTCACCGCTACCACGCGGATCAGCCTGACGGGCGCGGATTTCGGCGCCACGTTGGACGGTAGCCCGGTCCAGCGCGGAAAGGCGATCGAGGTTGAGGCAGGGCAGACGCTGGCGCTCGGCCGCGCCTCATCCGGCGGCATGCGGGGCTATATCCTGTTCGCCGGCGGCCTCGACATCGCGCCCTATCTCGGCAGTCGCAGCACGTTCGAACTCGGCCAGTTCGGCGGCCATGCCGCGCGCCGGCTGCTGGCGGGCGACACCCTGCATCTGGCTGGCGAAGCGACCGACACTCCCCTGCCGCAAGCCGCTCTGCCCGACCTGCCGAAACTCTGGACCCTGCGCGTCCTCTACGGCCCGCATGGCGCACCCGATTTCTTCGCGGACGAGGATATCGCCACGATCGTCGCGGCCGAGTGGGAGGTGCATTATAACAGCAACCGGACCGGCGTCCGCCTGATCGGCCCGAAGCCCAAATGGGCGCGTGCGGATGGGGGCGAGGCGGGGCTTCACCCGTCCAATATCCACGACAACCCATACGCCATCGGCGCGGTCGACTTCACCGGCGACATGCCGATCATCCTCGGCCCGGATGGCCCATCGCTGGGCGGGTTCGTCTGCCCCTTCGTGGTGATCGCCGCCGATCGGTGGAAGATCGGTCAGCTCACGCCCGGCGACAAGCTCCGCTTCGCGCCGGTCCATGTCGAGGACGCCATCGCGGCAGACAGGCAGCAGCGCGATCTGATCGTCGCAGGCACGCCCCACGTGCCGAACGCGGCGCGCCCCATCGACACGCTTTCGCCCATTCTTGCGACGATCGAGGAAAGCGGCGGCCGCCCGCGCACCGTCTATCGGCAGCAGGGCGACCGTAACATCCTGGTCGAATATGGCCCGATCGTGCTCGACATAGAGCTTCGCATCCGCGTCCACGCGCTGATGACCGAGTTGGAGCGGATGGCGCTTCCCGGCGTCGTCGACGTGGTGCCTGGCATCCGCTCGCTCCAGTTGCACTTCGATGGTCAGATACTGGATCAGCGCGCCGCGCTGGCTGTCCTGATCGACGCCGAGGAGCGGCTGGGCGACCTTGCAGACTTTACCATCCCCTCACGCGTCGTCCATCTGCCCCTAAGCTGGCGGGACCCTGCGACGATTGAGACGATCGAGAAATATATGGGTGCGGTCCGCGACGACGCGCCCTGGTGCCCGGACAATATCGACTTCATTCGCCGCATCAATGGCCTGCCGGATGCAGCGGCGGTCGAGAATCTGATCTTTGACACGACCTATCTCGTCATGGGCCTGGGCGATGTCTATCTGGGCGCGCCGGTCGCAACCCCGGTCGATCCGCGGCATCGGCTGGTCACCACCAAATATAATCCGGCCCGCACATGGACCCCGCCCAATGTCGTGGGCATCGGCGGCGCTTATATGTGCATCTACGGGATGGAGGGCCCCGGCGGCTATCAGCTGTTCGGCCGCACCATCCAGGTCTGGAACACGCACCGGCAGACCGACGCCTTTATCGAGGGCAAGCCGTGGCTGCTGCGCTTCTTCGACCAGATCCGCTTCTATCCGGTGAGCGCGGATGACCTGGCCGAATGGCGGCGCGACTTCCCCAGCGGGCGCCGGTCGATACGCATCGAGGAGTCCGAATTCCGGCTCGCTGACTATCGCGCCTTCCTGGCGGACAATGCGGTGTCGATCTCGGAGTTCGAGAGCCGCCGCAAGGCCGCCTTCAACGAGGAACGCGCCGAATGGCAGCGCAGCGGCGAGTTCGACCGCGTCACTAGCCTCGCCGACGTCGAACCGCCCAATGCTGGCGCGATCGAAGTGCCCGACGGCGCAGACGTTGTCGAAGCGCCCTTTGGCGGCAGCCTGTGGAAGATGCTGGTCAATATCGGCGACGAAGTGAAGGCGGGCGATACGATCGCGATCATCGAGGCGATGAAGATGGAGAGCGCCGTGCAAAGTCCCGGAGCAGGAACGATCGCTGCGATCTATGTGCAGGAACGCCAGTCGCTGCAACCCGGCGCCCCGATGCTGGCGCTGAGGGCGGAGGCATGAGCGGGATGGGGTTCGACCGCCATAGCGCCGCCATCATCGGCGCCGATGTCAACGCCAGACGGACCAGCGCCCTTGCCGTGGCGGAGGAGACGATCGCACGCCTTGCCGCCTATGATGCAATACAGCCGCAGGTCTGGATCAGTCGCTTCAGCGAGGAGGCTATCCGCTCCGCCGCCCGCGCCGTCGATGCGCGTGTCGCTGCCGGGGAGGCGCTGCCGCTCGCCGGCGTACCCTTTGCAGTCAAGGATAATATCGACGTTGCCGGATTGGACACGACGGCGGCGTGCCCAGCCTTCGCCTACAGCCCCAGCCATTCCGCGACGGTGGTTGAAAAGCTGCTGGCGGCTGGTGCGGTCTGCGTCGGCAAGACCAATCTCGACCAGTTCGCCACCGGCCTCAACGGCACGCGCAGCCCCTATGGCGCTCCGCGCAACGCCTACAATCTCGCCTATGTGAGCGGCGGGTCGAGTTCGGGCTCGTCGGTAGCCGTCGCGGCGGGCCTAGTCGCCTTCGCGCTTGGCACGGACACGGCGGGCTCCGGGCGGGTGCCTGCCGCCTTCCAGCATCTGATCGGCTTCAAGCCGAGCAAGGGACGGTGGAGCAGTAAGGGTCTTGTGCCCGCCTGCCGTACCCTCGACTGTATCACGGTCTTTACCGATGACACCGCCGATGCCCGGCTGCTGGATGAGGTCATCGCGGGCTTCGATGCCGCCGACCCCTATTCCAAGCGGCTTGCCGACCGGCCGCTCCCGCGCAAGCGGATCGGGGTGCCGCGCCGGTCGCAGCGGGTCTTTTTCGGGGATGGCGAGTCCGAATTCCTCTACGCTCGCGCGTTGGAGAAGCTCGGCCGCCTGGCCGAGATCGTGGAAATCGACCTCGCCCCGCTGCAGGAAGCGGCGCTGCTGCTCTATGGCGGGCCATGGGTGGCGGAACGCGCCGCCGCCATGGCCGGCATGCTGGCCGACAATCCCGACGCCATCGATCCGACCGTCCGTGAAGTGGTGGCGCCCGGCCTGGCGATCGGCGCGGTGGAGCTGTTCAACGGCATCTACCGCTTGGCCGAACTGAAGCGCCACGCCGACCTGCTGTGGGAGGGGATCGACATGCTCGCCTTCCCGACCGCCGGAACCACCTACCGAGTGGCCGAACTGTTGGTCGCGCCGGTCGCGCTCAACAGCGCGCTCGGCTTCTACACCAATTTCGTGAACCTGCTCGACATGGCCGCCATCGCGGTGCCGGCCGGCGTACGGGACAATGGCACTGGCTTTGGCATCACCCTGATCGGCCCGGCCGATACCGACCGCGCGTTGCTCGACGCAGCCGACGCCTATCTCGCCGCCGCCGATCTTCCTTCTCCACCACCACTCGATCTGGAGGGCAAAATGCAGACCGTGAAACTCGCCGTCGTCGGCGCCCATCTCAAGGACATGCCGCTGCACTGGCAGTTGACATCACGGGAGGCGAAGTTCGTCGGCTCCTTTAAGACAGCTCCTAGCTATCGGCTCTATGCGATGGCGGACAGCGTGCCGCCCAAACCCGCGCTGGTTCACAGCAGTGATGGCGGGCCGATCGCCGTCGAAGTCTATGAGCTGGGCGTGGCGGAGTTCGGCAGCTTCGTCGTCGAGGTGCCGGCGCCGCTCGCGATCGGCACCGTGACGCTGTCCGATGGCAGCAGCGTCAAGGGCTTCGTCGCAGAACCGCGGGCGCTGACCGGCGCCGAGGATATTACAGACCTCGGCGGATGGCGCGCCTATATCGCGCGGCAGGGCTGACCCATGAAAACGCGCAATCTGGTCATGGCCTGCGCCGCTGGCATCGCCTCCCTCTTTCCCTTCGCGGCGCAGGCGATGGAGGAACAGGTCATGGAGGTGCCGGGCTTCGCCGACTTCCTGGCCGTGGACGGCAGCAGCGTCTGGGCGACGAACGCCGGGCGCGTCGAACGCTGGTCGCGTAAGGGCAAGCTCGCGGAAGTCGCCATGAGCAAGCCCTGCGGCGCGATGGCGATCCTGCGCGGCTCGCTTTGGGTGGCCGACTGTCAGGAGAAGGCGCTCGTTCGGATCGACACCCGAACCGCGAAGAAGATCGCGACGATCCCCACCGGCATCGCCAATGAGCAGGGCGAACTGAACGTGGTGGCCGGCGCTGGTTCGATCTGGGTGGCGAGCGACAATGAAGCGGGCCAGGTTTCGCGCGTCGATCCTGCCACCAATCGGGTCATAGCCATCATCCCCGTCGATCCCGGCACCTGGTATCTCGCCTTCGGCCACGGATCGCTATGGGCGGTGAGCGCGCAGGGCCAATCCGTCCAGCGCATCGATCCGCGAACCAACAGCGTTGTCAAGCGCACTGCGCTCGGCAAGCAGCCCGGCTTCCTCGCTGCTGGTGAAGGGGCGGTATGGGTTCAGGAACAGGGCGACGGCACGGTCGCCCGGATCGATCCTGTCACAGGGGATGTCACGACGCGCATCAAAGTGGCCGACACGCTGAAATGGGGAGATATCGATACCGGCGGCGGCAAGGTGTGGCTGCGCACGACCGAGGATCAGACCTTCGTCGTGATCGACCCCAAGACGCTGACCGTCAGCGCGCGCAAGGGCAAGGCAGTGGGCAGCGGCGCGGTGCGCTACACGCGTGCGGGCCTGTGGACATCGGCGCATGACGTGCACACGCTTTCCTGGTGGCCCAACCCGGCGAGCGTCGGGAAGTAAACAGTGCGCGGCCGGAAGGATCCGGCCGCGACATCGACTGGTTCAATGATTATAGGCGAGACGGGTCGAGGCAGAGGCTGGAGCCATCGCGGTGCGCGCCTCGATCTGCGAGCGTACGTCCGCGATCACGGCCGTCCGGCATTCCCGCGCCTTGGCTTCCACCGCAAGGTGAACGCCGGCAAGCTGATCGCCGCAAACGGCGCGGGCAGCTTGATCCATGCGGATTGCGAGGCGCTGCTGGCCACCGGAGGTGGCAAGATCAATGCCCTTGAGGTCGAGGATGGCCTGGTCGCGCACGAAAGGGTTGTCGGCGGCGCTGGCAATAGTGGAGGTCGCAAAAGCAATAGTGGCGAGAGCCGCCAAGCCAATCTTCATCATAGTCTCCTGTGCGCAGAACAAGCGCCGCTCTACGACGGCTGCCGCATATATAGAGCCAGGAGTAGAAAACTTCAATACTGAAGCGCAAAACGTTATTTTATTACTGATCTATTCTCCATTTATTACTTGGCCCGGACAGTGAGGTAAGCAAGATCCTCGCTATGGCCGAGCAATCCGATGGGTAGGAGGGCTTCGCTCTCCACCGCGGCGACCGCGACCGTGATGGTGCGCGCATAGGGGCTGGACCATTGGCGCAGGGTTTCGATCGGTATGCTGACGCGCCATTTGTGCTTGCCCTGAGCCGCGACGGCATGGCCGTTGATTCGCACCGCCGATGCCGCGTCGGCCCGCCGGCCGGTCACGACCAGGCATGATCCCGCCTGGCAGTCGGCGAGCCGGGTCCGGCTCTCGGCCGCTGCGGGGGTGGCGAACGCAGCGCTCAGGATTACCCCCAGGGAAAAAAGGAGGCTTGTTGCGTCGAGGCGGATCGGCATGATGCTAAACGCTCCTTTTCATCAGTTGATCGGGATGCCGGCGCATTGGAAAAATCGCCGGACGGGTTCCAGCACCTCCGCATGCTGCTTCCAGCGGGCGACGGAGTCCGAATAGATGGGCTGGCGCACCTGCGCCGCGCTGGGGGTGGATACCGGCGCGCGGTTGGCGTGGAAGGCGAGGCACTCGTCGGCCCAATCCAGCCCGCAATGCGTCAGGATGCGGCGGGTTTCGCCCGGCTGGTCGGCGACCAGCTGCTCATAATCCACCTCTATCAACCGGTCGGCCAGCGCCTCGCGCCACAAGCCCATCATCCGGTCGAAGCGGACATAATAAGCGGCGATGTCGAGCAGGTCGTAGCTATAGTCATAATAGCGTGAGCTGACCGCGAACAGGTTGCGGAAATTGCTGAGCACCGTATCCATAGGGTGCCGGCGCAGGCAGACGATGCGGGCATGGGGCAGCGCCCGCGCGATGAAGCCCAGATACTGGAAATTGCCCGGAAATTTGTCGGTGAAGCGCAGGCTGGGATCGCGCCGGTGATGGCTCGCCCGTTGCAGGAAATTGCGCCCGATCTCGGCCATGTCGGTCCGAGCCGCCGCGTGGACCGTCTCGGCATCCAGCACCGTCGGCGTGCGCGTGGCCGCCGCGCGCTTCACCGCAAGCGCCATGGCCTGCAATTCGCCCGCGCTCTCAACATCGGGATGCGAGGAAAGGATGCGGTCCACCAGCGTCGTGCCCGTGCGGGGCATGCCGACGATGAAGATGGGTGCGTCCTCCGGCGCTTCACTCGCCGCTGCAGGAAGCGGCCACGCCGCCTCGATCGCGTCGAACAGTGCGGCATCGCGCTGGAAATGATAGGGCAGCGTCCGGCGATGTTCGGCATTGGCCTCGCACAGGGCTTCAAGCGCCTTGTGCGGCTCGCCGACATCTTCCAGCTCCTTCGCCAGCGCATAGCCGAGCAGCAGCCTGTCGCGCGGCTCTTCAGCAGCGGCGCGAGCGGTTGCCAGCCGCGCGACATGATTGCGCTCGGGCGATTGTTTGCGAAGGCTCGCAAGAAGGTGATGCGCCCGCGCGTCGCCGGGGGCTTGCAGGATCAGTGTTTCCAGCGCCCTTTCCGCCTCGTCCACCCGGCCGAGGAAGTTGAGGGTCACCGCGAGATTATAGCGGTAAGCGGTGTTGCGCGGTTCCAGCCGCACCGCTTCGGCGAAATGGGCGAGCGCGCGGGCGTGATCGCCCAGCCTGGCATAGACGCAGCCCATCGTGTCACGGCTGAGTGCATCGGCCGGCGGGGCCTGCTCGGCATCCCGCAGCGTCGCCGCTGCTTCGCCATCCTGCCGGACGAGCGTGAAGAGCTTGGCGAGGTGCGCACGATATTCGCCCTGCGGATCCAGCGCCACCGCCCGCTTCAGCTGCTGAAGCCCCGCACCAATATCGCCACCGTTCGATTGAGCAATGCCAAGGAGAAAATGTCCTTCGGCATCATCAGCATTTTCTTCGACCACCCGCGCCGCGAAACGATGGGCTGCGGCCAGATCGCCGCTGGAAAGAGCGGTCCGCGCGGCTTCCACACGGGCGGAGCGCATCACGGTCATGCGGTGGCCGCCGGCTCGCCCTGAACGGTCGAGGCTTCGCCGCCGGCTCGAGCCGCCGCCTTGCGGGCCTTGTAGCGGTCGATCGCGGGCTGAAACGGGAACAGCGTCTGCTCCCGGATCGTCAGCCGCCGCCGTTCATCCTGGCCGACCAGCACGCCTTCGCCCTCGCGATAGGTGCCGAAGATGCGGTCGAGGAGGATCAGCGAGTTGCCATAGTTGCAGCGGGTGCTCTCATAGTCGGTCGAGTGGTGAAGGCTGTGGTGCCGGATCGTCGTGAAGAAGAAGGAGTACCAGATCGGCGGATCGGCGCGGACGTTGGCATGGGCGAAGACGGAGATCACACCCATCACATTGATGGCGGCGAACAGCGCCGTTTGCTGGAAGTCGAACAGGGCAAGGACGCTCAGGCTGATGAGGAACAGCTCGATCGGATTGCCCACCGCGCCTTTCGCGGCATTCAGCTGCGTGAGATGGTGATGCGGTGCGTGGGTCAGCCAGAAGGGCGTCCAGTTGTGCATCAGCCGGTGCATCCAATATTGGCCGAATTCGAGAATGAAGATCGCCAGTGCGACCTGCGCCAGCCATGGCAGATGCGTCACCCATTCCGTCTTGATGCCGAGCGACGACTTGACCGCCTTGAGCGGATCTTCGGCGAGTGCCTGCGAACACCATGTGATGACCGTCGCGCTCAGAACGGAATAATAGAGATCGGTGACGAACTCGCGGCCGTTCATGCGCCAGCCTTGGTGCCGCTCATTCACCCGTTCGAGCAGCAGCACGATGATGACGATCAGCGGAGAGGTGATGCTGAGCGTCCAGGGGTGGTTGAGCAAGGCGGCGGGGCAAAACGCCCAGAACAGCAGCACCACCGCGATCATCAAGGGTGGAATGTGGTTGAAAATTCGACCTTTAAGACTCGCTGGCATCCCGCACTTCCCTTCGCAGAGCAGGTTGCGTTGCAGCGCGTCATGAAGGGAGGGGGAAATCGGCGATGGAAGACATAGATACGGCCTATGCCCTTTGTTGTGCCCTTATCCTGCGGAACACCTCGTCCCAGAAAAGCTGGGTGGCGGTGTCCCGGGCAGGCTCCGACCGGGCGAGCAGAAAAATATCATAGCTTGGCTCAGAATCAGCGTGGAGCATGGGCCACAGCCTTCCGCCAGTCACATCGCTTTCGGCGGCGAGGACAGGAAGGAAGCCGATCCCGACACCCTGGGTGATGAGCCGTCGCGCTTCATGGATATCTTCGGCCAGCCCGCTCACTTGCGTGCCCAACCGATAACGCCGCCGCAGATGCGTGATCTGCTCGATCTCGTCATCGCCGGTCAGGACGAACCCCTGATCCTTGAGTTCTCCCAGCCGGCTGACACGGTGCCCGAAATAGGGGCTGCTGCGGGAACAATAAAGCTGCTGCCGCTCCACCAGCAGCGGCTCGTACATCAGGCTGCCGCGAACGCTGCTGTCATAGCCAACGCCGATCTCAACCTCGCCCTGCTGAAGCGCGTCCAACACCTGCCGCCAGGGCGAGACACGGATTTCCATGTGGATGGCGGGATTGCGCCGATGAAAGCTGGCGATTGCCTCATCGAACAAGGGGGAGACGAGTCCCGAGACGATCTGGATGCGGACGATGCCCTCGACCCGCTTCGTCGCCTGGGCTATCTGGTGGGGCATCATGCGCGCCGATTCCAGCATATCCTCGCACAGCGTCATCATCGCCCGTCCGGCTGCGGTCATTTCAACGCCGGTCGCCGTGCGGTGGAGCAGCGTTGCGCCCACATGATCTTCCAGCCGCTTTAGCGCCGCGCTGATGCTGGGCTGCTGTCGATTGAGCTGGCGGGCCGCCGCGCCGATACCCCCGGCGCGGACGATGTCGACAAAGGTGCGCATCAGGTTCCAGTCGACGCGGCTGGCGAATTTCTTGTCGATCAGGGGAGTGCGGTCACTCATGCATGTCTCCGAGCGGCTTCGGGGCCCTCATAGATGAGATCAATGCAGAATATCAAATCATCCCGGCTATCCTTATGTCCTGATGATGACCACAAGCGGGACATGACAGATGCCGCCACTCTTCCCGTCGTCGACATATCGCGCCTGAATGGGGGAAGCCTCGATGAACGAAGGGCGCTGGCCCGCGAACTGGACGACGCATGCGCCCGGCACGGCTTTCTCTACATCAAGGGTTCGCAGTTCGACCCGGCGCTGTTTCGCCGCCTGGTCGAACGCGCGCAGGCCTATTTCGCGCTCGACCATGATGCGAAGATGCGCAGCTATATAGGCCGTTCCGAAAATCACAGCGGCTATGTTCCGACAGGGGAAGAGCAATTTGCCGGCGGCTCCAACGATCTCAAGGAGGCGTATGACGTCAATTACGACTATGCCGCCGCCGACGGACGTCGCCCGCTGCTGGGGCCTAACCTGTGGCCCGACATGCCGGGATTCCGCGAGGATGTGCAGGCCTATTACGCACATATTGTAAGCATCGGCCGCCAACTCTTCCGCGCTTTCGCCCTGGCGCTTGGACTGGATGAAGATCATTTCGACGGACACCTGCGCCATCCACCCAATCAGTTGCGTCTGATCCATTATCCCTTCGACGCTGCGGCGGAGGATCGTCCGGGAATAGGCGCGCACACCGACTATGAATGCTTCACTCTGCTGTTCGCGACGGGGCCTGGCCTGCAAATCGTGGACAAGCAGGGCCAGTGGGTGGACGTGCCACTGATCGAAGGCATGATGATCATGAACATCGGCGACATGATGGAGGTGCTTTCCAATGGCCGTTATGTCGCAACCCGGCATCGCGTGAAGAAGGTGGAGCAGCAGCGCTTTTCCTTCCCGCTCTTTTTCGCCTGCGACTATGATTATGTCGTGGCACCGGTGATCGGCGGAGGGGCGGCGCGATATGCGCCAATCAAAGGCGGCGAGCATCTGTTCAACCAGACGGCCCAGACCTTCACCTATCTGAAGCGGAAGGTTGCGAGCGGCGAGCTGGCCCTCACTGACGCAGTGCCGCTCGACTCCTTCGGCCAGCATGCAACGGAGCTTGGGCATCATTCCTGTCTATGACTTCTATATCCTATTTGCATCTGGCGTGATGAGTGCACGTTGCCGATGCACGCAACATCAGGTTTCACGGGCTGCAGACATCCCCCACGCGAGCGAGCGTGCCGGACGAAAAGCAGCGGCCCGGATGAGCAATAGAGAGCAGGCGCATGGATGGTATTCGCGTAGGAAAACGAGTGATCGGCGCGCAATCGCCTGTCACGATTGGATGGGAAAACCTTCCCCGGGTCGAGGGCGGTCCGGTCAAGCAATTCATCTTTACCTGGTTTCAGCCCGCGGCGTTGTTCGCCCTGATCCTCTTTTGGTATTATGCACCCAACTCGATCGCGAAGGCATCCACGGCCATCGGCATTGGTATCGGGTTCAAGCTGCTTCTGCTCGCACTCGAATGGGTGAACCCCCGATACGAAAGCTGGCGCCTCACCTGGAAGGAGTTGGTCACCGATCTCTTTTACGTGGCGCTGGGTTACACGCTGATCAACATGGTCGAGCGCTATATCGGCAGCGACGTCATCATCGAAGCATTGCAACATTCCTTTGACTGGGAAAAGTTCAACTGGTTCATCGGGCTTCCGCTGCTCGTCCAGGCGTTTCTGATCTCGTTCATCTTCGATTTCGGGCAATATTGGATGCATCGGGGAATGCATAACTGGTATCCGCTATGGCTCACCCATTCGGTCCACCACTATATCACTCAGCTGAACATCAACAAGGGCGCGGTCGGGAACCCCGTCGAACTGTTCCTGATCGGGCTTGGCGTGGGCGGCTTCCTGGACTTCCTGCCACGCGCCGCGCTGCTGGCCGGCACCATCGGACTTGCGATCGGCACCTATCAGCATATCAATGTCCGCTTCAACACGCCGCGCTGGTGGCGTTTCCTCTTCAACACGACCGAGCATCACAGCCTGCATCATTCGCGCGACTTCGAAGCGAGCCGCAGCAACTATTCCAACACCTATATCTTCATCGACCGGATGTTCGGGACCTGCGTGGACGGGGAGGCGGAACTGCTGGGCATGGAAGGCGGTCGGCGCATGTCGATCCGGGAGCAGATGACCTTTCCCTTCACCGAGGGATGGCGGACGCTCAAGGAGAGGTTCAGCAGAGGTTCGATGGATCACGCCGTGAGCGTGCCTGCCGAGTAAAAGTGGCTTGTGAGAAAAGGGTGTCATGTGAACGCGCGCATATTCGACTGGATCTGGCACATCAGGGGCAGCGTGGCGATCGCGCCTGAGCAACCGACGGATGATGTGCTGGGGAGGCTTGATCCCCTTTTCCGGCAGGACGGCACCAGCCATAGCCGCACCGGCGACCGGCTGACCTTCAGCAAGAAAGATCCGGCGGCGCAGGACAAGATGTCGATTTTCGACCGGGGTGTTCTGCAGGTCGAAAAGGGTGCGAGCGGGTCCATTCTGCGCTACCATCTGACCAGCAAGGCGCTGCTATTCTGTTTCCTGGCTCCCTTTTTCTTCCTGGCCGTCGCGCAATTGACCGTCGCCATCGGCAAGCTTGAAAAGCCGTCAACTGAAGCCGTGGAGAAAAAGCCGCACAAGGAACCCGCGCTGCTGCCGCAGAACCCGATCGACAAGGCCCTGGGCGCTCCGGCCCCAGAGAAGCCGGACAAGAAGAAAGCTGAAGAGCAGGACAAGAAGCCTTCGCCCACGCCTGCCTATGTCTTCGCGGCCCTCTTTGCCATCCTCTATGTGGCAGGGCGGCTGCTTGAGGATAAGCTCGTCAAGTCGCTCTTCAGAAAGAGCGTGCTTAGCGCTCAATAGTGGCTCCTTCGGCGCGCAGGGTGGCATGCCATGGATTGCACTCCTAATAGGGATTGATATCCCTATGACGGTCCCTTACCTCCCTGGTCGCCTGACCGCTTGGCCGGCGATCGATAATGACATCCGCTTTGCGCCCGCCCTTATAATTTGCCTATTTCTTCCACGATCGTGCGGAACGCCACGGGCTTCTGGAGCCGCGTGACATGGTGCATGTCTGGCGGGATCGCATCGGGATCGTAGCCCGTCATGAAGATGAAGGGGATGCCGCGTTCCAGCAGCGTCCGGGCGACCTCGAACTGCGGGCCGCCGCCGCCCAGGTTCAGGTCCAGCAACGCATGGGTGGGCGTCTGCGAATCCAGCAGGTCGAGTGTGGCGTCGGTGCTTGGACAGGGACCCAACACGTCGGCACCGGCCCCGCGCAGGGCGGAGGCGGTGTCGACGGCGATATAATAGTCGTCTTCGACCACCAGGACAGTGCGGCCGGACAGGTCAGGGGCATCTGTCATGTCGAGAACTCCTCCAAAGATCGTCACAGGCGCGGGCGCATCGGTTGCAAGGATGCTTTCCCCGTCGTTCAGCGGAAACGTCAAATGGCAATGGGCGCCTTCCGGGCGGAAGGTGAGCCTCCCCGTGCCCTGAAGTTCATAGGGTATGCGGCCTTCGATAAGGTCGCTGCCGAAGCCTCGGCGCGTGACAGGCTCTTGAACGGCGACGCCTTCTTCGGTCCAGTCCAGCGCCAGCCAAGGACGGCCACCCCTTTGGAAGGGCGTCCAATTTACCCGAAGCCGGCCTTCAGGAGCCGAAAAAGCGCCATATTTGAGTGCATTGGTCGCGAGTTCGTGAAACGCCAGGGTCAGCACCTCCACCGCTTTAGGGGAGAGGCGGACGTCAGGACCAACAAGCTCGAACTGATCGGAGCGATGCGCCTGTGCGCTCACCTCGCTCTTTATGATATCGCATAGCGCGCCGCCGCCATTGGCCTCCCGCGTCAGCAGCACCTGCACACGCGCCAGTGCCATCAGCCGTCCTTCCAACAGCGATTTGTAGTCTTCTACATCGGCCGCGCCCTGCGCCGTGCGAAGGACGACTGACCGGGTCATCGCCAATATGTTGCGGACGCGATGCTGAAGCTCCGCGAGCAGAATTGCCTGATGTTCGACAGCCAGCCTAGCGTCTGTGACATCTTCGGCAATGCCGCCAATGCGTGGGATGTCGCCATTGTCGCGAAGCGGGAAGGCGGTGCTTCTGATCCATCGGAATGCCAGGTCCGACGGTCTTTGGATGCGAAATTCATGCACGACGCTCTCGCCCCGGCTTGCCTCTGCCAGGTGCTGCAGCGCTCCGTTCCGATCCTCTGGAAGAACCATCGATGCCCAACGGGCCACGTCACCCAGCAGGGCGCTGGTCTCAACGCCGTAGATTTCCGCGGATGCCGGGCTCACAAATTCCATCGAGCGGGTTTCCGCGTCGCGTATCCATAGCGCCGCGGCAGAGGCTTTGGCGAATTGCTGGAAGCGTTCCTCGCTTTCACGCAGCGCCGCCTGCGCCTCGACTTCGAGCGTGATGTCGCGGCTGGCACCCACGATGCGGACCGCTCGGCGATGCGAGCCCTCGCCCTGAAACTCGGCCTTGCCCCAGGCTCGCAGCCAGCGATAGGAGGCGTCGCCCCGGCCGATTCGATAGTCGATGTCGTAGCGGCCGTCGCCTTCGATGTCCGACGCATGGCGCAGCGCCGCGAACATGGCCTTAAAGTCGTCGGGGTGAGCGACCCTGGCGATCTCTTCGGGGCGAATGTCCACCATGTCGGAGGCCAAGTTGTAAAGCTCTCGCGCACGCGCGTCGAAGCGGCAGACATTTGCCAGCAGATCATACTCCCATGCGCCCATTTCCGCCGCGCCGAAGGCGAGGTCGAGAAGCTCCTCGCTCCTGCGCAGCGATGTTTCGGCGCGGGCCCGCTGTACCGCCGCCCAGGTCCGCTCGGCGGATTCCTCCACCAGGACGACGTCAGCGGGCGTCGATATGTGCGGGTTCCTGAAGTGGACCGTAATGAACGCGACCAAACGCCCGTCCTTCCGAATCGGGACCTTGATCAGGCTTCGACAGCCTACCCCCGCGAAGGCCTTCTTCTGTTCGGGAGTGAGGTCTTCCGCCGCCTGCACGTCGGCTCGGTTGACGCTTTGGCCGAGCTTCGCCTGCACATGGCCCAGCGGATCGAAGGCTGACCAGTCATAAGTGAAGCCATCGAAGGAGGAAAGGTCCGCCGCCCGGTCTTCGGCCAGCAAGCAGTATGTGTCTTCGTTCGCCTTAAGCTCGGCATAGGCCACGCGATCCGCGCCCAGATGCTCTCGCAAGATCGCGCTGGCGATGCGTTGAACCTCGATCGGCTCACTCACGGGGCGCAGTGCATCGCTCAGCCTCAACAGATATTGCTGTCGTTCCTCGCTTTCCCGAAGGCCGAGTTCGATCTCCTTGCGACGGGTGACATCCTCCATCAGGCCGATCATGCGGTAGGGGACGCCGGCCTCGTCGTAGAAGAAATGCCCGCGCGCCGCGCACCAGCGGTTGGAGCCGTCGGCACGGAGCGTCCGGAATTCATGCGCATAGGTACCCCGATGAGCGCGCGCCTGCTCGATCAGCAGGACCGCCTGCTCACGGTCGTCTGGATGAACCTTGGCAAGCCATGCGTCGAAGCTCGGGATGACCTCTCCGGGCGTGTAGCCCTGAAGAAGGAAATGCCGGTCGTTCCAGGTGATGTGGCCGGTCCGCATGTTCCAGTCCCAACTCGCCAGTTCGGCGATCTCGACCGCGAGCGCGAGGCGTTCTTCACTTTCCCTCAGCGCGTGATCTGCATTCTTGCGCGCGGTGACGTCCTGGAACAGCACGGCTACGCGGCGGCTGTCGGCATCGTTCGGTTCTGGTTTGAAGAGGAGGAAATCATACCATCGCCCTTGCAGAGACGCGAAGCGCTCCTGCCGCTGGGGCTCGCCGTTCACGGCCACCCGGCCCCAGACTTCGTACCAATGATCCTTATTTTCGGGGCAAAACGCCCGCAGGCGCTGCCCCGTAGGATCAACGCCGAGCATTCGCTTCGCGGCCGGATTCGACTCCACAAAGGCTATGTCCACGACCTGGCCATTGTCGTCAAAGATTACGTCGGCTAGAAGGTAGCCCTGATCCATCGCATTGAAGAGCGTCAGATATTTCCGTTCGCTCTGCCTCAATGCGTCTACCACAGGGGCGGGCGCGGCGCCTCGTCTGCTCTCCGGCATTGTCGCTCTCCAACCCAGCTTGGCAGGGAATCTACGCCAGTTGGCACCGCATGCAACGCCCTAAAAGACGCGATTCGGCCAAGCTCCGGGGATCAGTGGCTTAGCGACGCAGCCTGACTACCGTCTCGTCCAGCACTGAGAGGAAACGCGACCGGTCCGCCTTGCCGAAGGGCGCGGGCCCGCCGATCCCGTCTCCGACCGCGCCCGACCGCAAATCCGCCATGATGGCGCGAACGGCTACGGCATTGCCGATCGACGCGCTGGTGAAGGGCTTTCCGGTGGGCGCGATCACCGCCCCGCACCCGGCCTTGAGGCAGCGGTCGGCCAGCAATATGTCGGCGGTTACGGTGATGGACTTTGGCTCGACATGCTCCACGATCCAGTCGTCGGCCGCGTCGAACCGGGCATCGACCACCACGCGGGAGACGAGCGGATGCGCCGGCACGCGAATGGGGCTGTTGCTGACGACGATGACCGGTACGTCATATCGCCAGGCGACCTTGTAGCTTTCGTCCTTTACCGGACAGGCGTCAGCATCGATGAGGATTTGGACCATGTGACCCTGTTAGGGTGCAAAGGCGGGGAAGGGGAGGGGCTTCTTGCCCGCCATGTCCTTTCGTGGGTCGCCATCCGGCTGCCCGCATGGCAGTAGATAGCGCATGACAAGACGGAGATCCGAACATGCTGCCCGCCCGCACCTATAGCGTGACGATCAACCGGGAGTGGACGGCGGTTTATGAGATGATCTGGCGGCCGGAATTCTTCCCGCGATGGGCGTTGGGTTTGACCGAGGCCGATCTGCGGCCTGACGGCGAAGGCTGGCTGGCGGACGGCGCCGAAGGACCCATCCGCATCCGCTTCACCCCGCATAACGACTTCGGCGTCATGGACCATCATGTCGATGTGGGCTCGGGCGAGGAGGTCCATGTGCCGCTGCGCGTGGTGCAGAATGGCGATGGGGCGGAGGTGATGCTGACGTTGTTTCGTCAGCCTGGCATGGATGACGAGCGCTTCGCCGCCGACATCAAATGGATCAACCGCGATCTTCGGGCGCTGAAGGCCATTGTCGAGGGGAGCGCCTGAACGTCAGGCGCCGCCCTTCGCTTCCCGCCACTGTCCCGGCTCGATGCCGTCGAGCGTCCAGTCGCCGATCCGCCAGCGGACGAGCCGCAGCGTCGGATGCCCCACCGCCGCCGTCATCCGCCGAACCTGCCGGTTGCGCCCTTCCCGAATGGTGAGGCGCAGCCAGCAGTCGGGCACGCTCTTGCGGAACCGCACCGGCGGATCGCGGGGCCAGAGTGCGGGGTCGTCGATGCGCTCCGCCTGCGCAGGCAGGGTCGGTCCGTCCTTCAGCGTGACGCCGCGCCGCAGCGCGCTCAGCGCCGCTTCGTCGGGCTCGCCCTCGACCTGCGCCAGATAGGTTTTCGGCGTCTTGAAGCGCGGGTCGGCGATCCGCGCCTGCAAGCGGCCGTCGTCGGTCAGCAGCAGCAGCCCCTCGCTGTCCAGATCGAGTCGGCCGGCGGGATAGACGTCCGGCCGATCGATATACGCCGCCAGCGTGGGGCGCGGCGGGCCTGTGCGCTCATCGCTGAACTGGCAGAGCACGCCATAGGGCTTGTTGAACAGGATGAGCGTCATCGCGCTGTCACTCCTCCCCATCCTCGAAGGCGAGGCTGCCCTGATCGACCAGCGTCTCGATCAGCGTTGCGGCGGGAGCCGATGCCGCGAGTTCGGGGTCAACCACCAGCGCCGTTTCCGCGCACAGCCGCTCCACCAGCTCTGCCTCCTCGGCCGTGCAGTCGAAGCAGCGGCCATCCACGAACAGCAGGACAGCGCCATCTTCCTGCCGCAGGAAGGAGAAGCGGCTGGCGGGATTGCGGCTGAGCGGCACGCCCTCTGCCAGCAAAGCCCGCACCTGCCCGCTTCCGACCGGCTCCTCCGGACGCCAGTCGGCATCGGCATATTTGGGCTGGCTGGTGAATGCGCCGAACCAGCGGGCGAAGGCGGTGCGGTCGGACAGCGCCTCCATCACCAGTCCGTGCAGCCGGTCGATGGCGATGCCGCTGATCTCGCCGGGATTGTCCTGCGGCGTGAGGTCAGGGTCGGCATAACGGTCCTCGTCAAGCAACCCGTCGGCCTGGTGCTCCGCCCAATGCTGGACCAGTTCCGCGCGGGACGGCGCGCGAAAGCCGACGGAATAGGTCATGCAATCGTCGCCGACCGCTACCCCGTCATGCGCGTAGCAGGGCGGCACATAGAGAATATCGCCGGGCTCCAGCACCCACTCCTCACTCGCCTCAAAGTCGGCGATCAGGCGCAGGTCGTCATGCGGCAGCAAGGGCGTTGCCGAATGGCATTGCGGGCCGACCCGCCAGCGCCGCTTGCCGAGGCCCTGGATCAGAAACACGTCATATTGATCATAATGGGGGCCGACGCCGCCGCCGTCCGTGGCGTAGCTCACCATCACATCATCGATGCGCCAGTTGGGCACGAAACGGAACGGATCGATCAGCGCGGCGACATCCGGCGCATGATGATCGACGGCCTGCACCAGCAGCGTCCAGGGGTCGCTCCCCAGCCTGGCGAAACGATCTTCTGGCAATGGCCCGCTTTCGACCGAGAGGCGATCCGCCTCCCGCGTGATCAGGCGCGATTCGATGCCTTCCTCACAGGCGAGGCCCGCCAGTTCGTCGGGCTCCAGCGGGTTGCGCCATGCCGCCCAGGGATTGCGGATCAGCAGCGGGCGCTTCTGCCAATAGTCGCGCAGGAAGAGATCGACGTCGAAGCGGGCGAGTTGCATCGCCCGCCCATGCGCGTTCGCGCCGCCGCTGTCAAAGCGGGGTATCAGACGAGCTTCTGGATCATCCGCGCGCGGGCGCGCACCTCCTCGCGGCGAACCCGCGCGACAGCGAAATAATTGGTGGTGCGGCGGGGATAGAGATGCGCTTCGATGAAGCCGTCGCGAGAGAGGCCGGGGTCGATATGGGCGACGCGGTTGGGCAGCAGCACTGCATAGCCTGCCTGGTCGAGCCATTCCCACATCGCGGCCTTGCTGTAGCCGCCCACTTCTTCAGGCCCGCTTTCGAACATGATCGTCGGCCTGTCGCGGGCGAGCAGCGAATCGCTGCCCCGCATCACCGCCAGTTCTGCGCCCTCGACATCGATCTTGATCACATCCACCCGCTCGCTGCCGACCAGATGGTCGAGCCGGCGGATCGGCACGCTGATCTCCTGCTGCTCGCCCCGCTCGGAGCTGGGATAAAGCGACGAGTAGCCCGACTGGCGAAGGTCGATGAAGAAGGGCATCTCTCCTTCCTGCTCGCCCACCGCGCAGCTGTGGACTATGGCCTGCGGAAAGCGGCGGCGCAGCGCCTCCGCCTTGGCGGGCACCGCTTCGATCGCGATGATGGCCGAGGGGCGGCTGTGTCGGGCAACCCCGGCGATGACCGACCCGATATGGGCGCCGACATCGACGAAGGCTTTGCCCGGCAGGCAGAGCGCCTCCAGCAGCCGCTGCGCGATCAGGTCATTGCCGCAAATGCCCATATTTTCCGGATCGGTGCCTGCGGTGCGGAACAGGGCGATCTGCTCGCGCATGCGCTGGGCGACCATGCCGACGCGGGTACCCACCAGGATCGAACGGTCCATCATCTATCCTCTGCGATCAAACAGGTTCGGGAGATCATCGCCGGTCCGCCAAGAATTGGCGGACGGCCCGCAGCTTGGGTGCTTCCTCCTCGGGCTGGCCGGCATATTCGCGCAGGCCCCAGCCGCCATAGCTGCCGATCGGCGCGGTCGAGGAGAAGAGGACCAGATCGCCGCCGATCCGCGCCTTCCACCGGGCGAGATAATCGGCATAGTAGGCACCCATGCGCGGGTCGCGCTGGAGGGCGTAGGCGAGCTTCATATCCTCGGTGACGAAATGCTGGCCGGCCTCATAGGTGAGGTAGCGCTTGCCGTGGCGTGCGGCGAGCGCGCGGTGCGTCTCGGCCTTTTGTAGCGCCTCCTCCATCGCGGCGGGCACTTGCGCGAAGATGCGGTCAAGGTCGCGTACGCCATATCCGTCGAGGTCGAAGCCAAAATAGGGCGCGGTTGCGAGCGCGTCGATCCAGCGCGCCGCACCCCCCTCTTCGAGGATGATCGAGGCCAGGTCGGGCCAGGCATTCTGGGAAGCGGCTACGCGCACCAACTGGCGAGGGCGGTCGGCGAACACCTCGGTCCAGATCCGCATCGTCTCGCCCACTTTCTGCGCATAGCGCAGCATCTGCGCCCGCATCGGGTCGCCGCCGCCAAGACCTCGCGCCAGCCCCTCGGCCTGCGCCTGCCGCGACACATCGAACACCGAGTTCCAGACCTCATTGCCCAGTTCGACATAGGCAGTGCGGTGGGGGTCGAGCCGCTCATGAACCAGCCGGGCGAAGGACCGGACATAGGCGGGATCAGCGCGATAGGGCATCAGGAACCAGGGATCGGTGCCGGTCAGATTGCCAAGGTCGACCATGTCCTCGATCGAAACGCCGCCGGCCCCCGCCTGGCTCCCGCTGCGCGGGGTGGTGCGGTCTGTCCAGCGGACGGCGGCATTATCGTTGATATGCTGCCAGTCGAGGAAGCGGATGACCTTGAAGTGACGGACGAAGGAGAGGAATTCCGGGCTGAAACGCTCGTCCGTGGGCCGGTCGGCCAGCCTGCAATCGATGTTCCTGATGGGGTCCTGCGGATCGGTCCGCACCAGTTCGATCCAGGCCTTTTCGTCGTCCGCCCCGGTCGGTTTCAGGTCGAGCAGGAAGGATTGCGCCGCGCTGTCGCGCTTCTCGGCGACGCCGCCGGCATCGAGCAGACCGTGACCTTGATAGCTGCATTTCACCGCGACGGGGCGGAAGGGGGCGGCGGGCAGGACGAGCAGCCGGAACGCGGTCTGCCCCGGTTTCAGGAAGCGGACCCAGCCCTGCGCGTCCAGTTGATCTGCCGGAAAGCTGGTCCAGCCATTGCCCTGCGAATTAAACCATTCGCCTTGCAGGATCATGTTGGCGAAGATTTGCTGCCGGAACCAGCTGTCGACGGCGTAAAGGTTGATGCCGACGCGCGTGTGCGGGACCGGGGAGGGCGAGGCTGCTCCTCGCGCGAGCGCCTGCGGCCTGTTGTCCCGTGCGCCGAAGGCCAGGGCGCCGACCGCAACGGCAACCAGAAGGGCAAAGGCGACGAGCGCAAGGAGCGAACGGCCGATCGCCGTCCGGCGGCTTGCTTCCTTTCCGTCCATCGGCCCTGCCGATGCCATTGGCACCTCCGTGTTCGACCTGCGGCCTGCTGACGGTGTGGTCCCGCCAGGCCGCATCATGGAAGCAAAAGCGGTCCGCTTCTGCTCCCAATAGTCACCACGGATTTATCGGCAGGCGCGCTGTCTCAATCGCAATATTCGTAATGGCCAGCGTTGCAGGCAGCGACGGCGCGGCGCCACGCGGACATCTGGCGCGCATAGTCGGCGCGGGCCTCGGCATAGGCTTCTCGGTCGCTGTCGGCCACGCGGTAGCTGCGCTGCATCCGCGCGTCGCGGGCGCGGACATAGGCGAGCTGCTGCTGATTCATCCGCTTGATGATGGCGCGGTCGCGCGCGCGCGCCGCAGCGCTGCGCATCGTCGGATCATTCGGGTCGTCAGCCCGCGCCACCGCAGGCAGAAGCGCCGCCGCCATAGCGAACGCGCACATCGTCAGACCGATTTTCATGAATTTCGTCCCCTCGTCCCTTTCATCCGCTCTTCGCCGGGGAACGATCATGTCGTCAATCGCTTTGCGACGAATCGCTGATCGGCGGCAAACCTGCACGAACATCCATCATTTCGCAGCAGAAATAATAGGCAGCAAATATTACGGAGACGAAAATATCCGCTCTTACGTAGCATCCTGAGAAACAACTATATTCATCGAACGGATCGATCGCTCAGATTGAATTAAGCATCTTGCCCTATACTTGCATCAACTCTAAGCGGCGCCGCCAGGGCACGCTAAGAAACTATGGTGAGCGGGAAATGAGTGGTCGTTGGACGCCGGAAAAGGCGCATGCTTGGTTCAAGGAACAGCCTTGGCTCGTGGGGTGTAATTTTACCCCCTCAAATGCAATCAACCAGCTCGAAATGTGGCAGGCGCGCAGCTTCGATCTTGCCACCATCGATCGCGAACTGGCGCTGGCAGCGTCGGTTGGGATGAATGCGGTGCGGGTCTATCTGCACGATCTGCTATGGGTGGAGGACCCCACGGGCTTCCTCGACCGGATCGACAGCTTCCTGTCGGCGGCGGATCGGCACGGCATCCGCACGATGTTGGTGCTGTTTGATTCCTGCTGGCATCCCGAACCCGCGCTGGGCGAGCAGCCGGCGCCGCGCGAAGGCGTGCACAACAGCGGCTGGGTCCAGTCTCCGGGAATGTCGGTGCTGCAGAATGCGGCGGAGCATGACCGGCTGGAGGATTATGTGCGCGGCGTCGTCGGCCGCTTCGGCCAGGACGCGCGCGTCATCGCATGGGATATCTGGAACGAGCCGGACAATGGCCCAGAAGTCGCGCTGTGCGACCCGGTTGCGCTGAAGGCGAAGGCTGATCTGGTCGTGCCTCTGCTGGTCGAGGCGTTCGGCTGGGCGCGGGAGATGAAGCCGATCCAGCCGCTCACCAGCGGCATCTGGCTCGGCGACTGGTCTGCACCCGATCTGCTGAGCCCGATCCAGCGGGCGCAGACAGACAATTCGGACGTGATCTCCTTCCACAATTATGGGATCGCGGAAGATTTCGAGCAGCGGGTCAATTGGCTGAAGGCGATGGGTCGGCCGCTCTGGTGCACCGAATATATGGCGCGCCCGGCGGGCAGCACTTTTCAGGCGATCCTGCCGGTCGCTCGCAAGCATGAGGTCGGCACCTTCTGCTGGGGCCTGGTCAAAGGCAAGACGCAGACCCATCTTCCCTGGGACAAGTGGGAGAACCCCAATCTTGAGGGCCTCAAGGAACGCTGGTTCCACGACATCTTCGATGAAGATGGCACTCCCCATTGCGAGCAGGAGGTCGAATTCCTGCGGCTGCTGAGCCAGTTGGACAGGATGGCGGCTTGAGCCTCACGTGCTCCTGCGCAGGCAGGAGCACGATATCTATGATGCCCGGTCTTCGAAGCGCAGTGGCCTACTGAGATAAGGCGACCCAACAAGCCCGAAGCGCCAGGGCGTGTCGGTCCCCACGCTGATCCCGATGCGCGGGCCGCTGGCGATCTCCGGCTCCTCCGCCCGTTCGACCAGTTCGAACGGCGGCTCAGACAAGGGCGCTCCGTTCAGCCTGCCGTCGATGTCGAGCGCCTGCGCCAGCCGTCCGGGTCCGCTGCACAGCAGGCGCGGGCGGTCTGTTCCGCGCCGCTCGATCATGCGCTCGATCCCCGCCATTGGCTGCAGTGCGCGGATCAGCACCGCACTCCCGCGCGGGCCGCAAACCATGTTCAGGCACCAGTGAAGCCCGTAGAGCCGATAGACATAGGCCCGCCCGGTCGGCCCGAACATCGCCGCGTTGCGCGGAGTTTCCCCGCGGAAACTGTGGGAGGCGGGATCGCGTGCATCATAGGCTTCGGTTTCGACGATCGTGCCACCGACCCCATCGACCACTAAGGTCGCGCCGATCAACTCGCGCGCGACCTCCTCCACCGGCTGATCGAAAAAGCCCGGCCTCAAGCGGTCAGGTCGCGGGCGGCGACAGCGGCGGCGAATTGAGAACGGTGGAGCGCCGGTTCTCCACGACTGCCTTCTTCGCCATGCGCCGATATGTCGCCAGCGCCTGACCCACCACCTGGTCCATATTATAATAGCGGTAGGTGGCGAGCCGGCCGACAAAGCTGACATCCGGCTGGGCCAGCGCCAGCGCCTCATAGCGTTTGAACAGCGCCTGATTCTCCGGGCGGGGAATGGGGTAGTAGGGATCCCCCTCCGACGCCGGATATTCATAGGTGATGCTGGTGGCCGGAGCCTGCTGCCCGGTCAGATGCTTATATTCGGTGATGCGCGTATGCGGCACGTCGGGGGAGGGATAGTTGACCACCGCGACCGGCTGGAACTGCTCCTGCGGCAACGTCTCATGCTGGAAACGGAGCGAGCGGTAGGGCAGCTTGCCGAAGCGGTAGCCGAAATATTCGTCGATCGGCCCGGTGAACACCAGATGGTCGTGCGGATAGGCGTCCCTCGCCTCGCAATAATCGACGCCCAGCATTACATCGATATTGGGATGGTCCAACATCCGCTCGAACATCTTGGTATAGCCTTCCAGCGGCATCGCCTGGAATGCGTCGGTGAAATAGCGGTCATCGACATTGGTGCGCGTCGGCACCCGGGCGGTCACCGCCTTGTCCAGTTCGGACGGGTCGAGTCCCCATTGCTTGCGGGTATAGCCTTGGAAGAATTTCTCATAAAGCTCGCGCCCCACGGCGGAGATCACCACATCTTCCGACGAACGGATGACGGAGACAGGCTCTGCCTGCGCCGCGAGGAAGATCGCCGCCTCCTCCTCCGTCTGGAGGTTGAGATTGTAGAGCCGGTTGATCGTCGTGCGGTTGATCGGGATCGGCAGCAGCATGTCGTCAACCGCCGCCAGCACCCGATGTTCGTAAGGCCGCCATTTGGTGAAGCGGGAGAGATAGTCGAAAATCTCCTGCGAATTGGTGTGGAAGATGTGCGGCCCATATTGGTGGATCAGCACGCCGGCCTCATTCAGCCGGTCATAGGCATTGCCCGCGACATGGGGGCGCCGGTCGACCACCAGCACTTTCTTGCCGCCATCGGCAGCCAGCCGCTCCGCCATCACGGCGCCAGCAAAACCCGCACCCACGACCATCACGTCATAATGCTGCGGGCGGTCGCTACGGAGAGCGACCGGCGAAACGACCGGATGCGCGTGCAGGCTCTTGGCGATGGACTGGCGGATGAGGGTGTTCATCTGCTGGAAGCTCTTGTCCCATGACATGTCCGCGAGCAGCGCATCGGCCTGCTTCAGCCAGTCGCCGCCGCTGCGAGCGAGGGCTAGTGCCCTATCGCACGCCGCGACGAACGCTTCGCCACGCTCGGCGATGAACACGGCGTCGATCTCGCCATAATGGCGCACGACATCGGTGATGGGCGTCGAAACGACCGGCTTGCCCGCCGAGAGATATTCCGGCGTCTTGGTCGGGCTGATGAAGCGGGTCGCCTCGTTGATCGCGAAGGGCATCAACGCAACATCCCAGCTCCGGATGCAGTCGGGCAGCTCATCATAGCTTTTGCCGCCGGGATAATGGAGATTAGCGCGGCGCGGCAGATCGGCGTCGCTGATCTTCACGACCGGGCCGACAATCTCCACGTCCCATTCCGGGCGCGCATCGGCAAGGGTCGCGAGCAGCTCAAGGTCCATCCGCTCATCGATCACGCCATAGAAGCCGAAACGCGGCGTTGAAGACGGAACTCCGCCTTGACGGGCGCGGGAGAAATGCTCGGCATCGACGCTGGAGGGAAAGGGATAGATGTGTGGGTGGCGGTCCTTCTTCGCCTCATAGAGGCTGTAGCCGCCGGTGAATACCAGATCGGCCTGGGACAGCAGCCTCTGTTCGCGCGGCAGCAGTTCCGGCGGCGCGCCCTTGAAATTGGCAAGCTCGTCCATGCAGTCGTAGACGATGCAGTCGGCCGGGATATGCTCCGAAAAGGGCAGCATCATCGGCGTATAATACCAGCGCACGAACGGCCCCGGCTCGCCTAGCAAATAGAGGTCGAGCAACTGCCTGATCGTGTCGCACTCGCCCGCGGGATCGCTGCCGGCGGCGAGCTGCGGCGTGATGACCGTGACGCCGGTGATCGGGCATGCCTCGACGCGAAGATTGGGCGTTTCCAGATCCTCTAGGCGGACCGGCTCTTCCCAGAATATGACGCGGCCTTCGCGCGCGAAGCGTAGCATCAGATGCTGGGGGCGCTGGAAGACGAAGTTCCAGCGCAAATGGCTGAAGCAGATGAGGGTATGCTCTGGATTTATTTTTTCGGACCCGGAACTGCGCAGGAAGTAGGGATTTGGCAGCTGGGCCATGAGCACAACCTTTCTATTGGAGGATGCTCATCAAAACCCCGCATCTACGATCCCGTTCCTCAAGGACCGCTGACATATGTTGGCCGGAAGTCGCTATTGTGGCAGGGTTACTTGAACGAATTTGCCGCGCACGAATACTCATGACGCTCGCTTGAACTGGCACGGAGATTCCGCATGACCAACCATCCGCAATTATGGGGCGGTCTGGAATGTACCGTTAATCGGGTGGGGGATGATTATCGGGACCAGATCAGGCTGAGCGGCCATGAGGAAAGGCTCGACGATCTGGACCGCTTCGCTAGCCTGGCTATTCGCGCCATCCGCTATCCGATCCTGTGGGAGCGGGTCAGCCCTGACGCGCCGGACGCCTGCGACTGGAGCTGGAGCGATCCGCGACTGGCGCGGCTGCGCGAGCTTGGCATCGACGTCATAGCAGGGCTGGTCCATCATGGCAGCGGGCCGCGCTATACCAGCCTGATCGACGCGGGCTTCGCGGAGGGACTGGCCTGTCATGCTGAGCGGGTGGCGGAGCGCTACCCCTGGATAACCAACTGGACCCCGGTCAACGAGCCGCTCACGACCGCCCGCTTTTCCACCCTTTATGGCCTCTGGTATCCGCATCTCCGGTCGGAGCGCGACTTCTGGCTCGCGCTCTTCAACCAGGTCGATGCGACCCGGCTCGCGATGCGCGCGGTCAGGCGCGTCAACCCGGCGGCGCGGCTGATCCAGACGGACGATCTTGGCCGCACCTATGCGACGGCCAGCCTGCGCGATCAGGCCTGGTTCGACAACCAACGGCGCTGGCTGGGGTGGGACCTGCTGTGCGGCCGGATTACGCCCGATCACCCCTTCTGGCCGCGTGTCGCGGCGATGGGGCTGGAACATCGGTTGGCGGCGATCCTGGATGATCCCTGTCCGCCATCGATCATCGGCATCAACCATTATCTGACGAGCGACCGCTTCCTCGACCACCGCCTGCACCGCTACCCCCGGCACACCCATGGCGGCAACGAACGGCAGCCCTATGCCGATGTCGAGGCGGTCCGCGTGCTGAACCCGCCATCTCAGGGGCTCGCCGGCGCGCTGCGGGAGGCATGGGAGCGCTACGGCCTGCCGCTCGCCGTCACGGAGGTGCATAATGGCTGCACCCGCGAGGAGCAGCTGCGCTGGACGGCGCAGGCGTGGGACGTGGCGGTACAGCTGAGGTCCGAGGGCGTGCCCGTGGAAGCGGTCACTCTCTGGTCGCTGCTCGGCAGCCGGGGATGGAATACGCTGCTGACGAGCGAGGGGATTTATGAACCGGGCGCGTGGGATGTGAGCGGTGCCGAGCCCAGGCCGACGGCGATGGTCCCGCTGGCGCGAAGCCTTGCAAACGGGAGCGAGCGGCCGGCGATGGCGAAGGGCGCGGGCTGGTGGCAGCGCCCGACTCGCATCGCTCACCCGGCGGTCGCCCGTCCCGCGCCCGTGCGCGAGCATCTGGTGGGCGAGGACCGTCCTTCCGGCGCCCGCCCGCTGCTGATCTGCGGCGCCACCGGCACTCTGGGCAAGGCGCTGGCGGGCGCATGCGCCATCCGCAACATTCCCTTCGTCCTCACCAGCCGAGACGAGCTGGACCTGAACGACCGCCGCAGCATCGATGCGGCGCTCGACCGGGTTGAACCCTGGGCGGTGGTCAACGCCGCCGGATGGGTGAGGGTGGATGATGCCGAAGCGGCACAGGCCGAATGCCTGGCAGCCAACGCCCGTGGGGCCGTCGCGCTGGCGGAAGCGTGCGGCGACCGCGACCTGTCCACGCTCTCCTTTTCAAGCGACCTCGTGTTTGATGGCCGGAAGGACGCACCCTATGTGGAAAGCGATCCCGTTCGACCCCTCAACGTCTATGGCCGCAGCAAGGCGGATATGGAGGAAGGCATCGCGCGGCTGCCGGGGAGCAATCTGGTGGTGCGCACGGCGGCCTTCTTCTCCCCCTATGATGAGTATAATTTCGCCGTCGCGGCGGCGCGCACCCTTGCCCGCAGGGAGAGCTTCGCCGCTGCCGATGACCTGATCGTCACGCCAACCTATGTGCCCGATCTCACCATGACCTCGCTCGACCTGCTGATCGACGGGGAAACCGGCATCTGGCATCTCAGCAATGACGAAGCGCTGTCCTGGGCGGACTTCGCTCGCCGGGTGGCGCAAAGCTGCGGCTTCGATCCGGCGCTGGTGCAATCCGCCCCGCACCGCAGCTTCGGCTGGCCGGCGCCGCGCCCTAGCAATGCGGCGCTCACCAGCCAGCGCGGATCGAAGCTGCTGCCGCTGTCCCGCGCCTTGACGCTCTTTGCCGAACATCATGGCGCGCAGGCGGTTCAGGCGGCCGCCTGATCCTCCTCAAGCGCGTCCGAGCAGGATCGAATGCTCGACAAAGCTCGCGCTGATCTTCCGCCCTTCGAACCGAAGGATGCACCCGTCGGAGGAAAACAGGATCAGTGCGTGGCCGCCGCCCTGAAATTCAATGCGGTGGGTCACGCTGGCATCGCCGCGCATTACCCGGTGGCCGACAATGTCGCTGATATCCTCCAGGATGATCCTGACGCGCGAGCCAAGCCATTCATGTGGCACCTGCGCGCCTTTGTCGGAGTAGGAACCTTGGTCCATATCCTGTCTCACGCGCCCCGACGCTGATAGGCATGGGGCTTCATTCCAGGTCGGCGAGTGCGCCGATCACCCGCGCCGCCTTGGTCACGCCTTCCGCCCGGCACTGTTCCTGCGCCTCATGAGCGATGCTGTCGGCTTCCTCGCGCGAGAGAATGTCCTTCTCCACCAGCCGGGCGACCAGCGCGGCCACCCATTGCACGCCCGCGGATGCGATATCGCCATCGGTCAGGGCTTCGTCCTCGATCATTCCGCTCTCCTGCATCTGATGGAAATCACCTGAACGGCGAGCGGCGCGGATTGTGCCTTCCGGCATCAAGGGAAGAGCATCCTCAGAAACCTACGTTATCTGAAAGCTGGATATCAGGCGCGCAGGCGAAGGGAGCCGGTGTCTGCGCCCTCATCGAAGAAGCGGGACACGTCGCGAAGCTCGCCGTCGACCACCATCAGTTCGGCGGGTGGCGCGTGGCTGATGAAGTGGATGGGGCTGGCGGTCAGGCCATAGGCGCCGCTCTGATGCACGGCGATGATGTCGCCCTCCTCGACCCGCGGCAGTTCGACCCCGCTGGCCAGCCGATCGATCGAGGTGCAGAGCGGGCCGACAATGTCGATCTTTTCAGGCGCGCCTTCGCCGCCGACCTTGTGCATGCGATAATTGCGCCGGATCACCATGCCGAAATGCCCCGAAGCGGGCAGATGGTTGTTCATGCCGCCGTCGCAAATGGCGATGCGGGTGCCGCGCGACTGCTTGACCGACACCACGCGCGTCAGGAAATAGCCGGCCTCTGCGACGAGATAGCGGCCAAGTTCGAGGACGAGGCTGCTGTGGCGGAACGGAGCCGCTGTGGTGAAGCGGTCGAGATCAGGGCCGATCGCCTCCGCCACGGCAGCAAGGTCAAACGGCGTGTCGCCATCATGATAGGGAACGCCGAGGCCCGACCCGAACACCAGCGTGCGAGGGTCAATGGCATGACGGGCGCAGAGGCTTTCGAAGATCGCGAGGAAACCGCGATAATTCTCGACAATGGCTTCCGCCTTCAGGCATTGGGTGCCTGAATAGATGTGCAGCCCCTGAACCGATAGTCCGGGCAGGCCGCAGATCCCGTCGAGCGCCTCCTCCGCATCCTCCAGGTCGATGCCGAAAGCGCTCGGGCGGCCCGCCATATGATCGCCAAAGCCTCTCGGCACGCTGTCGGGCGCGATGCGGATGAGGATGGGCTGGACCCGCTTCATGGCGCGCGCGATCGTGTCTGCGGCGCGCGCTTCCCGCACGGATTCGACGATCAGCAGGCCAATGCCGGCCGCGATCGCTTCGCGCAATTCGTCGGCGCGCTTTGCGGGGCCGGTGAAGCTGATCCTCGCGGCATCCCACCCTGCGGCGAGCGCCAGCCGCATCTCCCCGATCGAGGAGATGTCGAGGCTGTCGATGCGGCGGTTGAGCCAGCCAAGCAGCGCGGGATTGGGGTTGCTCTTGACCGCGAAGCTCAGCGCGAAGCGGGAGCCGAAGGCGGCGCGCAACTGCCCGATGCGCTCCTCAATCGCAGACGTCGCGTAGATGAAGCAGGGCGTGCCGAACCCGTCGGCCGCCTCCGCCAGCACGCTGTCGGAAAGCGCCGTCACCCGGCGCGTTCCTGGGCGAAGCGGATGATCCGCGCAGGCGTGTCAAAATTCTCCAGCGTCACCTCATCGGCGCGGATTTCGATCCCTGCCTGCTCCTCGACAAAGGCGAGCAGGTTCAGCATCGCGACCGAATCCAGGGCGCCGGAGGAGAAAAGCGGCGTTTCCCCATGCGCCTCGACGCCGATGTCGGAAAAACCCCGGATATTCTGGATCAGCAGCGCTTCGGTAAGAGCCATCAGTTCGCTTCCTTCGCAATGGGTGGATTGTCGACGGATCGACGCACGATGTCGGGCCGGGCCAGTTTACCGCTCGCCGTGCGGGGCATGGCTTCGGGCCAGATGTGGATGGCGCGGGGCACCATATAGGCGGGCATCACTTTGCGGCAGTGGGCCATCAGCGCCTCCCGCGTGCCGCCGGGCAGCAGGCTGGCGGCGACATGGACGCACTGGCCGAGCAGGTCATCCTCCACCCCGAATGCGACGACATCCGCTGCCAGGCCGCTGCGATGCACCAGATCCTCCACATCGTCGGGGCTGACGCGGAAGCCGCTAGTCTTGATGAGCGCGTCGTTGCGGCCGATGAACCAGAGGTCGCCCTCCGCGTCGCGCTTCACCATGTCGCCGCTATAGACGACGGGCTCGTCCCCGATCAGATGGGCAAGTTCGGGGCATGGCCTGATCTTCTCCGCCGTCGCATCGGGGCGGTTCCAATAGCCCATGCTGACGAGCGGCCCGCGATGGACCAACTCGCCCGGTTCGTCATGGGCGGCGATGCCCTCGCCCGGGCGGATGACATAGACCTCGTTGCCCGGGATCGCACGGCCGATCGAGCCCATCTTCGCCACGAACTTCTCGGGGTCGAGATAAGTGGATCGGAAGGCTTCAGTCAGGCCGTACATCAGGAAGACACGGGTGTCGGGCAGAAGCTGCGGCATCTTCTCAAGGATGCTCATCGGGATCTTGCCGCCCGAATTGGTGATGAGCCGCAGCGCGGGCAGCGCGACCGGGGCGGCTTCCAGCAGGCGGACAAGCTGTATCCAGAGCGGCGGGACGGCCGCCATGCCGGTGACGGCGTGTCGCTCAAGCGTGCGCAGGATTTCCGTCGCCATCGGCACCGGTTGGTGGACGATCGTGCCGCCGAGCAGCATCATCGTCGTCAGCTGATTGAGGCCATAGTCGAAACTATAGGGGAGGACGCTCAGCAGCCGGTCCTCGCCGCGCAGACCGAGATAGCGCGCGACCGATCGCGCGCCCGACAGGATGTTGCGGTGGCAGAGCATCACCCCCTTGGGCTTGCCGGTGGAGCCGGAGGTGTAGATGATCGCCGCGAGCGCCTCGTCTAGCCCTGGCACCGTGGGGGCGGGAACATGGGGCAGATCGTCCCAGCTATCGGAGGGCGCGGAGGCTCCCGACGCCAGCACCGGGCCGCCAAAATCCTCCAGCGCCCTGGCCATGCGCGGCTCGACGATCAGCGCGGCGGCGGCGCAATCCTCCGCCACGAACATCAGCTGTTCGCGGGTGAAGGCGGTGTTGACGTTGACTATCACCGCGCCGGCTTTCGCCACGGCCAGCATTGCAGCGACCTCTCGCATGCCCTTGCGCAGCTGCATGATGACGCGGTCGCCCGGCTGCACCCCCTGCGCCGTCAACCAGGCGGCGGCGCGGTCTACTTCTGCTGCGACCTCGCCATAGCTGTAGGAACGGTCGGGATCGATCAGGAAGATCTTGTCCGCGCGCTCCGGCAGATTGTCGGCGAAGAGTTCGCTGAAGGTGGTGGCGAGCGGGTTCATTTGAACATGCCCAGCCGGGGTACGATGCGACCCGGCGATCCGATCACCACGGAATCCGACGGTACATTCATCGTGACCGTCGTGTTCGCGCCGATACGCACGCGGTCGCCCACGGTGATCGCGCCCAGCACCACGGAATTCACGCCGATGAAGACATCGTCTCCGATCACCGGAGCGCCGTCTCCCATGTTGGTGCCGATGGTGACATTGTGCATGACGCCCAGCCGGTCGCCGATGATCGTGTCGGGATGAATCGACAACGATCCTTCATGATGGACGATGTGGAAATCTCGCCCGATCGTCACCTGCGGCGGAATCCAGATCTTGGTGATGTTGGCGACGAACAGATTGCCGAAACCATAGACGCGCGAGGCCAGCTTGCGCCCGATCGCGGTGCGGCGGTGCAGGCCCCAGCGCCCGAAGCGGTAGATGCAAAGCGAAAGGAAGGCGGCGTTCAGCGCCGATGATCCGTGGCGGCGGTAATCGCCCCGGATGGTCGCGCGCAGGCTCTCGCCCGCCTTCGCCGGCCGCTCGGCTATCCCGGCGTCAGGGGAGATCGAGCGTTCGCTCGACCTCGTCGCCGTCGACGCTGAAGGCTTCATGCGTTCCCACTCCGATCAAGGTTGCAAAATCCTGGCCCTGCCGATCCGCCAGCCGCTTGAGTGCGGAGACGGTGCGGTCGGGCGGCTGGATGACGAAGGCGCGCGCTTCCGGCGGCATCAGCATCAGCCCGTGCACCAGATGGCTGCCCTCCACGCCAGCGACGACCATCGCCTCGCTGCAGATGTCGATGATCTCGTCCAGGCCGGCCGCGCAGGGGTCGAGGATGGTGAAGCCGCGCTTCGCCGCCAGCCTTTCGGCGATCGCCCGCTCGTTAACCAGCAGGCGCCGATCGCCGCTGTGACCGCGCAGCAGGAAGACCCCGGGATGGCGCGCCTTGCGCTCGCCGGTCAGCCGAAGCCGGAACTGGTCGGCCCGCGCGCGCTTATGCTCATTGTTGGGGTGATCGTCGAACAGCAGCAGTTCCTCGAACCGCGCCACTGTCCGGCGCAGGGGACGCATGCCCAGCGCGCGTTCATAGGTGGGCATATGGCCGATGGAGACACGCGAGGTGAAGGGGCGCCCCGCCTGCTGCGCCAACATATAGGCCAGGCAATCGTCGAACAGCCAATTGCCGAACCAGCGATTGCCAAGCCAGCTTTCGTAAAGCGCCGCGCGCAACGGTTCGCCCGGCACCAGCTCCGCGGGCCGCAGGGTGGAACGGGGACGCAGATGCCGCACGGCGCCGCCTGCATAGAGCACGCCGTCGATCAGCCAGGCATCCTTGATCCGATAGCCCATGGTCGGCGCCTGCATCGCGTCGGAACCGCCGCGAAAATCCTTCACCACCTCTGCGATCGAGCCGAATTCGGCGGCCTTGATCCGGTCGATCTGCCCATCCAGCATCCGGGCGGGGCGGACCTCCAGCGCGCTGGCCGGCGCAATCTCCCACCGATCGACGGCGGCGGCGATTATGTCGGGCTGCCGTCTGCCGATGAGGCTGTGCAGCCGGTTGATGCCGGGCCGGATCGAAAGCCGCGGCCAGGTACGCACCGTAGCGGGCGCGGACGCCCCTTCGCTGGCATGGGGCAGACGGCTTTCGGACGCGTTGGACAAGGCTCTAACCCCCTCCACATGGGGCTTTGGCACAGTCGCATAGCGCTATACCCTATCGTATCCCGAGGATGGGGGAGCCAAGAATGGCTCATCAGGAATCTCTGGCGAAAATTACCCAGCGCAAAAGGCCGGGGAGGCCAAACCTTGATCCTGATTAGCTGCGTGAGAGCGCGGGAGGATGAAGGCTTTGAGACCCCTGCAAAACTCCGAAAAAACTCGGTTCATCATTAGCCTATGTTAGCGGCCTTGGCGGCGATTTGTCGCAAGGTGATATTTCGCCGTCCACCCGCCCCGCGGTTGGTGCGGCGTTCATAAAAATAAGATCAGCTTTCGGGGATCAAGCAATCATAATGGGGCAGAAGCGAAGCAGAGCGGCAGATCGCCCAAGCAAGGGAGAGTGGACGAAAGGATACCGCGCGCCTTCTTCAGTTGGCGTTACCGCCGCCGAACGCGGCGAGGCGGGCCATCACGGCTGTAATGCGATCGGCGGTTTCCTCGCTGTCGCCGCTGTCGGAGAACAGGTCACCGAGGAGAGTCGAGGGGCCATAATAGGCGAGCGACCAGCGGGCGAACCGCCTCTCGGGGACGGCCCCTTCCCGCAAAACCTGAACATTGCGGTGGCGCGGGTCGCGCCTGATGCTCGCCATCAGTTCCTCAACCGCCGCCTGCGGACCTTCCAGTATCTGGGCGAAATGGCTCTCCGCAAAGATGAGCGCTCCGGTCACGCCGACCCGGGCATTTCGTGGACGCGACACCTCCACGATCCTGGGGACGGCGTCGGCGCTCTCCGCGCCTTCGACCATGCTGTCGCTGATATATAGGAGCGCGTAGATCATGGCTCCTTATACCACGCGCGACCCGGCGCGGCTTGCGCCTTCTGCGTCCCCTTGCGGTAAGGGAGGAACCCTTGGCGTGCCGGAGTGTTGGATGGCATCATGCGGCCTCTTTCCCCAAGCGGAAGAGGCGGCGGTTTTCGACATCAACGCCCCCTGTCTGCCATGAGGATCGTCGGTCACTCATTGTCGCCTCTTGTCGCCCGGCTGGGCGGCCGTATCGCCCTTTCCAAGGAGGACAAGGCTGCGCTGCTGGCGCTGCCGCACAGCGTCAGGACCGTCCAGCCCGGCGATTATGTCATCAGGGAAGGCGATATCGCCCATAGCTGCCATGTGCTGCTGTCGGGCTTTACGCACCGGCATCGCATGTCCGCCTATGGGACGCGCCATATATTGGGCATCCATGGCGAAGGCGACCTGCTGAACCTGCCGACGCTGCCGCCGCTGCCAGCGGAGGATTTCGTACAGGCGCTGACGGTCGTGCAGGTCGCGGCCGTGCCGATCGAGGATGTGCTGGCGCTGAGCCGCGCCCGGCCGGCAATCGGCAACGCGCTGTGGACGGAAATGTCGGCCGAAGTGTCCGTCTTCCGTGCGTGGATCAGCAATATGGGCCGGCGCGACGCGCGCGGCCGCATCGCCCATCTGTTCTGTGAACTGGTGATGCGCAGCTATCCCGCCGGGGGCTCGGACGGCTGCACCGTCACGCTGCCGCTGTCGCAGGCGGAACTGGCCGACGCGACCGGCATGACCACCGTGCATGTCAATCGCACGCTCAAGATATTGGAGCAGGAAGGGTTCATCCGCCGTCAGCGCCGCCGCATCATGATCCCGGATTGGCGCCGCCTGAAGGAACTGGGCGATTTCCGCGCCAGCGCCTGGACCGGCCGTCGCGACAGAGATGAGGATGTGGCGCAGGCGGATTGAGGCGCGACGCTATCCTTGCTTGGGCAGGGCAGTCTCCAGTTCCGCAAGCCAGAGCGATGGGCTGCTGTCTGATGGCGCGCGCCAGTCGCCCCGCGGCGAAAGCGCGCCGCCTGCGGACACTTTCGGGCCGTTGGGCAGCGCCGACCGCTTAAACTGACTGATCGCGAAGAAGCGATACAGGAAATTTTCCAGCCAGTGCCGGATTTCCAGCAGCTCATAGCCGATCTTCGCGGCGTCCGGATAGCCGGGCGGCCAGTCGCCTGCCTGGGGATCGCGCCATGCGTGCCATGCCAGGAAAGCGACCTTCGACGGGGGAAGCCCTGCGCGCACGATATGGTGCAGGAAGAAGTCGTTGAGGGCATAGGGACCGACCTTGCTCTCCGTGCTTTGAAGCGCGCCGGCGGCGTCGGCGGGCACCAGTTCGGGCGAAATTTCGGTGTCGAGTATGGCGGTCAGAATCGCCTGCGTGTCGGCATCGAACTGGCCCGTCGCGATGCACCAGCGCGTCAGATACTGGATCAGCGTCTTGGGAACGCCGCTGTTGACCGCATAATGGCTCATCTGGTCGCCCACGCCATAGGTGCACCAGCCGAGCGCGAGTTCGGACAGGTCGCCGGTGCCGACCACGAAGCCGCCATGGCGGTTGGCGAGGCGGAAGAGATAGTCGGTGCGCAAGCCCGCCTGCACATTTTCGAAGGCCACGTCGTAAACGGCCTCTCCCTTGGCGAAGGGATGATCCATGTCGGCCAGCATCTGCCGGGCGGCGGGGCGGATGTCGATCTCCTCGGCCGTGACGCCCAGCGCGCGCATCAGCGCCCAGGCGTTGCTCTTCGTCTGTTCGCCAGTCGCAAAACCCGGCATGGTATAGCCCAATATGGCCGAGCGCGGCAGGCCGAGCCGGTCGCAGGCCTTCGCCGCGACGATCAGCGCGTGAGTGGAATCGAGGCCGCCCGACACGCCGATGACGAAATGCTTGCCCGACGTCGCGCGGAAGCGGGTCGCCAGCCCCTCCACCTGGATGTTGAAGGCTTCGTAGCAGTCGGCGTCGAGCCGCAAGGGATCGGCGGGGACGAAGGGGAAGCGGCTGACCGGGCGGTGGAGCCGGTCGCCCTGCGCGTCGGCCGGGCAGGGAAAGCTGATCCGGCGGAAAGCGCGCTCGGGGTGCCCGGCCGCCACGGCGCAGTCATTGAAGGTGCCGTTGCGTATCCGCTCCAGCCGCAGCCGCTGCACGTCGATATCGGCGTAGATGATCTCCGGCTCGTCGCCAAAGCGGGTGGATTGGGCCAGCATCGTGCCCAGTTCATGCACCATCGCCTGCCCGTCCCAGGCCAGGTCGGTGGTGCTTTCCCCCGCGCCCGCCGCCGAATATGCATAGGCTCCGATGCAGCGCGCGGACTGCGACGCCGACAGCAGGTCGCGGTCGCGCGCCTTGCCGATGGTGATGTTGGAGGCGGACAGGTTGCACAGGATCAGCGCGCCGGCCAGGGCGCCGAGCGTGGAAGGCGGCAAGGGCGCCCAATAATCCTCGCAGATCTCGACATGGAAGGTGAAGTCGGCCCAATTGTCCGCTGCGAAGAGAAGGTCCGTGCCGAACGGCGCGCGGTGGCCCGCGATCGACACGTCAAGGCCGGTCAGACCTGACCCGGACGCGAACCATCTTTTCTCATAATATTCGCGATAATTGGGCAGGTAGCTTTTCGGCACCACGCCCAGCAGCGCTCCGTTCGCGATCACCAGCGCGCAATTGTAAAGCCGCCCGGACCGACGGACCGGCGCGCCGATCAGCAGGACCGGCAAGTCGGCGCTGGCGGCGATCAGCCCACCGATCTCGGCCTCCACCCTGTCGAGCAGCGCCTCCTGCTGGTGCAGGTCATCGATCGCGTAGGAAGACAAAGAGAGTTCGGGAAAAAGGACGATGTCGGCCCCGCCAGCGCCGGCTTCCCGCGCGAGGGTAAGGATGGAGGCGGCGTTGGCGGCGACGTCGGCCACACTGCCAGATGGCGTGGCGGCGGCCAGCCGGACCAGTCCATGGCGATGGAGCGAGGCGAAATCTTCAGTGCGCACCGACGGCATCCGTCATCATCTCCAGCGCGACGCGGATGGCGCCGATCCGGATCGGCCCCCGCCCCACATCGCCGAAATGCTCCTCCCGATGCACGGTCGCACGACCGTCCCTGCGCGCGCAGGCGAAGTGGACGAGGCCCGGCTCCTCCCCGGGCGGGGCGCTGCCCGCATAGCCGGTGACGGCGAGCGCGATGTCGGCATGGGACTGGGCGATCGCGCCCTGCGCCATGGCGATAGCGACATCGCGGCTAACGGCGCTGCAAGCGTCTATCTGTTCCCGTGCCACGCCGAGCAACTCGCATTTCGCCTGTTCGCTGTAGACGACGAAGCCGCGTTCGAAGGCGTGGCTCGCCCCTTCCACATCGGTCAGGAGGGAGGCGAGCAATCCGCCGGTACAACTCTCCGCCGTGCTCAGCTTGAGGTCCGCGTCGCAACAGGAATGGAGCAGCGCTTCGGCGGCCTCCTCCACTGCGGTGGGCAGGGCAGGTGACAGGGTTTCGGTCGGCCCATCCCCGCCGATCTCGTCTTTCCCCGGGGCTGTCGTCACGATGTCCCCGCACCCTTATTGTCCGAGCGGGTGGCGGTGTCGGGCTGGACCTTGTCCTGCTTGGTCGCCCGGGTCGGTTCCGGGTCGCCGCCCATGGCCGTCTTTTCCTCATCGCGCGATCCGACGTCGCGCGCCGTGCCGCCGCCGCCGGAACCGGAATGGCTGGGCGCGGGAGGCTCGTCGTTCAGGTCATTGTCGGCGCGTCCGCGCGCGCCGCTGGTCTTGTCGGTCATCCATCCTCTCCTTGCTGGGCTGTGCCGCCGGAAGCGGGATCGCTGTCATAATCCTCGGGATTGCCGCCGCCGCCCGCTGCCGCGCCGCTGCCCTCCACCTCGCCCGAACCGTCGCGCGGGGCGCGATGGCCTCTATTCGCTTCCTTGCCATGGGTCAGTGGTGTCGGCCTGGCAGCGCGGATATTGGCGTCTTCATCGCCATGATAGATGGGCGGGGAGCCGGTGCCGTAGTCGCGCTTATCGGCCATCGCGCTTGACCTTCTCGCCCGCACCCTCCTGACCCGCACGCGTGTCCTTCTCTTCTCCGCGCCGTGTCATGGTTTCAGGATTATAGTTGGAGGGGATGGCGCCGCCGCTTTGCGGGTCGCGCTCCGGTTCGCGGTCCAGCGTGTCGCTGGGGCGCCGCGCCGAACCCTCCGGCTGGTTTTCCGTCGAGATGTTGGGCGCGCGTGTATGCTCGGTCGGCAATGGCCGATCGCTGCGAAACTTGTCTTCCATGTCGGTCTTCCCTGGCCCGAGCCAGCCCTTGTCAGGCCAGCTTCAACCCTTCCTGGTTCATCCGCCGGGTGAGCTTGCTGGTCGCCTGGCCGTCCAGCGCGTGCTTCAGCCGGGGGAACAGTTCATCCTCCTCCTGCCGCATATGTTTTTCGATGTCGTTGCGGAACGCGGCAAGCTTCCCCTTGAACGCGACATCGTCCTTCAGCAGATCCGAAAGTTCGTAGAGATATTGCTTCACATAGCCATGATCGCCATTCAGCGCGTCCGCTTCCTTGGTCATGCCGACCGAGCGCATCGCCGGGTAGACGGCGTTCTCTTCCTCCATCGCATGCTTGCCGAGCGCATGTTTCAGCTGGGTCAGCATCATGGTGCGCTTGGCTCCGGCTTCGCTTTGGCGCAGCTTATCGAACAGCAGCAGCGTGGCCCGATGCTCGGCGGCCAGCGCCTTGTCCCAATCGCCCGCAAGGGCGGTGGGCGCCTGTACGGCGAGCTTGCGCCCGACCATGCTTAGCAGCGCGAGGCTGGCGCCGATACTCGCGCCGACCAGCGCATTGCTGCCCTTGAAGTGGGAAATATGTGCGTGTGTCGCCATCCGTCCCTCCGATGTCCCGTTCAGCCAAAAAACGAGGCGCCGGCGCTTTGCGTTCCGCCCCGGCAGGCCAGACAGACCCGCGGCTCACCTATGTTAGCGAAGCGGTCCGGGCCGGCTGCTTTACGCAGCGGACGTGTTTGAACCGGCAGCGCCGTTCTGGATACGAAGGGCAGGGCGGGCCGAGGAACTGAAATGGCACTTCAGGCGATTGACGCTGCCGCCGGAACCGATAGCATGGCAGGAATGTTGACGCATGAGGCATGGGAAGGATGACCATGACATCCGCTTCCCCATTGCCCGCCGCTGCCTGCATCAACGCTATCGGCACCGCCGTTCCCGACAATGACGTGCATCACGCTTTCGTCGAATGGGCGGCGGCGCAGCTGGAGGACGAGCGGGAGCGCAGCGTGTTCGCGCGAATGGCGCAGCGCAGCGGTATCGGGCATCGCTGGTCCGTGCTGCCGGTGCCGGCCGGCGGACGCTCCCCGGTCGATGCGGGCGGGTTCTACGCGGGCGCATGGCCGACGACCGCAGAGCGCATGCGGATGTACGGCGACGCCGCGCCGCGCCTTGCGGAGAGCGCCGTCGAGGACCTGGCGCGCAAGGCCGACATCGGCGCGGTGACGCACCTGATCCTCGCCAGTTGCACGGGCTTCGTCGCGCCGGGGGTGGACCAGATACTCGCCCGGCGGCTGGGACTGGCGCCATCGGTCGAGCGGCTGCTGATCGGCTATATGGGCTGCTATGCGGGGATCACGGCGCTCCGTTCGGCCCGGCATATCGTGCGGTCAGTACCGGATGCGCGGGTGTTGGTGATCTGCGTCGAACTCTCATCCCTCCATCTCCAGCGGCACGCCTCGCTCGAGCCGCTGCTCGCCATGCTGCAATTCGGCGACGGCGCGGCGGCGGCGCTGGTGACCGCAGAGCAGCGCGGGATCGCGATGGGCGAGCCGCTGTCGGCGACGCTGCCTGACAGCGAGGAACTGATCCGCTGGGATCTGGGCGACCATGGTTTTGCCATGCACCTTTCGGGCGCGGTGCCCGGCCGCATCGCGGAGGCGCTGCGTGATCCCGGCTTTCTTCCTGCGGCCCCGGACAGTGTCGAACGCTGGGCAGTCCATGCCGGCGGCCGGTCGATCCTCGACGCGGTGGAACAGGCGCTGAGCCTCTCGGCGGAGGCTCTGGCGGACAGTCGCGCGGTGCTGGCCGAATACGGCAATATGTCGTCGGGAACGGTGCTCTTCGTGCTCGCCCGCATGCTGGCGCAGGACGCATCGGGGCGCGGCCTTGCGCTTGCGTTCGGACCGGGCCTTGCGACGGAGGGCTTCTTCTTCGACCGGGCAGGGCATGGCCAGTGAGCGCGCGCCCTTGATCGTCGGCGGCGGACCAGCGGGTGCCGCTGCGGCCATCGCCCTGGCGCAGGCGGGAATTTCTGCAACGCTGCTGGAGCGGCGCGCCGAGCCGGGCGACGCGCTGTGCGGCGGCTTCCTCAGCTGGGAAACGCTGGCGAAGATCGAACGGCTGGGGATCGACGCGCAGGCGCTGGGCGGCCATGACATCGAACGGCTGGCGCTGTTCGCGGGCGACCGCGAGATCGTCGTGCCGCTGCCACGGCCCGGAATGGGCCTGTCTCGGCGGCGGCTGGATACGTTGCTGTTGCTTGCGGCGGGCGCCGCGGGCGCCGACATCCGCCTGGGCGTTACAGTGCAGGAAGCCGAAGCGGGGCGTGTGCATCTGGCCAGCGGGGAGCAGCTGGCATGGGAGAGCCTGTTCCACGCCACCGGCAAGCATGACCTGCGCGGCCTGCTGCGGCCCCATGATGCGGCCGATCCCCATCTTGGTCTTCGCCTGCGCTTGCCCGCCGGCTCGGCCCTCGCCCGCCTGCTCGATGGCAGGATCGAATTACATCTCTTCAGGCGCGGCTATCTGGGACTGATCTTGCAGGAGGACGGGTCGGCCAACGCCTGCCTCGCCGTCCGCAAAAGCAGGCTGAACGCCGCCGGTGGCCAGCCCCGCGCTCTGTTCGGCGAACTGGCGGACGGATCGCCCGCGCTTGCCGATCGGCTGGCGGGGATGGATGGCGCTGCGATCGATGCCGTTGGCAACGTGCCCTATGGCTGGCGTGCCCGCTCGACCCCGCCCGGCTTGTACCGTCTGGGCGACCAGGCGGCCGTCATCCATTCGCTGGCAGGCGAAGGGATCGGCATCGCGCTCTCCAGCGGGGTGGAGGCGGCCGCCTGCTGGCTGAACCATGGCGCTGCGGGCGCGCCCCTGTACCAACGACGCTTTTCCCGCAGGGTCGCGCGGCCGGTGCGGCTGTCGGGACTGATCGAGGCTTTGGGCGGGCGGCCGACATTGCTCGCCGCCCTCGCGGGAACGAGGGGCGTCCTGCCGCTCGCGGCTCGGCTGACGCGTCTGCGCTGAACGGAGCGGCATTACAGCTTGCGGGCGCTATCAGGGCGGCGTTATGAAGCGCCGGGTATGACATGGGGGGACTCCGCACGGATAGATCTGGCGGAGGTCGGGGGGACAAGCTGTTGAGCTTTAAGCGGAAGCACATTCGCGCGATCGCGGCGCTGGCGTTGAGCCTGCCTGCGGCATCGCAGGGGCAGGCGAGCGCGGAGCGGCCGCTGCTGCAGGACAGCTTCCGCATCGGCAGCGGTGGCGGAGCGCTGTGCCAGGCGCAGAGCGCGACCGCCGACCCTGCGGCGCGCACCATGTTCGATCGCGCCTGGACCGTTGTCTGCCGCGACGCTGCGATCCCGGTCGGGCAAGTCTATTCCTGGCGGACCGGCGCTGGCGAGAGTGATGCTTCGCTGCTGGAGCGGCTGGCGATCTCGCGCAAGACGTTGGTGACATGCAGCGCGGCGGGCGGAACGAGCCTGCCCAACCTTGGCGCCGTCAGCGTGCGCAACTGCACCGCGCCCGCCGGAACCTATCGCATCCTGTCGCTGAAGCGGGGCGGCACCACTTATGCGGCGCAGGGGCTAGCCGTCTATGGCAGCGCGCTCGACCTTGCGCTGCGAACCGTCGTGCGCGGTCGCGTTGTGCCGGGGCAGGTGGATATCGTCACCACGGGGGGGGGCGCCGATCCGCGCTTCGCCCGATTGCAGGCGGCGACCCTGGATCCGCAGACCGTGCTGGCGGAAGGCTATCGCCGCAACGCGTCGGGCAATTATGCCGAGGCGGCGGAGTTTTTCGACAGCCTGACCGAGCGGCTGGCGCGCGATCCCGACATGGGCAAGCTGACGCCTGCCGAACGGACCAATCGCGCCCATGAATATCTGATCAACCGCGCGCTCCAGCTGTCCAATCAGGGCCTGTTCGATCAGGCCGACGCCGCCTTTTCACAGGCGCGCGCGATGAACACCGCGGACGCCGTGCAGCTGCGCCTGCGCCGCAATTTCGACGCGATGCACCATATCAACCAGCAGGACCTGGCCGGCGCGCGGGAGATACTGGACCGCGCATTGCAAGGCAGCATCGTCGCCAGCACGGACGATAGCGGAGCGGTCGCCCTGCCGGTGGAGGTGGCGGTGCAGATGAGCAGCGCGGCCGGCGCACAGGCAATGGGCGTGCGGCAGGATAGCCGGCTCAGCCCGCAGGAGCGCGCCGCCATCCTCGATGCCCAGGCGGGACAGTTGCGCGGCACGATCCTGCGCCTGTCGGGCCAGCCCGGAGCTTCGCGCGCGGTGCTCGCGAGGGCGCTGGATGATGCCGTCGCGATCAGGGGCGGGCGAGTGACGTCGATCGCCCGGCTGCGAGCGCAACTGCTCGGCGAAATCGCGCTCACCTATGAGGCGGAGGGGAATTTCGGGGCGGCGGAGAGCAATCTGCAACAGTCGCTGGCGCTGATTGCCGCACAATATCCCGACACCATGGCGGTGCGCGGCGCGCGGGCAAGGCTGGCGGCGTTTCTGGCGCGGCGCGGTCGTACCGAAGAGGCGCTGACCCTCTATCGCTCGATCATCGCGTCGACGATGGACAATCATGCCGTGCTGACCGGCATGCAGAACCAGCTTCTGCCCTATTTCGAGCTGTTGGCAGCGGAGATTCCGGAGCGGCCGGACCTCGCCGGCGACCTGTTCCTCGCCTCGCAACTGCTGGTGCGGCCCGGCGCTGCCGAGACGCTGGAGCAGCTGACGCGCGAACTGTCGGCAGGCGGCGGGGACGCGGCGCGGCTGTTCCGCCAGTCGCTATCCCTCTCCCGCGATATCGAGCGGGGCCGTATCGCCGAGGCGCAGCTGCGCGAAGGGGCGGAGAAGGATGCGTCGCTCCAGCCGCAGATCGCGGCGCAGCAGGCGGAGATCGACCGTCTGGCGGCAGAGCAGGCAACGACGCTGGCCGCCCTCGGCGCCTATCCCCAATATCGCGCCGTCAGCCCGCAGGTACTGACGCTCAAGGAAATGCAGGGCGCGCTGCGGCCGGGTGAAGCCTATTTCAAGCTGGCGCGGCTGGGTGACGCCTTCTTCGCCATCTGGGTCGATCAGGCCGGCGCGACTGGATATCGTGTGGCGGCCAGCGCGACCGAAGTGGCGCGCAAGGTCAAGGCGTTGCGCGAAACCATCTCGCTCGACGTGAACGGCGCGCAGACCACCTATGCGCTGGACGTGCCGACTGCCCGCGCGCTCTACCTCGACCTGTTCGCGCCGGTGGAAGCGCGGCTGGCAGGCGTGCGGCACCTGATCGTCGAACCGGACGCGGCGATGCTGCAACTGCCGGTCAATCTGCTGATTGCGAGCCAGCCGGGCGTCGACGCCTATGAAGCACGGGTGGAAAAGGGCGGCGACGAGTTCGACTTTCGCGGCATCGGCTGGCTCGGCCGCGAACATGCGGTCAGCACGGCGCTGTCAGCGCGCGCCTTTCGCGATGCGCGGCTGGCGGCGCCCTCGAATGCGGCGCAAAGCTATATCGGTTTCGGCGACAATGCGCCGCTGATCGGAGAGCGACTGCCGGCGCTCACCCGCTCGGCCATTCCGGGCAGCACGGCCGATTGCAACTGGTCGCCGCTCCAGTGGAGCCGGCCGATCCCCGCGACGGAGTTGCGGCAGGCGGCGCAGGCGATCGGCGGGCAGGGGAACCAGCTGGTGACGGGGGCTGCCTTCACCGATGAGGCGGTGCTGGGGCGCGGCGACCTCGACAATTTCCGCATCCTCCATTTCGCGACGCACGGACTGGTGACGCCCCCGCATCCGGGGTGCCCGGCGCGGCCGGCGCTGCTCACCAGCTTCGCGCCCGATCGCGCGTCCGACGGGCTGCTCCAGTTCGGCGAGATTTTCGACATGCGCCTCAACGCCGATCTGGTCGTGCTGTCCGCCTGCGACACTGCGGGCGAGGCAGGAGTGGAAACGACGCGCGCGGCGGGGCTGGCCGCCGGCGGCGGCGCGCTCGACGGTCTGGTGCGGGCCTTCATCGGCGCGGGCAGCCGGTCTGTGATCGCCAGCCACTGGCCCGCGCCGGAGGAATTTCAGGCGACCGAAAGGCTGATCGGCGGCCTTTTCGCGGCGGCGCCTGACCAGCCGATGGCAGAGGCGCTGCGGGCGGCGCAGATCAAGCTGATGGACGATCCGGCGACGTCGCATCCTTTCTACTGGTCCGGCTTCGCGATCATCGGCGACGGCGCCCGCCCGCTGATCAGCCGGCGCTAGAAATGGCGAAGCCCAGCCTGCTCAGCCGCGGCGCGCGGCTGGTGCACGACGCCGGCCAGTTCCGGTTGGCAGCGACCGCGCTTGCGCTGATGCTCGCGCTATTCCTGGCGGGCTGGGACTGGAGCAGGCCGCTCGACGGCGCACGGGGGCAGCGGGAAATCCCGACCGCCGATGCGGAGCGCGGCCTCTATGACTGGCGCGTCGCCACCTTCGCGCCGCGTGTCGCGCAGGACCCGCGCATCCTGATGGTGGTCTATGACGACCAGACGCTGATCGCCACGCGCAAACGCTCGCCGCTGGATCGCGGGCTGCTGGCGCGGGCGCTGCGCAACATCGACGCGATGGGTGCGAAGTCGATCGGCATCGATATCTTGTTCGACCAGCCGCAGGACGAGGACGCGCAGTTGCTTGGCGTCCTCCATGCGATGCGGACCCCGTTATGGCTCGGCTATGCCAATCTCGGCGACAATCGCGAGCAGATCATCTTCGAACAGCAGCAATATCTGGACCGCTTCATCGCGCACGCGCGGACGGATCGGGTGCGGCCTGCCAGCATTCGGCTGGAGACGGACGCCGACGATGTGGCGCGCAGCTGGCCCATGCCGACGCCGGGACAGCCGCCGCTGCTCACGCTGGCGATGAAGCCAACGTCCGCCTTCCACGACTATCGCGGCGCCATCCGCTTCCGCCTGCCGCTCATCCAGCCCGACGGGTCGGAGGAGCCGGTCATCCCCTCGCTCCAGATCGACACGCTGGCCGACCCGCAAATGGCGCAAGTTCTGGCGCCGATGGTGCGCGGGCGGCATGTGCTGATCGGCGGCGACATCGTCGACATCGACCAGTTCGCGACGCCGCTGTCGGGGCGGCAGGCGCGCTCCACGATGATCGGGTTGGAGGTGCATGCGACCATGCTCGCCCAACTGCTCGACGGGGCGAAGCTGCGGGCGGTGCCGGCGGGCTGGGCTTGGGGGGGCGCGCTGCTGCTGGTGCTTGCCGCCGCCTTGACGAGCCTTGCCGAGTTGTGCTGGTACTGGCTGCTGCCGGCGCTGGCAGGGCAGGGGGTCGCGATCATCGGGCTCCCGCTATGGCTGCAGGCGCGAGGGTGGGACACGAAGGGGCTGCCTGCCGTTGGCTGGATATTGGGCTGGATTCTGGCCTTCACCGCGGTGGGCGTGGCGGCGCGGGCGGTGACATCGCAGCAGCGCCGCTTCGCGCAGTCGGCGCTGGGCAAATATCTCCCCCGTGACATCGCCGCGCAGATCCTGGCCGAGCCGGAAAAGCTCGCCCTGCATGGCGAGAAGCGGCCGATCTTCACCCTCTTCACCGATCTGGAGGGCTTCACGAAACTCAGCCACGCCATTGCGCCGGAAATGGTCGCGCAATTGCTCAACCGCTATCTCGATATGCTGAGCGACGTGGTGCTGGTGCATGGTGGGACGATCGACAAGTTCGTCGGTGATGCCGTCGTCGCATTCTGGGGCGCGCCCATCGCCCGGCCGGACGACGGGCGCAACGCCGCGCTGGCGGCCTATGCCATGTGGCAGGCGGGGGAGGCGTTCCGCCGCGACCTGCCGCCCGGTGTCCCGCCGATCGGGCGGACGCGCGTGGGCTTGCATCATGGCGATGCCATCGTAGGCAATTTCGGGGGTGAGGGCCGGATCCAATATACCGCGCTGGGCGACAGCATGAACACGGCGGCGCGGCTGGAGGCCGCGAACAAGGCGCTGGAGAGCAATGTGCTGGTCAGCCGGGAGGCGATGCTGCTCTCCGGCCTCGACTGGTGGCGCGCCATGGGCCGGGTGCGTCTGCGCGGGCGGGCGACGCCGGTCGATCTCTACGAGCCCGCGCCGCATTTTCCGGCCGAGGAACGCGCGGAACTGGGCGACATCGTTGCCGGGTTCGACGCTGATGAGGCTGCGGTGCGGGCCGACGCGCTGGCCCGGCTGAAACAGATGTGCGGCCGTCATCCAGATGATGCGGCGCTCGCCAATTTGCTGTATCGGTATGAAAATATTGGGGAAGGAAGAAGCTATGGTCTGGGGTAGGATGGTCGCGCTGGCGGGGATGCTTTGCGCGGGCGCGGGGCTTGCCGTCCCGGCCTTGGCCGACACGCTGGTGGTGCGGGCGAGCGGCCCTTCCGCGAAGAGCTATCAGCCCGGCAGCAAGCTGGCCGATGGCGGTGCGTTGGTGCTGAAGGCCGGCGACGTCCTCACCCTGCTCGATGCCAGGGGCACGCGCACACTGCGGGGGCCGGGCCGCTTCAGCGTGACGGCCGCCGCCACGACCGCCCCCGCCTCGGGCGTGGCGCTGTCCGCCGTGCTCGATACCAAGCGGGTGCGGCGGGTGCGGACCGGGGCGGTGCGCGGCAATGCCAGCGCCGCCCTGCCGCCGCGCCGCCCGAACCTGTGGCTGGTGGATGTCGCCCAGCCCGGCCTCGTCTGTGTCGCTGACCCGGCCAGTGTCCGCTTGTGGCGCGCCGATGCGGGCAGGCCCGTTTCCGTCCGGATCGCGGGCGAGGGGACGTCGGCAACGGCGGCTTTCCCGGCGGGTGAGGCGATGGCGCTCTGGCCCGCCGCGCTGCCGCTGCGCGAAGGTGCCGCCTACCGCCTGAGCGAAGGCGCGCACTCGACCGACATCCGCTTCGCCATGCTGGACAAGAGCGCGAGCGGGCTGGACGGCATGGCGGCTGGGCTGCTGGCGCACAAATGTACCGCGCAGCTCGATCTGCTGGTGGATACGGCGGGCGCGCAGAACTAATAGGGTTGCAAGAACAGGGGCAGACCGGTCAAAGGCCGGCACGCCTTCAAGGCACGGCCCGAGGGGCAGGCCGAACAGGGTTTGGGGACCAAAATGGGGTATAAGGGGCAAGCGAGCAGCGCAGGGCGTGCCGCGCTCGGAGCGTTCGCGCTGGCGGCGAGCGCGCTGGCGCCTGTGGCGGCGGACGCTCAGGTCGCGCCGCGCGCGCCGACGCGCGAGGAGCTGTCGCGCGGGCAATTGCCGTCGGATGCCGCTCCCCAGCCAAGCCGGCTGACGGTGGTCGGCGATGTCGAGCGTGCCCCCTGTCCGCTGGCCGATCCCCGCTATGCCAGCGTCACCGTCAATTTCGCCGATGTGCGCTTTGAAGGGTTGCGCGTCGTCGATCCCGCCGCGCTGCGCGATAGCTGGAGCGACTTCGCCGGGCGGGACGTCCCGATCGCCAGCCTCTGCGAAGTGCGTGATCGCGCCGCGACCGCCCTGCGCCAGATGGGCTATCTCGCAGCCGTGCAGGTCCCGCCCCAGCGTATCGAAAAAGGCGGCACGGTCCGTTTCGACATCTTCTTGGCGAAGCTGGTGGCGATCGAAGTGCGCGGCGACGCCGGCAACAGCGAGAAACTGATTGCCGCCCACATGGAGGCGCTGAAAGGCCAGCCGCTCTTCAACGTGCGTGATGCGGAGCGCCATCTGCTGCTCGCCCGCGACCTGCCCGGTTATGATGTCCGCCTGGCGTTGCGCCCGGCTGGAACGGCGCCGGGCGAAGTGGTCGGCGAAGTGCAGGTGACCCGCCAGCGCGTCGAGATGGACGTCAATGTCCAGAATCTCGGCAGCAATGCGGTCGGCCGTTTCGGCGGGCTGGCGCGGGTGCGGATCAACGATCTCACCGGCATGGGCGACAGCACCGTGCTCAGCATCTTCAACACCGCGCAACCCAGCGAGCAGACGGTGCTTCAGGCCGGCCATAGCATGGCGATCGGCAGCGATGGCCTGCGCCTCTCGGGTGACTTCACCTATGCCTGGAGCAAGCCGGGCATCGCGAATATTCCGCTCTCTTCCGAAACGCTAATCGCCACCGCTGCGCTCAGCTTCCCGATCGCGCGGCGGCAGGTGCATACGCTGATCGCCAATGGCGGGCTGGAGGTCGTCAATCAGGACCTGCACTTCGGCACGGGCGCGGGCAAGACGCCGCTCTCGCGCGACCGGCTGCGGGTGCTGTTCCTGCGGCTGGAGGGTGAGCTGATCGATCCGGACAGTCTGATCAGCACCACCGGCTATTCCGGGATGGAGCCGCGCTGGCGGCTGGGCGGCTCTGTCGAACTGCGCCAAGGGCTGAACGGCCTCGGCGCCAGCGAGAGCTGCGGGGCGGGCTTCGTCAACTGCGCGTTCCCCGCCACGCCGATCAGCCAGCTGGACGGCGATCCGTCAGCCTTCGTCATGCGCGCGGGCGTGCAGGCGGAATTTCGGCCGGTGCCGAGGCTGACCCTCGCCCTCGCGCCGCGCGCGCAATATAGCCCGGACGTGCTGCTCTCCTATGAGCAGATGAGTGCAGGCAATTACACGGTCGGGCGCGGCTATGACCCTGGCGTGCTGACCGGCGACAGCGGCGTCGGGGTCGCGGCGGAGATACGCTATGGGCGGATCACGCCGAAAGGGCCGGGCTCCATCGCGCTCCAGCCCTTCGCCTTCTTCGACGCGGCATGGATGTGGCATCAAAGCGCCAACTTCGCCGGCCTCGATCCGATGAAGCTTTATTCGGCGGGCGGCGGCGTGCGCGCCACCTGGTCCAACCATGCGCGGCTGGACGTCACGCTGGCGACACCGCTGCGCCGCGCCGGTTTCCAGACGGAGCGCGGCGACACCCGGCTGCTCTTTTCCCTCACCACCCAAATCCTGCCGTGGAGGCGGTGATGACGATGAAGCACAAGGCACCGTGGCTTTGGACCCTGCTCAGCCGTTCCAGCGCGGTGGCGCTTGCCGTCGGCTGCGGCGCGGGCGTGGCGCAGGTGAACAAGGCGTTTCAGGGCACGGGAACGGTGGTGTCGGGCGACGCGTCGATATCGCCGGGGGCGACGGCGGGAACGGAGTCGATCTTCGTCGATTCATCCGCCGTCATCGACTGGACACCAGATGATCAGGGTCCAGCCAGCGCCGGATCGATCGATTTCCTGCCCAGGAACAATGTCGCCACGTTCAACAGCTTGGGCGATTTTACCGTCCTCAATCGCATCATCCCGTTGGACGGCAACGGCTTGCCTGTGTCGCGCGCGATCGCCCTCAACGGCACGGTGCAGAGCGAGATCGGCGTCAGTTCGCCCACGACCGGCGGGTCAGTCTGGTTCTACTCACCCGGCGGAATCATCGCCGGGGCCAACAGCGTCTTCAACGTCGGCTCGCTGCTGCTCACGACCAACGCGATCGACACCAGCAACGGTATCGACCCCAACCAGATCCGTTTTGCCGGTCCGGCGGGCAGCACGTCATCCGTTGAAGTGCGTGCAGGCGCGCAGATCAACGCGCTCAATACAGGCAGCTATGTCGCGCTGGTCGCCCCGCGCGTGGTGCAGGGCGGCACGGTTACCGTCAACGGGTCCACTGCCTATGTCGGCGCAGAAGCCGCCGATATTCGGATCAATGGCGGCCTGTTTGACATCGCCATCACCGCCGGTACGACGGACGCCAACGGCGTGCTGCACAGCGGCACGACGACAGCGCCCACCGGCACCAGCGATGCGCAGCGGGTGTACATGGTGGCCGTTCCGAAGAACAACGCGCTCACGATGCTGCTGTCCGGCGACATCGGCTATACCCCGGCGTCGGCCGTAGCGGCGCAAGGGGGCACGGTGGTGCTCTCGGCCGGCTATGATGTGGCGGGCGGCGGAATCGGCACCATGCCCAACGCGACTGCTACCGGCAGCAGCGGCTTTACCATCGAGGGCAGCAACTGGCGCAATCCCCTGACCGGCGCGGCGACGGGCGACATCGTCGTCCGCCCGGCAGCGGGCACGCAGGCGTCGTTCCTCGGCGACGTCAACCTGACCGCCGGGCGCAGCATCCTGCTGCGCGCCGATGCGACCGCTTCGATCCTCGCAGCCGGGTCCATGGACCTGACTGCCGACGCGAGCCCGGTCGGCGGCCAGATCGATCTGCTGACCTTCGGCGGCAGCGGCGCGCCGGCCACAGACGGGCAAATCACCGTCGCGGGCGCACTGTCGCTCGACGCCGATGCCTTTGGATATAGCGGCCTGACCACGCCTCCATTGGTCGGAGCGGATACCAGAGGCGGCACGATCAATGTCGTCGCCACAGGCGGGCGCATTGGCGCGGCAAGCCTCAGCGCCGATGCGCGAGCTGATGGCGGGTTTGGCAGCGACCAGGGCGGCAGCGCTACCGGCGGCTCCATCACCATCGGCGCTGCGGGCGGCACCCTGAATTTCGGCGCTCTGTCCGCTGATGTCACAGCCAGGGGCGGCTCCGGCTCGAGCCTGTCGGGCAGCGCAACCGGCGGCGGCGTCACACTCTATTCCCGCGCGGAAGGCGGCGCGCGCGGCAGCTTCAGCGTGACCGGATGCGCCAATGCGCGTTGTGAAGTGCGCGCCGAAGGCCATGGCGGCTATGGCGTGCAGGGCGCCAGCGGCACAGGCGGATCGGTGTTGCTCTACGCCACCGACGGCGATTTTACGCTGCCCGGCGCGTTCGAGCTTTTCGCAGGCGGCATCGGCGGAAGCTCCGACGGCGCGCGGGAAGGAGACGCGACTGGCGGCAGTGTGACGGTCGAGAGCCGCGCGGGCTCCGCCGTTATGAACTTCGGCAATCTTCACGCGTCCGCTACGGGCGGGTGGATGGATTTGGTCGAAGGACCGTATTTCAACTCGGGCGATGGCGGCACGGGCACCGGCGGCATCGTGAACGTCACCGTCGCCGGCGGCAGCTTCACGGCGAGCCGGGTCGATGCTGACACGGCCGGCATCGGCGGCTCATCCGATACGAACTGCGTCGAATGTTCGGTTGTCCTCGCTCCCTATCAAGCCGGAACAGGCCAGGGCGGCACCAGCAACTTCCTGATCACCGGCGGCAGCGCCACCATCGGCGCCCTCAGCCTGATCGCCAATGGCAGCGGAGGGGTGGCCGCGGCTGCCTACGACATCAGCCAGATATCCTCGATCGCAGGCGTCGGTCGCGGCGGTTCGGCCACATTGGAGTCGCGCGGTGGCACACTCAATCTCACCACGCTCGCGGTCGAGGCCGGCGGCAGCGGCGGTCTGGGCGGCAGCACATATAATGCCTCGGCCGTCGACGGCGGCAGCGGCTTTGGCGGCACGGCGCAACTGATCACGAGCGCGGGCAGTACGGGCGCTCTGCTGGTCAGCGGGGGCGTCGAAATCAGCGCGTTCGGCCGAGGCGGAGACGGCGGTTCCACGTCCACCATCGATATCTCGGGCAATTTCGCGTCCGGCGCGGGCGGTGGGGCAACGGGTGGCACCGCGATCGTGACGCTGGCTGGCGGCTCACTGACGACGCCTTCGCTTGTCCTGTCTGCGGAGGCGACTGGCGGCGCTGGCGGAGATAATGGCAGCGACGGCGCGGCTGGCGTGGGAGGAAGCGGCACCGGCGGGATGGCGCGTTTCTCTTATTTGAGCGAAGGCCATGCGATCGGGTCCGTCACGGTCACTGCTGCCGGCCAAGGCGGGCAAGCCGGGCGGAATGGCTTTGGTTCTGAAGACAGCAACAGCAATCCGATCTTCATCTATGGAACGGGCGCGGGAGGCGCTGGCGGAGCGGGCCTGGGCGGCACGGCGGCGTTGGGGATCGACGTCGATCCCAGTTTCACCGACCTGATCGTCAGCGCGGACGGCATCGGCAGCGCAGGCGGCGGCGGCGCAACCGGCGCAGCGGGCGGCGCGGGCACGGGAGGTGTTGCTTCGCTCGACATCGATTTCGGCACCACGGACGTCAGCGGCATCCTGCGGGTGACCGCTTCCGGCGTCGGTGGGGCAGGCGGCGCGGGCTATGGCGGCAGCGGCGGCCGCGGCGGTGATGCCTATGGCGGATCGGCAAGGCTGGCACTCGCGGGCAGTTCCACCCAGCTTGAGGCCGGCAATCTATCCGTTTTCGCAGAGGCGCTGGGCGGCGCTGGCGGCGGCAGCGGCCTCAATGGCGGCACTGATCTGGCGGGAGCGGATGGCGGCGATGCGCTGGGCGGTGCGGCGCTCTTCGCCATCGGCTCGGGCGCAACTGCGGTGACCGGCAATGTGCTGCGGATCAGCGGCGACGCGACCGGCGGCGCGGGGTCGGCCGGGACGGCGGGTTCCATCGGCGGAGCAGGCGGCGCAGGTGGCGACGGCAGCGCGGGATCGGCGACGTTGCGGATCAGCGATGGACGGCTGACGCTTGGCGGCAGCCTCACCCAGCCGCCAGGCTACACGATCAGCGCCAATGGTCGGGGCGGGCTGGGCGCGGACGGCGCGGGTGCCGGCGCGGCGGGCGCAGGCGGTGACGGCAGCGGCGGGCAGGCCTTGTTCGACGCGGCCAACGGCGACTATGCGCTGGGCGACCTGGCAATTCTGGCGAATGGCATTGCTGGTCTCGGCGGTGCGCCGGGCGGCATCTCCGGTCAAAGCAGCGGCGGCGCCGCGAGCTTCATCAATGGCGACAGCGGCACCCTGGTGCCCGGCGCCCGGCGTCAGCTCGCCAGCCTGTTCATGAGCGCCAATGGTGCGACCGGCGGCCAGATTTCCTTCGCGGACGTGTCCAGCGCGCTTAATGGCGGCCTGAACGTTACGGGCGCGGTGACGCTGCAAAGTCTGGGCGCCGCGGTGCCGGGCTTCTCCGGCATCGCGGTCAGCGCTACAAACCCGGTCCGCATCGGCGGCAGCGCAATGTTCACCAGCGACGGGCCGCTGTCCTTCAGCTTTGGAGGCAGCGGCGGACTGGCGGCGAGCGGCGCGCTCAGCGGCTATTCCGCGACGGGCATCACGCTCAGCCACAGCGCGCGCCCTGCTGGCAGCTACAGCCTGTCCGGTGACAGTATTCATCTCAGCACGCCGGGACGGATCAGCATCCTGGGCGGCGGTCTGCGCGCTGCCGACCGGCTGACGCTGCTAAGTCCCGGAGGCGATCTCACCCTGGGCAGCGGCACCCTGCTGGATGCGGGCGGCGACCTGCGGCTGTTCATGCGGGGTAGCCTGCTGGGCGCGGGCGCGACGGTTCAGGCAGGGGATTCGGCGGCGATCGGCGTCGATCCCGGTGCGGATATCCTCCTGGCCACTCTCCTCTCCGGCGGCCTGCTCGATCAGGCGGATGCGAGCGGCAATGCGCTGGGCGCAGGAGGAATCGCCCTAGGCGGCGATTTTACCGTCACGGGCGCGCTTGGCATCGGTGCGGGCAGCGGTACGCTATCCGCTGCCACGATCGCGATTGGCACGCTTACTGCCGATAGGCAGCAACTGACGGCTGCGAACGGCGTCACGATCGGCAACGCGGTGATGACGGGTGACCTCGCCGTCGATGCAGGCGCAGGCGCGCTGAGCATCGGCGATGCGACGGCGGGCGGTAACGTCGCGCTGGCCGGGCAGGGGATCGCTCTGCAACGGCTGGTTGCCGGCGGCACGACGCTGCTCGCTGCGGGCGCGGGTAGCCTAACGGGCAACGACATCCTCTCGGCCGGTGCGATCCGCGCCTCTGGCGCCAGCATCGCGCTGGGATCGAGCGGCGCTATGACCATCGCGCAGGCCGATGCGACAGCAGGGCCGTTGCAACTGAACGCTGCCGGCGCGCTGAGAGTCGTGGCAGCCTCGGCAGCCGGCTCCATGACGTTGGGTGGAGCGACGATCGACGCTGCCGCTCTGAATGTTGCCGGAGCCCTCAATGCGACCGCAACCGGCACGCTGACTGTCGGCACGGCGTTGGCCGGCGGCGCGATGACGTTGGGTGGAACGACCGTCGACGCTACTGCCCTCGATGCCGTGGGAGCACTCAATGCAACGGCAGCCGGCGCGGCGGGGTTCGGAGCCGTCACGTCGCGGAGCGGAGATATCGTGCTGGGCGCGGGCGGGCTGCTCAGCCTGTCGGGCGCGATCCGCGCAGGGGCGATTACGCTTCGCTCCGGCGACGTCGCCATTGCGAACAGCGCGTCCATCGGCACCTTGACCGGGACCAGCAGCATCGCCTTCCAATCCATCAACAGCGGCCAGCCGGCCTATCTCGGCGGCGGCGACGTGGCTGGCGCCTATAGCCTGTCAGCGGCGGAGATCGCCCGCGTGGCGGCGGCCAACATCGCCCTGCAGGCACCCCGGCAGGGCATCGCCGGCACGCCGGACCTGATCGTCCGCGACCTGACGCTCGGGACGGCGCTGGCGGGCGGCGGCACCCTGTCGCTCTCGACGAGCGGACGGCTGCGTGTCGAAGGTGCGCTCCGGCTCACAGGCCGCACAGGGCAGGGCGGCGCCACGCTTTCGGCGGGCGAGGCCATAGAGGTCATCTCAGGTGCGGGCCTTGTCGAGCTGACCGACGGCAATGGCGCGCTGGCGGGGCTCCTGACGTTGGACAGCCCGACGGTGATCGCCGCGACCTTGGATGCGATCGCCGACGTGAACGCTACCTCCTCCCTGGTGGCACGCGACCTGCGTCTCGCGCAGAATGACGGCGTCGTCAGCGATGGCGGCCTGTTGCGGGCGGGCACCATCCAGGCATTCGTGACGGAGGGGCTGTTCATCCAGAATAGCGGCCTGACAGACGCGCTGGCCGACCGGCGCGGCTTCACCGCCGGGAATGTGCTGATCTCCACGCAGGGCGCCGCGACGCAGATCGCGATCAACGGCCAGCTGCTGGGCGCGGCTGCCGCGTTCGTCACTGGCAAGGCGGCGATCCCGCTCATTTCCATCAACGGCGTGCCCGGCGGACAGGTGAGCGGATATGCGGTCGGATCGAAGATCAACGGCTGCCTGATCGCCAGTCCCGCCCTTTGTTCGACCGTTTCGTTCGACAGCCGCGACACGTGGGAAGGGCTGCTCGACCCGTCCGTGTCGGTCAGCCGCATCTTCTCGCTCTCGCTGATCGAACTGCGCGACATCGTGGCGCAGGGCTATCCGCCGCTGATCGATGAGCCGGTGACGGGCGCCGGCAATGAGGATTTGTGGGAACGGCGCTGCGGCGGGCCGGATGAACCGGAATGCGGCAGCGCGCAATAATGCGCTGGAATAAGGCGAAACGGGATTGCAACGGCGGGTCGAGGCCGTAGAGAGGCAGCGCGGGTCACGCGGGGGGCAATGACACGGGGGCTTGGAAAATTGCGGGGGCTCAGCCTCCATCCGATGGGCAAGGCGGCGGCCGGCATTGTGCTGGGCGCGATGGTCCTGCTCATCCTGCTCCTGTGCGGCCTGCCCGGCAGCGGCGGCAACCCGGCCGATGCCGCGCCCGCAAGCCGCGCCTATAGCGGCGTTGCCTCCTGCGCCGGATCCACCTGCCACGGCCGGATGGAAGGGGACGGCAAGATCGTCCGCCAGGATGAGCTGATGCGCTGGCAGGAGCCGTCCACCCCCGGCGGCGCACACAGCAGGGCCTTCGCCGTGCTGAGCGGCACGCGCGGTCGCCAGATCGCGGCGACGCTGGGCCTTGGTGATCCGGCGAGCGCGCCTGCTTGCCTCGGCTGCCATTCGACCCCGGCGGCGGAACGGGGCGCACGCTTCCTTGCCCAGGACGGCGTCGGCTGCGAGGCGTGCCACGGCCCGGCGAGCGGCTGGATCGCCAGCCATTATGCGGTGGGCGCCAGCCATGCGGCCAATGTCGCGGCGGGCATGATCCCGCTCGACCGGCCGCAGGTGCGGGCTTCCGTCTGTCTCGATTGCCATTTCGGCAGCGATCGGCCGGGCCAGTTCGTCGATCATCGCATCATGGCGGCGGGGCATCCCCGCATCAGCTTCGAACTCGACCTGTTTTCGTCCATGCAGGCGCATCATGACGAGGATGCCGACTATGCCCGGCGCAAGGGCCGTACCGACAGCCTGAAATTCTGGGCCGTGGGCCAGGCGATGGCGGTGGAGCGGGCGCTGACCCTCTATGCCGGCGCGAAGGGAAGCGAGGGCACATTCCCCGAATTCTATTTCTTCGATTGCCAGAGCTGCCACCGCCGCATCTACGACCAGGCGGAACGGAGCAAGACGTGGGAGGCCAATCCGGGCCGGCCCATCCCGGCGGGCATGCCGCCCTTCAACGATGAGAATATGATCATGCTCTCGGCAGCCGCGCGGGTGATCGCGCCCGGAGCTGCGGGCCGCTTCGACGCGGACAGCAAGGCCTTTCACGCGGCCATCGCAGCCGACCGGCGGGCGGCAGTCGCGGCATCGGGAAGGCTGGCGCAAAGCGCGGGCGCGCTGGCGAACGCCTTTGCCGGCGCGCGGACCGATGGCGACATGGCCTTCGCCATTGTGCGCGAGATTGCTGGCGGTGCGATTGCGCCGCGCTTCACGGACTATGAGGGGTCGGTGCAGGCGGTCATGGCGGTCGACACGCTGCTGAACGCCATGGTGAAGTCCGGCCGCGTCACCGTGGGTGCTGCGGCGGGCATCCGGGCCGATGTGAACCGCGCCTATGCGGCAGTCAAAGAACCAAACGGTTATCAACCCGCCGCCTTCCGTGCGGCCCTGGGCGGCGCGGCGCGCAGCATCGGAGCCTTGCGGTGAGGGGCCTGCGGCACAGGCTGAGCACGCTAGCGGCGGCGTCGGCGCTGATGTTGGCCTCCTGTGGCGGCGGTGGCGGCAGCGGCGGCGGTGGCAGTAGCGGCTCCCCGGCGCCCACGCCAACCCCGACGCCGACCAGCCTCTATGCGGTTCCGGCGCAGGAATCGCTCAGCATCGCCGATGTCGAGACGGTCGTCGCCCATGCGGCGGCGGAGGCGCAGGCGCGCAGTCTGCCCGCCGTGATCGCCGTCACCGACCGCGTTGGCAATGTGCTAACGGTGTTCCGCATGAACGGCGCGCGAGCGACCGCGACCACCAGTGCCGCGCCCAACGGCGTCAACATGGACGCCCAGAATCTGACCGTCCCGGCCGAGGCGGGCGCCATCGCCAAGGCGATCACCGGCGCCTATCTGTCGAGCGGCGGCAACGCCTTTTCCACCCGCACGGCGAGCATGATCGTGCAGGAACATTTCCCGCCCGCGCCCAATAGCGTCGGTCTGGAGAGTGGCCCGCTGTTCGGCGTGCAGTTCAGCCAGCTGCCCTGTTCGGATCTCTCGGCCCGCTATGTTTCTTCCGGCGCGCAGGCGATGATCGGGCCGAAGCGCTCGCCCTTGGGGCTGGCTGCCGATCCTGGCGGATTCCCGCTCTACAAAAATGGCGTGGTCGTGGGCGGCGTCGGCGTGATGGCGGACGGCGTCTATGGCTCCGACCCCGACGTGACCGATACGGACGATGATGCCGAGGAATATATCGCGCTCGCCGGCACGCTCGGCTTCGAAGCGCCTGACAGCGTGCGCGCGAACCGCATCTTCGTTGACGGCACGTCGCTGCGCTATTCGGATGCTGCCTATGCCCGCCTGCGGGCGAGCGGCACGGCGAGCTTCGCCGCACTCAACGGCAGCGCAGGCGCGCTGGTGGCGGTGCGCGGCTATTATGGCGATCCCGCGCCGGCGGTGCTGGCAGGTGCGGTCTATGGCAGCGAAGCTTCGGGCGTGCGCCCGGCCCGAACAGCGGAATTTTCCAACCGCGACGCCTTCGTGCTGTCCGATGGAGCGGGCAATAACCGCTTCCCGATCCGCTCCGCGACGGATGCCGGCGATGTCGTGCAGCCTCTGACGGCCGCCGAAGTGACCGCCGTGCTGGAGGAGGCCTTCTCCATCATGAGCCGGGCGCGCGCGCAGATCCGCCAGCCGCTCGACAGCCGCGCGCAGGTGACGATCAGCGTCGTCGATACGCGCGGCGCGCCGCTCGGCATCGTCCGTTCGCCCGACGCGCCCATCTTCGGCACGGACGTCAGTCTGCAAAAGGCGCGCACCGCTGCCTTCTTCTCCGGCAGCCATGCGGCGGGCGACCTGCTCGGCAGCAGCAGCGCCGACGTCGCCGCCTTCGTAGGCAGGGCGCGGACCTTCCTCAACGACCCCTCTGCGCTGACGGGGACGCACGCCTTCACCGACCGGGCGAACGGCAATCTGTCGCGCCCCTATTTTCCCGATGGCGAGGTGGGGCGCCCCAACGGTCCCTTCTCCCGCCCGATCGCGCAGTTCAACGCCTTTTCCACCGGCTTGCAGTCGGCGCTGGTGGTGGGCGACCTCGCCGGGCATCTCGGCTTCGTGGCCGGCGCCAGCGCGACCGACACGCCGCAGCGTTGCTCGGCCATCGCTGGTATAGGCGCAGGCAACCGCATCCAGAACGGCATCCAGATCTTCCCCGGCTCGGTTCCCATCTATCGCGGCAATATCCTGGTGGGTGCGATCGGTGTGTCGGGCGACGGCATCGATCAGGACGACATGATCAGCTTCCTTGGCACGCATCGTGGCGGGCAGCGCGGCGGCGGCATCGGTAACGCCCCAGCGGCGATCCGGGCGGACCAGATCGTCGTGGGCCTCGGCAACGCATCGGTGCGCCTGCGCTATGTCAGCTGCCCCTTCGCGCCGTTCCTCGACAGCGCGTCGCAAAATGTCTGTCAGGGCCTGTAGCCATGGCGATGGCCACTCTTCTGCCGCTGTTCGCGCTGGCGCAGCCGGGCGAGCCTGTGCCGCCCCCACCGCCCGAAAACTGGCAGGAGATGCTGGATGCGGATCAGCAGTCAATCGAGGGACGCCGACGCCCCGGCTATGAAGCCCCGCTGCCCGAAGCGGTCCGCCAAGACAATAAGGGCGCGGTGCGCGCACCCCCGCCCGAGGCTTTCCCGACCGATCAGGTGCCGATTCCCGACCGCTGGCGGCTGATCGAGAGCCTTGGCGTGGTGAAGGAACGCTGGTTCGATCCCTACGGGCAGAACACGCTGAAGGGCGACCGGCCGATCGACCGCGAGAAGGTGAAGTGGCTGCCGATCAAGGGTGAGGACTGGTTCTTCGTCGCCAATGCGGTGAGCGACACGGTGATCGAGCCGCGCACCTTTCCGATCCAGGTCGGCGTGCAGACGACCGAGCGGCCCGGCAGCATCGACGTCTTCGGCAAGGATGCGAGCTATGTGCTGAGCCAGACCTTCATCGGCGGAGTCGCCCTGATCAAGGGGTCGACCGCGTTCAAGCCGCCGGAGATCGAATATCGGCTGACGCTGGCGCTCAACGTCAATCATGTGAATGTGCCCGAACGGCGGGTGCTGTTCGTTCAGCCGTCGAAGCCCTCGCACCGCACCGACCATTTCCTGGGCGTGCAGGAGCTGTTCGTCGATTACCACCTCGCCAACACGTCGGACCGCTACGATTTCCGCTCGCTCCGTGTCGGCATCCAGCCCTTTCAGTCCGACTTTCGCGGCTTCTTGTTCAACGACCAGCAACTCGGCATCCGCCTGTTCGGCAATCGCGACAATAACCGCTTCCAGTTCAATATCGCGGCGTTCTGGCGGTTGGAAAAGGATACCAACAGCGGCCTCAACAGCATCGCCCAGTCGCCGCGTCGGGACTGGGTGTTCCTTGCCAACCTTTATCGGCAGGATTTCCTGATTCCCGGCCTCACCAGCCAGATCACCGCCGTCTATAACATGAATCGCGAAGCCGGCCGGATCGAGGTCGATGACAACGGCTTCCCGGTCCGCCCGGCGCTGCTCGGCGACCTGCGCGGGCGCGATTATGACGTGGTCTATCTCGGCTATAATGCCGACGGGCGGATTGGGCGGCTCAACCTGACGGCGTCGGCGTACGGCGCGCTCGGTGAAGACAGGAACAGCTTCTTCACCTCCCGGCCGGCGCAAATTCGCGCTTTCTTCGCGGCGGCGGAGGCGAGCATCGACAAGGATTGGATGCGCTTCCGCCTCTCGGGCCTCTATGCCAGCGGCGACGGCGATCCTTATGACGATCGCGAGAACGGCTTTGACGCGATCTTCGAAAATCCCATCTTCGCGGGCGCCGACACCAGCTACTGGATCAGGCAAACCATCCCCTTCGCGGGTGGCGGGCGTGTCATCGGCATCAACGGCCGCAACGGCATATTGAACTCGCTGCGATCCTCGAAAGAGCAGGGCCAGTCGAACTTCAACAATCCGGGCACGATGCTGCTGGGGGCTGGCGCCGATTTCGATCTGCTGCCCGAACTGCGGTTGTCGGCCAACGCGAACCATCTCTGGTTCCAGAATACCGCCACCCTGCAGGCATTGCGGAACGAGGGAAGTATTCCGAAGTCGATCGGCTGGGACCTGTCCACCGCCGCAATCTGGCGGCCGCATGCGACGCAGAATATCGTGCTGCGCCTGTCTGGCGCGACCCTGCTGCCGGGTTCCGGCTTCCGCGACCTTTTCTCCAATAGCGAGCGCAACCGGAATTATTATTCCGTGCTCGGCAATCTGATCCTGAGCTATTGATGTCCCGCCTTTGCTCCCTCTTATCGTCATTCTTGCGGAAGCGGGAATCCATCTCTCGGCCTCGCGGCTGGGGATGGGGTGGGGGATGGATCCCCGCCTTAGCGGGAACGACGGTGTTGATGTTGACGGCAATCTTGCTGCTCCCCGTCGCCATCCTCCACGCCTCCGACGCCGAAAAGCCGGTTGAGCGGCACTATGCCGTCACGCCCCCCGCCCCGATGAGCCAGACCGCCGAGCAGGTCGCAGCGAAATCGGAGGGTTGTTTCAGCTGCCACGCCAAGACCGACGAGCCGTCGATGCACGCCACTCCGGCGGTGATGCTGGGCTGCGTCGATTGCCATGGCGGCGATGCAACGGTGCGCGGCGATCCGGCGCACGGCTTCGACGACCCCGCCTATGTCGCCGCGCGCGACAAGGCGCATGTGCTGCCGCGCTATCCGGGCAGCTGGCATTATCCCTCATCCGCCAACCCGAAGCGCACCTATACGCTGCTCAACCGCGAAGCGCCGGAGTTCGTGCGCTTCGTCAACCCCAGCGACTATCGCGTCGCGCGGGAGGCTTGCGGCTCCTGTCACATGCAGACGATCGAGGCGGCCGAGCGGTCGCTGATGGCGTCGGGCGCGATGCTATGGGGCGGCGCGGCCTATAATAACGGGATCGTGCCGTACAAGAATTACATTTTCGGCGAGGCTTATACCAAGGATGGCAAGCCTGCGAAAATCGTCTCACCCGGATCGCCTCCGGGTACCTTGACGGCGGAGCAGGAGGCGCGCGGCGCGCTCGCCGAACTCTATCCGCTGCCCAACTGGCAGGTGACGCCGCCGGGCGACATTTTCCGCGTGTTCGAGCGCGGCGGCCGCAATATCGCAACCCAGTTCCCGGAGATCGGGCTGCCCAATCCCACCGGATCGATCCAGCGGCTGGAGGAGCCGGGCCGGCCCGATCTCAAACAGTCGAGCCGCGGCCCCGGCACCGGCCTGCGCGTCGCGATCCCCGTACTGAACCTGCACAAGACACGCCTCAACGACCCTTATATGTGGTTCATGGGCACCAACGACCAGCCGGGCGATTATCGCCATTCGGGCTGTTCGGGCTGCCATGTAGTCTATGCCAACGACCGCGAGCCGCGCCACAGCCTGACCTACGCTCCTTATGGCCGCGACGGTCAGAGCGCGACGGTCGATCCCACGATCGCGGCGAAGATGGAGCATGGCGCGCTGAAGGGCGCCCATGACGAGACGCCCGATCACCCGATCGCGGCGGTCAAGGAAAGCGGCCACCCGATCCGCCACGCCTTCACCCGCGCAATCCCGACGGCGCAGTGCATGAATTGCCACATGCACCAGCCCAATATCTTCCTGAACAGCTATCTTGGCTACACCATGTGGGACTATGAGTCCGACGCGGCGCTCATGTGGCCGGAGAAGCAGAAATACCCCACCGCGGCGCAGGTGCACCAGACGCTGGAGCGCAACCCGGAAGGGGCGGGGCCGCGCGGCAAATGGGCGGACCTCGACTTCCTGCGCAATGTCTATGACCTCAACGACAAGGCCAAGGACACGCAGTTCGCCGACTATCACGGCCATGGCTGGAACTTCCGCGGCGTGTTCAAGCGCGACCGCGAGGGCAATCTGCTCGACGCGGACGGCAAGATCGTCGCGAACGACGATCCGGAGAAATGGCGGAAGAAGGGCGAGGGCAAGTTCGTCCAGCCCGGCGTCAATCCGGGCAAGTCGGTCCACCTCATGGACATCCACGCCGAAAAGGGCCTGCAATGCGCCGACTGCCATTTCGCGCAGGACAGCCACGGCAATGGCTTCATCTATGGCGAGGTGGCGAACGCGATCGAGATCGGGTGCAAGGATTGCCACGGCACCGCCGACGCTTACCCTACGCTGCTGACGTCCGGCCCCGCCGCGCCGCCCAAAGGCACCAATTTGGCGCTGCTGCGCAATCCAGATGGCGAGCGGCGGTTCGAATGGTTTTATGACGCAGGCGGCCGGCGCAGGCTGATCCAGAGGTCGATCGTCGATCCAAACCTTGAGTGGGAAGTGAGCCTGGTCAAGGACTCAGTGGATGCCACCAATCCGCACTTCAACGCCAAGGCCGCCCGCGCGAAGCTGATGAGCCGGTCGGGCGCCGAGGACGGCAGCTTCGCCTTTGGCCCGGGCGTCGCCAAGTCGGACCGGGCGCATGGCGATGACAATATGGCATGCTTCACCTGCCATCTCAGCTGGACCACCAGCTGCGGCGGGTGCCACCTGCCGATCGAGGCGAACTGGAAAACCTCGCTCCACCATTATGACGGGGAGGAGACGCGCAACTTCGCGACCTACAATCCGCAGGTCGCCCGCGACGAGATGTTCCAGCTCGGCAAGCATATGACGACCAAGGGGAATGAGACGGCCCCGGTTCGCTCGACCTCCGCGCTGGTCCTGTCTTCCACCAATATCAATCGCGAACGCATCTATATCCAGCAGCCGCCGATTTCCGGCATCGGTTTCTCGTCACAAGCTTTCGCGCCGCACTTCCCGCACACCGTGCGCAGGACGGAGACGAAGACCTGTTCGGACTGCCACCTGTCCGCGAAGGACGATAATAACGCGATCATGTCGCAGCTGTTGTTGCTCGGTACGAATTTCGTGAACTTCGTGGGCTTGAACGCCTGGACCGGTCTGGAGGGCGGGTTAGAGGCGATCCGCGTCACCGAATGGGACGAGCCGCAGGCGGTGATCGGCAGCTATCTCCAGAAATATGCCTATCCCGACTATTGGAAGCTGCATGTCGAGCAGAATGGCCGCGAGCTGAAGAATTGGGTGCGCGGGCGTTTCTTCGACAAGAAGGCGTCGGGTGAAACCCGGCCGGTCGAGGAGTTCCGCAACGTCGTCAAGGGCACGGCTGGTCGCGTCGGCTGCCTGCAACTGCGCGGCGAATATATGTTCGTGGCGGAGGGCAAGGGGGGCTTCCGCGTCTATGACGTGGCCTCGATCGCCAACAAGGGCTTTTCCGAGCCGATCTTGAGCGGGCCATTTTCGAAGCTTGGTCAGAATAGCGGCGTCGCGACGAAGAACGCGACCTGCATGGCGCTGCCGACCAACCAGCCAATCAATCCGCTGCGCAATACGAAGGAACTGCGGGAGATCAACCAGGAGCAGCCCTTCCTGCCGATTTACAGCTATGCGGCGGTGACGGACAGCGTCGAGGGCCTCATCATGGTCAATGTCGAGACGCTGGCCGATGGCGAGTTTCGCAACAATTTCCTGAAGCGCGCCGTCACCTGGAACCCGGACGGGGTGCTGAACGGCGCGCGGCATATCCAGCTCGCCGGGCAGATCGCCTATATCACCGCTGACGTCGGGCTGGTGGTCGTGGACCTTGCCGACCCGCTGCATCCGCGCCTTGCCGCCGTCCGCCCGCTGAAGGACGCGCGGGCGAGTGCGATCCAGTTCCGCTATTTGTGGGTGACGGATGCCGAAGGGCTGAAGCTGTTCGACGTGACGAAGCTGACCGATCCGGTGGCAGTGCCGTCCGCAACCGTGCCGCTCATCGACGCGCGGCGCATCTATCTGGCGCGCACTTACGCCTATGTCGCGGCCAAGGCGGAGGGCCTCGCGATCGTGGACATCACCAATCCGCTGCGGCCGAGCCTCTACAGCAAAGAGACGTTCGGCGGTCAGATGACCGATGTGGAGGATGTGATCGTCGGCACGACCAACGCCTCGCTCTTCGCCTATGTCGCGGACGGGCGGAACGGGATGAAGGTGATCCAACTCACCAGCCCGACGAGCCAGCCCAATTTCTATGGCTTCTCCCCCGCGCCCAAGCCCGAACTGATCGCCTGGGCACGGACGCCCTGGCCGGCGCTGGCGCTCTCCAAGGGCCTCGATCGCGACCGTGCGGTGGACGAGACAGGGGGGCAGATCGCCGTGTTCGGCAGGCTGGGCTCTCGGCCCTTCACCCGCCCCGAGATGGAGCGGCTGTTCCTGACGTCGAGAGGCATTCCCTACAAGGTCAGCGACGATGTGGACATGAAGGGCTGGCGGCCGCCGCTTCTGCGCTGAACCAGTGGCGTAGTGCAGCGGCAGCCAGCCTCCTTTTCTGTCGTCAGCCGCGTTCGCCTGCCCTTGTCACGGCAGGTCCGGTCGACCCTCCGGTTGTGCCGCCGCCATATGTTTCGGTCGATGTCGATCCGCTGCCGCCGGCGGCAGCCGAGCCACTGTCGGTCTGGCCCGACCCATAGGTTCCGCTGGCGCTGCTGGTGCCGGTATCGGCGCTGGTGGAGCCGGTCGCGGAACCGCTGGCCGATCCGGTCGCGGTCGAGCCGGTTCCGGTTCCGCTCCCCATCGAACCGCTGCCGCTCATGCTGCCGGTGGTTCCGCTCTGGCTCGTGCTGCTCGTGGTTCCGCTGGTCTGCGCCATGGCGACACCACTCACGGTCAGGACGCTCAGCGCGCCGACTATTGCAAGTCTTGCAAACATATTTTAGGCTCCTTCTATTCGGGGATGCGCGGAAAACGAGGTGTGTTCACCCCTGTTCCGCCTATGAATATTAGAGCTAACTTGAGTTACGCACTATATGTTACGGTGACGATTTAAGCGGGGGCTTACTTGAAAATCCGGATACTGCTGCTAGCGGCGGCCATGGCTTGCGGTTCTGCGGCGGCACTTCCTTCCGATCGGCCGACGGTAGCGGTCATCGACAGCGGTGTCGCGCAAACGGCTGAACTCGCGCCGATGCTGGTGGCCGAGTTCGACATGGCGGCGAAGCCCGCCCGGCCGGCCTTCCATCCGCGCTACGATCACGGCACGATGGTCGCCACCATCCTCGCTCGCGCGGCCGAGAACGACGTGCGGATCATCTCCATCCGGATCGATGACCCCGCCGGCTGCCCTTCGGACGCTAATCCGCCCTGCCAGTCGGATCCCGTGCCCGTGGCGGCTGCGATCCGGCGGGCAACCTCGCTAGGGGTCGATGCGATCAACATCTCGCTTGCGCTGGGACAGGATGCCGGGATCAACGCGGCCGTCCGGGAAGCGGGGCGGCGGGGGATCAAGGTCATCCTCGCAGCAGGCAATGACGGGCTGGATCATCCCGGCAATCTCGCGCCCGCGCGGCAGGCCTTTCCCGCTGCGGTGCTGGTCGGCGCACTGGACGGCACCGGGCACGCTTGGGCCGGAACCAACCGGCCCGGCCCGGCACCCCGCGACTATAATTATGCCTGGCAGCCGGGCGTCATGTTGCCGACGACTGCTGCGGATGGCAGCGCGGTGCGCGGAACCGGGACATCCTTCGCCGCGCCGCTCGAAACAGCCCGGCTTATCCGGGCGCTAAAGGGCAACCATCCGGGGGATGCCGTCACCGTCCCGCTGGCCGATGCCAACGGGCAGTCCTGACGCGGTCAGTCGGGTCGCTCTCCCATGATCATCTTCACGATGGGTTGCATGCCCCCATCGAACCGCGCGAGCGTCGTGTGATCGCCCGCTGTCTCGAAATGCGAGACGATGCCCTGCTCCGTCCAGCGATGCAGCGCGAAAGCGGGAGCGTCGGCGATGATCATCGGCCGCCCGTCGGGTGTCTCCGGGTCGATCGATCGCAGGTCGAGCCCCAGTTGCGGCGCGCTCGATGAGCAGATCGCGACGGTCGTGCCGTTCCAGGGCGCGGCGATGGCGCGGTGGATATGGCCGCAAAGGATTGCCTGGACCTGAGCGCGCGTGCCAATGGTCGCGGCGAAACGCTCGACCCATGGCTCGCGCGGATCGGTGTTCATCCATTCGATGCCGACCTCGACCGGTGGATGGTGCATGACGATCAGCGTCGGCGTTTCGCTATCCTCGTCCAGCCGCGCTCTGAGCCACGCCGCGCGGGCCTCGCAAAAGGCGCCGCCATGGCGACCCGGCTCCAGCGTGTCGAGCATGATGATCCGCCGCCCTTGCAGCGGGATCACATAATGGATGAAGCCGTCCTGCTGCGGTACCTGCGGGAACTGCGCCGAAAAATTCGCCCGGTCGTCATGATTGCCCATGCAGGGCCACACCGGGAAGGGGCAACGGTCGAACGCTTCGGCCAGCCGCGCATAGCTGTCGGCATCGCCATTTTCGGTCAGGTCGCCTGTCGCCAGCAGCAGGTCCGGCCGGTTCGGCCCGTCGATCAGCGCCTGCAGCACCTGGTCGAGCCGCTGGCGGTTGAATTCGGCCGGATTGCCGGGCTCGAAGCCCAGATGGATATCCGTGACCTGCGCGATCAGCATGGCCCTAAGTCCCCCCCCTTCATAGTTGGCGGCGGCCCGTCTGGCGCGGCCTGTCCGCCTCATCCCTCTTCCCACCGGGCGTGGAAGGCGCCCACGGCGCCCCGTCGCCGGCATGATAGCTGTGGCACATGGCGCAGCCCGACGGCACGTCGGCGCTCGACTTCTCGCCGCCATGGCAGGTGCGGCAACTGTCGATGCCGGGCAGCAGCAACTGGCGCGCGTCATGCGATTTGGGCGCGGCGTGGCAGCTTTCGCACGTCTCCGTGCTGTGCGCCCGGTGATCGAACCAGCCCTTCGTCATGTAGCGGTTGGGCTGGTTGACCGGCAGCACGCCCCAGCTTGCTTCGCCGTTGACGCCCGGCGGCGTCACGACATGGCAATCGTAGCAGGCGCCGCCCTTCGAGAAGACGGCGCGGATGGCGTCGTCGGCGCGGGAGGGCCGGGCGGCAACCGCGCCGAAATAGGCGTGGTAGATCTGCCCCTGCGCATAGTCGCCGGGCCGTCGCCGCGCCATGCCGCCCAGCGCGACGGGACGCGCGGGGCCGGTCGAGCGATAATAGGCGCGCAGGTCCGCGATGACCTGATCGGGCTGGCCGTGGCGCAGGGTGCGGACGGTGCCGCCGATCGTCTCGAACGCCAGGCTGTGGCAGGACTGGCAGTCCCGCTCCATGTCCACCGGTAGGAAGCGCACCCCGTCGGCTGTGGGGCGATGGCAATCCTTGCAGGCCAGCGCGTCGCCATAGCCGGCCTGGGCCTTCAGCGTCCGCGCCATGCGGGCGACGCCGCCGGTCTTTGCCAGATGAACGTCGTGCGGGAATTTGAGGTTGCGGTCGTCGGTCAGCCTGCCGTCGATCGGCTCGCGCGAGAAATCGGGATGGATCCCGTTCATGCGCTGCACCAGCGCGGAGAATTGCGGGTGATCCCTGCCGAAATCGCTCGCATTGACGAGCTTCGTGTCCCTGAGCCGGTCCTTCAGCGAGCCGTGGCAGTCGGTGCAGAAGGCTTGCGGAGCGGGCTGCATCGGCCCTGCGCCCTCATGCTCGCGGTGGCAGTCGACGCAGGCGCCCTGCGGCGGCTTGCCGAAGGTGGAGGCGACGAGGTTCAGGAACTTGCCGCCGATCCCCGGCTCGGCGCGAGCCATGGCGATGCGGGCGGCGGGGGCATGGTCATGCACATCCTTGTGACAGGTCTGGCAGGCGGAATCGCGGACGGAGACGAACGCCTTTTGATGGCAGGTTTCGCACTTGCCCTCCAGCGCGTGGTGCGCCTGGCTGAGCGGGCCGGAGGACCAGGCCCCATCGCCTTTCACGCTATAGATGTTGCGCGTGTCGTCGGTCGGCCGGCTGGCATAGCTGTAGATCGGCACCGCGAGGAAACCGATCAGGATGGCGAGGACGAGGCCCCAGGCGGTCAGGCGCTTGGGCGGGGCAAGACCGCGCAGGGAGAAGACCTCGCTCTCCTCCTTCTCCTCCGACGCTTGGGAGACGGCATCGACCCGGCGGATGGTGAGGATGGTCGCGTCATCCTCGCGCGAGACGGTGACCCGATGTCCCCCGAAGCGCAGTTCCGCGCCCTTGACCGTCTCGATCTCGGCCGATCGGGTGGTGCGGCCATCGACGTCGAAGCCGAGGGTGCCGGTGGCGCGGACGCGGATGGTGCGCGCGTCGATCTGCTCGATCCGCGCGTGATCGGGTTCCAGCGCCAGGTCGGGCAGGTGAATGTCGCTGGTGGATGCGCGGCCGAGCGATAGCTGCGACTTGGCGAGCGTTGCCGCGCGGACGATCTCGCGGCCGTCGGCGGTCAGGCTGATCTGGCGGATGATGAAGGGCATGGCGCTCACCAATAGAAGAAGACGCTGACGATATGCGCGGTGAGCGCGGCAAGCAGGGCGAAGGTCGCCGGCACATGGACTGTCAGCCAGATTTCCAGCAGCGCCTTGAGCTTCAGGTGGCGGCGCAGGCGCGCCAGCATCGCCTGCTTGCGTTCGAGCAGGGCATCGACCTTTTCCAGCGGCTCCTTCCCGGTGTCGGCATGGTCGCCGGTCCAGTGGCGCAGCGCAGCCTGCGCGGCGGCGGTGGCGCAGCGCGGATAGCGGCCGGTCAGCCGCGCGATAAGGCCGCCGCCGAAGGGGTCGTCGCCCAGCGACTGGCGCACCAGCGCGGCTTGGCCCTGCGGCAGCGGCTGGGCGGCGTCGTGCAGCTGGCGGTCGATGGCGCGGACGGCCTCCAGCATCTGCACCTGCGTCATTTCGGCGCGGTTGTTGCTGAGCGCGGTGGGCAATGTCGCATAGACCGTGATGCCGAACAGGCCCGACAGGATCACCAGCATCATCAGCGCATAGGCGAGGGTGTGGACGTTCCACCCCAGTTGGAAGCCGGTGTGCAGCGTGCCGATGACGATAAGGCTGAGGCCGAGATAGACATGGGCGGAGGTCCAGGCCTTCAACGACCATCGGCCGCGCGTCATGGCGCGCTTGCGCAGGCCCAGCAGCGTCAGCCAGAGGATCAGCAGCACGCCGATCGTCCCCATGGTGTAACCGTACCAGCTGCCGCCATTATGGCGCGGCGTTATGTCGACCATCAGATAGCTGGCGATGGCGAGAAAGCAGAGCAGGGTCGCGATCTTCAGCCAGCGGAAGTTGGCATGCCGCAGGAAGCCGTCATGCAGGGTTTCGCCCTTGGCGCGGCGTGTGGGAGAGGAAGCGCGGGTCGCCATTAGAGGGGCGCCGCTTTCATCTCAACCGTCATCCCCGCGGAGGCGGGGATCCATCTCCCCACCGTTCCCCCTGGCGCTTCTTGCGGGAGATGGATTCCCGCTTCGGCGGGAATGACAGATTTATTTTGCGCTAAGTAAGGCATTTAATTCGCTTGCCCATCAAGCCGGGCCACGGTCAGGAAATCCTCCGGCGAGACGCGGATCGCGGCCCCCGTCGGACAGGCGCGCACGCAGGCGGGGCCGCCGTCGATGCCCGAGCACATGTCGCACTTGATCGCCTTCTTCGGCTTTTCGACACCCGGCTCGGCGTTCTTATAGCGCCATTTCTTCGACGGCTCGCCGGGGCCGGGGCCTTGCCCAAAGAACATCCAGCTGAGCAGGCCTGGCTTTTTCGGCGGCACGCTGTCCATGCGAATCACGCCATAGGGGCAGTTGCGCTGACAATTGCCGCAGCCGATGCAGGTCTCGTCGATGAAGACTTCGCCGTCGGACCCCCGATGGATGGCGTTGGGCGGGCAGTCGGCCATGCAGTGCGGATGCTCGCAATGGCGGCAGCTGGTGGGGACGTGCAGGTGCGCATAGGTGCGCCCGGCCTCGCGGTCGAGGCGGGACAGGCCCTCATGACTGTCGGCGCAGGCTTTCTCGCAATTGTCGCAGCCGACGCAGAGATGTTCGTCGATCAGGAGCACGTCGGTCGCTTCGCCGATGCCGTTGTCGACCAGGAATTTGGCCGTCTCCGAATACATGTCAACGACGGTGGAGAAGCTGTCCTTGCGGCTTTCGATGAAGGCGTTGACGTCCTGCCGCGCCGCCATGTCGCGGCGGGCGCGTTCGAGCAGGGCGGGCTTGGCGGCCATCAGCCTGGCAAAGGCGTCGCCGTTCAGCCGGATGACTTCGGACTTGACCGTCGCCTTCACCGTCGCGGTGCGCGGGCCGCCGGCGATCAACGCCATTTCCCCGACATAGGAACCGGCGGGGAGGTAGGAGAGAAAGACGTTTTTGCCGCCGATCTTCTTCTCCACGATCATTGATCCCACGCGGATGACATAGATGTCGGTGCCAAGGTCGCCTTCGGTGAGGATCGCCTCGCCTGCCTTGACCGTCTGGATTTCGGCGCTGTCGAGCACTTCGGAAAGGTCGGCCGGGGTGAGGCCCGCGCCGAACATCTGGAGCAGTTGCCGCTCGGTCGAGATGCGGGTGATGGCGCGCTTGGCCGGCGGATTGGAGGACATGAGCTTCAGCGCCGCGCTGCGCGACACCTCCACCATGATCGAGTCCGTGCCCGCGCGCACGGTCGAGCCGCGGCGCCGGCCGGATATAAGCCCGACTTCGCCGAAGATGCTCCCCGCAGCGATGGGGACATTGGCCCTCGGCGCGACCTCCACCAGCGCCTGCCCCGTGGCGATGCCGAACAGCGAGGAGCCGGCGTCATGCTTTTCGAAGATCGTCTCACCGGCGCGATAGGCGCGGACCTCGCTGTCGAGCATGAACTCGCGCATCTGCAAGGGCGAGAGGCCCTCCAGGATGGAGACGTTGGTGCGCAGATACTCCAGCCATTCCGCAACGCTCCTCTTCTCGGGCAAGCTCGCGAACTTGGCGGCCAGGATCGGTTCGTCGGCGGGCTTCAGGTCGCGATTGCCGTTGATATATTCAACGACGTCATAGCCCTGGTTCATGCAGTGCTTGATCAGCGGATAGCCCGCCAGCGCGCCGATGACGAAGATGCCGGGCGCCGTGCTTTCGAACACCGGGGACAATTTGGGGAAGGCAAGCCGGTCGCCGCTGGTAAACTCGATGCCGCAGCTTTCGACAAAGCCGCGCGGCGGGGCCGAGCCCATGCGCGCGATGATGCGGTCGCATTTCAGCTTCACCTCGCCATCGCGGCTGTCGAGGGTGATGAAGCCCGGCTCGATCTTCGCGGTGGTGGATTCGGTCATGATGCTGAGCCGCCCTGCCTCGGCGGCGGCCATCAGCCCCTTGACGTTGGCGGGTTTGGCGCTGGCGAACTCGGTCGACCGGTTGAGGATGGTGACGACATTGCCCTGCGCCTCGTCGGCGGCGAGGCCCATGGCGTTTTCGATGCCCGCGTCGCCCGTGCCGACGATGAAGATGTGCTCGTCATTATATTCGGCCGGATCGTCGAGCTGATATTGCACATGGGGCAGCTCCGCGCCGGGCACGCGCATCAGGTTGGGGTTGCCCTGCGTGCCGATCGCCATGATGACGGCGTCGGCGATGACTTCGCGCCCGTCGCTCAGCGTCAGGCGGTAGGGCGGGGCGAGGCGCTGGATTTCCTTGATGTCGGTGGAGCCGTCCCGCTTGCGCTCCACGATCTTCTGGATGGAGCCGGGAATGGGATCGCCGGTGCCGGTGATCGCCTTGACCTCGGCATGAAAGGCGACGTTGATGCCCTGCGCGGCGGCCTGTTCGTTCCAGCGGCCGAGGATCGCCTCGCGCTTGCCGGCTTCGAAATCGCAGTCGGAGCGAAGCACGAGCTGGCTGGGCGTCGCCATCACATGCTTGCCCTTCTGATATTTGAAGATTGTGTCGGAGAGGTGATCCGTCTTCTCGATCAGCAGATGCGACAGGCCCAGCTGCGCCGCGCGCGCGGCCGCGCTCAGCCCCGCCGGCCCCGATCCGACGATCGCGATACGCACGCGCTCAGTCACTTCAACCCCCCTGTTTACGCCCCTCAGCCCCTGACTTTTCCACTTGTCGACGGGTACCGAGGGGCTAAGCCCCGGACCCTCTTATCATTTCCGTCGCGCTGCGCTAGACGGCACTTGGGTTAAAGGGAGCCGATCGAAAGTGAGTTGGGGCACGGGGCGCATCCTGCTGATGGGGGCTGTCGGGATCGCGGCGGTATCGATCGGCTATAATGTCATGCAAAAGCCGTCCGAGGCGGGCGATCCGGCCGCTGCCTCGCCCGTGCCGCCGCTCGCGCAGGCCTCTGACCCGGAAGCGGCCATTCGCGCGCTTCAGGACCGAGTGGGCGCCAACCCCAATGATGCGGAAGGGTGGCAGACGCTCGGCTGGGCCTATTTCGAGAGCGGGCGTCACGCCGACGCGGTGCGCGCCTATCGCCGAGCGACGAAGCTGGTGCCGGGCAACGCGACCTTCTGGTCATCGCTCGGCGAAGCGGTCGTGATGGCGAGCGAGCATGACCCGATGCCGAAGGAAGCATCCGACGCCTTCGACCGCGCGATCCGGCTGGACCCGAAGGAACCGCGGGCCCGCTATTTCCTCGCTGTCCGCAAGGATCTGGCGAAGGATCATGAAGGCGCGATCGGCGACTGGCTTGCGCTGCTCGCCGACACGCCGCCCGGCGCTCCATGGGAAGCGGACCTGCGCCGCACGATCGAGCAGGTGGGCAGGATCAACGATATCGAAGTCAAGCAGCGGCTGGCGGCCGTGAAGCCCACCGCGCCGCATCCCGCCATGGGATCGGTCGCGACGGCGGCGATCCCCGGACCCTCGCGCGAGCAGATGCAGGCCGCCTCGCAACTGCCCAAGGGCCAGCAGGACGCGATGATAGAGGGGATGGTTTCGGGTCTGGAGGCCAAGCTCAAGGCCAATCCCGCCAATGTCGACGGCTGGATCATGCTGATGCGCAGCCGCATGACGCTGGGCGAAACGGCAAAGGCGAGCGCTGCTTATCAGGCCGCACGCACCGCAAACCCTGCCCAGGCGGCGCGCATCGCGGACGAGGCGCGGCTGCTGGGCGTACCCGGCGCCTGATCAGATTGGGTCTTCCCATCCGCTGCCGCACCGCCTAAGAACGGCTGCGAAACGGCTTACCAGCCGTTTCGCAAGATCGCGCCGGTGCCCCGAAAGGGGCTTCAAAGGGAATGGGGTGAGGGGGCCTGAGCGCCGCCAAATCCCCGGCTGTCCCTGCAACTGTAAGCGGTGAGCGAGACGCATATCGATCCTTTCAAGGAAGAGGGTCAGTCACTGGGCCGGACGCTAAATCCTGCGAGGCCTGGGAAGGCCATGCCTCGAGCGATGACCCGCAAGCCAGGAAACCTGCCGGCGTCTGGTCGCTCATGCCTGGGTCCAGGGGATGGCCGCGGCACGGTGAATTCCGTCTGAGCGACGAACGAGCGGTGGGGGCCGCTCCGGTTCGCGTGGGCGGCCGCTGATGGCGTCCGGCCGTCGGCGCGCGCCGGCTGTCGTTCTGGACGGCGCGCCTCCACCGGCAGTCGCATGACGCCGGGGAATGAAAAGACATGATACGCACATTTTTAGCGCTCTGCCTTGCCTCGGGCATTACGAGCACGGCCGCCGCGCAGGACGCGCCCGCGCCGTCTGCCGAGGAGGCAGAGGCGAGCGCAAACACGATCATCGTGTTCGGTCGGGGCGAAGCGAAGATCGGCCTCGCCCATGCCGCGAGCGAGGGGAGCGTCGGCGGGGCCGATCTGCTCGTCCGCCCGCTGCTGCGCGTCGCCGAACTGCTGGAGGCGGTGCCGGGCATGATCGCGGCGCAGCATTCGGGCAGCGGCAAGGCCAATCAATATTTCCTGCGCGGCTTCAACCTCGACCATGGGTCCGACTTCACCACCTATATCGACGGCGTGCAGATGAACCTGCGCAGCCACGGCCACGGGCAGGGTTATCTCGACCTCAACGGCCTCATCCCCGAAACCGTCGGGCGGGAGGATTTCCGCAAAGGCCCCTATCGCGCCGACGGCGGCGACTTCGCGCTGGCGGGCGCAGCCTATATGACGACGATCGACGGCTTCGCGCGCCCTTGGATTGCGGCGGAGGGCGGCTCCTACGACTGGCGCAGGGTCGCGGCGGGCGGCACGCTGCACGGCCTTGGCGCAGGCGACCTGACGCTGGTGGCGCAGGCCAAGGGCTATGACGGACCCTGGCAGCAGCCTGAGCGGCTACGCCATTATAGCGGCTTTGCCAAATATGCGGTGCCGGCCGGCGAGGGGAAGCTGGAGGCGACGCTCCACGCCTATCGCGCGACCTGGCGCCCGACCGAGCAGATCCCCGAGCGGGCGATCGGCTCCGCTGCCTGTCCCGACATCTTCTGCTCGCCCGATCCGACGGCGCGCGGCGCGACCACGCGGATCGTCGGCAATCTGGCGGTGACGCAGCCGACATGGCGCGCCAACGCCTATGTGCAATTTTACGACTGGGCGATGTATTCCAACCCGACCTATGCCGACCCCGACGGCAACAGCGCGCAGATCCGCCAGTTCGACCGCCGCTGGATCGCCGGGGTCACGGCCGAAAAGCGCTGGAGCGTCACGCCGACCCTCACCGCGGCCATCGGCACGGAGAACCGCTACGACCATATCGGCGATGTCGGCGTGTCGCGGACGGCCAACCGCCAGTTCCTTTTCTCGCTCGGCCGCTATCATGTGGAGGAGGCGTCGGCGGCACTCTATGGCGAGGCGACGTGGCGCCCGCTCGCCGGCCTGCGGCTGACGGGCGGCCTGCGCGGCGACACTTATCACTATGCCGTCCGCGCGAAGGATGCGGTCAGCGCAGCGCTGGGTACCGGCAGCGGCGACGACGCGATGCTCTCGCCCAAGGCGTCGATGGCCTATCAGCCGGCACCATGGCTGGAGCTTTACGCCAATTGGGGCCGCGGCTTCCACAGCAACGACGTGCGCGGTGCGGTAAATGTCGACACGCCCGTCCCCGTGCTGGTACGCGGCACCGGCAAGGAACTGGGTGGCCGGGTCCAGTTCGGCAGCTTCTCGCTCACCGCGACCTATTGGTGGCTGAACGTCGGCAGCGAACTGCGCTTCGTGGGGGACAGCAACGCGGTGGAGCCGACCGGCGCCAGCAAGCGGCGCGGCTATGAACTGGTCGCCTTCTGGCGGCCGCTGCCCTGGCTGGCGCTCGACGGCAACTACACCGCCAGCCATTCGCGCTACGACAATGGCGATCGTATCCCCAACGCCTTCGAGAACGCCGCGTCGGCCGGAGCGGCCATCATCCTCGACCCGTGGGAGGCGAGCATTCGCCTGCGCCATCTCGGCCCCTATCCGCTGATCGAGGACAACAGCGTCCGCGACAAGGGCAGCACCGTGGTCAACGCGCGCGCCGCCTGGAAGGGGAAGCGCGTGGAGATTTACGGCGAACTGCTCAACATCTTCAACAGTCGGGACAAGGACATCGCCTATCAGTATGAATCATACCTGCCCGCTTTCGACGCCGCCCCGGTGGAGGGCCGCCTCAGCCGCGTGATGGAGCCGCGCACGCTGCGCATCGGGGCAAAGCTCAACTTCTGACCCCGCCCTCCTGCCGAAAGGCCCAACGCACGGTGTGGGCGAGCGCGAAGGCGCCCGCCCGTGTGACGGGAGCCGAGAAGGGCAGCAGGCTCAGCCCATGCATCCGTCTCGCCCAGCGTGGCAGCATGGCGACCGAAGCCTGCATCAGCACTTTCTGCACCGGGGCGAGGGCGAGCGAGGGGGCGGGCTGGTCAAGCACCATGCGCGCCACCTCCCGCGTCCGCTCATCCGCCTTGAGTTCGGGGCGGAAGCGCGTCATCAACCCCTCCGCCTGGGCCCGGCTTTGCGGCACAGGATCAGCTCCCAGCGCCCGCGCCACCAGCGCCGCCTGCGCGAAATAGCGATCCTGATCGGCACGCGACATGGCGGGTTCGGCAAAGGCGATCCACGCGTCGAGGAAACTCACCGCCTCGCACACATGCACCCAGGCGAGCAGCGCGGGATCATTGGCGGCATAGGGCGTGCCATCGCTCAGCGTGCCGCGCACCTGCTCATGCACTTGCCGGACGCGCGCAATGGCCGCGTCCGCCTCCGCCCGGTCGGCATAGCTGGTGACCGCAATGAAGCGGGCCGTGCGCCGCAGCCGCCCCAGCATGTCGTCGCGAAAGCGGCTATGCTCCCAAATTCCTGCCAGCGCCGCCGGGTGCAGCATCTGCAGCAGCAGCGCCGACACGCCGCCGATCATCATCGCCGTGACATCGCCATGGACGCGCCGGATCACCGCGCCGCGCGGATAGAGCGCATTGTCGGACGGCACGACCGGCCGCTCGCCCTTTGTCCGGTCGTTGAAGACGCCGCGCACCTGATCGACCAGCAGGCTGCGCGGTATATCGAGGATGGCGGATCGCATGGCCACGGCTTGGTCCCGGTGGCGCACCGGCTTCGCTTGTCGAAGCCTGTCAGGATGCAGCCAGTTCCGTCATGGACGCATAATCGGTCTTTCCGGTTCCCAGCACCGGCAGCGCTTCGATCACCCTGATCTCGCGCGGGATGGAAAGCTCGGTCACGCCATGCGTCTTGCACCAGGCCTGAAGCGCCGCCGCCCCAGCATCGCGGCGGGTCGTGAACAGCACCAGCTGCTCCCCCTTGCGCGGGTCGGGGCGGGTGACGACGGCATGCTCGGCGTCAGGCCAGAGCGCGGAGGCATAGCCCTCCACTGCAGGCAACGACACCATCTCACCGCCGATCTTGGCAAAGCGTTTCGCCCGCCCACGAATCGTCACGAACCCGGCGTCATCGATCGTCACGATGTCGCCGGTATCGTGCCAGCCTTCCTCCGGCGGTTGCAGCAGGCCGGGCGCATCCGCCTTCAGATAGCCGGCCATGATGTTCGGCCCCCGGATCGACAGCCGCCCGCCCTCGCTGATGCCCGGCACATCGTCCAGCCGGGCCTCGACGCCGGGGAGCAGCCGCCCGACCGAGCCCGCGCGGAAGTGCATCGGCGTGTTGACCGCGATCACCGGTCCCGCCTCGGTCGCGCCATATCCTTCCAGGATGCGCAGCCCGAACTTCTCGGCATAGGCCTTGCGGGTTTCATCGCGCACCCGCTCGGCGCCGGCGAAGATATAGCGCAGCGAGTAGAAGTCATAGCCATGCGCCATCCGCGCATAGCCCGACAGGAAAGTGTCGGTGCCGAACAGGATCGTCGCATTGGCGTCATAGGCGAGCGCAGGCACGATCCGATAGTGCAGCGGGCTGGGGTAAAGCAGCGTCTTCACGCCATGGAAGATCGGCAGCAGCGTGCCGCCGGTCAGGCCGAAGCTATGGAATACCGGCAGCGCGTTCAGCACCACGTCGGCGGAGTTGAAGTCGATCCGCGCGGCCAGCTGGCGGCAGTTGGAAAGGAGGTTGCGGTGCGTCAGCACCACGCCCTTGGGCAGCCCCTCCGATCCGCTGGTGAAGAGGATGACGGCCGGCGCATCGGGTGAAATGCGGAGCCGCCTATGGCTGCGTGCGGCAAAGCGGCTGGCGATCAGCGCGCGCACCTTGGCGCCGGTGCCGATCGTCGCGCCGACATCCTCCAGCCATAGGATGCGCACGCCCTCCGCTTCCAGTCCGGCAATGATATCGCCGAGCTTGCCTTGCTCGACAAAGGCGCGCGCCGTGATGATCGTGCGGATTTCTGCCGCGGCGCAGGCAGCCTTCAGATTGACGAGGCCGGCGGTGAAGTTGAGCATCGCCGGCACCCGGCCGGTCGCTTGCAGCGCGAAGAAGGTCGCGACCACGCCCGCGACATTGGGCAGCAGCACGCCGACCGCCTCGCCCTGCCGCGTCTCGCGGGCCAAGGCGCGGCCCAGCGCCTGTGAACCGATAATCAATCGCTTATAGCTCATCGGCTCGCGCTTCACATCCTCGACCACCTCGGCGCTGGCCCCATGAATATGCTTCGCCTCCAGCAGCGCCTCGAACAGCGTCTGATCGGTGTCCGAGGTTGCGAACATCATCTGGCTCATCTCGTCATACAGACGGCGGCCGGCAATGGCGCGGCGGGCGCGGGCGGTCAGCTCGCCTTCTATGCTGAAGCGGCGGGGCGGCAGGACGGTCAGCCTGATCTTGGGGAAGCGCCGCAGCCGCACCTTGCCGCGCAGGCGGGAGAAGGGCGTGAACTGTGCGCCGTCGATCCGCACCGGGATGATCGGCGCATCGGCCTTGTCCGCGACCATGCCGGGGCCATCGAACACCTTCATCAGCGCGCCGGTCACGGTGATGCGGCCCTCGGGGAAGATCACCAGCGTCCGTCCCTCGCGAACCGCCTTAACCATCGCCTTGGCCGACAGCGGGTTGGTGGGATCGACGGGGAAGGCATCGAACAGGCCGAGGAAGGGCTTGACCCACCAGGCCCGCGCTATCCGAGTGTGCACGGCGAAAGTCGGCTTGCCCGGCAGGAAAGCGGCGAGCAGCAGCCCGTCGAGGAACGACACATGGTTCACCACCACGACCGCCGGCTGGCCGGGCCGCGGCATGTTCTCCGCGCCCTCGACCTCGACCCGATAGCACAGGCGCAACAATCCGCGCGCCGCCGCCTTGATGACGGTTTCGGGCAAGAGCCAGCAGCTGATGAGCGCAACCACCAGAGTCGCAACGCCCATCACGCCGATGACGCCCGGCACGCTCTCGCCGCGCGCCAGCATGGCGGTGACGATCGCGACGACGGCGACCGTGACCGCCGCATTGACGATATTGTTGGCGGCGATGGTGCGCGACCGCTCCTCGCGCGGGCTGTGAGTCTGCAGGATGGCGTAGAGCGGCACGATGAACATGCCGCCGGCAAAGGCGATGCCGACCAGATCGGCGATGATGCGCCAGCTGCCCGCCGAACCGACGAACTCCGCGATGCCCGCGCCCTGATGCGCCGGGACGTAAGCGCTGGTCGAAAGCCACAGGTCGATCATGCAGCCCGCCAGCACCAGCGCGGAGCCGGGCACGAACCGCGCCGAGACTTCGCCGCCCAGCAGCCGGTTGACCAGCATCGACCCGCCCGCGACGCTGAGCGAAAAGATCAGCAGGAAGAAGGTCGCGACCTCCTGCCGCGCCTTCAGTACGCCGCTCACCAGCGGCGCGAATTCCGCGAGCAGCACCGCGCCGACAGCGAAGAACCAGCTGATCCCCAGGATCGAGAGCCACACGCCCCGGCCATGGCGGGCGGCCTTCAGGATGTGCCATGTGCTTTTGAAGATGTTGCGCTCGATCCGCAGGCCCGGAACCACGGTGGGCGCGGGCGGCACGGCAAGGCTGACGAGGAAGCCGAGGCTGGCGAGGCACACCGCGACGACGCCGGCTTCCCATGGCGGGATGACGCCCGCCAGCAACTGGCCCGAAAGGATCGCGAGAAAGGTGCCCGCCTCGATCAGGCCGGTGCCGCCCATGATCTCATGCGCGCCCAGATGCTGGGGCAGGATCGAGAATTTGACCGGGCCGAAAATGGTCGAATGCAGCCCCATCAGGAACAGGCAGGACAGCAGCAGCGGCACCGATTGCAGGTAGAAGCCGGTGACGGCGAGGCTCATGATCACGACTTCCGCCGCCTTCACCGCGCGCACCAGCTTCGCCTTGTCCCACGCGTCGGCCAGCTGTCCGGCGAGCGCGGAGAAGAGGAAATAGGGCAGGATGAAAAGGCCCGTCGCGATCGTCGCCAGCAGTTCCGCCTTGCCGGGCTCAGCCCGGTAGAGGCCGAAATTGGCGAGGAAGAGCAGCGCGAACTTCAGCAGATTGTCGTTGAACGCGCCCAGGAACTGCACGACGAACAATGGCGCGAAACGGCGTTTTCCCAGCAATGACAGATCTGGTGCGGACATGCTTACCCCCTGATGGGCTGTCACCCTTATGCGCCAAAAGTCGACGACATGTTAATGCCTCTAGCATAAATTGAGCACTGTTCAATAAAAGAATTGGACGATGATCATTTCCTTCTCTAGCAATCACTCATGGGACGCCGATCCGATCATAGCAGGAAAGAGCTGGAGGCGCTGATCCTCGTCGAAGGGCATCGCCATATGGCGGAAGTCGGCTTCGCCCGCTTTTCCGCGCGAGAGGTGGCGAAGCGGGTCGGCTATGTCGTGGGAACGCTCTACAATGTGTTCGGGAGCTATGACCGGCTGATCGCCGCGATCAACACGCAGACATTCGACCTCTGGACGGAATGGCTGGAGGAGCGGCTGGCGTCCGATCCGCCTGACCGGATCGCTGCGCTGGTGGCCGGCTATTTCAGCTTTGCGCAGGCCCATGCGAATCTCTGGATGGCGATTTACGACCATCGCATGGTCGAGGACATGCCGATCCCCGACGAGATGGCGGAGCGGCGCGGCATGCTGACGGAGGTGGTCGTGCGCGAGGTCGCCGCCGTCCTGCCGCAAGAGGCACAGCCGCTCGCACCGCGCCTCGCCCGCTCGCTCGTCGCGACCGTTCATGGTCATTGCACCTTCGCGCTCAACGGCAGCTTCGCCTTACTGGGCGAGACGGACCCGCTGGCGATGGCGACTGCGCGGGTCAAGGAGTCGCTGGCGGCGGCGGGAGCGCGTTTCTAAGCCGGGAAAAGAACCAAACCCCGCCTCGTCTGTTCATGCCGCTATGGTTAACGGACAGGAAGGGTGGCGCGATGAACCATGACAGCGATGACGCCGCGTCGGAACGGGCGGAGCTGCATTTCCTCGCCGCTTTGGTCGATGAACTGATGCGCAAGCTGCATATGGCGGGCGTGCTGAATCAGGCGCAGCTAAACGAGATCGAGGACGCGGTGGCCAAGCGCGTCGGCAATGTGCCGCGGGCTTGGTGAAAGCCGCCTCTCGCTCCCGTCCGAGCGCGGCGGACGGCCACCCCTTCAGTTGAGAGAGGGCTTCGAGAGACCCGGCGCGGCGGTTGTAATGGGAGGCCTCAATCCTTCTCGACCTGGCTCACGTCACGCACCGCGCCCTTGGCGGCGTTGGTGGTGAGCGCTGCATAGGCCCGCAGCGCCGGGGAGACGTTGCGCTTCCGGCCGAAGGGCTTCCACGCCTTGGCGCCGCGTGCTTCCATCTCCGCCTTGCGCTCGGCCAGCACCGCATCGTCCACAGCTAGCTCGATCTTGCGGTTCGGAATGTCGATCAGGATCGGGTCGCCGGTCACGACCAGCGCGATCAGTCCCCCTTCCGCCGCTTCGGGCGAGACATGGCCGATCGACAAGCCCGACGTGCCGCCGGAAAAACGCCCGTCCGTGATCAGCGCGCATGCCTTGCCGAGGCCCTTCGACTTCAAATAGCTGGTCGGATAGAGCATTTCCTGCATGCCCGGCCCGCCCTTTGGCCCTTCATAGCGGATGACAACGACGTCGCCCGCCTTCACCTCATTGCCGAGGATGCCCGCGACCGCCGCGTCCTGGCTTTCGTAAACCCGCGCCGTGCCGTGGAAGGTCAGGATGGACTCATCAACGCCCGCCGTCTTCACGATGCAGCCTTCGGGCGCGATATTGCCGAAAAGCACGGCAAGCCCGCCATCCTTGGAGAAGGGATGTTCGGCGCTGCGGATGACGCCGCTAGTCCGATCGGTGTCGAGTTCTTTCCAGCGATTCGACTGGCTGAACGCCACGGTCGTGCGGACGCCGCCCGGCGCGGCCTTGAAGAAGTCCTGCACCGCCGCGCTGTTGGTGCGGCTGATGTCCCAGCGGTTGAGCGCCTCGCCCATCGTCGCGCTGTGGACGGTGGGCAGGCTGTTGTTGATCAGGCCCGCGCGGTCGAGCTGGCCCAGGATCGCCATGATCCCGCCGGCGCGATGGACGTCCTCCATATGCACGTCCTGCTTGGCGGGGGCGACCTTGCAGAGGCACGGAACGCGGCGCGACAGCCGGTCGATGTCGGCCATGGTGAAGTCGACGCCGCCCTCATAGGCGGCGGCAAGCAGGTGCAGCACCGTGTTGGTCGAGCCGCCCATGGCGATGTCGAGGCTCATGGCATTTTCGAACGCCGCGAAACTGGCGATGGAGCGGGGCAGGACGGTGGCGTCCTCCTGCTCATACCAGCGCTTGGCGAGATCGACGATGGTGCGGCCGGCCTCCAGGAACAGCTTTTCACGGTCGGCATGGGTGGCGAGGGTCGAGCCGTTGCCCGGCAGCGACAGGCCCAGCGCCTCGGTCAGGCAGTTCATCGAGTTCGCCGTGAACATGCCCGAGCAGCTGCCGCAGGTGGGGCAGGCCGACCGCTCGATGACCTTCACTTCCTCGTCGGTATAGCTTTCGTCGGCGGCGGCGACCATGGCGTCTACCAGATCGAGCGCGATCGTCTGGCCATGAATGTCCGCCTTGCCCGCTTCCATCGGCCCGCCGGAAACGAAGATCGCCGGGATGTTGAGGCGCATGGCAGCCATCAGCATGCCGGGGGTGATCTTGTCGCAATTCGAAATGCACACCATCGCGTCGGCGGTGTGGGCGTTGACCATATATTCGACGCTGTCGGCGATCAGGTCGCGGCTCGGCAGCGAATAGAGCATGCCGTCATGACCCATGGCGATGCCGTCATCGACCGCGATGGTGTTGAATTCCTTGGCGACGCCGCCCGCCGCCTCGATTTCCCGCGCGACGAGCTGGCCGAGGTCCTTCAGATGGACGTGGCCCGGCACGAATTGGGTGAAGCTGTTGACGACGGCGATGATCGGCTTGCCGAAATCCTCGTCCTTCATGCCGGTGGCGCGCCACAGGCCACGGGCGCCGGCCATGTTGCGGCCATGGGTGCTGGTGCGTGAACGATAATGCGGCATGCTTCTCTTCCTTGGATTCTTCGCGGCGGCCCTTACGCTGTTCTGCCTCTATTGGGAATAGAGTGCGCGGGACCGCCTCTGCCGAAGATAGGAAGGAAAGGCTTTCAAACCAGCCTTATCGCACCACCGCGCGTGTATATAAATGCCAGGTCGCATAGCCGAGCACCGGCAATACCACCGCAAGGCCCACCAGCGCTGGCAGCGCGCCGATGAACAGCATCGCCACGACGATCAGGCCCCAGGCTGCGACCGTCACCGGATTATGCCAGGCCACGCGCATCGAGGTGCGGAGCGCCAGGCCCCAGCTGACCGGTTTGTCCACCGCCATAGGGAAGGACACCACGCTCGCGGCCAATGTCAGCAGTGCGAAGCCGAATCCGACCAGATTGCCGAGTATGATCATCTGCCAGCCCTGCTCCGTGCCGAAGGTCGCGGACAGGAAGGCGCCAACCGAAGCCGTCGATCCCGGCACATTCTCCAGCGTGATATGATAGATGAACCAGGCCGCCGCCATCCACGCCATGAACAGCAGGGCGACGACGCAGGTGAGGTCGAACAGCGCCGATCCTCCCGGCGTGCGGATCACGTCAAGAAAATGCCGCCAGCGTGCGTCCAGGCCGTTTTCACGCCGCCGCGCCAGTTCATAAAAGCCGCTCGCGAAGGCCGGCCCCAGCAGGATCGCGCCAGCAACCAGCGGGAAGATCAGCGGCAGGATCGACATCTGGCTGGCCGACATGATCGCCAGCGCCACGATCACCGGATAGATGAACCCCAGAAAGACGAGATCGCCCCTTTTTGCCAGGAAGTCGTCCCAGCCCTGTCGCAGGGCGATGCGCACATCATCGAAACCGATCGTACGAATGGAAATATCTTCCCCGGCAGGCGCCGCACGGGAGGGATGAGCAATTGCCATGGTTCGCTCTCCTGGCAGGACGCCATGGCACGCTTTTCTTCTGTCCTCTGTCGGGACATGCCCGTCGAAATCGCAACGCGTACAGCCGCGGTGCGGGCGGGCATCTCTCGGCATGAGGGAAGCGCCTCATGGCCAATGGCGCGCATCCTACACCCGGATTGGGGCCCAAGCCAGCACCCTTTTTAACCCATGTGCATCTGTGCCTGCCGCGAATGCAATCGCCAAAGCGGTGCACAATACCCACATGGAAGGCATGAGAATGTCGCCCTTCGCTGCAGCCGAGTCTGCCCGCCTCGCCCGCCCGCTGCCCGATCCGGTCAGGGCGGTCATCTTCGACATGGACGGCACGCTGCTCGATACAGAAGCGTTGCACAAGCGAACCATGGCGCAGGCCAGCGCAGCGCTGGGCTGGCCGCTGACGGAGGAGATGCTGCTCGGCATGGTGGGCATTCCACGGCATGAGAACCGCGAGATGCTTGCCCGTCTGCTTGGTCCGGGCTTTCCGCTGGAACGCTTCTATGCGGAGAGCGATGTGCTGTTCGAAGCGGCGTTGCACGAGGAAGTGCCTTTTCGTCCCGGTGCGCAGGCGGCGCTCGCCGCGATTGCCACGGCGGGCATCCGTATGGCGATCGCCACTTCCACCAGTACACCTTTCGCGCAGGAGCGGCTGGCAAGGGCAGGCATCCTGTCCTGCTTCGACGTGGTGATCACGCGCAATGACGTCGCCCGCGCCAAGCCCGATCCAGAGCCCTATCTGCTCGCGGCGAGCAGGCTGGACGTCGCCGTTCACGACGCGGTGGCGGTGGAGGACAGCTATGCTGGCGTTCGATCGGCGAGCGCGGCCGGAATCCCGACGATCATGGTGCCCGATCTGCTCCCACCGACCGAGCAAGAGCTGCGTGCGGTGACGGCGGTGCTGCCAAGTCTGGATGCGCTTGCGGCGTTGATCCTCTAAAGCCTCCCGCCGCGCCACTCCCGCCACCTGTCGCAATTTTCTTGCGCCTGTTCATCTTATCGGAATGGAGCGGCGGTCAGGGGAATTGGCATTGCGCTTGGGGGAAGGCCGGACAGGAGACATGCGGCTGTCGTTCGCTAAGATGAAATGGAGCGGCGCACTTGGCCGCGCCATGGGGCTCGGTCTGGTATCCCCGCTGACATGGGCTGCCGAAAGCGCACCCTTTGAACTCAGCGGTCCTGCGCTGCGCATCACCGTCACGCGGGGCAGAGAGGTGCTGCCCATCGCGCAGGTACCCACGCTGGCCGAGGGCGACAAGCTGTCGATCAAGGCCGATCTGCCGGAGGATCAGGGCGCGCGCTTCGTGATGCTTTCCGCCTTTTTGCGCGGCGCGACCAATCCGCCGCCCAAAGATTGGATCGGCACCGCCGAAACCTGGAAGAAGAAGGCGAAGGACAACAGCCTGACGCTGACCGTACCCAAGGGTGCGCGCCAGATGACGCTGTTCCTGGTTCCCGACACCGGCGGCGCCGAGGGGGCCATCTCCGACGCCGTGCGCGGCAAGCCCGGCGAGTTCATCCGCGCGACGCAGGAACTTAATCAGGCTTCGCTCGACCGGTCACGGCTCGATGCCTTCATGGCCGCGATCCGCGCGCAGGAAAACAGTCACCCCGAATATCTTCGGTCGGTCGCTCCGGCGCTCGCCCGCAGCCTCTCGATGAAGCTCAATGAGGAATGCCTGTCGAAGGTGGTGGAACTGCAAGCCTCCTGTCTGCTCGACAATCGCGCCTCGCTGGTTCTGTCGGACGTGCACAGCAGTTCGCTGACCGAGACGCTGACCGGCGCGCCCACCGACCTTGCCCTGCAACTGAGTTCGACGCGGGAGGCGGGGGCGGGCTTCTACAGCCCCTATATCGCGGTCGTCCGCGACGTCGCGAAAATCTTTGGTGCGTTCAGCAATCCGGAGTTCGACTATCTGCCGACGCTGGGGTTGCGCCGGGGCGAGGGCCTGTCGCTGCTGCTGAACGCGGCGCCGTCTTTCCAGAAGCCCAAGTCCGTGCTGGTCATCGGCATGCCCGCGATAGAAGCCGACAGCCCGCCCCGCCTGCGCAGCGGCGCCGCTGGCCCGATCTGCGCGGCCCGGCCGGGCGTCGTGTTGCCTGTCGAGGGCGCGCCGCTCATCTATTCGACCGCCTACGCCCGGCAAATGATGGTGAGGCTGACGGCGGCGGGAGGCCAGACGCTCGATCTGCCGGTCGAGCCACGCGCCGATCGCGGCGGCTATGTGCTGCAGGGCGGCGAACCGCTAGCCGAACCCTTTCGGGGTTCGGTGAAGGGGCATCTGTTCGGCCAATGGGGCTTCGAACGCTTCGAGGGCCCGGATTTCGAGCTGCAATTGCCCGGCATGTCTGGTTGGAAACCCGTGGGCGACGCGCCGGCCCTGGTGGTCGGGCGCGACAATGCGCTAACCCTGGCGGGCGAGGCGCCGGCTTGCGTCGAGTCCGTCATTATCCGGCAGGGGGAAGCTCCGCCGCAATCGCTCGGCTGGAAAGTGCAGGGATCGGACAAGCTCGCGCTCACCCTGCCCTTGGTCGATCGCCAGCCGGGGGACATCAGGCTTGAGATCAAATATCAGGGCGTTGCAACCCCATCGGTCCTAGCATTGCAAGCTTATGCTCAGGCGAGCAGGCTCGATCGGCTGCGCATCCATGCCGGCGACACGACAGCGACGCTGTCGGGGCAGCGGCTGGATCAGGTCGAGGCGGTGGAACTGGCCGGCATGCGGCTGTTGCCTGACGGCCTGACTCGTGACGGAACGGTCGACCGCCTGCGGCTGACGACGAAGGGGGAGGGCGCGCCCCTGAAGGTCGGAGACAAGGCAGCGGCCCGCGTTCGGCTTAGGGACGGCCGCTCGGCAAGCCTTACCGCCGTTGTTGAAGACCCCCGGCCACGTGTGACCCTGCTGAGCAAAAGCATCACGCCGGGCGCAGGCGCCGCGCTGACGCTGCCGGGCGAGGATGTGCTGCCCGACGATGGGCGGCTGGTCTTCTCGGTACGGGCCGAACAGGGCGGCGCGCTGCGCCCCGGCGATGCGATCGAAGTGGCGGCAGAGCAGGGGGAGGGTAAATCCGTGCGGCTCTCGAGCGGCTCGCATTGGCGGCTTTCGGCTCCGGGCGTCGGGATAGCCACGTTGGACGCTGGGCTGCTCGCGCCATCGGCAGGGCCGCTGCACTTCCGGCTGGTTCGGGGCGCCGAGGCTGGTGACTGGCAACCGCTCGTGACGCTGGCCCGCCTTCCCCATATAGAGGCAGTGACCTGCGCGCAGGAGAGCTGCACGATCAAGGGCCGCGATCTCTTCCTCATCGACGCGGTGGCGTCCGCGCCCAGCTTCCACAAGGCCACCCCTGTTGCGCAAGGTTTCACTGGTTCGTCCCTCTCCGTCTCCGCACCCCAGGACGGCAAACTTTATATCCGCTTGAGGGACGCGGGGTCGGTGCCCGTGGTTTTGCGCACCGCTCCGGCAGGCTGATGGCTCGGCTGCAGAGGAATTGGGCTGGGATCGCCGTGCCGATGTGACTAAAGCGCGCAGATGAACAGCACATTGCCCACCCGTACACTGGGTCCTCTGACCGTCTCTGCCATCGGCCTTGGCTGCATGAATTTGAGCCACGCCTACCTGCCGCGACCGGAGCCGGAGCAAGCGGAGCGGCTGTTGCTGCATGCGCTCGATCGGGGCGTGACCTTCTTCGACACGGCCGCTCTCTACGGCTTTGGCGCTAACGAGGAATTACTCGGCCGGACGCTAATGCGCCGCCGGAACGAATTCATCCTGGCGAGCAAGTGCGTCCTCGCGGAGATCGACGGCAAGCGCGGGTTGGACGGTTCGCCCCCCGCCATCGCGCGTGTGCTGGAGGATTCGCTGCGCCGCCTCAACACCGACCATATCGACCTTTATTATCTTCATCGGCTGGACCGGAATGTGCCGATCGAGGAGTCGGTCGGCGCGCTCGTCCGCGCGAAGGAGGCGGGCAAGATCGGCGCCATCGGCCTGTCCGAAATGTCGGCGGGGACGTTGCGCCGGGCTCATGCGGTTCATCCGATCGCGGCGATGCAGACGGAATATTCGCCGTGGAGTCGCAATGCCGAAGTGGCGGTGCTGGATGCCTGCGATGAACTGGGCGTGGGTTTCGTGTCTTTTTCGCCCCTCGGGCGCGGGCTGCTGGCTGGCAATGTCGGTCCGGATGGCGTGCTGCAAGGTGATCTCCGTGCAGCCATGCCTCGCTTCCAGCCGCCGCATCTTCAGGCCAATCTGGAACTGGCGGCGCGGCTGCAGGCGCTGGCTGAAGCGGCGGGATGCACTGCCGCACAACTATGTCTCGCATGGGCGCTGTCCCGGCGAGGCTATATCGTGCCAATTCCTGGCACGACCAATATTGCGCATCTTGACGAGGATCTGGCGACATTGTCGCTAGGTCTGTCCGACGACCTCTTCGCGGCGGTAGATGCGATCTTCACCTTTGGCGCGGTGGCGGGGCCTCGCTATTCCGCCGACGCGCAGGCGCAGGTCGACACGGAAACATGGGCTGGCGAGCCGTTGGCCTCACCCTGATTGGGCGTTGGTCCCTGGCCAGCCAGAAAAATTCGCATTTCCTATTTTTCCTGTTGACCGACTCATCCGACGCGCCTAGATGCCACTCCACCGACGCGGTGAGCGCCACTGGTTCTCGCTTCGATCGGTCGCCAACATTACGGACAGCAGTCCCCCGGAACGTAAGGATCGGGGAGCAATCGCTGTCCGCTCCGATGTTTGGTGAAGCTCTTTGACATTGTTAGTATGATGAAGGGACATGTGGGCGGCGGCCCTGGGTTCTTGTGGCTTCTAGGCACAAGCAGCTCAGTTAAATCAGCCATCCTCACA
>NZ_ASTG01000020.1 GCF_000412635.1 Sphingobium bisphenolivorans
TCTCACCCAGATCGTCGCGCTATAGATCGACGAATCTGATGTGAACGCCGAAGCATTGTCACCGGCAGATCGGGCTAAAGCCGTGAACGGCAACTAGGCAGCAGTGATCATTCCGGCGTGATGCGAAAGGGGGGCGCTGTCGGGCAGCCACCCTTTTGTGTTGATCAGGCGGGCTGAACGAAACTGTCCATCACGCGCTTGCGGCCAGCGGTTTCAAAGTCGATTTCAAGCTTGTTGCCTTCTATCTCGGCTACCGTCCCGTATCCGAACTTCTGGTGAAAGACGCGCAGCCCGACGCTCATGTCATCCCGGCCTTTGTTGCCGAGCGATACGGCAGAGGTGCGCGCCTCCACGATACGCACCGGTTCGCGGCTGAACTGGCCGCTCTGCTGCGCGCGCTGCCAGCCAGGCCCCCTGCCGGAACCGCGCTGAACATTGGCGAAAGGATCGGCGCGCTCCGACCAGTTCGCCCGCCAAAGAGACGCACCGCCCGCCATGCTGCTTTCCTCCTCCACATGCTCGGGCGGAAGTTCTCCGACGAACCGGGAGGGGATGGAACTTGTCCACTGACCATAAATCCGGCGGTTGGCGGCGTGCAGGACGATGCACCGCCTACGCGCCCGCGTAAGAGCCACATAGGCTAGGCGCCGCTCTTCCTCCAACGCGTTCAGGCCGCCCTCATCGATGGCGCGTTGCGAGGGGAAGAGGCCTTCTTCCCAGCCTGCGAGGAACACGGTGTCGAACTCCAGCCCCTTGGCGGCGTGGATGGTCATGATGGTGACCTTCCGCTCCTCCTGCTGAGCCTCATTATCCATGACGAGCGACACATGTTCGAGGAAGGCGCCGAGCGTCTCATATTCCTCCATGGCCCGGGCAAGCTCGTTGAGGTTTTCGAGGCGGCCAGCGCTTTCAGCCGTTCGCTCCGCCTGGAGCATGGCGGTATAGCCGCTCTCATCAAGGATCTGGCGGGCAAGTTCAGCATGCGGGAGTTGGGCCGCGCGATCCCGCCAGCGCGCCAGGTCGCCGATAAAGGCCCCCAGGCTGCGACGCGCTTGCGGCGTCAGTTCATCGGTGTCGAGGATTCGGGCAGCGGAAAGCGTGAGGGGAATGCCCTGAGCGCGGGCCAGTCGGTGCAGCTTCTCGACCGCCTTGTCGCCGAGGCCGCGTTTGGGAACATTGACGATACGTTCGAATGCGAGATCGTCAGCAGGCTGATTGACCAGACGTAGATAGGCCAGGGCGTCGCGAATTTCGGCCCGCTCGTAGAAACGGAAGCCGCCAACGATCCGGTAGGGCATGCCGATCTGGATGAACCGATCTTCGAACTCGCGGGTCTGGTGCTGCGCGCGCACGAGAATGGCGACCTCATCCAGCGACTGCCCGCTGCGTTCGACCGCCTCGATTTCCTCACCGACCCTGCGAGCTTCCTCCGGTCCATCCCAGACGCCGATGATGCGAACTTTTTCGCCGACGTCGATGTCGGTCCAGAGCGTCTTGCCGAGGCGGTTGCCATTTTCCGCGATCACGCCGGAAGCTGCGCCGAGGATGTGAGGCGTCGATCGATAATTTTGCTCGAGGCGCACGATCTTGGCGCCGGGAAAGTCCTTCTCGAACCGCAGGATATTGGCGACTTCCGCTCCGCGCCAAGAATAGATGGACTGGTCGTCGTCGCCCACGCAGCAGATATTCTTGCGCTGCTGGGCCAGCAGCCGCAGCCAAAGATACTGGCTGCTGTTGGTGTCCTGATATTCGTCCACCATGATGTAGCGGAACCGTTGCTGGTAGCTTTCCAGGACATCCCGATGCCGCTTCAATATCGTGAGAATATGCAGCAGCAAGTCGCCGAAGTCGCACGCATTTACATCACGTAGACGGGCTTGATAGGCAGAGTAGAGCTTCTGTCCGCGTCCATTGGCATAGCCTTCGCTCTCGCCCGCGCCGACCTCCTCGGGCGTGAGACCCTTATTCTTCCACTGGTCGATCAGGCCGGCAAGTTGGCGCGCCGGCCAGCGCTTCTCATCGATGCCCTCGGCCTGGATAAGTTGCTTCAGAAGGCGAAGCTGATCGTCCGTGTCGAGGATGGTGAAATTCGATTGCAAGCCGACCAGTTCGGAATGACGCCGCAGCATCTTGGCCGCAATAGCGTGGAAGGTGCCGAGCCAGGGCATCCCCTCGACCGCCGACCCGATCATGCGCCCGACGCGCTCGCGCATTTCCCGGGCCGCCTTGTTGGTGAAGGTAACGGCGAGAATTTCGGATGGATAGGCCCGGCGCGTGGCGACCAGATGAGCGAGCCGCGCAGTCAGAGCGGCGGTCTTGCCCGTTCCCGCGCCGGCAAGAACCAGCACCGGACCTTCGGTCGTCAGCACGGCCTCCCGTTGAGGCTCATTCAAGCCTTGAAGATATGCGGGATCGTTGGGCGAAGGAGCAGGCAGGGTCATGAGCCAACAACTAGGAAGCGGAGGAGCGGGGAGCAAGGGCGGTGCGCTTTGAGCCCGCCAGTCTATGAGAACAAAAAGCGAATGACGCAAGGCGCAACATCGAGGGGCAAGTTGCTCCGATGTTCGTCATCAACTGGTGGCTCACCTGCCACGGTTCGTCGCCGTTCTTGGAACGCTCGCGTCACGGCTCCGGTTCTTCATCCGCCTATGCGGCAGAACGGGGCGAAAAAGGAAAGGATGTTCTCCATGAGATCAATCATGTTGGCAGGCGCCGCCATGTTGGCTTTCACCACAGGTGCCGTAGGATCGGCCCAAGCACAGCAGACGCCGCCCGCGGGGACCCCGATGAACGATCAGTCGGCGACGCCCGCAACGCCCGCGACACCCGCTGACCCGGGAATGCCTGGTGCCGGTGCTACGCCTGCCACTCCTGCTACACCGGCAACGCCGCCGGCTGGTGCGGACCCCAATGCCGGGCAGCCGACGGGTGCAGTTCCCGCCGACACAGGGATGCAGCCTGCTCCGGCCGATGCTCCGCGGGATGCAGCGGCACCGGTTGGAAGTTCTGCCAATCCGGTCACAGTCGGCGGCAATATGACTCCGCCGCCCACAGAGAAGAAGGATTATCCTCTTTGCAGCAGAACCGTTCAGGACAGCTGCATCAATCCGGGAGAAGCGCGGAAGGCTCGCAAGCGCCGCTGACAGCCGGGGCGGGGCTGGACAATGTGGCGATGATCGCCGCGAGCCCAGCCCGGTCACGACTGGCGTCCGCCAGACTGTGCTGATCGAGGACAGCCAGGAAGGCGCTGGTTGCGGCGCGCAATATGCCGGATAGGCCGCAGGCCGGGCGGAGTGCGCAGGACCCGCAGTCCGCCATGTTCATATCGGGTTCGGTATGGCGGATGACTTCGCCCAGGGTGATCGCCTCGGCTGGGCGGGCGAGGGTGAAGCCGCCCCCCCGACCTCGCTGGGTGTCGAGGTAGCCACCCTGGCCGAGGTGATGCACCACTTTCATCAAATGGTTGCGGGACAGATCGTAGCTGTCGGCGATCTCGCCGATGGTGGCGCGACCGGTCGGAGCCACTGCGAGATGGATCAGGACGCGCAGGGCGTAGTCGGTATGGCGGGTCAATTGCATGAAGGTTTCTGCTAGAAGGAGCGCATACTTTTTCAAAGATGCATTCCCTTTACATCTTTAAAAAAGACCCGTAAATGCTCCCCTACCGAGTCTTTTCCAAGAGGGGTGCTTTCCCATGAACCAGCTGACCGCCGAAACCATCGCCATCGTCAAGGCCACCGCGCCCGCGCTGCGCAGCCATGGCGTGGAGATCACGACGGCGATGTACGCCCGGCTGTTCCAGGACGCGTCGATCAAGGACATGTTCGATCAGGCCGCGCAGGAAAGCGGTGAGCAGCCCAAGCGGCTGGCGGCGGCGATCCTTGGCTATGCGGAGAATATCGACAAATTGCAGGCGCTGGACGGCGCGGTGGCGCGCATGGTGCAGCGGCATGTCGAGACGGGCGTGAAGGCCGAGCATTACCCCAAGGTCGCCGAAGCGCTGCTGCCCGCGATCCGCGATGTGCTGGGCGAGGAAGTCGCGACCGACGCGGTGCTCAACGCCTGGGGGCAGGCTTACTGGTTCCTTGCCAACATATTGATCGGCAAGGAATCGCAGGCTTATGAGGATGCCGAAGCGGCCTGAGCCTCAGCCCTCTGCTCTGAGCAGGGTTAGACGGGCTTTGCCGACGTCGCGGGTGGCGTCGACGGTGAAGCCCTTGACCTCCACATCTTCGCGCCTGTCCGTCTCGATGCTGATCCAGGTCGCCGACGTGGTCCAGCCGAGGCGGCTCAGCTTGTCGAGGGCGACCGCGCCAGCGCCCGTCTGATAGGGCGGGTCCATGAAGATGAGGTCCAGCGGCTTTGACGCGGGGCCGAGCGAAAGGACGCTGCTCTGGCGAATGTCGGGGCGCAGCCCAAGCCTGTCCCCATTGGCGCGGATCGCGTCGGCGGCGGCGCGATCCTGCTCAACGAAGATGCAGCTTGCCGCGCCGCGCGACAGGGCTTCGAAACCGAGCGCGCCGGACCCGGCGAAAAAGTCGCCGACAGCCAGCCCCTCGAACGAGCCGATGCGGCTGAGCAGCATCGAGAAGAGGGTTTCGCGCGTGCGGTCGGCGGTGGGGCGCGTGGCGTCGCCCTTGGGAGCGGTCAGCGGGCGGCCCCGCCACTGGCCTGAAATGATTCTCATGGGGCTTCTAGCTCTTCAGCGTCTTGAGGCTCTTGCGGAAAATGACGAGGTCGTGCTGGCGCACTTCCTCGACCGCGCCGGACGCGAGTTCGCCGAGGTGGAAGGGGCCGTAGCTGGTGCGGATCAGGCGGTTCACCTGAAGGCCCAGATGCTCCAGCACGCGGCGGACTTCGCGGTTCTTGCCCTCCGTCAGGGTCATCTCGATCCACTGGTTGCGGCCGGTGCGGCGCTCCAGATTGGCCTCGATCGGGCCATAGCGGATGCCGTCGATCTCAAGACCGTCGAACAGATCCTCAAGCTGGTTCTGGCTGACTTGGCCAAAGGCGCGGGCGCGATAGGTGCGGGGCACGCCTGTCGAGGGCAGCTCCATCTGGCGCTTGAACTCGCCATCGGTGGTGAGGAGCAGCAGGCCCTCCGTCGTCATGTCGAGACGGCCGATCGGCATGAGGCGCGGCAGGTCGGCGGGCAGGCGGTCGTAAATGGTCGGACGGCCGCGCGGGTCGCGCTCCGTCGTCAGATAGCCGGTGGGCTTGTGGAACAGGAAGAGGCGGGCGGGCGCGGGCGCGGCGACGGGATTGCCGTCGACCGCGATGCCGTGCAGCGAGGTGAGGAGCGTCGCCGGGGTGGTGACGGGCTGCCCGTCGAGCGTGACGCGGCCTTCCTCGATCATCCGCTCGATCTCCCGGCGGGAGGCGATCCCCGCGCGGGCGAGCAGCTTGGCGATGCGCTGCGGCTCATCCTTGCCGCTCGCCGCGGCGGCGGCGCGCGCCGGATGCGGATTGGCTGGCGTGGCAGGCGCGGCCTTTTTCTTGAAGGGGGGGCGCGGAGGCCGACTTGTCGAGCCGGGACGCGATGCGCCGGGATGCCTTGGGCCGCCCGGTCCGGCCCGGCGCGGTGATCCAGGTTTTTTCGGCGGTTCCACGGGCTGATTCCTTTTCAAGACGCTGTGACATTCCCATATCAGCATCGCCATGGATTTGACGAATGGTGCTGTCCCAACGCCCATGCGACGGCAGGGGCTGCAACCGGCGGAAGGCCCGGTGCGTTGATCGGGTGCATGGCGGAAATGGGGCGTGGCGGCAAATGTTTTTCGGGCTGGTCAAAGGGGAAACGGGATCGGGAATGCGCAAGGCGATCCGCAGCGTGCTGATCGTTGAGGACGAACCGCTGGTCGCCTTCGACAATGAGCATGTGCTGGAGCAGGCCGGCTTCACCGTCGCGGCGACGGTTGATGATTATGACCATGCGGTCGGCGTGATCGAGGATGAGCAGGTTGATCTGGTCATCGCCGACATCACCCTGCATGGCGACAAGACCGGCGTGGATGTGGCGCGCCATGCGCGGGACAAGGGATTGCCGGTGCTGTTCGTGACGGGGGCTTGCCCGCCGGATGCCGCGGAACTGGCGGTGGGATGTCTGGCCAAGCCCTACGCGCCGCGCGATTTGTTGTCGGCGATCGATGTGGTGGAGGCGGTGCTGCGTGGAGCCGAGCCGCCGAGGTTTCCGGCTGGGCTGCATTTATTTGGGTGAGGGTTGGCGAGGTAGTGTTGGGCGAAGGGTGGCGACGGGACGTTGCCATCGTCCAGCTTGTGGCCCTGGCTCCTGAGCTGGGGCGCGCTTCTTCTTCTCGCGGCAGGTTTTTGATAGCGGGACCCCGGATCAAGTCCGGGGTGACGAAATGGGGATGGCCGGAATCGACCATTTTCTGTCGTAGGGTGTGGTAATTTTCACCGTGATAGCGGACATCGCCGATCGTTCTTTACGGTCCAGCAACCTCACACACCGTAGCTTTCCGCTATGAACAAACTCAGTCAGATGTTGGTGCTGGTAAGCCTCTTGGTCTGTGCAGTGGCTCAGCCGCCTTCCTTTGCAGCATTCGGCATAGGCCTATCAATGACTTGCTTGAGCTACTGGATTGGTCGCAAATGGCCTGATCCTAAGCCAACATTTATGGCGGTTATTTCTCGACCCGACGCGAAAACACTATCTAAGGAACGGCTTTTAACCGCCTTGGCTGCCGGGGCGATGATCATAGGCGGCATATTATGTCATTTCTTTTTGCCGCTAATTCTCCCCGTTACCATTTGGACCCTTTTTTGGCCTCCTATGGGCGACCATATCATCGGGCAAGGCGTGGGAGCTCTCATTTTCGGATGGATCGCTGCGCCTAAGTATGTTGCAGAGCACAATTCGTGGCTGGCAAAAATGGGCAGCAACTTTCACCGTAACTGAACTGTCCGCTTATGCACTTATCTGTCGAAACGCCGCCCTCCCGTAAACCACCCGCCATCGTCGTTCCCAGCCCCGGAACCACGCTGCGCCGCCGGTAACCTGCTGGTCCGGTTCAAGATTGAAAAGCCGCCCAGCGGCAGGCGACCAGAAGCGGACCTAACCAACCGTCACCCCGGACTTGATCCGGGGTCCCGCTTCTTCACCGCCGCAGCTGTGTTCAGAGAACAGTGGGACCCCGGCTCAAGGGCGGGGTGACGACTGTCGGAATGACGGGAAACCACCCCTTTCTAATAGCGCGGGAAACCATATCCTAGCCTTGCGTCCGTAACTGGATCCCCGGCAAGGCTGGCGGTGGGTGACAAGTTTTTCCGCCTTTTACCCAAACCGACACTGCTTCTCGCTCGGAGAGCGGAGGCAGAGTCTTGCTGAGCGCAGCGGGTTTGGGCGGAGGTCGACGAGGGTGGCGGAGCTGGGCCGCGATCAGGCAGCGTCGCCCTCACCCTTCCGCCGTGCTTCGCGCGGCTCCCTCCCTCTCCCGCAAGGGGAGAGGGAAAGTTGCGCAGCCGCTCAGCGTGCCGTGCTCCTGCTTTTGCGGAAACATGGCTTGGCAAAGGGCACTGATCACTCTTCCTCTGAGACTTCCCGTTCGGCCGGGGGGTGGAGGCGCAGGCGGCTGACGCGGCGGCCGTCGCTGGCGAGGACTTCGAGTTTCCAGCCGCTTTCCTCATGCTCGATGATCTCGCCGGGGTCGGGAACGCGGCCGGCGATCACGAAGGCGAGGCCGCCGAGCGTGTCGACATCTTCCTCGACATCGGCGAGACGCGGGTCGATCTCCTTGGCGACGTCCTCCAGTTCGGCGCGGGCGTCGGCTTCCCAGAGGCCGTCGTCCAACGGGACGATCAGCGCTTCGGGGGCATCGTCATGCTCGTCCTCCACCTCGCCCACGATTTCCTCGACCAGATCCTCGAAGGTGAGGAGGCCCTCGGTCCCGGAATATTCGTCCAGCACGATGGCGAGGTGGGTGCGCTTGGCGCGCATTTCGGCGAGCAGGTCGAGCGCGCCCATGCTTTCGGGCACGTAGAGCGGCTGACGGATCAGCGGTTCGAGCGTGTCGGGCACGGGCGCCTTGCCCGCCAGGATCGCGAAGGCGTCGCGGATGTGGGCCATGCCGACGATGGTGTCGAGATTTTCCCTGTAAACGGGGATGCGGCTGTGGCCCGCCTCCGCAAACAGGGCGGCGAGTTCCTCGAAACTCGCGCTTTCCTCGATGGCGATGATGTCGGCGCGCGGCACCGCGACATCGTCCACCGTATGTTCCGAGAAATGGAGAAGGTTGCGGACCATCTGCCGCTCGATCGCGGAAAGGTCGCCCTTGGCCGGGGAGGCGGCGGGATCGTCCTGCTCGTCCTCATCATATTCGTCGAGGGCTTCCTCCAGCTCGCGGCGCAGGCTGGGGCTTTCCTCCTCACCGAAGAGCAGCGACTTCAGGCCGCTCCATAAACCGCCTTCGCCGCTGCTACTGTCCGGTTCCTTTGAACCGTTGCCGTCCTTGGGGGTGTTTTCACCCATCTGGCTCACCAACTCCTGATCTAGCGATCCCCGTAGGGATCGGAAATGCCGAGGCTGATCAGCGATTGCGTCTCAAGCGCTTCCATCGCCTCTGCTTCGGCGTCCTCCATATGATCATATCCGAGCAAATGGAAAGTGCCATGAATGATGAGGTGGGTCGCGTGATCAGCGACGGAAATGCCCTTTTCCGCCGCTTCGGCCGCGCAGACGCCCTCCGCCAGCACGATGTCGCCCAGGATCACCTCGCCATCGTCGGTATTGGCGGTGGCTTCGAGCAGGTCGGCCTGCACCATCGGGAAGGAGAGGACGTTGGTGGGCTTGTCCTTGTTCCGGTAGGCGCGGTTGAGCTGGTGCACCTCCTCGTCGGTGGTGAGCTTGACCGCCACTTCGTAGAGGGCTTCGTCGGCGGCGAAGGCGGCATAGGGGCTGTGCGTGATCGCCGCGACTACGGCCCGCTGGGCGAGCAGTTCCCAGTCGGTGTCGGGCCAGCCCTGTTCGTGGAGGATGGCGACTTCAATCATTCCAGCAGCTTCCGTTACGCATCCGGTCCCTCATAGGCCTGGACGATGCGGCCGACCACCGGGTGGCGGACCACGTCGCCGACATTGAAGGGCACGACCGAGATGCCGTCCACCCCCTCCAGCCGGGCGACCGCGTCGGCGAGGCCGGAAATGCCGGGCTGCGGCAGGTCGACCTGACGCGGGTCGCCGCAGATGACCATGCGGCTGCCTTCGCCGAACCGGGTGAGGAACATCTTCATCTGCGCGACGGTGGTGTTCTGCGCCTCGTCCAGCACGATGAAGGCGTTGGCGAGGGTGCGGCCGCGCATGAAGGCGAGGGGCGCGATCTCGATCTCGCCGGACGCGATGCGGCGCTCGACCTGCTCGGCGGGGAGCGTGTCGTAGAGCGCGTCGTAGATCGGGCGGAGATAGGGGTCGACCTTCTCCTTCATGTCGCCGGGCAGGAAGCCGAGCCGCTCGCCTGCCTCGACGGCGGGGCGGGAGAGGATGAGGCGATCGACGCTGCCGGTGATCAGCTGGCTCACCGCCTGCGCGACGGCGAGATAGGTCTTGCCGGTGCCGGCCGGCCCGAGGGCGAAGATGATGTCGTTGCGGGTGAGCGCCTCCATATAGGTCACCTGCGTCGCGGAGCGCGGGACGATCGTCTTCTTGCGCGTGCGGATCATGACCTTGGGCGGTTCGGCGACGTCCTGGCGGATGATGCCGTCGAGCGTGGGTTCGGCGGACATGGCGATGACGGCCTCGACCGCGCCGGCGTCTATTTCCTGCCCTGCGGCAATGCGGTTGTAGAGGCCGGTCATGACGTCGCGGGCGCGGGCGGCGGCTTCGGCCTCGCCCTCGATCTGGAGCTTGTTGCCGCGCGCGGCGATATAGACGCCGAGGCGGTTTTCGATGGCGACGAGATTCTGGTCATATTGGCCGAAGAGGGCGCCGAGCAGATGCGGGCGCTCAAAGGTGACCTCCAGCCGGGCGCGCTCGGCGACGTCGGTGCGGTGATTGTGGTTGTGGTTGGGTTTCTTCGACATTCAGCAGCCTCCCTCATTTTTCGTCGCGCCCGCATCAGCGGCTATCCATCTCCTCTTCGTTGAGCCTGGTGGACAGGTCCGGAGATGGGTTCCCGTTGCTCCGGGAACGACGATTTTTGGGTTCAAGCGGCCTTCCTCCTGCTGAGTTCGCCGGCCAGACTGTTCGGACCGGCGCTGATGATATCGACTTCTACCATGTCGCCGATCGAAAGTTCCGACGCGGTGACGTGGACGGACTGGAGCCAAGGAGTCTTGCCGATCAGCTGGCCGGGGTGGCGGCCCTTGCGTTCCAGCAAGATGTCGGTGGTGCGGCCGAGGGTGGCGGCGTTGAACTGCGCCTGATGGCGGTTGATGACGGCCTGGAGCCGAGCGAGGCGTTCGTCCATCACCTCCGCCGGGATCTGGTGATCCATGTCGGCGGCGGGAGTGCCGGGGCGCGGGCTATATTTGAAGCTGTAGCATTGGGCATAGCGCACCTGTTCGACCATCTTCAGCGTATCCTCGAACTCCGCGTCGGTCTCGCCGGGGAAGCCGACGATGAAGTCGCCCGAAAGCGCGATGTCGGGACGGGCGGCGCGGACGCGGTCGATGATCGCCAGATAGCTGTCGGTGCTGTGGCTGCGGTTCATGGCCTTGAGGATGCGGTCGTTGCCCGACTGCACCGGCAGATGGAGAAAGGGCATGAGCTTGGGTTCGTCGCCATGGGCGGCGATCAGGCCCTCGCTCATGTCATTGGGATGGCTGGTGGTGTAGCGGATGCGTTTCAGGGCATCGATCCTGGCCAGTGCGCGGACGAGGCCGTCCATCCCCTGCGCGCGGCCCCGGCCATCCTCGCCAGTCCAGGCGTTGACGTTCTGGCCAAGCAGCGTGATCTCCCGCACGCCGCCATCCACGAGCGCCCTGGCCTCGTCGAGGATCGCGGACCAGCTGCGGCTGATCTCGGCACCGCGGGTATAGGGGACGACGCAATAGGTGCAGAATTTGTCGCAGCCCTCCATGATGGTGAGGAAGGCGGTGGGGCGCGCCTGCTTGGTGCGGGCGGGGAGGGCGCCGAACTTCGAGGCGAGTGGCATGTCGGTGTCGACCGCGCTCTCGCCGCGTCCGGCCTTGTCGATAAGGTCGGGGAGGTGGTGGTAGGCCTGCGGGCCGACGACGATATCGACATTGCGCGCGCGGCGCTGAATCTCGCTGCCTTCCGCCTGGGCGACGCAGCCGGCGACGGCGATCATCGGACGGGTGCCGTCCTCGCGGGTCAGGCGGCCGATGTCGGAATAGACCTTGTCCACCGCCTTTTCGCGGATGTGGCAGGTGTTCAGGATGACGAGATCGGCCTCCGTACCCTCGGCGGCGGCGGTCATGCCGCGCGTGCCCAGCATCTCTGCCATGCGCTCGCCATCATAGACGTTCATCTGGCAGCCGAAGGATTTGACGTGGAATGTCGCTGGAGTCTTTGGGGCGTCGGTCCGATTCATGTGGTCCAGCTATACAGGCGGTGTGGGACGAGCGAAAGGCGGCAGGTGCGTTGCGATGCTGGTGGCGATCCTTTCCTGCGTGAGCGCGGCCAAAGCCTTGCGATCGGGGCAGGCGGCGGGATCGACAGGTTCCAGAAAGCGGAGCGTGACGTCCAGTCGGCCCCGGCGCTCCATCACGCGGCGGGCGTTGACGCCGGCGGGCTCGTCACTGTGCCAGGCAATGCCGTCGGTCGCTGCGCCATAGTCGATGTGCACCGGCTGGATCATCACCGCGCGCGGCGGGGGAAGGAGGACGGCAAGCAGCGTCGGCTTGAAGGGGAGGAGGGCACGGCCGTCGCCGGTCGTCCCTTCAGGAAAGAGCGCGACGGGCTGGTGCCCCGCGAGCGCCGCGCGCAGGGCGTCGAGCTGGCCCGAAAGCGTGCCGCGCCGGCTGCGCGAAACGAACAGCGTGTTATTCTGCGCGGCGAGCCAGCCGATGACCGGCCAGCCGGCAATGCCGTCATGGGCGACGAAAGCGGAGCCGGTCGCGCCTCCCAGCGCCAATATATCGACCCAGCTGACATGGTTGGCGATGATGAAACTGTCGCCACGAAAGGGATGCCCCTCTATCCGGACGCGCGCGCCAACGGAACGGGCGGCAAGGGCGAGGAAGTGCCGCGGCCATGGCGAAGGGCGCCCGGCGGCACGCCATAGCAGATGGGGGACAAGGCAGAGCAGCAGGCTGCCGGTCAGGGCAGCGATGCGCGCGGTGCGGCGAAGCGCGGGCAAGCTGCCTTCAGTTCTTGCGGTCGATCGCCACGCCGTACAATTCCATGCGATGATCGACCAGCCGGAAACCCAGCTTCTCGGCGATCTGCTTCTGCAACTGTTCCAGTTCCGGATCGACGAATTCGATGACATTGCCTGTCTCGACATCGATCAGATGGTCGTGGTGGGACTCGGGCGCCGCTTCGTAGCGGGCGCGGCCGTCGCCGAAATCATGGCGCTCAAGGATGCCGGCCTCTTCGAACAGGCGGACGGTGCGATAGACGGTAGCGATGGAAATGCCCGAATCCACCAGCGCCGAGCGCCGGTGCAGTTCCTCCACATCCGGATGATCCTCCGCATCGCTGAGCACTTGAGCGATGACACGGCGCTGGTCAGTGATGCGCAGCCCCTTTTCATGGCACAGGGCTTCAACGTCGATCTTTCGGTTCATCACTTCTCGCCCAAAATCATCAATTGCCGGGATCGGCCGGAGTCTAACGACTTTTGTCCGCGCATAAAAGGGGCGCGCGATCGACACGCCCCCCTTCCTGTGCTGCGATTAAATCGTCTGCCGATATTTTATTTCGGGCGTGCGCGACGACGCTTGGTGCCGAGGCCAATCTTCTTCGCGAGCGAACGGCGCTGCTCGGCATAGTTGGGAGCGACCATCGGATAGTCCGCCGGCAGGTTCCACTTCGTGCGGTAATCTTCCGGCGTCATTTGATAATGGGTCATCAGATGGCGCTTGAGCATCTTGAGCTTCTTGCCGTCTTCCAGACAGATAATATAGTCCGGCTTGATCGAGGAGCGCACCGACACGGCAGGTTCGGGCTTTACTTCCGGAGCAGCGGCCGGGGTCGCCAGACCGGAAAGCGCAGCGTGCACATTCTGGATCAGGGTGGATACGTCCGACACGGCGACACTGTTGTTCGAAACGTGCGCGGCGACGATGTCAGACGTCAATGTGATGAGCAGTTCGCTCTGAGCTGATTCGATTTCCATGGTCTTTCCTGCGAAGGCTTTGATGCGACCCGCCCGCATGCGATCATTTCAGGAGCGGTACGGCCCAGCTAGTCGCATCTCATGAATTTAGCAAGGGTGGATATGCACTATCCAAGCATATCGAGCCGAAAACTTAAGGCATCATGAAGTTGTCCATCATTGCCGCGATAATAACCGGGGCGGCGATGTACGTATTCAAAGCCTAACTTTTCGTATAGCTTGATGGCTATATTGGAAGCGCGAACTTCCAGATTCATCGACCTGATGCCCTTCAATCGCGCCGTTCTGAGGGCGTCGTTCAGCAAAGCTTCACCAATACCGCGCCCGCGCCAAAGCGGAGAGACGGCGAGCAGCAGCAGTTCGCACTCGTCGAGGACGGAACGGACAAGCGCGAAGCCGAGTGGCGCGGCATCAACCCGCGCGATGGTGAGCCACGTCCCCGGCATCGCCATCACGCCGGCCAACTGCGGCAGGGTCCAGGCTTCGCCGAACGCCGGGTCGAAGGCGCTGACCATCACGTCCATGGCGTCGCCCAGCGCGTTGCGCTCGCTTTCCTCATAAGTGTCTAGCGTCATCCGGGGCGTCATGGCTGGACCCGTTCCGCCATCGGCCGCGCATCCGCGCCCCGGCAATAGATGGGCGAAGGAGGCAGCGGCGGCAGCCCGGCTATGAGCGGGAAGTCCCGCGCGTCGGGATAGAGGGTCAAGGCGGTGCCGTGGCCGCGTGCGGTGATGAGCGCTTCGGCTCCGGTCCCGTAGACGGGGGCGTTGCTGAGTTCGGAGGCAAGGCCGGCGATCGGCGTCGAGGCGGGTTGCGTTTCGGCTACCAGTCCGCCGGCCGCGAAACTTTGCCAGAATAGTTCGCCATGGCCGCCAGTAATGGTGACGGCGATGGGTTGGAGCGCGTCTTCCTGCGCGGCGCGGGCCGCAATCAGGGAGAGTGCGCCATAGCCGTGAAGCGGGATCGACCATGCAAGGGCAAGCGCGCGCGCCGCAGCAATGCCGATGCGAACGCCCGTGAAGCTGCCCGGGCCGACATCCACGGCGATCATGTCGGCGCGGCCGCCGTCGGGCAGCGCGGCGATGGCCGGCAACAAGGCCTCGGCATGGCCACGCCCGACGATTTCATGAAAGTGACCGACCGGCACCGCATCGTCCAGCAGCGCGACGGACAGCGCCTGTGTCGCGGTGTCGATGACCAATATGCGCAAATTAAGCCCCTGTGGCCGATCAGCCAATTGCGAAGTTCCAGCGGTTAATCGATCCGGAGCGATTCGCCAAATGCGGGGCGATCAGACCGCGCGCACTTCGGTCACTTCGGGCACATAATGTTTGAGCAACTGCTCGATCCCGTTCTTGAGCGTTGCGGTGGAGGAGGGGCAGCCCGAGCAGGCACCCTGCATGCGCAGGTAGACGGTCCCCTTGTCGAAACCGCGATAGATGATGTCGCCGCCATCATTGGCGACCGCCGGACGAACACGGGTGTCGATCAGTTCGCGGATCTGTGCGACGATCTCCGCATCCTCGGGATCATCAGCAAATTCCTCTTCCTCCGGTACGGCGATGCCGGCAGCGGAGCCCTGCGCGAACAGGGGCATGTTGGCAGAGAAATGATCGAGCAGGACGGAGAGAATGTCGGGCTTCACCGCGTGCCATTCAGCGCCGGGCGCGATCGTCACGGAAATGAAGTCGCCGCCGAAAAAGACGCCGGTCACGTCGCCAAGATCGAAAAGGGCCGACGCAAGCGGCGATGCTTCCGCCTCCTCCGGCGTGGCGAAGTCGCGGGTGCCCATGCCCATCACCACGCGGCCGGGCAGGAACTTGACGGTGGCCGGATTGGGCGTCGGTTCAGTCTCGATCAACATGCGCGCTATGTGGAGAGAAGACTGCGCCAGATCAAGCTTTCGTGGTAAATTGGATGCGGAACTTCCGAAACGGGCAACCATTGAGTCTGAACAAGGTCCGGAAGGAGAGACAAGCATGGACAATGAATCGGATATCCGTCACCGCTTCTGGAGCGAACTAGCGCAGAGTCCCTTTTTGATGGTCAGCCTGCAGGGATCGCATGAGCATGCGCTGCCGATGACGGCCCAACTCGATCCCAATGCAAATCATTGCTTCTGGTTCTACACGGTCCGCGACAATCGCCTTGCGGCAGGCGGTCCGGCCATGGCGCAGTTCGCGGCCAAGGGCCATTATCTGTTTGCCTGCATCGACGGCACGCTGATCGAGGAAACCGACCCGGCCGTGATCGACCGCTATTGGACCCATGACGTCGCCGCTTGGTATGAAGGTGGCCGCAACGACCCCAAGCTGCTGATGCTGCGCTTTGAACTGGGGCATGCGGAAATCTGGCGCGCGGACATGTCGCTGGGCGGCGTATTCAAGCAGCTTTTCGGCGGCGATGTGAAGTCCGAAATGCGCGGCAAACATGTCGAGGTGGATCTGTAGACGGCCCATCTGTCGAGAGGGGCGGGCCGCTCGGCGGACGTTTCCGCACGGCGAGCGGCGGCGCGTTGATCCTGATAGCCGACGCGTCGCTCCCAGATCGATCGACCCATGATGTTGGCGAGCGCTTCCCCGCGAACGGCATGAAGCGCTTGCTTTTTCCCTGCATTTGCAGCATAGCGCGCCAGCGCAGCAGGCGAGCCGCATGGCTCCTCCAGCGATTGGCAGCGTGATCGTTCCGGCCGACTCAGGTCAGGAGCCGGCCAATGAAAGTCTGCGCCAAGCTTTGAGGCTTCCCTTTTCACGCGGGTCGTTTCGTAACCCGCCCTTGCGCCCTGCTGCGTGGCAGCTGGAATGGCGCGGGGCTGACCTGTGAGTTTTATTTCGATGCAATTTACTGAACTTGGCCTTGCCGAGCCGATCCTGAAGGCGCTCGCCGCCAAGAAATATGGTTCGCCCACGCCCATCCAGGCGCAGGCCATCCCTGTGCTGCTGAAGGGCAAGGACCTTTGCGGCATCGCGCAGACCGGCACCGGCAAGACGGCCGCCTTTGCGCTGCCGAGCCTTGACCATTTCGCGCGTAACCCCAAGCCCACGCCGCTGCAGGGCTGCCGCATGCTGGTGCTTTCGCCCACGCGCGAACTGGCGGCGCAGATCGCGCAGAGCTTCCGCGACTATGGCCGCTTCCTGAAGCTGTCGGTCGAGGTCGTGTTCGGCGGCGTGCCGATCAACCGGCAGATCCGGGCGCTGGGACGCGGCGTCGACATCGTCGTCGCGACGCCGGGCCGCCTGCTCGACCTGATCGACCAGCGCGCCTTCACGATCAAGGACACCGAGATCTTCGTCCTGGATGAAGCCGACCAGATGATGGACATGGGCTTCATCCATCCGTTGAAGCGCATTGCCAAGCTGCTGCCGAAGGAACGGCAGAACCTGTTTTTCTCGGCCACCATGCCCAAGGAGATCGAGGCGCTGGCGGCGCAGTTCCTGCATGACCCGGTGAAGGTCAGCGTCGCGCCGCAATCGACCACGGCGGAGCGGGTGCGCCAGCAGGCGACCTTCGTCAACCAGGCGGAGAAGCAGGCGCTGCTGAACCTTACCATCAGGAGCGAGGATATCGACCGCGCGCTGATCTTCACCCGGACCAAGCATGGCGCGGATCGCGTGGTGCGCTTCCTGGAGGGGGCGGGCATTCAGGCGGCGGCCATCCATGGCAACAAGAGCCAGGCGCAGCGGACCACCGCGTTGCAGGCTTTCCGCCATGGGCATGTGAAGCTGCTGGTCGCCACCGATATCGCGGCGCGCGGGATCGACGTGTCGGGCGTAAGCCATGTCATCAACTTCGAAATGCCCAACGTGCCGGAGCAGTATGTGCACCGCATCGGGCGGACCGCGCGCGCAGGTGCGGAAGGCATTGCGATCAGCTTCGTGGCGGACGACGAGCGGCCTTATCTGAAGGCGATCGAGCGGACGACCAAGGTGAAGCTGGACGTCGTGCCGCTGCCCGAGAATTTCGTGGAGGCCGTTCGCAACCTTCCCAAGGCCGCGCCGCAGCGCAAGGGCCGCGAGCAGACGACCGAACAGAAGGTGAAGCGGGCCGAAGGGCAGCGCCGCTATCAGGACCAGCAGAAGCAGCAGCGCGGCACTGGCGAGCGGGCGCATCGCCCGGACGGCGAGGCGGCTGCACCGGCGAAGAAGAACTTCCGCCGGCGGCGCGGCGGCAGCGGTGTCGGCGCGCACAAGGGGGCGGTGCAGAAGACCGGCGGGCGTGCCTAACGCCATCTGACGCTTCGTTCGAAGCGAACGAAGAGGGTTTCAGGGGTGTCGATCTTTACTGATCGGCGCCCTTGCTATTGTCAGTGGTCATTCAGGAAAATCTCATTAGGCTGCGCGCCTATGAGTTTTTCCTTCCGGCGTTCCGCCGTCTCGCTGTCCGTCCTTGCCCTGCTGCTTTCGGGAATGTCCGCGCCGCTGGGCGCGAAGACGGACCCGGCCAGCAACCCGGCCAAGCCCGCCTCCACCAGCGCTCAGGTACGGCCGTGGCTCTATGAAAATAGCGATGTGCCGATCGATCCGGCGTGGCGGTTCGGCGAACTGTCGAACGGCCTGCGTTATGCGGTGCGGCGCAATGGCGTGCCGCCGGGGCAGGTTTCGGTGCGGCTGCGGATCGACGCTGGGTCGCTGATGGAGCGGGCCGACGAGCTTGGCTATGCGCATTTCATGGAGCACCTGACCTTTCGCGGGTCGCGCCATGTCCCCGACGGGGAATCCAAGCGCATCTGGCAGCGGCTGGGCGTGACCTTCGGCAGCGACAGCAATGCGCAGACGACGCCGACCGGCACGACCTATGCGCTCGACCTGCCGCAGGCAACGCCGGCGAGCCTTGGCGAAAGCATGAAGATTCTCGCGGGCATGATGGTCGATCCCAACATTGTCGACAGTGCCGTCAACGCGGAGCGGGCGGTGGTGCTCGCCGAGAAGCGGGAGGGTGACGGGCCGCAGATGCGGATTTCCGACGCGAGCCGGCAGCATTTCTTCGCCGGGCAGCCGCTGGCGGATCATAGCCCGATCGGCACGGTCGCGACGCTGAACGCGGTGACCGCGACGAAGATGGAGGCATTTCACCAGCGCTGGTATCGACCGGAAAATGCGGTGATCTCGATCGCGGGCGACATCGATCCGGCGGCGGCCGAGCAACTGATCAAGGATAATTTCGCCAGTTGGACAGTGCCGGGCAAGGGTGCGCCGCTCCCCGACTTCGGTGAGCCGGACCCCAAGGCGCCCGCGACCCGGGTGACGGTGGAGCCGGGCGCGCCGACGGGCCTTACCATGGCTTGGCTGCGGCCGTGGAAGCCGCATGCGGACACGATCGTCTATAATCAGGACAAGCTGACCGACATGCTGGCGCTGCAGATCATCAGCCGGCGGCTGGAGCAGGCGGCGCGGGGCGGGGGCAGCTTCCTCCAGGCGAGCGTCGATCAGCAGGATGTCAGCCGGTCGGCGGACGGCACCTTCGTCACCATCGTGCCCACGGGCGAGAATTGGGAGAAGGCGCTGGCCGACGTGCGCGCGATCATCGAAGACGCCAAGGCGAGTGCGCCGAGCCAGATCGAGATTGACCGCGAATATGCGCAGATGGACACGGCGCTCGCCATCCAGGTGGAGAATGCCGACACCGAATCCGGCGCCAAGCAGGCGAGCGACCTGGTGAGCGCGGTGGATATACGCGAGACGACGGTCAGTCCGCAGGCGGCGCTTGATATCTTCCGCTCGGGCAAGCCGTCGATGACGCCGCAGAAGATACTGGATTCGACGCGTCGCCTGTTTTCGGCGGGCGTGTTCCGCGCGCTGCTGATCACGGGCAAGGTCCAGCCGGGCGTCGAGGCGAAGCTGGCGGCGGCGGTGGCGGCGCCGGTCAAGGCGGCGACGAACGCGCGCCTGGGCGACAAGGTCGTGACCATGGCCGACCTGCCGAAGCTGGGCACGCCGGGGAAGGTGGTAGCGCGCACGCCTGTCGGGCTGCCGGGAATGGAACTGGTGACCTTCGCGAACGGGGTCAAGCTGACGCTCTTTGCCAATGATGCCGAAACGGAGAAGGTGCGGATCAACGTCCGCTTCGGCCATGGGCAGCAGGCTTTCTCTCCCACCAAGCCTGCGCCCGGCTGGGCGGCGGACTATGCGCTGGTGGCGAGCGGCATCGGCAAGCTCGGCCAGCGGGAACTGGACGATCTGACCAACGGCCGCCGCATGGGCATGAATTTCTCGACCGACGATGATGCCTTCGAAATGCAGGCCGTGACGCGGCCGGCCGACTATAAGGACCAGTTGCAGCTGTTCGCGACGAAACTGTTCGCGCCCGGATGGGACCCGGCACCGATCGCACGGGTGAAGACGGGGGCAGGGGTTGCCTATGACGCGATGGAGCGCGCGCCGGATTCCGTGCTGGCGCGCGACCTCAACTGGTTGCTGCATGACAAGGACGTGCGGTTCCGCACGCCATCCCGCGCGGAGATCGACGCGCTGACGCCGCAGGCCTTCCGCGCGACCTGGGAGCCGTTGCTGGCGTCGGGGCCGATCGAGGTGCAGATTTTCGGGCAGGTGAAAGCGGACGACGCCATCCAGGCCGTTGCGGCGACCTTTGGCGCGTTGCCGCCGCGGGCCGATACCCCCGTACCAGCGGCCAACAGGCTGATGCGTTTTCCGGCCCATGTCGAAACCCCAGTCGTCCTGCGGCACAAGGGCGACAAGGAACAGGCGGCGGCGGTCATGGCCTGGCCGACGGCGGGCGGCTTCGCGCTGACCAAGGAGGCCCGGCAGCTGGAGATATTGACGCAGATCTTCAACGATCGGCTGTTCGACAAGCTGCGCTCCACCGAGGGCGCCGCCTATTCGCCGAGCGTGCAGAATAGCTGGCCCTTTTCCTATGAAAGCGGCGGCTACATTCTGGTGACGAGCCAGGTGCGGCCCGACCGGGTCAATTATTTCTACGGTGTGGTGAAGGATACGGCCGCCGACCTCGCGAAAAATCCGGTGAGCGGCGATGAACTACAACGTGCAGTCGCGCCGATGCGCCAGCTGCTGATGCGGGCCGGGACGGGCAACGCCTTTTGGATGAACCAGATGGAGGGCGCGGCGCATGACCCGCGCTATGTCGAGGCGATGCAGGGCATGGCACGCGACATGCTGAACGTCACCCCGGCCGATATTCAAACGCTGGCCGCCAAATATCTGGTGCCGGGCAAGAGCTGGTCGGCGGTCGTGCTGCCCGACGGGGTAGCTGCGAAGTAAGACCCCTTGCATGCTCGGCGCGGCTTGCCGCCAAGGGCGGGCAAGACTGAGCGGTTCCTCTTGCCAAGAGGAGCGCTTGGATAGCTAAGCCCGAACCGGGCTGTGCCGGCGTGCGTCGCGCCGGAGCCGGAATGCCCAGACCTTTGCCGATCGTCAGCGAATGGAGCGGAGGGCGGCGACGATCATCTGCGCGGCACTTCTCGCGGTGTCCTCCCGGCCGAGGGTCGGCGCGGAGAGGCTGCGGTGACCAAGGCCGAACAGGGTGGCGAGGATGATCTCCTCCGCGCTCTTGAGCGCATCACCTGCCAAGTCGGGATTGGCGATGCAGGCAAATTCGCCCAGCGCTTCGCGATAGTGCTCGCACATGGCGGTGATCGTGGCGCCCACACGGGGGTTACGATGCGCTTCGGCAAGAATGTCGAAGGTGAGGGCCTCGTAAGGGTTGTCCATCCCCTTGAGCAGCATCAATTCGAAGGTCCGCACAATATCGATCTCGCCTGCTTCGAGACGGGCGCGAAGGGCAAGGATCATCTGCTCCTTGTCATGCGCGTCCTTTTCGACGATGGCATCGATAATCTCTTCCTTGCCCTTGAACAGCCGGTAAATCTGTCCGACTGACACGCCCGCTGATGTCGCGAGTTCAGCGATGGGCGTCTGGTGAAACCCCTTCGCAGCGAAGAGGTCGCGCGCGGCCAGCAGGATGCGATCCTTACCGCTAATCTCATGTTGCAGCGCAGCCAAAATCATCTCCAGATCAGTTTTTTTCTTGAACTTAACCTGCCATGATCTTACCTGCGCATCAAGCGGAATGAATGTTCATTCACGATCGCAAACAGAGGGAACGGAGCATCAGATGATGCAAAAGGGGAAAATCGTCGGTCTGCTGGCTTGCGTTTCAGCCTTGGGGCTTAGCGCCTGTGGCAAGGAACAGCCGCCTGCCCCGCCCCCGCCGGCAGTCGGGGTGGTGACGCTCCAGACGGAATCTGCGCCGCTCTTCACTGAGTTGCCGGGGCGCATCACTGCTGTGGAAACAGCGGAAGTTCGTCCGCAGATCAGCGGTGTGATCCGCAGGCGCCTGTTCACTGAGGGCGGCTATGTGCGGGCTGGCCAGCTGCTTTACGAGATTGACGACGCGCCCTATCGGGCCGCTTTAGGTCAGGCGCAAGGCGCTCTGGGCAGGGCGCAGGCCTCTATTCGCGCGACGGGCCTTCAGGCGCAGCGGTATCGCGAACTGGTCGGCATCAACGCGGTCAGCCGACAGGAAGCCGACAATGCGGACGCCGCCGCCCAGCAGGCCCGAGCTGATGTTGCAGCGCAGCGTGCGGCCGTTCAGGCGGCGCAGGTGAACCAGAATTTCACGCGCATTCGCGCGCCCATTTCCGGCCGGATCGGCCGCTCGCTGTTTACGCCCGGCGCGCTGGTTCAGGCGGGGCAGGCCGACGCGCTGACGACGATCCAGAGGACCGACATGGTCTATGTCGATGTGACTCAGTCCGCCGCGCAGATACTGAACCTCAAACAGGCCATGCAGGCAGGGGGCGTCAGCGCCGCCCAGGGCGCACGGGTCCGCCTGCAACTGCCCAATGGCAGCGACTATCCGGTGGAAGGCCGGCTGCAATTTTCCGAAGTGACGGTTGATCCGAGTTCCGGCGCCGTGACCTTGCGCGCCACCTTCGCCAATCCCGACGGCCTGCTGCTGCCGGGCATGTATGTCCGCGCGACCGTGGTGGAAGGCCAGAGGTCGCAGGCGATACTGGCTCCGCAGCAGGGCATTTCGCGCGACGCGCGCGGCCGGGCGACGGCCCTGGTGCTGGGCGCGGGCAACAAGGTCGAGATGCGGCAGGTCGAGATCGATCGGGCGCTGGGCGACAAATGGATCGTGACCAAGGGCCTCAAGGCCGGCGACAGGCTGATCGTCGAGGGGCTGGTCAACCTGCGCCCGGGAACGGTCGTGCGGCCGGGCCGGCCGCAGCAGGTGACCGCGCAGCCGGTCACGCAGGCTGGAGCGAAGTAAGTCATGGCGCGTTATTTCATCGACAGGCCGATTTTCGCCTGGGTGATCGCCATTGTCATCATGCTTGCGGGCGTGCTCGCGCTGCGTTCGCTGGCCGTCGCGCAGTTCCCCGAGATCGCGGCTCCTTCCGTGACGATCGCCACCAGCTATCCGGGCGCGGATGCGCGGACGCTGGAAAGCACGACCACGCAGATCATAGAGCAGCAGCTCAAGGGCATCGATAATCTCCGCTATTTCTCTTCGAGCAGCGATTCGGCAGGTAATCTGACGATCTCGCTTACCTTCGAACAGGGCACCGACGCCGATATCGCGCAGGTGCAGGTCCAGAATAAGCTGGCGCAGGCCACCCCGCTACTGCCGCAGGAAGTGCAGCAACAGGGGCTGCGGGTCACCAAATCCACGTCCAGCTTCCTGATGGTTCTGGCCGTCTATGCCGATGACGGCATTCACGACCAGCAGGATGCGGGCGATTTCGTTGCGTCCACGCTGCAAGATCCGATCAGCCGGGTCGCCGGCGTCGGCGATACCCAGTTGCTGGGCGCGCAATATGCGATGCGGATCTGGCTCGACCCATACAAAATGGCCAATCTGGGCGTTACGACGGGCGATGTGAAAGCGGCGATCCGGGCTCAGAATGCGCAGGTTTCGGCGGGCCAGGTCGGCGGCACTCCCTCACCGGCGAGGCAGGCGCTTAACGCGACCGTGACAGCGCAGTCGCGGCTGCGCACCCCGGAAGAATTCCGCCAGATCATGCTCCGCAGCAACAGCAACGGGTCGGTGGTTCATCTGGCCGACGTCGCGCGGGTGGAACTGGGCGCGGAAAATTACGGTTTCGGCGCGCGGTTCAACGGCCATCCGGCCGCGGGTTTCGGCATCAAGCTGGCTCCAGGCGCCAATGCGCTCGATACCGTCGCCGCCGTGAAGAAGCGGATCGACGAACTGTCGGCGAATTTTCCGGTCTGGGTGAAATACGACTTCCCCGTCGACAATTCGACCTTCGTCAAACTGTCGGTCGAACAGGTGATCCACACGCTGGTCGAAGCGATCCTGCTCGTCTTTGTCGTGATGTTCGTCTTCCTGCAGAACTGGCGTGCGACGCTGATCCCGACCATCGCGGTTCCGGTGGTGCTGCTGGGATCGCTGGCGATCCTCTATGCGACGGGCTTTACCATCAACACGCTGACATTGTTCGGCATGGTGCTGGCGATCGGCCTGCTGGTGGATGATGCGATCGTCGTTGTCGAGAATGTCGAGCGATTGATCCAGGATGAGGGGCTCAGCCCCAAGGAGGCGGCGAAGAAGTCGATGGACGAGATCAGCGGCGCGCTGGTCGGCATCGGTCTGGTGCTGTCTGCGGTGTTCCTGCCCATGGCTTTCTTCGGCGGATCGACAGGCGTGATCTTCCGCCAGTTTTCGATCACTATCGTGTCGTCCATGGTGCTTTCAGTGCTGGTGGCGCTCATCCTTACGCCCGCGCTGTGCGCCACGATCCTGAAGCCTGCGCATCAAGGACATCAGCAGCATAAGGGCTTCTTCGGCTGGTTCAACCGCACCTTCGACCGCAATGTCGAGCGCTATGGCCGGACGGTCGAGAAGGTCGAGCGGCGCTGGGGCCGGACGATGCTGGTCTATGCCGCGATCGTTCTGGGCATGGCGCTGATCTTCCTGCGCATGCCGGGTGGCTTCCTGCCGGAGGAAGACCAGGGGTCGCTGATCAATCAGGTGTCCTTGCCGAGCGGGTCCACGCTGGAGGAGACGGAGCGGACGCTGGCCCGCGTACGCGACTATTATATGACGCAGGAAAAGGACAATGTCCGCGCGGTGTTCACCATTTCGGGCTTCGGCTTTGTCGGGCAGGGGCAGAATGTCGGCCTGACCTTCGTGCGGCTGAAGGACTGGTCGCAGCGCAAGGGCAAGGCGAATGGCGCCCCCGCCATCGCGCAGCGGGCGAACCAGGCGCTGCACAACATCTCCTCGGCCATGGTCATCGCGTTCGTGCCGCCTGCGGTGCAGGAACTGGGCAACGCCAGCGGCTTCGACTTCCAGCTGGTGGACCGGGGCGGTCTGGGCCATGAAAAGATGCTGGAGGCGCGCAATCAGCTGCTGGGGATGGCGGCCGCGGACAAGCGTCTGGCGCAGGTGCGGCCCAACGGCCTTGAAGACACTGCGCAGATCAAGCTGAATGTCGATCAGGCCGCAGCTGGCGCTCTGGGCGTCGCGCAGGCGGACATCAACGACACGATCAGCACCGCCATGGGCAGTTCCTATGTCAATGATTTCGTGGATCGCGACCGGGTGAAGCGCGTCTTCGTGCAGGCCGACGCGCCGTTCCGGACGTCTCCCGATGCCATCGGCGCGCTGCATGTTCGCGGCAGCGGCGGAGTGATGGCGCCGATTTCATCCTTCGCCTCGACCGAATGGACGAAGGGTCCGGCCAAGCTGGAGCGGTTCAACGGCGTGTCGTCGATGCAGATCATGGGGGCGCCGGCGCCCGGCGTATCGACGGGCGAAGCGATGCAGGTGATGGAGGAACTCGCGGCCAAGCTGCCGGCGGGCGTGGGCCATGAATGGAGCGGCATCTCCTATGAGGAAAGGACCTCCGGCGGGCAGGCCCCGGCGCTTTATGCTCTTTCCATGCTGATCGTCTTCCTTTGCCTTGCAGCCCTTTATGAAAGCTGGTCGGTGCCGATCGCGGTCATGCTGGTGGTGCCGCTGGGCGTGATCGGCGCGGTGATCGCGGCGAGCTTGGCGGGCCTGAGCAACGACATCTACCTGCAGGTCGGCCTGATCACGACCATCGGCGTGTCGGCGAAGAACGCGATCCTGATCGTGGAATTCGCCGAGGAGAAGATGCGCGAAGGCCTGCCCCCCGCACGGGCGGCGCTGGAGGCGGGCAAGCTGCGCCTGCGCCCGATCCTGATGACCAGCTTCGCATTCGTGTTCGGTGTGCTGCCTCTGGCGCTGGCATCGGGCGCGGGGGCAGGCGGGCAGCGGGCGATCGGCTGGGCCGTGGTGGGTGGCATGCTCTCCGCCACCTTGCTCGCGATCTTCTTCGTGCCGGTGTTCTTCACCGTAGTGAAACGACTGTTCCGTGAGCATCACGGGAGCGAGAGGGCTGAGCGTACGGGTGACGCGCCGCTGGCCCCGCAGGAGGCGTAGGATGATGCGCAATATGAAAGCGGCTTCGGCCATCACTCTCGCCCTTTCACTGGCGGCGTGCGACATGGCGCCCAAATATGTGCGGCCCGCGCTCCCGGTGCCGGAGGCGAGTCCGCAGGGGCCTGCCTATAACGCAGCGGGGCGGGGCGGGGCGATCTCCCCTGCTGACACGGCCTGGCGTGATTTCTTCCTCGACCCCCGGCTCGTCCGGGTGCTCGACGCGACGCTGGCCCATAATCGCGACCTGCGCGTGGCGCTCGCCAATGTCGAGCAGGCGCGGGCGCAATATCGGGTGCAGCGGGCGGACCTGTTACCGACCGTGGGCGCGCAGGGCAGCGCCACCTTCCAGGACCAGCCCTTTGCCCAGCAGGGCAGCGGCGCTTCGGGACGGACGGACATCTACACGGCCTCCGCGGGCATTTCCGCGTGGGAGATCGACCTGTTCGGCCGGGTGCGCAACCTGACGCAGGCGGCGCAGGAGCAATATTTCGCCTCGGTCGAGAATCGCAACGCGGCGCAGACGGCGTTGATTGCAGAAACTGCGCGCGCATGGCTGACCATGGCGGCGGATCAGGAGCGGCTGCGGATCGCGCGCGATCTGGAGAAGGCGTTCGGCCAGACGCTGGCGCTGACGCGGGCACGCTTCGCCAAGGGCATCGCGTCGGAACTGGAGGTGCGGCAGGCGCAGACCAGCCATGACCAGGCGCGAGCCGACATCGCGCAGGCGACGACGCTGGTGGCGCAGGACCAGAATGCGCTGAACCTGCTGGCAGGGACGATCCTCCCTGCGGGAGATCTGCCGTCGGCCATGCCGGAGGGCGAGGTGACGCTGGCCAATCTGCCGGGCAGCCTGCCATCGACGGTGTTGCTGCGTCGCCCTGACATCGCGGCGGCGGAGCATCAGTTGCTGGCGGCCAATGCCAATATCGGCGCGGCGCGAGCGGCTTTCTTTCCCAATATCTCGCTGACGGCTGCCGTTGGCACGCTGAGTTTGGGCCTGTCCAACCTCTTCTCCTCGGGCAGCGAATATTGGTCGGTCGCGCCGTCGTTGAGACTGCCGATCTTCGACTTCGGGCGGAACAAGGGCAATCTGCGTTATGCCCAGGCGACTTATGATGCGTTGCTCGCCACCTATGAAAAGAGCGTGCAGACCGGCTTTCGCGAAGTTGCCGATGCGCTGGCGGAGCGCGGCACGATGACGGCGCAGATGGAGGCGCAGACCTCCCTGCGCGACGCGGCGCGGGTCAGTTACCGCCTGTCGGAGGCGCGCTTCCGGGCCGGGATCGATCCGTTTCTGACGACGCTGGATTCGCAGCGGACGCTCTATAATGCAGAACGCAGCCTGCTCGCGACCCGGCTGGCGCGGGCAAGCAACATGGTCGAACTCTATCGCGCGATGGGCGGCGGGCTGAAATAGCGCCGCCCATTTTTTTACTGGTCTCATCTGTCCGAACGAGGCCGCTCGACAGGCTGAGGGCTAACGGGGATGAGCTAACGCCATGTCCTCAACGCTGAAAACAGCCGGTGCTTGCACGAACTGGTCACCGTCGGAGGTAAGGAAATGGCGCACCCAAGAGGATTCGAACCTCTGGCCTTTGCCTTCGGAGGGCAACGCTCTATCCAGCTGAGCTATGGGTGCGTGTCGCTGATGCGAAGGGCCGCTTAGCAAAGGCCAATCGTCCGCGCCAGCACCAAATAGCGTCAGGCCGATCTTATTTGTGCACTTTCTTCATCGGCTGGAACTTGCCCAGGCCACAGCTGGCACCGCGCATCAGCGAGGGGCTGCTGTAAAGCACCGTGATGATATCGACGGAGCAGAGCTGTGACAGGCTGGTCTTGTACGCGAAGCGCCGTTCGAAGCCGAGGCTGGGGCAGCTGTTGGGCAGGATGTTGCGATAAATCCTGTTGCCGTTGACCATGAAATCGATCGTGCGGTCGTCGCGCACATCGGTGTTCCGGATGGTCTGGAGCGGGATGCAATCGACCGGCTTGCCCGTGGGTACATAAGGGTCGGGCATGGTCTTCGCGACGGCCGGCGCCACCGTGCCGATGAGGGCGAACGCCAAGGCGACCCGGCGCGCCGTCGATGAGATGTGACTGGACATCTTATTCTCTCCTTTAGCTGCCGATAGTGACGTCACCGGCACGCATTTTCCATATGGTCCGCCTATATCACGCCATGGCTGAACCGCAGGATAATGCAGCGCTCAGGCAGGGGTTGCGGTTCCGGGCGGCGGCGTCTTCGGCTTGTAGCGGCACAGGTCGGCCACGATGCAGCGCCAGCATTCGGGCCGACGTGCCTTGCAGACATAACGGCCGTGCAGGATCAGCCAGTGATGCGCATCGCGGCGGAAGGGGCCGGGCACGCGCTTTTCCAGCTTCAGTTCGACGGCGAGCGGTGTCTTGCCGGGGGCAAGGCCGGTGCGGTTGCCCACGCGGAAAATATGGGTGTCGACGGCAAAGGCTTCCTGTCCGAAGGCGGTGTTGACCACGACATTTGCCGTCTTGCGTCCCACGCCGGGCAGCGTGGTCAAGATGTCGCGATCCTGCGGCACTTGTCCGTCGAAGTCGCGCACCAGGATTTCCGAGAGCGCGATGACGTTAGCCGCCTTGGAATTGAACAGGCCGATGGTCTTGATGTGCTGCTTTAGCCCATCCTCTCCGAGTTCGACCATCTGTGCCGGCGTCTCCACCTCCCCGAAGAGGGCGCGGGTCGCCTTGTTGACGCCGACGTCGGTCGCCTGCGCCGAGAGCACAACCGCGACCAGCAACTGATAATCATTGCCATATTCCAGTTCCGTGCGGGGCGCGGGATTGGCTTCAGCGAGGCGGCTGAAGAAGTCGAATATCTGGTCCTTCTTCATGGCGGGGGCTACAGGCCAAGCACGCCCTTCATGTCATAGCGGCCGGCGGCCTGGCCCTGTAGCCAGCGCGCGCCCTTGATCGCGCCGCGGGCGAAGATGGTCCGGTTCTCGGCCCGATGGCCGATCTCTATCAGCTCGCCCTCGGTGGCGAAGATCACCTGATGATCGCCCGCAACCGAGCCGCCGCGCAGGGCCGCAAAGCCGATCGCGCCGGCTGCGCGCGCACCGGTTATGCCGTCGCGGCCGCTTTCTTTCTTGTCGGCAAGGGTGATGCCACGTCCGCGCGCCGCTGCTTCGCCCAGCAGCAGCGCCGTGCCGGAGGGAGCGTCCACCTTGTGCCGGTGATGCATTTCGACAATCTCGATGTCCCAATCATCGCCGAGCCGGGACGCCGCCTGCTCGACCAGGGCCGCGAGCAGATTGACCCCCAGCGAGGTGTTGCCGGTCTGCAGGATGGGGATGTGCTTCGCAGCCCGATCTATCAATTGATGATGCGTGGCCTCCAGCCCGGTCGTGCCGATGAGGATGGGCTTCTTCGCGACGAGGCAGGCGTCGAGATGGGCGGAAAGCGCGCCAGGGACGGAGAAATCGATGAGGACGTCGCTCCGTCCGGCAAGCGCCTTCGGATCGGTGGTGATGGCGATACCGGGCGCGAGTTCGCCGGTACCATCCCGATCGGTGCCGCCCGCGATCTCAAGCCCCGCCTCGATCGCGACCTGCGCAATGGCCCGTCCCATGCGGCCGGCCGCGCCGAAGATACCGATCCTGCACATCTCTGTCTCAATACCCCGTTTCAAGTCAGGAGGGCGGATGCCAGAGCGGATCGCCTTTGTCATCCCCAAGAAGTCCGGCAGCTTCGGTTGGCAGCCCGGTGCCGATCGGGCTAAGCGTCTCTCATGGACGATATTCGCAACATTGTGATCCTGACCGGCGCGGGCATTTCGGCCGAGAGCGGCCTTGCCACCTTTCGTGGGCCGGACGGCCTATGGGAAGGGCATCGCGTCGAGGATGTATGCACGCCGGAGGCTTTGGCGCGGGACACCGCGCTGGTGCACCGGTTCTACGACGAGCGGCGGGCGAGGTTGCGGGAGGTCGAGCCCAATGCTGCGCATGAGGCGCTGGCCGCGCTGGATGCCCAGTGGCCGGGCGAGTTGCTGATCGTGACCCAGAATGTCGATGACCTGCATGAACGGGCCGGAGCGCGCCGGCTGATCCATATGCACGGGGGATTATGCTCGGCGCTGTGCGCAGCCTGTGGGAAGGCGAAGCCGTGGGCCGATCCCTTGCCGCCCGCGACGGTCTGTGACGGCTGCGGCAGGGCGGCTCTGCGGCCCGACATCGTCTTCTTCGGCGAAATGCCCTACGAGATGGACCGCATCGATGAGGCGCTGCGGCGGGCGGATTTGTTTGTTTCCGTCGGCACGTCGGGAGCGGTCTATCCGGCGGCGGGTTTCGTGCAGACCGCGCGCTACGCGGGCGCACGGACGATCGAACTCAATCTGGAACCTTCGGCCGGCAGCTTCTATTTCGAGGAGAGCCGGATGGGACCCGCGACCGAACTGGTGCCCGCATTGGTACGGGAGTTGCTGGCATGATGCGGGGCGAACCGTTCATCATCATATAGCAGCATCACCGAACCGTCCTGACCATTCACGGCGCGAACGGGAAGGCTTTGCTCCAGCGCAGCCAGGAACTGTCTGCTATCGCCAATCCCGAAGCTGCCGGCGGTGCGCAGCGATGAAACGCGGGTGTCGCCGATCAGGATGGGCGCCGTGCGATAGCGGTTGAACTCGCTCGCCGCCTGCTCGATCGTTTCGCCGTTCAGCCGCACCAGATGGTTGCGCCAGGCGAGACGCTGGCTGATGAGGGGTGGGTCGAGCCGCGTGGGAGAAATGTTTCTGGGCTGGATGACGGCGCCCGCACCCGCGCCGACCTGTTGCCGGGCGTTGGCATTCACGCTGACGGCGACGGCTCCGCGCGTGACGGTTAGTTCGGTGAGGGAAGGGCGGAGGCGGACGTTGAACGCCGTGCCGGTGGCCCGGATTGCGGCCGAGCGCGCCTCGACATCGAAGGGCCGGCGAGGGTCATGAGCGACCTCGAAAGAGGCCTCGCCCTTCAGCAGCCGCACCTTTCGGCCCAGGTCGGTGAAGCGCACCTCGGCGGCGCTGTCGCTGTTCAGGTGAAGGAGCGAGCCGTCGGCCAGCCGTATGTCCCTGATCTCGCCCGTCCGGCTTTCATAGCGCTCGACGCCGGAGAAGGTGTAGATGGTGACGATGGCGGCGGCGGCGAAGAGGGCGACGGCGATCGCGGCGACGATCATGATGTTGCGCGACAGGCGGCGCTGCTGTTCCTCGCTGGCGATGGCTTCAAGCGGGGGCAGCTTTACTTCGGCAGCGGCGCTCTTCAGCCGTTCCGTGGCTTCCCATGCGGATTCGGCGCGGGCGAAGGCGAGGGCGTGGCGCGGGTCCGATTCCACCCAGGCGCAGATTTCCGCTTCATCCTGCGGGCTGGGCTCGCTGTTAAGCCTTGCCAGCAGGCGCGCGGCTTCCTGCTCTATCTGCGCCCAGTCGGTGCCTGATCCTGATCCCGACCCCTGCACGTTCGAAATCCGTTTCCTCACGTTCCGCCCAAGCCCGCATAACCAATGCGATGGCTTTGGCCAGATGTTTTTCTACCGTAGAAACGGACAGCGACATTTCCTCCGCTATCTCGAGCATGGATTTGTCGTGGATGCGGCGCAGGATGAAGACGCGGCGGCACTGGGTCGGCAGCGTTTCCACGATGGTTTCCACCTGCCGCAGCGCTTCGCGTGCATGGAGTTGCGCCTCGACATTATCCTGGCCCTGCAGCAGCTCGAGGTCGGCGATCGTCTCGAAGCTGACGACCTTGTTCCGCCGCGCCGTGTCGATCACCAGATTGCGAGCGATGGTGAACAGATAGGCGCGGCCCGTCGTCACATTTTCCCAGTTTTCCGTGGCATAGGCGCGCGTAAGCACCTCCGCCACCATATCTTCCAATTCATGCGTGGACGGGAGTATCCGCCTCAGCCGCCCGCGGAGAGCAGCTTCCTGTGGTAAGATAACCGTCTTGAACCAATCCAGTTTAGCGCGAACCTTGTGCACGTTGACCCCCTTGATGTCAGCCGCGCCTCTCCCGCTATTTCATGTGTTTGTCACAGTTCAACCATGCTTGCAGGGGCCTGTCCAGCGGTAGCAGGAATAAGCTTTCCCCTTTTTGTGGAAAGGCTTTCCTGTTGTGGCCGGATCGCATCAATCTGTATCATCCTCAGCCCGGCGGCAGTTCGGGAATGGATCGGTCGGGCTGGTCGTAATCGGGGTTCTGCGGGACGATTTCGGGCGGTTCACCCGCGGGCGTTTCGTCCGGCGTGGAAGGAGCGGGGGTTTCGGGCGGGGATTGCGGCTCGATCCGGTCGGGCGGGGGGATGTCGGGCTGGGTCGCCATGATAGTCTCTCCTGTTGAAACAGAGGTACGTTTGGCTGGCAAGATGGGTTCCCGCCTGACTTATCCACCGGTTATCCACAGGCTTGACCCGGGGGCCTTGCTTCGCGGCACTCTTTTCTCTATGCCGCGCCGACCGGCGACCGATGCGGGCGTGGCGAAATTGGTAGACGCGCCAGATTTAGGTTCTGGTATCGCAAGATGTGGGGGTTCGAGTCCCTTCGCCCGCACCAGTGCGCCAGACTGATGGAAGCGCAGGCGCCAACGAAATTCAGCTGAAGAAAGCGTTTGAGAGAAGAGATGCAGACTGTCGAGACGTTGAACGAGGGCCTGAAGCGCGCCTACACCGTGACCATCACGTCGAAGGACATCGACGCCCGCGTCGAGAAGGAAGTGGCCGCGATCGCGCCGCAGGTGCGGATGCCCGGCTTCCGCCCCGGCAAGGTGCCCGCCAATCTTGTCAAGAAGATGCACGGCGAATCGTTGCAGCGCGACGCGCTCAACAGCTCGATCCAGGACAGCATCCAGAAGCTGATCGCCGACAACAAGCTGCGTCCCGCGATGCAGCCTTCGGTCGAACTGGACGAAGGTTTCGAGTTCGGCAAGGACGCAGAGGTCAAGGTTGCTCTCGAAGTGCTGCCGGAGATCGCCGCGCCGAGCATCGAAGGCCTGAAGCTGGAGCGCCTGACCGCCGAGATCGAAGACGCGAAGGTCGATGAAGCCGCTGGCCGCATCGCTACCCAGCAGGGCGCGCTGGAGGAGCATCCCGCGAGCCACAAGGCGAAGGACGGCGACACGCTGACCATCGATTTCGTGGGCAAGATCGACGGCGAAGCCTTCGAGGGCGGTTCGGCCGAAGATGTGAAGCTGAAGATCGGTTCGGGCCAGTTCATCCCCGGCTTCGAAGAGCAGCTGACCGGCGTCAAAAAGGGCGACGAGAAGACCATCAGCGTCACCTTCCCGGAAGATTATGGCGCGGCTCACCTCGCCGGCAAGGAAGCGACCTTCGACGTGACCGTCAAGGCGATCCTGGATGCCGACAAGCCCAAGCTGGACGATGATTTCGCCAAGTCGCTCGGCCTGGAAGGGCTCGACAAGCTGAAGGAACTGCTCAAGGGGCAGATCGAGCAGGAACATAACGGCCTGACCCGTACCTATATGAAGCGCAAGCTGCTCGACCAGCTGGCCGCTTCGCACGACTTCGATGTGCCGCCGAGCATGGTCGAAGCCGAGTTCAACCAGATCTGGGCGCAGCTTCAGCATGAGGCCAGCCATGAGGAAGATCCCGAAGCGGCCCTCAAGGAAATGGAAGCGGAGAAGGAAGATTATCGCGCCATCGCCGTGCGTCGCGTCCGTCTGGGCCTGCTGCTTTCCGAAATCGGCCAGGCGAACGGCGTCGTCGTTTCCGATCAGGAGATGAACCGGCTCATCATGCAGGCCGCGCAGCAGTACAGCCCGCAGGACCGCGAGCGCTTCGTGCAATATGTCCGTCAGGACCCGATGGCCGCCGCTCAGCTGCGCGCCCCGCTGTACGAAGACAAGGTCGTCGATTTCCTGTTCGAAAAGGCGGAGATCACCGATCGCACCGTGACCCGCGAAGAGCTGGAAGCCGCGATCGAGGCGGAAGATGGCGACCTGAAGCCGCACGTCCATGGCCCGGGCTGTGGTCATGACCATGATCATGACGAGAAGCCGAAGGCGAAAAAGGCCGCTCCCAAGAAGAAGGCTGCCGAGGCTGAAGATGCTCCCGCCGCCGAGGAAGCTGCTGAAGCCGCGCCCAAGAAGGCGCCGGCCAAGAAGGCTGCCGCCAAGAAGGACGAAGCTGTAGCTGAGGAAGCCGCTGCCGACGAAAAGCCCAAGGCGAAGAAGGCTCCCGCCAAGAAGGCTGCCGCAAAGGCTGAATAAGGCCGATTTGGCCCGGATGGATAAGCGCCCGGCTTCGCGAGGAAGCGCGGGCGCTTTTCATTTCTGCTGCGTCATGGCAGACGATATCTTAATCACATCCGTTCAAATGGGACGTGAGCAACGGGGGCAGCGTGCTCCTGCGAAGGCAGGAGCCCGGACCCGCCGCTTGGGCCGGTTCCCTCGCAGGACTGCGAAGCTCTGTTAGACTGGGCGGCAAAAAGGTTTTCGGGCAGATGAAGGAATTTCCGGCAGTGGAGAGCGGTGAGGGGATCGCCACGCCGCGCATCGCGGTGATCCTGCCCTGCTATAACGAGGCGGGTGCGATCGTGCAGACGGTGGAGGATTTCCGCCGCGCGCTACCGTCCGCGGAAATCTACGTCTTCGACAATAACAGCAGCGATGGCAGCCATGAACTGGCGACGGGCGCGGGAGCCATTGTCCGCCGCGTGTCGCAGCAGGGCAAGGGGCATGTCGTGCGCCGCATGTTCGCGGATGTCGATGCGGACATCTATATCATGGCCGATGGCGATGCGACCTATGAGGCGGCTGCAGCGCCCCGGATGGTCGCGGCGATGCTGGAAGACAATCTCGACATGGTCGTCGGCGCTCGAAAAAGCGAGATCGAGGAAGCCTATCGCAAGGGGCACCGCTTCGGCAATTGGGCGCTAACCAGCCTGCTCAAGCAGCTTTTCGGCCGCAGCTTCACCGATATCCTTTCCGGCTATCGGGTTTTTTCCCGTCGCTTCGTCAAGAGCTTCCCCGTGCTTTCCGCCGGGTTCGAGATCGAGACGGAGATCAGCGTCCACGCGCTGGAACTCGCCATGCCCGTGGCGGAGGTGGTGACCGCCTATGGCGCGCGGCCGGAAGGGTCGGTCAGCAAGCTTTCCACCTATCGCGATGGTTGGCGCATCCTCCGGACGATCATCACCCTGTATCGCATCGAGCGGCCGATCCTGTTTTTCGGCGTCATCGCCGCTCTGCTGGCGGTGACAGGGCTGGTACTGGCGGAACCGCTTGTGGTCACCTATCTTCGCACTGGCCTCGTGCCGCGCTTTCCGACGGCGATCCTGGTGACGGGGCTCATGATCCTCGCCACGCTTTCGGGCATGTGCGGCCTGATCCTGGACACGGTGGTGCGGGGGCGGCGGGAGGTAAGGCGGCTCGCCTATCTTGCATTCCGCGCTCCGTCCGACTTCGCGCGCCGGGACTGAAACAACCGATCTGCGTTGCACGCGCCCCCTTGAACAGTCTGTCTTTTGTCCCGATGTAGTGGACGGGCAAAAGCAACCACCCGAAAGAGCAAAATGACCGATATCATGTCCGATCCCATGGCCGCGCTGGTCCCTATCGTCATCGAACAGTCGAACCGGGGCGAGCGCAGCTTCGATATTTATTCGCGCCTCCTGCGCGAACGGATCATCTTCGTGACCGGGCAGGTCGAGGATCATATGGCCTCGCTGATCGTGGCGCAGCTGCTGTTCCTTGAGTCGGAAAATCCGAAGAAGGACATCTGGATGTACATCAACTCGCCGGGCGGCGTGGTGACGTCCGGCATGGCCATCCACGACACGATGAAATATATCCGTCCGCAGGTCGGCACCGTGTGCATCGGCCAGGCCGCATCGATGGGCAGCTTCCTGCTCGCCGCCGGTGAGCCGGGCAAGCGGATCGCGCTCTCCAATGCGCGCATCATGATCCACCAGCCTTCGGGCGGTGCGCAGGGCATGGCGTCGGATATCGAGATCCAGGCCAAGGAAATCCTGCGTATTCGCCAGCGGCTGAACGGCCTCTACGCGAATTATACCGGCCGTCCGCTGGAGGAAATCGAGCGGGCGATGGATCGCGACACCTTCCTGGAGGCTGAGGAAGCCAAGGCGTTCGGTCTGGTCGATGAAGTGTTCGACCGCCGGCCTGCGCTGCCGGAGTCGGCCGAAGGCTAAACCCCATGTTTACCGCACGCGCCCTTTTCTCCCCTTGTGAAACGGGCGCGTCGCGGTCTAGGATAATCCTAGGACCAGAATATCCCTCGTCGCGGGCGGCGGTTCGCCCGGCAGAGGGAAGAGAGATTGGCGAATGACTAAGCTTACGGGCTCCGATTCCAAAAGCACGCTTTACTGCTCCTTCTGCGGCAAGTCGCAGCATGAGGTGCGGAAGCTGATAGCGGGGCCGACCGTCTTCATCTGCGACGAATGCGTGGAATTGTGCAACGACATCATCCGCGAGGAGACCAAAGGCGGTCTTGTCGGCAAGAAGGATGGCGGCGTGCCGACCCCGCAGGAAATCTGCGATGTGCTGGACGATTATGTGATCGGCCAGAACCGGGCGAAGCGCGTCCTGTCCGTTGCGGTCCACAACCATTATAAGCGGCTGAACCACGGGACCAAGCCCGGCGAGGTCGAACTCGCGAAGTCGAATATCCTGCTTGTCGGCCCGACCGGCTGCGGCAAGACTCTGCTGGCCCAGACGCTGGCGAAGACGTTTGACGTGCCCTTCACCATGGCCGACGCGACCACGCTGACCGAGGCCGGCTATGTCGGCGAGGATGTCGAGAATATCATCCTCAAGCTGCTCCAGGCATCCGACTATAATGTCGAGAAGGCGCAGCGCGGGATCGTCTATATCGACGAGATCGACAAGATCAGCCGCAAGGCGGAAAATCCGTCCATCACGCGCGACGTGTCCGGTGAGGGCGTGCAGCAGGCGCTGCTGAAGCTGATGGAGGGCACGACCGCTTCGGTTCCGCCGCAGGGCGGGCGCAAGCATCCGCAGCAGGAATTCTTGCAGGTCGATACGACCAATATCCTGTTCATCTGCGGTGGCGCGTTCGCGGGGCTGGAAAAGATCATCGGCGACCGTCTGGAAGCCAAGTCGATCGGCTTCGGCGCTCATGTTGCTGCGCCTGAAGAGCGGAAAACCGGCGAGCTACTGCGTCAGAGCGAGCCGGAGGACCTGCTGAAGTTCGGCCTGATCCCTGAATTCGTCGGCCGCCTCCCGGTGATCGCGACCTTGGAAGACCTGGACGTGACCGCGCTGGTCAAGATCCTCGTCGAGCCGAAGAACGCGCTGGTGAAGCAATATGCCAAGCTGTTCGACATGGAGAATGTGGAACTGAGCTTCACCGATGACGCGCTGACAGCGATCGCGAAGAAGGCGATCGAGCGTAAGACCGGTGCACGCGGGCTGCGCTCGATCCTGGAGGCGATCCTGCTCGACACGATGTTCGACCTGCCTTCCATGGAAGGCGTCGGCGAGGTCGTGGTGGACAAGGATGTCGTCGCCGGCAGCAAGGAACCGATCCGCGTGTTCAGCGAAAAGGACAAGCGGGCCGAAGACGCGGCGTAATCCTACGCTCCTTTTGGATAGAATGGCCCGCCGGGAGCGATCCCGGCGGGCCATTCCTTTGCAGGCGATGGCGGGTTTCGACCAGAGCAAGACATTCCTTCTCCCTTGGAGGAAGAAGGATACGGAGCCTTGCTGAACGGAGTGAAGCTAGGCGAAGTTGGATGAGGGGGAGCGGCGACAGGCCAGTCTTTAGCCCGGATCACCCCCTCACCCAGCTACGGCTAGGCAGCAAACTGCCAAGCCTGCGCAGCCCTCTCCCTCAAGGGAGAGGGGTAAGAGAAGGATGTCCGCAACCCACCCTCAGCCGTGATCCGTCCCCCTCACTGCACGCAGCTATCGAGTCCATCACGCTGTACTACCCCGATCCGCGCGGCGACGCTGTTGCCATAGCGGCGGGTGAAGCCGCTGGGCGCGATTGCGGCGCGCTTCTTGGGGAGGGGGAGGACCGCCGCGATGCGGGCCGCTTCGGCGCGGGTCAACTGGCCGGCGCCGTGATGAAAGTAGCGGATCGCGCCGGCCTGCACGCCATAAGTGCCGATGCCGGTTTCCGCGACGTTCAGATAGACTTCCATGATGCGGCGCTTGCCCCAGATCGCCTCGATCAGCAGGGTGAACCAGGCCTCGAACCCTTTGCGGAGGAAGCCGCCGCCCTGGAACAGGAAGACGTTCTTCGCCGTCTGCTGGCTGATCGTGGAGCCGCCGCGAATGCGCCCGCCGCTGGCATTGTGGCGCAGCGCCTGCGCGATGGCGACGGCGTCAAAGCCGTGATGGCTGCAAAAGCGGCTGTCCTCCGCCGCAATGGCAGCGCGCGCCATGTCCGGATCGATCTTGTCCAGGCTTGTCCAATCCTTGGAGATGCCATTGGGATCGAACAGCATGGTAAGGGTGACCGGCGGCGGCACGAAGCGGTAGATCAGCACCAGGAACAGCGAGAGCAGAACGAAGCCGCCGATCAGCCTGAACAGGATGCGAAGCCAGCGAACGCGGCGGGCGGGAGCAGGGCGGGAGATCATCCGGCCGTCGTAACGCGATCTCGGACGCGTTCAAGCGGGAGGAGACATGCGCACCTTGGGCGCACATAAAAAAGCCCCGGACGATGCCGGGGCTCTTCTTTGACAGTTGGATCGATCAGGCAGCGGCCAGCCGCGCCATGCGGCCGATCTGGTCGCCGGCGATGCGCATCATCGCCTTCTGCAGCTTCTCGAAGGCGCGGACTTCGATCTGGCGCACACGTTCCCGGCTGACGCCGTAGACCTGGCTCAGTTCTTCCAGCGTCTTGGGCTCTTCAGCCAGGCGCCGCTCGGCCAGGATATGCTTTTCCCGGTCGTTGAGGTCGTCCATCGCCTCCACCAGCATGTCGTGACGCAGTTCGCGTTCCTGATCGTCAGCGACACGCTCGTCCTGAAGCGGATCGGTGTCGGCGAGCCAGTCCTGCCATTGACCCTCGCCATCCTCACGCATGGGAACATTGAGCGACGTATCGCCACCCATAGCCATGCGGCGGTTCATGGAGATGACGTCCTCCTCCGTGACGCCCAGATCGGTCGCGATCTTCTTGACGTCGTCGGGGTGGAGATCGCCATCCTCGAACGCTTCGATGTTATTCTTCATCCGGCGAAGGTTGAAGAACAGCTTCTTCTGCGCGGCGGTGGTGCCCATTTTCACGAGGCTCCAGGACCGCAGGATGAACTCCTGGATCGAGGCGCGAATCCACCACATGGCATAGGTCGCCAGGCGGAAGCCGCGATCGGGCTCGAACTTCTTCACGCCCTGCATCAGGCCGATATTCCCTTCGGAAATCAGTTCGCTGACGGGCAGGCCATAGCCTCGATAACCCATGGCGATCTTGGCCACGAGACGCAGGTGGGAGGTCACCAGCTGAGCCGCGGCTTCGGAGTCCGCATGCTCGGCATAGCGCTTCGCAAGCATATATTCCTGCTCGGGCGTCAGGATCGGAAATTTGCGGATTTCCGACAGATAGCGGTTGAGGCTGGCTTCGCCGCCCAGCGCAGGAACCGCGGGGACATTGGTCTTTCCGGCCATGTCGTCACCTTTCCCTTTCATGCGCGGCGGGACCCAGAAGAGGCATCCGATGCGCCGTCGCAAACTTGTCAAAACCTATACGTGAAGCTCGCTTAACAGTTCCTGCATATCGGCGGGCAGAGGGCTGTCGAAGCTGAGACGTTCACCGCTTAACGGATGTATGAACCCCAGCCTTTTGGCGTGCAATGCCTGCCTTTTGAAACCCAGCGTTTCCAGTATCGATTTGAAACCTTTTCTTTCTCTACTGTAAATCGGGTCGCCAATCAAGGGGTGACCAAGATGGGTCATGTGCACGCGCACCTGATGCGTGCGCCCCGTTTCCAACCTGCATTCGACCAAGGCAGCGCCGCGCAGGATCTGAACGGTGCGGTAATGGGTCACGGCATGCTTGCCGCGTCCTTCACGGTGAACCGCCATCTTCTTGCGATCGGAATCCGAGCGGCCGACCCATGTATCCACCACGCCCGATGGCGGCGCGGGCACACCATAGACGATCGCGGCGTAGAGGCGGTCGATGCTGTGCGCCTTGAACTGCTGCGCCAGCCCCTCATGCGCGCGGTCGGACTTGGCCACTACCAGAAGGCCCGACGTGTCCTTGTCGATCCGGTGGACGATACCCGGCCGCGCCACACCGCCGATGCCGGAAAGCTGGCCCTTGCAATGATGCAGCAGCGCATTGACGAGCGTGCCGTCCAGATTGCCGGCGGCGGGGTGGACAACCAGCCCGGCCGGCTTGTCGATGACGATCAGGTCCGCATCTTCATGCACGATGCTGAGCGGAATATCCTGCGCGATCGCCTCTGCATCGACGGGCGGCGGGATGCTGACGGCGAAGGCCTGTCCCGGCGCCACCTTCATCGACGGATTGAGCGCGCGGCCGCTCGCAGTCACCCGGCCGTCGAGGATCAAGGCCTTTAGCCGTTCGCGCGACAGTTCGGGCAACAATTCTGCCAGCGCGCGGTCGAGGCGCATGCCCGCCTGCGCGTCGGCAATCTTCGCTTCGATGATGATGGAAACCCCCGAACCCATTGGTTAAGCATGTAGGAATGATGGTCCGCATTTCAAGACGGCTTCTGGAACAAATCATGACCCTTGCGCAGAACGATCGGCATGAGGTCTGCGGGCTGCTGCTTGGGTCGCGGGAAGAGGTGGATGAAATCGTGCCTGCTTCCAATGTAGCATCCGATCCGGCGCGACATTTCGAACTGGACCCGATCGTGCTGATCGCGGCCCATCGGGCGCAGCGTGCCGGCGGTCCGCGCATCGTCGGCCACTATCATTCGCATCCGGGCGGACTTGCCGTGCCATCGGCCACCGACAGGGCAAATGCGGTGCCGGACGGCAGTTTCTGGCTGATCGTCGGCAGCGGGGATGCAAGGTTATGGATCGCCTCGCCGATGCACGACGGACAGGTCCAGTTTGCCGAGGGGACGCTGGAGGTGGCGTGAAGGAGGGTTGCATCACACCGCCGGGCAGCGCATTAGCCTCAAGTCCTTTTCCTGTTTCACTTTCCGGCGGCAGCGAACCTTCATGACCCATCCGATCGACAGCATCGAATTTGCGAGCCTGCTTTGTTCCCGTCTGTGCCATGATCTGTTGAGCCCTGTCGGTGCGCTCAACAACGGCCTCGAACTGATGGCGGACGAGACGGACCCGGAAATGCGGCAACGCTGTCTCGATCTGCTGGCGGACAGCGCCAAGACGTCCGCCAACAAGCTCAAATTCTTCCGCCTGGCCTTTGGCTCGGCGGGCGGCTTTGGCGATGCGGTGCCGACGCATGAGGCACGGGTTGCGATCGAAGGCATGTTCGCCGCCTCTGGCCGCGTGAAGATCGGCTGGATGGTCGAGGAGGATATTCTCGACAAATTGCCCGTGAAGGTGCTGCTGAACCTGGCGCTCATCGCCGGGGATGCGCTGGTACGCGGCGGGCAATTGGACATTGGTGCGGAGCGGCGGCCCGGCGTCACGGAGATCGTGGTGCGGGCGGAAGGGCCGAAGCTTGTCCTCGATCCGGACCTGCGTGCGGCGCTGGCGGGCACATTACCGGAAGAAGGGCTGGCCTCGCGCACCTCTGCGGCGTGGATGGTGCGGACGCTGGTGACGAGCGCGGGCGGCGACATTGCGCTTTCGGCAGCGGGTGAGCCGGTTCTGCTCTTCGGCGCTTCCATACCGGATGGGCACTGAAGCTCAGCGGCGGGACTGAACCAGCTCGGCGGCCAGGGTCCTGACAAGATCGGCAGCGGGCAAGGGGCGGGCGAGCGGTGCCCCCTGACCCGCCCATTGAGCGCCGTAGCCATATTCTCCCTTCGCTTTGGCAGCAGCGTTGAGAGCTTTGCCAGCGTCATAAGCGATGGGGTAAGCGGGGGGCGTCCGTTCAGATGCAGCGTCCCATGCGGTGAAGAGGTTGGCGAGACAGCGGGCCGGACGGCCTGAGATGGCGCGGGTCATCACCGTATGGTGTGCCGCCGGGCTGCGGAGCGCTGCGCGATAGCTCTCGTCGGCGCTGCTTTCCGGGCAGGCGATGAAGGCCGTGCCCAATTGCGCGGCGGCGGCGCCGAGGTCCAATGCTGCGGCTATTCCCCGACCGTCCATGATGCCGCCGGCTGCGATGACCGGCAATTGACATCGAACGGCCAGGAGCCGGGTGAGCGCCATGGTCCCGAGTTGGTCGTCCAGCGCGTCCGGGTCAAAAATGCCCCGGTGTCCGCCCGCCTCATAGCCTTGGGCGACAAGCGCATCGATCCCGGCCTGCGCTGCGGCCTGCGCCTCTTCAAGATTTGTGACAGTGGCGATCAGGAACGAACCCGCCTGTTTGAGAGCGGAGATGCGTGCCCTGTCCGGCACGCCGAAATGGAAACTGACCACCGGCGGCGCGAGATCGATCAAGGTGGCCAGCATCGCGTCGTCCTGCTGGAAGCTTTGATAGATTTCATGGAGTGCTGCCGGTGGCTCAGCATCCTGCTCGCGGAACAATGGGGTGAGCGCTTCCAGCCACCCAGCCTCTGCGCTTGCCTCTGGAATGGCCGGACGGTGCGCGAAAAGATTGACGTTGAAGGGGCGATCGGTCAGCGCGCGAACGGCCTCGATCATCGTGCGCGCACCGGTTGCATCGGTAGCGCCGACCGCGACGGAACCGAGCGCGCCCACGTTGGAGACGGCTGCGGCCATGGCCGGCGTCGAAACGCCAGCCATCGGCGCCTGAACGATGGGATGGGTGAGGCTCAGCGAGTCGATCAGGGCCATGGCTGCGATTTTCCGCCTTTGCGGGCTGCGACGCAATGGCTTCGACTTTGCTCGCGACTGGGAGGCTACAGGCCAGCCTTTCGTTGGATCGGTCGCCGTCAGCCGGCACGGCCTCAAGAAAAAGGCCCGGCCACTTGCGCGACCGAGCCCATTTTCTTTCAACTGCCGAAAGGATCAGCTGCTGTAGTACATGTCGAATTCGACCGGCGAGGGAGCCATTTCCCAGCGGTACACTTCGGGCCACTTCAGTTCGATATAGGCTTCGATCTGGTCCTTGGTGAACACGTCGCCCTTCAGCAGGAAGTCGTGGTCAGCGGCCAGCGAGTCGAGCGCTTCACGCAGCGAGGCGCAGACGGTCGGCACCTGGCTCAGTTCTTCCGGCGGCAGGTCGTAGAGATTCTTGTCCATGGCCTGGCCCGGATGAATCTTGTTTTCGATGCCGTCGAGGCCCGCCATCAGCAGCGCCGAATAGCAGAGATAGGGGTTCGCCATCGCGTCGGGGAAGCGGAATTCAACGCGCTTCGCCTTGGCGCCCGCGCCGTAGGGAATACGGCAGGAGGCCGAGCGGTTGCGGGCCGAATAGGCCAGCAGAACCGGCGCCTCGAAGCCCGGCACCAGACGCTTGTAGCTGTTGGTGGTCGGGTTGGTGAATGCGTTCAGGGCCTTGGCATGCTTGATGACGCCGCCGATGAAGTAGAGGCAGGTTTCGCTGAGGCCGGCATAGCCTTCACCCGCGAAGAGCGGCTTGCCGCCTTCCCAGATCGACATGTGGGTGTGCATGCCCGAACCATTGTCCTGCGCGATCGGCTTGGGCATGAAGGTCGCCGACTTGCCATAGGCCTGGGCGACGTTCCACACGACATACTTGTAGATCTGCATGCGGTCGGCGGTCTGGACCAGCGTGCCGAAGGTCAGGCCGAGTTCGTGCTGGGCGGCGGCGACTTCATGGTGGTGCTTGTCGCATGGCAGGCCCATTTCGAGCATGGTCGAAACCATCTCGGCGCGGATGTCGGTGGCCGGATCGACCGGAGCGACCGGGAAATAGCCGCCCTTGGCACGGGGACGGTGGCCGAGGTTGCCGCCTTCATATTCCTTGCCGGTGTTGGTCGGCAGTTCGATGTCGTCGATCTTGTAGTAGCTCTGCGAGTAATCATTCTCGAAGCGCACGTCGTCGAACATGAAGAATTCGGCTTCCGGACCGACATAGACCGTGTCGCCGAAACCGGCCGACTTCACGAACGCCTCGGCGCGCTTGGCGGTCGAGCGCGGGTCGCGGCTGTAGAGTTCGCCCGTGTCCGGCTCCACGATGTCGCAGATGAGGATCAGCATTGGCGTGGCGCTGAACGGATCGACATAGACGGCGTCCAGGTCGGGCTTCAGGATCATGTCGGATTCGTTGATCGTCTTCCAGCCTTCGATCGAAGAACCGTCGAACATCAGGCCCTGGGTCAGTTCATCCTCGCCCAGCACCGAAGCGACCATGGTCAGGTGCTGCCACTTGCCCTTGGGATCGGTGAAGCGGACGTCGACCCACTCGATCTCCTTTTCCTCGATCATCTTCAGGATGTCTTTAGGCGTGTTAGCCATTTCGAACTTGCCCTTCTTTCGTGATTACCCCCCCGAAGGGGTAGGTTGATGCGTGCGTCCGCCTGGCCGCGAGCAGCCGGCGAGAACCCTTTGGAGAAAGTGTCAGATGGCGTCGCTGTCGCGTTCACCGGTGCGGATGCGCACCGCGCCTTCGATGTTGGAGATGAAGATCTTGCCATCGCCGATGCGACCGGTTTGCGCGGCGGACGAAATCGCCTCCACCACGCGGTCGGCCAGAGCGTCATCGACGACGACTTCCAGCTTCACCTTGGGCAGGAAATCGACGACATATTCAGCGCCGCGATACAATTCGGTATGCCCCTTCTGGCGGCCGAACCCCTTGGCTTCCGTTACGGTGATGCCGGACACGCCCACTTCGTGCAGCGCTTCCTTCACCTCGTCCAGCTTGAACGGCTTGATGATCGCTTCGATCTTTTTCATCACTATCAATCCCAACCCAAACGCGCGCATGAAGCCGGGAGAGTTCCCGCCTTCCCCTCTTTCGAGAGACGATCATCTTGCCCCACCGACAGGTGCCGTCCCTCTTTCCAATCAATTACCGTGCCAAATGGCGAATCGCTGCGTCTGCTTTCTGCGATGCAGTACCGTTTGTCCATATTGCCCGGATTCCGGGCAATATTTCCGCGCCCTGCCTATTTTTTGGGCAGTTTGGCGATCAGTTATGATAGGGCGGCGCGTTGAGGCCCGCGGGGCTTTTCGTAAAAATCTCGCAGCCGGTTTCCGTGATGCCGATGCTGTGTTCAAACTGGGCGGAAAGCGTGCGGTCGCGGGTGACGGCGGTCCAGCCATCCTCCATCATCTTCACGCCCGGCTTGCCGATATTGATCATCGGCTCGATGGTGAAGAACATGCCCGGGCGCAGTTCAGGGCCGGTGCCCGGCCGGCCGACATGAACCACCTCCGGACTATCATGGAACACGCGGCCAAGGCCGTGGCCGCAAAAGTCGCGGACCACCCCATAGCGATGCTTTTCCGCATGCTTCTGGATCGCGTAGCCGATGTCGCCCAGATGGTTTCCGGGCTTCGCCTGATCGATCCCGAGCATCAGGCATTCATAGGTCACCTCGACTAGCCGGCGCGCCTTGATCGACGTTTCGCCGCAAATATACATGCGGCTCGTGTCGCCATGCCAGCCATCCACCAGCGGCGTCACGTCGATGTTGAGGATATCGCCGTCCTTGAGTTTCAGGTCGCCCGGAATGCCATGGCAGATCACATTGTTGAGCGAGATGCAGCAGCTATGGGTATAGCCCCGATAGCCAAGGGTCGCCGGCACGCCGCCGCCATCCAGCGTCATCCGCCGGACGATGTCGTCCAACTCTCCGGTGGTAACGCCGGGCACGACATGGGGCACCAGCGCGTCGAGGATTTCCGCCGCCAGCCGTCCGGCCTTGCGCATCCCTTCGAAGCCTGAAGCGTCGTACAGCTTGATCGCGGTCGAGCGGGAGATCGGCGCGTCCGCCGTCATCGTCATATATTCGGTCATGGTGTGACTATAGGCGGCGGCCGCGGATAATGCGAGGGGGTCGGCTGCAGCAGGCTAGGCAGCAACGCCTGCAGCGGCTATGCCCTGCGCCATGGCCGATAGTGAACGCATCTGGACCGCAGCGCTGATCGTCATCGGCGACGAGATTCTCTCCGGCCGCACGCAGGACAAGAATGTCGCGCAGATCGCCGCCTGGCTGAACGTGCAGGGCATTCGCCTGCGGGAGGTTCGCGTAGTCGCCGACGACAGCGGCGCTATCATCGACGCGGTCAACACGCTCAGGATCAGCAACGACTATCTTTTCACGACGGGCGGCATCGGGCCGACTCACGACGATATCACGGTCGATGCGATTGCCGCGGCGCTGGGTGTGGAGGTCGAAATCCATCCGCAGGCGCGCGCGATCCTGTCGGGCTATTATGAAACACGCGGCGGCCTTACCGACGCGAGGCTGCGCATGGCGCGCGTTCCTGCCGGCAGCAGCCTGATCGAAAACCGCATGTCGGGCGCGCCGGGCATCCGGCATGGCAATATCTTCATCATGGCCGGGGTGCCGCATATCACGGCGGGCATGCTGGACAGCCTGACCGGTACCTTGGAAGGCGGATTGCCGGTGCTTTCAGCCACGATCGGCTGCTGGGTGGCGGAGAGTGAGATTGCGGACCTGCTTGCCAGTACCGAGCGGGCGCATGAGGGATGCCAGATCGGCAGCTATCCCTTTTTTCGCCAGGGCAGGACGGGCGCGAACTTCGTCGTTCGCTCGACCGACGCAGCGATGCTCGACCGCTGTGTCGCCGACCTGAGCGCGCGGCTGGAGCGTGGCGGCTGGCCTGTGGTGGCTGGCGGCATCTGATCGGCTCGCCGGTGAGAGCCGGATTTCGACAGCTAGTGCGGACGCATGGAACTGCTGATCGATTCGCCGACTTTCTGTGATGGACGGAGATCATTTTGTCCGCCGGCCGTACGCGCCTATCGTTCCCCCACAAATATCTGAAAGAGGAGCCAATTCATGGACGCAAAAACTGGCGGCAGCCCGCTGAGTGATCCGTCAAAGGAGCCCGTCGCGCTGCGATCCCTGCTGGGAAGAACGAACCGGGATTGGTGGCCGAACCAGCTGTCGCTCGATATCCTTCATCAGAACGGGCTCAGCGGCAATCCGATGGGCGACGACTTCAACTATGCGCAGGCCTTCAAGTCGATCGATTATCAGTCCCTGAAAAAGGACCTTCATGCGCTGATGACCGACAGCCAGCCCTGGTGGCCGGCGGATTATGGGCATTATGGACCCTTCTTCATCCGGATGGCCTGGCACAGCGCGGGCACCTATCGCACAGGCGACGGGCGCGGCGGCGCGTCTTCGGGCACGCAGCGCTTCGCGCCGCTCAACAGCTGGCCGGACAATGCCAATCTCGACAAGGCGCGCCGTCTGCTGTGGCCGATCAAGCAGAAATATGGCCGCAAGCTGTCATGGGCCGACCTGATGATCCTGGCCGGCAATGTCGCGATCGAATCGATGGGCGGCCCCGTCTTCGGATTCGGCGGCGGGCGCGAGGATGTGTTCGAGCCGGAAAAGGACATTTACTGGGGCACCGAAGAGGAGTGGCTGGGCGCCACCCGCATCGAGGAAGAGTCGGGGCGGGCGCTCGAAAACCCGCTCGCGGCGATCCAGATGGGGCTTATCTATGTCAATCCGGAAGGGCCGGGCGGCAAACCCGATCCGGCGCAGTCCGCTCGCGACATCCGCGAAACCTTCGCGCGCATGGCAATGGATGACGAGGAAACGCTGGCCCTGACGGCGGGTGGGCACACTTTCGGCAAGTGCCACGGCGCGGGCGACGCTTCCAAGGTCGGTGCCGAGCCGGAGGGTGCGGACATCGCACAGCAGGGGCTTGGCTGGCAGAGCGGGCATGAGAGCGGCATTGGCGATCATACCATCACCAGCGGCCTTGAAGGAGCCTGGACCCCGACGCCGATCCAATGGTCGATGAATTATCTCCGCATGCTGCTGGACTATGATTATGAGCTGGTGAAGAGCCCGGCGGGCGCGTGGCAATGGCAGCCCAAGGACCAAAAGCCGGAGGATATGGCCCCCGGTGCGCACAGTCCGGACAAGCGCGTGCCCACGATGATGACGACCGCGGACATGGCGTTCAAGGTCGATCCCAAATATCGGCAGATCGCCGAGCGCTTCTACGCCAACCCGGACCAGTTTGCCGATGCCTTCGCGCGGGCCTGGTTCAAGCTGACGCATCGCGACATGGGGCCCAAGGTCCGTTATTTAGGGCCGGAGGTTCCGGCGGAGGACCTGATCTGGCAGGACCCGATCCCCGCGGCGGATCATCCGCTGATCGATGATGCTGACGTGGCGGGCCTGAAGGCCAAGATCCTCAGTTCCGGGCTGACGGTGGGAGAACTCGTGCAGACCGCCTGGGCGTCGGCATCGACCTTCCGCGGGTCGGACAAGCGGGGCGGCGCGAACGGCGCGCGTATCCGCCTGGCGCCGCAGAAGGACTGGGAAGTCAACCAGCCTGCGCAACTGGCAAAGGTGCTGCAAGCTTATGAGGGCATCAAGGCGGACTTCGACGGTTCCGCGCAGGGCGGCAAGAAGGTCAGCATCGCCGACCTGATCGTGCTGGGTGGTTCGGCTGCGGTGGAGAAGGCGGCGAAGGATGCCGGCCACGATGTGAAGGTGCCCTTCACGCCCGGGCGCGGCGATGCGACGCAGGAGCAGACCGACGCCGAGAGCTTCGAGCCGCTCGAACCCAAGGCCGATGGGTTCCGCAACTATCTTTCCGTCCGCTTCAGCGTGCCGACGGAAGAATTGATGATCGATCGCGCGCAACTGCTGGGGCTCAGCGCGCCGGAAATGACGGTGCTGGTTGGTGGTCTTCGGGTGATTGGCGGTAATCACGGCAATTCGCCGCATGGCGTGCTGACGAACCGTCCGGGGCAGTTGACCAACGACTTTTTCGTCAACCTGCTCGACATGCGGACGGCGTGGAAGGAAGTGGACGATCGTGGCGATGAGGTGTTCGTGGGGTCCAGCCGCGACACGGCAGAAGAGTTGTGGACAGCGACACGAACCGACCTCGTCTTCGGTTCCAATTCGCAGCTTCGGGCCTTGTCCGAGGTCTATGCAGCGGCGGATGCGGGCGAAAAGTTCGTGACGGACTTTATCGCGGCATGGACGAAGGTGATGAACGCGGATCGCTTCGACCTGAAGCAGGGCTGATAACAGCCTGTATCTAACCCTTGGGGAGGCGGCGGCAGCGATGCCGCCGCCTTTTTCGCGGAAATGGAGTGCGCATAAGGGCTTGCCGCTAATTGTAGCGACTCAACCGCGGCCATATGTGTCTGCTGAGCGGCAGGCTGCGTTGCATCCATGTTGTGCAGCAAGCTATGCTGCGGCGCATCAACAGCTGGCAGGCTCCAGCGATCGGAGGTCGGGCTTGATCGCCTGACGTCCAACCATGTGGAGGGCGTAGATTGTTCGGCACCGGGGATTTCTCCGGACGGCTTTGTGCGTCCTTTTCAGGCTGGTCCGATTGGAATGCCGTTTTGAAGAAGGAGAAAATGTGATGCGGATCGTTATGACCGGATCGGGCTATGTCGGGCTTGTATCGGGCGCGTGTCTGGCGGACTTTGGCCATGACGTGATCTGCGTTGACAAGGATGCGCGCAAGATCACGCTGCTGAAGGAAGGCGGCGTGCCCATCTATGAGCCTGGTCTCGCCGATTTGATCGGGCGCAATGTGAAGAGCGGGCGGCTGACCTTCACCACTGATCTCGCCTCGTCCGTCCAGCAGGCGGACGTGGTCTTCATCGCCGTCGGTACTCCGGCGCGCCGTGGCGACGGTCATGCTGATCTCAGCTATGTATATGATGCCGCGCAAGAAATTGCCGCGAACCTCAATGGTTTCACGGTGATCGTTACCAAGTCCACCGTTCCCGTCGGCACGGGTGACGAGGTGGAGCGGATCATTCGAGAAACCAATCCCGACGCGGACTTTGCCGTCGCCTCCAATCCCGAATTCCTCCGCGAGGGTGCGGCCATCCAGGACTTCAAGCGGCCTGACCGGATCGTGGTCGGCATTGAGGACGAGCGTGCACGGCCGGTCATGACTGAAGTGTACCGGCCGTTATACCTCAACCAGTCGCCGATCCAGTTCACCGGCCGGCGGACGAGCGAGCTCATCAAATACGCTGCCAACGCCTTTCTGGCGATGAAGATCACCTATATCAACGAGATCGCGGAACTATGCGAGCATGTGGGAGCGGACGTGCAGCAGGTCGCGCGCGGCATCGGGCTGGATAACCGGATAGGTTCGAAATTCCTTCACGCGGGACCGGGTTATGGCGGCTCCTGCTTCCCGAAGGACACGCTGGCGCTTGTCAAGACAGCCGAAGATGCCGGAGCGCCGATCCGCCTCATCGAAACCACGGTGGCGATCAACGAGAGCCGCAAGCGGGCGATGGCGCGCAAGGTGGTGGCGGTCTGCAATGGATCGGTGCGAGGCAAAAGCATCGCCGTGCTTGGCCTTACCTTCAAGCCGAACACGGACGACATGCGTGACGCCCCATCGCTCTCCATCATCCAGGCGCTTCAGGACGGCGGCGCGCAGGTCCGCGCCTATGATCCCGAAGGGATGGACGCCGCGCGGACGATGCTGAGCAATGTCGATTTCTGCGACAGCCCCTATCAGGCTGCGGAAGGCGCCGCGGCGGTCGTGATCGTTACCGAATGGGATGCGTTGCGGGCCCTTGACCTGCCTCGGCTCAAGAAGGTGATGAGCGGCGACGGGTTGGTCGATCTGCGCAACATCTACCGTCCCGAAGTCGCCGAGGCGGCGGGCTTTGCCTATGCGAGCGTCGGGCGCGGCATGGCGCCGCAACCCGAAGAACTCGTGCAGGCCGCCGAATGAAATGGCCACGGCTCGTCGCAAATGCCCAGGCTTTGCGACGAGCCGCACTTGACCGGAAGTATTTGTTAACCTTCCTAGCGGACCCTTAAGGGGTTAATAAGCTCAGGGGTTGCAACATGTCTGCCAGAATGACTGGCTCCGTATTCGGAGCCGGACTATCCTTGTTATGTGTCTTTGCGGCGGGAGCTGCGACACTATTGTCCGGAACCACTGGAACGAACCTTTCGACATCTGGTTCCACAACTTTATCGACGACCAGCGATTTAGGCACTCCGACGTCAACCGCCAGCGCCACCGCGAGCGCAAGCCCGGCAATGACGACGTCCAGTTTCTCTGCGTTCGACTTCGCCGACGGCACGAAGTTGCCGGAGAAGGCGACCCTGTCGCTGGGCAATGCGACATTCAGGCCCGGTTCCTCCGTCGCTTATGTGCCGGTCACGCTGGATCGCCCCACACCCAACACGGTGATCGCGCGGGTGACCACGGTGAACGGTTCCGGAGCGCTGCGCGCCCTGTCGGGATATCAGTATAAGACCGTAGAGCAGGTGGTGATCTTCCGTCCCGGCGATCCGCTGGTGCAGACGGTTGCCGTCCCGATCATCGGCGCGAGCGAAGGGCAGCAATTTCAGCTAAAGCTGCGGGAAGCGCCGTGGGGCGGCCTGCAGGGCCAGGCGGTCGCGACGGTCACCGCGACCAGCTATGCTGCGGCGACGGACCAATCGACGGGGACGTTCCGTGAGCCGCGCAAGTTCGCGGCTGCGGGAACATTGCAGTTCGAACTCGCCAAGGACACGCATCGGCGCTCGCCCGATGGCGGATGGAACCGCTGGGCGACCTCACTTTCCCATGGGCGCACGCAGGTCGCGAATGGCGAAACCGGGCTGTATCTCGATTCCACGCTGTTCTCAGGGACCGAGGGACCGATTTATTGGGGAACGCAGGGCCTGGTGCTGCACTCGCAGAAGCTGAAGACGCCGATCTATTATGAGGGGCAAAACTGGTATTATGGTGCCGCGGTGCTGGATGGGCGCAACTATCTCGACACCCAGATCGGCTACGGCCAATATGAGTGGGAAGCGAAGATGCCGAGCCGGCGCGGCTCATGGCCTGCAATGTGGCTGATCTCCACCAGTGGGTGGCCGCCCGAAATCGATATTTATGAAGGCTTCGGCTATCAGAGCTATTGGGATTTCGATCGCCATGTAGGCCAGACGATCCATGTCGGCACCGGCGGCACCCGCTATGACGCGCGCGGCGTGGTGATCCAGACGCAGCAAGCTTACGGCCTGTCAGGCTATGCGCAGGACTTCCATCGCTTTGCCGTCGATATCCAGCGCGATTACATCACCTGGTTCGTGGACGGGGTGGAGACATATCAGTCGGTCAACCCGTTCAACGGCCATCGCTGGTACCCGATCATGGACGTGGCGGTGAAGACCAGCGGCGCCTACAACGACGGGTCGGGCGACATGATCATCCGTTCGTTCAGGATCTACAGCGCGCCATAATGGCTTTGGGCGCCTCCTGCGAGCGCATAGAGGCGCCCCCAACTCTTGATCCACTGGCCGGCGATATCGACCCTGCGCGCGCCGGGCAGGAGCATGGCGGCGAGGCCCACCGTCCGCAGGCCGAGGATCGCGAGCGAGCGGGCCAGCAGCCGGGCCGAGCCGATGCAGCCCGGCAGCGCCTTGCGCCGGGCCATCGTTTCCGTGCAGCCGATGCGCCACATGCGGCGCAGCACCCAGGACAGGCGAGCACGTTCCGGGGTAACCCACTCGCTGACCCGCGCGTCGGGCGACCAGCCGAAACGCGCGCCCGCTTCATACAGCCGGGCGAGGAAATCGAGATCCTCGCCGCCGCTGCGGTTGAAGCGGGGGTCGAACCAGGGCACGCCAAGCCGCTCAAGCGCGCGCCGCGTGACCAGCAGATTGTTGCTCGCCCAGAGCATTCCGGTGGAGCCCCATGGGCGCTGTTCCGGGCGGAACACCAATGTCTCACGCGCCCAGCGAGGGGGCGAGCCGATGAAGCAGCTATCGACCGGCCCGGCCACCACATCGGCGCCGACCTGCGCCTGGCAGATCAACAGCGCGTCCAGCCAACCGGGCTGCGGCCATTCATCATCGTCGATCATCGCGAGGAAGCGCATGGCGGGATCGCCAAGGGCCGTTTCGGTGATGGCATTGCGAACGGCGCAAAGGCCGGGATTGGGCACGGTGAGGAGGGTGACGGGAAGGCGGTAGCCTTCCGCCTGCATGGCGCGCACCACTGCCGCGCCTTCCTGCGCCACGGGATCATTGTCGGCAACCAGCAGCATGACATCGTGGCGGTCGGCCATGGCGGGCAATGTCTCCAGCAGGTGGCGCAGTTGCTTCGGCCGGCGGAAGGTGGGGACACCGATCCAGATCGCGGGCATCAGGCGGTCGCTCCCACTGAAGGCTTGCGATGCCGGCGACCGCGCTGGAGCCATTTGATGAACTGATGCCCTCGCACTTCGACAAGGGCGTAGCTCGCCCAGCAGAGCAGCCAGGTCGCGACCAGCATCGCAGCGACGAACGCCCAGTCGAAGCCGGCGAAGCCGTGGCGGTGCGCCATGCTCATCATCCGGGCCATGATGTCGCGCACCAGCGGGTGCCAGAGATAGATGGAATAGCTGATGAGGCCGAGGTGGAAGCTGAGCGGATTGGCCATCACCGCGCGCGCCGCCGCACCGTTATAGTAGCAGCTCAACACCAGTGCGGGCATGAGGCAGACGACGAGAAGATCGGCCTTTCCGGGAAGCAGCAGGGCAAGGGCGATGAGCGCGCAGATGGCCGCGAAGGCACCGCCGCGGTCGATCAGCGCCTTGACCCGCGGCATTTCGGCGCAGCGAAAGGTCAGGACGCCGAGCGAGAAGCCCGCAAGGCAGCGCAGCAGGGTCAGTATCGTGTCGCTGTCATTGACGTCGAGCGGGCCGCTGGAGCCCCTTCCCGACGTGGCGACCAAAGCAAGGAGGGCGACGGCTATTGCGCCTTGCGCCCATGCCCAGCGGGAAAAGGCGATCATCGCGATAAGGGGGTAGATGAGATAGGCGGCCACTTCGGTGCTGACCGACCAGCTGTTGCCGGCGATCGGCTCCGTGCCCCAGCCCCAGCTCTGCACCATGGCGATGTTGGTGAGCAGATTGGCGGGATTGAGATCGATCGACTGGTTGCCCGACACGTTGAGCAGGATGCGCGCCATGAAGACGAGCGTCACGATGAGGTGCAGCGGCCATACGCGCGCCATCCGGTTGATCAGGAAATCGACATAGGTCGAGCGGCTCAGATGATTTACCACCCGGTCGTGATAGCCGAACGATATGACGAAGCCGCTGAGGATGAAGAACAGATCGACCGCCAGATAGGCGCGCGAGAAAAGCGGTATGGCAAAGGCGGCGAACGCCTCATTATGCGGGATGTGATAGAGCAGGACGGACACCGCCGCCACGCCGCGCAGGCCGGTAAGGGACGATATCCTCATGCGCCGCGCCTCCTGAAGGCGGGGGCGGCATCGAAAGCGGCGGCGATGGCATCCCATAGCGGCTTGCGGCGCATGTGGCCGTCAAGCGGCAGGCCGCGCGAGAGCTGGCCGTCGGGCCACTTATAATCCTTGAAGGTGGAAAGCCAGCTGTAGCGGTCCGACAGTCCCCAGCAGACCACGGAGCGCATCCCCGGATTGTCGAGCGCCACGTCAAGGAAGGCGCGGGCCACCGAGGCGATCTCGCGGTCGCGCTTGTCCGGATTGGGTGGGCCGCCGCGATCGGCAATGTCGAATTCGGTGATCGAGAGCGCAAGGCCATAGCCGCGAAGCTGCTCGAGGAAGCGGGCGAAGACCCGTTCGCTGAACCCTTCCTTATAGGGTTTCAGATGCCCCTGTATGCCGACGGCATCGACCGGCACCTGCTGCGCCATCAAGCGGTCGAGCAGCTTGAGCATAGCGGTGCGGCGACGTTCGCAACGTGGCGAGTCATGTTCCAGTCCAAAGTCCGTCAGGAACAGTGTTGCGCGGGGATCGACCGCGCGCGCGCGGTGGAAGGCGAGGGGGATATAGTCCTCACCCATAGCCTGCATCCACATGCTCTTCGCGCGCATACCGTCGGCTCGGCCCTCATTAGGCTCGATCGCCTCGTTTACCACATCCCATTCCGTGATGCGTCCGGCGTAGCGACGCATGGCCACATCGATATAGCTCGTCATCAGCTTTTCCCGCGCGGCAGGCCTCGCTGCCTGTAGCGCGGGCTCCAGCCAGGGAGGTTGGGCGGCATACCAGACCAGCGCGTGCCCCCGGGCGCGCATCTTGTGCTGCTGCGCGAAGCCGATGATCTGGTCGGCGCCGCTGAAATCATATTTGCCGGGCTTGGGCTCGGTGGTCCCGCGCTTCAGCTCATATTCCTGCACGACCATGTCGCATTCGCGCGCGACTGCGGCAGTCATGGCAGGGTCTTGGCGGAGCTGCCGCGACTTGATCGCCGCGCCGAAATAGCGGCCGGAGCGGCGTGCCCGGGCGGCAAGCCCTTCGGTTCCGCTGACCTGCGCGGAGGTTGGCGTGATGATCGGCGAGCAGCCCGCAAGGGCGGCCGCTCCGGCCAGGAACTCCCGCCGCCTCACAGCCGCTGCCCCTTGCCGGCAAGGATATGGGAGAAATCGATCCAGCGATCCGAGATACGGCGGTAGACGGGGTCCGGCATGACGATCTGAAGCAGCACGGTCGCCGCCAGTCGGGGACCGAAAGCGCCACGGCACACCGCGCCCAGATAATAGCGCATCGCCTGCCGCCGGCTGACCGGCCAGATGCTTTTCGCGGCGTGCCAGCCCATATAGGCGGAAAAGGCGCGAGGCGAGATATGCGGCCGCAGGTCCTTCAGCCAGCCAAGGCTGCCGACGCTGCCGCGCACCTGCGACAGACGGTCGTCCGACTGTCGGTCGGCCCAGATGGTGCCGGGGCGATCGGTCATGAGGAAGCGTGCGCCGGCCAGCGACAGGCGCATGGCGAAGTCGGTATCATCGCCGAAGCGCACATCCTCCCGATAACGGACCTTGTCCGCCAATGACCGGCCGAGTGCCAGACTGCTGGTCTGGATGAAGCCCCGGTCGCACATCAGATATCGGTCCATCGTCTCGCCCGACGCGATCGCGCGCGGCGGTTTGAGGAAATTGCGGCCCTCGCCCCTGTCCGCGAGCACCTGACCATAGGCGACCACATCGTCGCTCTGCTCCAGCAGCGGAAGCAGGTCGGCCAGATGATGCGGCAGGAAGCGGTCGTCGCAATCGAGGAAGGCGATATAGCGCCCGCGCGCATGATCGATCCCTTTGTTGCGCGCGGCGGCTGCACCGCGATTTTCCTGGACGATGACGATCAGGCGGGGATCATCGATTGCGCCCAAGGCGATTTCCGTGCCGTCGGTCGATCCATCGACCACGACGATCACCTCTATAATGGCGATTGTCTGCTCAAGCGCCGACAGCACGGCGGCAACCACTGCGTCGCGCCGCTGATAAGTCGGTATGATTACGGAGAAAAGCGGCACGGCGGCCGCTGCCTTCAGGCTGGATGGAGGGTGCCATGCCGTCATCACGAACCGGCTCCGCTATGCGCCGTGCTCGCCTTGCCGAAGCGCAGGACGAAGCCGTTGACCAGCGAGCGGTAGAGGGGCTTGGGCAGATAGGAGCGCAGCAGCTGACGGGCGATCACCTTGGGCGGCACACCGCCTGCCACCATGCCGACCGCCAGATCCTTGATCGCGGCTACAGGTTTGATCGGCGCCATATGATAGGCGAGCACTGTCGCCCGGTAGCCGCGGCGCGCGCGGTTGGTCAGCATGTGGCCGCATCGGTCGAGCCAGTCGAGCGAGGTTTCATAGCCCCTGACATAGGAAGTCCGGCCCGCCTCCGTCGCGTCGAGCCAGATGGTGAGCGGCTGATCGATCATGCGAAACCGCGCCCCGGCCCCCTGCAGCCGGACGCAGAAGTCGAGGTCCTGCCCCTTCTTCAGCGCGGGATCGAACAGCACCTGCTGCGCCATCGCGGTCGGCACGACCATGGTGCTGGTCTGCATGAACTGGTTGGCGCAAAAGAGATATTCGCCGACATCCTCATTCTCGCGGATGCCCCGGTCCGGCCTGATCCAGTAGCGATCGACGCCGCGGTCGACCTTCATCCGTGAATAGAGGACCGTGCTGCCATCGTCTCCCGCCAGAGCGCCTGCCATGATGGAAAGCTTGCCCGGAAGGAACAGGTCATCGGAATCGAGGAAGGCGATATAGCAACCCTTGGAGGCCAGTATCCCCCGGTTGCGGGCCGCGCCGCCGCCGGCATTGTCCTGCCGGATATAGCGGACGCGCGGGTCGCCAATCGCGGCGATCACCGGCTCCGGATCGTCGCGCGATCCGTCATCGATGACGACGATCTCGAAATCCTGCCAGTCCTGCGCCAGCACGGAACGGATGGTGTCGACGACGATGCTGGCCCGATTGTAGAGCGGGATCACGACCGAGAAAAAGGGTCGCGGATTGCGCGGGGCAGCATTGCTCATGCGCCATGCACCTTTCGATATTCTTCATAGTGAAAGCCGGCGAGGCCAGCGATCTTGCCTGCCGCGCGGTAGAGCTTGCCGAGCCGCTCCACCCGCTTGCCGCGATCGAACGTAGCGAGCGCGCCGAGCGAGCCGACGACAAATCCTCCGGCGATACGGTGCGCTTCGCCAGCCAAGGCGCGCAGGCGCCCCTTATGGAAGCGCTCGACCATCATGTCGGTCATGCCGACGCGATAGCCGCGCATCAGCAGCCATTTGGTGGTCACCCGGCTGGCGGGGATAAGCTCAGTGACGACCGCCTCCTCCGACCAGGCGAAGCGGAAGCCCTTGCGCTCCATGCGGGTGAAGAGCTGTTTGTCCGACCCGCCGGTCAGCGCCATGCGGTCGTCGAACGGCTGTGCGCCCATGGTGCGGAGCGCGTTCGCGGTGATGAGCACGTTGGCGGTGCTGTCGATCAGTGCGACAGGCCCGGAGCGGCCGCGCTGCTTTGGCTGGAGCAGGGGATGGCGCGCAGCCCAGGGGGCGATGACGCTGTCCATCTCCCGCAGCACTGCGCCGCCGACCACGTCCGCGCCATAGCGCGCGGCTGTGTCGATCATCGCGTCGATCCAGCCCGGTGAGGCGGCTTCGTCATCGTCGAGCATGGCGACGTGCGTGGTGTCCGGACGCGCCACCGCTGCTGCAACGAGAGCATTGCGGACCAGCGGAATGCCGCGTTCCGCGACCAGCAGCGCCTTTATCGGCCAGCGATAACCCGCCGAGGCGATCTGCTCGACCGTCGCGACGCCTTCCTGTCGGATCGCGTCATTGTCGGCCACCAGTATTTCAAGGCTGTGGTGCGTGTCCTGCGCGGTGATGGACTCCAGCGTGCGCCGCAATCCCTGGGGCCGGTTGCACGTGGCGATGCAGACGATGATTTTAGCCATTCACAATCTCCGTCCGGGAAAGATGCCGCCGGCCCCATTGCGGGCGCGGCTTTGCCTTGAAGCTGGCGTGCGCGGTCGCGACCGCCGCGAGGAAGATCACCCAGACCTGGCGATCCTTGTCGAAAAAGCTGGTTTCAAGGAGGTTCTGGTACATGACGAACACCCAAATCGCGAAGGCCGGCACCATCAGCGCCTGGTTCTCGCGAGTGGAGCCGGTCAGGAACCAGTAGGCGGGCAGGGCGAGGAAGCTGATCAGCAGCATGACGAGGCCGAGCGGCCCGGTGGTCACCCAGATCTCCAGATAGCCGTCATGTGAGTGAGCGGTCAGCATCTGAAACTGCTGATTGAGATAGTCATGCGCGGGGCTGTTCGCGCCGACCTGCCAGAAGCCGCCAAAGCCTGCGCCGAGATAGGGGTGGTCGGCGAGATAATCGAAGGCCACGCGCCAGATCGAGACACGGCCGGTGAAAGAAGTGGGGTCGGCGAACAGCCGCTCTACCGTCGGCTGATAGGCGATGTAGAGGCCGAGGAAGCCGACCATGCCGAAGCCCAGCATCAGCAGCAATATCGCGCGCTTCTGCGTGTTGTCGCTGAGCGCGCGATAGATGTTGCTGATGGCCAGCATGCCGATGCATAGCGCGAGCGACGTCTTGCTCTTCGTCCCGACCACGAAGACGAAGGCCATGGCCGCGAAAAGCGCATAATACCATTTGCGCCTGTCGATCCAGCTGTTGCCGCAGACGATGAAGGTCAGCGCCATGACCGCGCCGGCGATATTCTTGTGGAAGAAGAAGCCGCGCCATGCGCCGATTAGGGCCTTGTCGCTCTCGGTCGAGGGATGGACCGCCGCGGGGGTGAGCGGCAGCGATATCCAGCAGATGATGAGCGAGAGGATCAGCGCGGCCCGCAACGCGTCGAACAATCGCTGCGGCCCCATCAGGGAGAGGGCGCAGAATGTGATGTAGATCACGATCAGCTGCTGCATCGCCCGCTTGAAGGACACGAAGGGATCGACGCCCCAGCTGCAGGTGATGAAGAACCAGACCAGCATGATCGCCAGCGGCCAGAAGGTGAACTTATATTGCAGCGGATGCTTGCGGATCATCTGCACGCCGGTCAGCAGCAGCGCGAAGCCGATGAACAGCGCCTGCTTGAACAGGTCGGAGCCGTCATTTTCCTGCGCCATCGCGACCAGCTCGTCCTGCGTGCGGGAGGCGAAAGGCTGCTGACCGATGAAGACCATCATCAGGAAGACGAAATAGAAGACTTGCGTGACCCAGAGCATGCGGCTGCTTTGGGTGCGGGTCTGTTCGGCCGGGGCCGCGAAACCGCCGCGATGCCAGCTGGTCGCCATCGTCAATGCGCCTCCCGCCGCCACTTGCGGTCCAGCTGCCAGATGCCGAGCATCATGACGAGCTGCGACAGCACGACGCCGCCGATCGAGAAGACGGGGGCGGTGCCCAGCACCAGCAGCGTGACTGCGGCAAGGCCGACGACGCAGCTGCGCATGCTCTGCGCCGCGAGCGGACGGAAGGCCTTGCGCGCTTGCGTCATGACGCTCATCGGCGTCTGGATGCACTGGACGAGAGAGAGGAGCGCGCAGAGGGCGCCCGCGATCATGACCAATTGGTGGTCGAGCGCGGGCTTCAGGATCAGCCCTGGAAAGGCGTAGAGCGCGATTGCAGCGACGGCGCAGGTCGCAAGCCACAGCATCACAAGCGCCGCCATGAAGACGCGTTCAGACTTGATCGCGGCATCATGATCGCCCTTCGCTACGGCACGGGTCATGCGCGGTCGCTCCAACTGGGTGAGCGCAGTGATGCAGACATTGACCGGGCGGAAGAAAAGCATGCCGACAGCGATCGGCGCGAAGGCCGTCGGCCCGGCGAGCAGCGTCACGATATAGCTGTGCGAATTGGAGGTCGCCTCGGTCGAGAGCACGCCGACCAGAGTCCAGGCAGACTGCTCCTTCCATACCGGGCGATAGCGGGCGAGCGCTTTGGTCGGCGCCATGGCGAGATGCTGTCGAACATAGGCTGCGCCAAAGGGGAGCAGGCCGATGAGGCTGGCCGCCACCAGCATGGAGCCGATGGTAGGCAGGTCAGCGCCCGTCTTCATCGCGACCAGCAGGCCAGCGAGGATCGTCCCGGCATAGGCAAGGTCGGAGCGCGCTGCTCGAGCAGGTGCATGATGCGCATAGGCATTGGAGCGCCCGAACCAGCGGATGAGCGACAGCGTGCCGGCCAACCCGAAGATCAGTGCCGCCGCTGGAGAAGCCGTCGCCCATGCAATGACGGCGCACAGCAGCCCCTGGCTCGCTGCCAGCAGCAGGTTGACAGGGAAGAAGAAGTCGACGCCTCTCGCGTCGGCATCGTCGCCCTGATTGACGGCGATCGTATAGGGTGTCGACACCAGCGCGTTGGACAGGCTGTAGCCGAACTGCATGATCACCAGCAGAAAGGCCAAGGTGCCGATCGCCGCCGTCTCCAGATGATGGATAGAGAAAAGCTGCACCAGCAAATGGCTGACGGACACGATCGCCGACGATAGGCTCGCCAGGCCGAAGCGGCCGAACAGGCTGCCGAGCCGCTGGACGGGGCCAGTCGTCGGACGATCGGTCACCGCCTGCGCTTCAGCCACGGCGATGCTTCCAGATCAGCCAGAGCGCGTGCGGGTTGGTAGTGATGTAGCGCCAGGCGAGTTCCTTGGGCCGCGTCGCCATGCGGTGCAGCCATTCGAAACCCGACTTCTGCATCCAGAGCGGCGCGCGCGGATAATCGCCGGTGATATAGTTGAAGAGGCCGCCGCAGGTGACGATCCAGCCGGCCCTGATCCGGTGCCGGTTGCGCACGCAGAAGGCCTGCTCGCGCGGCTTGCCCGTGCCGACCCACAGGACGTCGGGCTGCGCGGCGTTGATCGCGTCGATGACGGCGTCTTCTTCCTCCGCTTTCCAGAAGCCGTTGCGCCGTCCGGCGAGTTGCAGCCCCGGCGCCAAGGAAAGGATTTCCTGCGCGCAGGCAGCGTTCACCTTCTCCTCGGCCCCCAGCAGATAATAGCTGACTTGCGCCTGCGCGGCGGGCTTCAGGCTGTCGATGAACATGTCGGTGGTGCTTGACCGGTCGGCGATCTGCGGCCCGCCGAACCAGCGCGATGCCAGCACCACGATCTGGCCGTCGGCGTGGATCAGGTCGGCCTGTGCCAAACTGGCACGGAAATCCGGATCGGTGGCGTTCATAGAAAGGCCTTGGCCGTTGCAGTCGAAGACCAGCAGCGGTTGTTCGCCGAGGCTTCGCCGCAACGGTGCCTCGATCAGCATCTTGGCGATCAGCGCGTCCAGCGAGAGAGTGGAGACGGGAATGCCGCCGATATTCGCCACCGCCTCCTCATGACCGAGGCCGGGGGAGGGTAGCGGTTGCGGGCGCGGCAGCGCGGTTTCAGCGCTCATGCGATGACCGTGCCGGCGATCGGCACGCCATGGCGGTCGAGATCATCGATGATGCGGCGCATGTCGGCGATGGCCGTATCCCCGCGCCGGGCGACCAGCACCACCGCGTCGAATCCTGCAAGGATACTGCCATAGGGTGTCTGGTCGCCCTTGCGCTCGGCAAGGTAGAAGAGCATCGACGTGTCGCGCAGCCCCCATCCGCTCGCCGTGTCGGCCAGCGGTCCGCGAGAGATGAGGCTGGTCGCGCTGCCCGAAGCCCGACCCGCGGTCATGAGCCACAGACCCTCGACCGCCGTCTTCGCTGCGGGAAGCAGCGCCGCGCTGCCCGTCAGCTGCTCGGCAAGCCCTGCCTTGTTGGCGATGCGGAACAGTCGGTCGAGCGAGGGGCGGCCCATGTCGACGTCGATCAGCATCGTCTGCCCGTCCATCTGCGCCAGCACGACGGCGAGGTTCGCCGCCATGATCGCCGCTTCGTCACCGGCCTCGACGGAGAGCACCGCCAGCCGCAGCGATGCCGGATCGGCATCCCTGGCGACGCCTTTCATCTTGGCTCGGATCGTGCGCATCTTGGCGGCGTAGGGATTGGCCGGGTCAAAGGCCGCGACCACCAACGGATCGATCCGCTCGTCACCCTCCGGCAGCAGGGCAAAGCCGCCCTGCAAGGCTGCCAGCAGCCCCGCCTCATCGGCATTCAGCAGGCCGAGATCGACGGCGGCATCGTGCAGCGCAAAACCTTGCGAGCGGGCATGCGCCTCCACCCGATGCACGTCCGTTTCGGCGAGAAAGCCATGCTCCACCGCCAGCCGGGCGAAGCTCTGGGAATCCCGTGCGCGGGGTCGCAGCGTCGTGGTGCTGCCGGGTGTCAGTTGAGGCGGTGCGCCTGCTGTCGAACGCAGTCTCATGCGGCCTCCTGTAGCTTGAAGGACCCAGTGCCACGGGTAGGCACCGGCATCAGTTCGGTGATGACGTCCACCTCGGTCGCGCGGGCGACACCGGCTGCCGAGCGGACGCGGGGATGGACGATCTCCATGAGGATGACGGCCGCGACACCGCCGACCAGACCCAGGGCAACGCCTGCGATCAGCCAGAGCATGATGTTCGGCTTGGCCGGCATCAGCGGAACCGCCGCCTCATCGAGCGGGCTTGCGTTGGGTTGGGAGATTTGGCTCTTGAGCGCGGCCTCGTTGAAGCGTTGGCGCACCGTATCATAGGTCTGCCGCGCCGCATCGACATCGCGCTGGAGCACCATCAGTTGATCCTGCACGTCGGACATGCGGATCATGCGATCTTCCTGGCCCGCCATGTTGGAAGTGAGAGCGCCTTCACGCCGGCTCGCCGCGACGCTGTTCGCGCTGACGGCGGCCGCCTGGCTCGATCGTGCGCCCGCCAGCTTGGCCTCAAGCTCCGACAATTGTGCCGCCGCAGCCGCCATGGTCGGGTGATTGGGACCCAGCGTTTTTTGCAGTTCGGACACCTTCGCCGACTGCGCCGCGACCTGCTCCTGCAAATTCTGGACGATCAGCGATCCCTCGATGTCGGACACGCTGCCCGCATTGGCCTTTGACCGGGCAGCCGCCGCTTCGGCCTGTGCCTGCGTCAGCTGATAGGACATGTTCTTCAGCTTCTCGGCCTCAAGGTCCATGCGGTTGATGCCGATGATGTCGTGCGCGCGCTGAAAGTCGGACAGCTTCTTCTGCGCCATTTCGTAACGGCGGCGCACTTCCTGTGTCTGCTCGTCGAACCATTTGGCCGAGCCGCGCGCGGGGGAGGCGCGCAGTTCCACCTGTTCGCGCATGTAGATCTTGGCGATAAGGTTCGCGACCTTGGCCGCAACCTGGGGGTCGGCGTCCATATATTGGATCTGAAGCATATTGCTCTGCCGTCCGGTGGTTACCGTCATGTTCTTCGACACCAGCGCCGCGGCCGATTGCAGCCGTGCGTCCGCAGGCATCTCGGCCGGCATGGCATCGACGATACCTGCTTCTTTCGCGACCGCGTTCATCACCTTGCCGCTGCGGATGATATCGGTCTGGGTGCCAAGGATGGCGTCGGCGTCAGGCTTTGCGCCCGGCGCTGCGTTCGTGTCGGTCGGATCGGTCTGCGACAGGTCCAGCAGCAGCGATGCCGTCCCCTGATATTGCCGGGGCTGTAGAAAGGCGACAATCGCGATGATCAGGAACAATATGCCCCCGATCAGCGCAGCGGTGCGCCAGCGCGCCTGAAGCGCCGCCAGCAGGTCCATCGGGTTCATGGTCATAGCCCGTCCACTCCCTTGAGCAGCGCGCGCATTTCCTCAGCCGGCGTCTGGACGGGCGGCGCGGCGGGCACCGGCTGCTTCGCCATCAGCAACAGGAATTGCGGCGCCAGCGTATCCTCGAACATCCAGAGCTCACCGTTCGGCGTTGCGACCAGCGCGGGAGCGAGGCGGGTCATGGCGTCGCGCGCCTGCGCCTCATTGATCGAGCCGCCGCCCAGCACCTCGTGGCCAAGCTTCACGAGCCGCTCATAGGAGATGGCCGACATTTGCGACGCCACCACGGCGGCGAGCGCGATCATGCGGCGGCTGGAGCCCGCTTCCCACAGGATGCGCTGGAACAGGGCGTGGGTGGCGGTGCTCATGTCGCTCCAGTCGTGCAGTGCGGAGACGAGTCCTTCCTCGACATCGCCCAGGGTCATGCGGTCCCGCAGGCCGACTTCGGTGACAAGCGCCGAAGACATGCCGAACAGACGGGCATGATAGGGCGAACCCATGGCCGCGCTCGCCAGCATGTCCAGCGCGTCCTCATCGATGGAAAGGCGTGCATTGGCGGCGCAGGCAAGCAGCAGACGCTCCAGCTCCGGCTTCGGAATAGCCGTTACCCGCTGAGACGCCAGGTGCCGGCGCAGCGAGGGATGGGCAGCGATCAGCCCGTCAATGTCGCTGGCGATGCCGACCAGCACGACCTGTACGGGCGAATGAATGTCGGTTAGCAGCTTCAGCAGTGTCGCGACTTCCTGCTTGGCGGTGTCGGACTGGACCCGGTCATATTCGTCGATGATCAGGATAGAGCGCTCACGCACTTCCTCGACCAGCAGGGCCGATAGGCGGGACACGTCCAGCGGCTCGCTCATCATCTTGCGCGCCCGCTCCTGCCCCGTACTGCTCATCGGCAGTTCGGTCAGGAATGGGCGAAAGAGGGAGTCGAAGTCCGCTTCCCCGTTCGCCGAAGCATAGAGGGCGACGCAGCCCGCTTCGTCCGCCAGATCGCCGAATACGCGCGCGAGCGAGGTCTTGCCTGATCCGCGCGTGCCGAAGATCACCGCATGCTTGCGCTGCACGACGATCGCCTCGACCAGCTTTTCCAGTTCGCTGTTGCGCCCGGCCAGGCCATGGCGGTCCGTCACCGGCATGGCGGTGTTGAAGGCGGCGTAGATGCTGTCGCGGCGCAGGCTGATTGGCTTGATCGGAGCGGTCATGGCGCTGATCGAGAGGGGACGAGGCTCGTCGGCCGGTCTTTCGGTCGGCGCGTCCTGCCGGAAACCGGGCAGCGCCGGCACGTCCAGATGCAGCGGCACGCTGTCGGGAATGGCGCGGTCGGCGCGCTTCTCCGCACTCCCCCGCGTCAGGTTGAGAACACGGTCGAGCAGACCGGTGCGTGGTGACATGAAGCCTTGATCGATGGCGGTCAAAACAGCTTCTCCCGGATGATGAGGACATCTTCAGGCTTCACCGGATCATCCAGATTGGCCTGTACTTCCTTCCCCTCCCGACGCACCTTTATGCGTTTGGTCGATCCCGCCAGTGTCGGCCCGCCCGCCAGAGCCAGCGCCTGGCGGAAGCTTTGCCCCGGCACATAGGAAAAGGCGCCCGGCTGCTGGACCTGGCCGTAGACGTAGATTTTCTCCGCCGGCGGCACGAACAATATGTCCCCCGCCTTCAACTGCCGGTTTGCGCCAGCCGCCATGTCGGTCAGCGAAATGCGCACTGGCGCGCCGCCTTCGGCCGGGGTCAGGATGACTGCGTTGGCGCCATCCTTGGTGGAACCGCCCGCCTTAGCCAGCATCGACGCCACCGTGTAACCCCGGTCGAGCGGATAATTCCCCGCCTGCGGGACGTTGCCGAGCACGGTCACATAGCGGCTGACATAGTTGCTGACCTCTACGCTGACCGACGGCTTGGTAAGATAGCCGCCACTGGCATAACCCGCTGCGATCTCCTGCGCGAGTTGCGCGGTGGTCTTTCCCTGTGCCGGGATCGCACCGACCAGCGCGAGCAGGACGGTGCCGTCCGCCTTGATCCGGGTTGTCGTCGACAGGTCCGGCTGGCCGAAGACGGAGATCTTCAACTCATCGTCCGGACCCAGCTGGTAGCCGGCGCTTGCCGCCTGCGGGGTAGGGGCTGTCGCGGTGGTGGCCGCGACGGGCGTCGTGCTGCCGGCCGTCTGGGCATTCGCCGCAAAGGGCGCTGCCAAGATCAGCAGCATCGAGCATGATGTCACGAGAGTTTCAGCTTTCACAGCCAGTGGCTCCCAAGTCTTGAGGATCAAAATCGCAGCGCCGCACCCAGCGTGACTTGCGTGCCGCTGTAGTTCGCGACGTCGGTGTCGGTTCTGCGGATGTAATGCTGAGCATCGAGCGTCAGATCGAAGCGGTCCGACAGCTTTCTCTTCAGGATTCCGCCGAACCGATGATTGCGATCGGCGCTGATGGCGAAGGGGCGGAGCGCTGCATCCTGGCGGAACTTCCGGCGCTCGAACTCGCCGTACAGACCCGCCGAGGTGAGTTCGGAAATGGCGAAATCGCCCTGCAGCCGGTAGCGAGTGTCGATCGCGAAGCCGCTCGCGATCAGGCTGTCGTTGATGATCGCGCGTTCCGTCTCCGCCGTCAGCTTGAGACGCGGCACGAAATTGCTCGACAGCCGCACATTCCAGCCGAGCCCGCTATAGCTGCCGACCGCCGTGGAATCGCTGCTGACGTCGAGCCAGCGCAGATCGGCGTCGATCTGCGTCAGCGGCGTAACGGACCGCTGGAAACGGAAGCCCCAGCTGTTGATGCGGTTTTCGATCCCCAGCGTGTCGCGCTTGCTGTTCACCCGTTCGTAGAAGGCGGTGACGGTGCCAAGGCTCGGCTTGTAATAGCCGATCCCGCCCAGGAAGCTGTCGCTTGTCTGGTCGGCATAGTCGAACTGATCGGCGTTGCGCGTGGTATCGCGGCTATAGCTTGCGACTGGGAAAATGCCCGGCCGCTCGCATGTGAAGTCAGCGCCGATAGTGGAGAATTTCTGCAGATTCTCAGTGGCGGTGTTGAGGTCGCCATAGTCGGCGCGCTGCTGGCGGTAGGCGGCGCGGGGCGTCACAAGACATGTCGCGCCGAAGCGGATATTCGCCTTGGCTTCCGTATCGAGCCGCAGCTTGCTGCGCTGGCCCTCGGAAATGAAGCGGTCGTATCCCACTTTGCCGCGCAGCAATATGTCGTGCCGCCCAAGCGGCTTGCCGAACGTCGCCTCCAGAGAGGGTGTGATGATCAGGTCAGCCGTGGGATCTTCAACTCGATCATCTACGCGATACACATTGTCATCGTAGAGCAGATCAAGCCCTGCCGTCAGGTGAAGTCCATAATTCTCCAGACGCTGTTGCTCAGTTTGGCGCTGATCTTCCTGAACCTGTGCGATCGCAGGAGCAGCCGCCACGATTGCAGCTCCACTGACCGTGGCTGTAGCGAATATATCCGACCATTTCGATGCATGTGCCGAGGACGCCAGAAGGCGCCCCGCCAAACGCGGAACATTATATATTTTCAAACTTACGACCCTTATTGCATTGCAGCAATCGAGGGCATGCTAGCCATGTTTCCGCAAAACACACTAGTCGCGGGAGCAGCTTATCGCGTCAAAGCAACGGCTCGTTTCATCGCAAACGGGGCGCGCCGAGGCCACCCTCGTCGCACCCTGCATCTGTTAATCTGGGAGAAAGCTAAGCCGCTCGAATCTGGATCAGACGAGGAGCCAGATAATCGCGGCAACGGTTCCTGCAAAGGCCAGAATGCCGGCCCATCGCGAGATGAACTGGACGCCGCTCTCGGCGCGCTCGGCTAAGGAGGGTTCTTGTACTCGCGCGGGCAACTCGACACGTGCATCTGCCGCGTTGGACACTGGAGAACGAACTACTGCAACTGCCCCGAATTCTTCCGCCACGTGGATATCCCCGCCGCCCGATTGCTGATGACGGTCATATCCGATTTTGCGGTTAACAAACAGTTGTAGCGAGCGCATCGCTAGCATCCGTTCGTCGCATCTAGGGATGCAGGACGGGAGTTTTGTTGATCCAGGATAGGATTTATTTGCGACGGGCTGCTTGTGCCGGCGGCTCGTCGCAAAAATCGGCAAGTGAAACGATTTTACCGGGAACTTTCTGCACCGTTCGGAGTTCGCGCTCGCCTGATTCGTTAATAGGCGTTCTTGTGCACCAGCACGTTCACTGTGCCGAACAGGATGGCGATGTCGCGCATCAGGCTCCACCCATGCAGATATTCGAGATCGGCTTCCACCCGGTTCAGTATGTCCCTGCGCGTCTCGGTGGCGCCTCGGAAGCCCCGGATTTGCGCCAAGCCCGTGATGCCGGGTTTCAGCGCATGCCGGTGCCAATATTGACGGTCCACCTGCCAGAAGAGCTGCTCCTCCGCTGTAGAGCCCAGCGCATGGGGACGCGGCCCCACCAGGCTCATTTCGCCTAGCAGCACATTGATGAGCTGGGGCAGTTCGTCGATGCTCGTCTTGCGGATGAAGGCACCCACGCGCGTGATACGGTTATCCGTTCGCTGCGTGGAGGTGGCACCGGCGGCGTCGCACTGCTCGACCCGCATGCTGCGAAACTTCAGGATATGGAACAGCATGTTGCCGCGGCCGATCCGCTCCTGACGGAAGAAGATGGGGCCGGGCGAGTCCAGCTTGATGGCGATCGCGACGGCCGCCATCAGGGGCGACAGGATAATCAGCACCGGAACGGTAAGGATGATGTCCAGCAGGCGCTTTTTAGCCCGATTGGCGAGGTTCAGCGGGCCCCGCGACACGACCAGCGTCGACACGCCGCGATAGGTCTGCACCGCGAGCGGCGCCATCGGATCGAGCTCGGGGACGATGATCTCGCCCAATATGTTGCCGCCCTTCAGCATCTGGGCCCAGTCCGCCTTCCGATCGGCGGGGCAGGAGATCACGACGCGGTCATAATTGCGCAGCAAAGTGCCCAGGCGGTGCAGCATATAGGGATCATCAAGGTCGGCCTTGAGCCCAATTGCCTGTGCGTCGACCATCACCATGCCGCTGACGTCCTCCGGCACAATGGCATCGTCGATGATCAGCAACTGCGCGAACAGGCTGTCGCCCAGGTTGCGCCGCACGGTCTGGACGATCATCAGCCGCTGCAGCGCGAGCAGCGTCCCGCTGCACAAAATGCCCGTCGATATCCCAAGGCGCGACATCTGCCCGGTTGCCTTCAACGAGAAGAGGACGAGCAGGAAGATGAGCAGCGTGCCCGCCAGCGCCATGCCGGCGTTGCGGCAAGATCGCGACATGCGAGTCAAGCAGGCGGGATTATAGGCCTGGTTGTGGAACGCCAGCACGCCATAAACGATCATGCCGCCCAACAGCGGCTGCCATACGCCTTCCCCGAGCCACGGCACGCCAGCGACGCGCAGCCCGACCGCAAATCCGGTGGCGAGCGCCGCCATGTCGGCAACCAGCATCAGCAGGCACAGCCAAAGCCTCGTATTCCGCTGGACGGCGGCCGATGCTGGCTGGCGACTGGGAACACCTTCGATCGCCAGATCAATTTTCGACATCTGCAACCCTTTTTATGTCATGACGTCAAACGGATCATCACCCGCCGGCGATGGGAAGGCATCAGACATCCACGCGTTATGATTATGTTGCGCAGCAGCAGGGCATAAATGATTTGGGCTGACAATCGGGCTGGGACATGCGGACCTGCTTTTCCGATGATCCGTTCGTCTCAGAAGACGCGCTGCCCGGATTTTACGATGACCCGAAGTTGCATATCGCTGCACTGCGGCGGGAGCACGCAGCAACACGGCAGCGATCAGCCGAATCGTCGGTCTGGATCAATATATTACAATCCAGCCGATCAGGATGAGAGTCGCGAGAAGCGCAAAGGGGCCGGCCCAGCGTGAGACAAGCTGCACGGCCCGTTCCGCCCGCTCATGCGAGAAGCGGTTGGACCAGCGGCTCGATGTGTGTGCCGGGTCCGGGGTGATCGGATCGTGCTGCGGCGCCACCGGCGCTGTTTCCCCGCCGCCGCTATCGCGTGGATGAGGAGAAAGGTCGATCATATGCTATCCCCGGCTGTTCAGATACGACCCTTAGAAAAAGAATAGCCGCCTCAGGCAAAAAGGGAAGCATTTTCCCCCTTTCCGGCCATCATCATCCCGCTTGGACAGAAGGAAAATCGGTTCTACTTTCCGCATATGAAGCAGGACCGCACAATCGACGCTATAGATCGGAAAATCATCACGGCGCTGCAGCAAGACGCGACGCTTAGCCATGCTCAACTCGCCGATCGCGTGGGCGCATCCAGCGCATCTTGCTGGCGGCGGATCAAGGCGCTGGAGAATGCCGGGATCTTCGCCGCCACCGTGCGCCTGGTTGATCCGGACAAGGTGGGGCGGGGCGTCAACGTTATGTGCAACATACGAATGCGAAGCCATGCCATGGAAGCGCGCAGCGCGTTCGAACAGTTCGTCAACAGCCGGCCTGAGATCGTCCAGTGCTTCTCGATGTCAGGGGAGTGGGATTATCTGCTGCGTGTCGTGGTGGCCGATGTCACGGACTATAACCGCTTCCTCATGATGGTGCTGCTTGGCCATCCTTCGGTCGCGGCGGCGGCTTCGCACTTCGCGCTGTCGATGACGAAATCAACAACCGCTCTTCCCGTGTGAACATGCGCCGGAAGAGAAGCGCTGACTGACAGACGACTGTAGCATCGCTCGTGAAATCGGGCGGACCGAAAGCCTGTCGATTTCGTGATGTAAGGGAGGGATTTGGTGGACGCACTAGGGCTCGAACCTAGGACCCGCTGATTAAGAGTCAGCTGCTCTACCAACTGAGCTATGCGTCCACACTATCCTTCGGCTCCGGCCCGCTTGGGGTGTCGCCGTGGCGTGGGCGGGCTGTTACCATCGTCATCCGGCTTTGCAAACATTAAATCGCTCGCGCAGCAAATTTTTTGAAAAAGCGCCAGTTTCAGCCCCAGTTGGAATGTCTTCCAACTCGCCGCCGGCCTGAACGTTCGATGGACATGATGATGCCGACGCACAGCATGACCGTCAGCATCGACGAACCGCCATAGGACATGAAGGGCAGGGGAATGCCCACAACTGGAGCAAGCCCCATCACCATCATCAGGTTGATGGCGACATAGAAGAAGATCGTCGTCGTGAGTCCCGCCGCCACCAGCCGGGCGAACTTGTCCGGCGTGCGGAGCGACACGCCGATGCCCCAGCGGAAGAGGAGCAGGAATGCACCGATGAGCAGCACGCCACCGAACAGACCCCATTCCTCGGCCATGGTGGCGAAGACGAAATCGGTGTGCCCTTCCGGCAGATAGTCGAGATGGCTCTGCGTGCCCTTCAGGAACCCCTTTCCGAATATCCCGCCCGATCCGATCGCGATCTTGGACTGACTGATATGATAACCGGCGCCGAGGGGATCACTCTCCGGATCTAGGAAGATGAGCACGCGGTTCCGCTGATATTCGTGCAGGAAGCTGAAGGCTATCGGGATGATCGCCGCCAATGTCAGGCCGGACCCGACGAACAGGCGCAGCGGCAGGCCGGCCAGGAACATGATGGTGACCCCGCCCGCCGCGATCATCGTCGCCGTGCCGAGGTCAGGCTGCACCAGCACCAGCGCCCATGGAACGCCGATCAGCACCAGCGCGGGCCAGATCGCGTTCCAGCGCCTGATCTCGCCGACCGGCAACAGGGCATAGAAGCGGGCTACGGCTAGCACGATGATCGGCTTCATGAACTCCGACGGCTGTAACTGCATGAAGCCGAGGTTGATCCAGCGCTGGCTGCCGCCTGCAACACCGCCGATCAGTTCGACGGCCAGCAGCGCGGCGAGTACGGCGCCATAGGCGGGAAAGGCGAACCGCGCGAACAGTTCCAGCGGGATGCGGCTGAGCCCCAGCGCCATGCCGGAGAAGATGACGAAGCGGACAGCCTGGTTGATGGCCCAGGGCGTGATGCTGCCGCCTGCCGCGCTATAGAGCACCAGCGTTCCGAAGAAGGCGATGCCGAGCAAGATGCCCAGCACGCGCCAGGGAAAATGCGTGAGAGGTTCTGGAACGATGCTCATGCCGCTCAGTCCGCGCCGGCGCCGGGGGGAGGAGGCGCATCGTCCGCAGCGGCAGCCGCGCTGCTGTTGCTGCCTTCCGCCACATTGGCTGCACTTGTGGCGTTGGCGGCTTCCGGGGGCGGTGCCTCGCCTTTTTCGATTGCCTTGGCAGTACGGAATGTTGCCATCTGCCTAGCCTGCCGCTCCGTCGGCGTCCCGCCCCATGTCTTCTCCAGCGTTTCCAGCTTCTCCATGGCCTTGGCCTGATCGAACAGGTAGGACAGGGTATCGGCCGCGATCATCGGTGCGTCCTCATTGCGGTTGAGGTGTCCGCCATGTTCGATGATGCAGCCGATCGCGTAGCGCGGATTGTCGAACGGCGCGAAACCCTGGAACAGGGCATGGTCGCGCAGTTTGAACGGCAGCGAAGCGTTGCTCCGCACGCCACCGCCACGCTCCGCCATGGTGATGCGGCGAACCTGCGCCGTGCCGGTCTTGCCCGCCATCATGACGCCCGGCAGATTGATCCGCGCGGCACCGCCTGTACCGCCGCCATTGACGACCGCGCTCATCGCGTCGCGGATCGTCACCAGATGCTGTTCCTCGACACCGACTGGAGCGGGAGCGGGGCGTTTGGCGCCGAACAGGAAATTGGGCATCAGCTGCTTGCCCGTTGCCAGCCGCGCTGCCATCACCGCCATCTGCAAGGGATTGATGAGCATATAGCCCTGACCGATGGTCGCGTTGACCGTGTCATAGACCTGCCATTTCTGATTATATTTCTTCAGCTTCCATGCTGGATCAGGCACGGTGCCGTAGCTTTGGCTGGGAAAGGGCAGGGCGAATTTCTGCCCCATGCCGACCCTGTGCGCCATGCTCGCGATGCGGTCCATGCCGATCCGCTGCGCCATCTGGTAGAAATAGATGTCGCAACTTTGCGCGATGGCGCCGCGCATGTTGAGCGAACCATGGCCTCGCCGCTTGTGGCAGTGGAACAGCGTGTTCCCGACGCGGATCGCGCCGGCGCAGCTTACCGTGTCCATGGGCGAGATGCCCGCCTCCAGCAGCGCCAGCGCCACCATCGGCTTGACGGTCGATCCCGGCGGATAGAGACCTTGCAGGGTTTTGTTGCGCAGCGGGACATGATCGTCTTTCGACAGCATCTCCCACTCGACATGGCTGATGCCGTCGGAAAAGCTGTTGGGGTCGAAGCTTGGCATCGACGCCATCGCCAGCACATCGCCATTATGGCAGTCGATCACCACCACCGATCCGCTCTGCGTGGCAAGGCGGCGGCCGGCATATTCCTGCAATCCCGCGTCGATGGTGAGCTTGATAGGGTTGCCTGGCGTATCGGGTCGGGTCGTCAGTTCCCGCACGATCTTGCCGCGTGCCGTCACCTCGACCCGCTTGGCGCCGGGCTTCCCGGTCAACTCCCGGTCGAAGGATTTCTCAAGGCCATCCTTGCCCACCTTGAACCCCGGCGTGATCAGCAGCGGGTCCTTGCGTTCTTCATAATCCTTGGCCGACGCCGAGCCAACATAGCCGAGCAAATGGCCCACCGCCGCGCCCGCCGGATAGTTGCGCGAGAAGCCCTGGCTCGGTGCGACCCCCGGAAGGTCTGGCAGGCGGACGCTGACCGCCGCATATTGGTCGTAGGTCAGCTTCTCTGCCACTTGGACGGGGCGGAAACCCTGCGACTTTTCCAGTTCCTCCCTGATGCGCTGGATATCCTCATCCTTCAGGGCCAGCAGGTGAGCCAGGCTGCGGATCGTCCGGTCCGGATCGTTCATACGCTCGGGGATCAGGTCCACGCGGAAGTCGGTGCGGTTGTTCGCCAGCGGCCGCCCGTTGCGGTCGATGATCCAGCCGCGACGAGGGGGGATGAGCGTCAGATTGACGCGATTGCTTTCGGAGAGAAGATTATATTTCTCATTTTCCGCGATGCTGATCCAGCCCATCCGGCCGATCAGAAGCGCGCCGATGCCTGCCTGAAGGCCGCCGACCACCATCGCCCGGCGCGTGAAGGTGAAAGACAGGGCAGCTTCGTTGACAGTCTTCTTCTTGAACTTGGGCAGCTTCATGCCATCACGCGCCAGCGATCGACCCGGGCGCATTGCCGGACGACAAAGGGAAAGAGCAGGATCGTCCAGAGCATCTGCGGCACGACCAGTTTCAGCGTCACTCCTCCTCCGCCTGTGATCCGCGCAAACAGGACGCCGCCGGCGATGCAGAAGATAATCCCGACCGAGGCGATTAGCCAGTCCTGCCGGTAGCTGCGCCACACCATCCGGTGCTCGACCGCGTCGATGCCGATCAGCATGACCGTCCAAAGGAACATGGCCGATCCGATCGGCTGGCCGCTCATCAGGTCATCGAACAGCCCCAGCGGCAGGCCGATCCATGTTCGCCACAACTCCGGCCGCAGCAGCCGCCAGGACAGCAGCAGCAGCAGACCGAACGGCGGCATCACCGGCGACTGTGCGATCACCGGCAGCGCTGTCGTGGCGGACCCCAGCATCACCGTGATCACAGGGACTCCCGCCAGCCGCCAGCGCGAAGGATGCCGGCCGAGCCGCGGGACATGTTGGAGATGCGGGTCGATCATGGGCCAGGAGAACTGACCGCGGCATTCCCTGCCTCCGGGCCGATGACCCCGGCCTGGGCGCTGGGATCGGGCCGCGTCACCACTTCTTCGAACGACCGCTCGACCACTACGGCATCGACCTTCGACGGGTTGGCGAGCGGCACGCCATAGGCGATCTCTCCCGCCACGCGGACAACCACCGCGACGGGAATGTTCGGCTGATAGATGCCGCCGATCCCGGATGTTACAAGCAGATCGCCGGGCTTGAACGGGTTGCGTCCTGCGGCCAGCGCGCGGATCTCGACCGTGCCATCGCCAAGCCCTGTGGAGATGGCCGGCACGCTGTCATTGGCGCGGCGAACCGGCACGATATTGCTGGTGTCGGTCAGCAGCAGCACCTCCGCCGTGTTGGGCGTGGTGATGTGGATGCGCCCGATCAGCCCTTCGGGCGCACGCACCGGCATCCCCGGCCGAACGCCCTGCCAGCGCCCTGCGTTCAGCCGCGCAAGCCGTCGGGAACTGGAGGAGGAGGACGCGATCAGACGCGCCGTCAGCAGGTCGCTGCTATCCTCATCGACCAGCTTCAGTAGCTTTTTGAGGCGCGCATTTTCCTGCGCGACCGCTTTCGCCTCGATGATGCGGTTGCGATCGGCCTCCACCTGCCGGCGCAGCCCGACATTCTGCGATCCCGCGCGCCAGTAAGCCGCCAGCACCTCGTCAATGGAACTGACGCCGCTCACCATATTCTTCATCGTGACGGATGCCGGGCGCGTGACCTCTGCCGTTGCCACGCGGATGGCCGCGAAACCGGTGGGATCGAACATCGCGACACCGACCAGAAGCAGTCCGACAGCGGCGCCGGTCATCGCCACGACATAGCTGGCGAAGAGGCTATATTGCGCCTTCCGGTTGTGGCCGGGGCGTCGGCTGGGTGGCCGCGCCATGGTGTCGCCCCCTTAAGCGGTCTGGAGTACGCCCCGGAAGATCGGATCTTCCATCGCGCGGCCGGTGCCGATCGCGACGCAGGTCAGCGGATCTTCGGCGATGGTGACGGGCAGGCCGGTTTCGTCGCGCAGTTCATCGTCCAGCCCCTTGAGCAGCGCGCCGCCGCCGGTCAGCACGATGCCCTGATCGACTATGTCCGCCGCCAGTTCCGGCGCGGTGTTTTCCAGCGCGATGCGAACGCCCTCGACGATGGTGCTGATCGGTTCGGCCAGCGCATCGGCGATCTGGCCCTGATTGATCGAGATTTCCTTGGGTACCCCATTCACCAGATCGCGGCCTTTAATGTGGATCGTCTCGCCCACGCCGTCCTCGGGCGGCTGAGCCACGCCGAACTGCTTCTTGATCCGCTCGGCGGTCGCCTCACCAATGAGCAGATTGTGATGACGGCGCACGAAGGAGACGATCGCCTCGTCCATCTTGTCGCCGCCGACGCGGACCGAGGTGGTGTAGGCAAGGCCGCGCAGCGACAGCACCGCGACTTCGGTCGTGCCGCCGCCGATGTCGACCACCATCGACCCGATCGGTTCGGTCACCGGCATGTCGGCGCCGATCGCGGCGGCCATCGGCTCCTCGATCAGGAACACCTGGCTGGCACCCGCATTGCTGGCCGCATCGCGAATCGCGCGGCGCTCGACGCTGGTAGAACCCGATGGCACGCAGATCACGATTTCGGGGAAGCGCCAGGGACGCGACTTGCCGCCATGGACCTTGGTGATGAAGTGCTTGATCATCTGCTCCGCGACGTCGATGTCCGCGATCACGCCATCTCGCAGTGGCCGGATCGCCTCGATCGAATCGGGGGTCTTGCCCATCATCAGCTTAGCGTCGTCGCCGACTGCCTTCACCCGCTTCACGCCGTTCAGCGTCTCGACCGCCACCACGGAGGGCTCATTCAGCACGATGCCGCGTCCGCGCACATAGACCACGGTATTTGCCGTGCCGAGGTCGATGGCCATGTCCTGGGAGGAGAGTTTGAAAAGTCGCGAGAAGATCGACATGCCTGTTCCTGTTCAGCCCGCACGCCCCGGCGAAGCGAACCGGGACAGACGGAAAGTTCGCCCCACGTTTCACCCGCCCCCCTTCGGTACCCAAATTTCTTGAGGCTTGTGTCTCGCGGAAAGCGATCGCTTGGGCTAGTCACTAATCAATGTCAATACGCCGTCTGCCCGAACATCTGGTCAATCGCATCGCTGCGGGCGAAGTGGTCGAAAGACCCGCCAGCGCGCTCAAGGAAATCGTTGAAAACGCACTGGATGCTTGCTCCAATCGCATTTCGATCCGCATTTCCAACGGCGGCCTCGACCGCATCGAGGTGAGCGACGACGGCTGCGGCATGGATTCAGAAGAGATCGCGCTGGCGCTGGAGCGCCATGCAACGTCGAAGCTGCCCGACGACGCTATAGAAAAGGTCGCGACCCTGGGTTTTCGCGGCGAGGCGCTTCCTTCCATCGCCAGTGTCGCGCGGCTGTCGATCGACAGCCGCCCCGCCGGCAACGATGGCTGGAATCGTACGATCGACAATGGCGCGCTCGTCTCCGAGGGCCCTGCGGCGCTCCCGCCCGGCACGCGGGTGACGGTCGAGCAGTTGTTTGCCCGCGTGCCTGCGCGGCGCAAATTCCTCCGCTCGCCCAAGGCGGAATATGCCGCCTGCCTGGACGTGATCCGCCGCCTGGCGATGGCGCATCCCTCCGTCGCCTTCAGCCTGGAGCATGATGGCCGCCGTGTGCTGTCAGTGCAGGCTGGCGAGGCGCGGGAGGACCGGGTCGCGGCCCTCACCGACCGGGCGCTCGCCGAAAATCACGTGATCGTCGCGCTGGAGCGGGAGGGGGTGCGCCTGTCAGGCGTCGCCTCGCTGCCGACCTATAATCGCGGCGTTGGCGACCATCAGTTCCTATTCGTGAATGGCCGGCCGGTGCGCGACCGGCTGCTCGTCGGCGCGGTGCGCGGCGCCTATGCTGACATGCTCGCGCGCGATCGGCATCCGGTCGTCGCGCTGTTCCTGGACGTGCCGCCGCTGGAAGTGGACGTCAACGTCCACCCAGCCAAGACCGAAGTACGCTTCCGTGACCCGACCCTCATTCGCGGGATGATTGTCTCAGGCCTGCGCCGCGCTTTGGACACCGAAGGTTTCCGCGCGGTCCAGCACGCCGATCCGGCCGGCCTTTCCGCCTGGAAGCCCGAGCCGATCTCGCCCACGCCGATCAGCCCGATGCCGATCTTCGAGGCGGTGGGTGCATCCGCGCCGATGCCCAGCTATTCGGTCGCTGACCGCCGCTCCGGATTCATCGCGCCGCCACCGCAGGCGCGTGCGGAACCGGCGGCCGCTCCCGCTCCCGAAGGCAATAGCTTTCCGCTCGGCGTCGCACGCGGGCAGGTCGCGCGCACCTACATAGTGGCCGAGGCGGAGGACGGGTTGGTCATCGTCGACCAGCATGCCGCGCATGAGCGCCTCACCCTTGAGCGGATGCGCCGGGCGATGGACGGGCAGGGTGTCGCTGCGCAGGCGCTGCTGCTTCCCGAAGTCGTCGAACTGGACGAGCCCGCGTGCGACCGGCTGGAGTCGCGTATCGAGGAACTGAGGGACTTCGGCCTGGAACTGGAGCGTTTCGGGCCTGCCGCCATGCTCGTGCGCGCGACACCGGCGATGCTTGGGCAGGGTGATGTGCAGGCGCTGGTGTCCGACCTCGCCGACGATCTGGCGGCCTATGACAGCGCTTTGTCGCTCAAGGAGAGACTCGATCTGGTCGCTGCGACCATGGCGTGCCACGGCTCTGTCCGCGCCGGTCGTATATTGAGTGTAGCCGAGATGAACGCGCTGCTGCGCGAGATGGAAGTGACCCCCCGCAGCGGCCAGTGCAACCATGGGCGACCAACCTGGGTGAAGCTGGGCCATGGCGACATAGAGAAGCTGTTTGGAAGGAAATGAGGGTGAAGCATGCTCTGTTGCTTCTCGCGCTGAGTGCCTTTCCCGCGCAGGCAGCGGCTCCGTGCAAGGACGCGCCGCCGCTGGCCGAACCATGGACGAGTTGGCGCCAGAGCGGGAACTCCACAGCCGGGCGCTTGCCCGATGCCGCTCCGCGACTAACGCTGGGAAAACCGGTGACGGTCACGTTGCCCCCGGCCACGCAGGTCCAGTTCCCTGTTCCGCCGGCGAAGAATGGTAGCAAAAGCTATGCCGGCCTCTTTACGCTGGCGCTGAAGTCGCCCGCGCGCGTGGGCATCGCCTTATCAAAGAGTGGGTGGGTGGATGCCGTTTCGGGCAAGCAAGCACTTTCGCCGGTCAACCATGGGCATGGGCCTCAATGCTCGGGCATCCGCAAGATCGTCTGGTTCGACATGGCCGCAGGATTGACCACGATCCAGATCGCTGATGCAGCCTCGTCCACCCTTCGCATCATGGCGGCGGACGCTTCTGCCAATCAGCCGCGACCCAGGATCGACAAGCTGCCCTAATAGGCGCTCAGACGGGCCGAGTGCGCACCATCGCGATCGGGTTCATGGTGAAAACAGGCTCATCATTCTGATTGAACAGCGTGACGCGAGTCTTGATGATACCCATTTCCGGACGGCTTCTCGACGCTTTCTTTTCCACCGTTTCGGACGTCCCTCGCAGCGTGTCACCGGGACGCACCGGTCGAAGCCAGCGCAATTCGTCGATACCGAGCGCGCCGAGGCTGGCAGCCTGTATGCCCGGATTTTGTTGCCAATTGGCAACCATCATCTTCATGCAGAGCGCGGCAGTGTGCCAGCCACTGGCGGAAAGGCTGCCAAAATGAGTCTGCGCCGCAGCTTTATCAGACAGGTGGAATGGCTGGGGATCGAACTCTGCGGCAAAGCGGACGACATCTTCCCGGCTGACGTTGTGCGGCCCAAAGGAGTGCGTTTCGCCGATCTGGATGTCTTCGAAATATACGATGTCGCTCATCACACCCTCGCGTCGCTCTGGGCACGACGGTTATGCAGCACCCGCTGCCTGGTCAAGTTCCGCTTGACCGGGATGTAAGATGAGTGGCCCGGCTACTGCCGGCTTAGGCACCGATAAAGGGGATCAGCGCCATCCAAGCCTGCTGCTTGGCATCGCGCGACATGCTGGCGAAGGCGCCGCTCGAAGAAGGCAGGTCGATCAGGGTCAATCCCTGCCGCGCGCCGATCTGCCGCTGCCCATGCAGCGCCGCCGTCTTGCCGTTGAACGCGATAGCCTCCAGCTTGGGCAGTCGATCCACAAAGGCCGAAAGATCGCGCAGTTCAGCGCTGCGGATCGCGCTGTCCAGACTGCCCGGCCGCTCTGCGCTTTCGATGACGTCCCACAGCCCGACGCCGCGTGCCCGCAGCCGCTTCAGCCGCATCGCATAGGGCTCGTCGCGCAATTCCTCCCCCATGACATCGCCCAGGAGGGTCCAGAAGGCATTGCCGCGATGGGCATAATATTCGCCCTGTCGGATCGAAGCGTCGCCCGGCAGGCTGCCCAGGATCAGCAGCCGCGTCCCTTCATCGACGCTGGGAGGAAAGGCTGCCTTGCGACGAGCAGGCATCTGGCCCGGCCGCAGCATGCTCGATCAGACGTTGAAACGGAACAGCATGATGTCGCCATCCTGCGTCACATAATCCTTGCCTTCGGACCGCCACTTGCCCGCTTCCTTGGCTCCCGCCTCGCCATTGAACTGCACATAGTCGCCATAGGCCATCGTCTCGGCGCGGATGAACCCTTTTTCGAAGTCGGAATGGATCGCGCCGGCGGCCTGGGGCGCCTTCGATCCCTTCGCCACAGTCCAGGCGCGCGCTTCCTTCGGGCCGACGGTGAAAAAGGTGATGAGGCCGAGCAGTTCGTAGCCCGCCCGGATGATCCGGGCGAGGCCGGCTTCCTCCAGTCCCAGCGCTTCCAGATATTCCGCGCGTTCCCCGACCGGCATGGTGATGAGTTCAGCCTCGATCGCAGCCGAAACGATCACCGCCTTGGCGCCTTCCGCCGCCGCCTTCTCGAACACGCGCGCCGAATGGGCGTTGCCCGCCGCCGCGCTGTCCTCCTCGACATTGCAGACATAGAGAACGGGCTTGGCGGTCAGCAGCTGTGCCTGGGCGAAGAGGCGCGCTTCCTCGTCATCCTTCGGCTGCGTCAGCCGCGCGGGCTTGCCGTCGCGCAGCAGATCCAGTGTCTGACCCAGAACGGATGCGGCTGCCTTCGCCTCCTTGTCCCCCTGTGCCGCTTTCTTCGCGAAGTTGGGGACGCGCTTCTCCAGGCTTTCCAGGTCCGCGAGCATCAGTTCCGTCTCGACCGTCTCCGCATCGGCGATGGGGTCGACCTTGCCCTCGACATGGGTGATGTCGTCATCCTCGAAGCAGCGCAGCACATGAACGATGGCGTCGACCTCGCGAATATTGGCGAGGAACTGGTTGCCGAGCCCTTCGCCCTTCGATGCGCCACGCACCAGCCCCGCTATGTCCACAAAGGCCAGCTGCGTTTCGATGATCTTGGCCGATCCGCCGATCTTCGCGATGGTCTGGAGCCGCTCATCGGGGACGGCGACCTGGCCCACATTGGGTTCGATCGTGCAGAAGGGATAGTTCGCCGCCTGCGCCGCCTGCGTTTCGGTCAGCGCGTTGAACAGGGTGGATTTCCCGACGTTGGGAAGGCCGACGATACCGCAACGAAAACCCATTTTACTGCCTTCAAATCTGGATGATTGGCCGCGCCGATAGCCGTTTACTCCGGCAAAGGCCAGCGGGTAGGACAAAAGGCGCAATTGAAAAAGATGCGCCAGACCCGACATGGGACCCGGGCTTGAGGAGGCCCCGATCATGCAGCAGCCAAGGCAAACCATCACAGACGAAAGCGGCAGACAGTGGCCCCGCCGCCCGGCGCATGAGACGGGACCGTTCGGCCGCTGCCCGCGCTGCGGGGAAGGGCATATCTTTACCGGCTTCCTTACCGTGCGCGATCATTGCGAGGTGTGCAGCCTGGACTATAGCTTCGCCGACCCGGCCGATGGCCCTGCGGTCTTCGTCCAGCTTTTCGCCTGCGTGCCCGGCGTCGTCTTCATCGTCATGCTGGAAATTCTTGCCCGGCCGGGGCTGTGGGTCCATTTGGCGGTCGGCGTGCCCGTGCTGATCCTCACCACCATCCTGCCGTTGCGCCCGATCAAAGGCTGGCTGGTTGCCGCCCAGTATACGAACAAGGCGCAGGAAGCGGGGACCGCCGATCTGTGGGCGAAGCTGCACGGGACGGAAAAGGACAAGCGGCCCGGGGCTTAATGCCGGAAAAACAGCGTGATCGAGGCGATATGGTTCACGCGTTGGTTGCCAGCCGGCTGATTGATCAGCTGGTTCATATAGCCCACCTCCGCCGTCGATCCGCCGCCGAGCCCCAGTTCCGCGCCGAGAAAGCTGCGTAACTGATCGAAGCCTGCGCGCGCGCCCCAATCCGTATCGTTGAGCGCGACGAACCCCTCAGCGTAGACAAGGGCATTCACTTGGTCGCTGGCAGACGCCAGCGGCTTTTCGTACCGCAGCATTTCGCGCAGCCGCCAGCCCATGTCCTCGCCATCCGACCGCCAGCGCTGTTCCAGTCGTGTGCGCGATGACAGTTCGCCGCCCCATGGCTTGCCGATGGTCCAGTTGACCTGCTGGAAGCTCCGTTCTTCGTTCCGATCCCTCCCGCCCTCGACCGGCAGCACGACATGCGCATAGCCCTGATAGACGGAGAGCTTGGGCGATAATTTCCAGCCTACCGCGCCCCTCAGCAATAGCTGGTCGAGGCGCGACATGCCGTCCGCGGCGCGCGGCTGCACTTCCGCGAAATAAATGAGCTTGCCCGTCAGCGAGCCGATGGCGGTCAGGTTGACCCAGAGTTGCTCATCTTCACTGGTGCGGGCGGTGGCGATTTCGGCGGGTATGATGGCGGCGCAGAGAGCAAGGGCACGAACAAGACGGCGCATTAAGAACCTCGAGCAAACAAGAGGCTGTTTGTCCCTGACAGGCTCCCGCTTTCGCAGGAGCGCGTGCAGTTGCCCCTTAGCGGAGGCGTCTATCGCCCCCTCGTTGCTCGTTGATGTCCCGAAGGTAAGTCTTGGCAACCCGTTTCAGGTGATGACGCTGGGTCTGTCCATTCCCGTATAGCCGGAAATATCCGCCACTTCCTGCGCCGCCTGCACCAGCGGGGCAAGCGCGCTGCCGGTTTCCTGTGCCAGGTCGCCCTCCGGCCCGACATAGCGCTCGATATAGACGCGCAACGTTGCCCCTTCGGTCCCCGTGCCGGACAGGCGGAACACGACACGCGATCCATCTTCGAACAATATCCGGACGCCCTGGTTGCGGCTGGCCGACTGGTCGGTCGGGTCGGTATAGGCGAAGTCGTCCGCGCTGCTGACGGTGCCGCCGCTGTTTGTCGTGCCTGGCAGAGCCTCCAGCTTGCCGCGCAATGCCGCCATCAGCGCGTCGGCCTTATCCTTGGCGATCGCCTCATAGTCATGGCGGGCATAATAATTTCGGCCGTAAGTCGCCCAATGCTCCTCCATGATCTGGGCGACGCTCTGCCGCCGCGCCGCGAGAATGTTGAGCCATAGCAGCACCGCCCAGATGCCATCCTTCTCGCGCACATGATCGGACCCGGTGCCGGCGCTTTCCTCCCCGCAGATCGTCGCCATGCCGGCGTCGAGCAGATTGCCGAAGAATTTCCATCCGGTCGGCGTCTCGAACAGGGGAATGCCGAGCTTCTCCGCTACCCGGTCCGCCGCGCCGCTGGTCGGCATCGAGCGCGCGATACCCTTTAGCCCACTGGCGTAGCCGGGCGCGAGATGCGCGTTGGCTGCAAGGACCGCCAATGAATCCGAGGGCGTCACATAGCAGTGCCGGCCGATGATGAGGTTCCGGTCGCCGTCACCATCAGACGCGGCGCCGAAATCCGGCGCGTCCGCCGCCATCATGCGGTCATAAAGCTCCTTGGCATGGACCAGATTGGGATCGGGATGATGATGGCCGAAGTCGGGCAGGGGGATGGCGTTGCGGACGGTGCCCGAAGGCGCGCCCAGCCGCTTCTCGAAGATTTCGACCGCATAGGGACCGGTCACTGCGCTCATGGCATCGAAAGACAAGGTGAAGCCTTGATCGATCATCGCGCGGATCGCGCCGAAGTCGAACAGCGCCTCCATCAACTCCGCATAGGCTGTGACGGGATCGACCACCTCCACTGACATGTCGCCCAGCTTGGCGCTGCCCAGCGTATCGATGTCCACGTCGGCGGCGTCCAATATGCGATAGCTGTCGATCACCAGCGTCCGCGCGTGGATCGCGTCCGTTACCTTCTCCGGCGCGGGACCACCGTTCGAGACATTATATTTGATGCCGAAATCCTCGTCCGGCCCGCCCGGATTGTGGCTGGCCGACAGTACCAGGCCCCCGAAAGCTCCCGATGATCGGATCAGGTGCGAAGCGGCGGGCGTGGAAAGGATACCGCCCTTGCCAACCAGCACCCGGCCAAAGCCGTTTGCCGCGGCGATCTTCAGCACGATCTGGATGACTTCCCGGTTGAGGTAACGCCCGTCGCCGCCGACGACCAGCGTCCGGCCCTCGAAACCATCGAGACTGTCGAACACCGACTGGACGAAATTCTCCGCATAATGGGGCTGCTGGAAGATGCGGACCTTCTTGCGCAGCCCGGACGTGCCGGGCTTCTGGTCGTTGAAAGGCTTCGTCGCGACGGTCTTGATCACCCGTATCCCCTTGGGAAAGTGGAAGGCAGGTGCTCTCTATGGCCCGGTAATGCGACGCTCTGCAATTACCCAGGATCATTTCGCCGCGAGGGCAGGGCGGCAGGACGCGCGTGCACCCTTCAGTCGGCCAGCCGGACAGCCACCTCGTTCATGAAGCGCGCATCATCGCCCTTCGCCAGCCATTCCGCCTCAGCGCCGATCGCGCCCAGCATGTCGGACAGCGCGTCCATCTCGCTCTTGTGATAATTGCCCAGCACATAGCCATGCACCCGGTCCTTGTGCCCCGGATGCCCGATGCCGATCCGCACCCTGCGGAAATCGGCGCCGATATGGGCATCGGTGGAACGCAGCCCGTTATGTCCCGCGTTGCCGCCTCCGCGCTTCACCTTCACCTTCATCGGCGCGAGGTCGAGTTCGTCGTGGAAGACGGTCACATCTTCCGGCACCAGCTTGTAGAAGCGCATCGCCTCGCCGACCGACCGGCCGCTCTCATTCATGAAGGTCGCGGGCTTGATCAGGATGATCTTCTCAGGGCCGATGCGCCCTTCCTGCACCCAGCCCTGAAATTGCTTCTTCGGTGGCGAGAATCGATGCATGTCCGCGATGACATCCGCCGCCATGAAGCCGACATTATGCCGGTTCATCGCATATTGGGTTCCGGGATTGCCCAGGCCCACCCAAATCTGCATCCCTTATCTCCAAAACAACAAAGCCCCGTTCGCCCTGAGCTTGTCGAGGGGCGAACGGGGCTTGGTCAGTCACAACGATTGGAGGCTTAGGCGCCTTCAGCCGGCGTTTCATTGTCGCCCTCTGCGCTCTTCAGAGCCGACGGAGCAACGATGGTGGCGACGGTGAAGTCGGTTTCGTCAGCAGCCTTGGCGCCGTTGGGCAGCTTTACGGCGTTGATGTGAATCGATTCGCCGACGTCCAGGCCGGTCAGGTCGACCACGACGTCGTCGGGGATCTCCGCCGCGTCGACGATCAGTTCGACTTCATGCGCGACGATGTTGAGCACGCCGCCCTTCTTGATGCCCGGCGAAGCGTCTTCGTTCTCGAAACGCACCGGCACGTTGACGTGGACCGTGGCATGTTCGGAAACGCGCAGGAAATCGGCGTGCAGCGGCCGGTCGCTGACGGGGTGGAAAGCCACATCCTTGGGGAGGGTGCGAACCTTCTTGCCGCCGACTTCGACGAAGACGACCGAATTGAAGAAGTGGCCGGTGCCGAGCAGCTTGTTGAGGAGCTTTTCCTCTACGTGGATCGACTGCGGTTCTTCATTGTTACCATAGATGACGGCGGGTACGCGGCCCTCACGGCGGAGAGCGCGGGAGGCTCCCTTGCCTGCCCGATCGCGTGCCTCTGCCGACAGCGTAAGCTGCTCGCTCATTGCGTGTCTCCAAAAGCAAATTGATGTAAGCGCCCGCCACGCCTCCAGGGATGACCATGTCGGGACGCGCGCCCAATAGCAGAAAGGTCCGGGAAAGCAAGGGTGCGCGCTATTGTATGCGCGTGACTTTCAAGCCTCTTGCCGTCAGCAGGTCGATCAGGTTGCCGCGCCCGGTCAGATGCCCCGTACCCACGGCTATCAAGGGCCGCCCCTTGGCCCGCGCTATCTCTGCTGCCCAATCCCGGTTCCGCGCGTTCAGCACGGCTTCCTCAACATCGCGGTCGGGCTGCTCGCCCCTCTGGTCCTCGCGGGCGATCGCCTCGACATCCCCCTTGAGCCAGGCGGCAAGGACACGGCCGTAAAGCGCCCTCATCTCCCGTGCCTCATGCACTGTCTGCGTCAGCAAGCGGCGCTGCGCAGCTTCGGGCAGGGTATCGAAAGCGCCGAATTGCCGCGCAACCGTCTCCACCCCGCTGACTGGTTTACCGGCCTTCCGGAATGCAGCGATCAGCGCAGGTTCGACGCCATCATCCCTGCTGACGTCCAGCGCCTGTTGGCTTGCCGCCGAGAGCAGCATCGCCGCCGCCCAGCTTTCATAGCCCGAAAGGGCCTCCGTGCTGGTCCCTGCCTCGTGCGCAATCCGCTCCAGCGCATACTGGTCACCGACAGGAACCCGCGCCTGCAGTGGCGGAAGGCCGGCGCTGCGCCCCATCTTTTCGAACAGCGCCCGCGTCCGGCCTTCGTCCTGTATCTCGGCGGACTCCAGCTCCAGACGATCGGCCTGGTTCATCGCATCGCGAATAGCGCCCGTCTGCCATTCGACTCCATGGGGCAGCACATGGATCGTCCCGAACAGCCAGCCGTCCAGTCCTTCGCCCCTCACTCGCCATAGCGCAGGCCCGCCATCGGGCGGCGGGGCAGGGGGCCTGTCACCGCAGGCGCTCAGCGCCGCTAAAGCCAGCAGCGCCAGCCATCGCCACGCCGAATGCATCATCTTATTGGCGTACTCGCGCCGATTTGATGCCAAGCCTGCGGAGTTGATCCTGCACGCTGCCCTTGCCCGCCAGATGCCCAGCGCCGACCGCAATGAAGACGGTTCCCGGCCGCACGAGGCGGGACATGATCCACTTGGCCCAATTGGCATTCCGCTGGATCAGCAGCACCTGCGCCAGTTCTGGCGTCGCCTCCAGGGACTCGTTCATTTCTGCGGCCAGCTTGTCCGGCTCGCCACCCTGCCAGTATTGGATCAGCCGCCCGAATTCCGCCTCCATTTCAGGAAGACCCTCGACCGTCGTGGTCAGGAAGCTGATCTGCTGCTTCATCGGCAGGCCAGCGAAATATCCCAGCTGCTGTTCGACCGTCTCCAATCCGATCACCGGCTTGCCCGCTGCCTTCGCGGAACGGGCCAGCACCTTCTCCGCACCCAGTTCAGCCTGGTAGCCCAGCTTCTCCAATGGCTGCACCGATAGAGCCATGCCGGCCATCCAGGGATTGAACATCTCGAATGTCTGCCAGGGCAACCCGTTCGCGGTCATCGCTGCCTGGTAAGCCGCCCGGTCTTTTTCATTCAGCCGGTCGGAAAGCTTGATGCCATCGCGCGCTATCGCCTTGCCCGCCATCGCCCCTGCAACAAGGTGAGGATCGTCGGGCTCCACAATTTCCAGAACCAGTTCGTCCGATCGGTCGAAGGCCGACTTGATGTCGCCCTTGAGCCAGTCAACGCCCGGCTTCATCACATGGACCGTGCCGAACAGATAAATGGTGGTGTCCTTGTCCCTCACCGTCCACAGCGCGGGCGCGGCGGAGGCAGCCTGAGCGGCGGGCGCTCGCGCATCGGCAGGGCGCTCCTGCCCGCAGGCGCTCAGCAGGAGAAGGCCAACGGCGAGCCAGCGGAAGGACGGCCATTTCATAAGCGCTGCGGTTCCCCTCATGCAGTTCACTCATCCATGCGGGCGCCCCTGCGCAAGAGCAAGTGGATTTACCCTTCCTCCTGCCTCTTTCCCTTGACCCTGCGCCCGCCCTGCGCCAAGGCGCGCCGCAATCACACCGTCATATTGAACGCCGTGTTTTTCTGGGGACCATCCGTGGCGACAAGCGAAGCGCTCTCCTTCCAGGATCTGATCCTGACCCTCCATGCCTATTGGGGCAGGCAGGGCTGCGTCATTTTGCAACCCTATGACATGGAAGTGGGTGCGGGGACCTTTCACCCGGCAACGACGTTGCGCAGCCTTGGGCCGAATGCCTGGAACGCGGCCTATGTGCAGCCGAGCCGCCGGCCGACGGATGGCCGCTATGGCGAAAACCCGAACCGGCTTCAGCATTATTACCAGTATCAGGTGATCATGAAGCCTTCGCCGGCCAACCTCCAGGATCTCTATTTGGGGTCGCTGGCGGAGATCGGTATCGATCCGTTGGTGCATGACATCCGCTTTGTCGAGGACGACTGGGAAAGCCCCACGCTGGGGGCCTGGGGCCTCGGCTGGGAAGTCTGGTGCGACGGGATGGAGGTCACCCAGTTCACCTATTTCCAGCAGATGGGCGGCTTCGACTGTAAACCGGTCGCGGGAGAACTCACCTACGGGCTTGAGCGCCTGGCTATGTATATTCAGGGCGTCGACAGCGTCTATGACCTCAAGTTCAACGATGCCGGCGTCACCTATGGCGACGTGTTCCTGGAAAATGAGCGGCAGATGTCGAAGTGGAATTTCGAGGTCGCAGACACGGAAAAGCTGTTTCGTTGGTTCAAGGACGCGGAAGCCGAGTGCAAGGCTTCGCTGGAAGCCGGGGTTCCCCTCGCCGCCTATGACCAGGCGATCAAGGCGAGCCACGTGTTCAATCTGCTACAGGCACGCGGCGTCATCTCCGTGCAGGAACGCGCCAGCTATATCGGCCGCGTCCGCGACCTGGCCAAGGGCGCGTGCGAGAAGTGGATGGAAGTGAACGGGTGGGCGGCGTGATGACTGATTTCCTCCTGGAACTGCGCTGCGAAGAAATCCCGGCCCGGATGCAGCTGAAGGCGTCCGAAGACCTCGCGCGTCTCTTCACCGATGAACTGGCGAAGACCGGTCTGAAGCCGGGGAGCGTGGAGAGCTTCGTCACGCCGCGCCGGCTTGCGCTCGTCGCCCAGGGCTTGCCGTTCGAAACCGCCGCTGTCAGCGAGGAATTCAAGGGACCGCGGACCTCTGCGCCTCCGCAGGCGCTGGAGGGTTTCCTGCGCAAGACCGGACTGACACAGGACCAACTGGAGGACCGCGACGGTGTCTGGTTCGCCGTCGTAAACAAGCCTGGTCGCGCGACTGCCGAAGTATTGGCCGATGCCGTCCCTGCGATAGTCCGCGCCTTCCCCTGGCCCAAGTCGATGCGTTGGGGGACGGCCTCGCAGACGACAGAGAGCCTGCGCTGGGTCCGCCCGCTTCAGGGCATCGTAGCGATCCTGGGCGAAGAGCTGGTCGACATCGAGATCGAGGGCATCCGCTCCGGCTACGCCACGCTCGGCCATCGCTTCCATCATCCCGGCGAGATTACCATCGGCGGCGCGCACGACTATGTGGAAAAGCTGCGCGCCTGCCATGTGATCGCCAGCCATCAGGAGCGGCAGTCTATCATCGAGGCGAAGGCCGCTGAAGCTGCTGCCGCCCGGGGGTATAGCGTCATCGAGGACAAGGGACTGGTTGCCGAGAATGCCGGCCTGACCGAATGGCCGGTGCCGCTGCTGGGCGACTTTGACCCTGCCTTCCTTGAGGTTCCGCCTGAAGTTATCCAGCTGACGCTGCGCATCAACCAGAAATATTTCGTGCTGAGGGATGGCGCGGGCGGGCTTGCTCCTGCGTTCATCTGCACTGCCAATATCGACGCGAAGGACGGCGGCGAGGCGATTATCGCCGGCAACCGCAAGGTGCTCGCCGCACGCCTGTCGGACGCCCGCTTCTTCTGGGAGCAGGACCGCAAGACGAAGCTGGAAGACCATGCGAAGAAGCTGGAGCGCATCACCTTCCATGAAAAACTCGGCACAGTGGCCGACAAGGTGGAGCGCGTCGCGAAGCTTGCGCGCTGGCTGGTGGAATCGGGGATTGTTCACGGCGCGGATGCCGACCTAGCCGGACAAGCCGCGCGCCTCGCCAAGGCTGATCTTGTCACCGAGATGGTGGGCGAGTTCCCTGAACTTCAAGGGGTTATGGGCGGCTATTATGCTCGCGCCGAGGGCCTGCCCGACCCCGTCGCGGACGCCATCCGCGACCATTACAAGCCGGTTGGGCAGGGCGACGACGTTCCTACCATACCTCTAACTGTCGCGGTCGCGTTGGCGGATAAGCTGGATACGGTTCGCTCTTTCTTCGGTATCGGTGAAAAGCCAACGGGTTCGCGTGATCCTTTCGCGCTCCGCAGAGCCGCGCTCGGTGTGATCCAGATCGTGACAGCGAACAACCTCCGCTTTCCAGTGGCGGAGGGTGATCTCCTCGACTTCTTTGCCGACCGCCTCAAGGTCCAGCAGAAGGAAGCCGGCGTCCGCCACGATCTGATCGACGCAGTGTTCGCGCTGGGTGGCGAGGATGATCTCGTCCGCCTGCTTGCACGCGTGAAGGCGCTGCAATCCTTCATCGCCACGGACGACGGCAGCAATCTCCTTGCCGGTTACAAGCGCGCCGCCAACATCCTCAAAAAGGAAGGTGTCGCAGCCGCGGAGAAGGTCGAACTCACCTATGCGCCCGAGCAGGCCGAGGCCGACTTGATCGCCGCGCTGGATGCGGCAGAGCCCCGCGCGACCGCAGCCGTCACTGCGGAGGACTTCGAAGCCGCGATGGCCGCACTTGCAACATTACGCGCTCCGATTGACGCCTTTTTCGAAAGCGTCACCGTAAATGACACCGACCCGGCCAAGCGGTCCGCTCGGCTTGGGCTCCTCGCCAGGGTTCGGGACGCGGTTCAAGCTGTCGCCGACTTCTCAAAAATCACGGGCTAAGCACTAGAGATACCTGCACAAGCGGGAAAATGAGTGAAGCTGGAGAGCAATTATCGTAAAAGCGGGTGCGTTTGTCGCCCGCCTGTTGTTTAAGTTTTGTTGCATCGCACAAATACACGGCAATCAGTGCAGGAGAGCCGCGAGTATGTTGACAATGGAAGAGGCCAGCATGAGCACGACCGCCACCCGTTATGTCTATCGTTTCGGCGGCAGCGTCGATGACGGCGGCAAGGGCGACAAGAATCTCCTCGGCGGCAAGGGTGCCAATCTGGATGGCATGGCCGCCATCGGCCTGCCCGTTCCTCCGGGCTTCACCATCACGACCGAGATGTGCACGCGCTATTATCAGGATGGCGGTGTCTTTCCGGAAAGCCTGAAGGCGCAAGTTGCCAACGGGATCGCCCATATCGAGGGCGTGACGGGCAAGAAGTTCGGCGACAAGTCCGATCCGCTGCTGGTGTCCGTCCGCTCGGGCGCGCGCATTTCGATGCCCGGCATGATGGATACCGTTCTCAATCTCGGCCTCAACGACGAGACGGTCCTCGGCCTGGCCGCAGCCTCGGGCGACGAGCGTTTCGCCTGGGACAGCTATCGCCGCTTTATCCAGATGTATTCGGACGTGGTGCTGGAACTGGACCATGGCGCGTTCGAGGAAGCGCTGGAGGTGGCCAAGGAAGATCAGGGCTACACCCTCGATACGGAAATGACCGCTGAGGATTGGAAGGCGTTGGTTTCCGAATACAAGGCTTTGGTTTCAAAGCTCTGGAACAAGCCCTTCCCGCAGGATGTCAACGATCAGCTGTGGGGCGCGATCAGTGCGGTGTTCGGTTCGTGGCAGGCCGACCGCGCGAAAGTGTATCGCCGCCTCAACTCGATCCCGCATGACTGGGGCACTGCAGTCAACGTGCAGGCGATGGTGTTCGGCAATATGGGCGATACTTCGGCTACGGGCGTTGCCTTCACCCGTGACCCCGCGACCGGCGAGAATGCCTATTATGGCGAATATCTGATCAACGCCCAAGGCGAGGACGTGGTGGCGGGCATCCGCACGCCGCAATATCTCACCAAACAGGCGCGTGAGCGGGCAGGGGCAAAGCCGCTGTCGATGGAGGAGGCGATGCCGGAAACCTATGCCGAACTGGCGCGGGTGTTCCAGATCCTCGAAACCCATTACCGCGACATGCAGGATATCGAGTTCACGGTGCAGCAGGGCAAGCTCTGGATGCTCCAGACCCGCTCGGGCAAGCGCACCGCCAAGGCCGCGCTCAAGATCGCGGTCGATATGGCGACCGAGGGCCTGATCAGCGAGGAAGAAGCCGTCGCCCGTGTCGACCCCGCCGCGCTCGACCAGCTTCTGCACCCGACGCTCGATCCCAAGGCGCCGCGCGACGTGCTGACCAAGGGCTTGCCTGCCTCGCCGGGCGCGGCTTCCGGCGCGATCGTGTTCGATGCCGACACCGCCGAGCGCCGCAACGAGTTGGGCGACTCCGTTATCCTCGTCCGCGTCGAAACTTCGCCGGAAGACATTCACGGCATGCACGCGGCCAAGGGTATCCTGACCGCGCGCGGTGGCATGACCAGCCACGCGGCCGTGGTGGCGCGCGGCATGGGCCGCCCCTGCGTCTCCGGCGCGGGCAGCCTGTCAATCGACAATGCGAACAAGACGCTGCGCATTGGTGATCGCATACTGAAGGAAGGTGACATCCTCACCATCGACGGCGCCACCGGCGAGGTCATGGCAGGCGAAGTCCCGACTGTGCAGCCGGAGTTGGCAGGCGACTTCGGCACGCTGATGGGCTGGGCCGACAAGGTCCGTCGCCTCAAGGTTCGCGCCAATGCCGAAACCCCGCTCGACTGCCAGACCGCGCGCGATTTCGGTGCCGAGGGCGTGGGCCTCTGCCGCACCGAGCATATGTTCTTCGACGCGGCGCGCATCACCGCCGTGCGCGAAATGATCCTGGCCGATAGTGAGAAGGGCCGCCGCACCGCGCTCGACAAACTGCTGCCGGAGCAGCGCGACGATTTCGCGCAGATCTTCCTGGTGATGGCGGGCCTGCCCGTCACCATCCGTCTGCTCGACCCACCGCTGCACGAATTCCTGCCGCATGGCGAAGCGGAGTTCGAGGAAGTCGCGAAGGCTGCGGGCGTCGGCGTGGACGCGCTCAAGCGCCGCGCCGCTGAACTGCATGAGTTCAACCCGATGCTCGGCCATCGTGGCTGCCGTCTCGGCGTCACTTATCCTGAGATCTATGAAATGCAGGCTCGGGCGATCTTTGAAGCAGCGCTGATCGTCAAGCAGCGCAGCGGCGAGGCGCCGATCCCGGAAATCATGATCCCGCTCGTCGCTACGAAGAAGGAACTGGAGCTCATGAAGGCGATCGTCGATCGCGTCGCGAGCGAGGTTTTCGAAGAGCAAGGCGCATCGGTCGAATATCTGGTCGGCACCATGATCGAGCTGCCGCGCGCTGCGCTGAAGGCAGGCGAGATCGCCGAGGTGGGCGAGTTCTTCTCCTTCGGTACCAACGACCTGACGCAGACCACTATCGGCATCAGCCGCGACGACGCCGGGCGGTTCCTGACGCAATATGTCGACAAGGGCATTTTCGCCCGCGACCCGTTCGTCAGCATCGATGTGGAGGGCGTCGGACAACTCATCGAATTGGCCGCTGAGCGGGGCCGTGCGACCCGCAGTGGCATCAAGCTCGGCATCTGCGGCGAGCATGGTGGTGATCCCGCCTCGATCGCTTTCTGCGAGCAGACCGGCCTCGATTATGTGTCGGCATCGCCCTATCGCGTGCCGATCGCCCGGCTGGCCGCGGCTCAGGCAGCGCTGGCGAAGCGGAAGTAAAAAGGGGAGGGCGGGGTTGTCCCGCCCTTTTTCAATCAGGCAGGAGACGGGCGGTCATAGAGCCGCCTATGCTCATCATCCTTGCGATCGTTGAGCAGCGCTGCCTGTTCGCGCCATTGTTCGTCGGCGATCACGCCTGGCTTCAGCCCCAATTTCGCCTCCAACGAGGCTTCTTCCTCGCGGCTGAGGCCTGCAAGCTGCGCATAGCTGTGGTAACCGGCCTCATGGAGGTGCGCCTCCTCTTGTGAGGTGATGCCCCGGATCCGACTAAGATCGTCCCTCGGGTGACCGGCACCTGCCAGGCCCGCGACCGTTCCGGGTCCGGTGCGGTGTGCTTGCCGCTCGAGTTCGACCAGCCGCTCGCTCGCCGTATTGAGCCGGGCCTCACGATCCTTCAACCGTGCGTCGCGCTCTTGCACCGCCTGCTGGTGAGCCATCTGCTCATCACGCCATAGCCGCTTATATTTCCCACGCCCGCTCAGCATCAGGCCAAGCACGAGGCCGATCAGCAATGCGACGCCAAGCAGTACGATGTTGTTCAAGGTAAGGGTCATGTTGGGGGGATCCTTTCCGACGGTGAAACGATCGGATCAGGATGAAGGTTGCGCTGAAGGAGCGGGCTACTCGCCGCTTTCAAAAAAGTGCAAAAAGGGGCTTGCCCAATCTTCTGCCGGCTTCTATCTGCGCCACTCCACGCAC
>NZ_ASTG01000021.1 GCF_000412635.1 Sphingobium bisphenolivorans
CTGACGTCGATGCCTACCGTGAATCTGTGTCCCTACAATGCACAGGGGCCAATTCGTTGATGACTTTGACGGGATCGGTCCGGGTAAGCAGCCGATGGAGTGCATTCACGCGATCGCGTTTGCATAGCTGAGGGCCTCAGGCTCCTTTGCCTATCCATTCATCTTTGTGAATGGCAAGACTTCGAGAAGCGTCAATCCGGCCAGTAGAGCCTCATCGGATTGTCCACCAGCAGGCGGCGCTGCAGATCAACCGTCGGGGCGATACGAGGGATGATGTCGACCAGCGCGCCATCGTCCGGGATGGCATCCTGCATGTTCGGATGCGGCCAGTCGGTGCCCCACAGCACCCGATCCGGATAATCCTCCACCAGAGGGCGGACGGCGCGCGCGAAGTCATTCCATGGTGGCCCGTTGGGATCAAGCCTGTCGGGGCATGTCACTTTCGTCCAGATATCCTCGCGACTGTCGAGCAGCCCGCGCAAGGCGAGCATATCGGGTCCCTCCGGTCCCGGCGCCACATTCGGCCGCCCCATATGGTCGACCACGATCAAGGTAGGGATCGCATCGAGGAAAGGGCGAAGCTCTTCAAGAATGTCCGCTTCGAAATAGATGACGACATGCCAGCCCAGCCCCTTAATGCGCTGCGCTACCTCCAGAAACCTGTCCTTTGGCGCGTCGTCGACGAGGCGCTTGAGGAAATTGAACCGCACGCCGCGAATGCCGCCTTCGTGCAGCCTTTCCAGCTCCGCGTCGGAAATCGCGGGATCGACCACGGCGACGCCGCGGGCCTTGCCCTCCGACCTGGCGATCGCGTTCAGCGTCGCGCTATTGTCGGTTCCGTGACAACTGGCCTGCACGATCACGTTGCGCGAAAAGCCCAAGCGGTCCCGTAGGGCAAACAGCATGTCCGGCCCGGCATCTCCAGGCAGATATTTCGCTTTCGCGCTGAACGGGAAATCGGCCATCGGTCCGAAGACATGGCAATGGGCGTCCACTGCGCCAGGCGGAGGGGTGTAGGCAGGTCTGGACGGGCTGGGGTGCCAGCTGATGATACGGTCCTGCGTGTCGCTCATATCAGAAAATCTCTCCGTCCATCAGTTTGCGCGCGGTGCGGAGCAGCGCGGCGGTCTTGACCTGTCCCGCTTCGTCCAAATCCATGACGCAGGTCATCTCGCCGGTGGGATGCTCGACCGAAAGGGTCTTGCGCTGCCCTTCGGGGATCGAGGCGACCTCGGCGGCGGGCGAGCCTTCGATCAGGCAAGCGGTGGCGACGCTGACCGCGCCCAGCACGCCGACCGACGCATGGGCGCGGTGCGGAATGAAGCTGCGCACGGTGACGGCGCCGCCCTCGCGCGGCGGGGCGACCAGCATCATCTTCGGCACCGACTTTTCCCGGACGTCGCCGAGGTTCATGCGCTCGCCCACGGCAAGGCGGATCGCCTCAATCCTCGCCTTGAGGTCGGCTGCATTGTCGAGTTCCTCCCGGCTTTCATAGCCAGTGGCGCCGACATCTTCGGCCTTCATCACCACGCAGGGCATGCCATTGTCGATCAGCGTGACGCACACGCCGTTCACCTCGTCAGAGGCGTTGCCGGTCGGCAGCAGCGCGCCGCAGGACGAACCGGCGGTGTCGCGGAATTCCAACGGCACCGGCGCATGGGTGCCCGGCACGCCGTCGATGCGCGCCTTGCCTGCATAGGTGACCTTGCCACCCGGCGTGCACACGGTCGCGACCGCGATCTGGCCGGTATTCTCCATGAAGATGGTGACCTTGGTTTCGCCGTCCTGCGCGGGGACGAGCCCGCGTTCGATCGCGAATGGGCCAATCCCGGCAAGGATGTTGCCGCAATTCTGCGCATCGGTGACGATCGCCTGGTCGACGAATACCTGCAGGAAGAGATAATCGACGTCGACGCCCTCGCGCGCCGATTTGCCGACCACTGCGACCTTGCTGGTCAGCGGATCGGCGCCGCCCATGCCGTCGATCTGCTGCGGATCAGGGGACCCCATGATCCGCAGCAGCAGCGCGTCGCGCGCGGCGGTCTCGGCGGGCAAATCTTCCTTCAGGAAATAGCCGCCCTTCGAGGTGCCGCCGCGCATCCACATGACGTGCGTGCCGTCAGACATATTTCAGCCCCATCTCGGCAAGGCGGCCGCGCATCTCGTATATGTCTAGACCGAGCTCGCCCGAGGCGAGCCGCTGACGTTTGGCCTCCTCATTGGCTTCGCGCGTCTGGGCCATTTTCAATACTGCGGCGGCATCGGCTCGCGGCACGACGCACACGCCGTCGTCGTCGGCGATGACGACGTCTCCGGGATTGACCAGAGCATTGGCGCAGACCACCGGGACGTTTACTGAACCCAGCGTCGCCTTGACCGTGCCCTGCGCATGAACCGCCTTTGACCAGACCGGGAAGTTCATCTGGGTGAGATCGCGCACGTCGCGCACGCCGGCGTCGATGATGAGGCCGCGGCAGCCCCGCGCCTGCGCCGAGGTCGCCAGCAGGTCGCCGAAATAGCCGTCGGTGCAGGGGCTGGTCGGCGCCAGCACGAGAACGTCCCCCGCCTGAAGCTGCTCGATCGCGACATGCACCATCCAGTTATCGCCCGGGGGCGCCGAGATGGTGACCGCGCTGCCCGCGATGCGCGCGCCTGCGTAAATGGGACGCATATGCGGCGCCATCAGCCCGGTGCGGCCCTGCGCCTCATGGACGGTCGCAACCCCGCACAGGGCCAGACCGTCAACCACGGATGCTTCCGCACGCTCGATCGACTGAACGACGATACCGGACAAGGTGTTTCTCCTTTGACAGAACAGTCGAAAGAATGACCCCATGGCGCGCCAAGCCGCAAATGGGTTCTATGCCTGTCTGATAAGAATTTGCTAAGTCACGTCCATGGAACGGTTCAACGTCAATCTCCGCCACCTGCGCGCTTTCCTTGCGATCATGGAGACGGGCAGCGTCACGGCCGCCGCACGCGCCGTCCATCTTACGCAGCCCGCCGTCACGCAGGGCATCGCAAAGCTCGAGCGGCGGTTCGAAGCGTCGCTGTTCGAGCGGCAACCTGGCCAGATGATACCCACGCCGGCGGCGGAGCTTCTGGCATATCGCGCCGCGCCGATCATGCGGCTCGTGGGACAAGCGCGGGCTACCGCAGCGCAGGTGTCCGCTTTCCTCGCGCTCGCGCGCGCCGGCGGCTACGCGGGCGCGGCCACGGCCATGGATTTGAGCGAGGCGTCGGTGCACCGTGCCGTCAGCGATCTTTCGCTTGCCTTAGGACAGACCCTCGTCGAGCGGCGGGGAAGGGGGGTAGTTCTCACGGCGCGGGGGTTTGCGCTTGCCCGTAACTTCCGGTTGGCGCTGGCGGAACTGCGTTCGGCCGACGTGGAATTGGCGGCTCTGCGGGGACAGGAGACCGGACGGATCACGATCGGGGCGATGCCACTGTCACGCGCCCGCGTCCTGCCCAGCGCGATCGCGGCCTTTCATCGCGTTAAGTCCGACATAGACGTGGTGGTTGTCGAGGGATCCTACGCTGAGCTTGCGGGGCCTCTGCATGACGGTGAGATCGACATGATGGTCGGCGCCGTCAGGCCGCGGGTTTCGGCGGACATCACGCAAACGGCCTTGTTCGACGATCCGCTTATTGTTCTTGCCGCAGCCCATCATCCGCTCGCAAGAGCAGCGGAAGCGCCAACTATCGCCGACCTGGCGCGCTTCCCCTGGATTGTCGCGGCCGCAGGCACGCCGCTGCGGAACCATTGGCGGTCGATATTCGAGACAGCGGGCGTAGAGCCCCCTCGCGTTCCCATCGAATGCGGATCCGTGATGATGGTGAGGCAGATTCTTATTGAAAGCGATTTCCTGACCTTGCTGTCTCCCGACCAGGTCAGCGTAGAACTCGAAGCAGGTTGGCTCGTGAAGATAGAGAGCGCGGCATCGCTCCCGTCACGCACCATCGGCCTTACGCTCCGCGCGGATTGGCGCCCCACGCCAGCCCAGGCCACGATGATCAACCTGATCGAGGGACAGGCCAGATTGCTAGGCGATCACGAGACTTCGTAAATTCTAATGAAACGAGAGCCAATCCGATTGGCCGCGCCGCTGGCGTCGGCACTAGAGTTGGCCCATGGATCAGCATGGCGTCACCGTCATTGGTTTTGGAGAAGCAGGCCGCAGCTTTGCGAAAGCTGGACTGTGGTTTGCCTCCGCGCGCGTCTTCGATGTGGCGACCGATGACCCGGTCCACGCGAACGACAAGCGCGTCGACTATGCGGTAGCGGGCATCAGGGGATGCAATACGCTGGCCGAGGCGGTCGCAGGCGCGAGGCTGGTGCTGTCTCTGGTCACGGCCGATCAGGCACTGGCCGCCGCACGCGCGGTCGCGCCGCTAATCGAGAGCGGCGCCATTTTCTGCGACATGAACAGTGTTGCGCCTGCTACCAAGCGGAGCGCTGCTGAGGCGGTCGAAGGCGCCGGCGGTCGTTATGTCGACGTAGCAATCATGTCTCCCGTCGAGCCGGGGAGGCTCGGCGCGCCGCTGCTGCTGAGTGGGGCGGCAGCGGATCAGGCGGCAACCGCCCTCGCAGGGCTTGGCTTCACCAACATCCGGGTGGTGGGCGAGGAGATCGGTCAGGCCTCCGCAATTAAGATGATCCGCTCGGTAATGGTCAAGGGTATCGAGGCGCTGACCGCCGAATGCGTTCTGGCGGCGGAGGAAGCCGGAGTCACCGCGGAAGTGCTCGGTTCGCTCGGCCCCGACTGGGAAACCAAGGCCGACTATAATCTCGACCGAATGATGATCCACGGCCTGCGCCGCGCCGCGGAGATGGAGGAGGTGGCCGCCACGCTGGATGCCTTGGGCACGGGCAGCGGAATGACCCAGGCAGCCATCGCGCTGCACCGGCGCATCGGCCTGCTCGACATTGTCATGCCGCCCGAGGGCCTGACGGCCAAGATCGACCGCATCGCAAGCGAGATGGACAAGGACGGAAAGGCAAATGCCGCATGACGCTGATTATCGACTGCCACGGCCATTACACGGTGCTTCCCAAGGGGCACGACGCCTGGCGCGAAGAACAGAAGGCCGCATTCAAGGCCGGAACGCCCTGTCCGCCCTATCCCGATATTTCCGACGATGAGATTCGCGAGACGATCGAGGCGAACCAGCTCCGCCTCATCAAGGAGCGTGGCGCGGACCTCACCATCTTCTCTCCCCGCGCCTCGGCCATGGCGCCGCATGTCGGCGACGAGGCAGTGGCGAAGGAATGGGCGATCCGCTGCAACGACCTGATCGCCCGCGTGGTCGGCCTGTTCCCCGAAACCTTCGTCGGCGTGTGCATGCTGCCGCAGAGCCCCAAGGCAGACATGGCCAACTCGATCGCCGAGCTGGAACGTTGCGTGACGGAGTTGGGCTTCATTGGCTGCAACCTGAACCCCGATCCGGGCGGCGGTCACTTCACCCATCCGCCGCTGACCGACCGCTACTGGTATCCGTTCTACGAGAAGATGGTGGAGCTGGACGTGCCGGCGATGATCCACGTCTCGGGAAGCTGCAACCCGGCGATGCACGCCACGGGCGGCTATTACATCGCGGCCGACACGGTGGCCTTCATGCAATTGCTGGAAGGGGACCTGTTCAAGGACTTCCCGACCCTGCGCCTCATCATCCCGCATGGCGGCGGCGCGGTGCCCTATCATTGGGGCCGCTACCGGGGCCTCGCCGACATGCTGAAGAAGCCGTCGCTCGACACCCATCTGATGAACAACATCTTCTTCGACACCTGCGTCTATCACCAGCCGGGCATCGACCTGATGGCGGACGTGATCGAGAACAAGAACATCCTGTTCGGCAGCGAGATGGTGGGTGCGGTGCGGGGAATCGACCCGACCACCGGCCATTACTTCGATGACACCAAGCGTTACATCGACGCGCTCGAGATCAACGAGGCGGAGCGCCACGCGATCTTCGAAGGCAATGCGCGCCGTGTTTTCCCGAGGCTCGACCGACAGTTGAAGGAGAGGGGGCTATGAGCACGGACATTCACACCTATCTCGCCGAGTTCGACGATATTCCCGGAACCCGGGTCTATACGGCCAAGCGCGCGCGCAAGGGTTACTGGATGAACCAGTTCGCGATGAGCCTGATGAAGGCGGAAAACCGGGAGCGCTGGAAGGTCGACGAACGCGCCTATCTGGACGAATGGCCGATGACCGAGGAGCAGCGCCAGGCGATTCTCGACCGCGACTATAATCGCATGCTCGACCTGGGCGCGAACATCTATTTCCTGGCCAAGGTCTTCTCGACGGACGGACTTTCCTTCGTCCAGGCGGTCAGCACCATGACCGGCATGAGCGTCGACGAGTATCAGGCAATGATGCTTGCAGGCGGCCGCTCGCCCGAAGGGGTCCGTTCCATAAAGGAGAAGCGCTGATGGCTCGTATCACCGCCGGGCTGACGACCAGCCATATTCCCGCCATCGGCGCGGCGATCGACAATGGCAAGGCCGCTGAGCCCTACTGGCAACCGGTGTTTGCCGGCTATGAGTGGTCGAAACAATGGATCGCGCGGGAAAAGCCCGATGTCGTGATCCTGGTCTACAACGATCACGCGAGCGCCTTCGACATGAAGATCATCCCGACCTTCGCCATCGGTTGCGCGGATCGCTTCGGGATTTGCGACGAGGGCTGGGGGCCGCGTCCGGTGCCGGATGTGGAAGGCCATGCCGACCTTGCCTGGCATATCGCGCAGAGCCTGATCCTCGACGAGTTCGACATGACGATCATCAATGAGATGGATGTCGATCATGGCTTGACTGTGCCTCTGAGCCTGCTGTTCGGCCAGCCTGAAGCATGGCCGGTGAAGGTCATTCCGCTCGCGGTGAACGTGGTCACCTATCCGCCGCCCTCCGGCAATCGCTGCTGGCTGCTGGGCGAAGCGATTGCCCGGGCGGTGGAAAGCTTCCCCGAGGATCTGAACGTGCAGGTCTGGGGCACGGGCGGCATGAGCCACCAGCTGCAGGGTCCGCGTGCGGGGCTCATCAACCCCGAATGGGACAATCGCTTCCTCGACCTAATGAGCGAGGATGACGGCGAAGCGCTACGCGCCATCTCGCATATCGAATACCTGCGCGAAACCGGGTCGGAAGGCATCGAAATGGTGATGTGGCTGATCATGCGGGGCGCGCTGGGGCGCAAGGTCCGGCCGTTGCACCGCCATTACCATGTTCCTGCTTCCAACACCGCGGTCGGGCATCTGGTACTCGAGCCCGCGGCCTGACCCCTGACAAGGAGACCTCTCATGCGCATTGCCATGGCCGGTGCCGGCGCCTTTGGTGAAAAGCACCTCGACGGCCTGAAGAATATCGACGGCGTCACCGTTACCTCGCTCGTCGGTCGTGAGCTCGCGCCAACCAGGGTGGTCGCCGAGAAATACGGCATCGGTCACGTCACGACGGATCTGGATGAAACTTTGGCTCGCGATGATGTCGACGCTGTCATCCTGGCCACGCCGACGCAGATGCACGCCGCGCAGGCCATTGCCTGCATGGAGGCGGGCAAGCATGTCGAGGTGGAGATTCCGCTGGCCGACAGTTGGGCCGATGCGCAAGCGGTGCTGGCGAAACAGAAGGAAACCGGCCTCGTTTGCATGGTCGGGCACACGCGCCGCTTCAACCCGTCGCATCAATATGTGCATAAGCGTATCAGGGCAGGGGAGCTGAACGTCCAGCAGATGGATGTTCAGACCTATTTCTTCCGCCGCACGAACATCAACGCCAAGGGCGAACCCCGCAGCTGGACGGACCATCTGCTGTGGCACCATGCCGCGCATACGGTCGACCTGTTCGCCTATCAGGCGGGAAAGATCGTCGAGGCCCATGCCATGCAGGGACCGGTCCACCCCGAACTGGGCATCGCCATGGACATGTCGATCCAGCTCAAGAGCGAGACGGGCGCGCTCTGCACCCTTTCGCTGAGTTTCAACAACGATGGGCCGCTTGGCACCTATTTTCGATATATCTGTGACAACGGCACCTACATCGCGCGATACGATGATCTGGTGAACGGCAGAGAGGAGGCGATCGACGTCTCGAATGTCGACGTCTCCATGAACGGGATTGAGCTGCAGGATCGCGAATTCATCGCAGCGATCCGCGAAGGGCGCGAGCCGAACAGCTCGGTCGGGCAGGTTTTTGATTGCTATCGTGTGCTCGGAGAACTCGCCGACAGCTTTGAAAAGCGAGACGGATGGTCGTGAAACGACCATTGGTGGGCCGGTCGATCTCGCCGATCGGCCTCGGCTGCATGAACCTTAGCTGGGCCTATGCGGCACCGCCAACACAGGAGGACTCCGCGCGGTTGCTCAATCGGGCGCTCGACCTTGGCTACGAGCATCTCGACACCGCGCGGCTTTACGCGAATGGCGGTAACGAGACGCTGCTTGGCGAGGCGCTGAAAGGACGGCGCGCGGAGTTCTTCCTCGCATCAAAGACCGGGCTATTCGCCGAAGGGACCAAACGCTGGGTCGATTGCAGCCCCGCAACGATCAGGCGCAGCTGCGAAGAAAGCCTGAAGGCGCTCCGGACCGACTTTATCGACCTCTACTACCTGCACCGTCGCGATTTCACCGTCCCAATCGAGGAATGGGCGGGCGCGATGGGTGAACTCGTTCGCGAGGGCAAGATCGGCGGTTACGGCCTCTCGGAGATGAGCGCCGAAACGCTCCGCACAGCCCACGCAGTGCATCCGGTGGCGGCCGTGCAGGTTGAATACTCGCTGTGGACCCGCAATCCTGAGATCGCCATGCTGTCCGCATCGCGCGAGCTTGGCGTTGCCCTCGTCGCTTTTTCACCGCTTGGGCGTGGCGTCTTCGCCAACGGCGTGCGCGATCCATCCACGCTCGGCGAGCACGATATCCGCCGCGGTCATCCGCGCTTCAGTGCCCAGAACTGGCCCATAAATCTCTCGCTGGCGGAAAGCTTCAATCTCGTCGCCGCCAGACAAGGGGTATCGCCAGCCCAGTTGGCGCTGGCGTGGGTCCTCTCGCGGGGAGAGCATGTTCACGCCATTCCCGGCACTTCCAAGCTGGAACATCTCGGGGAAAATATTGGGCGGCCGGGCTGGCGTCCCGATCAGGCCGTTCTCGACGAGCTGGACGGGCTGATCAACCAGCGGACGGTGGCAGGCCCTCGCTATCCAGACGCGATGCAAAAGACCATGGATTCGGAAGATTTCAATTAGATTTCGCTTCTCGAGGAAGGTCGTCGTTTTGCGGCAAGGCCATCGAACCGAGACGGTGTCCAATTGTCCGCCAATCCGCCTGCGAGCACCATAGGAGAAGAAATCCCTGTGTCTGAACTTCAGTCAACCGACGAAAAACCTGCACGACGCCGATCTCGCAAGAATTTCCTCCCGTCGCCCTCGTCGTCCAACCAGGAAGATCTCCCGCCTGTTGCACGCTACCAGGCAAGCAAAGAGGAAATGATCGATCTTTATCGTCAGATGATCCTCATCCGGCGCTTCGAGGAAAGAGCCGGCCAGCTTTACGGCCTCGGCCTCATCGGCGGCTTCTGCCATCTCTATATCGGACAGGAAGCGGTGGCGGTTGGCCTCCAGTCGGCGATGACGGTGGGCAAGGACAGCGTCATCACCGGCTATCGCGATCATGGCCACATGCTCGCTTACGGCATCGACCCGAAGGTGATCATGGCCGAATTGACCGGTCGTGCCGCCGGCATCTCGCGCGGCAAGGGTGGCTCGATGCACATGTTCTCGGTCGAGCATGGCTTCTACGGCGGCCATGGCATAGTCGGCGCGCAGGTCAGTCTCGGCACCGGTTTGGCGTTCAAGCACAAATATACCGGGGATGGCGGAGTCTGCCTGGCCTATTTTGGCGACGGCGCGGCCAACCAGGGCCAGGTGTACGAGAGCTTCAACATGGCCGAGCTATGGAAGCTGCCGATCATCTTCGTGATCGAGAACAACCAGTACGCCATGGGCACCAGCGTCAACCGCGCCTCAGCTGAGGACCAGTTGTATCGCCGGGGCGAGAGCTTCCGCATCCCCGGGATGCAAGTCGACGGCATGGACGTGCTCGCGGTGCACGGCGCTGCCAAGGTGGCGCTTGAACGAGTGCGGGGAGGCAAGGGGCCGGTGCTCCTGGAACTGAAGACTTACCGCTATCGCGGCCATTCCATGTCTGATCCCGCCAAATACCGCTCGCGCGAGGAGGTGCAGGCGGTGCGCGAAAAGTCCGACCCCATTGAGCTTCTCAAGAAAGAGTTGGAGGCGGCCGGCGTTTCCGAGGACGAACTGAAGACGCTGGAGAAGGACATTCGCCGGATCGTGCAGGACGCTGCCGATTTCGCCGAGCAGGCGCCGGAGCCGGAGCTTTTCGAACTATATACCGACGTGCTGGTGGAACAGTATTGATGGCGATTGAACTGAAGATGCCCGCGCTTTCTCCCACCATGGAGGAAGGCACGCTCACCAAGTGGCTGGTCACGGAAGGCGACGTGGTTAAATCCGGCGACATCCTGGCCGAGATCGAGACCGACAAGGCGACGATGGAGTTCGAGGCGGTCGACGAAGGCACGGTCGCGAAGATCGTCGTCGCTGAGGGCACCGACGGGGTGAAGGTGGGCGAGGTAATCGCGCTGATCGCCGGCGAGGGCGCAGAAGAAGGCGCGGAAACTGCTTCGGCCGACGAGGAGAAGCGAGACGTACCCAAACCCGAATCCGCGGGAACCCAAAGAGCGGAGAACCGCGGCCAGCAGCTTGTGGTGTCGCCGACGCAGGCGACCGTCGCCGATCCGGACATCCCCGCGGGCACCGAGATGGTCAAGACCACCGTGCGCGAGGCGCTGCGCGACGCGATGGCCGAGGAGATGCGGGCCGACGACCGCGTTTTCGTGATGGGCGAGGAAGTGGCGCAATATCAGGGTGCCTACAAGGTGACGCAGGGCCTGTTGGACGAGTTCGGCGACCGGCGCGTCATCGACACGCCGATCACGGAATACGGCTTTGCCGGCGTCGGCACCGGCGCGGCGATGGGCGGCCTACGCCCCATCGTGGAGTTCATGACCTTCAACTTCGCCATGCAGGCGATCGACCACATCATAAATTCGGCTGCCAAGACCAACTACATGTCGGGCGGCCAGATGCGCTGCCCCATCGTGTTTCGCGGCCCCAATGGCGCGGCGAGCCGCGTCGGTGCGCAGCACAGCCAGAACTATGCCCCTTGGTACGCTAATGTGCCTGGATTGATCGTCATCGCACCCTATGACGCGGCTGACGCCAAGGGGCTTCTCAAGGCTGCGATCCGGTCCGAGGATCCAGTGGTTTTCCTCGAGAACGAACTGACATACGGCCGGGTCTTCGACGTGCCGAAGCTGGAGGACTGGGTCCTGCCGATCGGCAAGGCGCGGATCGTCCGAAAGGGCAGGGACGTGACGCTCGTATCCTACTCTATAGGGGTGGGGATCGCTCTGGAGGCCGCCGAGACGCTAGCGAGCGATGGGATCGAGGCGGAAGTCATCGACCTGCGCACGCTGCGTCCGCTCGACAAGGCAACTGTGCTGGAAAGCCTAAAAAAGACCAACCGCATGGTGGTGGTCGAGGAAGGCTGGCCGGTGTGCTCGATCGCGTCCGAGATTTCCGCGATCGCTATGGAGGACGGGTTCGATGATCTCGATGCACCCGTGCAGCGCGTGACCAACGAGGATGTGCCGCTGCCTTATGCCGCAAACCTGGAAAAGGCAGCACTCCTCAAGGCTGGGGATGTCATCGAGGCGGTGAAAAAAGTCTGTTACCGTTGAAGATTCCGGAGTTCCCAAATGCCGATCGATATCAAGATGCCCGCGCTCTCTCCCACCATGGAGCAAGGCACTCTGGCCAAGTGGCTGGTCAAGGAAGGCGATACGGTCTCGGCAGGCGATATCCTGGCGGAAATCGAAACCGACAAGGCGACAATGGAATTCGAAGCGGTGGACGAGGGCACGATCCTGTCCATCGCCATTCCCGAAGGCAGCGAAGACGTGAAGGTCGGCACGGTGATCGCCACGCTGGGGGAAGAAGGCGAGGAAGCCGCTGCTCCGGCACCGAAAGCCAAGGAAAAGCCAGCCCCCAAGGAAACGAAAGCCGAGGCGCAATCCGAACCCGCTCCTGCCCCAACGCCCGCACCCGCTTCGAAAGCCGCAGCCGCACCGGCGCAGAAAGGCGACCGGATCGTCGCCTCGCCGCTCGCGCGGCGCATCGCCGAGCAGAAAGGCGTCGATCTTGCGGCAGTGAAGGGCAGCGGCCCCAATGGCCGGATCGTGAAGGCCGACGTCGAAGCGACGAGGCCGGGCGCTCCTGCCGCCGAAGCGCAGGCCGTTTCCAGGCCGCTGACCGAAGCTGTGCCCGATTTCGGCATTCCGTTTGAGGATGTGAAGCTGTCCAGCATGCGCAAGGTGATTGCGCGCCGTCTGACCGAATCGAAGCAGCAGGTGCCGCACATCTACCTGACCGTGGACGTGCGTCTCGATGCACTACTCAAACTGCGTGCGGAACTCAACGACGCCTTGACGTCGCGCGGGGTCAAGCTTTCGGTCAACGATATGCTGATCAAGGCGTTGGGCTTGGCCCTGATGCAGGTTCCGGCCTGCAACGTGTCCTTCGCGGGCGATGTCATGCGCCAGTACAAGCGCGCGGATATTTCGGTGGCCGTCAGCATTCCCGGCGGGCTCATCACCCCGATCGTCACCGATCCCTCGGCCAAGGGGCTGGCCCAGATATCGGCCGAGATCGGCGATCTCGCCGCCCGGGCCAAGGACGGAAAGCTGCAACCGCACGAATATCAGGGCGGAACCGCCAGCCTTTCCAATATGGGCATGATGGGGATCAAGCAGTTCGAAGCGGTGATCAACCCGCCGCAGGGCATGATCATGGCCATCGGTGCGGGCGAGAAGCGGCCCTGGGTGTTGGAGGATGGCCAGCTCGGTGTCGCCACCGTCATGTCCGTCACCGGCAGCTTCGACCATCGCGCCATCGATGGTGCGGATGGCGCCCAGCTCATGACCGCTTTCCGCGAGCTGGTGGAAAAGCCCCTGGGTCTGTTGGCCTGAGCCCCGAATACGATCAATCGGAGGGTTCAATGTCCGAAAGCTACGACGTCATCGTTCTCGGTTCCGGCCCCGGCGGCTATGTGGCGGCGATCCGGGCGAGCCAGCTCGGTCTCAAAGCCGCGATCGTGGAGCGGGAGCTGCTGGGCGGTATCTGCCTCAACTGGGGCTGCATCCCCACCAAGGCGCTGCTGCGTTCGGCGGAGATCTTCCATTACATGCAACATGCCAAGGATTACGGGCTGGCGGCGGAGAAGATCAGCGCAGATCTCGATGCGGTGGTGAAGCGCAGCCGGGGCGTGGCGAAGCAGCTCAACCAGGGCATCACACATCTGATGAAGAAGAACAAGATCGCGGTGCATATCGGCGAAGGGACGCTGAAAACCGCCACCACGCTGGAAGTGAAGGGCGAGAAGGGCACGGAAACCCTCAGCGCGAAGCACATTATCGTCGCCACCGGCGTGCGGGCGCGTGACCTGCTGTTCGCCCCGGCGGATGGCAAGCGGGTGTGGACCTATCGCCATGCGATGGTCCCACCGGAAATGCCGACCAAGCTGCTGGTGATCGGCTCGGGCGCGATCGGCATCGAATTCGCCAGCTTCTACAACGATATGGGCGCCGAAGTTACCGTGGTCGAGTGCTCGACCGGATCGTGCCGGTGGAGGATGTGTCTGCCTTCCTCGAAAAGGCGCTTACCAAGCAGGGCATCGCGATCCAGACGGGTGCCGGCGTGGAAGAGCTCAAGGCCGGCGCCCAGGGCGTCAGCGCGAAGATCAAGGGGAAGGACGGCAAGGTCGCGGCGAGCGAATACAGCCATGTCATCGTCGCCATCGGTATCCAGCCCAAATCAAGCTCGCGAGCAGATGCTATCGCACCTATCCCATAGTGCCAAGCATCTGCTCCGCCACTGATAGATGCCCGCTCCGCCTTAGCGAATTGAATGAAGCCGAGCATAGTAAGTTTTCAAACGTACACGAAAATACGCGAATTGCGAAATTCAGACCTACGATAGCTTGAGGGTGCGCACGGGGATCAGACCATTAGATTACTGTGTCAAAGCCAGTCGGGTGAGCATGCGCGCTGATAGCAGTAGAAACCCGTGGCCAGGATTGGGTGAACCCATGATTGGCGATGTAGCCAAGACAGGTGCGGCTTCCGAGACCTCGGATGACACCTTTCTTTATGGCGTAGCTCGCAGATGAGCCACATCCTCTTGTTCATCTCCCGTCAGGAGCGCGAGTATCTTTCGCTTCATGATAGCGACAGTGCGGCGCTGGAGGCGCTCGTTCGCTATGTCGACGACCATTGGGCGGAGGCGGATCTCCCCGAGGATGCCGCCGATTCTGACCCTCTCATCCGTGTCGAAGCCTGGGTTGGTGCCACCCAGGCGCTCTATTTCATCGCCGAAGCCTCTATTGGCGGATAACCACTCGGTCCCCAGATAGCCCGCGATGCCCTGGGGTTGACAGTCTTGCCGTGAGCACGAGCATTGTCTCTGGCACGCCGACGAAACAGGGTTCTCCCATATGATGAAACATATAATCCCGGCGGTGATAGCCGCGCTTGCGCTTCCCGCTCCCGCGCTCGCCAGCGGCGGATCAACGCGTATCGTTGAGATCGTCCGCATGGGTCCGAGCGCGGCCGACGAAATGCAGGAACAGGAAGAAAATTCACAGCAGACTACCGCTGCAGGCGGTTTTCACCTGCTCGATCTCACGAGGACGCGGACCAGTGATGCCATGCTGGCAAGCTTCGGCGCGTTGGCTGTGGAGGGTGGAGACGTGATACGGCGGGATGCACTCGCCCCTTTTTCCGATATCGCAGTACCAGCATGGATGAGGCCGCCCCTGCTTTCCATGTGGCCGGAAGAGGGGCGCTATATCCCGTCGGACTGCATAACCGTTCCATACCGCCCAGTGGGCTTCCTAGCACACGACATCGAGGATCGTCGTCGCGCCGCTTACACAGCGATGAGTGCGGCGGCTTGTGATGCTGGGATTCCCGTCGGCCTTTTCGATGCATTGGTCCTGACCGAAAGCGCCTACAATCCGAGAGCAATCTCCTCAAAGCAAGCTTATGGACTTACACAACTCATGCCAGGAACAGCAGGGGATCTTGGTGTCGACCGCTATGATCCGGTCCAGAACCTGCGCGGCGGTGCGCGTTATCTTCGCGCGCAGCTCGACCGGTTCGGCAAGGTGCATCTTGCGCTTGCTGCCTATAATGCGGGACCAGGACGTGTAAAGGGCGGACAAATCCCACCGATCGCCGAGACGAAAGCCTATGTCCGCAACGTCCTGGACAAGTGGGCTCGTCTGGCTGGCCGCCATCAGGTTCTTGCGATTGGCGACTTCGCTGGCTCCCCGGCGGTCTCAATTGTGCCAACCAGGCCAGCGCGAGTGGCCTCACTACAGATCTTCTAGCATTCGTCAGATTTCGCGATCCCATCCGATCGCGCGCTCGGCTGCAATCCGTGTGATTTCGCTTACCAATCTCCTGACCACAGCACGCTGCAGTCCGGCCGCCCATTCCGGGCGGACATCGGAGCCATCAATGTGGTCAAACTCTTCAAGCGCGGCAAGGAGCTCAACTGGGAGATAGCGGAACACCACTCGCAACAAGGCGATTACCGAGCGATGGCGCGGCGCATCGAGCACGTCGATATCGTTGAAAGCCTCCACGCAGATGACAGCTTCAAACACGTCAATGTCGAGTGCGGCGAATAGCGCCTTCAGTTCGTCGAAGGTTATGGACGGGCGGCGCGCCGGATCGCTGTGCAGAAGCAGTCCGAGCCTTGATTTCCCGATACCTGTTCGGCGCTCAAGCGTGCGCAAGCTGACCCGATGAACACGCATCATGCGAAGGATCAGTTCAACATATCCATTCCGACCGTCGGCCGTTCTCGTGTCGATCGCTGTGTGATCCGGGTCGTCCGTTGAGGACATGCGTGGTCCCCTCGCCGCGCCGTCAGAACTTCCTAACAAAATCATAAATTGCTGATTCTCGCAAGGTGCAGCGGGCTTTCGCAACGACACCAGTTACGGCCGTTGGCATTGCGATTCACGTTCGGCGAAGGGCAATCATTTTTTGGGCGACTCAGAACGGCCCGAGTCGCCAAGGCCGATTTTTGGAAGAACGCGCGTTGCACTCTGTTTGACCAAGTAGTCGCAAATCAAGAGCGCGATCGCGTCGCTGATGGTCAAATTGCCACCGATTTCGCGGGAGAGATGTTTCTTGATTTCCACCAGCGAATCCGCGCTGGTCCGAGAGATATTGAGATGGATGCGAACGTTTCCGCGGGTGGGCAGATCATCGAGGTATTGGCGCAATTGCTCGGGATCGAGACTATCGGTTATCGCTGGGTTGTTGATACGCTTCGTCAGGAGCTGGGCGAGCGTCTGGTAGCGAAGCGTTTCATTCGAATGCAGCCTTATGCTCTCGGTGGTGAGCTTGAAAAGCTCCGCCGATATATTGAGCGCATAGCTGCGAGAACGGCCCGGCATCGTCAGCTTCCCTCCGAAATGGACGCTTCCGTCACGGAGTTGGCCGAGCGATCGGCCGTCCCGGCGAAGCGACTCATATTAGAGTAGATTACCCGATTCGCCGGTGTCCCTAAATCCCGGACAGCTTGTCCCAAAAAGCTCACCGATCTGTCCCGCTCACACTTACCCCATGTCCGGTATATCGGGACAGTATTAACGATTCATCGCAAAATCGGAAGAAAGTCCGCTTCTCCGGCAACCGATGCTGTCGTCGGTGCACGATCCTCGCAAGTCTTCATGGAGGGCGCGGCGAACATGCCTCTCCCAATGCCTCGAAAGGGATCGATATGACCGAGACCGCAATCAAGAAATCAGGCCACGCCGAGTTCGTCCTGCTGGTGCTCGCGCTGGTGCTCTTCACGTTCTTCTGGGCGAGCACCGCCTATGCAGGTGCCGACACGACCTTCAACACGGCTCTGACCAAGTTCACCGACTTCCTCGAAGGCTCGGGCGGCAAGATCATCACCGTGCTTTCGCTTGCCGGCGGCATCGTTGGCCTGGCTTCCGGGCGCTTCAGCCTCGGCCAGGTGGCTATCCCGGTCGGCGTGGGCGTCGGTGCCGGCACCGGTATTCCGATCGTCACCTCCACGGTCACCGCAACGATCTGATCAACTGACAGCCGTTGCCGGTCGCCGTCAGCCGCGGCGCGCCGGTCAACAGGGGGGTGGTGTATGGCGGCCGACACTTACGTCATTCCGGCGCATCTGGATGATCCCGAATTGATCGGGCTCTGGACGCTGGACGAGTTCCTCGCGATGGTCATTCCCTTCGCGTGGGGCGTCCTGACCCAGCATATCCTTATCGGTCTATTTCTGGCGTTTGCTGGCTGGTGGGGGTTGAGAAAGGCGAAGTCCGGACGCGCGGCCTCCTGGCTGATCCATCTGGCTTACTGGTATTTGCCGGCAGGCTTCCTGGGTCTCCGGGCGACACCACCCTCCTACCTTCGGCTGATGGCGGGCTGACATGGAGCTCGGCTACAGCCACGCCCAAGGCCAGCGCGTACTCAGGCAGCGCAACCTCCTTGCGCTCGCCACGCTGCTTCTCGGCGCCCTCGTCATCGTGCTCTTCCTCATCGCTTCGACCCGCGACCGCGAGATCGTGCTCCAGCCCGTCCTGCGCTCGAATCTGACCGTGAGCAGCGCCGGGGTGTCGAAGGACTATCTAGAGATGATCACGCGCGACGTCGCCGTGCTCACGTTGAATCGCAGCCCACGTAACCTCGAATACTGGATGAACGAGGTACTCGAGGTCACTCATCCCGGCTCGCAAGGCGCGGTCAAGGGCGAACTCCTGAAGATCCTCGACGAGCAACGCGGCTCGAGTATTTCGCAAACCTTCACGATCCAGTCGATGAAGGTCGATCCCAAAGCGCTGGTTTCCGAAGTGGCAGGCGAGTTGCAGACGATCGTCGGCAACCGAGTCATCTCGGTCGAGAACCGGCGGTTCCGTTACACCTGGGACTATACCGGACTCAGCCTCAAGCTGGTCGGCTTCGGCATGGTCACCGACAAGCCGGGGGAGAAGAGCTGATGGTCATGTGGGCGATCGGCACGCTTGCGGCAGGCACTGCACTTTCATCGCGGTCCTGGTGCCTGATGAGCCGCGGAGCAGGTGCCGTGCTGCTGGCGATCGGCGCGAGCCTGGCCTTTACCGGGCCAGCATGGGCAGATCAGACGGTGATGGCGGCCGACGGGTCGCGGGTCGATTGTGCGGCATCGTCGCGCGATCTCACCCGCATCAGCCTCGTGGAAGACCAGTTCGCCTCGGTCTCGAAGGTCTCGACGGGCAATCCCGCCGAAGATTTCACTGTGGTCAACGAACCGGTGCGCGGCGATATCTATCTCTCGGTTCCCGAAGGCTATTCGCGGCCCTCGCTCTCCTTCTTCGCCACATCGAAGCGCGGCTATGTCTACAAGCTCGTCTGCCGCATCGCAGGCGAGGATGCCGTCCAGGTCTTCATCTCCAACCCGGCGATCGCGAGCGAGCGCGCTCCTGCCGCGACGCGTGCCCGCGTGGAACCGCGCGAAGAGGCTGCGGCTCTGGTGCAAGCGATGTATTCGCAATCGGTCATCTACGGCTACCAGATGCGCCAGTCGGTGCGCAGTCCGGTGCAGGTCGGCACGCTGCGGGTGCAGATGATCGCGGAGTATCGCGGCGCCGAACTCAACGGCCGGGTGCTGCGGATCGAAAATCGCGGAAAGGAGACGGTCGAACTCGACGGCGCAACGATAGCGCCTGCGAGTGCGGTTGCCGTTTCGGTCGCCGAGCCGCGCCTGGCGCCCGGCCAGGTGACCACTGCCTATCTCGTCACTCGTACCGGGGAACGGCCATGAACCTGCGCACGCTTTTCTCACGCGAGCGCAAGCCGCTCGACGCCGCGGACATTTCTCCGGTTGGTGACGATCTTGCGGGCAACGAGGCCGTGCGCCGCAGGCAGCGCCTGCTGTTGGGCGGCGCTTCCGGTGTCCTTCTGATCGCGTCGGCCTTCTGGATCTTTGACGATGGTGACACGCCCGACGCCGAAACCTCCGGCGCGCAGGACGTAAAGATTGCCACCGATGATATGGTCAATCGCAACATATCCGAGCGCGAATGGATGGCCGCCTCGGAAAACCGTTTCCAGTCCACCGAAAACCAGCTGAAGTCGGTTGGGATGCAGCAGCAGCGGATTGACCAGCTCGCACAGCAGGTATCAGCCCTCCAGAGCCAGAACCAGTCGATGGCCGCCGACGGCCAGCGGGTGCTCAGCGCCTATCAGCAGGAAAACGAACAGCTGCGCGCGCAAGTAAACGCGGCAAGGGCCGCCCCCCCAGTGACGCCCGCGCCTGGACCCGCAGCGATGTACGGTTCGGGTTCGCCGGGCACCTATCAGCAGCCTCCCGGAACTGCGGCTCTTGCCGCCACGCCTGTGTCTCAGGTGAAGGTGGTGGCCTTTGAGACAGGCGGAGCCGCGCGCGTCGAGCGCGGCAACACGGTCTATTCGGACAGTCCCGACTATCTGCCGCCGAACAGCTTCGCTTCGGCGCGTGTCATCGTCGGCGTCGATGCAGGTGCTGGCGTCAACAGCCAGACCGATCCGCTCCCGGTAGTCCTGCGCATCACGGGCCCGGCACGTTCGGTCGTCCAGAACGGACGTGTGCTGACGACACGGATTGAGGGCTGCCTGGTCAATGGCGCGGCGCGCGGCGATCTTTCGTCCGAGAAAGTCTACGTGAAACTCCAGAAAATGACCTGCGAGCAGCCTGGCGGCCGTGTCGCTGTGTCCGAAGTAAAGGGTTTCATCGCCTTCGCTGGAAAGACCGGCGTACGCGGACGTGTCGTGAGCCGGGAAGGCTCCCTTGTCACCCAGGCGTTTCTCGCCGGGCTGGTCGGTGGGTTCGGCCGCGGCTTCAGCGCCAATACGAGTTCCCTTCTCTCCGGAACCAACATTTCGACGGATGGTAAACGCCAGCGGCTTTCAACCGGAGAAATCCTTGAGGGCGGATTCGGCGAGGGGGTCGCGCAAACCGGCGACATGGTCTCGCAATATCTGATCGAGCGTGCCGAACAATATCAGCCGGTAATCGAGATGCCGACGGGCATCGATGTCGAGATCGTTTTCCTGGAGGGCGCCTATGTCCGCAACTGAGCCCCGGTTCCCGCTACGGCGCTATTCCATTCACGCTGGACTTGTCGCCGGCGCATTGCTGCTTGCCGGTGTCGGCGTCGCATTTGCGAACGATATTGCCTGGCCCGATGGCAACAAGGTCACAGCCCTCCTCAAGGCGCGGCTGCCCAAGACGGAGATCACCAAGGTCGACTGCGCACGGATCGGTGGCCTTTGTGAGGTCGTTGCCGGCAGCAATCTCTTCTATGTCGATGCGTCCGCGCGCTATCTGGTGATCGGCCGTGTCTACGACATGGAATCGCGTCAGGATCTGACGGCTGCGCGCCTCCTCGAACTCAATCCTGCCATGCTGCTCGGCGGCGCGGCCAGCAGCGGGACTTCCGATGGCGAAGATCTCCCAGCTCCCGCGGTCGCTTCGCCAGCGGCGGCCGCGCGCGAGCCAATGCGCGCGCGGCCGGACCGCGCCCTGTCGCTCACCGGGCTCCCCAAGTCGGGAGCGATCATCTGGGGCAATATGTCGGGTCCGACGGTCACCGTGTTCAGCGATTTCACATGCGCCTATTGCCGGGCGCTCAGCAGCGTACTCTCCGAGCTCAATGTTCGCGTCGTGGAACGGCCGATCTCGATCCTTGGAAGCCGCGCGCTGAGTGAGCGCGTCTACTGCGCGAAGGACCCGGCCCGCGCACTACGCAGGGCCTACGCCGGCGATACGCTTGAACCAGCGAACTGCGATACCTCGGGGCTTGATGCCAACGAGAAGTTCGCGGCCGCCAACGGCATCGCAGGCACACCGGTCATCGTGCGCAGCGACGGCGCGATGATCGAGGGCTACCGCCCTAAAGACGCGCTCGCCGCCTGGTTGAAGGGAGCGCGGTGATGCGAGGCCGATCGATCGCATTTCGGGCGCGCATGGCAGCGCCTATCCTGGTGCTTGGCCTGCTTGGCGGCTGCTCGATACTGAACGGCAATGTGAAGGGCAATTTCGCGTGCCGTGCGCCCGACGGAACCTGCGCGCCCACCTCGCGCATCGATGATGCAGCAGTCGCGCTGCTGGTGGGAGAGACCGCAGAAGAAGCCAAGCCGGCGGCCACCCGCTGCGCCGGTGGGCAGTGCAGCAACACCCTGGCGAGAGCCGTCAACGCACCGCAGCGCCGCTCCGGGGAAAAGGTGCTGCGCATCATGTTCCCGTCCTATATCGACGACCTTGGCCGCCTCCATGAAGCGAGCGCGATTCACACCGTCGTCGAGAGTGGAGACTGGGTGCCGGCAGGCGAGGTGGCGCACGTCCCGGATGCCATAAGTGGTGCAACACCACGCGTCGCTGCACCACTCGCCGGCACGGCGATGGCAGCTCCGCCCTTGCGGTACGGCAATACCCTATCAGCCGCCGATGCCGAGATACCGGGGCAGGTCGCGACGGAAGCTGTGCGCCAACCTACTTCTGTCGAAGAGGTCCGCGCGAAAGTCGAAGCGGTGCTTGCAAGGCCCAAGCACGATACTGACCCTGATTCGAAGCCGTCCCCCTCCATTCCTTCGCAAGCCGTTTCGCCCGAGGCCAGCGCTACGGGCGCGGTACCCATACGCGCGCCGGGATTGCCGGGCGCTCCGGAGGAAGATTGATGACTGGACCCGGTCTTTTCAGCGGGATCGTCGAGCGGGTTCTTGGCGCGGACGGCAAGCCCGATACGCGCCCGCCCAGTCACGGAGTCCCAATGCTCGCACATTGGTTGCCCTATCGCAGTTTCGACCAGAAAACGTCGCTGTTCTTCAACAGCGGGTCGCGGGGTTTTGCAATCGAGGCGGCGCCGCTGGTCGGCGGAGACGAGCGGACGGCCGAGATCCTGACCCAGTTCCTCTCGGAGGCCATCCCAGCGCAATGCTGCGTCCAGATCCTTCACTGGATGTCGCCCCGGATCGGGGACCGGGTTTCGCAATGGTTCGTGCCCCGCTACCGGGCCCGTGGCATCTACGAGCGCATGGCACGACACCGCGCCGATTATCTGAGCGCCGGCGTCTGGCGGTCGCTGTCGGCCGATGCCCCCTTCCATCTTCGCAATCACCGTATCGTGATTTCGGTGAGCGTCCCCGATACTGCATCGGTAACGACCGACGCATTGGTTTCGGTACGAGAGGGCCTCGTCTCGACGCTCCAGTCGATCGATGTGCCGACCCGCGTCCTCGATCCCGTCGCACTCATTGCGCTCATTGACGACATGACGTCTCCGACAACGGCAGCGGGTGACGATCCGACCAGCTACAGTCCGTTCGACCCGATCGCCGACCAGGCCGTCCGGCGCGACATCGAGCTCAGGATCGAGCCCGACCGGCTCCTGCTGCGTACCGAGCGCTTCCGTCCGACGGGTGCGGATGTCGATGGTGCGCCCGAGATCGGCGAAATCTATCCCGACACGTTCGACCTGCGCTCCTTCTCGGTGCGCAACCTGCCGAGCCGCTGGGCGCCCTGGGATGTGGCGAGGCTAATCGGCGACCTGTTCACGGACAAGCTGCGGATGCCCTGTCCGGTTGCGACCGTGCTTTGTCTTCAATATCCCGACGAACAGGCGTCCGCGAGCAAGGCGGGCTACAAGTTCATGCGGACCACCAGCCTCGCCGATTCTAAATCGGCGCGCTTCCTGCCGCAGCTGCGCGAACAGTCGCGCGAATGGCAGTATGTCCAGGATGAGCTCCGACAGGGCCGCAAGCTTGTGCGCTGCTTCTACTCGCTGACGTCGTTCTCGCCCAAGGGGCAGGGCGACGCCCATGAGAGAATAGTGAAGTCCGTCTATCGCGCCGCAGGCTGGGACCTTCACGACGATCGCTATCTGCAGATCATGGGCCTGCTCTGCGCCATGCCGATCACACTCGCCGATGGTCTCTCACGCGATCTCGAGCGCATGAAGCGCATGCGCACGATGCTTACGACCACGGCCTGCAATCTCGCGCCCTTGCAGGGCGAGTATCTGGGCGGTCCGATCCCGCATCTCCTGCTGGTGGGCCGGCGTGGACAGCCCTTCTTCTGGTCGCCGTTCGAAAATGCCGCCGGCAATCATAATGTCGCAGTGTTCGGTAAGTCGGGCTCAGGCAAATCGGTTGCGCTTCAGGAACTGTGCGCATCGCTATGCGGTGCCGGGGCGAAAGTGGTGGTGATCGACGACGGACGTTCCTTTGAGCACTCTGCAAGGCTCCAGGGCGGTGCCTTCGTCGAATTCACCATGTCGTCCGGCTTCTGCCTCAATCCCTTTGCCATGATCGACGGCACGCGGGCGGAAGAGGACGAGGATTATCTGCTCGACTGCATGGCGATGCTGAAGGCGATCGTCTCGCAGATGGCGCGCCATATGGACCGGCTGAATGATACCGAGCGGGGACTGATCGACGGCGCTGTCAACCAGATCTGGAACGAGAAGGGCAGGGCGGGCAGCGTCGACGATGTGATCGCCGCGCTCGATGCCACCGGCAACATGCTTGCCGGAGATCTCGCCATCGCCATGCGCCCATTTTCGAGCGCGGGCACCTATGGCCGCTTCTTCAGCGGGGACGTGAGCTTCCGTCTCGAGGCCGATTTCACCGTGTTCGAGCTTTCCGACCTTGCATCCCGCGAGGAACTGCGTTCGGTCGTGCTGACCGCGATCATGTTCATGTCATCGCAGGCGATGCGCCGAATCGACCGCGCGATCCCCAAGGCGCTGCTCCTCGACGAAGCCTGGCAGATGCTGCGCGGCGGCGCGATGGCCGATTTCATCGAGACCTACAGCCGGACATGCCGCAAATATGGCGCGTCGCTCATCACCGCGACCCAGTCATTGAACGACTACTACAAGTCGGACGGATCAAAGGCCGCGCTTGAGAACAGCGATTGGTTCGTCATTCTTCAGCAGAAGCCGGAAACCATCGCCGATTTCAAAAAACACGACCGTTTCGACATGGACAGCCATACCGACGCGCTGCTCCGATCATTGAAACGCAACGGCACGGAATATTCCGACCTTCTGATCAAAGGCCCTGACACGCTGGCGCTGGGCCGGCTCGTGCTCGATCCCTTCTCGGCGGCGGTCTATTCGTCGAGCCCACGCACCTTCGCGGCGATCGAAGCGGGGGTACGCGAGGGACTCACGATCGAGGAAGCAATCGAACGGTTGCTCGAACCGGCGATAGAAGCAAACGGACAGGAGGCGAGCGGCAAGGTTACGCTCGCGGCGGAATAGCCATGCCGGTCCCCGAACGCATCGTGCTGCACCGCCACCGTCCTCCACGGCGTCGCCGTGTACTGAACTGGCAAGCGGTGATTTATCATGGGCTTCGCACAGCGGGATGGGCTGCAACCAACATGCTCGTAGTCCTCGGCCTGTTCGTCTGCTTCCTGGCTCTGCTCGGCAATCTCAGCTTCGATGGCTTCTTCCTCCAGCTGAGCAATCTTTCGGCGCGCTATCTCGAGGCGGGTGCACAGCGGCAAGGCTCGTTCCAACTGCTGCTGGTCGGGCTGGTTGCCATTCTGTTCCTGATCGTCGGTGTGCTCCGCTGGCATGCCCTGCGGCAATCCGGATCATCGGGGGGAGAGACGACATGACCGATCTTTCACACGAACCTGAGCTCGATCTCCCACGCCCTGTCGGCACGGAGCAGCCGCGCAAGCGCCGGACCGCGTTTGCAGGCCTGTCGGTGCTGCAGCTCGCAGCCCTGGCGATCCTCCTTGCCGCTCTCGCCTGGGGCATGTGGGTGACGCGCTCCTTACTCTCACCGCCATCGCAACAGCGCATCGTTGCGGTAAAGCTGTCCGGCCTTGTCGGCGAGTATATCCAGGCACAGGCCCGTAGCGCGTCGCCGCCCGATCAGGTCGAGCACGAGATGCGTGCCTTCATGGCATCGCTTGATGGCCAGATGGCTGTGCGCGCCGCCAAGGGCGAGACGGTCCTGGTCGCGGAAGCGGTCCTCACGCGCAATGTCCCGGATATCACCGATGAAGTGAGAAGGGCGGTTTATGCGAGTGGCATCGCTATTCCGCGTCCTGCCTCACCTGCCGAACTCCAGGCCAGGATAGGTGGTGGCTCTCCCGCTCCCGCACCGGCTGCACCGCAGACCGCACCTGCAACGGCCTCACCTTTCGGGAGCGCGCCCGATGGCCCCGCCAACTGAAACCCGCGGACCGGCTAGGCGGCGCTGGCTGCTGCTCGGCCTCATTGGGATTGGCGGCATCGCCGCGAGCGCGCTGTCGTCCTGGCGCGAGAACCACGCATTGTTCATCAACGCCTCTGAATCCCTGCCCAACTGGGCCTTCACCATCGACCGGGGCAGAGCGCCCAAGCGCGGCGATTATCTCTTCTTCGTCCCGCCCGTGAACGCGCTCGTGCGCGCGCATTTCGGCGAGAACCCAGGGGCATTCGGAAAGATCGTCTATGGCATGCCCGGCGATCTCGTCGAGCATCGAGGCGCAGAAGTCCTGGTGAACGGGCATCTCGTCGGCTCGATGAAGGAAGTGACGCGGCGCGGCGAGAAGCTGACACCTGGGCCGATCGGCACGGTGCCGGAGGGCTGCTATTTCGTGGGAACTCCGCATCCCGACAGCTTTGACAGCCGCTACGGCGAAATCGGGTTCATCTGCCGCCCGCAAATCCTCGGCACCGGGGAGGCGGTGTTGTGAGAGCTCCCGTCCTTCGCATAGTTGGGACAGGCCTTCTCGTCGCCGTCGGCGCCACCGCGTCCACCCAGGCGCGCGACTATGGGACGCAGGCACAAGCCTTTCCGATAATCGAGCCAGACCTGCTGGCGACGATCGAGGCCCGCTTGGCCCGGCTCCAGTCATCGGGCCAGATCGACGCGCTCAATCAACAGTTCGCGCGCCGCGTCGAGCAATCCGTGCGTCGGCCTAAGCCGGTCGCCGGGATAACCCCGGCGATCCGGGAGCGGAGCTGGCAATTCGATCCGGCGATGGTCGTCGAGCGGGACATCCGCGACCAGAAGGGCAATCTCATCGCAGCCGCTGGGCAGCGCGTGAACCCTCTCGATTTCGTGACGGTGCGCCAGGCACTCGTCTTCGTCGATGGCGACGATGCCAGGCAGATGGCGTGGGCGACCGGGCGCTGGAACGCAACGGACGCCAAGATCATCCTCGTTGCCGGCTCTCCGATCGATGAAATGACCAACCGCAAGCGCCGCTTCTATTTCGATCAGAACGGCGTGCTGACCGAGCGGTTCGGCATTCGCCACACGCCGGCAGTCGTGAGCCAGCAAGGCAAGGTCATGCAGGTGCGCGAGCATGTCCTAGCGCGGCAGGGGGCGAAGTGATGCCGATCTGGCTCGACATGCTGCGCACACCGATGGCAGCGCCCGAGACAAGGATGCTCCGCCGCAGGCGCCACTTGTGGCAACTCCTGTGCATCGCGCTTGCGGCCTCGATCCTCTGCCTGCAACCGCTTCGCGCGCTCGCGGGCAATGCCGCGGGCCTCGTTTGCGCCGTGCTGCTGCTCGCCGCACTTCTCTGTGGCATCCGCTACTTCCGGGCAAAGAACGCCGCCGACGATGCCTGGCTTGCCGGTCGACATGGAGAGGTCGAGCCGTGAGACCGCTCCGTCTCCTTGCCGCCATCTTGGCCCTGTTCGGCTCGGTTGCGCTCCTGCCGGGCCGCGCGGAAGCGGTCGGATGCTCGGGCAAGTTCGTCAATCCTGTTACGGACGTCTGCTGGTCTTGCCTGTTCCCGCTGTCGGTCGGTGGCCTCAAGATCTGGCCGAGCGGCAGGCCCGACACCAACAATCCAGCGTCGCCAATCTGCGCGTGTGCCGATCCTTTGCCGCGTATCGGGATTTCGGTCGGGTTCTGGGAGCCGGTCAGGCTGGCGGACGTGACTATGAAGCCATGGTGCTTCGTAAACCTCGGCGGGAAGAAGATCGCGCCCGGCTTCGACATCGGCCAGGGCATGCTTGCGGGACCGAGCCAGGTCGGCGGCAAGAGCCAGAACACGGCGAAGTGGCACGTCCACTGGTACGTTTACCCGCTGCTCTACTGGATGGAGATTTTGACGGACTTCCTCTGCTTCGAGCAGGCGTCGTTCGATATCGCCTATATGACGGAGATCGATCCGCTCTGGCAGGACGATACCCTGACCGCGCTTATCAATCCCGAGGCGGTGGTGTTTGCCAATCCACTCGCAGTCGCCGCCTGTGCCGGCGACTGCGTCACCTCGACCGTCAATTTGCCGCTCGACTCGCTGTTCTGGTGCGCGGGCTGTCAGGGGACGATGTACCCGCTTAACGGCAACATCCCTTCGCATATCGGCCATGTGCAGTCCTCGCGGCTCGCCCTCTCGCGCTTCGCGTACAAGATGCACCGGATGGGGCTGGCCTGGGGGACGATGGGCTCGAAGGGCCTTTGCAAGAAGTACCTCATGCCGATCATGCGCAAGCAGCAGTATCGCTTCCAGATGACCAACCCGATCACGACGGTGTCGGGGCGCTATGCCTGTTCGCCGATCGGCGCGTCGACCATGCCGCCCGACGCCGGCCGCGCCTATCCGGCCGCCGGCGAGGACATGGGCTACCTGGTCTGGCGCAAGCGCAACTGCTGTGTGCTGTAGGGGGAGGGGGCCGTGCGCAGGATTCTCATCACATGTGTCGCGCTTACAGGGGTTGTTGGTGTCTCCGCGCTGCTTGCGCAGACCACCGACGAAATCGACGTTCAGGCAATCAAGGCCCGCGCCGCGGCGATGGCAGAGGACGCCGAGACGTTCGTCGCGCATGTCAAGGATCGCGGGGATGCCCTGCGCGAGGAGGCCACGGCGACGGCCGATGGCGGCAGGGAAAACCTGAGACGCCTTTCGCCCGCGGACCTGCCCGTCGGTCCCAAGGGCGTCGTCGACTTCGACGAACTGGTCGCCGGCGCGGTCGGAAATATCGATGCGCCGCGTGGACAAGCCCCGCAGTTCATCGCCTTCGCCAGCCTGTCCATGCCGGAGGAGTCCCTGAAGCGAATGATTGCCGACGTCTCGCGCGCGGGCGGCGTTGTCGTGTTTCGCGGTTTCCCGGACAACTCCATGAAAGCGTTCCAGTCCGCGATCGCGCGACTGGTCAAGGACGAGGCCGACTATGCCAGCATAGGGATCGACCCTCGTCTATTCCGGGCATTCGAAGTCCAGGCCGTCCCGACTTACATCGCCGTCGGGTCCGATTTCGACCTGTGCGAAGGCTTTCGCTGCAAGACGGTGGTCCCGCCCAATGATCGCCTCACTGGCAATGTCACTGTCGAACATGCGCTGACATCCTTTGCCGATGGTCGTGGCCCCGGCGCGACGGTCGCCGGCGTGGCGCTCGCCAATCTCCGGAAGCGGCAATGAGCCTGCGTCGCGTCTTGCTGGCCTTCGCCGCGTTCGCGGCCGCGGCGCCTGCGCTGGCGCAGGAAACGACCGCGGATGCAAGAGCTGAGGGCAAGGCGATGGCCGAAGCCTTCCGCCAGGACGGCACGCTTATTCCGGACTCGGATGGCCAGGCACTAGAGGTGCCGGGCTATCAGGGCACCACGCTGCCTCAATCCTCCTATTTCGATGATCCCGACCGGATGGTGTCAGACGCATCGTCGCAGACCGGCTCGCATGAGGGCTATCGGACGATCATCGAAGGTGATCGCGTCCGCCCAAAGTTCGATGCAGCCGAAATCAAGGCCGATATCGCGCGCGGTCGAGCCATCGAGGAGGATCCGCAGGCATATCTCGAAGGCGAGGATATCAGCGGCGGGCAGGGCAGTTGCGTCCCGCTTCCACCTGGGGAGAAACCGCAGGGCTGGTACGAGACCAGCTGCAATGTTGGCAGCAAGCTCACCGAGCATGTCCGATCCTGCACGATCCCGCTTAGCGTTTCGGTCGAAAAGCGTGAAACCTATACCTATTGGGCCGGACGCATGAGCACGATGCCCACGGACGGCGGTGTCTATCCTGCCCGGGCGGCGTTCGACGATGAGGTGGCAAACGGTATCTGTCAGGAAACACGTGCAATCGATTATTGCAGCAATTTCGGCCCCTTCGGATTTACTGCCGCAACCTCTTGCCCGTCGCTCGGCCACACCGCCTATGAGCTAAAATGCAGCGGCCCGGCGCAAGGCATCACGCCCGGCTACTATCATCCCGGCATCGTCATCGCGACGGGCGAATATTGGCTGTCGAAGGACGCGGAAGCGACCAATGTCAGAGCAACGCGCAATGAGGCGGCCTGCGCCGCATTCGCCGGCGACAGGATGTGTGTCCAGCAAGAGGAGGTTTGCACATCAAGCGATCCCGTCACGCGGATCGTGGACGGCGTGGCCGTTACACAGCCCTGCTGGGCGTGGAACCGGACCTATCTGTGCCATACACTCTCCGCCGGCAACGATTGTCCGTCCCTCGAGGCGAACCCCCAATGCACGTTCGTCCGCGAAGAATGTCTTGACGACGATGAAGCCTCGCCCGGCTGCGAAGTGCGCGAGCGGATCTACAGGTGTCCCACGCCAGGGTCCGGCGGAGCTTCCGACGAACAGCAATATATCTGCGGAAACGACGTCTACTGCCTCAACGGCGAATGCGAGACGATCGAACGGGAGGCTTCGACAGAACTCAAGGATGCACTGGTTGCGCTGCACGCGATCGGCCAGGCGGGCGAGGAGTTCAATCCCGACGAATTGACGGTGTTCAGCGGCGAGCGCGAGACCTGCCACAAGCCGGTGTTCGGCCTCATCAACTGCTGCGCCGGCAAAGTGTCGGGCTTGCTCACTGTCGGTGCCGGAGCGGCTGCGCTCGCCGGCGGACCGGCTGCCATAGCGGCGCTTGCGACGCCATTCCTCACTCTGTTCGCCTGCTCCACCCAGGAGAAGATGCTCGACATCAAGGATCGCATGGGTTTCTGCTACAGGGTCGGAACCTATTGCTCGAGTAGCTTTCTCGGCATCTGCAAAACCAGGCGGACGGCCTATTGCTGCTTCGAGAGCAAGCTCTCACGCATCCTGCAGGAGCAGGGCCGCATCCAGCTCGGCAAGCCCTGGGGCAAACCCAAGAACGAGCAATGCCGCGGATTCAGCATCCACGAGTTCGCGAGCCTCGACCTGTCGAAGATGGATTTCACCGAGGTCTACGCCGAGTTCATCGACGCCGCGAAGCTGCCTGATGAAGTCCAGACCATGTCCGACATCCAGAAGAAGATAGAGGAATATTATGCCCGATCCGCTCCTGGCGGCGGCTGATCCGCGCCGCACTTCGCCGCTTTGTATCCCCGGCGTCTTCTGGCGTCGGCACTCCGTTGCCCGCGAGATGGGAGCATCGCACCGCCCCGTTCCTGCCCTGCTGACTGCTTTGGCGATTGCCGTTACGGCGTTCACGTCCGGCCCAGCGGCTATTGCTGGCGAGGAAGGCGGGGAACAATCTGCCGGCGACCCCTTCTATTGCGGTGAACGGCGCCTCGGCACATGGTTCTATTGTGATCCTGCTCGGCGAGCACCGAAGGACAAGCCGGTGTCCCCGCCGGTGCCGGCGGCCGAACAGCTTGCTGCTGTCAGGTCCACGCTTGATGAGCTGAAGGCACGCGCGATCCTCGATCCAAGCGAGGAGAATGTTGTGGCCTATGTCCGCTTCCAGCGCGAGCAGCTGGACCGCGCCTCGACCTTCTCCGACGTCTGGCAGCGGGCGATCTGGCAGCATCCGGACATGGACTACACTTTGCAACGCCCGGTCTCGACATTGGGCAAACGGACATGGATCGATAACCGCAAGGCGGACCGCGACGCGGTTCTGACCCGCCTCGGTGAGCGTTATGGCCTGTTCTATTTTTACGCACAGAGCTGCGCCGCCTGCGATGTCGCTGGACCCATTCTGCGGTCGGTGGCGGACAGCCACCGTCTGACGGTGATGGCTGTGTCGATGGACGGTGGCCCATCGAAGGATTTTCCCAACTATCTCGTCGACAGTGGCCAACGAGAGCGCATGGGCATCCCCGGCAAGGAAACCCCGGCGCTCGTCCTGTTCGACACGGTGACGAAGCGGACGATACCGGTAGGCTACGGCATCCTCTCGGCCGACGAGATCATGGACCGCATCTTCACGCTTACCAACATGACTGTGGGGAGTGATTTCTGATGAGCCATTCTCTTCGCTCCCGGTTCCGGTCTGCGGCGTCCGCGGCGGCCCTTCTTGCGTCGCTCCATCTCGCAGTGCCGTCGGCACATGCCGGTGTGGCAAGCGAGATGAACGCGTTCTTCAACGACGCTGGCGGCGCGGCCAACGTCACCGGGCCCAGTGCCTTCGAAGGCCAGTCGGCGGGCTACTATTCGCTTGGCAATCTGTGGACGCGCTTTCCCCAGAAGTCCGTTTCGCCGTTCAATCTGCAGCTGCCATCGGCCCGCGCGGGCTGCGGCGGCATCGATCTCTTCTCGGGCAGTTTCTCCTTCATCAACACGTCCGAGATCGTCGCCATGCTGAAGGCGACCGCCAACAATGCATTGGGTTTTGCCTTCAAGCTGGCGATCGATTCCATCAGCCCCGAGATCGGCAAGGTGATGGACGAGTTCGCGCAAAAGGCACAGCTCCTGAACCAGATGAATATTTCGAGCTGCGAGACGGCGCAGGCGCTGGTCGGCGGTATTTGGCCGCAAATGGACACGACCCGCGCCACGATCTGCGAGGCGGTCGGGAACAGCCAGGGCATATTCTCTGATTGGGCGGCGGCCCGGCAGAACTGCAACAACGGCAATCGGCGAGATTCGACGATCGCGGCCAACAGCGATCCGGCAATGAAGGACCAACTCGTCGGCGAGCCGCACAACTATACCTGGGAGGCGCTCCGCAAATCGCAAAAGTTCGGCGCGTTCGACAAGGAATTCAGCGAATACATCATGACGCTGGTAGGGACCGTCGTGACGCGACCTTCGACCGATCCAAGTGTCGGGGGCCAGGTGACGATGGTCGGGCCAGCTGAGGAAGCGGTCGTGACCGCGTTGCTGGACGGCACGTCAGGCGGCGCGACGGTCAACATCCTGCGCTGCGATGAAGAGACGCTATGTCTCAACATCTCGACCCAGACCCTCTCGATTCCTGAAAGCGCGGCATTGCGCCCGCGCATCGCCGCCATGATCAAGGATATCGCGACGAAGATCCGCACGGATGTGGCGATCGACGCGGCCGAAAAGCAATTGCTCAATATGTCGAGCATCCCGCTCTTCAAGATCCTCGCGGTGCAGTCGGCTGCACGCTACACGCTGACCGACGGCGAGATCCAGACGCTCGCCGAGATTGTCTCGGTCGATATCCTCAATGCCATGATCGACAACATGCTTGATCGCGTCGAGCAGGCGAAGATCCACTATCAGACCTTCGACCAGGAAACCGCGGCGCAGTGGCGCCAGCAGATTGCGGCCACGCGGCAGAAATTTCAGCAGCGCGGCGTGCGGCTCGATCAAAAGCTGCAAGTGACGATGCAGATCATCGATCGCTCGATCATGCTGGAATCGACGCTTCAGAACACGATGACGCCGGGGATGTCGGCCGCGCTCAACTTCTCCCGCGGACTCAGCGCCCAAGGCTTGCAATAGCAAGGAAGGGAAGGCCGGCCATGCTCGAAGTCTTCACGATCGGCGGCGGCGAATACTTCGTCAACACGTTCAACGCGGTTGCGGCCTGGGCTGGAGGAGGGGGCTACCGGTCGATGCTGCGCGTCGTCATGGTGATGGGCCTCATCTATTCGCTCCTCGTGGTGGCGTTCAACCTCGACTGGCGTGCCTGGCTGAACTGGTTCCTGCAGGCGACCGCGATCTACATGTGCCTGATGGTGCCCACCGTGGACATCAAGGTTACGGACCGCCTCAATCCTTCGCTGGCACCGGCGACGATCGACAATGTTCCAATCGGACTTGGGGTGATCGCCAGCTTCACAAGCCAGGTAGGCGACTATCTGACCCGCACCGCCGAGACGGTGTTCGTCATGCCGACATCGCTTAATTATACCACCAACGGCATGGTCTATGGCGCGCGGCTGTTCGATGCGACGCGCAACCTGCGTATCCGCGATGCCGAGTTTTCGACCAACCTTGAGGAGCATTTCAAGGCATGCGTCTTCTATGACGTGATGCTCGGCTTCAAGTCGATGACGGACCTCGCCAACTCTCCGGATCTGTGGGCCGCGATTGGTCCCGGTTCACCGGCGCGCTCGCAGATCTGGATTACGCGCGTTTCGGGTGGCGGCGTCGAAAGTCATATCCGGACATGCAACGATGCCTATTCGGCGCTCGATGGGCAGTGGACGCCGATGATCGAGGCCAACCTGCTGATCTGGGGTAAGGAACTCTATCCCAGGCTCAGCAATGCACTGGCCGCCCAGAAGCTGCGCGACGACGTGCCGGTGATCACCCAGGCCTTCACCGGAACCGCGGGCGGCCATGTGAGCATCCTGCGGCAAAGCACCGCGATCAACGCTTTCATGCAGGCGCGCAATTCGATGTCCGGGAGTACCGGCGCGGCGGCGATCGACACATTCGCTATGACACGGGCCGATATCCAGGCGCGCAATACGTACGGCTCGATCGCGCAGCAGGCAATGAGCTGGGTTCCTATTCTCAACGTCGTGCTGACCGTCGTCTTTTTCGCGATGTTCCCGGTCATCTTTCCGCTGTTCCTCATGCCGCGAACCGGCGTACCGACGCTCAAGGGCTACACGGCAGGATTCTTTTACCTGGCCGCCTGGGGTCCGCTCTACGTCGTGCTGCACATGATCATCATGAGCCGGGCAACCGGCTCGGCCGCGGCAATGGCACCCAGCGGCGTGACGCTCTCGACCTATGCGGGAATCGGCGCGGTCAATGAGGAAACCGCGACGATCGCGGGCTTCCTCCTGATGAGCGTGCCATTCCTCGCAGCGGGGATGGCTCGCGGCGCGATGGGGATCGCGAGCCATTCGATGGCGATGCTGGCCCCCGCACAGAATGCCGCCGAAGCGGCGGCGCTCGAGCAGACGACGGGAAACTACTCCTACGGAAATGTCAGTTACGCCAACAGTTCGGCCAATATGCGCCAGTCGGATCAATGGTCGACGGCGCCGAGCTACATGGCCGGCATTCCGAGATTGGATTACCGCGCCGACAACGGGGCGATCATCTCGAGCTATGGCAACGGCCAGGAAGTCATCGACACGACGGGGGCAATCTCGCGGCTTGCGTTCACGCCGACCATGTCGACGAACAGTGTCGCCGAGATGCGCGAAGTTGCCTCCGAGGCAAGACGGCAGGCGGAATCCTACCGCAACACGGCAAGCACTCTCCTTACTGCCACCGATCGGGACGCGTCGGTTCACACGCGCTCCAGCGAAACGACGTCAGGCGTCGAAAGCGCCAGTGGCTCCCAATCGGCCACGTCGGTCGATCGCTTCGATCGCCGAACCGCCAATACGTCCGAAGGGATCGAGCAATCAAATGCCGACACCGACCGCTTCTCGGTCACGGACAACCGCGGGCGCCAAGCCATAGTGCAACAATCCGTCGAAGGCTCTGTCGGCGCCGGAACGGGCGGTCGCGGGCGCGCCGGTGGCGGTAGTCCGCTGTCTGGCTCGCTGGGTGCGAGCGTTGGTGGACGTGGCATGCAACAATCCGACCTCAGCCACTCGACTAATCGCAATATTTCAAGCGAGGATCGCAGCGCAGCGTCGAGCAGCTTCCGCGACGATCATGCGAGCGGCTCCAGCGCCAGTGAGTCCGCCGGCACCTATGATCGTTCGGGCAGTTTCAGCCGGTCGTCCATTACGGACTCCAGCGCGAGGATTTCCGAAGAAAGCCTTGCTCTTGCTCAATCTTACCAACGATCGGCCGAGAAACTCGACGAGATCGCGCAATCCCTGTCGCGCGACGCCAGCTATGCGGAATCCCATGGGCTCAATCTCAGCGAAAACCTGAGCCAGGATCTGGCCCAATGGTATCGCGCGGAGCAGGCGCGTAACCCAGCAATCAATGTCCCCGACCTCTGGGCCACTGACTTGTCGGCGCATGATCGCGCCACGCGCAGCGCGATGATCGAAAGGTGGATGGATGATCGTCTCGATACCATCCGCAATGAAATCCGATCGGAGCTTCATGAACCGAATCTCGTGTCTGTTCAGCGTCCCGATGTCGCATCCGAGAGCGACGTCCGTGGTCACTACACACCTTCAGGAGGTGGCCGGCGACCCTCGGGCCCGGGAGGCGGAAACGATCCCGGCGCGGCTGCCGCGATCATCAATGAGGGTCGAAAGGAAATCGATGAAGGTCGCGCTGCTGCGCAGACGGGAAGAGCTGTCAACAGGCAAGGGGGATCACGTGCGAGGTCGGAAGTGTCGGACAGTCACAACGTCGGCTTCTTCAACGATCCAAAGTTACGCGAATGACGCATCCTACATGACGCTTGAGAGAAATCCGAAAAACGCCACGAGCGCTACCACAAACGCAATTGCGAGGGCGAGCTGCCATGACGACTGCGGAGCCGCGAAAGTCTCGTCCGCATTTACTCCGGGCACGACTTCATCCCAGTCCGTTTCCCACGAATACACGGGACCGCCAGCGCTGTCTTTTGTCGCGTTATACGTGCCCCAGTCGAACCGGCTCATCGAACCTACCTCCGAGATTGAACATAGCACGAACGACAGCAATCTCAAACATTGGAACTGGCTCGCAACGAATAATCCGCATCGGAGGAAAAGTGACTAAACAGAAGAGATCAGAAATCGAGAAGCTGCTGGGCGATCCTGCGACTAGCTTCTGGCTCAAGGCCGCGCTGCGCGCCGCATTGACGCGCGATCCGATCGATGCCGAGCGGGATGCCGGCACACTCTACCTCGTGCTGCGCTGCCGAGCTGAGCAAGCGTTGAAAGGTGACTTTGTGACAGCTCGGCCTCGCCTTGGCCGCTAGCGCGCGCCCCTCAGAAAGCGAAGGAGACGAAGATAGCGTGGGAATTCGAACAGGCCGGCAAGTTCGGCAGCGAGAAGGCAGCGGATGACTATGCCCGCCGCAACAATCTCGATCCGCGCGATGTCCAGATCGCCCGTAGGGGCAGTGAGGTCGAGCTCAACATCCGCCGGTCCGCGCTCGACGGTCGCAGCCTGCGCGACAATGGCGAGGGCCGGCGCGACGGCTGGTTCTAGCGCGGGATGAGGCAGGACAGAGCCGATGGGCATTCTCGAGGATGCTGCCGAGGGAGCGCGGCAAGCCGTCGAAGCAATGAAGGCTGCGAGCCAAGCAAGTGACGACACGACCGTCAATACGGTGCTTTCCCTCTTGTCTGCGCAGGAGGAGGAGGTTGTTCGCTATCGCTATGGGCTTGGGAGGGAACATCTCAAGACGTTTCGCCAGATCGGCGAAGCCATGGGTCTTTCCGCACAACGCGTTGGGCAGATCGAGCATAAGGCACGGCGCAGGCTGAGCTGGTTCGTTCGATGTGTCGGGCCAATCGGCAGTCCGGCCTTTGCGCGCTATTCGAGTGAGACATTAGCCCGACGGGCCGAGATAGAGCGCCTCAGAAGAGAGCGGATTGAGCAAGAAGCTGCGACCAAAGCCCGGCGTCGGGCGGAAAAGGCCGAGCGCGATGAAGTGCGTCGCGCGAGGGCGCGGTCGAAAGCGTGGCAGCGCAAGATCGACACCTTGGTGATGGAGCGGGATGCGGTGGCAGGGACAATAGCACGCCTTCGCGACCGCATCAGCGAGATCGAACGGCGCGGCTGGCTCGCGCGGTACATCCTTCCTCATGATAGGGTCTTGGCGCGATTATATGCCAAATTGGCCGATCTTGAGGCGAAAGTCAAAGCGGCCGGCTCTGGGATTGCGAGGCTTCGCGCGTCGCCACCGTCCTAATGGCTGATCGCTCAGACGCTATACGCACCCTCAAGAGGGCGCAAAAGGGAGAAATGTTCAGATTTCGTTCTTATCTTGATTTTTGCTCAGATATTGAACATATCTCCTGTCGAAAGGAGATCAGGTTCTCATGGCGAGCGCATCGCATGACACGGCGAAAGGCCGCAAGGATCTCACGGGGCCGGCGCTCCGGACGTTCTTCCGTATCGCGGAGGCCTGGGGCCTCAAGGAGCCTGAGCAGATGAGCCTGCTCGGGCTCGACAGCCGTTCGACGTTGCAGGCTTGGAAGCGCGGGGCGGTCGCCGCGATCCCCAAGGATGCACTAGAACGCATCTCCTACATCCTCGGAATCTACAAAGGCCTGCATATTCTCTTGCCCAAGACGGCGGATGAGTGGGTCCGCAAGCCGAACATGGCAGCCCTGTTCGGCGGCGGTTCCGCGCTCCAGCGCATGACGTCGGGCAATGTCGCCGATCTCTATGTGGTGCGCCAATATATCGACGCGCAGCGCGGCTAGGGGTGGATATTCCTGTCGCAGCCGTCCGGTGGCATCCCTGCTACCGGATCGTGCCCAGCCGTTTTCCGCCTATCGCCTTGTTCGAGGCCGTCGCCGACCCGGCCGACCTCGACGCGGTCTTCCAGATCGAGGCGATGACCAACGATCGGCTGCGCGAGGAGGCCGGCGACCTTGCGCTCGTTCCGATCGAGGACAGGGTGTCTGGTCCTGGCACGTCGCCGATCATGGCTGCTTTCACCCACCTCAATCCGCTTGGCGATCGCTTCACCGACGGATCTTACGGTGTCTTCTATGCAAGCTTGGCCCTGGAAACCGCGATTGCCGAAACGGCCTGGCATCGCACGCGCTTTCTCATGGCTACCGAAGAACCGGCGCAGGAACTGGACATGCGGGTCTATGCGGTCGACCTGACCGCCGACATACATGACATTCGCGCGATGCGCGAAAGCCATCCCGATCTTTATGATCCGGCGAACTATGCGATGTCGCAGGCGCTCGCCCGTGACCTGCGCGGCGCTGGCTCGGATGGTATCCTCTACGGGAGCGTGCGTGACGAAAGCGGGGAATGCGTGGCGGTATTCCGCCCCCGGCTTCTGTCCAATTGCCGCCAGGAACGCCACCTCTGCTATGTCTGGGATGGCCGGGTCATATCGACCGTCTACGAGAAGCGGAATCTCGAAGTCTGAGTGGGCCGCGGAAATTAGCGTCATCTGCGAACCCTCGAGAGCACCCGCGCTGCGACATTGCTGCGCACCGCGAGCTTTCGGCCGTAGCGCAGCGCGGTGGTCGGCGAGCTCCAGCGCAGCGCTTGGGCAATGCCAGCGCCGTCCTCACCCGCCGCAAAAAGATCCTGGGTCAAGCCGACGCGCAGCGAATGGGTGGACAAGGCCTTCACCGCGTCGGTTAACTTGCCTGCGGGCAATGTCACCAGTCCCTGCTCATAAGCTGCATAAGCCACGCGGCGATAGATGCCGTTGACACCCTGCCGCGTCAGGGGCGCCGTTCCAATGGAATAGGTCGTTCGCGCCAGGGCGGTTTCCGGTTCGGCTTCCCGCGCGCGCCGCCGGTCGACGCCGACCCTGCGGAACAGAGGGCCTTCTTTGATGCCGCTTGCTTCGAGCCACGCGCCAACCCGCCGCATCGTCTCAGCCGACAGCCATGCCCAGGCGCCTTCCTGCTCCTGGTCGGTCTTGGAGAAGGGGATGAACAGCGTCGCCGAACCATCCTCCTGCGGATCGATATGCAATCCTTCCACCACAGTGAGTTCGCTGACACGCAAGCCCGCATCATAGCCAAGCGATAGCAGGGCAGCGTCCCGCAGGCCCTGAAGGTCGCCGCCACAAGCGTCGAGCATGGCGGTCAGGGTGAAGCCCTTTGCGGCATGGGGATCAAGCGCCTTGCCCAGCCGCAGAGGGGTCGCCTGTCGCTGGAGCGCACCTCTACGCCGGCGGACGGCCTTCAGTGCATCGCGGACCATCGGGGCATCGGTCGGCGCGGCGGGCGAGGCCAAACCCATCAGCCGGTGGACCGAGCCAAGGCTCGCGATCCGCCGCGCCAGCGTTGCGGGCTTTTTGCCCCTGATGTCGAGCGCGTTCACATAGCGCACCATATCTTCGGGATCGGCGGGCAATGGCGTGCGGCCTTCCTCGCCGCACCAGTCGCGCCAGCAGTCGAGATCGGAGGCTATCGCCGCTTTCGATGCATCAGCCATGGCCGCCAGCGCGGTTTCGAGCCCGAGCTGGCTGATCGGCGGCAGGTCGGGCGGAACGATGCTGCCGATCGCGCGCAGCAGCCGTGCATCGACCGGTTCCGCCTCCGCTTTGCGCGAACGCGTCGGGAGCGCCGCATCCTGCGTTCTTACGACGATAATCTCTCCCTTGGAGAGTTCCGCGGGTTCCTCAGCCATTAGCGGCCAGCGTACCCCCAGGCTTTGTCAGGGTGCGGCACAAAGCGCGGCACATCTGTGCCGCATGGTTTATCCTGGCTCGTCATCATCGGTGAATTTGCCCTTCCCTGCCGCTTTCGCAACCATATACTTACCATAATGTTTGATTATGGTAAGTGCGAAAATGGCGCGGGGAGGGCGGTTTTGCGGCTTTCCCGATCTTGCTGCGCTCAGGGCGCGATATCTTCGCGAAACCGGTCCATCTGATGCATGCGCTCGTGCAGCACCGTCACGATGCCAACCGAACCATCGGACAAGACCCGCCAATAGACATAGTGATGCTCATGGCGGCCGAAGAAGCCATCGACCCCGAACTCTGCCGGAATGACGCGCCATGGCGTTTCGCGCCCGGCGATGCGATCGAAGACGCCGGTCGCATGCGCTTCGTCGATCATCAGAACGCCGTCATGTCGCGCGGCGATATCGGCGAGGTCGTGAAGCGGCGCCTCGTCGCCATCCATGCTGTAAAGGCTTTCGACGGCGATCCACGGCCGCCCGACACGCCGCCCGCGCGCCACTGCACAATCGCGTCGTCGATACAGCCGGCATCGTTGTGGCCAGCCGCCAAGGCGTCGGCACGGCTGAGTTTCACGCCTTCATGCGCGCTCGCGTGGATGAGGACATCGTAAACGATCAGATCGCCGCGCTGGGGCAACGTCGCGAACAGAGCGGCGTTTGCGGCATAGCCCGTCGCGAAATACAACGCCGTCTCGCTGCCGAACCACGCCGCAGCCTCGTGCTCGAGCGCTTCATGCTCCGGGTCGCTGCCGCGCAACAGGCGCGAGCCGCCCAAGCCGACCCCGACCCCGCGCCCGATCGTCTCGACGACCGCTCGCGCCAGACGGGGCGTGCGGCTCAAACCGATATAGTCATTCGACGAAAAAGCGGAGCCTCGCTGCAGTATCAGGCGACGGCGCCGATTTGCTCGGGACAACCGCTCGAGGTTATCCTCGAGCGCTCGGGAAACAGCCTCTTCGGAGCCGTTCGAAGTGGGTACTGGAGCTGTTTCGGTCATAGGATCGTGTGTCGGGATGCGATGGGACTGGCAAGATTTCGAACAAGCGGTGAGTGTGTAGGTACAGCAAGAAGAACCGGCGCGCGGGGACGTTTCCCCCGACGGGCTACGCTGCGGGGACCATCTCCTTGAGCGGTACGCTTGCGTCGGCCAATCGGGTCGGGCTCAGTACCGCACCTGTGGCGACGAGCGCCCGCCCTTGCACGTAGTCCTTGGTCGAATTGACGCAGTCGAGCGCGATCACGCGGCTGGCGCGCAGATAGACGATCGAGAAGCTGCGTGCCGCCCGGTCGCCACGGACGACGGTGGCATCGAAACCAGTGGAAAGCCCGATGGTCTGGAGCTTCAGATCATACTGATTGGACCAGAACCAGGGCACCGCGTCATAGGCTTCGAACTCGCCCATCAGCGCCTTGGCCACCGTCGCCGCCTGGTCGTTCGCGTTCTGAACCGATTCCAGCCGGATCACCGCTCCGTCTGCATACCGGTTGGCATGCGCCGCACAGTCGCCCAAGGCATAGACGTCATCGAGACTGGTGCGGCAGAACTCGTCGACCCAGACCCCGTTTGCGCTTCTCGCCCCTGCGGTGACCAATGGTGCGACCGCCGGAACGATGCCGATTCCGACGATGACCATCTCGCCGGCGATCGTCGAACCGTCTGCCAACCGGACACCGCACGCGGCACCCGCTTCTTCGTCGATGCATTCGATCGACACGCCTGTACGCAGATCGACGCCGTGCGACCGGTGCTCCTCCTCGTAGAACCGCGACAGTTCCTCGCCAGCGACGCGCGCGAGAACGCGGTCCTGCGCCTCGAGCACGGTGACGGGTTTGCCAAGCTTGGTGAGCACCGCCGCGGCTTCAAGGCCGATATAGCCGCCACCGATCACGATCACGCGAGTCACCGACGGCAGTTCGGCGATCAGGCGGTCGACGTCGGCGCGAGAGCGGACGGCGTGAACACCACGCAGGTCGTGCCCGGAACACGTCAATCGACGCGGCTGCCCACCGGTCGCCCAGACGAGCTTGCCGTAGGAAATCGTCGTGCCATCGGAAACCTGCAGCGTCCGAGCGGCGGGATCCACCGCGTCAGCCCGCCGTGACAGCAGGAGCGTGACGTCGCGGACAGCCCAGAATTCAAGCGGCCGGATCAACAGTCGATCGAACGTCTTCTCGCCCGACAGATATTCCTTCGAAAGCGGCGGTCGTTCATAAGGCGGATCGCCCTCGTCGCCCAGCAACGCGATCGACCCTTGGAACTTGCGCTGGCGAAGCGCGATGGCGAGCTGGGAACCGGCATGTCCCGCGCCGACGATCACCACGTCGAAGTGGCGAGGGTCGCTCCGCATCATCGTGCCGCGCCTCCAAGTCGCGCGGCGTGCCAACGCAGATGATCCGCCATGAAGCTCGAGATGAAGTAATAGCTGTGATCGTATCCGGCCTGGCGCCGAAGCGTCAGCGGAATACCGGCCTCGCGACACGCATTCTCGAGGAGATCGGGCCGCAGCTGCTCGGTCAGGAACTGATCATCCGTTCCCTGATCGACGAGGATGACGGGCACGCGCGCGCCGTCCTCGATCAGGGCGACGGCATCGTGTGATCGCCAGGTGGCGCGGTCGTGCCCGAGATAACCGCGGAGCGCCTTGATTCCCCACGGCACCTGGGTCGGCGCCACGATGGGTGCGAAGGCGCTCACCGATTGAAAGCGGCCCGGCTCGGACAAACCTATGGTCAGCGCACCGTGGCCGCCCATCGAATGGCCCATGATCGCCTGGCGCGACGGATCGCCGGGAAACCGGTCGAACACGAGCGTGGAGAGTTCCTCGAAATAGGATCTCATCCGATAGTTCGCCGAAAACGGGGGTTCGGTCGCGTCGACGTAATAACCGGCACCCAGGCCGAAATCGTAGCTGCCGAGAGGATCGTCGGGGACATTCTGGCCGCGCGGACTGGTATCGGGTGCCACGAAGATGAGGCCGAGCTCCGCGCACGCCCTGCGGTACTCGCCCTTCTCGGTCACGTTGGCGTGCGTACAGGTGAGGCCCGACAGAAACCATACCACCGGCAGTGTCTGTCCCGCCGGATGGGCGGGAACGAACACCGAAAAGGTCATGTCGGTGCCGGTCGCCGAGGAGGGGTGGCGATAGACGCCCTGGACGCCGCCAAAGGCCAGGTTGGTGCTGACCTCCTCCACCGGTCAGTTGCCGTCGCCGAAGGCATAGCCGCACACTCTGTTGCCGCCTGGGTCCCGAAGATAGGCCGCATGGGCCCCGGGCAGATGCCTGCGTTGTCCTGGCGCGCCCTCGTCGGTGCCGCCGGCCGCGAGCCCCGCCGCTTGAAAGGCGTCGACGCCCCGGGTCGCTTCCGCCGCGAACCCGATCGTCACGCCGCTTGACGACGCCTCGCCGGTACCGGGCCGCACGACCGGGAACGCGGGCTTGTTCCTGTCCCAAGGCATCCTCTCGTCGTCGAACGGGCCGAGGATCTTCCACCCGAGGGGAGACAATGCGGCATCGTAGAACCTCGCCGAGGCATCAAGGTCCCTGGCCCGGAGCATCGCGCGAGTGAAGATCCCATCCCCTGAAATGACCGCCACACTCAGTCTCCTGTCGACCGCGCGGACTTAGCCACGCGTTCGAATACCGTGGTACCCGTCAGCCCTCGGGGGCGATCGTGACGCGCAGACCGTCGAGCTCGCTGGAAAAAGGCAGCTGGCAGGACAATCGCGATGTCGCGACGCGATGATCCGAACTGTCGAGCAGATAGTCTTCATCCGGCTTCATCGGCGGCAGACGGTCGCTATCGGCCGGATCGACCTGAACGTGGCAGGTGGCGCACGACAGGCAACCGCCGCACTGGGCGAGCAGTTCGTCGATTCCGGCGTCCCGGATGAGCTCCATGACCGACAGTCCGTCGATCCCCTCCACCTCGATGACTTCGCGCTCGCGCGTCGTGACGAAGAAGCTGGCCATGTCAGTAGACCACCACGCTACGAATGCTCTGCCCTGCGTGCATCAAGTCGAATCCCCTGTTGATTTCTTCAAGGCCGAGGACGTGCGTGATCATCGGGTCGATCGCGATCTTCCCCTGCATGTACCAGTCGACGATCTTGGGCACGTCGGTCCTGCCCTTCGCCCCGCCGAACGCAGTGCCGCGCCAGTTGCGCCCGGTGACGAGCTGGAATGGCCGCGTCGCGATCTCCTTGCCGGCTTCGGCGACGCCGATGATGATGCTGGTGCCCCAGCCGCGATGACATGCCTCCAGCGCGGTCCGCATCACTTCGGTATTACCCGTGGCGTCGAAGGTGTAATCGGCGCCGCCGTCGGTCAGTTCGAGGAGCTTTGCGATCGTCTCTTCGCGGCTCAGGCCCTTGGAGTTGAGGAAGTCGGTCATACCGAACTTGCGGCCCCATTCCTCGCGATCGGGATTGATATCGACGCCGATGATCTTGCCCGCGCCGACCATCCTCGCGCCCTGGATGACGTTGAGCCCGATCCCGCCGAGCCCGAACACCACGACATTGTCGCCCGCCTGGACCTTGGCGGTATTGGTCACCGCACCGACGCCGGTCGTGACGCCGCAGCCGACGTAGCAGCTGGTCTGGAACGGCGCGTCCTGGCGGATCTTGGCGACGGCGATTTCGGGCAGGACAGTGAAGTTCGAGAAGGTCGAGCAGCCCATGTAGTGGAAGATCGGCTGGCCCTTGTAGCTGAACCGGCTCGTCCCGTCGGGCATCAGCCCCTTCCCCTGCGTGGCACGGATCGCCGTGCACAGGTTCGTCTTGCCCGACAGGCACGATTTGCACCGGCGGCATTCCGGTGTGTAGAGCGGGATGACATGGTCGCCCGGGGACACGCTGGTGACGCCCGCCCCCACCTCGCGCACGACGCCCGCGCCTTCATGACCGAGAATCGAGGGAAACAGTCCTTCGCTGTCAAAGCCATCGAGGGTATAGGCGTCGGTGTGGCAGATCCCCGTCGCCATGATCTCGACGAGCACCTCGCCCGCCTTCGGTCCCTCGAGATCAACCTCGACGATCTCCAGCGGCCTCTTGGCTTCGAACGCGACGGCTGCACGCGACTTCATCAAATTCTCTCCATTTCATAATCGAGACGACCGGCCTCGCGACCGGCGGCGCTTTCTGGCAGCGATGACGGCGTCAGTCCCAGTTTTCGGAACAGGTCCGCATCGGCGCCGGCTCCGGCGTTGCTCGTGGTGAGCAGCCGATCGCCGGTGAAGATCGAATTGGCGCCGGCCAAGAAGCAGAGCGCCTGCGTGGCATCCGACATGCTTTCGCGACCTGCCGACAGCCGGACCATCGACCTCGGCATCGCGATGCGGGCGACGGCGACGGTGCGGACGAACTCGATGTCGTCGATCCGCACCTGCTGCGAAGTCGATAGCCGGTCACCCAACGCCGTCCCCGCGATGGGAACGAGCGCGTTCAGCGGAACGCTCTGCGGTGGTTCGGGCAAGGAGACGAGCGCGTGGATGAATGCCACGCGGTCTTCCCGGCTCTCCCCCATGCCGAGAATGCCTCCGCAACAGACGGCGATGCCGGCGGCGCGAACGCGCTCGAGCGTCTCGAGCCGATCCTGGAAGGTCCGCGTCGTGATGACGCGATCGTAATATGCGGGGCTGGTGTCGATGTTGTGGTTGTAGAAATCCAGGCCCGCGCCTGCAAAGCGCTCCGCCTGTCCGTCATCGAGCATGCCCAAGGTCATGCAGGTCTCCAGGCCCAGCGCCTTGACCTCCGCCACCATGGCAAGCAGCGCGGGCATGTCGCGTTCCTTCGGACTCCGCCAGGCCGCGCCCATGCAAAACCGCGTCGAACCGGCCGCCTTGGCCGCGCGAGCAGCGGCGACTACGGCGTCGGCGCTCGCCAGCCTCTCGGCCTTCAGCCCCGACTTCGCCTTGATCGATTGGCTGCAATAGCCGCAATCCTCAACGCATCCCCCGGTCTTGATCGACAGCAGGGTCGATAGCTGGACTTCGTTCGCCGCATGATGTCGGCCATGCACGTCGTGCGCACGAGCCACCAGGTCGAGAAACGGAAGCTCGAAAAGCCCGCGGATCGCCTCGAGCGACCAATCCGTCGACGCACCGGTCATTTCGCCATGCATCCCCCGTCGACGACCAAGGTCGCACCGGTCACGAAATCCGACGCCCGCGAGGCGAGATACACCGCGGTGCCCTTGATCTCGTCGGCCTCGGCGATCCGCCCTGCCGGCGTGAAACCCTGCGTCGCGGCGAGAAAATCTGGATCGTCATAGGGACCCAATGCCGTGCGGAAGAAGCCGGGACAGATCGCGTTCACGGTGATGCCGTGTGGCGCATATTCGAGCGCTAGTTCGCGCGTCAGATTGACGACAGCTCCCTTGGTCGCAGCATAGGCCGGTAGCGGCGCGACGCTCGAACTTCCCGCCAGACCCCACATCGAAGCGACATTGACGACTTTCCCGCTGTGGCGTGGCAACATGCGGTTCAGTCCTGCGCGTGCGCAATGGAAGACACCGTGCAGGTTCACTGCGGTCACCTTATGCCAGACATCGGTGGGGCAATCGTGAAGGGGCGCGGGCACGGTGTCCGCGATCCCCGCATTGTTAACCAGGATGTCGAGCCGCTCGAATCCGCGGTCGAACTCGGCGAAGGCTGCTTCGACCGCCGCCTCGTCGCCGACATCGACGACGATCTCAATGGACTGCCGTCCGCCGGTTCGGATCGCGGCGGCCGTCGCTCCCAATCCCGCCGCGTCGATGTCCATAACCGCGACGTCGGCGCCCGCTTCCGCGAGCCCGACCGCGATCGCGCGCCCCAGCCCGCCAGCGGCGCCGGTGACGATCGCCGTACGGCCGGTAAGACGGAACATCGCCGACAAATCAGTCATCGAAGCCTCGCCGGTTGATCGTGATGCTCTCACCGCTGGGCGAGTCCTAGAATGTCGCGCGCTTCGGCGGGGGACGTCGGCTGCAGTCCTAGCGCCTTGGCGATGCCCACCGTGCGCTCGACGAGCATCTCGTTGGTCGCGAGCACGCCCTTGCTGAAATAGTTGTTGTCCTCGAGGCCTACGCGGACATGACCGCCCAACAGCATCGCCTGCGTGGTCGCGGGCAATTGCGCCGGCCCGATCGCCGATACGCAGAAGATCGATTGCGGCGGAAGCGCCGCGACCATCGCGGTCAGCACGTCGTGACTGTAAGGCATCGCGCCCTGGAAGCCCTTGTCGGCGCCGAGGACCATGTTGATGTAGTAAGGCGGCTTGTCATAGCCTTTCTGGATCAGGCGGGTGACGTCCTGCAGGATGTGGTTCGGCGCGAAGACTTCCCACTCCGGTTTTATGCCACGATCGGTCATGCGCTTGACGAGCGTCTCGCAACGGCTAGGCGGCGTGATAACGAGAATTTCCTTCCCGCCGTGCACATCCACGAACGTCATGCCGTCGAATGTGGCCATTTCGGCACCGGCCTCGCAACCCTTCAATCGTTCCTCGAAGCTGGACTCGTAAAGGCCGTCCTGGCGCTCGATGAGCATGTCGCCGCTGGAGCCGCCGCCGGTCGAGTTGTTGATGACGATGTCGCATTTGGCTCGAATGCGCTCGTTGATGTCGCGGTAGATGTCGGCGTTGCACGTCGCGCCGTCATCGGGCCGACGCGCGTGCAGGGCCGCGATGCACGCGCCCGCCTTGAAGCTCTTGTACACCGACTCGGCGATCTCGCCCGGTTGCGTGGGCAGGTTCGGGTTCTGCGCCTTGGACGCCATGCCGCCGGTCGGCGCCACCGTGATCATTACCTTCGACATGTCTACTCCAGTCAGGGTTGACGCTCGAGCGGCCCGCTTTCGAGCGCCGCGCGAACGATTTCGGGAATGGGAATACCAGTGATGCGATGCGGATCTTCGGGATGAACACCGGCCCAGACCCGCTTCTCGGTCGCCTCGATCGCCAGCACGCCACCTGTGCGGAACACGCGGTGTGAAATGCCGAAGCTGCTACGGCCGAGGTCCGTCGCCTGGGTCTCGATCGTCACTTCGTCGCCGAACTTGCTCGGGACGAAGAAGCGAGCTGCCGTGTCGACCATTGGGAAGCCGATCATCTCGAACTTGGCGATCATTTCGCGTTTGTGCATTCCGAGCACCGCTGCAAAGAGATGCGCGGTGGACGCGTCGAACATGGCGAAGTAGCGCGGATAGAAAACGATCCCGGCGGGATCGCAGTCGCCCCATTCGATGGTGACCCGCCGGCGGTTGACGTACATCAGTTCAGGGCCTCCAGGATCGGTTGCAGTCCCGGCAGGATCGCGTCAGCCCGCTCCGGCGAACCGCGCGCCATGAAGTCGTCGCGGCTGCACAGCCCGGTCGTGACAGCCACACCGATCGCCCCAGCCGAGCGCGCCATGCGCATTTCGAGCGCGGGATCGTCGCCGACGATCACCGTCGACGCCTCGGCGGAGACCGGCAATTTCATAAGCGTCAGTGCGCTGCGAAGGGCCTCGCGCGACGGCTTCCCGAGGACCTTGGCGCGCTTGCCCGTCATTGCGCGGATCATCGCGTTGATCGCATAACTCGCGCCGATCGCGCGACCACCCGCTGTCGCAAAGAACGGTACGTTCGACGCGGTCGTCAACATCGCGCCCGCCCACACGTCCTTGTATGCCGCTTCGAGGTCCGGGAACGTGAATTCGCGAAACCAGCCGGTGTAGACCGCCTCGACCCCTTCCGCCTTTTCCGAAGGACCGATCACGTCGAGGCCCGCCTCGATCAACGGCGCCTGAACGCCCGCGAGGCCGAGGACGCGGACGCGCTTTATCCCCTTGGCCACGAACCAGGCTGCGGCGGCCGTGGACGGCGTCATCATCTCGTGGTCGGCGACGTCGAGCCCGGCGTGGCGCAGGCTCGATGCGTAGACTTCGGGTGGCTTTGCCGTGCCGTTGGTGAAAACACGAAACGGCGTGCCGCGCACCCTCAACTCGGACAGCAGCGCAGCGGCACCAGGCAAGGACTGATGCCCGCCGCTCGCGGCGTCGCCGAGCACCAGCGTGCCGTCCATGTCGAAGACGAACGCCGACGCCGCGGCGATCCTGTCCGCCAACAAGGGAGAGAGCTCAGGCAATTGCGTCTCCCGCGTGAAGCGCCAAACGCAACCCCGGGCGCTCGACGACGATGTCTCTGGCGGCCGGGCGGGCGGCGAGCGCGCGCAGCAACTCAAGCATGGGGACGGCCCCCGGATTGTACCGCGCCAAGCTGGGCCCCGCCGCGAGCATCGCATCGACCTGCTCGCCGGGCATCACCGCACGCAGCAGGAATTCCTCGTCGTCCATGGACGCGCCGAAGCGGCGGCGCAGATCGGCGAGTGTCGGAAAATCCGGCTCCGCGGCGATTTCCGCAGCCCGGTTGCGGTTGAGGATCGCGGCTTCGACCACGGGATCGACCGGCCGCGTCGGCCGACCGAATTTCCCCATCACGTAGCGGAGCACTTGATCGGACACTTGGGCATACCGGCCCGTGCCGATGACGTTGAACAGAGCCTGGCTCATGACCATCTGCGGGAACGGCGTCACCATGATCGGCTGGCCGAGCTCGGATCGCACCCGCTCGGTTTCGGCGATGACTTCAGGCAGACGGTGCAGCAGGTTGAGTTCCTGCAACTGGCGCTTGGTCGTCGTCATCACGCCGCCGGCGATCTGGTGCCGCAGAAAACTCGCATCGTAGCTCTGCGGGGTGCCAGGTTCCAGCTTCTCCGCCCGCGCGAGCCGCCACCAATAGTCGCTGATCTCGGAGAGCAGCCCGGCGTCGACCGGTACCGGATGACCGGCCTCCGCGAGGTTCGCGAGCATGCGACCGGCTTCGGGCAGCGAGCTGCCGTCGCCGAGCGGGCCGATCCCGACGTGCACGGCGGAGACCGCGCCGGTCTCGACCGCGGACAATGCCGCGACGGGGCCGAAGCCGATCGTGCAATGCGGATGGATCTCGAGCGCCTTGTCGCCGATCGACGCCTTGATCGCAGGTGCCAGCGTCTTCGCGCGCTCCGGGGACAGCAAGCCCCCCGGATCCTTGATGTAGAACAGATCGATGTCAGGGCTGCCCGCCAGCTGCGCGGCGAAGTTGGCGTAGAACGCATCGTCGTGAACGTCGGACAGTGTGAAGGTGAGAGCGGCCATCACCTCCGCATCGCCCTCTTCCTTGACGATGCGTGCTGCCTCCAAAACGGCGGCGACGTCATGCATCGGGTCCAGCATCACGAACCGACGGATGCCGTTAGCCTGCAAGCGCCGGTAGACGATCCGCATGAAGTCGGGATCGGCCTGCTGCCAGGCGATGAAGCGCAGGCCAGTCGTGATGAATTGCAGCGGCGTTCGCGGCATCGCGGCGCGCATCCGCCGGATACGCTCCCATGGATTGTCCCGAAAGTAGCGAACCGCCACCGCCATGTGGCTCGAAGACGTGAAGTCGATCGCGCGGAAGCCGGCTCGGTCGAGCTTCCCCGCGATCTCCAGCATCTGCGCGGACCGCAGACCGGTCGCGCCCCACAGCTTTGATTCCCGTCTCGCATGGAGACGTCGACGAGGCCGATTTCAGCCATGTGCCAGTCCTTCGAAAAAGCGCGTGTCGACGCCGCCCGCGCGGAAGCGGGGATCGGCTACGATCCGGCCGTGAAGGTCGACGGTGGTCGCGACCCCTTCGATCTGCATGGCCCGAAGCGCACCGTCGAGGCGTTCGACCGCTTCAGCGCGGTCGGTTCCAAGGACGATCAGCTTACCGATCAGCGAGTCGTAGAACGGCGGGACTTCGTCGCCGCTCGCGATGTGGCTATCGACTCGGATGCCGGCGCCGGCAGGCCACGCCGCCCGCTGCACCGTTCCGGGCGACGGCCGGAAGTCGGCCGTCCATTCTTCCGCGTTGATACGCGTCTCGATGGCGTGACCGGTGATCGAAACGTCGTCCTGGGCGAGGCCGAGCCGCTGGCCGTCCGCGACCAACAATTGTTGCTCGATCAAATCCACGCCGGTGATCGCTTCCGTGACCGGATGCTCGACCTGAATGCGCGCGTTCATCTCGAGAAAGAAGAAGTCGAACGTCTCGGCATCGACGAGAAACTCGACCGTCCCGGCGCCGCGATAGCCAAGATGGCGCGTGAGCCGGACCGCGGCCTCCATCAGGGCTTCGTGCTTCTCGCGCGGGATGCCCGGCGCCGGCGCTTCCTCGACGAGCTTCTGGAAGCGTCGCTGAATCGAGCAGTCGCGGGTGCCGAGGTGGATCGCATCGACGCCGTCGCCGAGCACCTGGACCTCTACGTGTCGGCCGCGTGCGATGTAGCGCTCGACATAGACGCGAGCATCGCCGAACGCGGCGAGCGCCTCGGCCATCGCCATGTCGATTTGCGAATCCAGCTGCTCGGGCGCGTCCACGCGCTTCATCCCTCGCCCGCCGCCGCCGGAAACGGCTTTGAGCAACAGCGGGTAGCCGGTTTCTCCGGCACGGGCGCGTGCGGCGTCCTTGTCGGCCGCCTCGCCGCCCGGGACCACCGGCAGGCCGGCCTCGATCCCGACCTTCCGTGCCATCAGCTTGTCACCCATCGCACGCAGGCTGGCCAGCTCGGGTCCGACGAAGATTATCCCGGCTTCGGCAAGCGCTTCGGCGAACGCAGCATTTTCGGACAGGAAGCCATAGCCCGGATGCACGGCGTCGGCGCGAGCCGCCCGGGCCGCCGCGACCACGCGCTCGATCGAGAGATAGCTGTCACTCGACCGGGCCGGCCCGACCAGGACAGTCTCGTCGGCGGCGCGCGCCGGCATCGACTGGCGATCCGCTTCCGATACGCCGAGGATCGTGGTGATCCCCATCCGACGCGCCGTTCGTATGATGCGCAGCGCGATTTCGCCGCGATTGGCGATGAAGAGCCGCTTGATCACGCCGGCACCGGCGTGACGCGCAGAATGACTCCGTCCTTATCGACCTGCTCGGCATTGTCGACCGACCAGGAGGCCACCGTGCCGGCGATGCCGGCGTGGACGGGGTTCATGAGCTTCATCGTTTCGATAATGCCGACGACCGTGTCCGGTGCGACGGTGTCGCCGACGTCGACGAACGGCGCCGCACCAGGCTGAGGCGAACGATAGAACACGCCGGGCAAGGGAGATCGCACGGCGACAGTGCCGTCATCGGGCACCCCGGTCGCACTGCCCGACGACAGCGGCTCGATCGGGCCTGCCGATGCTGCCTGGGCATCCTCATCCTGCTTCCAGGACCAGTCCTGCGTCCAGCCGTCACCCGACCGCGCGACGCGCAGGGTGAACCGGCTCGTGGTGATGTCGATACGCTCGTACGACGTGCCATCGAGAATGGCGACGATGTCGGCGACATCTTCGGGGGTAAGAATGGGCTCGGTGCTCATGCTTCGATCTTATTGGCAACCATCTCGCGCACGGCGTCGGCCAGCGCGTCACCGAAGGCCGCATCGTTGATATGAGCGTCGAACGTGCGGACATCGACGTTGTCGGGCATGACCTTCTCGACATACTCCGCGAACTTGGGCGGCAGCGACGGATCGTGCAGTTTCCCTTCCTCGCTGTCGTGGCTAGAGAAGCCATGAAGCGGAACGTAGAAGCGTACCGGTCCCTTCGCGCCGCGCACCAGCTCGGCCATGTGATCGGCGAGCATCTCCAAGTCCTTTTCACCCGTTCTGACGGCCGTGAGCGCAGCGTTGTGGATGTGGAACCGGCGGCCATCGAAGGGATCGTCGCCGACCGCCATCGGTGACGGCATGATATAGAAATCGATGTTGCCGGGGGCGAAGACGACGGGAATTCCGCGTTTGGGCCCCGCTTTCGAGCGGTCGGGCCCCGCGCTGCAGATTCCCTGGTGCAAAAGGTCGTTCACTTCGACCAGCGACATGTCGACGATGGCGGCGACATCCCGCTCGGAGGCGATCGCGTCGAGCGTCTGGCCGCCCATGCCGGTGGTATGGAACACCATCACCTCGTAGCCGTCGGCTTCGAGACTTTCGCGCAGGCGGCGCATCCCCTTCTCGGTCGTGCCGAGCGTACTCACGAGGACGAGCGGCTTGTTCTCGGCGACGCCGGGCGCGTAATGCCGCGCCATGCCGGCCACGGCGAACGCGCCGTTGCGGTACACGTCGCGGGTGATGCTGTTGATGCCGGATATGTCGCACACCGAATTGTGCATCACGATGTCCTTGATGCCCACGAACGGCACCGTGAACCCGGAGGCCAGGGTCGAGATCATCACCTTCGGCATGCCGTAGGGGAACGCGCGCATCACCGCGGTACCCAGGGTCGTGCCCATAGACCCGCCGATCGAGATGATCCCCGACAAGGGAGTCTGCTCATGGCGGGCAAGCGCCAGCTTGGTCGCGCCGGCGATCATCTCCAATTGGATCTTGCCCTCGTGACCGATCGCCCGGATCTCCTCGATCGACTTCCCGGCGGCCGCGGCGACTTCGTCAGGTCCGATTTCGGCGCCGCCGACCGTCTGGCGGACGCTGGGATCGAGGTGGATGACCTCGCAGCCGGCTTCCTCCAGGCAGTCGCGAAGGAACGCGCCTTCGATCTTCTTGGTATCCTGCGTGACGATCAGGAGAACACGGGGCTTCTCAGGCATTTTCCATCTCCGCTGCCGGCACCAGCGTCACGGGCAGACTGTCGAAGTTGCGGATCAGATTGTTCAGGTGGCGCTTCGGCGTCCCGACCTCGAACCGCTCGACCTTGCGCGCCAGCGCCGCGAGCAGCGAGTGCGCCTCGAGACGGGCGACGCCCTGCCCCGCGCAATTGTGGATCCCGAAACCGAGCGCGAGGTGATCGGCGGAGCGACGTCGCACGTCGAACTTGTCCGGATCTTGCCAATGGCGTTCGTCCCGGTTGGCCGAACCGTAGAGCAGCAGGACGGCGTCGCCCTCGCGCATCAGCGCATCGCCCAATTGGACGTCCTTCGTCAGCGTCCGTCGGAACGTTTGGACTGGCGACTCGATGCGCAGGATCTCGTTGTAGACGTGCGGTATGCGCGCGGGGTCGCTCCTTGCGATCGTCCACTGCTCGGGATTCCGTCCGAACAGCCAGACGGCGTTGGCGATCGAAGAGATGGTGGTGTCGAGTCCCGCCATCAGATAGGCCGCCATGAGACGCCCGCACTGCTCGAACTTAAGTTCGCCGCGCTCGGACGCCTCGTAGATCTCGCGCCCCATGCTGCCTTCGCGCAACTTCGACGGGTCGGCGTCGAGGCTCGCGATGTAGCCGAACATCTCGCCGACGATCGGCATCGAAGAGACTGCACGATCGTTCGCCGGGCCGAACGTGTTGAAGCCGGCATCGGCCCAGCCGAGCAAGCTGCCATGATCGTCTCCGGGCAGCCCGATGAGGTCGGCCATCACCATCAGCGGAAACTTCCGAGCCAGGTCGGGCATCGCGTCGAAGGACCCCTTCGCGACGATGCTGTCAACGAGGGAGTTCGCCGCCGCTTCGACCTCGGGCTGCAGAGCACGGATCCCGCGGGGCGACATGCGATCGGCCAGCACGCGACGGAGAGCGCCATGTTCGGGCGGATCGCTGGCGATCACCGTACCCTCAAGCGCCTCATTGGCAGGTCCGTACAGGCCGACGCCCTTGCCCGAAATGTAGGTCTCGTTGTCGGCCAACGCGCGCTTGACGTCGTCGAACCGAGACAGGATCCAGACCTCGTGTCTGGTCGACCATACAGCAGGACCGGCGTCTCGCCAGGTTCGATAAGACTCGTACGGGTCGAGCAGGGTTTCGTCCGCGAACAGGTCGATGTCAGTCGTCGGGGGTGAGCCGGATGGTTGCGTTGCCATGTCGTGGATCTCTTGCGAAATAAAAGGGAGACATCGGGTGGTTCAATACTTCCAGCCGAGCGTCACGCCGAAGGTGCGAGGCTGGCCGTAGATGCTCGCCGCGTAGCTCAACGCCGACACGTCGAGACCCCAGATGCGGTACTTCTCGTTGTTCACGTTGCGCACGAAGGCGGCGACGTTCCAACGATCGCCCGGGAAGGTGTAGTCCACCCGCAAGTCGACCGTCGTATACGCCTTCTGGAAGTTGGTCGGTTCATTGAGTGCAGTCAGATAATGCGATCCGACATAGTTGACGTTCGCCTGGCCGGCGAGCTTACCGCCGAGCGCGTCGAAGGAGTACCGCGCGAACCCGGTCAGCGAGAGTCCTGGGGCGTTGGGCAATTCGCGATCCGCCAACGCGCCGTCGGGTAGTGGGACGTCCTTCACCTTGCTGTGGCTGACGGCGGCCGACACCGCCAGGTCGAGGCCGCGGGTCGGATTGACCTTGAATTCGACCTCGCCGCCATAGTTGGTCGCGTCGACGTTAAAGATCTTTTGAACGAGATTGACGATCGCGAACGCCTGATAGTCCTTATAGTCGTAGTAGAACACCGATCCGTTCAGCGTCGCGCGGCCGTCGAGGAACCTGATCTTTGCGCCCGCTTCGTAGGAGGTCAGAACCTCCTGCCTGTGTGGAAGCGAGGAGACATCGATCGGCGGGAAGATCGGACCCGACCAGTTGCCGCCCTTATGCCCTCGGGTATAGCCGGCGTAGAAAAGCGTGTTTGCGTCGGGCGCGTAGTTCAACTGCGCCTTGGCCGACACGTTGTTGAAGGATCGGTCCGCGGTCGGGTCAGTCGATGGATTGTAGACGACGTTCGCCGGTCCGCCCGTCAGCACCGTCTGGAAGCCGAGTTGGTCGCGCCAGCGATAGTCGAATTTTTTGCGATCGTGCGTGTAGCGGAGCCCCGCGGTGACGTAGAATTCGGGCGTGACGTAATAGTCCGCTTGCCCGAACACCGACCAGCTATGGACCTTGAGCGTGTAGTCGGCGCGGAAGGCATCCGTAACCGGCGAGCCGGCGGTGCAGGCCGGAGCGGTGCAGGTGAGCCCGATATAGGGACCGAGGTCGAACAGTCCATCGACGCCGTAGCGACCATTCATGTCGAGATAGTAGGCACCTGTCACCCACTTCAGCTTTGACGAGCTGCCGTTTAGCCGCAGCTCCTGCGAAAACTGATCATATTTCATCTCGGTGCCGTAATCGAACAGATGGGACGGACCACCGTCGCTGTCGAGCGAGAATATCTTCTTGATGTTCTGGTAGTTGCTGACCCCAGTCAGGGTCACGCCATCGAAATCATGGGTGAGTTTGCCGGTGATCGAGTAGATGCTGCGATCGAACTCGCCGGGATTGCTCAAATTGATGCGGAACGGGTTCGATCCCTGGCGGTAGCCGGTCAGATCACAACCTGCGCAGGGCGAATTGATGAAGGCGAGCGTCGGCAACGCCGCCAGATTCACGTACGTGCCGATCTGATTGGGGGCGAGCGGGAAGCCAAGCTGGTTCGGCCCGACACCCGCCGCCTGCGTCGTGTAGGCGGCGCCACGCGAGTCGCGGTTGAGGTCGGTGGAGCCGATCAGTTTCAGCGTCGTCTTCGGGCCCAGGTCGAATTCGAACTGGAGACGCGCCGCATATTCGTTGGTGTTACCCGGATTGGCCCCGACGCCGTTGTGCCAGGGGCCCTCGTCGTTGTTGGTGGCGAACGAGAAGCGCGCGCGAACGCCGTTAGCAATCGGGCCGCCGATCGCACCTTCGGTCTGCACGAAGCCGTTGCCATATTCATAGCCGCCGCCGGTGACCTGGAAGTAGGCGCTCAGCGTTTCGGTCGGGCCCTTGGACACGTATTGGATGAGGCCGCCGGTCGCGTTGCGTCCGAACAGGGTGCCCTGCGGTCCGCGAAGCACTTCGACGCGCTCGAGGTCATAGCTGCGCACGCCGATCGCGCTCGTCGAGCCGATATAGGCATCGTCGACATAGACGGCGATCGGCGCCTCCAGATGGTCGGCAAAGTAGTTTTGCGACACGCCACGGATGTTGATATTCGTGACCGACGGATGGATCTGATATATGCTGACCGCCGGCGTGATCTTCGCGATGTCGCTCGCGTTCGTCACTCCCAGACGCGTCAACTGGTCACCATTGAACGCCGTGATGGAAAGCGCGGTCCTTTGCGCGCTCTCGTTGCGCCGGTTCGCGGTGACGATGATGTCGCCTGTCAGCGAATCCTCGTCGGCCTCGCTCGTCTGGGGGGCTGCCGTAGTGCCAGTCTGCGGCGCGGGGGCGTCCGGCCCCGGTGTCGCCTGCGCGAAAGCGCCCGAAGCCGGGAAGATCGCCATGGCGCTGCAGAGCAGCAGCTGGTGCAGACCGCCGATGCGAAGACGGCGGCGCGGGCAAACGGTATCCGTGATCTGGTCAGCCATTGTCTATCCCCTCCTGGCCAGATCTTGGCGTCTGGCTGCGTTGCGCGACTCTCCCTGATGAGGTCAGCGACCGGTCAGGAACTTCATGCAATTGACAGGCTAACGACCGCGTGGCACCCCGGTCACCTAACGAAGGTTGGTAAGGACGTTTTTTCCGGAAATGCGTGATGCGTACCGCCCGCGTTAGGTATCGGCCGCCGGCGAGTTCCGCGCTCCTCGTACAGCGCGAGCGGCTGCTCGATCGTGAGTCGGCGATCCGGGACGCCAAGGTCACGCTAGTGCAAGCCGCCGCCGGCTATGGGAAAACCACCTTGCTCGCCGAGTGGTATCGGCGGCTGAGCAAGGAACGGGGAATAGCTTTATGGGTCCCGATCGACGCGACGATCGGAGATTCGCGCGATCTGTTCGAGGCATTGGCGAAAGCGCTGGAAGCGGCCGACGTCACGATCGAGGAGATCAAGGTCTTGCTGTCGGCCGAAGGATTCGCGGCCAACAACGTGCTGGTCGCGGCGATCAGCGACGCCATCGCGACGATCGACAGCGACGTCTTCATCTTCTTGGACGATCTCCATTTTCTATTGCGGTCGGAGGCGAAGAGCGCGCTCGTCGCGTTATTGCGCGACCTTCCCGGCAACGCTCACATCATCATGGGGTCGCGCGAGGTGCACGACCTGCCGCTGGCGCGGCTGCGGTCGCGAGGCGAGCTGGTCGAGCTCTACGAACACGACCTGCGGTTCGCCGACGAGGAGACCGAAGCGTTTCTTCAGCAGGCCGGCCAGACTCATCTCTCGCGGGACGACATCGCCCGGATCAACGCGTCGACAGAAGGCTGGGCGACCGGCCTGCGGCTTCTCAGCCTCGCCATCGCCGACGGCGACGACGTGCCGTTGCTGGAACCGGAGAAGGGAAGCCGGCGAAAATATGCCGCCTTCTTCGCCGAAGAGGTTTTCAACAATCGCTCACCAGAGGTGCAGGAATTTCTTCTTTCGACGGCGTGTCTGGGTCGTGTCTGCGCGTCGTTGGCGAACGCAGTGACGGGTAACAAGGACGCTGCCGGCCTTCTCGCCGAAATCGAATCGGCGGGGTTGTTTCTGGTCGCGCTCGACGAGGACGGGCAGTGGTATCGCTATCACCATCTGTTCAGCGACTTTCTGAAGCGTCGACTCGAGGCGCGTGAGCCCGGCGGCATGGCGCGGCGGTGCGGAGAAGCCGCACGCTGGTTCGCTGACAACGACCTGCTCCCCGAAGCGTTCGAACATGCGATGCTCGCGAACGACCCCTACCTCGCAGCGCTGATCCTCGATCGCCGTTGCCAATCGATGTTCTACAGCGGAGAGCTACGATCGTTCGTCGGACTCGCCGAACAACTACCCGCCGCGGCGCTCAACAAGTTCCCCCACATCCTTTTCACGCAGGCCTGGCTCTTGATCATCAGTTGGCGCTTCTCGGAGGCGGAAGACGTCCTGGCCGCCAGCCGAGACCGCCTGAGGCAACTCGACGAGGCCGGCGTCGACGATCGCACCGATCGCGCATCGCTGCAATTCCTGCAAATCCATCGCGAAATGATGCTCGCGCTGTTCACCGACCGGATGACCGAGACGAGAGAACTGCTTGCTCAGCTCGAAACGGCGGAACCCATCTCCGATCACTACATTCTCGGCACAGTCTACACGTCGCATCTGTATCACGGCCTGCAGCGGCCGGCCCGATGCGAGATCGACGATCTCGACGCACAAGCGCAGCAGCACTACCGCAGGACCGGCAGCATCTTCGTTCGGATCTGGCACCATTCGGTGGTCGGACTGGCGCTCCTTCGCCGCGGGGACCTGTCGCGCGCATTGCCGGCGCTCGAACTCGCCATGGCTTCGGCCCAGCGATTGGCGGGTGAGACCTCGGAGCTCGCGGCGATCCCAGGCTTGCTCATGGCGGAAGTCCATTACGAGAGGGACGACCGTACCGAGGCCGCGCGGCTTATCGCTACCTACGAGGAGCTCGGCCGTGGGCTAGGCTATGTCGACCAGCGCGTGGCGAGCCTGATGGTTGCCGTTCGCCTGCGTCAGATCGGCAAAGAAACGCAGATCGTGGAACACCTCCTCGCCGATGCAGCGGCGCTCGCGTCGGCGCATGGTTTCGAACGGCTCCGCCTCTCTGTCGCTGCCGAAGCGGCTCGGCATTACCTACTCGAAGGCAGGCTGGATCGCATCGGTCGTTTCGTTCGCCGAGGTGACGTCTCGACCGAGTTGAAGGACCATTTCCCCGCCGCTCAGAAATCGCTGCTGGATGAGGCAAGAGCGCTGCTGGCGGTCCGGCTTGCGCAAGCGCGAGGCGAGTTCGCCAACGCCGCAGTAGTCGCCAGCCGCTGGGCGGATCTCTACTTGAAAGGCGGCTGGCGAACCGCGGCAGTGCGATGGAGCGTACGCGCGGCGACTTTGGAGGCATTGAACGGCGACCGCAGCCAGGCGCGTCGCACGCTGCTCGGGGCGGCGCTGCACGGTCGCGACGCCGGACTCGTACGCAGCTTTCTCGACGGCGGCGAAGTCGTCATGTCGCTCCTCGCGGGGCGCGGCGTCGACGGCGCCACGGGAGAGGAGGGGTCGAGTCTCGACGGCTATCTAGCGATGCTGGTCCAGCGGTGGAACGGCGAACAAGGCAATTTGCCATCCAACGCCGCCAAGACCGACCGGTTCTTCGGCGAAAGCGACCTGATTTCTGCGCTCGACGCGCTTACCGAACGTGAGGTCGATATCTTGCGACGCGTCGGCAACGGTCAACTTAATCGTGAGATAGCTGATGCCGTCGGGCTCACAGAGGGATCTGTGAAATGGTACCTCAATCGAATCTATGGAAAGATCGGTGTGAGCCGTCGCGCGCAAGCCGTCAAACGTGCCAGACAGATGGGGATTATCGTATAAAGCTTCCACGTCTCGTTTCGGGGCCATGGCGACATGATGCGCGCCGGCGAATATGATCTGCAACCCTGCAGGTGCTGTTCTGGGCTCCGTCGTCTGCGAGGGCGTTCCCGAGGTGCGGCGCGCCTGTCGCGAGATGATCCCAATCCGGGTTCCAGCAACGCAAATCTATCTAATCAGCAGAGCCGGCGCGGCACGCTTTCCCCTATTCTCAGCCCCAAATGTGTTTCTGGCCAGCAGAACCCGGCAAGGGTCATGCGGTTTCTGGCGGGTGACAACCGGGCGACGCCGCGCCACGTCGTTAGGCGACGGGGCGACGAGCCGGGAATCGGAAGTCGCCGTCAACGAGCGACGCGATCGACCGGCGCGATTGCGACCCGATCGCCTTCACGGGCCGCTGGATAAGGGCGCCCGGATCGGGCAAGCTATCGCTCAACATGTCGGCCCACACCTTCGCTAGCTCCCGCCGGCGTGGCATGTAGGCGGCGCGGCTGTAAGCACTCTCGACCTTCTCTTTCGGAACGTGGGCTAGCATCAAGTGGATGATTTTGCGGTCATGACTTTTGCCTTGCCGCTCGGCCCACTCGTTCATGATGGTCGAGAAAGCGGCACGTAAGCCGCGCGGCACGTGATGACCATGATAGCCGGCACGGTTGAGAAGGTAGCCGACCGCGTTCTCGCTCATCGACCGATGCGTGTGGCGATTGCTAGGGAACAGCAACTCGCCGTTGCCGGTGAGCGGCCATAGCACCCTGAGCACCGCAACGGCTTGGGAGGTGAGTGGCACGAGGTGATGGCCGTCAGCCTCCACCTTGCGATCGAGGTCAGCCTGTCTTGCGGCGCTCATCGCTCAACAAACCGTCCAGAAACAGATTCGCCGACACCGCAACTCGCTACTGCGTGAACAATCCGCGCATGCGGCTCTTTACGTCCCGCAGCGAGGACCTCACAGTTCCAGCGTCGTTTCGATCGATGCACCCGTCATCCACAGCCTCCAAACCATGGAGACCTTTTGATCCAGAGTTCAATCAAAAATGCAACTGTAATGCTAGTTTGATAATGCCCACGGCTATATACGCGGTGTGACTGACAGGATCATGGTACAGGTTTGAGATGGCAAAGGCGGCAAGCTTGGTGTTGGCGACGGTGAACGCTCCTTACGGAGCGAACCTCTCCGCGCGTCAACTCGCCGCGCTGATCGCCGACCCCAAGAGCGCCAGCGACTTCAACGCGCCCGTGTTCTCCTTCTTCTTGGAAGTCAGCCCCGATCTGCAACGGCAGTTCGTCGAAGTGATGGGCATTGATGCCACGAAAGTCCAAGCGACTGCGAGGGAGTTCTCGCGCTTGTCGGGCTACACGCTAGCCACCTGAATCGATCAGGCTCGGCGATATATGCCTTACCTGCGGTTGCCCCTCTTGCTCTACGATATCCAGGACAAGAAAATTCTGGAAACTTTCATAAATTGGAAGTATCAGGAATTTCATGTCATCCTTGGCACAACAGGTCACAGCAGCGGGTCTGGCCGATCATATCCTCAGCGAGCGCCAGCTCGGCAATCTGCTGGGTGGCGGTGACGCGCGGCGCTACGGCCTCGTCAACCGCGCGCTCAAGGATGGCTCCCTGCTTCGCGTGAAGCGCGGCACCTATCTGCTGGGCAAGCGCTATCGCAGCGAGGCCATCCATCCCTTCCCCGTTGCGCAAGCTCTCGTACCGGGCAGCTATGTCTCGTTCGAAAGCGCGCTCGCCCATCATGGCTGGATCCCCGAGGCGGTCTTCGTGACCGCGAGCGTGTCGCCCGGCCGCAAGACACTCCGCTTTGAAACGCCCGATTTCGGACCCTTCAGTTTTCATCCGCTCGCAATCGCGGATTATCATTTTCTGACCGGCGTCGATCGGGTGCAAGTGGGCAAGCTCACCGCTTTCGTCGCGCAGCCGCTAAGGGCCCTGTTGGATCTGGTCGCCCTGCGGAAGGAACAGTGGACGGGAATCGAGTGGCTGACCGATGGCATGCGGGTCGACGAAGACATGCTCCTCGGGCTCCGGCGAAAGGACTTCGCCAAGCTGAAACCGGTCTACAAGCACAAGGCGGTGAGCACCTTCCTCGCCTCGCTCGAAAGCGCCGTGCTGACGGCCAGGAATGGACCGTCAGCATATGATTGACATCATCCAGGAGAGACTGCGCCGCTACGATGCCGCCAACGCGCTCGAGGAAGAGAACGCGGTCAAGGAAATCCTCCAGGAAATCGCGCTCTATGCCCTCTGGCGCAGCGACTTCTTCGACGTCGCGCTCTTCCAGGGCGGCACCTCCTTGCGCATCCTCCACGGCCTGCCGCGCTTCTCCGAGGATCTCGACTTCCTGCTGCGGGAACCCGACCCGGATTTCGACTGGACGCCCTATCTCAAGACGCTGATCGAGGTGTTCGGCCAGTTCGGGCTGAAGCTCGATGCGCTGCCCAAGGCGAAGATGGACAAGACTATCCGCCAGGCGCTGATCAAGAACGATTCCATCGCGAGCCAGCTCGACTTGTCTTTCGCCGGAACGGGCAAGCCAAAGACGATCCGGATCAAGCTTGAGATCGACGTCAACCCGCCTGCGGGCTCCACTGAGGCGTCGACCTTCCTCGACTTCCCGGCAGACCATGAGGTTCGCCACCAGGATCTGGCATCCAACTTCGCGCTCAAGATTCATGCCCTCCTTTGTCGGGGCTTTCTCAAGGGCAGGGACTGGTTCGATTTCTCCTGGTATGTCGCCAAAGGAGTAGCGCCCAATCTGCCGCTTCTGCGCACGGCGCTCATCCAAGCCGGCCCCTGGGCGGGCGATGATCGCATCGCCGTCGACATGGCGTGGCTGAACGAAGCGCTGGGGAACACGATCGCGAAGATCGACTGGAAGGGTGCTGCCGACGATGTGCGCCGTTTCCTGCGCCCGGCCGAACTCAAATCGGTCGATCTCTGGAGCGAACGCTTCTTCCTTGCCAAGCTGGACAGACTGCCTCCGCCCTCCGGCGAAGTGGCCCAGCCATGAACGGCGAATTCTCTAATTTCGTCATCAAGGTGCTAGTCGATACGCTCGCGGCCCAGGTGTCGCTGGAGCCTTTATGACCGCCAATCACGTGTCCGAACGTTTCGTCGAGATGCAGACGCTCACTTATGCGCCGGCACTTTCCGAAATCCGCCGTGGCAAGAAGGTCACCCATTGGATGTGGTGGATTTTCCCGCAGCTCTCGGGCCTGGGGCAAAGCTCGACTTCACGGCAGTTCGCGCTTCAATCGTTGGATGAGGCACAAGCCTATTTCAATCATCCGGTCCTGGGGCCACGGTATATCGAATGCGTCACAGCCTTACAGGACCTGGCAACCAATGATCCGATTGCCGTGTTCGGCACGGTCGACGCGATGAAGCTTCACTCGTCGCTGACATTATTTGAAGCCGCCAGCACTCATCCCCTGATCGCGGCAGCACTCGACCGCTGGTTCGGCGGAACACGAGATTCCAGAACGGTGAAGCTTCTCAAGGCGAAGACCTCACGGCGCGTTCGCCCCAGCGAGACCGGCGAACCCAAAGGCTAAGGGCATTTAAGAACCTACCGCGCCGCCGCCGTTCGAGGTTGACCGTGCGCACCGCGCACATAGGGTTTGCGCTGATTTTCGCTGGTGGCGATGCTCGGTTGGAGCGCGGCGCGGACGGGGTCCGTCACCGTATAGACCGCATGACGCTGAGCGCCGCGGTTCTCGTGGTCGACCCAACAGCCCTGGTAATGGCGCTTGATGAGCCCTGCCCGCACCAGCTCCGATACCGCGCGGCTGATCGCCGTCATGCCGGTTTCCCGGATGCGCTCACCGATCTGTGCGTCAACGAGACGCTCGGCCTCGTCCCGGTCATCCGGCAATTCCCCTTTGGCCTCGAGCGCCGCCCGTACCTTGTCCGCGGTCATGCGGCGATGATGATAGCGCGCGCCGCTCGGCGCGATTGCCGCAGCCAGCCACTCCCGGATCGGCACCAACGCCTCGCCTTCTCGAACGAGAGGGCCCGCCTGCCCGTTCGGCCGGGCGACACGTGCAATAAGGTCCAGCACCATGAAGGTGTAGCGCGGCCGCGCGGAATGCTCCGCGATCGTGCGGACTATGTCCGGCATGCTTGTCGTTGGCTGGGAGGCCGGCGATGCGAAGAGATCCTGCTGGAACATGGAACGAATCAAGCACAAAGCGGGACTCTTGTGAATCCCCCAATTGCTCATGCAGACCGGCGAACCGCCTTTGCCACCTATGTCACTTTAGCTCAGGGCTTTGGTGGTAAAGTGACATAGATGTCATTTGTTGCTGCCTCAAAAAGTGGGCGCTTCAGGCAGAATTCTCCATGAAGCGGGACGTTGCGACGCTTATTGCGAAGCACGCCACTTCCCGCTAGCCACACGGCTTCACCGATCCTCTCTGCCTAGCCTGGAAAGCCAGCAAAGCATGACCGAAGCAACCGAACGCGACAGCACACTCATCACGTTGACCGCCGACATCGTGGCCGCGCATGTCACCAACAATAGTGTTGCCGTGAGTGATCTGCCGTCGCTGATCCAGAATGTGCACGATGCGCTAAAACGTCTCGGCAAGGCCGATACAGTGCCGGAAGCGAAACAGGAACCTGCAGTGTCGATCCGGGCTTCGGTGAAGCCCGACCACATCGTCTGCCTCGAGGATGGCAAGAAGCTCAAGATGCTGAAGCGGCACCTGATGACGCACTATCAGCTCACGCCAGCCGAATATCGCACCAAGTGGAACCTGCCCTCCGACTACCCGATGGTAGCGCCCAACTATGCCGAAAAGCGCCGCGCGCTCGCCAAGAAGATTGGTCTCGGCCGCAAGCCGAAGGTAGCGTCCGCTCCTGCAGCCAGGACGAAAAAGGGGCCAGCGGCCGGCAGTCCCACGCAGGAACGCGGCCCAGCCCGGGCGCCTCGCGCAAAGCGCTCTGTTCTCACACCAGCCTTTGCGCCGCCAAACGACGCCGACGCAGGCTAAACGCGGAAATCACCCCGAAAAGGCGGGTCGGCGTCATGTCGTGCGGCGGCGGCGCGGTCCGACATGTTCGGCAGACACCTCGAGATCGACCGCAAGCTGGGTAAGCGTTCGGTGCGCTCCGAGGCGCTGAAGACCGTCCATACGCGGATCACGCTTGAGGCTGTCGATGCGCGAGCGCACGAGCGAGGCGGCGACGCGAAGCGTATGAGGATCGAGTTCGGTCATGGACCGAACTATAGCGCAATTGAACATATGATGCGATCATCTACGGAAGGACATTCCGGAAAGAAAACCGCTGAAACTCGGCATGATAGACTTGAATATGGGATATGACAGCCTCGTCATCGGCGATATGGTCAATCACCAAGAGGGGGCGCTATGACCTTTGAACTTATCGACAAACTCGTAACGGAAGAAGGCTATGCCTTCCAGAGCTGGCAGGACCACTATGGAAAGGGTGTCTGGGCCGCGCTCGGATTTTGGCAGGACCATGTTGATATTGTGCGCGACCTTTCGTGGGACAGCGAGGATCAAATCCTCTTTCCAGCGATGGATTACGTCTTCTCCGCAAATTGGCTCCCTGTCGTGACGGGGGGATCCTTTACCGAAGCGGTGCAGAATTTAGAGGAGCGCCTGAGGCTCCTGCCTCAAGGTCAGCTTGCTCGCGATAGTGAATGGACGAAGGTTGTCTGCAAGGCCCTGCTGGACTTGCGCGAAGCGCATAGCGGGCTTTACCGCAATGGCGAACGCATAAAGTGGCCCGAACCGCTTGACGATCTTCCCGAAACTTTTGAGCTGGCCGTCGAATGGCTTGCGGCATCCGAACGCGCTTGGGTGGGAGAGCTTTAAGCAAAGCGATACATGCCCTGCGACGTGCGACCTGGCATCGCTGCTACTCCGGCGAGCTTGATTGATAGCTCGGCGGGCACTCCAAACGACCATAACGCGGGACAGCTTGCCCCGCCGCCACCTGTTGGCAGGCGAGATCGCCGTCCTCGTTCCAGCACTGCAGGACCGGCCGCCCGTAGCGGTCGGTGTCAAGCTGACGGCACATGATGTTCCCCTTCGCAACCAGCGCGCGCAGATTGTCGCGGCTGTCGTAGGGGTCGCCCGGCACGCAGTTCCGGCCGGGCCGGCAGGCCCCCGGCATTTCGGGCGCATCTATGCCGTATAGCCGTGAACGCCCGAACTCGTCGCACCGAATGTAATCTCCGTCATAGACGTAAGGGCGTGAGCAAGGCGTGCCCCTCGCTCCCTGCGCATCCGCATCATTGTTGCATCCAGAGAGCATGGCGGACCCAAGTAGCAAACCAAGGACCAGCGCCCCTCCCGCGCGTCTGGAGAGTCGCATATGGCACTTTACGCGCCCGAGGAGATGCATGCCACGCCTGGCGCCTGATCGCTCACGCCCGCTCACAGGTCTAGCCCCAAGGTGCGCTCGGGTAGCGGCGGCAGACTGTCGAGATCGATGGGGTCAGGATCGGGTGCCCGAAGGTCGCTCCCCGGCTTCGCCTCTTTCCCCTGCCCTTCGGTCGCCGGCTTGTCACCCTTGGGATTATCTGGCGACCAGCCCTCAATCGGCGCCGCGAGATCGTCTAGCGGGATTTCGCCTGGGTCGAAATCCACCGTCTCGCCCAGCATACCCGCCAACATCTCCGCCGATTGCTCGCTTCGCCCGTCGACATCGATCTTCCCGGTCGTCTCGAGGGCCGACGTCTTGTTCCCCGGCGTGCGCTCGATCTGAGCTATGAGACGATCCTTGTCATCGACGACAAGCATCAGCGCCTCGCGCACACGCGTCACTGTGACGTTGAACAGCCGCTGGTTCGAGAGGAACCGCTCGAAGGACGACATGACCGCGATCGCCTTGTCGACGGTGATGCCCTGGGCCATGTGCATGTTCAGCGCGTAGGCAAGATCGAGGCGAGAGAGCATCGGATCGCCGTGCGGCAGCGTGAGCTGCTCGCGCGACGTCGTCTCGATGGTCACGCCCGCCGCGCCGATTCCGATAATCTTCGCCAGTGCGCTGTTGTCGAGCCCGCGCGCCTTGTCGTTCGCGGTCCAGCGGATTGTCTCGCCTTCATGGATCGCGATCGATTTTGGTTCCGAGAGGCCGAGCCGGTCCTCGCTGGCATGCGGCGAGAGCTTTTGCGGGTCGATCCGGAACCGACGTTTTCCGTCGGATAGCTCGATCTTCCCGTTCTTTTGAACCTTCACGACGTCATAAAGGCCCTTGCCGAGCCCGAGTTCGTCGGTCCGGAACATAACGTCGAGCTTGAGGCCCGCCCGCCAGTTTTGACTGTAGCGCAGCTCTTCGCGGGTGAGGTTCACGCGCTCGAATATCGTGAGCGCAAGACTGTCCTTGCCAAGCGTCCCCTCTGCGGTCAGCCCTTCCTGGATTCGCATGTTGATATGCTCTCGCGCCTCGCGGCCGGATGCAAAGAGCGCCGTTCTTTCACGTTCTTCGGGCGCCAACTCCAGCCACATATCGGCTGCACGCTCGATATGGTCCTTATCCTCGATCACATTTTCGCCAAGGACCCTGATGGCCTCACCCGATTGGCCGCGATCGGCGAGCGCTGCGACAACAGGCAGAATATCCCCCTGTTGGCGAAGATTCTCGTCCATTCGGGCGATGGTCACGCCCGCCGCCTGTACCAGTGCAAAGGCCTTGCCCGCGTCAATCGAGGATATTTGCTGCCGGTCGCCAATCAGGGCGAGCTTCTCCACGCCCAGTAGGTTGGCGATCCGCTCCAGCTTCATCGTCTGCTCGCTGGACACCATGGAACTCTCATCCACAAGCAGTACGGTATTCTTGAGCGCTTCGCGCGCTGCCTCATATCGTGGCCCCTCCTGCCGGTGCAAAACATGCTGGTGGCGCAGGAGGAAGGAAGCGATCGTCTGGCTGGGAGCGCCGATCCCCTCCTGGAGATCACGCACCATTTTGGTCTGAAAGGCCAGTCCCAGGACATTGTGCCCCTCGGTCTTTGCAATATTCGCCGCAGCATGTGCCACCTCGACCACCGCTTGCAGCATCGTCGACTTGCCGGCCCCGGCGATACCCTGGACAGCGACGATACGATCGCGCGATGACACGATCATCGCACCCGCGGCGAGCTGGCCGGCATTGAGCGTCACCTTCGAGGCTGCCTGCAGGCGCGCGGGCGCATCGGCCGCGTCGATAATTGGCGAGACCATGCCCCTGCCCTTCTCCATTTCGGAGATGATCGCTTCTTCGGTACGGATTGCTTCGGGCGTCGTTGCCATGGTGACGATCCCGTCATGACGATGCGACTTGCCCGGGATCAGGGTGCCCTTCTCCAGCAAATTCCCGATCCGGCTCTCGACATGGGTGATCGTCACGCCCTTGAGGCGCAGGTCGAGCGCAGTCTTCGCCAGCACATTGAGTTCCCAGGCCGCTTCGCGCTGCGAAAGGATCCGGACCGCCGAAGCAACCGCGAGCTGCGCGCGGGCCTCGACCGGTGATTGTGTGAGCCGTGCAAGGCCGCGGTCGACAAGGGGGTCGTTGGGGCGGAGGAAGTTGGCCACCATCCCGCGCGCGGAACGGATGGCCTCGCTGACCGCTTCATAGCCCCGCGCCATGATACCGCGGTCCGGATTGCGGGTTATGCGCTCGATCGCCGCCGCCATCAGATCCTTGCCGTCGAATCCGACTGTCGCGGCCTTGTCGATCCATTCCTGGCGCAGCACTTCGCGATCGCCCATGCTGAGCTTGGGATCGCGTGTGTTCTTGGTGATTTCCCGCAGACCCTCGGCGGTCCTGATGCCGAGTTCGAGCGCCTTGCCGAGAATGACCGTGCGCCGCTGGCTGAACAGCTCGAGCACCTCCTTGGCGACGCCGGCAATCTCGAAGGTGCCATGCTTCCCGGTCGAAGTGACCTCATAACCCAGCTTCTCGATCCGATCGCGAAAGAAGGCGTGGTAGATCGAACCGATAACGCTGTTGTTCTTCCAGAGCGCGCCGTTGTGGAGCGCCTGCCATTTGCCATTGGGCATCTTCGTGAGGTTCGCGATCACGGCATGGATATGGCCCTGCGGGTCGAGCGCGCGGCTCGTGTCGTGCTGGAATAGAGCATAGACGAGATTGCCGGTGCGGATCGGCACCTTGCGCCCGTCGATATCTTTGCGGCCCTCGGCGAGGTTCTTTTCGACCCAGCTCATCGTCGCCTTGACCGCCTCCATATGGGCCGCAAGGATACGCTTGTCGCCGGCGATATAGGCCATGACCGAGGCTGACTTCGGCATCGAAAAGGTCATGTCGAGACCCGGCCTGCGGTTCTCTACCTGGCCGACCTTCTCACCATCTGGCAGCTCTCCGTTGAGGATCTTTTCGAAGCCCTCCTTGCCGACGTCGCCGGCAAGACCAAGGTCGGCACTGCCCTCTCCCGCCCAGCTGCTCGCCTCGGAGGATTCCTCCAGCGTGTAGTAATTGTCCTTGGCGAAATAGCCGGCGGCGCCGCCAGCCGAGCGCACCGCCGCGATCGACAGCATCGCCTAGATCCCCATGTCCATATCGTCGTGATCGGCGGATCTGTCTGGACCGTAATCTTCGCGCAATTCGCGCAGCGTCTGGTCCTCGATCTCCGGTCCGCGCGTCCTGCCCGGCTCGGCGCGATCGCGCGGCCGCTGGTCGTTTTCCTCGCGCCCCTCCCGCTCTCCAGGCACCTGCCCTCGCCCGCGTGTACCGTTCGGCCCGGCAACGCCCTGCCCTCCCGGCCGCGCGCGATCGAGGTCCGGATCGCCTCGTTCGCGCCCATCGTCCCGCCCCATCTCCTCTCGGGGAACGGACAGGATTGCTGCGGCGAGGTCACGTGCGACATTGGACCGATCGACCTCTTCTATGACCTGGGCGGCACCATCGCGGCCGCCCCCTTCCCCACCTTCTTCCTCGACCAGTTCACCCCCCCGCCGTCGGCGCGTCGGGGCAATGTTCTCGCGGATGAGAAAGCCCGGAGCGACTGTTGGGTAATCCCTCCATTCAAGCTTGATCCGTGCGGCCGGGAATCCGTCCGGAAATTTGATGAAACCATGCATGGACGGAAGGTTCGTGATGTCATCGGCGATCACAAGCGGCTCGACCTGCTTGCGCGGAGTCAGCGTGGAAGCATCACGCGTCTGGTTGTATCCATAGCTGTACGCCTCATCCATCTGGCGCACTTCGCGGTTGCCGATATAGCGCGCGCATTGCTCGGCCGTGTCGAGATCGGCGGTCGCCAGAATGAGCTTGGTGCGCGCGAGCGAAGCCAGATTCTTGGCGCCCTGTTCGCCGTAGACATCGATCAGCTTCTCGAAACTGTGCAGTCCCAGGACCATCGCGCCGCCGAAAGCGCGCGCCGTCTGCAAGCCATTCTCGATCGCCGGCAACCGGTGCAGGGCTCCCAGCTCATCGAACATGAACCAAGTCCTCAGCCCCCGCGTCCGCGGCAGTGTCATGATGCGGGTGATGGCGATATCCATCCACAATGTGAGCAGCGCACGGTTCATCGCAAGGTCGACATAGTGCGAGGTCACGAACAGGATCGAACCGGGCTTCTCGGGCCGGCAGATCCACTCGCGGATGGAGAATTGCTCGCCCTCGTCGGGCAGGAAACGCAGCGCCTGCGCGTTGGTGTTGAACACGGCGCGGATCGATTCCGCCATGCGCGCTGCCTCAGGCGCGGTAAGCGGATCGGCGATCGTGTTCGCGAGAAAACGGTGCACGCGCTTCAGGTCAGCGGTCATCAGATTGTCGGCGAGATCCGCGTTGGTAGTCTGCCCGCGTCCCTGGAGTTTGATGCACATTTCGATGAACAGCGTGCGCGCCGCCATCGCCCAGAAGGGTTCGGTCGAACCCCCGTCCGAAGGGATCAACGCGGCGGCCGCGGCTGTGAATTCCGAGTGGGTTGAACAGTCGTTGAAGATCGACCAGGCCGGGCAGCGCTGGTCCATCGGGTTGAGGATGATGTCGGTTTCAGGGTTGTAGAAATTCTCGACATAGGTGCCGGTGAGATCGAAGATGACGGCGCTATCCCGGCGCGCGCGCATCTGTGCGACCAGGCTCCGGAGCTCAGTCGTCTTGCCCGCCCCGGTAGTACCAATAAGCATCGTATGCGACTGCTCGAGGCGGTGCGGATAGGGAATGCCGGCAAGGATATAGGGGTGATGAATGCCCGCCCGCTTACGTGCGACAAACGGCATTGCGCGCACCTGGGCGGGGCTCGATCCAGGCAATAGCTGAGCGGCTTCCGCTTCGAACTCGCGCAGATTGTGGGCAACCACCTCGGCATGCAGAACTTCGCGCTCGACCAGCATTGCGCCGCGCTCATGGCGTTCCTGAAGGATCGACTTGCCGCGCTTGCGCGAGATGTCGACGAACCATAGCGCAAGCGGAATAGTAGCGAGAAGCGACAGGAGGATCGCGCCCACCAGCCCGCGCATGGCCTTCGCCCAGGCGGCGATGACGGACGGGACATCGGCGACCTGCGCCATCACGATCGCGCGGATCGACCCGTCCGGTAAAGTGACGTTGACCCGCTTCATCGGATCGAATTCCATGAAGTCCCAAAATAGCGAATAGAGCTTCATGCCGATGAGCTCGATCTCGTGTTCGCGCAGGGTGACAACGAGGATGAAGGAGTATGCGGCGGCAAAGCAGAACAGCCAGACGATGAACGGGATTTTCGCTCCCGACGTCCACATCAGCACCTCGTGGGTAAGGAGCTGGCTGCCGCGCGTGAAGTTGCCGCTGTTGCGCTGGACGGTTCCGCGCGCGGAATGATGGCGCAGGTGAACGGGCTTGCCGCTGAAGCGGATATCAGCGCGCCGCATGATACTGCTCCACGCGCTTGTCGGTCTCAGCAAGGAGCTTGTCCCGCACATCGGGGTATTGGTCCCGGATGATGACGTCGAGCGCCAGCTGGGCATATTCGATGGTGCGCGCCACACGCCTTTGGCTGGCACCGGCGGACTCCGCTTCGGTCGCGAACAAGCGCAGCGCATGTCGGATCATGGCGGAACGGGTCAGCCCGTTGCGTGCAGCCAGGCGGTCGATCCGATCACACAAGCTGTGATCGAGCCGGAGGGTTATCTGAGGATCGTTGTGGTTCATGACAGCCTCTTCGCGCAGAGGCCGGCAGGGGCTGAGAAAGTGCCTTATACTATGCGACATTTCAGCCCGGGGCAACGGTTTTGCATCCCGGCGGACGCATTGCATTGCATTACATAAGCGTTACTTAAAAATGGCAGAAATCAGCGCCATTCTTGGGCTACATCCCATTGCAGTGCATTTGTGTTTCAATGGGATACGGGAGCACATTCAACTAAGGCTTTGATATTACTTGACCCCCATGCACCTTTAGGTGCGTTCGGTGTGCTTAGTTGCTCCATGTTGTCGCTCGCGTCGTCGGGGGTGTGGGCTTGATCTATTCGCAGGAGCGTCTCCGGCTTTCGCGGTGGGCCATTCCGGGCCGTCAGGCCATGATGCCCCAGCGGGAAAGCGTGGCGCTCCTGCGCCCGCGTCGGGCTTTTGACGCGGTAGCCGTCCGGCGGCGGTTCCGGTCTTGGCGGAAGTCGGCTATAGGGGAAATCAGCAAACGCCATTTTGCACTATGGAGATATGCGACATGGCGAGAAAGAGCCTCAAGCCTTCGGAACAACTGCGCGCGCTGGCCGACGAAAGGGCGGCGCTGGAAGTGCGGGAAAAAGAGATGGTGACGCGCATTGCAAGCGACTTCGGCAGTGCGTTGGTGTCGTCTGGTCTGGCCGATCTGAGTAAAGTGGAGTTTGCGAAGCTGGCGCAAAGGATCGGAACGCTCGGCATTGCGGAAACCATGAAGCGGCTTGCCTGATCGGCTGCATGCTGGATGAAAAAAGGGGCGCATGGCGTGGCCGCCATGCGCCCCTTCTCCTGTGCGCTATCACTTATCGGGTGTGCGATTCCCTGCGTTTCAACAGCGCGGGGACAGCAAAGCGACACCCCCCGCGCGCACCAACGCGGCCCGCAA
>NZ_ASTG01000022.1 GCF_000412635.1 Sphingobium bisphenolivorans
CCAACGCGGCCCGCAAAGCGGGCCGCAAAATTATCCGCAACCCCTGCACCTGGGCGCGACGTTTCCGGCATGGCGCGATAGTCCAGCGCCGCCCCTGGGCGGCGCTGGTGACTGCTCACTTGGTCGGTTCGCGATAGGGCGCGACATACTGCGCCTGTAATTCGCGGACCTGCCGGGGGTTGCCGTCGCGGTCGGTCCATTTGCGGCTTTTCCAGTAACCGGCAAGGCGGACGCCAAGCCCCGCGCGAAGCGTGGCGGCGATACGGTCGGCGGCGTCGGCCCGGTGCGGCGGAAGCCAATAGATCGCGGTGAAGGCTTCGCCATTGAGCGCGATGCAACGCAAGGTCGCGACGGTATCGCCGCTCGGTGTCGAGCGCAATTCGACATCTTCGGCAAGGCGCGCAGCCATGGTCGAATCGACGCATTCGGCGCGGCGCTTTGCGTCGGCGTCAATCTCGGTCTGTCGGCGTTCGGCATCACGCGCGGCGCGTTCTTCGGGGGTTTCGCGGCCTAGACGGCTAAAGTCGATCATGGCGGCTGCTCCTTGGTGGAACGGGCGCGCGCGGCGGCGCGCCCATAGTTCAAATGTCGAATCCCTGATCGCGATAGACGGCGAGCCAGTCGCTATCTGTCCAGCCTTCGCCTGCGCGCTGCTCGATCAATAGGGGGCATTCGTCGCCTAGAAGCTCCTTAAGCGTTTCGGCGGTTTCGGGAGTGAGTTCATACATGGTTCGGGTTCCTTCGCGGCGCGCGTGGCGGCGCATGGCGCTGGTCGGCGGCGCGCTTTATGTGAGTGATGGGGGGGGGGAAGGCCCGGCGCTGGTGCGCGCGGGCTTTCCGGGTCAAGCCAGTGCGCGGCGCTGTTCCTCTGCGCGCAGCGCGGCAAGGTCGGTCGGGCCGGTGCCGTTGTTCTGTTCGGCAAGGCGAAAGATGTGCAGCGGCACGTTTCTGGCGCGCAACAGGCGGGCAAGATCTTCCTGCACCTTGGATTGCTGGAAAATCATGGCTTCGACGATTTCGTCCAGCCGGTTCCATACCTCATTGCGCCGATAGGCTGCGCGGTAGTCGTTGCTGCCGCGCTTGTTGAGGGAAAAGCCGACAATCGGAACGCCCCGTTCATGCGCCCAGCATGTGCTGATCTGCTCGGCGCCCTTGAAGCGTTTGCCGGTGAACAAGATCATGTGCGGGATGCGCGCGCGCACCATGTCCAGCCGACGAAAGATCATGTCTGCATCTTCCCAGTCGCCGCCGCCGGAAACGAGAACGGCAGGACGCGCGGGATAGTGCTTCGCGTTGTGCTCGGCTTCGCGGGCTTTCAGATAGTCGAAACCCTCGATCTGCGAAGCGGTAAGGCCGGTTCCGGTGCGACTGCCCTTGATGGTATTGAACGGCTTGCCGGTTTCGACAAAATAGACGTTGGCAGCGTGGTTGCACATGGTTTCCACGGCGGCGCGGGCTTCGGCAAGCGACTGGCAACGCTGTTGCAGTTCTTCCATGCGGGATTGATATACCTCGGACGGGTCGAACACGCGGACCATTTCGCCAAGTTCGGCGGCGGCGTCGTCTTCCTGCCGCTTGATGCGCTTGGCGACATAATGCAAGCTGTTGACGATACCCCAAGCGATGGGCTGGCCGAAAGATTCCATGCGGGTTCCGGCAAGCAAGCGGAAGATTTGCGCGGTCAAATCCTCGACGCATCCGCGCGCCAGTTCCGCATCGGGCATCGGGTCGCGGGTGGGGTCGTCGATGATGGAAAGCCGGGATTCGGCAATCGTTTCGGTGAAGCTGGCAGGAAAGTCCTGCGCGCTGGTCATGGCGGCATAGGCTTCCGCAAAGTCGGCGAACCTGCTAACCCGCCCCTTGTTCGTGTTGGTCATGGTTGAAACTCCATTTCGTCTGGCTGGCGCGGATCGGGCCGGAGCGTTCCCGCGCCCCGGCCCAACCTTCTCTTATGCGCTGGCGGTTTCCTCCTGCTGCTGTTCCTGCGCCTGTTCGGCGCGGCGGCCGCGACGGCTCGACGGCTCGACCGGGGGCAAGCCAAGGTCACCAGCCGGGGCGGTGCTTTCGCCAAGGCCATCGCCTTCATCGGCGGGGCCATCGGCTGCGTCACCGATCGGGGCCAGATCGTTGCGCGCGCGGCGCGGGCGGCTCCACGCCACATTGTAGCTGCCGTCATCCTCGCGGAAGCAAGCGATATAGAGAGGCTTGCTCATCGACGGGTCGTCAATCGAACCCTGCAAGAAAGCCTCGCCGGTGTCCTTCATGGACTGCTCGAACAGGAACCCGACGCGAACCCAGGTGCGGGCGGGCGTGAGGCCGAGGATTTCAAAGCGGGGGCTGTTCTCCTTGCGCGCTTCCCAAGGGCGCAGGCAGATGGTCATGGCGACCGAGACGGTGGCGATCTTGCCGACGAAAAAGCCGTTGGCGTTCAGCTTGAGATTACCGAGGTTCATAGTCTTAACTCCATTTCGTTCCGGCGTTCCCGCGCCGGGTGGTTGAGCCTTCCGGGGACCGTCCCCGTCCGGTGATTCCCTTATATCAAAGACCTCAAACTACGCATAACACATTGTTTTCTTGACAGATTTCATCGTGCCTGGTGAACCTGAGCCTGCAACGGCCGCGCAGCGGCCCACGAAAAAATTGTTGCCCGTCAGGGCAACTCCATCCTGATCTGCCGAGCACAAGCGGGGGCTTCGTCGTTCATCGCACCCGGAGCCACCTTCGCCTGTGGCCCAAGGCGCAGGCACCTCCGCCGGGGTCAACAGAAATGACGGAGGCTCCGCCGCGCAGCGGTGGAAACCGTAGGGCCGCTTGCGGCCCGGTATTTCTGTTGAGGCGGCTTCCAGACAAACAAAAATATCGGCCGCTTGCGGCCGATTCCCCTTTGCCGCCGACCCCGGTGGGGGGGTCTGCAACGCCGGGACACTGGCGGGGGTGGCGCAGGGTGCGATGAACGACCTGGTGCGAGGCAGATACCGGGCGGTTCGTCCTCGAACCGTCCGGTCTGGCAAATGAGGCTGGCCCGCCAGGGACGTCTTGTCAGGCGGCGAAGCCGGCCACGTCAGGGATCGTGACCCCGCAAGGGGCGGAAACTCGGCCGAAGGACGAGGTTCCGTGGAGCTTGGTGAGCGCGGCCGCGCAGCGGCCGTGGGAGCCTAGCGCAATAGAGCCCGGCCCGATCGCAGATCGGGTGACGCCCCCTCCCCTCCTTCTCTTTCTTTTCTATCTCCGTCCAACCCAGAAGCTGCCCCGAACGATTCCGCACCTTCACCCACATCAAGTGCCAGTTCGCGATCAGCGAGAACGAGGCCGATATGAGCTGGTCCGACGATGAGGGAAATGATGTCGATTACGTCGATCTGCTCGGCATAGGAATCGAAGCTATGCGCGGTGCCCGGACGCTGCCCGGCATCAGGCGTGAATTATTAGGCGGTGATCAACGGTTGGAGATGGTGGCGCACGAAGGCGCTGGTAATCCCAACTTCGCCGGCGGCGACGCGGGCAAGCTGCTCGTCGAAGCTGAGCGACCTGTGGGCATTTTCGGCGCGCTCGGCCCTTCGGGCCTCGCGCCGGG
>NZ_ASTG01000023.1 GCF_000412635.1 Sphingobium bisphenolivorans
CCGGGTCTCCCGCCACTGGTCCTTGGCCTCTGCAAAGCCCATTGTCTGGAGTAGACAGCGGAAGGCAAATATCTCTTTGGGGTTTGCCGGGGGCCAGAAGGGGTCAGGAGCGGCGTGCGACCGAACTCGTCCGGGAAAATTGGGCGAGGGAAGCGCCTGCCCCACGCGGGAGAGTTCAGCGGCGAGTTCGTCGCGGATGCGATAGGCAGTGGAGCCCCCGATCGCGAGATCAAGGGCGGCACGCCGAACGGGTATGCGGTCGAGCAACATCGCGCGCAGCAATCGCCGCTGTTCATCGGTGACGAACCGTGCGCTTTCCGCGTGAATATGCCGAACGCCAGCCGCGTCACATCCGGGCAGGGACTGGCCTTTGCGGCGCAGGCGTCGCACGAGGCGCTCACGGATCCGGATACAGCTGGTTTTGGAAACGCCGCTCCGCTGGGAGACCTTGGTGGTCCCGAACCCCTCCATGAACAGCGCTTCGACCGCCTTGCGCTGCGCTGAAGTCAATTTGACGCCCGAATAGGCGTCGCCGCCGCCGGGCGGCGGGAGTGGAGCTTTGCCGCGGGCCAGCAGCTCGCGGCTGTAGCGCCGCCGCTGCTCGGAGACGCATGCGGCCGAAACGCCAAGGCGCAGTTGGATATCGATCCCTTTCAGGCCTTTCTTGAGCGCGTAGCGCAACCGATCGATGCCGGCGGGCGTAAGGCGGCCGCGCGCGTCTCGCTCGGCGGGGCGATAGCCGCGTCGCACACAAAGGGCGATCGTTACGGCGTTGCAGGCACTCGCTTCGCATATCCCGAAGCGCCTCCCGATTGCGGCGAAAGAAAGCTTGTCGACTTCGCGCAGCCGGATCGCCTCGTCGAGCGCGGCACCCTGTAGCCGGGCGGTGGGCGCAGGACTGCGGTGGGTGGTCTCCAGCCCCAGCTTGTGCGCCATCACGTGGATCGCGTGGCAACTGCGCCCAGGCAGCCGGGCGGCGACATCGCTCCCTTCGGTCAGATAGTGGGCCCGCAACAGGGCGAGTTCGCGCGCTGACCAGCGCGCGGCTTTGCGAACGGTCATGGATGGATCTCCGGGAAGGGCGCGATTTCCGGTAAGATGAGAGACGAGGAAGCCGGATTTCGCGTGCGTGTTTTCGTGTGCGCCGGGCCGTAATTTTGCGGCCGCCGGTCCCTTCGCGCCGGTCCCTTCGGGACCGGCGGGATCGCATCGAACCGCCCGGACGGGACGATCACGGGTGCGATTGCGGAATGGCGGGCTGAATCAGCGTATGGTTGCGCGCTCGATCGTCGCGCGACCGTCACGCCGATCCGGGGGTCTCTCGGTTACCGAAATGACCCGATGGGTTGAGGGTAATTCAATATGTCACGCGGAGCACCGGTGCGGTAAGCGCCACGTTTGCCACTGCGCCGCGGTCAGGCACTGTCGGCACCCTCTTGTGTGATCATCTGGGGTCGCCAGAGCGCGATGAGGGCTTTCATCGCGTCTTCGAGTTCGAAGGCGTCAGCGTAGATCGCACCGGGGTGGCTACCGAGGAAGGCAAAGACGGTGGCCATGTCGGCGGCAACGGCACGGTCGAGAGAGAAGAGGTCGGCGATGTCGAAGCCACCGAAATCCGTCGCATTCCACCATGCCATGAGAAAATCCGCGACCCGGCGTGCCTGGCCCGTGTCGCTTTGTGCGAGGTCGAACAATCGCGCCACCGCCTGTCGGACTTCGGGATGGATCATGGGTGCGACGTTCATGGATCGGGATGGTCAGCGATGTCGCCGGGCGAGTCAACCGAGGGCGTGATCCTCGAGGCAGGACTGCAGAACGGCGACGGCGGCGGAGCGGGCCATGCTACATTCGAGATGGGCGCGGAAGACGAGCGCGTGGTGCCCATGCCGGAATCGCCGGTGAGGTCGTGGGGCTTCCAGATCCCTGAGCGCAGCTGTTGCTTCATGCCTTCAATGGTTCGATGGATACCTGCCTGACGGAACGGACCGGCTGCTCGCATTCGGGAACGAAGTTGCTGGATGCGAACGGTCAGCCAATCGCGCTGTTCCTGCGTCAACTGGTGCTGATGGTTCATGGCGTGGACCTGGATGGCATAGCTCGAAGGGTGCCGAGCTCGGCTCGGAGCCCGGCGTTCTCCTCGCCCAGCATGGTGATCGCTTCGGCGGGGGTCCCGAGAATTCCCACGGTGTCGCGCGCGAGGCATGCGGCATCCAGTGTCGCTGCGAGTGCGCCGCGTTCACTTTCGAGCATGTTCAAAAGAGCCGCCGCGCGTCGGAGCAGATTCGAGGTATAGCTAGCAGCCGCCAGTTTTTCGAACTGGGTCGCTTTGGCCGACATGCAGAGCAGCAGCTCGTCGAGGCACATGTTTTCGAAGGTCATGCGACCAGCTCGGGATAGTGTGCCCACAATGTCGCCAGCGACGATTCCGCGTCATAGTGGCTGATGAATACGCCGCCCTTCTCGATCCAGCGGTGACGATATTGCGGCCAGTCGTCGATCAGCACATCGCCAGGCATAGCGTGATCCCGCTTGTCCGCACTGCGGCAGGTGATGATGGGAACGCCGGGAAAATAGGCCTGTGCCCATGCGATCTTCTGCGCTTCGGCCCAGTTGCCGCGGGGGCATCCGGTCAGGATGGTCGGATTGAGATGCGAGACAGCGTCGAACAGGGTTCGCGCGTCGTGCATCAGTGGCAGATCCCGATAGAAGTTGCCCTTGGCTTCGAGCATCTTCCAGAAGCGTCTGGAGCCCAGTTCGGCCTCCACTTCGCGCGGATGCATACCGAAATAGGAGCGGGCGTAAGTGTCGAAATCAGCGAGGACGCCATCGCAATCGAGGAAAATATGCGGGATGCGGACGATTGTGGGTGCCGATCTGATGGCGTTCTGGGCGGCGAAGGGTTCGGCCATGGTGTTCCTTTCGAGCTGGCGGTGATGATGTGATCGTCCGGGGTCGGCCAGTGAGGCCGACGCACGCAAGCGATCATTTCCTCGATGTGGCGAGAGATCGGCGGATGCGCTGGAGGACAAGCATTCGGTGGTCGTAGAAGTCGTCGCTCGGCGTGCGCATTCGGCCAAGCTTGCGGTCGTAACCGGGTGGATCATCCCATTCCGGTGGACGCGGGGCCGCTGTCGCGCGGGCGCCTGGTTGATCGCACGACATGTTATTCGGCCTTCCCGAACAAATCCGGCTGGCGCCGTCGACCGGATTGCGTATTTCGACGGAGCACGCGGGCGATATGACCGGAATAAACGCCCACCGCGGCCCAGTAGGCCGCCATAGGCGGTTTGTGCGCGTCCCAGCTGGCCCTTGCCCGCAATCGGGCATCGCACTGAAGATCGAGCAACAGGTCGCGCAAGCACGCTTGTACGTCGGGATCGAGGGCCCGGAGCTGGTGCATCGCGGGGAGCAGAAGGATGGGGTTGGCGCGCTCGGCACGCGTCGGCGGGCGCGGGCGTTCCGGGTTCAGGGTGACCTGCGAGGCAGGCTCGCTCGGAGCGGTGGGGGTCATCGCGGTTTCCTTCGCAGCCGCATGATCGCAGCTCGCAGCCCCGTCTCCCCCTCACCTGTCAGCGGGCGCGAACGCGCCCTGTGATCAGGGGTCTTAGCGAATCCAGGGCGAGCGCGGACGGTGACCTTCCCGAAGCCGGTCGGCGCGAAGGGTTGCTGCCAGGTCGCCATCGACATCCGCAAAGTGCGTGATCGCATCGATGACAGTCTCCGGCTCTGCGATCTCACCGTAAGAGGTCCCGATCCAGAGAATCTCGCGATGCTCGTCGTCGACATTGTCGTTGTCTCTATGGACTGCGGCGAAATAGGTGTTGAGGGGGGCGTCCCAGCCAATGCCAATAGTCAGCGGCCCATGCGTGCGGACGGCATCTGCATGCGCTTTGGGTTCGTATCGGCTCATGTCAGGTTACTCCTATCGTTGGAAGGTGAAGTGCAATCGCGCTGCATGAGGGCGCGAAACTGGCGCGAGAGGTCGGCTTGCTGGGGGTATCGGGCTTCCCATTCGGCGCGAGGGATGAGGAATCCGATGTCGATGAGGCGTCGCCGCAGTTCATCGGTTACGACCTGCTTGGCCTGTTCGGGAATTGCGAGGGGAAATCCCTGGAACTGGCACAGCCACGAGCAGTCGTCGGGCTCCTGATGGCGGCAAAAATAATCGGCCTCAAACAAGAGGTCGGATCGGACGACTGAGTCCCCATTGACGGCAATGACGAACTGTCCGCCCGGCGGCGTTTTTATTTGTCGTTCTTCGAGCATGCGAGCGTGCCAGGTGCGCGCAGCGGCGAGCGCCACGCCATAGGCAGTCCCATAGACCCCGTGGAGGATCCAGCTGACGGGGTGGCCGGCTGCGCCGAAGTGAAAGGTAATCACCATGGTGGTGTCTCCTGCACCAGTGTTTCGGGACGGGATTCGGGGGCCGGTAGCCTGTCGTGCGGGGCGACGAGGCTGATGCGGCAAAGAGCCGGACGAGCGCTCTCAACGATGCACCTCCCCCTTAGCTCTTTTCCCGTCTCGCCGCCGGAGGCGACCGGAGGGTGCAATGTTCGATTGTATTCCGGGCGGCTTTGCCATAGTTTGAAACCGCTCGCGGAGACGCGGGTGAAGGCGTGGAAACCTTCCCAAAAGAAGCAAGCCGGCAGCTTCGGTTACCGGGCAGCGGACACGTATGTCCAAGGCCCAGGCCCAAAGGTGTTCGCGCCTGATTGCTTCTTTTCAGGTTTCCAATGTCCGGTTTCGGGCTGGCGACGTCCATAGTTGGACGGTCGCTACCGGCTGTTTGCGAGATGGTGCTGAGATAGAGGAAGTAGAACGCTGTGCATGTTTGGGCATCCCAAAGGATCCGGTGGTGACCATGAGACAGGATCGCGAGGCTGCGCGGGAGTTGGTGCGCGAAGCGCTAGGGATGCCCGACATCGCGAGCGATGCAGCTGCGACCTATCATTTGAGATCGGTGCTGGCGCTGCTGGATACGGAACCGTGCAAGGACGAAAAAAGGGCCGATAATGCGTTGCCGGGCGATGCCATTGCTCATGCGATTGGGGTGATGGCGGCGATCAGTGAACGTGCGGTCCGCGAGGAAAGCGCGCGCTGCGTCAAGGCGATTGCACTGGAAATGGAAACCCGTGGCCTGGATATCGCGCGCCATGACATGGGAGCGGCACTGCTGCTCGATCGCTGGGCTGCTATTATCCGGGACCGCGGGAGCGTGGCCGAGCCGGGGCCGCGACGCGACAATTGAGAAGCGGCCCCGGTGGTGTTCGAACCTCAGTCAGTGGTGTTGACAGGCGAGGCGGCGATAGCCGCCGCATCGGGCCATGTTTGGGCGAGCCGTTCGCGCCCTTCGCCTTTTTCGGCACCTGCGGCATCGAGGCCGGCGATGACGGCGGCAACAAGCTGCGTGAGGCTCTCGAAATGGCGTTCGACGGTGCTGGCGCGCGCGCCATAAGTGAATGGGGCGGGAAAACCGGCGTCCTCCCAGCGGGCGAGGCCCTGTTCAACGATGAGGGCATAATCGAGTGCGGTGTCGATCTCGGCGTCGTAGACGACGTAGACTTCGTAGTATGTCCCGAAGTCATGAGGTGACCCGATGATGCGCAGTTCAGCCCCTTCGGGTGGGCAGCCGTAGTGGGCGATAAGCGCGGCGCGATAGGCATGGCACTCGGCGCGGGCAACTTCGGCGAAGTCGGGGGTCGAGCCAAGCTGGGCGCAGGCTTCGTCGTAGGGCACGGGGCCGATGTTCATCTTCTGTGTGGCCATTGGTCAGTCTCCATGTGTCGGGGGCGCTTCTTCGCAGCCCGACACTCCCCTCCCCCTCCACTCCTGACCGGATCGGCGGGCGGAGAAATCGGGATTTGTCTTGTGCGCCCGCGCTTGTGAGGGTGGTGGGATCGGGAATGGCTGGCGCGGCTCAGCATCATATTGCCTTCGATCCTCCTGCTTTTCGGGATGGGGGTCGGGAGCGCGAACCTCATGGGCGATGAACCCGTTGATCCAGCTGCGCATGGTCGGGCGCCTTTCGAGGGGAAGTGCGGCGGCACGGCTGAGAAATGCGGCGAGGTCTGCGTTCGCCTCGCCGGCGATCCAGTCGATTTCATGAGCGGGGAGCAGCCCTTCGTCGCGAATGAACCGGGTCATTGATCCAGGCCGCGCCTCACGGCCGCGCAAGCCCTTGGTGGTCGAGCGCCATAGTCCTTCGCAGGATTTCAGCCGCGGCTTCGCGCGGGCTTCCATGAGGATGATGAGCCTCAGGCACCATGCGGGCAGAGCGCGAACCTCGTTGCACTGCATGCCCGTGCAAAAGAAGCACGAGCTTGCCGGCACCTCGAACCCGGCTTGTCGGATACGTTCGTTGCAGGCGTCGCGGCCCCAGCCCCATTCACGCAGCGGGTAGCGATAGGTGTAGAGACTGCTGGAATATCTTTCGGCGTGGGCATAGCGGCGGCTGTCACGCGGGCTGCTGTCGAAACCGATGAGCCGGATCACCTTCTGACCGGCAGCCCAGGCCTTCTGTGCCGGGGGCCAGGTTTTGGTCCAGGCATCCTGTGGGCCGACCTTCCAGCGGAGCGAACAGGTTCCCCGGCCGAAGGCGATCGATGGGAGAGCGCCGTTGACCAGACAGGCTTCGAGAAGGTCAAAATAGGCCGGGGATGTGCCGAAACGCCGCGGCCTGTTGACGACGATCTTATTTGGGATGTCGCGATCGTCCATCCAGCGACGGAACGCCGGAATGAAGGCCTGGGTCTCGGGTTTTTCTGGCATTTGCGCGATCAGCACCATGTCGATGCGTTCGCGCCGTGTTGCCATTTCGAGGATCATGGCAGTGGAGTCGACGCCGGCGCCCCAGGCGACGATGACCGGCGGACTGGCGGGGGCCGTCATTGCGATGCCGGCGATGATAGTTCGTCAAGGCGATCCTTGATCGGTTTCCAACGGCAGAGATCGTCGCTCTCGGCGTCACACGCATGGCAGGTGGTGGACTTGTAGGTCGCGCTCAGCACCCATTGTTGGGTATCGCTATCCCAGGCCACGAAGGCGTCGCGTGTCAGGTTGGTGCTTCCGCAATCGCGGCAGGCCGGCTCAACCGGCTCGTCTTTTCGGTCGGCACTCTGTTGCAGCTTCGCATAAGCCGCTTGAAAACGCGCAGCGTCGGTCGCTATGCCAACCGCTTTGAGCGCGACCGCAAAGCGGCCGCGCGCCGCATCGCTTTCGAAGACCGGCTCGGCGCCGGTGATGGTTTCGTGATAGGCAAGCGCAAGCGCTTCGGGATCGCCGAGGACGATATCGGCGAGCGCCTGGAGATGGCTGATACGCATGTTGCGTCTCCGGATATGATCGGGATGTTGGGGAACGTGCCGCGTCAGGCGGCGAGATCGGCGGGGCCATCGAGGCGCAATTCATGCCGTATGCGGGTTGCCAGGGTGTCAGGATCGAGGAGCTCGTCGATCGAAGCCCAATGATTGGGGCCGCCAGTATAGTCGTTTCGGCCCTCGACACGCCGGAACATCACATCGTGGCCACGGCCCATCAGTCCGATGGAGAGCTGGACATAGATTTGATCGGAGTGAAGGATAATTTCACCGGCGACGGCGATGCCGCCCTGGCAGAAACGCACTTGGTGGCTTCCACGGGCAAGGCCGAGGGCAGCAGCGAGGCGTTTGATGGCCTTGCGTCCCTCGGCATGGAAGGTGGCTTTGGCATCAGCGTCGTAGGAGACGCCTCGTTTGGCCAGTGCAATCAGCATCGGGGTTTTCCCGAGGGCGGAGATGGCTTCCATACAGGCCGTGCGCAGCACGGCTTGTTCGGGCCTGTCTTCAAGGGCAAGGCAACCGATGTGGCGGGCGAGCAGAAGCACGGCGGGATCTTGATCGATCTGGTGCCGGGACTTTTCGCAATCCGCAACTGCGGCGTTGAGCGTGGTGAGCGCTTCCGCGATCGTGGCAATAGAGCGGGCGGCTAGAGCCTTATGGTGACGGGCGGCGGGATCGAACATCGGGTGTCTCCTATGAATGGGAACACACCTGCTCCTCCCCCTCCTCTTGTTGTCGGCCGGGAGGCCGTCATACGCTTCGCCGTTTTTGTTGATGAAACGGAATAGGTGGCGTTCATTCGAGCATGTTCCGGCGCCGCTCGCTCGAATGGGCCCGTGCCAGGGCGTTTGCGTCGGCGCGCATCGGAGCATTGCCAACATAGGTATCGCAAAAACGGATGACGAAGCGGCGTTCGGCATATCCGCAGAATTCAAGCCGGATGCAGTAGCGGCGGTCTATCCGGCCGTCGGTATGGCGTGGCGGACCGTTGTCGGAGATTGGCATAAGGAACTCCAGGCATAGGGGGGCGTAACCCTCCCATTCCCCCTCTCCTCTGCCTCCAATTGTCTTGATCGCCGTATGTGCCGCGTAATGTGCAGCAGTTTGTGCCGCATTGGCGAGTGTTCGTAGACCCTCTCTGAGGGGCAAGTGGACTGTTCGCTGCATAGCGTGGGGCAGCCGTTCACCACTCATAGGAGTCGAGTCCGTCGACGGCCGGTCCGTCGCAGTCGAGCAGGAGATGATCGCAACCGCGAGTCAGGGTGAAACGCATAACCGCCAGGAGATCGGCCGGCAGGCCTCCAAGTGTATCGGGGTCGGCGCAGGAAACCGGGATGAACCAGCCGTAGGGTGTCTTGCCGATGGTCAGGGGGACGTCGAGCCTTCCGCGCGAACCCCAGTCGTCAAGCTTTTGCGCGGTTTCCTGGGTGATATGTCCGGTCGTGAGGACGAGACAGGTTTCGATATCGAGGGATTGGGGATCATCCTGGGCGGCGGCGGTGATCTTTACCAGCTCGACGCCGGGAATATCGTCGCGTGGATCGAAGCAAATGCGCAGACAAGCAGCGGGATCGGCATGGTCGCGTGGTCCACATAGCGCGGTGAACTTGTCGAGCAGTTCATCGGCGAGCCGAGTGGGCTCTGATGGGTCGAACACCTTGTATGGCAGATGGTCGCGAATGAAGAGCTTGAACGTCTGATCCCAGAGGGCCTGGGGGTCATTGACGACTGTTTTGAGCGTCACGCTGTTTGTGTGAGTGATTGGGGGCTCCTTCAGCGCGTCAATCTGCCCGCGCATAAGCCAGCTTGTGCTGCCGCCGATGATATCATCGTCGGTGATAATGTAGTAGCCGCCGCCGAATTCGCTGGGCCGCAGGCGGTCGCAATCCTGGGACCACTCGAAACCGAAGGGCAGAACGCTGGGTGCGCATTTCTGGATCAGGCTGGCGATCGCATGGGGATCTGCCTGAGTTCCGGCGATCAGATAGCCGTCAACCTCCGCACTGCCGAAATACTCGCAGTCGAAGGTTGGAAAATCCTGATCGCTGAACAGCTCGAGAAAGGATGCGAACGGATCGGGCGGGGGCTGGTCCGGCTCCTCCGATTGATCCGGCGGTGGCGGGAAGGCTGCCTTGAAGGCGTCCGACATCGCATCGTAGCGTGCTGCCAGGTCATCTTCGTCGATATCGGCAAGTTCTTCCGACAGCGCGTGGCATTCGTCGAGCAATGCTTCTTCCTCACCCGTCGGCGTCAAGACGAAGGAGAGTTTGAGATAGTTGTTGGCCATGGTGCAGCCCTCCAAAAAAATGGGAAAATCCGGTGGAATGACCGGCATTCCGATCCCGGCTCCCATTCCTCGCCCCCTTCCCTCTCCCCCGCGGTTGCTTGTGCAGCGGAGTATCAGGTCAAGCCGACCAATGCCGGTGAGGTCGCCTGAAGCATCCAACGCTGGCCCTTCAGCCGTCGCAGGAAATCGGGCGCGGCGGGCATGCGGCCAAGCATCGTACGGACATGCTGTTCGGCAACCACACGCGTTGGTGCTCCAGATGCACCGTTGTCGATCGCCGGCCCAAAGCGGTGTTCGGCCTCATATATTCCGAAGGCATGGTGACGAAATATGAGGTGGGCGGGCGTGTTCGCCCACGATGCTGTTTCGAGAAACCAGCGATGAAGCGGAAGATAGTCGGTTTCCTCGCCGCCGAAGCGCCGCGCACTGGTTCGGGAGAGGTGTTCTGCGTCGGGCATCGGGACGTGAAGCCAGTCTGGCGTGTCGAAATCGTCGAGCCAATCCGCAGCGGAGGGAAGATAGCTGCAGTCTTCCTCGATATGCTGGACGGCGATCGCACGAACCTCGATTTCTGCGCCATCCGCGTTGGTGATCGTGTCTCCGAAGACGGTAACCGCTTCGGCGATCCCTTCGTGGTGGTGGCGCAGCGCGCGGTGTGTAAAATGGCAGTGTGCGGCCTTGGTGGCGTCGAACCAGGCGTGGATCGGGTGGTAATCCTGCCAGCGGCCGCCATGGACTCGCGCGGAAGAGCGCGCGTGATCAAAAGGGTTCATAATAGAGTTCTCTTTGATCGGAGGTGCAGAGCGATCGAGCGAGCGCGCTGAGAATATCATCGAGCGCGGCGGTGAGTCCGGAATGCTCGCACCATTCGTCGTAGGTCTCCGGCGCGCCACGCGGGAGCAGAACGCGGTAGAGTGGCCAGGCGCGGCGGGCATGGTCGAGGGTGAGCCTGCTACGCCGATAATAGTAGTCATCGGCATCGGCTACGGCATCGCGATGCGCGGCAAGTTCCTTGATCGCCACCGGGTGAAGCCCGTCGCGCAGGTCGGCGAGGAAGTCGCGTAGCACTGCGAAGGCTTCGGGGTTGGGCCTGACATTTCCACGGGCCTTGAACTGGCCGACGTTGATATTGAGGGAATTGCCCGGCAAGTCGGTAATCAGCAGTTCGAGGGTCGCCACATGGTTGGAGCCGGACCGCAGCGACAGGATCTGGGTGTCGCCCCGCCGGCATTGGGAATAATATCCACCAACGCAGTGGTTGAGCGCATTGCCCTCATCGACAAGGGCTTGCGCGCTGGTGAGCGGTATGAAGCTATGCGGCCCGCAGGGGGACTGCCAGGTCGGGCAGAGCGCCGGCCAACCGGGCCGATCGGCATTGTTCTCATGGCGCAGCGCGGCGGCGCTGGCTGCGCGGCGGTGCCATTTCGCGATGGCCTTCTGGAACGAGCGCGGCCTGCGGGGTCCGATGATCCCACGATGCAAGCTTTGCAGGAGTTTGCGATGGGCAGCGGTGTCGCAGAGTTTCAGTGGAACGCCCAGGGTCGCCACGAAATTGTCGAGCGCGTGGATTCGCCGAGATAGGCCCAATGCTTCGAGACGTGCGCCCGCGAGTGGGTAGAGGAGATCCTCGCGCAGCGCCTGGAGCGTATCGCGGGTTTCGACCGAGCTATCGAGGTAGTCAGGCCGGAAAAGAGGATCGCAGTTACTTTGCTCCCAGACACGGCGGCCCCATTCACTGCTGTCCGGCCATTGTTCGAGGGGGATGTCGTGGCGGACCAGAGCGCGCACGGCGGGCATATGGTCATAGAGGGCGTTGTATGCAGCGTCTTTGGGCGTTGCACGGCGCAGGCGGCGCAATTGCGCTTCGCTGATGCCGACCGCGGCGGCTAGCACCGGCTTGAGGGGCTGCGCGGCATCGATCGCGGCCGTGACCTCCGGCTTGAGCAGGATGGTGGCGACGGCGCCGTAGAGGCTTAGCGCCTGGCCGCGGTTGCGTATCACGGTCTTGCGACCCGGGTCACCTTCGAGATCGGTTGCGAGCGCCCAGTGGATGATGCGACCGAGCGAAAGGATCTTGTTGCCGGAGCGATAACCAAGGTCACGAAACAAGATGGCGCGCAGATGGGCCTGCATAAGTTCGACCAAGCGCTCGCGCAGTTGCAGGATCGCGGTTCCGATCGTCTGCGTCATGTCCGTGATCCGGCGGTGGTCGGCGCCGGACAGAACGAGATCGGTGACGAGATCGAGATATCCGCTGTCGTTGACGGTCTGTTCGAGGCTGATGGAGAAGTGGGTATTGGGACTATGGATTGTCTGGAGGATGGCGGTGCTGAACTGGTCGATAAGCATCATCGCTTTGGGAGAGTGGGCTGGATCAGGATGGATTGTAATCATGGGTGCGAGCGCGCCTTCACGCCGCGTGAAGCGGATTTCGCAGCGGGATAGCGCGATCAGGGTCGCCGCAAGGTCGAGTGGGTCCGATCGCAGCCGTGTGGTTTGAGGGACGATGCGATGCAGGGTGGTTGCGGCGCGCGCGAGACAGCGTTCGAAGGATGGGTTGTTGTGCCTCATGCCTGTGCCTCCCCGATGATGATGGCGGGCGGGCCGGCAGGCGCGGTCTCGGGGTCGAGGACGAATGCCTCCAGGTCGTCATCAAGTTCGTCGTCGTCTTCCCAGTCCCCATCCTGGCGATAGGTCATGTCGCAGTCGCAGGGGCAGTCAGCGAAGGGCTGGATGGTGACGGTGCCATAGCCGCCCTCATTGTTGCACCAATCGCCTTCAGGAAGATCGGCCGCGAATTCGCTGAGGGCATAGCAGAGCATGGCAGGGCGTCCGACCGCGTCGATCCCGACCGGAACTTCCGGGATAGACATATTCTCGGTGCCGTCGTGGTAGCGCACGTGATCGAGGTCGGTTTCGCCCTGGTCGCCGCCGCCGTTAAGCGAGAAAGACACTTCGGTGATCTGAAGGGCGCGGAGCAATACCAGGAGCTTGCTGAATTGATTGTCGTCGGCATTCGGATCTGCCAGCTGATGAAGTCGGCGAGGCATATGGTCCTCCCAAATGCAAAAAAGCCCGCGAAAGCGCGGGCTGTGGTTGCGGTTGTCGGTGATGTGATCGTGCGGATCAGAGGGCGGAGTTGTGGGGTGCGCCGAAGATCTGCATGATCAAATCGCACCATCCCTCTTCGCTTTGTGCGCCGCAGGCGCGCGGGATTGAAAGCGATCGGTCAGGCGGCGTCCTGAATCCACTCGTAGAGCAGGTGATCATCGGGATCCTCGTCACGTCCGTTCGCGATGCGGATGAGCTTGCCGTCGCAGGCGAAAGCGGATGCACGGGGGAAGGAGAGATAGGACCGGTCTTCGAGAATGAGGTCGCCCGAGCGGACTGCTGTGACGGTCCGGATAGTCCCGAGGGCCCGGTGGCCGGCACGCGCGGCAATCAGTTTCAGTTTGTGGCCCGGCCTGAGCTGGCGCTTGAACCGCGCGAGTGGGATGCGAGCCTCGACAGGATTGGCATGGCCGCGTCTGGCGGATAGCGCTGACCAATAGGTTGTGCCGATGCTCACGCGCAGGAAGAATGAGCAGATCATATAGTCCTGCAGAAGATTGCCATTCGCGACATTGAAACGTTCCGCCTGGTCGCTGATGAGGGTTTCGAAGGCGCGGCGCGCGTCCTCGTCGGAAAGATCCCCGGGCGCATCGAGAAGCTCAACGCGGATGCTGCGCCCGCCGGAGAAGCGCTCGCCGGTAACGGAAAACCGTGCGCCCACGATAGTTCGTGTCAGATGGAGATCGATCCTGCGGCAGAGATCAGGAAGATGCTCGCCCGCGATATAGAGGTCCCCGCTATAGGCGAAATTGCCGCGGTCATCGCAGTGGGTCTGGCTCCATAAGCGGGGTTCGGTGCTGGAGAATGGCTGGGTCATCGGCGGTCCTTTCGGAAGACGGCTTGGGGCGAAAGGGCGCCGAAACCGGTGGACATCACACGATCAGCCGACGCTCCGCCCTTCTCCCTCCCCCTCCCCTTGCGCCGGCGACGCGCCGGGTTGAGCGAGGTCGCAAGGTTTGTGGTCGCATCCGTAGAAACGGGATTTCTCGAACTGCGGGTCGCCGGTCTCGTCGACCAGGTAGCCGCTGATTTCATCGGCGGGTTCGGCGTCGAGAACTTATGATCCGCCGGGGACGAGGCGCACGGGATAACTGGACTCCGTCATGATGCTGTCGGCGTGTTTCATCGCGTCGAAATGATCGGTCGCGGTCACGGCAAGCTTGATGCGAACGATGGCATAGACATGGACATGGTGTGTGATGGTCACGGTCAGTTTCCTCATCAAAAAAGGGGAACGGTCGTGCCGGCGTGCCCTCACACCCGATTGACCGGGTGTGAGGGGTGCGCTTCGTTCTGGCTGGCGATCTGCGTCAAATGCTGGTCGCGTAGGGTCGCCACATCGGTGCGCAGGGCGTCGATGTCTACGTCGAAGTCTTCCCAGTTCTGCTCTTCCGGGCAGTGGTCGAGAAGATAGGCGGAGAGGAGGTCGTGAATCCGCACGAGAAGCCACATGCGTGCTTCGTCGGAAGGTCTGTGACCCCCTGCCCTGTTCACGCTGCCTGGCCTAGGGTCTCAGCGCTGGCTTCATGCTCGCCTACGATTTCGAGCCGCGCGCCGGTATAGTGATGGCTGGAAAGCCAGTCCTCGGCGGTAGCCATGTCCGGAGCGAGATGGCGCAGCTCGTCTTCGCCCTGGAAGCTGGTGAGAATACGGACCGAACCCGGCGCAGGTTCTTCGACGATCTCGAAGGTGAGCGTGCTGGTGACGGAAAAGCTTTTGTGAACCACCAGGACGATAACGCCTTCGCTCCCGAAATTGCCTTCGTGGAGCGTGAAACCGGCCGGGTGGGTGTAGGTCGGGCGTACCGCTTCGTGTGTCTTGCGAACGACACGGCCCGACCCGTTGCTGCTCTTCCATGCGGCAAGCTTTTTGCGATGGCATTCGGGCGGCATCGGCTGGCCATTGCTGTATCGAACAAGCGCTCCGAGCGGGGCGTGGGTGTAGATCGACTGAGCGGACATAGCGTGTCTCCTTGTTTGGCTTGGGTCCACCCCGCCTTCTCTCCCTCCACTCTTCGAATTTGCGGGTCCGGGAACCGGATCAAGCGGCGTGGGACGGCAGCGGCCGATGCGAGTGGTCTCAGCGCTGCGGCGGCTTGCCCGCGCTCGGGAAGAGCGACAGCTGAATAGGGGTATGCAGACTGGCGGAACCGTCAGGCGGTGGAAGGAATGGTTGTCGGTTCTGGAGTGAGGCCGGTGCCTCACCATCCGATGGAGCATCTGCGGCATGGCACTTGGCGCGCGCGGCGAGCTTTGCATTCCAGCCGCCGAGAATATGGGCGGGCGTGTACCAGAGTTCGCGTGTTGTGCCGGCGAGTGAGTCGCCGATGATGACGATTGCCGGCACATGGAGCAGCGTGAACTGGATGTAGGCCATATGGACCGCGCGTGGATCGATATCGATCGCGGTCACATGGAGGTGCCGCTGATAGTTGATCCCGGCGTCGCGCAGCGTTTCGCAGGTCGCGATCACCATGGCGCCTGCCCCGCAGGCAGGCTCGCAAAGGGTCAGAAATCCCTCCTTTGCGATTCTGTCCTCAGGACACGAGTCCGCGGTCATGGTCGCCATCATCCGGCAGATGCTGTAGGGGGTGAAGAACTGGCCGCGGGCGGCATTGGCGAGACCGAGCTCGCCGAACACGCGGCCCAGCACGTCGCACGTCTCGGCCTCCATCGCGAAGGTGACTTCTGCGAAGATGCGCGGGAAAGTGTCGATGACGTCGCGGTCGTACCGCCCGATAATCTCCATGTAGCGCGTCTCGCGGGCTTGGCTCTGGGTGAGATCGACACTGTTGGACAGGCTGATCGCTGCGGCTTCGATGAAATCCGAAAACAGCGTGTAGCGATCGTGACGATACTGGCAGGCGTCGAACAGCTTGCAGATCGCCTTGATGTGGCGGTCGGCGGAGCCCATCGGGAAGCTCCTTTCTGTGAGTGATTGGGGGCAATGGTGGCGATTGCGGTCGTTCGACCGCTGAGGTCACTACTCTGCGGAGAACGGTGCTCCGGACCGCCGAGAATCAGTAATCCTCGGGCAGCATGATGGTGAGGACGCGGGTGGTTTTCGCCGCGTCGGCTGGATCTTCGGAGCCGAATTCCAGATTCTCGTCATAGTAGATCCTATGCAGGCCGGATCGGC
>NZ_ASTG01000024.1 GCF_000412635.1 Sphingobium bisphenolivorans
CTCTCACCCAGATCGTCGCGCTATACCTTTTGCCTTTTGTGGTTTTGGTCAGTGCCAGCAGCAACTCAAGATCGCGGCTAAACGCCCTAGCTTCGCTTTGCTCGCTAAACGACACGACGAGACTGCCAAAGTAGTCGCGCTCGTCATGGGGCTTGTCCTCAAGCAGGTCGCTCAGGAAGTCCTCTAGAAAATCCACGCCTTTGATCGGCTCAGCATGTAGCCGCCATCTCGTTTCGAAGCCGTCCTTATCAACCTCAAACCAACGAATTTCCCCGCGACGGTTTGCCAGCTTCACCATGCTCTGGATCGCTTTAGCCCCGTAACAAGTGGGGTCGAAAGGCACGGCAACATTCCATTCAAATGCTTCCGAAGATCGCAGCAAAGGGGTGGATGCTGAACTTTTTTTGCTGCTCATTTTTGGCGGTTTTCCTGTGGTTTCGATGGTTAACTCAGAAGCACGAAGCCATGAAAATATGGTTAAAATCAGCCCCCTCAAAAAACCATGAGAGCTTTCAATTGTCAGCAAGACGCTGGCAGTTTGAAAGAAGGAAGTCCAAAATGCACAACTCGACTAACTCCCCCGTCACCGCTTCGCAGGGTTCGATTATCAACCTGAGCTTCACGTCTGAACAGGACGCTCGTAATCAGGCGGACAGCATACGCAATATCTGTACTGCACAGATCAACGCCGATAACGCTGCAAAGGCGAACTTGCGGGTTTCTTCACAAAACAACCTCTACGTTCTTCTCGGCACGTTCTGCGAATTGTCGTTCAAGTTCCTTGATCCGATGAATGCGAACTTCCTGAGTGTCGTTCTTGGTGATTATGGATTGCAGCCTGCGCCTGCTGGCGTGAACCCCTTCCGTCCTCTCTCGGATATGTTGTTTGGTGAGTGGGTTCGAGAAATCATCAACTATGAAGAAACGAAGTCGGCAGCACTGCCATCGTCAGAGTTGCAGAAGGTGAAGGCAAAGACGCGCAAGGCACCTCCGGGTACTACTGCAACGCGGACTGTCAATGGAGAAAAGTGGTTCTTTGTCCCCAATCGCTCTGCGGAAAAATATGCGAAGGTCGCTCGCTACGCCAAGTCGCAGGGATGGGAGCCGCAATATGTCGCGCAAAACATCGCAGACTTTAAGGGCAAGATGGACGGTGTGGTGAAGGCTGACACTGCCGCGACGAGGGGTACTGACGCGAAAGAGATTGAGACGCAGGAACTTGTCGATCTCGTGATGGCAAGAGAGCCGCATTCTAAGTTGGATACCTCGGAATGTGGTTTTGGTCCTGAAGACAAAAAGCGCGAGCTTGTGTGTCTGTGGGCTGAAGTTGAGGGTGATGAAGTTTTGATCCGAGGATTAATGCCAACGAGCCAAGATGCTATCAAAGCCTATCTCCGCAAATATGCCAATGACAATGCCGCGCAGCTTTGGAAGGAGCAGGCAAAGGGCAATAAGACGGCAGAAGCGTAATGGTGAAAACCGATCCCAGTGCTCCTCGTGAGCACTGGGCTAGTCCCTTCGATCTTGAAGCCCACTGGCGGAAGATGGAGGAAACTGAGCAAGCTCGCAAACCCAAGCTGCCACCGCTCGAACTGACGCCTTATGGTCCTGATCGCAATGTGATTTGGACAACCTACTATGCCTTTCTCGATGGTGGGAAATTCCCGCTTCCGAACGGGCATTGGCCTCCTAGGGCGCTGTATGATCCGACCTTTATCGGACCTTTACCGCCCAACAATAGATGGTGGATACCTCCAACAAAGCGGGATAATAGAACTGGTCTTTGGTACTTTACAAACAACATGGTCATTCCTGATCCGAATGAGGTAGCTGAGTGGATCAAGCAGAACGCAGTGCAGTCGATCCACATCTACTATTCTTGGGAGGAAAAGGGTGTAATGAAGAGTCGGCAAAGTCACAAGAAATGGACCTATCGCCCTAATGATGATTGTGATGAAAACCGTCGCTTTAGGAATAGAATTCGAGAGTTTTTTGGATGGCTTGAAACTGAGCGAGTTTTCCTCGTCGGCTTTGATTTCGACGATGAGAATGATGGAGGTAAGTTCAAACTGCGCTTTCCTTGGCGATACAAAGAGCAATAACAAAGCCCTGTAGCCGGTTCATTCTGGCTACGGACTTTTCTCGTTCAACATAAATTTTGAGTAGCCCTGTTGAGCATCCTGTTGTCTAAACCACAAGATGCACATATTTAGCCGCTGATGGCAGATGCCCGATTGCGGAGTTACGGCAATCGGGCACCTGTCTAAGTTCCAAGCAAACATTGGAAAGCACTTGCTTGTCTTGTATTTAACGATACAGGCTTGTTGCCCTCGCGTCATTATTCTTAAACAAGATTTCTGACGCCGATCAGGTAAATAACTCTGGAAAGCAAATTACCGGAGTTACAATATGATCGACCTTACTCTTACCCAATTTCTCAAGGCCACCTCGACTGCCAAGCCTGAGAACGCAATCATCGCGCCACGCGCTGCACATGATGCAATCCCCTACACGATGTTCGATGTTCTTGATGCGGTTCAAGAGAACCAACTAGCGAAGAGCCGCTCAGACTATTTCAGTTTCTCGGATTGGGATGATGGCCACTCTTCTGCTGACCATGTTCGAACCACGCTGCTCTACGTGGAATATGAAGCAAGCCGCAAAGAGGCTGTTCAAGATCGTCTCGCTGAGATGGGCTTGGACTATTATGCCATCCCAACATTTGCGACAGATCGGAATAAGGAAGGCCGCAAGAAGCGCATAGATTGTTGGGGCTTCGCGATCGGTCTTGATGAACCGCTCAATGAGAGCGACACGATCCGAATGGCGAGCCTCATCATCGAAGCCATCGAATGTGGCGGACTGACTGACGGCTCCTACATGCCAACCTATCTGCTTCGTTTACGCGCCGGCCAGATCGAACATAACGCTGGCAAGCTGCTCTCTCGCGAGTTCATGGAAGAAGCTGCTTTGATCCGCACGACTGTTCGCACTTGGAAGAGGGAGGTGCTGTGATGATCGAACTACAGCCGACCCTCATGCTGACCGACGAAGAGCTGGAAATCCTGAATGCCGACAAGCACGTGGACAACGAGGCTCTCGCTACTGCAATCGACGCGGCGATCGCAAAGATAGAAGAAGCGATGAAGGCACTTCGACCTTCGGACTAAGACCGACCCCGCTGTCGTGTTGGCAGCGGGGCAGTCGTCGGCTGTTTACGATAGACTATGCTTCAGGGCGCTGGCACGATCATGACCGGCTTTCACGGACTGAAATGCCTGCTCCACTACTGACCGAGAAGACGGATCGAGATCGGCATCATTGAGAGCGGCCTCGAACTTTCCTTTGATGTAATCTTCGCCGCGTTCAACCTCCTGAATGATCGCTTTGTCATCCTTTCCGGTGAACGCCTGCTTCAAATCCATAAACGTCCGATGCGCGGCGGCTAGGAAGCTGCTGTCGTCCTCCGGGTTGCCACCCAGTCTTGTAACCTCGGTCTGGAGAGAAGTTGCGACTTGGCTGCGCTCACGAGCAAAATCAGCAAAGAGTGTTGCGAACTGCGTGCTCTCCGCATCCTCTGCGGCATCTTTGAAGCCCTTCATACTGTCCAGCGTAGTTTTGATCAGGCTGTTCAGGGTCGAAATGGTGCTGTCTGCGCTCATCGCCATTCTCCTATCAGATGGTGACATGCAAACGGGCAGCGAGAAAGAAGGGTCCGTCGCCCACAACAATCGCAACCTACTTAGATTATTGGACGGTCATCCTGATCGAAGGAAACGGCTTGGACATCGCACAGGCTCCTACGAAATCCGTGGACAGCCATTCCTCGTACTGGTTTGGATCAAGAATCACCGGCATGGCCTTGGGGTGAAGCGGCTCAAGCAGTTCATTGGGTTCGCATGTCAGGAACGCGAATGCGGGTCCATACTTACACTGCCGCCAGATGCCGGCGAACGCCGCCATAGGCTGATCCAGGACATTGAACCACCACTCTTCACGGCCGTGCCCGATCTTCGGCTCAGCGAACGTTGAGAACGGCACCAGGCATCGCTGAGCCGGATTGGCGAGCATCGACTTCCAAAAGTTGCTTGATAGCTTTCTGACGTTCGTGACGCGCTTCTCCAGCATTTTGCCGCTGGCACCCCGAACATCGCAGGGAACTCCCCACGCCATCACATCAGATCGAACTATCCCATCGTCCTTACGGACGACCATCCCCATACGTTTTGGATAAACGTCGGTCGCGAACTCCTCGTTCGGCTGGCGCACATCGAAGCCCGCATATTCACGCCAAAGAGGTATCTGATCAGGATTGTTGCGGTAGTGATTACACATACCCGCAGCCTATCTAACCAGCAGGTCATCGCAACCCCCTTGCCGAATCGTTCTCATTTTGTTCTCATATGGGCAGCACTCGACTCGAAGGAACAGGAACGATGGACAGGCTTGAGGAAGCATACGCTGCGCTGGCCGCGCATATCGACATTCATGGCAAGAAAGGCCCTTACAATGGCATCGAGGAGATCGCGGCCGATTTGGGCATGAACAAGGTGGATATGTCGGATGCCGACGACATTCACTTTGCCTACCGTCTCAACCAAACCGGCGCGAAGCTGACCCTAATCTATCTGCTGGTGCCCGCGCCTGAAGGCCAGCCGATAGAGGAAAACTACTGGCTGGAACTGTCAGGTCGTGGCCCTGCCAGCCATGCGAAGGTTTGGCATTTCAGTGACGGCGAACTCGTGGACAATGAGCCAATACGAAAAGCGGCTTAAACCTTTTCCAATCCCATGAGCGCCGGGCCTTGACCCCGGCGCTTTGTTTCTCGGACGATAATGTCAATTCCTCCCCAAGCTCTGACGCGAAAGGCGCTGCTCGCGTTAGAAGAAATTTGCGGCGTCTCGCATGGGCGCTTTACACGCACCATGACGCTGCGCTTTGTCCTGGCCTACCTCTATGCTGTAAGCAAAACCAAGGACAGGACGTTCTTCGATGACCTCTGGAAAGGCCATGGCACCCCGCATCGGCGTGGGCAGCACATGGATGACATCTGCGCTGCCCAACATTCGACTGCCTGCCTGAATGCGATCTATCGCGCAGTTGGGTTCGAGCGCAGTACGGACTTTCAGTTCTACCACCTTCGGCAGCGAAAATATTTAGAGCAGAAGGGAAGGGGCGAGTGATTCCCTTACATATTGCTACGGAAGCGTTATAGAACCACGGTTATGGGGCGAAGATCACAACAGGGATTTTTGATCGAACTGGCCATTATCGGCGCGTTGGGAGCTGGTGTATGGGCTGAAAAAAATACCGTTGTTTCCGGCTCGTTCGTCATAGGACCTGCGCTGGCTATCTTGGTGCCGCTGTTCTTCTGGAATTACATGCGGCCTTGGGTCCGTCGCAGAAAATGGCGTCCCCGCATAGTCGGCCAGCAGCGGCAACCATATGATAGGCGGTGGCGGTCGAATGGGTGGCAGCAGCCCAAGGAACGGCAATTCCCCGCATGGGCGGTTTATGCCGCTGCTGCGGTCCTGATGGTCGGCACGTTCTGCGCTGTCTTCTTCTGGCCCAACAGCGAGCCGAGCGAAGCGGCTTTGGTTGAAGCGTCGCCCTCACCGGTTCCCGCTCCGCTTAATGCCCTATCACCCTACCCGCCGAGCAAACAGACATTCGCCAATGTGCCGGAAAGGTCGGGCGCACCTGTTGAGCCGTCGGAAGCTCATCCAAGGGTCAGTGAAGTTCCGTCTGATCGCTTTCTATGCAATGTGAGCAGCATCACAGACGGCGACACGCTGCGCTGCTCAGATGGAACGAGGGTCAGGCTCCATGCTGTAGCTGCCCGTGAAAGTGACGAAACCTGTCGTCCGGGCCATCCCTGCCCGTCTGCTTCTGCCGCATCAGCAACCGCAATGTTGTCCCAACTGGCATCGGGTCAGACGCTCCAATGCGAGCAGACCGGAACCAGCTATAACCGCGTAACGGCTGTTTGCTGGAACGAGCAAAACACGGAAATCAACTGTGCGATGGTGAACAGCGGCACGACACTCGTCTGGCCGAAGTTCAATGCACGGCGGTCTATATGTAGTTAAACAGTATCTTTCGCGACAACATCAATATTGGAGGGCGGCATCGCAAGCGCTGCCTCACCCTGCTGCCTGGCGAACTCATCTACGCTATCCGGGGTTTCGGAGAAGCGGTCCCTGAGCGCTGTCCAAATGTTGATAGCGGCTTTCGGGCTCAGTTCACGCGTCCCGTCATTCACGACCAGCACTGAAATAATCGGCAGGCCGTGATCCCAGCACCACGCCCCGAGCACACCTAACCCGTCCGTCAGTTGATTGACCCAATACTGGCCTAGAGGATGTCGCTCACCGTGCCATGCTTGGTAGAGATCCTTGTAAGAGACGCGCTTGTCAGCGGCCTTATGGCACTCAGCCAGGATCAGCCGAGCCAAGCGAACTGGTTCGTAGATCGACGTCTTACGCCGATCCAATTCGATAGCTAGATCGGATCGAGGCCACTTGCCGCCAACCGTAAGGCCGCGAGCATCGTAGTTGCCGATCATCCTCGTGAGTTCGTCGTTCGTCAGTTCGTGAATTTGCCGTGGCATACTCTATCCGATATTCTTTCTACCGCGCGGCTAGGGTAAAAAGCAAAATGATGCGTTAACCCGGCCCCTTGATCAGCGCCTTGAGTTCCGAAACTGATAGCCAAGGCTTCGCCTTATGAACCATTCGGTGGCAGTTGGAGCAAATCAGCGCCAAATCCTCAGGCAACGTTTCGTCGCCTTCGACCATCGCGTGAACCGGATTTGTGTGATGCGCTTCGATAAACCCGTACCCTCGCGCACCATAGCTTGCCACGAAGTCAAAACCGCAAGCCTCGCACTCCAATTTTCCGTGTGCCTTGAGTGCCGCCGACTTGCGGATTGCTACGACCTTTCTGTCTCGCTCAAGAGTGCGGTGATAGCGGTAGCTAACCTTGCCTTCCTTGGCCTTATAGCTCTGGACCTCATCAAGCGTGTCGTCATCCATATTGGCAAAAGTGCCCTCACGGATGGCTTCGGCAGCGACAGCAAGCTCTTGCGGCCGTCCATAAAATTCAGCCCATATCGCTTCATCCAGTTTACTCGCACCGTCGAGACCCTTCCCACCCTTGCTGGTGAATGCCGGGTCTAAGCTACGGAAGTTCATCATCTTCATGATGACCCCGCTCGGATTTCGATAAGTGGTTAGACCTGCCTCGGTCGCCATCTGCCTTAGCAGCGCCGACATTTCGATAACGTCTGGATGATTTATGCCCGGATCGCGGCCCTTGTGCTTCACATAAAGATCTAATGCGAGAATCACCTGTTCGCGCGTCCAGAGCGGGTTCTTTGTTTTGATCTCACTCCCTTCTGGCGCATCGAAACTGAACCCCAGCTTCTCCAGCACCGGCACAACATAAACCTGGCCGCCGCTAAACTCATCAAAGCGCAGTGGCGCCGGTTTGCCGGGCAGATAACCAAAGGCTGCGCCGATGATCGCTTTGCTGTCGTATGGATTACCGTTGTGCCACAGCCGATATGTCCGAGCAGGCTTGTACCCATATTTGGTCAGGAATTTCTGCTGACCAAGCGCGTCGTATTCCGCAATGGCCGCCAGCACAGCCGCTCTCGTGACGTTGAAAGTCGTTCTCTCTACCACCGCCAAGCCCCCGCCTCGGTCGAATCGTTCTAACCTCTAAGCTAGAGAGCGCAGAAACAGAAGTTCACGCAAGGAATACCGTAGTTTACACGGTTTTGATTTATGTTTGCGTCAACACAAGTATGAAGTTGGGAAGGCCCGGCACCAGCTGGCACTGCACCTCCACCCCGCGCGCCTCCAGCCCCAGATAGGCGACCGTCGATACCGTCGAAACCAATGAACATCCCCCTGGCGACTACCCCGCCCGAACCTCTCTGTGCTCCTGCGATGGCGGGAGCCTGGTTCCAAAGGTCGGACCGGGTCCCAGCCTTCGCAGGAACAGGAGGACGTTTCAATCTCTTAGCAGCGATCAGCCCTCTGCTTCAGGACGCCCCTTGAACCCCTGCGCGACGACATACCATTCGACGCTGCCCTTCCGGCTGGCGGGTGGCTTGGCATGTTTAATCGTCGTGAAATGCCTTTTCAGGATCGCGAGCAGGTCAGCGTCGGTGCCACCCGCGAACACCTTCGCCACGAAGGTGCCGCCCTTGCGCAGATTCTCCACCGCGAACATCGCGGCCGCCTCGACCAGCCCCATGGTGCGCAGATGGTCCGTCGCCGCATGCCCGACCGTGTTCGCCGCCATGTCGGATATCACCAGATCCGGCGCATCGCCCAAGGCTTCGGCCAGCAGCGCTGGCGCCTTGTCGTCCATGAAGTCCATCTGGAACAGCGTCACGCCGGGAATCGGATCGGTCGGCAGCAGGTCGATGCCGACGACCTTCGCCTTGGGACAGAGTTTCCGCACCACCTGCGCCCAGCCGCCTGGCGCCACGCCCAGGTCGACGACCGCGCGCGATCCCTTCACGAAGTGGAACTTCTCGTCCAACTCGATCAGCTTGAAGGCGGCGCGGCTGCGCCACCCCTCCGCCTTGGCTCGCCGGACATAGGGATCGTTCAACTGCCGTTCGAGCCAGCGGGTGGACTGCGCCGTCCGCCCCTTCGCCGTCTTGACCCGCACCTTGCCGGCGCCCGTGCCTCTCACATCTTCACTCCATCGCGGTCCATCAGGCCGCGCAATATGCCTTCGCGGATCCCTCGATCGGCGACCCCCAGCCGCCGCGCCGGCCATATGTCGAGGATCGATTCCAAAATCGCGCAGCCCGCCACGACCAGGTCCGCCCGTTCCGTGCCGATGCAGGGCAGCTTCTGCCGCTCGCTCAGCGGCATGGAGGAGAGCCGGCCCGAGATCGATCGCATCGACGCGGACGGCACGATCAGCCCGTCGATCGCCTGCCGGTCGTAGCGCGGCAGGTCCAGGTGCAGGCTGGCAAGCGTCGTCACCGTGCCCGATGTGCCCAGCAATCTTATGTCGCATTCCGGGCGCGGGAGCCGCCGTGCCAGCGGGGCGAAGGCATCCGCCACGCGCGCGCGCATCCGGCCATAGGCTTCCAGCCGTGTCGATCCATCCGCATGATCGAACGGCTCGCTTTCGGTCAGCGACACCACGCCCCAGGGCGCGCTCAGCCAATCCACGATCCGGGGCGCCCCCTCCCGGCGGGAATCGACCAGCACCAGTTCGGTCGATCCCCCGCCAATGTCGAAGATCAGCGCGGGGCCGTCACCCGGCTCCAGCAGCGCATGGCAGCCCATCACTGCCAGTCGCGCTTCCTCCTGCGCGCTGATGATGTCGAGCGCAATGCCGGTTTCCCGATAGACACGCTGGATGAAATCGGACCCGTTCGATGCCCGGCGGCACGCCTCCGTCGCGACCGACCGCGCCAGCGTGACATGGCGCCGCCGCAGCTTGTCGGCGCAAACCGACAGGGCGGATATGGCACGTTCGATCGCCTCATCGCTCAGGCGGCCCGATGCCGCCAGCCCCTCGCCCAACCGGACGATCCGAGAAAAGGCATCGACCACGATGAATCCGTCCGCAGAGGGTTTCGCGATCAACAGGCGGCAATTATTGGTGCCAAGATCGATGGCCGCATAGGAACGGCGTCCGCGCGGCGGATGAGGCAACAGGCCCCGCGGTTTCGACGGGGGAGTGAGGGCCGCAGCCTTGCTCCCAATGCCCTCACCGGAACGGACCCCTTTGCCCGAAACTCCGCCGGCTGGGCCGGAACTCTGCGGCGATGGGCGGCTGTGCTGCACCATGGCCGTATCTCTTTTCTTCTTCGCCAGCGCGGACAAGCGCCGGAACTTGGCGTCAAGAGTAGGCAAAGGATGACCAAAGCGCAAGGCGCGCGCAGGAAAGCTCTTACAGAAGCGGCAGAAGCGCGGCGACGATCCAGCGTTCCTCGGCGCGCAGCACGCCCCAGGCCCGTGCGGCGGCGCGGCTGTCCATCACCTCGACGCCGATGCCCCGTGCCTCCAGCTCCCGGACAAAGGCCCGCGCGGGCTGGCGCAATCCCGCTCCTGTTCCGAGCAGGAGGAATTCGGGAAGCGGGTCGAGATCGAGCAGGTCGCCAAGGTCCGCCACCGACAAGGCGGCAACGGCCGGAGCTGCCTGCCATGCCAGCGCCCGGACAGGGGAGAGAAGAAGGCCGCCGGGAAAGACATCATCCTTTACCCGAAAGCCCCGGCCGGAAAAGCCGGTGACGATTGGTCCCTGCCCCGTCTCGTCGCGGCGCAGCTCGATCCCGGTGCGCTTTTCGTTCAGGGCCGCGCTCCGTCGTCGCGCGGACCCATCCGCTCCGCCTGCGCCGCGATATTGACCTTGCTCGCCTTCTTCTCGGCCGCTGCGGGCGACAGGCCGAGCGTGATCAGCAGCGAGGAGGAGACATAGACCGAGGAATAAGTGCCGACGATGATGCCCAGCATCATGGCGGCGGTGAAGCCGCGCAGCACATGGCCGCCCAGCAGCAGCAGCGCACCCAGGGCCAGTAGCACCGTGACCGACGTCATGACCGTGCGCGGCAGCGTCTCGTTGACGGACAGGTCGATCAGCGCCTTCATGTCCATCTTGCGATATTTCCGCATATTCTCCCGAATGCGGTCGTCGATCACCATCTTGTCGTTGATCGAGTACCCTACGATTGTCAGCACGGCCGCGACGATGTTGAGGTCGAATTCCAACTGCGTGATCGCGAAGAAGCCGAGCGTCATCAGCACGTCGTGCATGATCGCGACGAAAGTCGATATGCCGAACTGCCATTCGTAGCGGAACCAGGAAAAGATCGCGATGCCGATCACCGCCAGCATCACCGCCAGCACGCCGTTCTGGATCAACTCACCCGACACCTTGCCCGACACCGTGTCGTAGCGGGAGAAGGTCACGCCGGGAAATTCCGCCGCCAGCGCCTTGCGCGCTTTTTCAACGACGGCGTTCGACGCGCCAGCACCGCCCTGTTCAGGTAGCGGCAGGCGGATCTGCACCGTCTTGGGATCGCCGAACTGCTGGAGCGAGCCGTCGCCCACGCCCAGCCGGTCGATCACGGTGCGCACCTTGTCGGTCTGCACCGGTTCCTGAAACTTCGCCTCGATCATCAGCCCACCGACGAAATCGACGCCGAGGTTCAGCCCCTTGTACAGGGTCGCACCCACCGCCAGCACCGTCAGCAACGCCGTCAGCGCAAAGGCCCAGTGACGCAGCTTGACGAAGCCGATATTGGTGTTGTCAGGGACGAGCTTAAGCAGTTTCATAGTCTCTCTCCGCCCGTCAAATATGAATTTCGGTCGGGCGATGGGTGCGGACCCAGCGGGACACGAGCAGGCGCGTGAAGGTGACGGCGGTGAACACGCTGGTGGCGATGCCGATCAGCAGCACGATCGCGAAGCCCTTGACCGGGCCGGAGCCGAGCGCGAGCATGATGCCGCCGGCGATGGCGTGGGTCACGTTCGCTTCGAAGATGGTGCGGCTGGCTTCCTTATAGCCATGTTCGATCGACTGGACGACGTTGCGCCCGCGCCGCCGCTCTTCGCGGATGCGCTCGTAGATCAGCACGTTCGCGTCGACCGCCGTGCCGATCGTCAGCACGAAGCCGGCGATGCCGGGCAGCGTCAGCGTGGCGTTCAGCATGCCCATCACGCCCAGGATCACCAGCACGTTGATGGCGACCGCGAGGTTGGCGTAAATGCCGAAGCGGCCATAGCTCACGAACATGAAGGCCGCGACCGCCGCGACCGCGATGATCGACGCGAGCAAGCCTGCTTTGATCGAGTCCGCGCCAAGCTGGGGGCCTACTGTACGCTCCTCCACCACGGTGAGCGCGACAGGCAGCTTGCCCGAGCGTAGCGCGATGGCGAGCTGGTTGGCGCTCTCCACCGTGAAGCTGCCGCTGATCTGCGCGGAACCGCCCAGGATCGGCTCGTTGATGTTCGGCGCGGAGAGCACCTTGCCGTCCAGGATGATGGCGAAGGGCTTGTTGACATTCTGCGACGTCACCTGGCCGAACTTGCGGCCGCCCGCGCCGTTGAAGCGGATATTGACGATCGGCTCGTTGCCCTGCTCGCTGAAGCCCTGCTGCGCATCGGTCAGATCCTCGCCCGACACCATGACCTGCCGCTGGACGGCGATCACTGGCGAGCCCGACGGATTGGCCGGATAGGGCAGGACTTCGCTGCCGACCGGCGCGCGGCCCTGCGCCACTTCAGCCGGGTTGGCGGTCGTGTCCACCAGCTTGAATTCCAGCTTGGCGGTCTGACCCAGCAAAGCCTTCAGCGCGCGGGGGTCCTGAAGACCCGGCACCTGCACGACGATGCGGTTGCCACCCTGCTGCTGAATGGTCGGTTCGCGCGTGCCCATTTCGTCGATGCGCTTGCGGATGACTTCGGTCGCGACTTCCATCGCACTCTTGACCGCATTGTCGATCCCCGCCTGCGTCGGCGTAATGGTGATGGTGGTGCTGTTCACCACCTCGACATTGAAGTCGCGTTGGCCGGTGAGGCCCGCGCCCTGCGTCAGCGGGCGGATGCGCTCGACAGCGGCATCGACCTGCGAAGGGTCGCGCACCATGAAGCTCAGGCGGCCGTCTCGGCTGGAAATGTCACCGATCGCGATGCGCGGATCGCCGCGGCGCAGTTCGGTGCGAACCTGCTCCTCCATATTGGCGAGGCGCTGTTTCGCGACGTCCTGCGTGGAGGCTTCGAGCAGCAGATGGCTGCCGCCCGACAGGTCGAGGCCCAGATTCACCCGCGTCCGCATGAAGGCCGGCAGACGCTCCACCGTCGAATCCGGCAGGAAGCTCGGCACGGAACAGAGGATGCCGATCAGCAGCGGCAGCAGGATCGCGGCGACCGTCCAGCGCGAAAAGTTCAGCATAGGGGTCAGTCGTTCGCAGGCTTGGCGGTGGCGGGATCGATCACGTCGGTCAGCGTGGACTTCACCGCCTTCACCTTCATGCCCGGCGCCAGTTCCACATCGACGTAAAATTCATCGACGCGCGCGACCTTGCCCACAAGGCCCCCGCCGGTCACCACCTGGTCACCCTTTTTGACGGCGTCGATCTTGGTCCTGTGCTCCTTCATTTTCTTCTGCTGCGGACGGATCAGCAGAAAATAGAAGACCACGAAGATGAGGACCAGCGGAGCCATCTGCACCAGCATGGAGGCACCGGACGATTCCCCGCCCGCAGTCTGGGCAAAGGCTGGAGATATGAACATGCTTGGGACTTTCGCCTTGTTGTCTTGTCCGCCACAGGGCGCCGCCAAGCGCCTGTAGATCAAGGGCGGGCGGCTAACACAGATGAGCGGGCCGAGGCAATATGATTAGGCCCCCCTGAAGAAAGGGCGAAGGCGCGCATCGAATCCCTTGCATAATGCGCAAACTGCTTCTAATTGCCGCCGCTCCGGTCGGGACGTAGCGCAGCCTGGTAGCGCATCACACTGGGGGTGTGGGGGTCGGAGGTTCGAATCCTCTCGTCCCGACCAAAATTCCTGAGCCCCTGCGGCAGTCCCCCACATTTGTCTGCAACGGTGTGAACTTCGGCTTTGGCGCCGTTTTTTTCTGCTGTCCTACAGCGAACCAAATGGGATAAATGACCCGCCTTCATCAATGGGAAGGCAGTATCATGGACATTTCGAAGCTGATCGACGAAGTCATCGCTCGCGAAGGCGGCTATAGCAACCATCCGGCGGACCGCGGCGGGCCGACGATTTTCGGCATCACGCAAAGCGTGGCTCGCGCCAACGGCTATATGGGTGACATGCGCAGCCTGCCGCGCGCCGTGGCGGAAGCGATTTATCGCAAATCCTATTGGGAAAAGCCGGGCTTCGCTTTCGTCGCGGAACTGGCGCCTGCTCTGGCAGAGGAACTGTTCGACACGGGCGTAAACATGGGGCCAGACACGGCCAGCGGCTTCCTGCAGCGGGCGCTCAACGCGCTCAACCGCAATGGGCGCGACTATCCGGACCTGGCGGTCGACCAAGCCATAGGGGCCAAGACTCTGCGCGCGCTCGGCGCCTTTCTGCGGTTGCGGGGCAATGCGGGCGAGAAGGTCCTGCTGAAGGCGATCGAAGCGCTTCAGGGGGAACGCTACATGGCCCTTGCCGAACACCGGCCCGCCAATGAGGCCTTCCTCTACGGCTGGCTTGCCAACCGGCTCGGCTAGGGAGGACGCCCATGACGGAACGTTTGAAGCAGGGCGGAGTGGACCGGTGGACGCTGCGCGCTCGCCCCGCCTTCCTCTATGTCATATACGGCCTGCTGCTCTGGTCGGTGCCGCTGGGCCTGATCGGCGGGGTGCGGCCTGATGTCGCAGCGGCAATCACGCAGGCGATGCGCGCCTATTTCCTTGCCTTGCCCGAACCGCTCTATGCGCTCTTCGGCACCGGCTATCTCGGCTACACCGCCGCGCGCGCATGGGGGAAGGCGAAGGGCGTCGACCGCTAGGGCCGTTCGTCCCAGCGGATGAGTTCGGGGGCGCCGCTGGGGCCGATCACAAGCTCGCCAAAAGCGCCGGTGCGTAGCTTGAGCGAGGCAGCCGGCCGCGAGGCGGCGATCAGGGCGAAACGGGCGGCGCCATTGCTGGTCACCAGCAGATCGGCGCCGTCCCCCTCCTGCGCGAACCACTGCTTCCAGGCCGCGATGCGATTTTCGGCATCGACATGCCAGCCCGGCGGGGGAATGCCTCGTTCATCCCAGTTTGCGAGCGCCTTCGCACCCAGGCGGGCGAGGACATCCGCCTCGGGGCGTCCCTCGTCAGGGCCATGGTCGATCTCATTAAGCCAAGGGAGCGGCCCGTCGCTTTGATGATCTGTGGCGGCGGCGATGCGCTCGGCAGTCTCCCGTGCGCGGCTCAGCGGGCTGCTGTGCAAGCGGCGGATCGTGAGGCCCAATGACGCGAAATGGGCGCCGAGCCGGTCGGCCTGCACGCGCCCGCTTTCGACCAGCTGGAGGTCGGTACCCGCGCCGATGCGCCGGGCCTGCGCGCTGCTCTCGAACGTGTTGCCGTGACGAATGATGAAAATACGGCGCATCAGGAGAGCAAGGGCGTGGGATCGCCGTGGGCGGCGATCAGCGCCTCGACGCGGGCGATGTCGGCCTGGGTGTCGATGCCCGAGCTGTCGAAGCGGGGCGGATCGACCGGCACGGTGGTGATCGGAATGCCGAGCTCCAGCAGACGCAGCTGCTCCAACCCTTCGAGGGTTTCAAGCTCCGTTGGTGCAGTCGCCTCGAACCGGGTCAGGGCCTTCAATGTGTAGCCATAAAGTCCGACATGCCGCCACACGGGCGAGAGCGGCTGGCTCGCTCGCAATATCTGCTCGTTACGAATGGCAGGAATGATGGTCTTGGAGAACCAGAGCGCAAGTCCCTGCGGGGTCCGGGCGCAGGTGGTTCCGCTGAAGGGCGATCGGCTCTTATGCTCCCGCAGCGCGTCCAGAGCTGCCCAGTCGAGCCGGATGACGGGGGTTGCGACCTCAGCGCCTGCCTCCAGCGCGCCGATCACCGCGCGCAACGCCTCTTCGGGCTGGAAAGGAGAGTCGCCCTGGAGATTGATCACGAAGCGCGGGAGTATGGTCTGCTGCCGTGCGGCCGCGAGGGCGCGTCCGGAGCCTGTGGCGATACCACTGTCCGTCATCACTGCTTCGCACCCGGCGGCTCGCGCGTGATCGGCGATCTCGGCATCATCGGTGGCGACCAGCAGTTCGGCCTCCGCCAGCCCTGCGGTCGCGGCCCTAGCCATGGCGATCGTGCGGTGCAGCAGCGTACGCCCGGCGATTGGTGCCAGCGGCTTTCGCGGCAGGCGGGAGGAGCCGGCGCGTGCCGGGATCACCACGAGCGTGCGCGCGGCCGTCGTCATGCGCCGACCGGGATCAGGCGACTCCCGCATGCAGCAGGTCGTGCATGTGGATCGCGCCCACCAGTCTATCCTTTTCGCACACGAAGAGCAGCATGATATTATGATCGTGCATCAGGCGAAGCGCTTCGGACGCCAGTTCGTCAGGGGCCACAGAGAGGGGTTCCGCCGTCATGTAGCGGCCCACGGGCTCGTTCATGTGGCGCGTGCCGGTGACCGTGCGGCGCAGGTCGCCATCGGTGAAGGCCCCGATCAGCGCACCCTTGCTATTGACGACCGCCGTGCCGCCCAGCCGCGCGCGCGTCATTTCGATCGTGGCGTCCAGAAGGGAGGCATCCTCCTCCACCCGCGGCACATCGCCGCCCGACGCCATCAGTTCACGCACCTTGATGAGCTGTGCGCCCAAGCGGCCATTGGGATGGAATTTGTGGAAATCGTCGGCCGAAAAGCCCCGCATCTCCATCAGAGCCGTGGCAAGCGCGTCTCCAAATGCCATCTGGATGGTGGTGGAGGTCGTGGGGGCGAGCGAATTGGGGCACGCCTCCCGCACGGCGGGCATTAGGATGCAGATGTCGGATGCCGTCGCAACCGTGCTGCTGTCGCGCGCGGTCATGCCGAGCAGCGGTATGCCGAAGCGCTTGCAATATTGGATGATCGGCCCGAGTTCGTTCGACTCCCCGGAATGGGACAGCATCAGCACGACATCGTCGGGCGTCACCATGCCGAGATCACCATGCCCCGCATCGGCAGGATGAAGAAAGATAGCGGGGGTGCCGGTAGAGGTGAGGGTCGCCGTCATCTTGCGCGCGACGATGCCGCTCTTGCCCATGCCGGTCACTATGACGCGACCGCGAACGTTCATGATGACCCCGACGAGCCGGAGGAAGGTCGCGCAAAATTCCCGATCGGAAAACTGAGCCTCGAGCGCCTTCACGCCGTCCGCCGCGATCGAAAGAGTGCGCCGCGCCGTCTCGGCGATCCGTCCGCCAGAGCCGAACGGCACGATATTGGTTACTGTCGACACGCTGTAAGCCCTTATTTCCGCCGGCTGCCGCAGCCTATCACTGCGTCCAGAGGCGGCGACGCACGCCTGTCCCCAAGGCGAGAGTCCTTACTTCGTTTCACGACCCGGCCAGCTGCGAAGCCGGCCCCGCCGTTGAATAGGCTTGGTGCGTGCGGAATGGCAATCGCTTTCGCAATTGCGAATGATGATTTCCGCGCCGTTAATGTCACAATCCTGCAAAAAACGCCTGGGGAAAAATCATCCGCTCGCGCGTCGGAACCTTCTGCATGGCGCGGAGTTATGGGCGTCCGAATTCAGCTGTGATAGTCGCGATACCAAGACACGAAATTCGGCACACCGACCTCGATGCCGGTCGCAGGCGCAAATCCGATATCCTGCGCGATGGCGCTGATGTCGGCAAAGGTCGAGGGCACGTCGCCTGGCTGCATGGGCTGGAAATCGATCTCCGCCTTGCGGCCGCAGGCTTCCTCCAGCACCGCGATCAGCTGCATCAACTCCTCCGGTCGGTTGTTCCCGATATTATAGAGCCGGTGCGGCGATCGGCTACCGCCCGCCTTCAGCGCGCCATCATCTTCGGGGGGATTGTCGAGACAGCCGATCACCCCCCTGACGATGTCGTCGATATAGGTGAAATCCCGCTGCATCCGCCCGTGGTTGAACACCGGGATCGGCTGGCCGGCGAGGATCTTCGAGGTGAAGATCCACATCGCCATGTCGGGCCGCCCCCAAGGGCCGTAGACCGTGAAGAAGCGCAGGCCGGTCATGGGTATGCGGAACAGATGGGCGTAGGTTTCGCTCATCAGTTCATCGGCGCGCTTGGTCGCGGCATAGAGCGACACCGGGTGGTCGGCCCGGTCCTCCACGCGAAAGGGCAGCACGTCATTGCCGCCATAGACGGAGGAAGAGGAGGCATAGACCAGATGCCGCACCCGCCGCTCGCGCGCCAGTTCCAGCATGTTGACATGCCCCGCCAGATTGGAGCGGACATAGGCATGCGGATTGATCAGCGAATAGCGGACGCCCGCCTGCGCGCCGAGGTGAATGATCGCCTCCACCGTCTGGTCCGCCAGCGTCGATTGCAGCGCCTCCAGATCCGCGAAATCCAGTTCCGCAAAGGTGAAGAGGCGACCATGGCGCTGCTGCAGCGCCGCGACCCGGTCGCGCTTCAGCGACACCGGATAATAATCGTTCATATTGTCGATGCCGATGACGGCGCGGCCTTCGGCCAACAGCCGGTCGGCCACCGTCATGCCGATGAAGCCCGCGGCTCCGGTGACGAGAATGGTCACGCCGCCACCTCATGAAATTTCGCGGTCGAATCGATGCGCATGGATGTCCTTTCCGCCGCAGCACGGCCCTCTTGCTTCACAGACAATCCCGCTCGCGATGTAAAGGGCTTTACCGGGCGACTACGTATTAGCCGCTGCTTCAAAAGGTTAGGCTTTCCATAATCATTCCTCCCTATGGGACAGCAGATGGACATGGCCTCCCATCCCGCGCTTGCAGGCGCGCGCGCTTTTGATCCGGGACAGCGGGCCCGCTGGACCGAACTGGCCGCGCAATCGGCCGAGCCCAACGCCTTCTACATGCCCGAACTGCTCTGCCCGGCACTCGATCATCTCGCGCAGGAGGAGGTTCATGTGCTGGAGGCGCAGCAAGGCGGCGAACTGATCGGCTTGCTCCCGCTGGTGCAGTCGCCACGCCATGGCCGGCTGCCGCTGCGCTGCGTCACCAACTGGATGCACGATCATTGCTTCTTCGGCGCGCCGCTGATCCGGCGTGGGGCCGAGGCCGCAGCCTGGCGCGATCTGATCAGCCAGCTGGACAAGGCAAGCTGGGCGCCCGGCTTCCTCCATTTGGTCGGGCTGGACGCGGCGGGCGCCAACGCCGCCGCGCTGGAGGCGCTGTGCGTCGAGCAACGGCGCTCACGGGAAGAGGTGCACCGCTACGACCGGGCTATGTTGCGTTCGGGGCTGGACGCGGACGCCTATTGGGAAACCCATGTCCGCGCGAAGAAGCGCAAGGAACTGCGCCGGTTGCAGAAGCGGCTTTCCGAAATCGGCGCGGTCGAGACACGGCTGCTGACTGATCCCCGCGATCTCGTGGACTGGTGCGATGCCTTTCTCGAACTCGAGGCGTCCGGCTGGAAGGGGGCGAATGGCTCTGCCCTTGGCTGCCGAGCACAGGACAGCGCCTTCTTCCGCGCAGCCTGCGCTGCGGCGTTCGAGTCATCCGCGCTGCATTTCCTGCGCATCGATCTGGATGGCAAGGCGATTGCCATGCTGGTCAACTTCCGACACGGCGAGGGCGCCTTTTCCTTCAAGATCGCCATCGATGAGGCTTTGGGGCGTTTCTCTCCGGGCGTGTTGATCGAAATCGCCAACCTCCAGGCCGTGCAGGGCGATCCCGCCATCAGCTGGATGGACAGCTGCGCCGCCACCGACCATCCGATGATCGACAGCCTCTGGGCGGAGCGCCGAACCATCACCCAATATCGCATCGCGCTGCGGGGGAGCGGCCTGCAGCGGGCGCAGCGCGCAACGGCTTTCGCCTTCGCGCGGGGCGCCGAGCACTTGGCGCGCAGATTGAAAGGCCAGGGATGAACGCGCATTTTCCCGTGAGTGACGCCCGCGCCAGGACGATTTTCCCCGATGACGCGAGAACGGCGTTCGCCGCCGCCTACCCCGATCAGCCGGTGAAGCTCAGCCACCAACTGGCCGATCATGATCTGCTGACGCTCGATGCACTGGCTGAACTGGCCGAGCGGATGCCGGCGGCCTCGGTCGAATATAATCTGGGCAAGCTGCCGCTCGGCGTGCGGCCGGAGGACACCCCTTCAAACGGGCTGACGCTGGGGGAGACGATCCGGACGATCGAGACGAATGGCAGCTGGGCGGTGCTGAAGAATGTCGAGCGCGATGCCGCCTATGCTGCCTTGCTGGATGCCACGCTCAGCGAGCTGGTCCCTTTGGTCGAGGCGAAGACCGGACCGATGCTCAACCGGGAGGCTTTCATCTTCCTCTCGTCCCCAGGCAGCGTCACGCCGTTCCATATGGACCCGGAGCATAATATCCTGCTCCAGATCCGGGGCGAAAAGACGATGACCGTCTTCCCGGCGAAGGACGACGAACTGGTGCCTCCGACCCAGAGCGAGGCCTTCCATGCCGGCGGGCACCGCAACCTGGACTGGCGGGATGGGTTCCGCGATCGGGGGCAGGCCGTCGAGCTGCTGCGGGGCGACGCTGTCCATGTGCCGGTGAAGGCACCTCATTTCGTGGAAAATGGGCCCGCCGTGTCGATCAGCCTGTCGGTCACCTGGCGCTCTGAACGAAGCGTGGCGGAAGGGGAACTGCACAGCCTCAACGCCTTGCTGCGGCGGCGGAAACTGCCCACCGCCCGGATTGGCGCGCAGCCCGAGGCACAGGGCTTAAGGCGGCTGCTCTATCGCCTCATGCGGAAACTGGGCGCCTGAGCAGCCTGCGCAGCAGCGCCTCAACCTGCAGTCGGGGGCTGAACCGCTCAAGCTGCCACCATTCCAGTTGCTCCTGACAGGTGGCCAGGCTCTGCTTGTAGCGGTCCTTGCCGGCGAGCAGCGAATAAAGGGCAAGGCCTTGTCCGGCATAATGATCCACGGCCGCGGCATGGCAGAGGAGGCCGGGCTTGTCCTTTCCCGAGCGCGCGGCGGCGAAAGCGGACTGATAGTTCATCGCCCTGCCCCGATGCACGAAATTGACGAGAAGACCGACCAGCCCCTCGCGATCGGTGAAACGGAGCAGCTCGACCTCTCCTGTGGCCAGCCCTGACGAGACAAGGGCGGCAAGAAAGCGACGAAAGCCGTCATCCTCCCACGCATTATCTGCATGGCGACCGGCATTCAGTTGCCGCATCTCCGCCAGCCAGGGCCCGACATCATCGGCGGTCGCGCGATCGATATTGGGTAAAGCCCCGCCATGCTCCTTTACCGCGCGGCGGATCTGGCTGCGGCTGTTCGCGCTTAGCAAAGACAGATAATCGGCGGCGCGCACGGCGCTTAGATCGACTTGATAGACCGGCGAGGCATCTACCCGCGTCCTCCGATGGGATGGGAAACGAAGCAGCGGCGCACCGGGGGCCACCCCGCCCAGACGCAGCACCCGCCAGTCGTTTCGGGAGGCCAGTGCGGCAAGGCTGGCCTGCGCCGCCTCTTCTTCCCGGCCCGCCAAGGTAAGGAGGCCATTATATTCCACGAAGGGACGATCGGCCGCCGGGTCACCCAATTGGTTGAGCGACAGCGTGGCCGCCGGGCCGAGCAGGCGCGGCTGCATCGCATGGCCGAACAGCGCAAGCGCGACATCCTGCCCTTCATCATCGGTAACCGCGAGCAGTTCCGGGGCCGCGCCGTAACTTTCCAACCATGCGCCGATCCATGTCCAACCCAGGAAGAAGGAAGAGTCCGCCCGCGCCTCCAGCGATCGCCAGCGAGGGCCGAGCAGCGACAGTTCGGGCAGGCGAAGGAATTGGGCGTGAAGGGCCATGGCGGCTCCTTGTGGCAGAGCCGCCGCGCGGGTCAAGGGATGGTCCGTTCTAAAGCGCGCGACGCAACGCGGGATCGACCGACCCGTCGCGACGCACGCCAGCCAGCGCAAGCTCGCGACCCATGCGGCCGGTGACGAAGCGGAACCACATCCGGAAGTCGGCGCGCAAGGACCAGAGCGGATGACGGAAGGTCGCCGGCCGGTTCCGCTCGATCAGACCATGCCCTATCCAGGCAAAACCATAGCCCGCCAGCGGCAAAGCGGCCCCTATCCACCATCGGCCCGACAAGGGAATTGCGCCCAGCAGCAGGACGACCAGGCTGGTGCCGGCATAATGCAAAGCCCTTGTGCCGGGCCGTGCATGCTCCTGCAGATAATAGGGCCAGAAGTCCCGGAACGCCGCCTTGCCGTGCATGTCCCCTCCCCTCAACGATCGGCCAAGCCTATCGTCCGGCATGATCGAAGTTAAGGTTTGTGCGTCAGACCGTGCGGCGTTCGGGAGCGAAGAGGAAATAATCATAGGCGGCACGCGCTGCCTCCGCCATGATCCGGTCGCGGATCACATGGCCGCGATGATCCTTCATTACGAAGACCGAGATGACGAACATCCGGCCATCCGGCAGCGTAACGATGCCAGCATCATTGCCGAGGCCGTTGAGCGTCCCGGTCTTGTGCGCGATCTGCGTGCCGGGCGGCAGCATGGCGCGCAGCCGCATCTTGCCGGTCTTGCAACGATCCATGATCGAGAGCATCAGCGCCGTGCTGGAGGGCTTCAGCGCCTTGCCCTGCCGGATTGCGGAGAGCAGCTCACCCATCGCACGCGGCGTCGAGGTATCGCGCGGGTCCGTCGCGAAGGCGAGGTTGGGCATGTCGCGCGCGTTGCGTTCACCCTCCGACAGCCGCGCTTCGGCCGCCGCCTCATCACCGAAGCCGCCGCTCAGAACCTTGGCGCGGGCGAGCAGCTGCGCGGTATTGCTGTCGACCCGCAGACCCTTGATCCCCAGCGCCCGCACCCAGCCATCGACCGCCGCAGGACCGCCCGCGCGCGCGACCAATGCGTCCGTCGCCTCATTGTCGCTCTGCGTCAGCATCATGTCGAGCAGGGCGCGAACCGGCATCGAACGGCCGAGGCGCGGCAGTTGCTCGTCCAGCCCGAGCTGACCGTGATCGAGCAGCGCGAGGATCTTGCCGGCGACCGCGACCTTGTAGGTGCTCGCCATCGGAAACAGCGTGTCGCCGTTGAAGCTCAGCATCTCGCCGGAGGAAAGATCACGCACGGCGATGCCGACCGTGCCGTCGGTCAGCGCCGCGAAGCGCGAAAACTCGTTCATCAGCCGCGCCTCGGCATCCTGCTGCACCGGGCTGCGGACGGGTCCGAACGCATCGGCGGTGGGCAAGGGGGCGAGGAACAGCCCGAGAAAGGCGATCAGCGAAGTTCGAAAGCGCGGCATGCCGATCCTTTTCCCGATTCGGCGCGGGAGAGCAAGGGGCGTTGACAGTGCTTTGCACGACCGTCCATCACGCGCGACATGAGCGACACCATCAAATTGGACGAGAGTTGGCGCGCGCCGCTGCTCGGCGAATTCGAGCGCCCCTATATGCAGGAGCTGAAGCGCTTTCTGGCGGATGAAAAGGCCGACGGGAAACGCATCTTCCCCAAGGGCAGCGAATATTTCCGCGCGCTTGACCTGACGCCGCTCGACAAGGTGAAAGTCGTGATCCTGGGTCAGGACCCCTATCATGGCGAGGGGCAGGCGCATGGCCTCTGCTTCAGCGTGCAGCCGGGGGTGCGCACGCCGCCGTCGCTGGTCAATATCTACAAGGAGCTGAAAAGCGACCTTGGCCTCGCGCCGCCTCGCCACGGCTTTCTGGAACATTGGGCAAGACAGGGCGTGCTGCTGCTGAACAGCGTGCTGACGGTGGAGATGGGCAAGGCCGCGTCGCACCAGAAGCGCGGATGGGAGCAGTTCACCGACGCCATCGTCCGACTGGTGAACGAGAAGAGCGAACCTGTCGTGTTCCTCCTGTGGGGCGCCTATGCGCAGCGCAAGGGCGGGTTTGTCGATCCCTCGCGCCATCTGGTGCTGAAGGCGGCGCACCCTTCCCCGCTCTCGGCGCATAACGGTTTTCTGGGCTGCCGGCACTTCTCGCAGGCCAACGCCTTTCTGGAGGAGAAGGGCCGGGGCGCGATCGACTGGGGGCTGCCGGAAGTCGTCGCCTGAAAAAAGCGCGGCTTCGGGACAGCCGCCGAAGCCGCGCCCCGCTCCTTGTCAGACGAAGGAGGCTTGGGTGATGGCCGCGGCGTCCGTGTTGGCGAGCCGCGCCAGTATGTCACCGCTGCCGCCATCGATCAGCAGACTGTCGCTGACCGACGCGCCATTGGTAGCCGGATCACCCTGTACGATTTGCAACGAGGCGAAAGTCAGGCTGCCGGGCAGCCGCAGATGATCGACACCCTGCTGGAAATCGGTGATCAGGTCCGCGACCGACAGGGTTTGGCCGTGCGGCGCCTCCAGAATGAAGAGGTCAGCGCCCGCGCCGCCGGTCAGCACATCGCGCCCCGCGCCGCCATCCAGCACATCGTCGCCGTCCAGCCCGCTCAGCAGATCGTTGCCGCTGTCGCCAAGCAGCAGGTCGGCGCCCGCCGTTCCCGTCAGTTGCACATCGCTGCTGATCGCCACGCCATTGGCGTCGAACGTCTGGACGAACACGCCCTCCGGCACGATCACCGGCTCGCGCACGCTGACCGTGCCGCCGATGGTGGAGCCGGGTGTCAGGCCACCAACGACCAGGATCGCCGAATAGTCATGGCCGACCAGCTGGTCGAGCAGTGCTTGCGGCACATGATAGAGCCCCTCCGCGTCCGCCGCCACATTGGCGATGCTGATCGCGCCCGTAGGCAGCACCGTCGCATTGGCGATGCCGTTGAGGCTGATCTGCGCATCGCTCGTCGTGGTGAGCTGGATGCCGACGCTCGTGGGGGTGCCGGCAACCGCATCGATGTGGAACGCCTCGGCATGCCCAGCCGCAGCCACGACGCCAAAGCCGCCCGGCCCGACCTGCAGGCTGCTGGACGCGCTGTGCGAAGCAGCGGTGCGATCGTAGCGGATATCCTCCAGCGAATAGACGCTCACATTCGCCGTCTGATTGGCCGCAAGCCCACTGACCGACAGAGCCAAGCGATTGTCGACAGCGAACTGGTCGAGGATCGCCTGCGTCACCTCGATCAGTCCGCCTTGCGGTATCAAGTTGACGATCTTCTGTGCCCCGTCGTCGCCCCTGCCGATCAGCGCGAAGCTGGTGCCGGCGGGTGCGCCTCCGACATAGATTTCACTCGGCTGACCCACGATCGTGACCGAGGTCAGGAACGGGTTGAAGACGATCTGCTGTCCCACCTCCTCGGGCGCAAGCGCGTAGCTGAGGGCATAATTGCCATTGTCCAGCGCCTGGAAGTCGAAGGCGAGCGTGTCGCCGTCATTGTCGGTGAGCTGCGAAGCGATGCCCTGCAGCTGGACCACGCCGCCCTGCTTGCTGCCGTCGGCGGCGAAACGCTGGAGAGCGAGGCCGTCGACGCTTTCGTCGCCGTCGACATCGACGATCCAGCTGACGACGAAGCCGCCACCTGCCACCGGGCTCAGGCGGAGCGCATTGTCCTCGTCGTCGGTGGAAACCGGGGCCGTGAGGTCGAGCCGCTCGATAGCGGTGCTGACCGCATTGCCATTCGCATCAAACATCTGGACATAGACGCCTTCCGCCGCAGCCACGGGGATGCGGGCGGCGATCGTACCTGCGATCACCGAGCCGGCGGTGAGGCCGCCGACGACCAGCATCGCCGAATAGTCCTGCCCCTCCAGCTGGTCGAGCAGCGCCTGCGGCACATGATAGAAGCCGTTGGCATCGGCCGTCACATTGGAGATGCTGATCGCACCTGTCGCGAGCCGCGTCGCGTTGGCGATGCCGTTCAGGTTGAGCGCGCCATCGTCGCCCGGCGTGATCTGGATGCTGACGTTGGCGGGGGTGCCGGTAACGACATCGATGCGGAACGCTTCTGCATGGTTGGCGGTCGCGATGACGCCGAAGCCCGCCGCCCCGACCTGGAGGCTGCTCGTCACATTCTGCAGCGCTCCGGTCGGGTCATATTGCACATCCTCGCGCGAATAGACGTCCACAGTCGCCGTCTGCCCCGTGGTGAGGCCGCTCACCGACAATGTCAGGCGGTTGTCGACAGCGAACTGATCAAGAATATCCTGGGTGATCTGAATCGCGCCGCCATTGGCGACGAGCGCCACCGTCTTGGGCTGGCCGTTACTGCCCATGCCGGTCAGCGCGAAGCTGGCATTGGCCGGCGCTCCGCCGACATAGAGGTCGATGGGCTGGCCGACGATGGTGGTCGTGGTCAGGGCCGTATTGAAGAGGATATGCCGGCCCACCTCCTCCGGCTCCAGTGCGAAGGCGAGCGCATAATTGCCATTGTCAAGCGCCTGGAAGTCGAAGGCGAGCGTGTCGCCGTCATTGTCGGCCAGCTGCGGCGCGATGCCCTGCAACTGCACGACGCCGCCCTGCTTGCTGCCGTCCGCAGCGAAGCGCTGCACTGCCAGGCCGTCCGCCTCGTCATCCACATTGGCATCGACCAGCCAGCTGACGACGAAGCCGCCGCCCGACACCGGGGTAACGCGCACCGCATTATCCTCGTCATCGGTAGAGAAGGGCGCACCGGCGATGTCGATGCGCTCGGCCGTTTCGCCGACCGCGACACCATTGGCGTCGAAGGTCTGGACGAACACGCCCTGCGGCACCGTCACCGGCTCGCGCACGGTCACGGCGGCGGTGAGGGTCGAGCCGGCGACAAGGCCGCCCACGCTGAAGAACAGGCGGTAGTCAGCACCCGCCAACTGGTCGAGCAGCGCCTGCGGCACGGCATAGTTGCCGTTCGCGTCGGCCGTCACATTATTGATCTGGATCGCGCCGTTCGAAAGCTTGGTGGCGTTCGCGATATTGGTCAGATCGATATTATAGTTGCCGAAACTGGGCGTGATCTGGATGCCCACGGACCCCGGCGCATTGGACGAACTGATGATGCGCAAGCTTTCGGCATAACCAAGCGGAGTGCCGATGGCGGCGCCGGTGCCCGTCAGCTGCGTGCTGACCTCCACCTGCGAAAGCGGGCCCCGCGGGTCATATTCCTGCTCCTCCAGCGTTGCGACAGAGCCGACGACATTCTGCCCGGAGGTCAGCCCGTTGACCCTCAGCGAGAGTCGATTGTCATATTGGAACTGCAACAGCAGCGTCTGGTCGATCTCGATGACTTTGTTGACCGGGGTGATGTTGACGGTCTTCTGCGTGCCGTCGGTGCCCAGGCCGACCAGGACGAAGCTCGCGTTGGCGGGCGCATTGTCGATGTAGATTTGGGTCGGCTGCCCGGCAAGCAGGACGGAGGGGAAATTGGGCGACAGGACGACACCGAAGCCCGTTTCCTCCGGAGCCAGGCCATAGACCAGCGCATAACCGCCATTGTCGAGCGCCTGGAAGTCGAAGGAGAGATCGTCATTTTCATTTTCGAGCAGTCGCTCGGAAATACCCCGGAGCAGGATGTTGCTACCCAGCTTGCTGCCGTCGGCGGCGAAACGCTGAATGGCGAGGCTGTCGGCTTCCTCGCCGCCGTCCACTACCCAGCTGACGGCAAAGCCGCCACTCGGCAGCGCCGTCAGCCGCAGCGCATTATCCTCGTCGTCGCTGTCGATCGGCGCGGTGGCCCCGTCTATGCGGCCGGCGGTATCGACAATCGGGGCTGTGGTGTAGAAATATTGGCCGGTCGCAGACGGCGCGCTGCTGTTGCCGGCGGCGTCCGTCGCCACTGCCGAGTAGCGTATCGCGCCCTCGCCAAGCTGGGCGATCTCGGCAGCGCTGAGCGCAACCGAGAAGGTCGTGCCGGCAATGACCGCCTGCTTGACCAGTGTCTGCGCGCCGACGAACGTCAGCGTGACACTGCTGCCGGCCTCCACCGTACCGGTTATGGTCGTGCCGTCGGCTGCTTCCCGCGCGGTCAGCAGCGCGCCGTCGGTCAGCGCCAATGCGGTCGGCGCGGTCGGCGGGGTCGTATCGAGCGTGACGATGGCGGGCAGCGAGGGCTGGCCCACGAGGCCGGCGGCGGAGACGAAGGAAGCCGTGATAGACTTGGCGCCATCTGCGCCCAACTCTGCGGCCGAGATGGCGATGGCGATCGAGCCGGTCGCGCCGGCGGCCGGGATGTCGGAGGCGGTCAGGACGATCGACTTGACTAGCGTGCCGCCGATCGAGAGGCGCAGCGTGTCGCCGGCCGCTACACCCGTGGAGGCGGCGTAGGTTACCGTCACCACCGATCCGTCGCTAGCTTCCGCCGCGGATATACGGGCGCCGTCATCGACCACGGGGCGGTCGGGCGCGCCAGGCGCGTTGGCGGCAGTTTCGGTGGGAACGATCACCTCCACCTGCGCGGCGGCGGCATCGATCTTCTCGCCGAGTGCCGCGCCCTGATAGCCGCTGCTGTCGAGCGCGGTACCACTGCCAATGGCCCCGCTCACATCATTGGCGAGCGTCTGTTGCGCGACGATCTGCGAGCTGGCGACAGCGGCGAGCGTGTCGAGCGCGCTGGTGCCGCTGGCCTGCTCGACCGAATCGTTGACGCTGGCAAGCGAACTGCTGATCGCCGCCGCCTGGGCCGTGATGGCGCTGCCGGCCGTCGAACCGCTGGCGTCTGCCACCGCTTGCACGATCTGGCTGAGCGTCGCGCTGCTCGACAGGTCAACGGCGCCGCCGGCGTCGATCTGCTCGACAATGGCGGCGACGGCGGCGGTGAGCCCGGTCTGCGCCCCGCCCGCAGCGCCCGCAGCCTCGCTCGCGCTCGCCATCACGGTCAGGATGTTGGCGACCTGGATCGCGGCCTTCTGCACCGCCACGGCGTTCGCCAGCGCGGCCGCGTCGGTGGATTGCGCCACCACGGCGATCGGATCGAAGCTCTTGAGGTCGAGCGCGGCGTCAAGTCCCAGCGCCGCCTTCACCTTTGCTTCGGCATCGGAAATCTGTGCCGCGCTGGCGCCCGATCCGGCGAGCGCTTCCACCAAGGTGGTGAGCGGCGTGACGACGGTCGAACCTTCAGGAGCGCTCAGCTGCCCTTCGAAGGCGATGCCGGTCGAAATGTCGGTCGTGAGATTGGTGCCGTTGCCAGCGACCAGCGGGGCCAGCACGATCCGGCCGGTCCCGAACAGATTGGCGAAATTGCCTAAGGCATCGGTGCTCGTGTGATATTCGGCGGTGAACTGCCCGTCGCCATTGGCATCGACGAAAGTCTCGCCCGCGTCACGCAGGCCGTTATTGTTGCTGTCGGTGAAGGCCTCATGATCCCACACCCCGTCATTGTCCGCATCGCGGAACACCAGCGCGTTGGCGATATAGCCGTCGATGGCCTGCCCGCTGCTGCCCGGATCGAAATTGACGCCGAGCGTAGCGGCGGTCGAGGCGTTCCCCGCAATGTCGGTGAAGGCACCCCCGGCCAGCGAAATGGCGATCGGTCCAGGCTGGGTGGCAGTGGGCGTCAGCGTGGCGGTATAGACGTTGGGGTTGGTGGGCGAGACGGCGAGGCCACTCAGCATGCCGCCGCTGATGCTGACATCGCTGGCGGTGAAACCGGCCGGCGCTTCGCTGAAGCTGAAGGTGAGGGTCGCGGTCTGGCCCAGCAGGAGGGTGGCGGGCGCGGCGCTGATCGCGACGGTCGGTGCGGTGGTATCTACCGTGATCGCCAACGCGGACGACATCGTGCTGACATTGCCCGCCTTGTCGGTCGCAGTGGCGGTGAGATTATGCACGCCTTGCGCCAGGGTGATGTCGATGCTGAAGCTGCCGTTGCTGCCGACGAGCACCGAGCCCAGGCTGGTGGTGCCGTCGCGCAGCGTTACCGTGGAGCCTGCCTCGGCATTGCCGGTGATGGTCAGCGCGCTGCCCTGGCTGGTAATCCGGTCGCTGCTGGAAACGCCGCTATCGTCCGCGGCGGCAAGCGCCAAGGCTGAGGGCGCGGCCGGCGCAGTGCTGTCCTTCTTGCCGCCGCCGCCACCTCCACCGGCTGCCGCAGCGACGCCGCCCGCCACTGCCAGACCGCCGAGGATCCCGTAGGCAAGACCATGCCCGCCGCTGCCCTCGACAGCCGCGGGCGCCGCCGATCCTGCAGCGGAACCCGCCGCTGCCTCCTGTGCCGCGGGAGCGCCGCTCATGTCGCCCAGAACCGTGCTTGACGGCGCAAAATAGGCGTCGGGCAACTGGACCGTCACCTCCGAACCGTGCCGCACATAATGCGCGTCATCGACCGTCTTGCCGGTGGCTTCATCGATGACGGTGACAAGGGCATCCTTGTCGGCAGCCACGATGTTGGCGCCCTTGGCGAGCGCGACCGTGCGGATCAGCTTTCCCGATTTGGTCGAAATCCTGGCAACGATCTTCATGTCCGAACTCCCCTGTTCTGCAAATTTTAGAAATGGATGGCTCAGCGCTCACGAAAGGCCTCCTCGACCTTGAGCACCGGCCGCAGGAAATAGTCCCACACCGTCCGCCGCCCGGTCAGGATCTCGACCGTCCCGGTCATGCCGGGGATGATCGGCAGTGTCTTGCCGTCATGGACGAGCGCCGACTGGCCGGTGCTGATCAGCACGCGGTAAAAGGCCTCCTCATTGGCCTTGCGGTCCTCGCGCAGCGTGTCGGGGCTGATCGTCTCGACCTTGCCCTTGAGCGCGCCGTAGATGAGATAATTATAAGCGGCGAGCTTGACCGTCGCCCCCTGCCCCGGCCGGATGAAGGCAACGTCGGACGGACGGATCTTGGCCTCGACCAGCAGCACGTCGCGGAAGGGCACGATCTCCAGCACCGGCGCGCCGGGTTGGACAACGCCGCCGATCGTCGTCACCTGCACATTCTTCACCGTGCCGCGCATCGGTGCGCGCAGCACCGTGCGATCCAGCGCGTCGCGGCGGCCGGTCACGACTTCGGATACCTGAGACAGTTCGCTTTCCACCTTGGACAGCTCGGTTCCGGCATCGGCGCGATAGCGGTTGGTGCGCTCGCTGATCTGCATCTGCGCTTCGTTGATCTGGCGGCGCAGGCGTAGCACATCGACTTCGGGCACCAGTCCGCGCGCGCTCATCGGTGCGGTGATCGCCAGCTCCCGGCGCATCAGTGCGATCGAACCCGACAGGCCGGCAGTCGATTGATCGACGGCGGCACGGCGGACCCGATAGGTCTCGCTTTCATACCGGATAAGATCGGCATCGCCTGCAATCTCCTGCGGAAACTGCAGCGGCAGGCCGGCGGCCTCGGCACGCAGCCGGGCAGCGGAGGCGAGCAGCGACCGGCGGCGGCGCTCCATCTCGTTGAAGGAGGATTCCGCGCGCGTCGGATCGATGACGATCAGCGGCTGCCCGGCTTCGACCAGATCGCCCTCATGCACCTTGAGCGCGGACACTATCCCGCCCTCCAGGCTCTGGATCACCTGCACCTTGCCGGACGGCACGATCTGCGCCGAGCCCATTGTGACTTCCTCCAGCACGGCGAAGCGCGACCAGATGAGCAGCGCGGCGACGAGAGCCAGCAGAAGCAGGGCAAAGGCAAGCCACGCCGGATGACGATCCTGCCGATTGGCGGCGGCAAGCGGCGCGCGGAGCGTGTCCGTCAGGCTCATGCGGCGGTCCTCACCTTGCCGTCGGAAAGCGCCTTCAGCACCGCCTCGCGCGGACCGTCGGCGACCACGCACCCCGCATCCATGACGATGACGCGGTCGACCACCGCCAGCACGCTATGCTTGTGGGTAACGATGACATAGCCCGCGCCGCGCTCCGCCAGCCCGGCGATCGTCCGCAGCAATTCGGCCTCGCTCTGCTGGTCCATGGCGGACGTCGGCTCATCGAACAGATAGATGCGCGCATCGGCCAGCAGCGCCCGGGCGACCGCCACGGCCTGGCGCTGCCCGCCCGACAGCGTATCCCCTCGCTCCCCCACGCCTCGATCGAAACCGAGCGGGTGGGTTGCGGCGAGCGCGGTGACGCCGGTCGCCTCCGCCACCTTCAGCATCTGCGGATCGCTGGTCCGGGGCGCGGCCACCAGCAGATTGTCGCGCAAGCTGCCGTGGAACAGCCGCGCGTCCTGCCCGACCAGCAGCAGCGTCGCACGGATGTCGGCCGGCTCGATAGCGGTCATATCGACGCCGTCGAGCAGCACCTGCCCTTCCTGGGGCCGGTACAGCGCGGCCAGCAAGCGCAGTAGCGTCGATTTGCCGCTCCCGATGCGGCCAAGCACGGCGATCCGCTCGCCCGGCCGGATTTTCAGCGAGATGTTGTCCAACGCGGCTCGCGTGCCTTCCTCATAGCGGAAGCTCGCCCCGCGAAGCTCCACGTCGCCACGCCAGCCGTCGCTCGAAAGCAGATGGCGGCCAGCGTCGCGGTCAAGCGGCAGCGCCATGATCCGGTTGAGGCTCGATAGCGCCGAGCGCACCTGCTGGAATCGAACGGCGAGGCCCGACAGCGTTACGAGCGGCGCCAGCGCGCGCGAGTTGAGCTGCACGCAGGCGACCAGCGCGCCAGCCGTCGCCTGCCCCGTGCTCGCGAGATAGACGCCCCAGGCGAGCATGATCGCCGCCGCGCCCTGCTGCACGGCCGTGGTGAGGTTGAGCGCCAGGTTCGACCAGCGCTGGCTGACCAGCGCGCGGTCGGCGATGAAGCCGCTCGACATCTCATGCCGGCGGCGCATCCGTTCCTCGGCACGCAGGGCTTTGAGCGTCTCCAGCCCCTCCAGGCTTTCGATGACGGTGCCGTGTCGCACGGCCGCCTCGCGCAGATTCTCGCGCGCCAGCCGGGCCATCGGGATCTGAACCAGCAGGGAGAGCGCCAGCACGGTGACAAAGGCGACCAGCGGCACCGCCACCAGTGCGCCGCCAATCATCGCACAGACGCCCAGGAACATCAGCGCGAAGGGCAGGTCGGCGATCGTCACAAGCGTTGCCGATGCGACGAAGCCGCGAACGGATTCAAATTCCTTCAGCACATTGGCGAAGGCGCCGGAGGATTGCGCCCGCGCTTCCAGCCGCGTCGCCAGCACCCGTGCGAACACCGCATCGCCCAGGATCAGGTCGATCTTCTTGCCGGCCGCGTCCAGCGCATGGCTGCGGATCGTGCGGGAGATGAACTCGAAGACCAGTGCCACGCCTACCCCCCCCAGCAGCGACCAGAGCGTCACGAAGGCGAGGTTGGGCAGGATGCGATCATAGACCGTCATCATGAAGATGATGCCGGCGAGCGAGAGGATGTTGATGACGGCAGACAGCGCCGCCGCTTCCTGAAAATAGCGCCGATGGCGCCAGAGCACCGGCCAGAACCAGCCTGATCCGCTGTCGGCGACCAGTTCGTCGGCGCGGCTGTCCGTCGATCGTGCGGGCCCGAGGCCGAGGCAGAGCGCCACCTGCTCCCTATCGACGACGGCGCCCGACGCGCTCACCAGCCTGTCCTCGGCGAGCCCCGTCACCGCCACGGCGGACCGGTCGTGCATCAGCGCCACGATCGGCAGCAGATCGGCGCTGACCACTCGCGCCGGTATCTCGCTGGCGCTGATGCCGAGGTCGGACAGCGCCTGCAGGATTTGCGCGCGGTCGCTCGCCATCCCCAGATGAGCCTGCAGCACCGCCCGGCTGACGGCCTGCCCCCGCAGCGCGAGACATTGCGCCAGCGCTTCCGGCAGCGACGGCGCTATCGGCACAAGCTCGCTCATTGGCGGTTTCCATCGACAATGGCGGGATAGATGCGTCCCAGCAGGCCCATCAGCTGATAGCGTGTCTGGGCGATGTCGAAGCGTTCGTTGACCAGCTGCGCCCGCACGTTGAAGCGCTCCAGTTCATAGCCCAGCAAGTCCAGGATCGTGCGGCGGCCTAGTCGAAACTGCTCGAACACGATGTTGCGCGCATCATCGGCGCGGCTGATCAATCCTTCCAGCGACGGCAGGCGGGCGCTTCGCTGCGCCTGAAAAGTCCAGAGCCGGCGAACCTGTGCACTGAGGGACGTGCGCGTCAGATCGGCACTCGCCTGAGCGGATTGCAAGCTGGCCTTTGCAGACTCATGGCGCGCCCTGCCGCCCCCGCTATCAAAGGGTAGCGCGCTCGCCCGCACGCGAAAGGCGAAGCCGTTGAGCAGGCGGGTGTCGCCGTCGACAGTCCGCTCCGATGTCCGCGCCCCTTCCAACGCCAGCTGTGGCACCCACCAATTGCGCGTGCCGCGAACGCTTTCCTTGCCTTCGGCTACCTCTATCTCGGCGATCCGGGAGGCTGGGCTCGCCAGCGCGAGCCGCTCGGCGCTTTCGGGACTATCGGGCAGCGCGCCGCCCAGATCCGGGGGGCTGCCCTGCGGTTCCACGGGGAAGGCGGCTACTTCGCGGATGCGGCCCTGCGCCTCGATCAAGGCGATCTGCCGCGTCTGCAGCGCGGTTTCGGCCTGTTCCAGCCGGGATTCGACCATCACCACGTCGGAGGTGCGCCCGCGATCATAGCTGGCAATGTCCACGACCAGCTGATCCAGCGTGCGGAGCGCCGCGACTTGCTGCTGCGAAATGGCGATCAGTTCGGCCGCGCGCGCATGATCGATCCAAGCGAGGCCAAGTTGCTGCGAAAGTTCTGCCAGTGCCGCCTGCTCCTGCACGCCCAGCAAATCGACGCGCAGCTTGCGGCGCCTTATTTCAGCCGGCGTGCGGCCGCCATCAAAGACGAGCTGGCTGATCTTCGCTTCGGGCAGCAAGGCGAAGCCGGATGGACGCGTGGAGTTGCCGTCGTCCCAGCCAATGTCGGTTTCCACCCCGAATTGCGGCCGATAACTGGACTTCGCAGCGCGCACATCCGCACGGCCGGCGCGGGTCGTCTGCTGCGCCGCGACGATCCGCGGATGGGCGCCGGCCATCTTCTCCAGCACCTGCTCGAATGTCTCGGCCCCCGCCGCCGAGGTCATCATGAGCGCGCCGGTCGTTAGCATCGCCCCAGTCCCGCGGCGTAACGCGCGCATGGGTGCCGCTCGCCTGACCTGCGAACAAGAGAGTGAAAAAAAGATGGCTCCCGCCCCGAAAATACCCCTGATTCGTGGAGGGATACAAAAGGCGGCGAAGCCTCACATCGCCCAAACAAGGTATGCGGGCGATTTGGACTGCAGTCGGGAGGGGTCTATCGGGGCGTCGCGAACCAGATGACGTGGCGCGCGCCCTTGCCGTTGCTGCGCGCCCTGACCGCGACCTCATCCACGGCAAAGCCGGCCGACCGTAGCCGGCGGGCGAAAGCATCATCGGGCGCCGCCGACCAGATGGCGAGAATGCCGCCGGGCTTCAGTGCCCGCCTCGCGATGCGGAGCCCCTCGCTCGAATAAAGCCGATCGTTGGAGGCCCGGGTGAGGCCGTCCGGACCATTGTCTACGTCGAGCAGGACCGCGTCGTATCTGGCCTGCGCATCGGCGATCACCAGCGCGACATCGCGCTCGGCAATATCGACGCGCGGATCATCGAGACATCCCGCAGCCAGGGTCGCCATCGGCCCGCGCGCCCATGCGATGATCTCCGGCACCAGTTCAGCTACGGTCACCCGATCGGCTGGACCCAGCCGCGCCAGCGCCGCGCGCAAGGTAAAGCCCATCCCATAGCCGCCGATCAGCAGGTGAAGGCCCTTGCGCCCCCGCAGCCTTTCGCACGCCATGATGGCAAGCGCTTCTTCCGAACCGCTCATGCGGCTGTTCATCAGTTCATTGCGATCGAGCACGATCATGAAGTCCGCGCCGCGACGGAAAAGCCGCAATTCCTCGCCGCCTGGCACCTGTGCCGTTCCAAGGAGTTCGCGTGGCTGCATGGTCGGCAAGCTTTCGGATGGGAAGGAGGATGGCGCGCCATACACGCTTCGGCGGGGAAGATGTAGCCCCGGCTTGACCCGACGGGCAGAGCAGCGCATCGCGCCGCCATGCGTTACTTTCTCGACACGGAATATAATGGCTTTGGCGGCGAGCTCATCAGTCTCGCGCTCGTTCCCGAACATGGCGATCAGGAGTTCTACACCTCGCTTCCCCTGCCCGAGGATATCCATCCCTGGGTCGCTCAGAATGTCATTCCCTATCTGCGCCATGTGCCACCCGGTGTCGACAATGAGATGAACCGGGCGGAGGCCGCGTGGCAGATCGCCCATTATCTTCAGGGTGACAGGGACCCGGTGATCGTCGCCGACTGGCCGGAGGATATCGCGCATTTTTGCATGCTGTTGCTCCCCGGCCCCGGCCAGATCGCCCCGGTGGGCAGCCTGCGCTTCGACTTCGTGGCAACGCCGGGTTTCAGCACGGCCAACAACAGCCGCGTGCCCCACAATGCCTTGCACGATGCACGCGCGCTCCGGACCTTCTGCGGCTGCTGATGCCAACGACCACGCCTGATAGCGCAAAGCAGCGCGGCTGCTGAACTCATCCGGAAAGAAGGCTGGCGGAGCTGCCAGACAAGGGCGAACCGCTCTGCCCATGATCCAGTGCGGCCTTTGACGTCATCTTCTCAGCTCAGGAGGGATTGCCACTCGGCCAAGGCGGCCGAGCGTCTGTCCCTGTAGGTTTTCCGGTCGACAAGGTAGCACTCCAGAGAAAAGCGCTTGTGAACATGGCCTGCACGGAGGCAAATTTCTGTAGCGCCTTCGCCTGCCGGAACCGAAGGATCGCGCGTTCCCGTCGTCGGAAAGGAAGGCGGACCGAACTGGATCCACCAGTAGCGCACCGTAAAGTGCCTGATATCGATCCCCCGTTCGTACAGCAGATCCTCCACATCCGCAGACTGAGCGGAAACCCGGCAATCCCGCTGCTGCCGTCCGAGCGGGCCAGGTGCGAGACCCGCGTCCCGGGAGGGACGACATGCCTGTTCATCAGATTGGAACGCGCGGGGGGGCCTCCCGGCCCCCATCAGAACCGTTGCGTCACCGACGCGCCGAATGTGCGCGGTACGCCCGTAAGGGATACGTTGAGGCCCAGCGAGTCAGCCAGGTCAATCACGACAGTGCGATAGCGCTTGTTGAAGATGTTGCGCATCCACAATGCGACTTCCGTGCTGGTTGCGCTGTGCGTCAGCGTCAGCCGGCCGTTGGCCAGCCCATAGCCTTCCTGGACGTGCCAATTCCTGGGCGACGACATCGCATCCTCATCCAGGTCGTTGGCGGACTTATAGGAATAGTCCCCGCTCGCCATGAGCTGGGTCGGCCCGTCGATGACAAGATAGGAGGCCGAAAGGCTCCCCCGCCATTTTGGGGTGTTCTGGAAGGTCTTGTCCGACAGGTCGCTCAGGATGACGGCGCCTGTCGTGGGGTTCCTCCCTACCTCGGCGAAATACCTAGTATATTTCGCGTCGACCAGGCTGCCAGTCGCGTTGATCGTGAGGCGGCTGGAGGGAGCCAAGGTGATTTCCACCTCGGCGCCCTTGATCGTCGACCCCGCAGCGTTGCGGATCGTCGAGAAAACCGCGCCCGAGGCCGGGTCCACCGTGGTAACGCTCCGCTGGAGATCGGTATATTTCGAATAATAGGCGGCCAGGTTGATGCGAAGCTTGCGATCGAACCAGTCCGACTTCACGCCCGCTTCCAGGCTGCGCACCTTTTCGGGGCGATAGCTGCTGAACGAGCCGGGGCGGACGGTGCCGTTGTTGATGCCGCCGCCCTTGAAGCCGGTCGAATAGGTCACATAGGTCAGAATATCGGGCGTGGGCTTGTAGCTGGCGCGCATCAAATAGGACAGGTTGCTGGCCTCCACGCTGAAGCGGGCCAGGCAGGTGCCGTTGATACGGTCGGCGACCGGGATTTGACAGCCCGCTCCATCAGTATTGCGCGACACCTGCCCCTTCTTTTCCTTGGTGTATCGCAGGCCGCCGGTCACCGCCAGCTGATCGGTGAACTGGAAGGTCGCCTGGCCGAAACCCGACAGGCTTTCCGCCGACAGATCATTGCGGATGCGATTGGGGTTGCGCGGATTCAGCGCGGGCAGGGAGATGCTGTCATTATTGTCGAACCCCGACGTCGTGTAATAATAGGCGCCGACAATATAATCGAGCCGATCATCGACGGCATTGCCGAGCAACTGGAACTCCTGAGTGAACTGCTTCAACGACTGGTCATTGGAGGCGAGCAGCCCGTCGACCGAGGTGCCATCCAGGTCCTGGATATCGGCTTTCCTGATCCAGCGGTGCGCCGTGATCGACCGCAGCGTCGCGCCGCCCAGGTCGAGGGACACGTCCAGCGAAATGCCGGCCGTCTTCACCCGGTCGTCCTGACGCGTCGAATAGGCCCGGTCGCGCGTGTTGGGCGGGACGCCGGCGCCGGGTTCCAGCGCCGCCAAGGCTGGAACATTGGCAAGAGGGACGCGGCGCTGCGCCGCAAACTGACGCGCGAAGCTGGTGTTGGGGAAAACGCCGATCAGCTGATAGGCCGAACCATTGCTGGTGCCGCGGCTGTAATCGCCGCGCACGGTGGCCGTCACCGCGCCGGCCTCGCCGCGAACCGCGCCCCGAAAAACATAGGATTTGGCGTTCCCTAGCTTGTCCCCGCTGATCAGATCCCGCTGGAATCCGTCTTCATTCGTGAATCCGCCGACGAAGCGGCTGTTCAGTCCCTCGCCCAGCGGCAGGTTCACCACCGCGTTGATGCTGCGATGTCCGAAATTGCCGATGCTCGCGCCGACCTGCCCTTCGAACTCGTCGGTCGGCGCGGCAGACGTAATGCTGATGGCGCCGCCGGTAGTATTACGCCCGTACAGCGTCCCCTGCGGTCCCTTGAGCACCTCGACCCGGTCGACGTCCAGGATGTTGCCGAGCGCAAAGCCCAGTGTCGATGGCAGGAACACATCGTCGAGATAGACGCCCACCGCGGGATCCAGCCTCAACACGGTGTTCCCCGTCTGCATCCCGCGCATGCTGACCAGCGCGCCGAAGACCGGGCTGGCGGCGGCGGGGTCCGTGTTCATGCCCGGCGTCACGCGCGACACGTCGCTCAGGCTGCGCACGCCTAGCTGTTCCAGCCGCTCGCCCGACAGGGCGGTTATCGCGATGGGCACATTCTGCGCCGCTTCCGATTTGCGCTGAGCGGTCACCACGATGTCGGCGATGCCGACGCCCGATTGCGCTTCCTGCGCGGTGGCCATGCCGGCCTGAACGCCCAACGCCATGACTGAAGACGCGCACATGAACCTGAACAGCATATTTCCTCTCCCCTATCCCGTCTTTTTGATCATTGGGATTGTCTTGTCGTCGCCGGCTGACCGGCTTGTCGACGGCGCGGCTCGCCGCCGTGGATTTAGTGAAAGGTCGTAGTTCCGGCGGCCGCAGGCGCGGGCTGGGCGCCGCGGACGACGCCGCCCGGCAGCGCGCCGGTCGGTTCGCCTTCGCGATAGGTCACAACGCCGCTCTGGATCGTCGCGACATAGCCATGCGCACGCTGCACCACCCGGCGACCGCCGCTCGGCAGGTCGCGCACCACTTCGGGCACGCACAGCTGGAGACGATCGAAATCGATGATGTTGAGGTCGGCCTTGTATCCCGGCGCGATGACGCCGCGGTCCAGCAATCCGATCATGCGGGCATTGTCCGATGTCATCGCCTTCACGATCTGTTCGACGGGAAGACGGGGACCACGTGTGCGGTCCCGCCCCCAATAGGACAGCATCGTCGTCGGAAAGCTGGCGTCGCAGATCACGCCGCAATGCGCGCCGCCGTCACCCAGCCCGAATATCGTATCCTTGTGCTGGAGCATCTCATAGGACGGATCGAGGGAGCCATAGGCATAGTTCTGCGCCGGTTCGAACAGGATGCCGCGGCCGCCATTTTCCAGCATCAGGTCATAGGCGATCGCCTCGGCCGCCTTGCCGGTCGCTTTGGCCCGCTCCTTCAGGCTGTCGCGCATGTCCGGCTCGTACGTCGGCGGATCGGTCATCTCGAAGATATAGCCATAGTCGCGGCCGGGGCCGTGATCCTGCGTGCGCGCCTGCGCGGACTCCTCCAGGATGCGGTCCCTGACCTGCGGGTCGCGCAGCGTGGCGATGCGCTGGTCGAAGGGCAGGTCGGCGAGCGCGTCGTAGCTGGGGCAGCCGGTAAAGGGGCTGAGAGTCAGGTCGAAGCCGAGCAACACGCCTGTGGGGCGACCCATCACCTGCGCCCGGATCGGAAGACCTGCGTTGCTGGCCTGTTCGGTCAGCTCCAGCAGGTAGCGCCAGCCTTCGGGATTATTGTGCTTTTGCGCCAGCGAATAGGACATGGGGCGGCCGGACCGCTCGGTCAGGCGGCGGAACATCGCGAACTCGCCTTCGATATCCTGGAACAGCTCGAAGTCGGAAAGCACCTGGAAAACACCCTGTCCCGCCTGCTTCATCGCCTGAAGGATGCCGTCCAGTTCGTCCTCCGCCGCCCGTACGGTTGGGATAGGCTCGCCGGTGACGCTCTTTTGCTGCACGGCACGGGACGTGGCGAAACCGACCGCGCCCGCGTCGATGGCTGCCTTTACTAAATCGGCCATCTGGCTGATATCTTGCGCGGTGGCCTCTTCCCGGCGGATGGCGCGATCGCCCATCACGAACACGCGCAACGGGGAATGAGGCACCATCGCCGCGATATCAACATCATGCGGTCGAGCCGCCACTGCATCCAGATATTCCGGGAAGCTCTGCCAGTTCCACTTAAGCCCTTCGGTCATCACGACCTCGGGAATGTCTTCGACGCCCGCCATCAATTCGACGAGAGCTTCATGATCGGTAGGATGGCAGGGCGCGAAGCCGACGCCGCAGTTGCCGGTCACAATCGTCGTGACGCCATGATTAGAAGACGGCGCCATGCGGCTTTCCCAAGTGACCTGGCCGTCATAATGGGTGTGAATGTCGACAAATCCGGGCGTGACGGTTAGACCACGCGCATCCATAATGCTGGCGCCATCAACTTCGATGTCTTCGGCTACCGCGGCAATGATACCGTCTTCGACTAGAATGTCCGCCCGGCATGCAGGTGCTCCGCTGCCGTCAACAACGGTCCCGCCTCGAATGAGAATTCTTTTATTATCGCTCATCATCGCCTCTGCCTGTCGGCACGTTCGACCGCGCCTCATTCCGCCGATGATCGTGTCGGGATAAGGGAGGGCCTGTCAATCGACGCCGACCCTCATTGCTGTCGACGCCCGGCCATGATGTCGGATCCCGGCCATTCTATCGATTCTCCCCCCCCCCTCGCGGCGCTGGCCGTCGGCGCACATGCCGCCCAGGAAATAACCGATACGAAGAGCCTTTGGCGAGCCAGCAGGCACATTGCGGCGCTGATCGACATGCGGCCGAAAACGCGATGCCCGCCCGTATCTTCTCAAGCTCATCACAAACTGATAGGCTGATGTGTCGACAAGCGGACAATTGCTGCGACAGTGGAGCTGTGTGAAATTTAGGGGAGAGGGATTGCCCATGATGAGTAATTCCCCGTTTGAGAGGCTCACCGAAAAGTCGGCGAACACGTCGCTCGGCCGAGTCGAGATCATGGGACTTTGTCTGCCGGAGCCGGTGGATAAGTGCCTTGGAATTTCGCGGGAACATCTGCTCTATCTTCATCTCACGCCACGCCTCAATGGTGCCCGCGCGAGCTTCGTAGACCGATGGGCCAAAAATCGTTTCGAGGACGTCGGCCAAGTATTTATTCGACCCGCGGGTTTTGCGACTCATTTCCGGGCCGATCCGGGCCTGCCGCGCTTCATCATCTGCCGGCTCGATCCAGCACGCCTGGCCACATGGTTCGACGAGACGGCATCGGCTCTCGATCAGCGATTGGCCGGCAGCCTGAATGTGCGGTCGGCTCGCGTGAGCGCGCTACTTCGTCGGCTGGTTCAGGAATTGCGCCAGCCCGGTCTGGCCAGCGAAGCGGTGATCGAACTGTCCATTGCGCAGATATCGATCGAACTTGATCGTTTCTACTTCGCGATTGCCGCGCGGACGAATGGCGGCCTGCCTCAATGGCGCCTCAAGCTGATAGACGAGAGATTGTCGCAGTATGGGGCGCCGCCCACCCTCGCCGAGCTCGCCCAGTTGGTGAATCTGTCCGTGCGCCAACTGACGCGCGCCTTTCGTACCAGTCGGGGCATGTCCCTTGGCACCTACATGGAAGAAAGGCGGATTCAACAGGCCCGCCAGCTGCTGAGCAGTGACATCGAAATCAAGGAGGTAGCCGCCAAGCTGGGATTTGCGTCCCCCTCCAGCTTTACCTATATGTTCAGGAACGCCACAGGGGAAACTCCACGAGATTACCGCCAGCATGGCTGAGGCCTGGAATTACGCGAACACGGTGCACTGGCGCGCTCGTGAACCGGAGCTTGCCCCCTAATTCAGCCCTCATCGACATGCGCGACAATGGCGCGGCCCTGGCATCACGTCGACCTCGTGGACAACGGCAGCAGTTAAGGAGACACTGACGGAGCGGGATTTTCATCGCAAGGCCATCTTGATTACGGCGCCGGTCGCGAGAGCGCAGACCTTTTCGTCGCTCGCGGCGCGTCAGTATAATCGTGGATATTGAAGAGGAATGGCTGCAAGAACGAAGGAGGCGCTCGAAATGCTCGCGGCCGCGCGAAGGCGTTGACCTGCAACATCGCCAGCGCGATGCATGCATCGCGGCCGTGCAGGCGGCGGTGGACGCCATCGATCGACTGGACGTCCCGACCAATGTTACAGGCGTGCTTTCGACGGGCAAGTTCGGCGACCTCGACGAAGCGGAGGTCGCCCTCGTTTGAAGGTGAACGTTTTTGGGCCGCTGTTTCTTTGTCAGCCCGCTCTGCCCCATCTGATCGCCAGTCACGGCAACATCGTCAACGTCGCCTCCAGGGGATCCAGGGCAGTGCCAATATCGCGCTGTATACCGCCTCCAAGGTTGCACTCACTTTGCTCACCCGAGCGGCCCGTGGTGAGGAAGTGTCGACATCCGGTAGTGCTGCCTGGGGCAGCAAAGAATGTGCCGCAGAATTATCCGGTGTTAGTCCCGGTCGGATTCTCTGCGCTACCGAAGCGAAGTGAACGCACGCGGATTTGCGCCATACTCGACGAAAAATCTCGTAACGTGCTGATATGCGACACTAGCTGGCGGAGCGGGAGGGATTCGAACCCTCGATACGCTTTTGACGTATACTCACTTTCCAGGCGAGCGCCTTCGACCACTCGGCCACCGCTCCGCATTGCACTGGAAGTGCGGCTCCCTATCGTGCAGCGGGCCTATAGGCAAGGGGATGCTTTACTTTCCTTTTCGTCAGCGCTCCCAATGCCCACATGAGAGGGTAGCGAAGCCACAAAAAAGAGGATGGTCATGATCATCGGCACCCTCAAAGAGATCAAGAACCATGAATATCGCGTCGGCCTGACGCCCGAGAGCGTGCATGAGCTGACCGCGCATGGGCATCAGGTGCTGGTGGAGAGCGGTGCGGGCGAAGGCATCGGCGCGCATGACCCGCTCTACGCGCGCGCTGGCGCGACGATCGTCAAAGATGCGGCGGACATTTTCGCGAGGGCGGAGATGATCGTGAAGGTCAAGGAGCCGCAGTCTGAAGAACGCGCCCAGCTTCGCCGCGGGCAGATACTCTACACATATCTGCACCTCGCGCCCGATCCCGAGCAGACGCACGACCTGATCGCGTCGGGCGCTACCTGCATCGCCTATGAGACGGTGACCGACGCCAATGGCGGGCTGCCGCTGCTCAAACCGATGAGCCAGGTCGCCGGCCGCATGGCGATCCAGGCGGGCGCGACGGCGCTCGAAAAGGCGCATGGCGGGCGCGGCGTGCTGCTGGGTGGTGTGCCCGGCGTGCTGCCGGCGAAGGTGTGCGTGATCGGCGGCGGCGTGGTCGGTTTCAACGCGGCGCAGATGGCGGCGGGCCTTGGCGCCGACGTCACCATATTGGACCGGAGCCCGGAAGTGCTGGAGCGGCTCGGCATCTATTTCGAGGCGCGGGCGAAGACGCGCTTTTCCAACCGCGCCAATCTGGCCGAATGCGTGGAGGAAGCGGATCTGGTGATCGGCGCCGTGCTGATCCCGGGCGCCGCCGCACCCAAACTGGTGAGCGCCGACATGCTCAAGACGATGAAGAAGGGTGCGGTGCTGGTCGACGTCGCGATCGATCAGGGCGGCTGTTTCGAAAGCAGCCACCCGACCACCCATGACGATCCCACCTATATCGTTGAGGGAATCGTCCATTATTGCGTCGCCAACATGCCGGGCGCGGTTGCGCGCACCAGCACCTATGCGCTCAACAATGTGACCCTGCCCCACGCCCTACGCATTGCCGATCTCGGCTGGAAGGAAGCCCTGCGCCAGGACCGGCATCTGCTCAACGGCCTGAATGTGTGGGACGGAAAGATCACCTACAGGGCCGTGGCCGAGGCACTCGACCTGCCTTTTGCGGCACCTGAAGACGCGATCGCCTGAAGCGACGCCCGCCTGATCCATAGCACTCTCGACCTGCCTTGCGGGTTAGCCGCGCTCGTTCGTCTTGATGGGCGGGGGCAGCCATGTTCGCGCCCCCTCAGGCACAATCCCGCCGAAGAGAGGCATGGTACCAAGATGGTCGATCGAACATTTCCCGCCGCCTTCCTGCCGAATGACGCTGCCCGCCCCATTTTCGCCAGCGGCGTTCCAGCGGGAGGGCGCGGCTGATGCATGGCGAGATGATGAACTGGCTGGCGCCCCTTGCCGCCATGCTGTGCGCGGGCCTGGTCGCGGGATTCGCGGCAGGCATTTTCGGCATCGGCGGCGGTTTCGTTGTGGTGCCTGCCTTGCTGGTCGTGCTGCCGCTGCTCGGCGGGACGCACGAGGCCATCGCCCACGTCGCGATCGGCACATCGGCCGCGACCATCATCGTCACCTCGATCCGGTCGCTGTTGGCCCATGCCAAGCGCGGCGCGGTGGAGTTCGAAGTATTGAAGGCCTGGGCACCCTGGATCGTGCTAGGCTGCGGCGCCGGCGTGCTGCTGGCGGGGCATGTCGATGGCGACACGCTCAAGATGATCTTTGCGACCGGCGTGGCGCTGATGTCGCTTAATTTCCTGCTTCCCAGCATCAGCGGCAAGGTCGTAAGCGACACCATGCCCTCGGGCATCGTGCGCATGGGGATCGCAGGCGGCCTGGGCACCTTCTCCTCGCTGCTGGGGATCGGCGGCGGTGTGATCGCGATCATGGTGATGACCTTGTGCGGCCGGACCATTCACCGCGCCATTGCGACGGCGTCGGGCATCGGCACGCTGATCGCGATCCCGACGACCATCGGCTTTGCCATCATCGGCTTTCGCGAAACCGGCCTGCCTTGGGGGTCGCTGGGCTATATCAACGTGCCCGCGACGCTCGCCATCGCGTCGATGTCGATGCTGACCGCGCCCCTTGGCGTCGCCGCAGCCCACAGCCTGCCCGCCGGTCCGCTCAAGAAAATCTTCGGCGTCTATCTGATCGTGATCGCCGTCGTCATGTTCCGCAATGCGATGAAGCTGTAAATCCCCGCACTTCGGCGCAAAGATATGCGCCGTCGCCATAGTTTTCCAAAGCGACGGCCGAACGATGGATTGGCGCATTTCGTCCCTTCTGTACATTTGTTCATGCGGACATCCCGCTCCTTGGGCGTTGAATCAACCAGAGTTCGACTTGAGGAGAAGAAAGATCATGAACCGCGCCATCATCATCACTCTGGCCGCGCTTGGCCTGGCTCCCGCCGTTCCCGCTGCCGCCCAGCCGCACGGCCAGCCGATCAGCTATGAAGAGCAGCGTGCGGCGCGCGAGGCGGACATGACGCTTCGGGCGCCGATCGCCGGGGTTCAGAACAACGCCTGGTTCAACTATCGCACCGACCTGGCCGAGGCACGCAAGGAGCTGGTCAACGACCTGCGCGGTTCATCGGATGCCGAAGACGAACGCGACGCCTGGGACGAATATCGCACCGAATTGGCCGATGCCCGTCATGATTATGTGAAGGAGATGCGCGAGAAGGGCTATCGGCCCGGTCAGGTGCGTGTTTACGGCTCTGCCCGATAGGCTCAGTCGGCGTCGGGGTTGCGGAAATTGAGCCGCCGCGTGACGGTATAGTCCAGCACCCCGACCAGCAGATAACTCACCCATTGTTTGAACAATGTCAGCAGACCGCGCTGGCGGCGATATCGATCCAGCGTGATCTGCCGGCTGTCCCTGATGCGCCGGTCGATGAAGGCGCGCATCGCGTCGGCAAAGCCAGCGTCCTCGACACGCAGCATGATCTCCAGGTTGAGGAACAGGCTGCGCATGTCGAAATTGGCCGAGCCGATATATACCGCATCGTCGATGACGATCAGCTTCATATGCAGCTTGCAGCTTTGATATTCCCAGATTTCCACGCCACGCTTGAGGAGCGGGCCGTAGAGCAGCCGGGCGGCCGCGACGGTCGCGCCATTATCGGACTTGGAAGGGAGAACGAGGCGGGAGCCCTTTCGCTGAGCCGCCCGTGCGATGCGCTTCAACATGCCCCGGCCGGGCGAGAAATAGGCGGCGACCATGTCGACCCGCCTCGCCTGTTCCAAGTCATGCTTCACCACCTGCGCCCAAGGACTCAGCCGCCGAGTCGGCCCGCCGATCAGCCAGCGCATCGCGCCATTGCCGGGGCAAGGCGGCGCGCGCCAGTGCCGCACCATCCGGCGCAGGGTGCGAAACCGCTGCTTGCGCGTCGATACCCAGCGCCAGAGCTGCCCGAACCAGCTGCTCATCGCCTGCACCTGCGGCCCTTCGATCAGCAGGCCCAGATCGTGCCAGCAATCATCGGGCGGAAGGCCGAAATAGGCGTCCTCGACATTGAAGCCGCCGGTCAGCAGGCGGCGGTCGTCGGCGATCGCCATTTTCTGATGATTGCGAATCAGATAGCGGGTAGAGCGCCGCGCGCCGAACCGGCCGAATTGCGCGCCGGCGTCGATCAAGGGATCGAAGAAGCTGGCGGGCGTGTCCGCAGAGCCGAACGCGTCGATCATCAATGTTACGGCAACCCCGCGGGCCCGCGCCGCGATCAGCCGGTCGAGCACACGCTGGGCGCTCTCGTCATGGGCGAAGATATAATAATAGAGTTTCAAACTCTCATGCGCGCCGTCGATCAGATCGAGCAGCGCTTGGAGAATCGCCGGCCCGGTTTCCAGGAGCCGCAGCCGGTTGCCTTGCAGCGATACGGAAACGCGCTCCTCGTCTCCCGCCTGATCAGCCTGCCGCTTGCTCGCCATAATCAGTTCATGCCTGTCTTTGGCGCGACCCGCCATGACTTTATGGCCTTTTCATTGACTCTGGGCGGCCCAGCTGTTAGGCGCCGGCTTCACGACTTTTCTCTGGTTGATCAGGAGCGCCCGTTTGGCCCGCGTTACCGTCGAAGATTGCGTCGACAAGGTTACCAACCGTTTTGACCTCGTTCTGCTTGCTGCCCAGCGCGCGCGTGAGATTTCGGGTGGTGCCGAACTGACTTTGGATCGTGACCGGGACAAGAATCCGGTCGTTGCGCTGCGTGAGATCGCTGAGGAAACCGTTCTGCCGGTGGACCTGCACGATTCGCTCGTCGCTTCGCTGCAGAAGGTGCAGATCGATGATGACGATACGCCTGACGAGATCGGCTCCATCGCTCAGTCGGCCGAGGCGCTGCGCCTGACCGCTGCTGCCCCGCCCCGTAATCAGAATATCGGCGGCGATTACGACGGCTGAACGGCTTACCAGTTTGGAGAGGGAATGGAGCCCGGCCTGCGCAAGCAGGACCGGGCTCCGATCTTTTCAGGCACCGTCGGGCGAGGCGCGCCATAGGACAGCGCCCCGCCTCCGATAGTCAGCCGGCGAAGTTGCCAGCGTGCGCGAACTCGGAAATATCCCGCCGGCCGCTCGGATGCTCACGCGCCTGCAAGGCTTCGGGCAGAACCGACTTGTCCGCGATCCGGCCGATCGCGACTGCCGCCTCGATGTGGAAGCGCTGTGGCACGGCCAGCTCTTCGCGCGCCTTGTCGAAGTCGACGCCCGTCATGCCATGGCTGTGATAGCCAAGCCGCGTGGCCTGCAGCGCGAGCAGCGCCCAGGCGGCACCCGCGTCGAAGCTATGGCTGCGCAGAGGCTTGGCATCCTCGACGCTTTCGCGCACCATCAGCGTGTCGGACAGGATATAGACGAGCGCCGACGCGTTCTGCACCCAGCTTTGATTGAAGGGCAGCAAAAGCTCCAGGAACCGCCCCCAATCCGCGCCTTCACGGCGGGCATAGAGAAAGCGCCAGGGCTGATAGTTGAAAGCGGACGGCGCCCAGCCAGCGGCTTCGAACATCGTGTCCAGATCCTCTTGAGGGATGGAGGAGCCGTCGAAGGCGCGGGGCGACCACCGCTCCACGAACAGAGGATCGACGTCGCGAGTAACCGCACGGGCGGGTATGTTCATTTGAATCTCCAGCTTGTTGATCTGCTCACAGCGCGTCTACCCACCTGCGCGGCAAAGATGACTCGTGGCGGCGCAGAGACAAGGCCCATTACGCTGACAGCCGTTCCTCGGCCGGCTCAGCGTGCCGACTCTGATCGCCGCCGACAGCCTGATCCGGGACATGGTCCAGCAGCACGCGATGCGGATCGCGGAACAGTTCACGCTTCACAGCGCCGCTCCAACGTTCCAGATGCCGGGCCACCGCCTCATGCCACATGGGATATTCTCCTCGACTCGCACACCAGTTATCTAGCGTGCGAGTAGAGTTAAGTCCGTCAAATTTTGCTGGCGATGCCATTAGAAAAGCTAGTCCGCCGCAAGAGGCGGGAAGCGCATCCCGGGCAGGATCATGGCGTGTGCAGTTCGCTTGATCGCCGCCCGGGATGACAGACGCTGCCGATCAGGAGGAATGACAACGTTGTCCGATCGCTTTAGGCATAGTAATGCGCCGGAGCAAGTGGATTTTCATACTACAGCCGAGCGTTCTTTGGAGGAAGGGGCAAAGCCCCCCTCATGGCGTGGGTAAACGTTGTCTCCGTCTATTTGCCATGGCAAGAGGCCTGATGGCCAGCATTCATGATGTCGCTGCGTTGGCGGGCGTATCGATCAAAACCGTTTCTCGCGTGGTGAATCAGGCGCCCAATGTCAGCGCGGACCTGCGCGACCGGGTGACGGCCGCCATTCGCCAGCTCAACTATCGCCCCAACCAGTCGGCAAGGCGGCTGGCCGGCGGCCGCTCCTTCATGATCGCCTTTCTCTACAACAACCCTGTTCCAAGCTATATCGGCCGCATACAGGAGGGCGCCGCCTATCGCTGCCGGGAGCTTGGCTATCATCTTGTGGTGGAGCCGCTGCCGCTTTCAGGCGAGGAACGATTCGCCATTCTCGACCGTTTGGTCGCGGCGCTACGCCCGGATGGCGTCTTCCTCGTCCCGCCGCTGTCCGACGACACCCGGCTGCTTCAGCGCTTGTCGGAACTAAGATTGCCATGTGCCCGGATCGCCGGGTCGGTGGTGGCGGAAAGCTTCAACATCCCGACGCCCGAACGGTCGACCGGCCGCATGGTCGCTGACCATCTCATCAGCCTCGGCCATGAGCATATCGGCGTCATCACACCGCCCGCCCGGCACAAGGCGGCGCTGCGCCGGGTCGAGGGTTTTCGCGACGGGCTTGCCGCAAGAGGCCTGCCTGGCGATGAGACGCTGTTCGTCGAGGGCGCGTTCGACTTCGCCTCCGGAATCGCCGCCGGCGAGGCTCTGCTTGGCCGGCAGCCCCGCCCCACCGCTATCTTCGCCACCAATGACGACATGGCGCTCGGCGTCCTGACGCTCGCCCATCGCATCGGGCTGCGCGTGCCGGAAGATCTTTCCGTGGTCGGCTTTGACGACACGCCAGCCGGGCTGACTGCCTGGCCGCCGCTCACGACCGTGCGCCAACCCTTGGAGGCCATGGGCGGCGCGGTGATCGACGCCCTTACCGGCAGCGCAACGGAAGCACCAGCGTTCGAATTTCAGCTGGTCCTGCGCAACAGTTCCGGACCGGTCCCGACCTCAGCCCGCAAATAGGTTCGTCGGCAATCCGCGCACGCCGGGAAATAATTCGTAGAAGCCGCCGTCATAGACAGTGTTGGGAAGGCCGATCGCCGCCGAACTGACGAACATTCGGTCGAGTTCCGGTCCGGCGAAGCAGATGTTGGTCACCTGTTTGGCGGGCAGCAGAATCGCACGGTCGAGCTTGCCGTCGGGCGTGAAGCGGCTCACGCGCCCGCCGCCCCAGTGCGCCACCCAGATATGTCCTTCCGCGTCCACGGTCATTCCGTCGGGATAGCCATCCTCCTCCGCAAAGCGGATGAACGGCTCGCGGTCGGAGATGCCGCCATCCGCCGACCGGGCGAAGCGGTACATGACCCGTTTCGCCGTATCGCTGTGATAGAGCCACTGGCCGCAGGGGGAGAAGGCGGGCCCGTTCGGCACGCCATAGGCGCTGTCCATCACCGCCCAGCTTCCGTCGGGATCGAGCCGGTAAAGCGCCCCGACATCCTGCTCTTCCGCCATGTCCATCGTACCGCACCAGATGGCGCCGCTTGCATCCGCCTTGCCATCATTCATGCGGCTGCCGGGCAGATGCGGTTCGGGATCGGACAATGGCACGATGCTCAGCGGGTCGAGCGACATATGCGCGAAACCGCTTTGAAAACCCGCGATGAAGCCGCCGCCCATCCGCTCGGCTAGCCAGCCTAGCGGCTCGGGCATCGGCCAGCGCTGGATCGCGCCGTCATCGAGCGACAGGCGATTGAGCGCTGGTCCCAATATGTCCGTCCAATAAACCGCATTCTCCTGCTGCGACCAGAGCGTCCCCTCGCCCAGCATGTCGCGCTGATCGCGCTCTATCAGCCGCCATTCCACCATCTACCCGCCCTTCAACGCTTGACCGACAGACGATAGATCATCTGGTGGTGATATGGCTTGCCCGGATCGACACGTGCCGACAGGAAGCTCGGCTGGTTCGGCGCATTGGGGAATTTCTGCGGCTCAAGCGCGATGCCGTCGCCCATACGATAGAGGTGGCCGTGCTTCCCGATCAAGGTTCCGTCGAGGAAATTGCCGGCATAGAATTGCACGCCGGGCTCCGTGCTCAGCACTTCAAGCACGCGACCCGACACCGGGTCCTCCAGCCGTGCGGCGAGTTCGGGCGTCTTGGTAGCGCCCTTGTCGAGGGCGAAATTATGGTCATAGCCGCGGCCGAAGACAATCTGCTGGTCGCGCCCCTCGCGAAGGCCATCGGCCACCCGGCGCGGCGCACGGAAATCGAACACCGTTCCTTCGACCGGCTTGAGTTCGCCGGTAGGGATGAGGTTGGCATCGACCGGCGTAAAGGCCTTGGCCGGAATGGTCAGCAGATGGCCCATCGCCCCGTCCTGCGAGCCTTCGCCCGCCAGATTGAAGATGCCATGATTTGTCATGTTGACGATCGTCGGCTTGCTCGTCTTCGCGTCGAAGCTGATGCCCAGATTACCCTGCTCATCCAGCGTATAGGTAACCGTCGCGTCAAGCTGCCCCGGATAGCCGGAGTCGCCGTCCGGGCTGCTGAGCGACAGGACCAGAGAGGCCTTTGGACCGCTTTTCAGCGACACAACTTTCCACACCTGCTTGTCAAAGCCCTTGCCGCCGCCGTGCAGCGTATTCACCTTGTCGTTGAGAGGCAGTTGATAGGTCTTGCCGTCCAGCGCGAACTTGCCGCCCGCGATGCGGTTGGCATAGCGGCCAACGGTCACGCCGAAATAATTGGGGTGATCGACATAACCGGCGAGATCGTCATAGCCGAGCAGCACATCGGCGCTCTTGCCGTCGCGGTCCGGCCCGTAAAGCGACTGAAGGGTCGCGCCATAGGTCAGGATCTTCGCCGAAACACCCTGACCGTTGGAAAGGGTGATGGTTTCCACGGCTGTCCCGTCGGCCAGCTTTCCGGCGGGCGCGCGGCTGGCTTGGGCCGCCTGGAGCGACGTGCCGGTCATGAGGAGAACCGCGCCTGACAACGTTGCCAAAAACTTTCTGTGCATATATCGCCTCTCATCTCAAGCTTCCTCCCGCACGCCATTGACGCGCCGCGTGGCCGGATATACTCCTACAAAATAAGCGGGCGCAACCCTGTTTGGCGGCGCCTGCTCGACTCTTCTGGAGAAGGATGAATGGCAGGACCCGTTTCCTCTACTGCCGCACCGTCGGCGGCCTATAATCCCGGAGCGCGCTACGGCCCTGCCCTTACGCTGCTCGCCAGCCTCTTTTTCATGTGGGGCTTCATCACCGTCATCAACAACACGCTGCTGCCGCACCTGCGCAGCGTGTTCGAACTCAGCTACACCCAGACAACGCTGATCGAGTCGGTCTGGTTCATCGCCTATTTCGTGGCGTCGATTCCGTCGGCCAAGCTGATCGAGCGCGTGGGCTACCAGAAATCGCTGGTGATCGGCCTGCTGATCATGGCGGCGGGCGCTCTGGGCATGATGCTGGCGGCCAGTATCCCCTCCTACGGCGTGACGCTGGGGATGCTGTTCGTGATCGCCAGCGGCATCACCCTGCTTCAGGTCGCGGCCAATCCCTATGTCGCGGTTGTCGGCAAGCCGGAAACGGCCTCTTCGCGCCTCAATCTGGTGCAGGCGATGAATTCGGCCGGCACCATGCTCGCACCGATGTTCGGCGCCTATCTGATCCTTGGGCGGTCCAAGGGCGGCACGGCTCAGGGCGAGATTGTCCTGACGCAAGCGGAGCGACTGGCGGACGCGCAGTCCGTCATCCTGCCCTACGGCCTCGTCGCCGCCGTGCTGGTCGTGCTGGCGATCATCATCGCCCGCTTTCCACTCCCCGACATGGGAAGCTCGACCGCGCGGCTGGCCAAGGAAGAGCGCAAGAAGCACTCGCTCTGGGCGCATCGCAACCTGGTGTTCGGCATCCCCGCCATCTTCATCTATCTGATCGCGGAGATCGGCGTCGCGAACCTGTTCGTGAACTTCGTGAGCCAGCCTGAGATCGCCAACCTCACCCATGAACAGGCGGGCCGCTATTTGAGCTTCCTATGGGGAGGCATGATGGTCGGCCGCTTCGCCGGCTCCGCCATCATGCAGCGCTTCGACGCGGGCAAGGTGCTCGCCGCCTTCTCGATCGGCGCCTTCATCGTCATGATGATTACTGTAATGGCGCATGGCGAGGTTGCCATGTGGTCGCTGATTCTGGTCGGCCTGTTCCACTCGATCATGTTCCCGACCATCTTCACCCTCGGCATCAAGGGGCTTGGCCCGCTCACGGAGGAAGGCTCCGGCCTGCTGATCATGGCGATCGCCGGCGGCGCGCTGGTGGTGGTGCAGGGATGGCTGGCCGATAATTTCGGCCTGCAGAACAGCTTCCTTCTGACCGCGCTGTGTGAACTCTACATCCTGTTCTACGCTTTGTGGGGTTCCCGTCCCACCCATGCGCTGCCCGATCAGCATCTCGGCTGAGCGGCGAATCAGAAACAAGAAAAGGCCGGCGCGGACATAGCGCGCCGGCCCTTTTTCTATTGCGGCGATCCTCAGCGGGTCATTGAACTGGCCGTATCCTCCAGCGCCAGATCGACCAGCGCGCGCATCGCCTCCGCCGCGCCCGCCGCATCACCCGCCGCGATGGCGTCGAACACCCGTACATGGTCGGGAATCGGATTGCGCGGCAGCGCACGGGCACGCTGCTTATATTGTGTCGTCCAGTTGACCGCCGCGCCGATGCTCGCCGTCAGCACCAGCAGCGCGTCGTTGCGCGTGGCGGACAGGATCGCGCTGTGGAAATCCCGGTCGGCAGCGCGCCCGGCTTCCGTAGCCAGCGTGTGCCGCCGCATCGCGGTCAGCGCATCCTTCATGCGCTTGAGATCATTCTTGTCACGCCTTTCAGCCGCCAGACGCGCCGCGGCCGGCTCGACGATAGCGCGCAGTTCGAACAGGTCGCGCACGAACTGCGTGTCCGGTTCTCCGGTGAAGGCCCATGCCAGCACCTCGGGATCGAGCAGGTTCCAGCGGTGACGGGGCAGGACCCGCGTACCTGCCTTGGGCCTGCTTTCCACGAGCCCCTTCGCGGTCAGGACCTGAATAGCTTCCCGATAGGCGCTGCGCGACACTTCCAGTTCCTCGGCGAAAGCGACCTCGCCCGACAGGGTGTCGCCCGGCGCGTATTGGCCGGACAAGATAGCAGTGCCCAGCTTGTGCGCGATCGCGCCGTGCAGGCGTCGACCCGGCCCCCGAGCAGCCCTGGCAAACTGCCCATTTTCAATGTCGGGTCCGCTCTCAAGCGCCGATTGCTTTTCCATTACTCGCCTCCCGTACCGCCCATTTGAGACACAAGACAGGAGAAAATACAATCATTGCCAACATCGCTTCCCTATAATATGTCGGAGTAAATAGAGATTCACGCCGGTTTGCTCCGTCCGGAGCGGAGTGAGGGCGCGCTAGGCGCAAGCGGAGGAGTAGCTTCCATGACATCGCGAACGTTGCAGCACTGCAGGGCGGCCTCCTGACCGATGGACCCGATTCGCATTGCCATCGTCGGCATCGGCAAGATCGCGCGTGACCAGCATGTCCCCGCCATTCGGGGCAATGGCGCTTTCAGCCTTGCCGCGACGGTCAGCCCGCAGGATGCCGGGCTTCCCGGCGTGCCGCACCATGCCAGCCTTGACGCGCTGCTGGCCGAAGGACCGGCGGTCGACGCGGTCGCGCTCTGCACGCCACCGCAAGTCCGGTACGAACTGGCGTCTCAGGCGCTGGCCCGCGGCATCCACCTGTTTCTGGAAAAACCGCCCGGCGCCACCCTGGCCGAAGTCGCCGCGCTCGAGGCGCAGGCGGGCAAGGTCGGTGTCAGCCTCTTCGCCGCCTGGCACTCGCGCTTCGCCGCCGGAGTCGCGCCCGCCCGCGCCTGGCTGGCGGAACGCAAGATCGGTCGGGTTTCGATCATCTGGCGGGAGGATGTCCGCGTCTGGCATCCGGGGCAGGCCTGGATCTGGGAACCCGGCGGCCTTGGCGTGTTCGATCCCGGCATCAATGCGCTCTCGATCGTCACTCATATCCTGCCGCGCCCCTTCTTCCTCAAGGACGCGACGCTGGTGTTGCCGGAAAACCGGGCCGCCCCCATCGCCGCCGACCTCCAGTTCCGCGACACGGCAGCCGCGGCGATCCACATGGACCTCGACTGGCGGCAAACCGGCCCACAAAGCTGGGACATTCTGGTCGAAACCGACGCCGGCACGCTGAAGCTCAGCCAAGGCGGCGCGGTGCTGTCGCTGCCGAGCGGCACCGAGCATGGCGAGGATATCGAATATGCGGGCCTCTACAGCCGCTTTGCGACGCTGATCCGCAGCGGGCGGAGCGATGTGGACACAGCGCCCTTAAGGCTCGTCGCCGACGCTTTCCTGCGAGGTAGGCGCGAAACCACCGACGCCTTTTACGACTGATTTCCAAGGAGAGAGACGAATGATCAAGGCCTTGCGCCGCACGACTGCCGCGCTTCTGCTCTGCGCCACCGCGCTTACCGGTGCGCAGGCGCAGACCGACGGCAAGCCGACGACCGCGACCATCCATGCCGACAAGCCCGGCGCGACCTACGACCGGCGCATCTTCACGCAATTTGCCGAGCATCTGGGCAACGGCATCTATGGCGGCCTGTGGGTAGGCAACGACCGGTCGATCCCGAACACCAACGGCTTCCGCAACGATGTGGTGGCAGCGCTGCGCCACCTGTCCGTGCCCGTCATCCGCTGGCCGGGCGGCTGTTTTGCCGACGAATATCATTGGCGCGAGGGGATCGGCCCCAGGAAGAACCGGCCGGTGAAGGTCAACACCCATTGGGGCGGCGTGACGGAGCCCAATAGCGTTGGCACCCACGAGTTTTTCGAACTACTCCGGCAGGTGGGCGCCGAAGCCTATATAGCGGGCAATGTCGGCAACGGCACGCCGCAGGAGATGGCGGAGTGGGTCGAATATATGACCGCGCCTGCGGGCAGCCTGGCCGATCTGCGCGCGAAGAACGGGCATAAGGAGCCGTGGGCCGTCCCCTATTTCGGGGTCGGGAATGAACTGTGGGGCTGCGGCGGCAATATGCGCCCCGAATTCGCGGCGGACGAGACGCGCCGCTATGCCACCTTCGTCAAGGCTCCGGCCGGCACCAAGATCCTGAAGGTCGCGGCCGGCGCCAATGTCGATGATTATAACTGGACCGAGACGATGATGCGGGTGGCGGGCGACCGGCTCGATGGCCTCTCACTCCATTACTATGTCCACCCCGCCGGGGGCTGGCCGCCGCGCGCGCCCGCGGTCGATTTCGACGAAACCGGCTGGGCCGATGCGCTGGCCGGCGCGCGCAAGATGGACGAGCTGATCACCAAGCACAGCGCGATCATGGACAAATATGATCCGCAAAAGCGCGTCTTCCTGGCGGTGGACGAATGGGGCGCCTGGTATGCGCAGGACCCCGGCACGCATCCCGGCTTCCTCCGCCAGCAGAACACGCTGCGCGACGCGCTGATCGCGTCGATCCATCTCGACATCTTCGCCAAGCATGCCGACCGCGTGCGCATGACCGCCATAGCGCAGATGGTGAATGTGCTGCAGGCGATGATCCTGACCGAAGGCAAGAAGATGGTGCTCACCCCCACCTATCACGTCTTCGAAATGTACAAGCCCTGGCAGGACGCGACGGTGCTGCCGATCGATATTACGACGCCCTGGTATCACAAGGACCAGTTCGCCATGCCGGCGGTCAGCGGCTCGGCGGTGAGGGGCAAGGACAGCAAGGTCCATGTCGGCCTGTCGAACCTGGACCCCAATCAGGCCAACACGGTCACGGTGAAGCTGGACGGCCTCACCGCCGCGACTGTCTCTGGCCGCATCCTGACGGCACCGGCGATCAACGCGCACAACAGCTTCGACGCGCCCGAGGTGGTGAAGCCGGCGGCCTTCAACGGCGCGCAGGTGAACGGCGGCACGCTGACCGTCGCCCTGCCGCCGAAGTCGGTCGTGGTGCTGGAACTGCAATAAAGCGATCGGGAGCGGGCGGGAAACGCCGTCCGCTCCGTCCTATTTTGGCTGCTCCGTGTTCCTGCGCAGGAGCACGCTGCTATCACGGTATGGAGAGTGCCCGCATGGCGCGGCAGATCATCACCCATTTCACGAGCATTGCCCTTCTCGCGGTGGCGGGGACCGCCTGCGCACAGCAAGCGCCGCCTCCGGACGCTACTCTCAACAGCCGTCTCACCGGCGATCTCACCCCCACGCACGATCCTGTAATCATCCGCGAAGGCGACAGCTATCATGTCTTCAGCACCGGCCACGGCAAGCGGCTGATCGAGACGCGCAGCTCGAAGGACCTGATCCACTGGACCGCCGGCGATCCCGTCTTCACGGCGCTCCCCGCCTGGGCCACCAATGCGATCCCCGGCGGCGAGGGCATGTGGGCGCCCGACATCAGCTATGTGGATGGCCGCCACCGCCTCTATTATTCCGTTTCGACCTTCGGCTCCAACCGCTCCGCGATCGGCCTCGCCACCAGCGCGACGCTCGACCCCAAGGCACCGGGCTATGGCTGGCGCGACGAAGGGCTGGTGGTAATGTCGACCCGGACCAGCGACTATAACGCTATCGATCCCAACTTCGTCATCGATCGCGAGGGCCGCCACTGGCTGACGCTCGGCAGCTTCTGGACCGGCATCAAGCTGTTCGAGCTGGACAGGAAGACAGGCAAGCCGCTCCATCCCGACAAGCCCTATTCGATCGCCCGCCGCCCCGCGCCCGTTGGCGGGCCTGCTCCAATCGAGGCGCCCTTCATCATCGACCATGGCGGCTATTATTGGCTGATGGCGTCCTATGATTATTGCTGCAAGGGCGTGAACAGCACTTACTATACCGTCATTGGCCGCTCGAAGGCGATCACCGGCCCCTATCTTGGCAAGGATGGGAGCTCGATGATGAACGGCGGCGGCACCATCTTCCTGCGCGCCGACCTTCAGGAGCAGCAGCGCTGGCGTGGCCCGGGACATGCGGGCTGGCTGCACGACCGGGACGGCAAGGATTATGTCGTCTACCACGCTTATGACAAGCAGCAGAACGGCGCCCCGACCCTGCGGATCGCGCCTGTGCGTTGGGGCGCCGATGGCTGGCCCGTCGCAGAATATTGATGAACGCACCGGAGTAGAAAATATGACCCTCCCCCTGTCCCGCCGCGCCTTCATCGCCAGCACGGCCGCCCTGTCCGCCACGCCGATGCTGGCCCGCGCAGCCGCCCCCGCGCAGCCCGCCCCAACCCCGATCAACCCGCTCGTCCGCCAGCGGGCCGACGCGCAAGTCTTCCGCCATGAGGATGGTTATTATTACCTCACTGGCTCGGTGCCCGAATATGACCGGCTGGTCCTGCGCCGTTCTAAGACCCTCGCCGGATTGGCGACGGCGGAAGAGGCGGTCCTTTGGCGCCATGAAAAGAGCGGTCCCATGTCGGGCTTCATCTGGGCGCCCGAGCTCCACCAGATCGAGGGCCGCTGGATCATGTATTTCGCCGCTGGCCCCAGCGGCGGCGGAGAGGATGTGTTCCGCATCCGCACCTATGCGATCGTCTGCGACGGTCCCGATCCGATGACCGGCAAATGGAAGGTGCTGGGCCAGTTCCAGGCTCCCTGGGACAGCTTCAACCTCGATTCCACCAGCTTCGTCCACCGCGGCCAGCGCTATTTCGCCTGGGCGCAGCGGGAGCCGGGAATCGATACGAACTCCAACCTCTACATTGCGCCCATGGCGTCGCCGCTAACCCTCGCCGCCAAGGCCACCCGCCTCACCATTCCCACACTCGACTGGGAAGTGCGCGGCTATAAGGTGGCCGAAGCGCCGGCCGTGCTTCACCGCAATGGGCGCCTGTTCATGACCTATTCGGCCAGCGCCACTGATGCGCGCTACTGCCTGGGCCTGATGACTGCGGATGAAAATGCGGACATCATGGACGCGAACGCCTGGACCAAGTCGCAGCAGCCGGTCTTCACGACCTGCCGGGAAACCAGCGTCTATGGCCCCGGCCACAACAGCTTCACCATGGACGAACAGGGCCGCGACATTCTGGTCTATCACGGGCGCGATTATGAGGCGATCAAGGGTGACCCGCTGTTCAACCCCGACCGTCACACCCGCGTCCAGCGGCTCTATTACAAGGCCGACGGCACGCCCGACTTTGGCGTTCCCGTCGGCAATGGCGCCATGCCGGAACGCTTCGCCTCCGCCGCCAATCCCAAGCTGCTGCTCGCGCATGAGGGCACCCGCCTCGTGGCTGGGAACCCATCCCTCGCAGCGACCCAATTCCGTCAGTCCTCCGGGCGTGCCGGATCACGCAGCGTCATGCTTTCCCCCATTCTGCTGCCGGACCATTATCTGGTCGCCGCGAAGGACGGGACGGTAACGCTGGCAAAGGACGATCACAGCGGCGACTTCGCAATGCGCAGCCAGTTTGTGCGCTTCACCGATTCGGGTTCCCGCCATGTCCGCTTCGCGCCCATCGGCGTGCGCGGCAAGGCACTGGCGGCTGTGGATGGACGGATTGGCCTTGCAAATAGCCGCAGTGCTGCGGCGCGCTGGCTAGCCGATTGATCGGCAACGCAAACTCAGACAATTCATCGCATGAAAGAGCCGGCGCATTCGCGACCGGCTCTTTTTCATTGAAGGAGAAATCATGTGCAAAATGGGCAGAAAAGTGCGGCCGTTGGGAAATGAGACATATTTGCAACGGCGCGAAATTTTTTATCGGACAGCCATATAGAATCCCCCTTGCGCGGAATTACTCAGAGAAATAATTAGTCAGAGTATTTCCAGTGCTCACGACACGTTTCCAGGAGAGGGTTTATCCATGGCTGCCAAGCCTCTCGTTCTCACGTCCGCGTCCCTGCTCGCCCTCATCACCGCGAGCGCCCACGCCCAGACCGCAACAATGCCCGCCGCGCAGGCCAGCGCGCCTGCTGAAGGCGAGGAGATCGTCGTCACCGGTGTGCGCGCCTCCATCGTCGGCGCGCTGAACGTCCGCAAGGAATCGACCCAGATCGTGGACTCGATCGTGGCGGAAGATGTCGGCAAATTGCCCGACAACAACGTCATCGAAGCCTTGCAGCGCATCACCGGCGTTCAGGTCAGCGACCGCGCAGGCGGTGAAGCCGGGGCGATCTATATACGCGGCCTGCCGGACGCGCTGACCACGCTCAATGGCCGGAACATCTTCACCGCCGATGACCAGGCCTTCGCGCTTCAGGACATTTCCGCCAACCTCGTGAAGCAGGTCGACGTCTACAAGACCCGCTCGGCGGACCAGATCGAAACCGGTCTTGCCGGCCAGATCAACGTCAACACGCGGCGTCCGTTCGACTTTGACGGCTTTGCCGTGTCCGGGCTCGTCCGTGGCATCTACAATGAACAGGCGGAAAGCTACAACCCCAACGTCGCGCTGCTCGTTAGCGACCGCTGGGAAACCGGGATCGGCGACATCGGCATCCTGGTGAACGGCAGCTACACGCGCACCAAGTACCGGGACCAGACTGTGACGGCCGGCGCGCTCGTTCCCTTCGCTACAGAAAATCCACCGGCAGGATCGGGCTTCGCTCCACTTGAGCGCATCTTTCCTGGTGCGGGCAATGTGAATTGGCAGCCGGGCCTTGACCGCGGCCTTCCTACCGCTGCCGGATCGACGCTCGCCATCAATGGCATCAACGTTCCTTATTATCTGTCGCGCGACGCCGTGTTCAGCTCGGACCTCTACGGCAAGCGGGAGCGCCCCTCCTTCAACGTCGCGCTGCAGTGGGCGCCCAACAGCAGTTCGGTCTATACCGCCGAAGTCTTCTATGCCGGGTTCCGGGGCCAGACCTTCAACAGCCTGCAGTTCAGCTTCGTCGATTGGTGGGGCAACCCGGGGCCAGTCACTCTCTATGACGGCACCAACATCGTCAGAACCCGCAGCGATGTGGCCGATGTCTATGGCTTCAACAGCGGCGATTTCGGCACGACCAAGACTGACAGCTTCGTCTATGCGCTGAACGGCAAGTGGGATTTGGGCGATCGCGGCAAGATCGTCGGTGACATCGCCTATCAGACCAGCAAAGTGAAAACGTCCTTCATCGCCATGCGCACGGATCGGGTGGCGGGCGCGATCAGCACCGACTTCAACGCCGGCGGTGGCATCCCCTCCTATCATTTCGACGATGATTCGCTGCTGACCGACCCCAGCGTCTGGAACGTGGCGCAGTTGTACGACAACGCCAACGAAGACAAGGGCAGCGCCATCACGGGCACGCTTGACGGCTACTACACATGGGACGACGGCTTCCTGCGCCAGATCAAGGCCGGCATCCGCATCGACCAGCGCAAGGCCTCAAGCTCCCTGCGGACGCAGGATGCCGGTGCGCCGCTGGTCAGCACGACGCTCGCCGGCCTGGGCCAGGATGCTGCCTTCACCAACTCGGACTTTTATCAAGGCCGCGCCGATGTACCCGATAGCTGGACGCTCGCCAGCGGCTATTGGCTGCACGACAATGCCGACATGGTGCGTGGCCTCTACGGGCTGAGGACGTCCGACCAGCTGTCGCTGCAAAAGGTGTTCGACATCGATGAAAACACCATCGCCGCTTATGTTCAGGCTGATGGCGAGCTGTCCATCTTCGGCCGGCCGCTGAAATTGCAGGCGGGGGTGCGCTACGTCACGGTCGATACGGACTATAATTTCTTCGACCGACTGAATGGCGGCGCGCGGACCAGTGTATCATCTGGGTCGAGCCGCTGGCTGCCCAGCTTCACGGCACGCTATGAGATTTTCGACAATCTGCGCCTGCGCTTCAATTATGGCGAGACGCTGCGTCGGCCGAACTTCACCGACATCAACCCCAACTACAACCTGACCGGCGATCTCACCAATGTGGGCTATGGCAGCGGCACAGCCGGCACCGCGTCGCTGAAGCCGACCCATTCGAAGAATTTCGACGTTGCCCTCGAATGGTATTTCGACCGTGAAAGCGCGATCACCCTTACCGGTTTCCGCCGCGAGATCGACGGATTGGTCGTGCCGCTCACTGTCATGGAGACCATCCCGAACAACGGCATCGTTGCGGGTGCGACGAACAACTTCGCGATCACCCGCCCGGTCAATGCTTCCAATGGCGTGCTCAAGGGACTGGAACTGGGTCTGACCTACTTCCCACGCTATCTGCCCGGTCCGCTCAAGGGTCTGGGTTTCGTGGGCAGCGTGACGGTGCTGGATTCGAAGCAGAATATCCCGCTCTCGGATTCGGCCGGAAACATCGTCGGCCAGGCAAGCTCTTCCTTCTTCGGGGTGTCGGATCTCAGCTACAATGCGACGCTCGCCTATGACAACGGCCCGATCGGCGCGCGTCTGTCCTATATCTGGCGCAAGGAGTTTCTTCGCCAGAACGAAGCCCGCCTGTTCGCCAACCCGATCGGCATCTGGCGCAGCCCGGAAAAGAGCCTGGACTTCCAGCTCACCTGGAACGTCAACGACAAGATCGGTGTGACCTTCGACGCGGTGAACCTCACCAAGGCGAAGCAGCAGACCTACTATAAATTCGAGGATGTCGGCGGTCCCGAGCAGTTCAACTTAGGCACCACATTGCTCGCCCGCACCTTTGCCCTGGGTGTCCGCTTCAAGTTCGACTGAGTGCCCGATGGGCGCGGTGCCTCCCCGCCGCGTCCAAATCCCGCGGCGGTCGTTTCGGGACGTTTCTCCGGTCCCGGGACGACCGCCGTCCCTTTTAGAGGCTCTGTCATCAGGCCGATGACGCGGAGACGAGCCGCTCCGCACAGCCGGTCGGGCGCCGCTTTGCAGCTTGCCTGCTTCCTAGATAACGACGTCAAACGCACCCGCGCCGGACGCGCATCGTTCCTGCCTGATCTGTTAAAGCCGCTGGCGTATATGCCGGCGATGATGGAACGCGCCCAATGCCCGCTTGACCAACTGACCCAGACCCCTCTCCTTCCATTTTGCGGAAGAGCTTAGCGGCAGCATGCGCGGCCACATTATGTCGTTCGGTATCCGTAACAAGTAACGCCGTAAAATGGGCGCTAGCGGCGTAGCCAAGTGTTGGCGCAGGCCTGCAACTCCAACCCGTTCCATCACGCCTGGGCGAGGCGATAACCAATTCCCGGCTCGTTCCGGATCAGAACGGGCTGCGACGGATCAGCCTCGATCTTCAGACGCAGCGCGCGCACGGCGACGCGAAGATATTCGACGTCGTCACGGTGCGCCTTGCCCCAGACGCGCTCAAGCAAGGAAGCATGAGTAAGCACCCGCCCACCTGCCTCGACCAATGCTTGCAGCAACGCATACTCCTTGGGCGTCAAGGAAACCGGGCTGTCGCGTACTTCGACTTCGTGGCGCTCCGGAACCATCCGGATCGGGCCATGGCACAACTCTGGCCCAGTTGCCGTTCCCTTCCCGAGCCGCAGCGCCACGCGCAGCCGAGCGCGCAACTCGTCCCCATCAAAAGGCTTGGTGACATAGTCGATCGCGCCAAGATCCAGGGCGGCTACTTTTTCGGCCACGTCGTCACGCGCGGAGACGACGATGATCGGAACGGACGACACGGTCCGAATGGCGGTAATCAGTTCCAGCCCATCTCGATCGGGCAGGCCAAGATCAAGCAGAACCGCATCGATCCCGCCTTGGGTAATTGCGGCCATGGCAGCACGGCCATTTGCGCCACAGACGGCCTCATGTCCATCGTGCGCGAGCACCACGCCAAGCAGGCGCAGAATTGCTGGTTCATCATCGATGCAAAGGATGCGGCTCACATCGCCTCCCTGCCGGCTAGTGGCATGGTCACGGCAAGAGAGGTTCCGCCATCGAGCGTGGAATTGACGGACACCGTCATCCCCATTGCATCGGTAAATCCCTTGACTATGGCAAGGCCCAGCCCGCTGCCGTCCTCCCGGTCGCCGCCCTCAAGCCGGATGAAGCGTTCAAAGACGCGTGTTCGGTCGTCAAAGGGAATGCCCGGCCCATCATCAACGACACTGAACAGCACGACATCTTCCGTAGCGCGCGCCAAGAGCGTCACGCAACTGCGCGCGTGTTTGAGCGCATTGTCCAGCAGGTTGGTGATCACGTGATGCAGCAATAGCGGGTCTCCTGTCACGAAAGGCAGATCAGCCGGAATGTCTCGTTCGACAGCAATCCATTGCGGAACCATTAGTGCGTTCACAGCAGAACTGACGGCGTCGACCAGGTCCACACTTTCCATTGCGGGAGCGAGCGAACCAGCCTCGATCCGCGCGGCTCCGATAAGATCGGTCATCATCCTGTCAAGGCGCTGCGCGGCACCTAGCGCGTCACGCGCGTCGGGATGGTTCTGCGCCAGTATGGCAAGGCGTCCAGTAATAACGGTAAGGGGCGTTCGGAAGTCGTGTGCCAGCGAGGCGAGGAACGCGCGGCGCAGTCGATCCGCCTCTTCAAGCCGTTCACGCTCCCGTCGTTCGGTTTCCAGTGCATGGCGATCGCCACTCTGGCCCAGCAGGATGCACAGCTGTCGAAGATGTTCGATCTCCGCCTGTTCTCGCAGCCTGCCATCGAATGGTCGCGCGATCGCAGCCACATGACCCTCCTTCGGGTTTTTCGGAGCGAGGGGCATGAAGGTCCAGTCGGCAGCCGGCATCACGGCTGTTCCATGCCCGGTTGCGTCGCCGTTATGGAATGCCCATGCCAAGGCGGAAAGGTCGAGCGGCGAAAAGGCCGCATCGCGTTCAGGCAAGGCTCCCTCGGCCAAAAGGCGGAGATCGCCATGTCGCGCGGCCACCCAATCAATGCCCGCCTGAAGCGGGGCCGCGGATGGATGGCTGGCGAGAATAGCGGAAAGTTCGGCAAGCTCTCCACTGCACCGCGCCCGTTCCAGCGCTTCCGCTTCGCGCGCCATCAGGCGCGTGGCGAGGCGGCTAGTCACCAGCGCGACCGCGACCAGCACGAACACGCTAACCAGATTGTCGATGCCGTGGATGCGAAAGGTATAGCGCGGCGGCAGCAGGAAGAAATTATAGGAGCCCGCCCCCACCAGCGCGACGATCAGCCCCGGTCCCACCCCTCCCCTTGTGGCGGCGTACAGCACCGGCAGCAGATACAGCAGCGCGGCGGATGCAAAGCCCAGCACTGGCAGATAGGCGGATGTAAGCCAGGCGATGCCTGAAACGGCCAGCAGGCCGATGACACAAGTGGTGGCAAAGCGTTGCACGAAGCGCCTTATAGCTCGATCTGGCTGCCCAATTCGACCACGCGATTGGGCGGGATGGAGAAATAGGCGGTCGGGTCGGCGGCGTTACGGTGCAGGAACATGTAGAGCATCGTCATCCAGCGTGGCAGCGCCGGCTTGCTGGCAAGACGGATGGCGCTGCGCCCCATGAAGAAGGACGTGCCGCCCCGTCCCGCCAGCACGCCTCCGCGCCGGCCAAGGTCGCTCGGCACATCAATGCTGTCCATATAACCATAGCGCAGGCAGGCCTTCAGGAAATGATCGTCCATCCGCTCCAGCACCAGCCGGTCATCGGGATCGACGTAAGGGGTGGGCTGGCTTTCGACCTTCAGCATGATATTGTTCTGATGCAGCGCCTTGTTGTGTTTCAGGTTGTGCAGCAGGGCTGAAGGGGCGACGTTAAGGTCCTGCGTCAGGAATACGGCGGTGCCCGCTACGACCGTCGGCGGACGCGCGGCAAGCACCCGGACCATCTCGTCCAGGGCCGCGCCCTGTTCGCTGGTGCGCGCTATCGCCGCCCTGCGCCCTTTCAGCCATGTGGCGATGACCAGCCCCACAATGCTTGCCACCAGCAGCGGCACCCAGCCTCCTTCGGTGACACGCAGGATGTTCGCGCCGAAGAAGAACAGGTCCAGCGCCAGGAACGGTGCAACCAACAGGCCCGACCATAGTGGCTCCCACTTCCACAAGCGCCAGGCGATGATGAAGGCAAGGCAGGTGGTCACCACCATCGTTCCCGTGACCGCGATGCCATAGGCCGCCGCCATGGCGGAACTCGAGCGGAAGGCGAACACCAACACCAGCACGCCCCCCAACAACAGCCAGTTGACGCCGGGCATATAAATCTGCCCCTTCTGGTGCGCCGACGTCTGGTGGATAGTCAGGCGCGGCAGCAGACCGAGCGCAATCGCCTGATGCGACAGCGAATAGGCGCCCGTGATCACCGCCTGGCTGGCAATGATCGTGGCGAGCGTCGCCAGCACCACCAGCGGCGCGCGCAATGCGTCTGGAGCCATGATGAAGAACCAGTCGGCATTCACGAGCGGCTGGCCCGAAGCCTGTGCCACCGCCAGCGCCTTCAGCGCGAGCGCCCCCTGCCCGAGATAGTTCAGCGTCAGCGCGGGCCAGACGAAGGCTAACCACCCCAGCTGGATCGGCTTGCGCCCGAAATGGCCCATGTCGGCGATCAGCGCCTCCGCCCCGGTCACGGTCAGGAATACTGCGCCCAGCACGAACAATCCGGTCAGGCCATGCGAGGTCAGGAATTCAACAGCATTGAGCGGATTGAACGCGACGAGAATTTCGGGCGCGTCAGCGATATGCCAGAGGCCAAGTCCGGCAAGCGCTACAAACCATATAGAGCAGACCGGGCCAAATAGGACCGCCACGCTGGCCGTGCCGCGCGCCTGTATGGCAAAGAGGCCTGCGAGAATGCCGACAGTCACCCCCAGGATGGCATGTTCCGTCATGCCTTCAAGGCCGGGGATGGTCTTCAGCCCTTCTACAGCAGACAACACCGACAGGGCTGGCGTAATGATGGCGTCGCCATAGAACATGGCCGCCCCCACCGCTCCAAGGAGCAGCACGATCAGCCAGCGCCCCCTTGTCGCCCGGTGAGCCAACGCCATGAGCGACAGAACCCCGCCTTCGCCATTATTGTCCATCAGGGTGAGGAAAAAAACGTATTTAAGAGTAACGACGATGATCAGTGCCCATAGCGCCAGTGAAAGCACGCCAACAATATCGCCGCGCGTGATCCCGCTATGCGCCGCCTGAGCCAACGCTTCGCGAAAAGCATAGAGGGGGCTGGTGCCGATATCACCGTAGACCACGCCGATCGCGCCAAGCGTCAGGGCAGCCAATGAGTTACGTGTTGAATGAGAGGTTTCCTGCACCGAGCAAGCTTCCTGATTGAAAGCCAACAAGTGGAGGGCAAGTGCGTTAAGCCTCCATATGAATGAAGCGGCCCGCGCATAAAATTCGCGTAATTGTGGCTGAAGGTGCGATGCTGTAACGCCACCCGCGCAAGCGATCACAACACATGTCGCAAAAAATCGGCGGGAGTGACCAAGCTCCGCCAAAATCATTTAGATCTTCTATTTCAGTTATTTAGTTAAGTTCTGGCGGAGAGGGAGGGACTCCGGTTACCTGACCTGAAAATGGCTGATTTCTGCGACTTCCCAACTGCGATGGAAGTCCTTTTGTACCTGAGCTGTGTACGCGGTCAAACGTTCTTACCTGAGGCCTGCTCATACGGCCAGCGCGTCCGTCGTGGCAACGTATCGTCAAATGTCACCGTGACCCGCACGGCAATCCAGCGCGAGAAGAAGTCGCACAGGTTAGAGGCGAAATAGCGCATGATGTCTCGCCGACCCAAGCCTTCTGGGCGGATATTGAAGTTATCTGGGATGAACCGCCGTGACTGAGAATAGGCATCGATGCCCGCGTCCCTCAGGTCAATCCCCGCCCACTTATTGAGTCTGCCGACGAACTCAGTCCCCTCCGGATCGCGAGGCCGCTCCGCGTCCTCTCTGAGCGCAGTCAGAAGAAGAGCCGAGTCCAATACGTTGGGTCCTACTGCCGCTGCTTCTCGCAGTAGTCGAGCTGAGTGCCGCTCACCAGGCGTACCTGAGCGCCCGCCATTGAACCTTATCTCAGGCATGTACTCGTCGGCAAAGCCCTGCACGATTGTTGCGGTGTTCTTTTGGATCGCTTCGCGACGCCACCATGTTTCGTCCTCAAAGGAGCCCGAGGGGCTGCGCGCTTCCACGTCAAGAAACAGCTCCTGTCGCGGTAGGCCGCCCAGTTGCAGCTCTTCTCGAAACCAACTGAACGCCTCCTCTTTCAGCAAGCGCTCCTCATGACGCGCTTTGTCCAAAGCTGGGGTACGCATTCAATTCCTCCGAAGATGTGTGAAGAAAAAAGCAGGCCAGCGCAGACCCGCGCTGATATCAATTCAAGCCTTCCAGCGCTCGATAAACGCTCCCTCGGCCGATCTTGAGCCGTCGCGCGATCTCAGTGGGGCTCACCCCCTCAGCCTTCATTCGGCGAACCTCTTCGACGGGAACGGACGGCCTCCTGCCCTTATAGACGCCAGCCTCCTTCGCCTTCGCAATGCCTTCCATCTGGCGTTCGCGACGTATCGCTGTCTCGAACTGAGCGAACACCGCCAGCATCTGCAAGAAGGCGATTCCAGCCGGGGTCGAGGTATCGATGGGCTGCTCGGTGGCCCGCAGGTACGCACCGCGCTGTTTGAGGACGCCGACGATCCTCTCCAGGTCAGCAACGGACCTAGCAAGACGATCAATGCGGGTAACAAGCAGGGTGTCGCCCTCTCGAACAAAATCGAGGAGGGTTTCCAGCTCGCGCCGCCCTTCAGTGGTGGTGCCGCTCCGCTGTTCGCTGCGAACGATGTCGCAGCCTGCCGCATATAGCGCCGCCTCCTGTACGGAGCAGTCCTGGTCGTCTGTGCTGACGCGAGCGTATCCGTAAGTCTTGGCGTTCATCAGATCGTCCCAATAGGTTCTAGACCATGGGCATCTATCTGTCCGAAAATTAGAAGTCAACCCTATTGGGACGCAACAGCTGTCCCACAGGGCTGTTCGGCTAGAGTATACCCCAATGGGACTGGCTCCGTTGCAATCCGGTATCGCCCTGTTATCAATGAGGAACAGGGGGAGTTTTCATGACGATTCTAGCGGTGCCATTCACTAGTTTAAGCCTAGTAGCTCATGCTGCCGGTGGCGCAATCGTGCGGGGAACTGGCGGATACATCGCCGGAACCTACGTGGACGCTAGCATCGTTGGTGCCTTCGCCTCGGCAGGTGCGGCTCTGCAATCTATGGGCACTTCCGCAGCTGCACTAGCGACCAATCCCGTCGTACTGGGAACGGTGGTTATCGCAGCGGTTGCCGTGGGCACCTATTGTTACTTTAACGGCATCCCGGCACCCGTGGCAAAAACACTCGTCCACGCCGGTCTGGGAGCCCCAACCAAAAAGGGCCTCATGATCTCCGCGCCCAAGCTGGCGACCGCCTTGGTCCTTCTCGGGGCGGCTGGCTATGTAGCTTATCGCTTCTACAAGAACTTCAAAGACCTGAGGGCAGACGAAGCGACGAACGAAACCTGGGGTCGGGCCGACGAAGCTGCCGCACGCACTGAAGTCGAGAGCAGCTTCGGCACCGATGTCTGGACCCGTGTGGGACAGGCAGTTTGGGCGACAAAGAACGACGTCGCGGAATCCCTAGCGACCATCGCGCAGGAGGCATTGGAACGTGCGGCCCGCTTGGCTGGGACGGTATCCACGGGAGCGACTACTGCCTACGACACCACAGCCAAGCAGTCAGGCCGGTTGACTCAAAGGACCATCGCAGCCCTCAAACACCTCGTCGCCCATCGTCCAAGATTAAGCCGACCGTTCCGAAGATCCAACCGACCTGAATGATGCAGAGCTCGGAAAGTTAGGCCACCCCCACCCCCAAGGGGGGATGCTGGCAAGGGTCGATGCTCGATATCGGCGTTCGAAAATCTGCAGCAAAAAGCAACTGGCCCAGGCCTCTCGCTGGTCGATGGGCCCCTGAGGCGAATGGTCCTCGGAGTAGCCATAGCCACCGAGATCGTTGGCCGGAAACCGGAGACCATCCCATTTTCAATCCTCTGTCTACCAACACCGAAGATTGAAGGAAGGACGAGGACGAATGACACACGGTGCCCGAGAGCCGCGCCCGTTCCCCTTCGGTGTCCTCAAGATTGAGGTGGTCGAAGGCCTCCGGCGAGTCCTGTCGATCATCGTTCCGTTGGCGCTCTTGCGTGCTGGTCGAGTGGCGAGATCACCGCTCTATATAAAGGGGTAATCGCTCGTCGAGCTCAGGCGAACATATACACCGCGTCCAGCACAGACTTGAGATCGAGGTCGCCCTTGCTCGGCAACGGCGGAACCTTGGCCCGGAGCTTCTCATCATTGATCTGGTCGAGAAGCTCGGCGCGGAACTGGGCCAAGGGATCGCCTTCATACATTGCGACGAAAGTCTCCCGAAGAATCCTCGATAGTCGGTCCGTCTCGGAAGCGTGTGTGCCGAAACTATCATGAATAACGGCTAGGTCGACGATGCCAGCTTCGTGCGACGCAACGGTAGTCAGCATCAGGTGCGCTGCGTCCAAGGAGTGGACGAAGTTCGGGGCGATGCCGTTGACCGACTGTGGCCCGTCCATGACCTTTACAGCGCCTAGTTCGGTCCAGGCCGAAAACGTTGGAGGGCTTGCGTCTTCATCAAGCTGGAGCTGGAGACGCTTGCCTCGGAACGTCACCTCAACCTTCCCGGCCTTCGTGTTTGCATAGCGCTGCATCACGGGCAGACCCGCTGGGGTCGTCCACCATAAGGGAAGGTCGACGGCATTCATCACCTTGGCCGCCGCCTTGAGCCAGTCCATCGCGCGCTTCGCGGCGGGGACAGTAGCGCCGATCAAGCTGTAGAGCCGAGGAGCCAGCCAACGAGCGGCGATAAAGTTATCGTCTCCCCCAAGATGCGGCGGCTCACCCTTGGTCTGCAAAGCCTGATCAAGGCGTTGTAGTTCAGCGTTGACCTGATCTGTCATCCCGAACGCCGTCGCGGAATAGACGTATGTCATGCAGGGGCGCTTCACGATCCCGCGAGTGATCCTACCGTTTTTCCATGGGGTCGCCTCGGGATCGTTCGAGGCATCGACCATGGCCTGGGCCTTGGCCGCGACGACGGCGTATATGTCGCCTGGCTGGTCAGCAGGGGTCAGGTTCACATGTGGCGCAGCCTCGGCATCCCGTAGTAGCGCTGTCAGGTGCTGCAGGCCCGAGTTCGACCCATCGATGGCGATGGGCAGGTGCGAAACGAACGCCTCGCCCTGTTCGACATATCCAGCCCACTCGTAGCAAGCCGCAAGCGCCGCCCATGGCTTCTCAGCCGTAGTCCAGAAACGATGGCCATCGAGCGGGTCGTAGGCGCTGTCCAGAATCGCCGATCGATTGCTTTCGACCCACGCAACCCGCTCATCGAAGCTGACTTTGTCGACACCGAACACATTGGCGACGTGGATTGCAAGCCACCTTGCGCCGGACGGCCCCAACGGCTTCCCAACGGCAAACTCAAGGAGTGCCCGACCGATGTCGCCTGCCTGCGGGTGCGGGCCGCCCTGTGGGACGGGATAGACCCGTCCTCTGAAGTCCAGCTCATGGGGGAAGTAGATAGCAGGGAAGTCGGCTAACTTCCGCGCAACCCAGAGCTGCTGCGCTATCGTCAGCCGCTTGCTGCGGGCGGCAGCATTCCGCTCATGAACTTTCGCGCTCTCCAACCCCCACCGCGCCAGCACCTCGGGATTTTCATCCGCCTCAGCAGGACGGTTCGGCACGGACTCCCCATCGCGGGATGGCAGCCCGGCCAAGCTCCCGCCGTCGGCATCCAACTGCGTCACCACGTCGAGCACGCGACGATTGATCCGCCATCGCGTCTCCTGGATCGCGTTCACGGCCCGATAGACCGTGGTCATGTCGATGTTGGCGAGTTCTTCCCGATACGGCCGCGACCGCGAACGAACGAGGCGCGTCCCAATCGGTGGTTGCAGATAGCCGCCGTCAGTCGGTGTGGTCCACGGTCGGGGCGAAACGACCATCGGCATCGGCAGGGGGTCGAGCAATTCACTGCGCTCGTGCTGGCGTTCGAGCCAGTGAGACGCAATCTCCGTAACGCGCAGGTTACGCTCACGCCGAATCGCCTTTCCGACGGTCGTCTGCACCATGATTAACTCGAACAGCCCCGTCGCGACAGCGGCCAGCTCAATCAACTTCAGGCCGAGATTCACCTGCTGCTTCGGTGACCAGCTAAGAGCGACGCCCTCGGCCTCATGGATCGCGGCAATGGCGCGTTGGCGTTTAGCACTGACGATCTTTCGTCCCGCAAGGCTCCGTTGAATGCCCGCCGCGCCCTCCGGATTGACCCGCTCGAACTCGGTCGCTTGGATGTGATCCATAATGGCCCGCGCTACCATTTGGGCGGCTTTTTGAACGCGGTGTTCTTGAATACCCGCTTGCAGCGCGCAACGCAGCGTCAGAAAGGCCAGCGCTCGCGCGTCGGGTTGATACGGTGCGAGAAGTTCGAACGCCACATGGCGCCGTCCGGCCCTCCCCGCCTTTCCTGCATCCAAGAACACCGAAATCGCGTCGGCCGTGGGTTTCAGGGCGCGGCGCAGCATCGCCCGGCCCGGCGGAAGGGAAGCCTCGTCAACGCCCGGCCCGAAGACATCGACCCACGGCGCGTTGCGCTTGCCGCGATAGCTTGCCCGGCCGATGGCACGGGATTCAGCTTCGAGGTCCCGTTGGACCTCCATGAGATCGACTTCGATGTCGGACATGAATCCAGATCAACTTCAGTGGTTCAAGTGGAGGAAAGCGCGCGGACCGCTAGGTAGCCGGAACATCCAACGGCGGGCCCGCAGCCCTGAGCGCCTCATAGAGCTGCCCCGGCCCCAGCAAGATATCCTTGAGGCCCGCACGGACCTTGTCGGACCGGAGGGCCTGCTGGCTCATCTTCTGGTGGGCCTCGAGGGCGTCGATGATGGCATTCAAGAGCTCATTGTCGAGCGTGGGCGATGCTGCGAACTGAGACTTGCTGTTGTTCTGCGCCTGGGTGACGAGCTCCTCAGATTCCAGCAGCTTGCCCCTGATAACCTCGTTCACATAGACAAGCTGGTCGCCGTCGGTGAGGTCACCGTCGAACAGGTCATTCACCCTCTCGATGATCTCCCGGAGCAGGGCCTTCTGCTTCTCCTGAAGCGTTCCCGAGCCTGCCCCATCCACTGGCTTGATGAGCGGTGCTTCGCCCCCGAGCTGCATCTGTTTCTTGCCCTGATTCTTCAGGGCATGGTGGGTCAGAACGAGCTGCGACACATCCACCGTGATCCTCTCGCGCCCAAAATCCAGCAGGCGGACGAGGTACTTGAAGAACAGGAAGCGCTTCTCGATGTCCGTGTTGCCGTAGTCGAACATCTGGCTCAAAAAGGTATAGATGCGGATGTAGGTCTGCGCGTCCGCCTTGAACATGGCGAGTGCGTTCATCTCGTCCGATGCCGCGCTTGCAGCCTTCTCATCCCCGAGTTCGTCGGCGTCGGCCTTGGATTGTTTAGCCGCAGCGAAACGCTTGAGCAGGCGATCCGCCACAGGCCCGACAGCGCCTGCGAGGTCGCCCTGCTTTGACGTGGGGTTCATTGCGACAGTCGCCACCCGGTCCACCTCGAAGCTGTCGTACCAGCCGCCCGCGTCCAGCTTGGCGCGCAGGTCGTAGACGATGTTGGGGTCGGTGACGCCCTCCAGCTCAGCCGTTTCGTAGTACGTCCTGAACGCCTCCAGCACTTCCTCGGAGCTGTTCACGAAGTCGAGAACGTAGGTCGTGTCCTTGCCCGGATGGGCGCGGTTGAGGCGCGACAGGGTCTGCACCGCCTGAACACCAGCCAGCCGCCGGTCCACATACATGCCGCAGAGCAGCGGTTGGTCGAACCCAGTCTGGAACTTGTTGGCGACCAGCAGCAGATGATACTCCTCCGCCTTGAAGGCATCGCGGATGTCGCGGCCCTTCAGGTTCGGGTTCAACTCCTTGCTGGCCTCGCTGAGCGGATCGGGGGCGGATGCCGGGTCGTTCACTTCGCCTGAGAAGGCCACCAGCGTCCCCAACGGATAGCCCTTGCCCCGGATGTACTTGTCTATCGCCAGCTTCCAGCGCACCGCCTCCTTGCGGCTGCCAAGGACGACCATCGCCTTCGCCTTGCCATCCAGCAGCGGCTCGACATTCTCACGGAAGTGCTCGACGACAATCCGGACTTTCTGGGCGATATTGTAGGGATGCAGGCTGACCCACTGCATGATCCCTTTGGTCGCAGCCGAACGCTCGACCTCGGCGTCGTCCCGTTCCTGGCCATTATGCGCCAGCTTGAACGCCAGCTTATACGGCGTGTAATTCTTCAGGACGTCGAGGATGAAGCCTTCCTCGATGGCCTGCCTCATCGAGTAGACGTGGAAAGGCCCGGGAAGCCCGCCGGGCTCCTTCGGACGCCCGAAGAGCTGCAGCGTCTTGGCCTTGGGCGTGGCGGTAAAGGCGACGTAGGTGACGCCGCTATCGCTGGCCCGTGCGGCCATCTGGGCGGCGAGGAGGTCTTCGGTGTCGATCTCGCCACCGTCCTGCAGTTCGGCAATCTCTTCCGGCGACAGCACTTCCTTGAGCTTGGCCGCCGCCTCGCCGGTCTGGGAGCTGTGCGCCTCGTCCGCGATGACGGCGAATCGCTTGCCCTCGGTCGCAGCCTGCTCACGCACGGCCTGTAGAGCGTATGGGAAGGTCTGGATGGTGCAGACGATGATCTTCTTGCCAGCCTTCAATGCCTCGGCAAGCTGGCCGCTCTTGCTCCCGCTGTCGCTCTTGATCGTCTCGACGACGCCCGTGGTGCGCTGAAAATCAAACAAGGCATCCTGAAGCTGCCCATCAATCACCCGCCGGTCGGAAACGACCATGATGGTGGAGAACAGCTTCTGGTCGTTCGCGTCGTGCAGTTCGGACAGGAAGTGCGCCGTCCAGGCGATGGAGTTCGTCTTGCCCGAACCGGCCGAGTGCTGGACAAGATACTTCTCGCCCACGCCCTCTTCCAAAATCTTCGCCTGCAGCTTTCGCGTGACGTCGAGCTGGTGATAGCGCGGGAAGATGATCGAACGGATATTCTTCTTCTCGTCCCGCTGGGTAACGAGATAGCGGCCGAGCAGTTCGAGCCAACTGTCGCGCTGCCATACCTGTTCCCACAGATATGCCGTGGGATGGCCAGAAGCAGGCGTCGGGTTGCCCTTGCCGCCATGGTCGCCCTGATTGAACGGCAGGAAAAAGGTCTGCGGCCCAGCCAGCTTCGTGGTCATCATCACTTCACGGTTGGACACGGCGAAATGGACAAGCGCGCCCGACGGGAAGCTGAGCAGCGGTTCACGGTCCCGCCCCTTCTGCTGTGGCAGGCGGTCGAACTTATACTGGTTCACCGCGTCCCCGACGGACTGGGTGAAGTCGGTCTTCAGCTCCACGGTGGCAACCGGGATGCCGTTCAGGAAGAGGACGAGATCGATGCAGTTCTCGTTGGCGAGGCTGTAGCGCACCTGCCGCACGACGCGCAGGCGATTGGCGCTGTAGCGGGCGACGATGTCAGGATTCATGCCCATGGCGGGCTTGAACTGCGCCAGCGCCATCGTGCCGCGAACGCCAATCGTGTCGATGCCGTTGCGGATGACATCGAGCGTCCCACGGTCATCCAGCGACTTCCGCACACGATCCAGCAGGATGGCTTCCGCCGCGCCGCCATGGAGGGCTGTCAGGCTCTCCCACGCCTTGGGCTGGGTCTCCTGCACCCAAGCCACGAGATCGGCCGGAAACAGGGCGCTCTTACGGTCATATACCTGCGCATCACCAACCTCGTGATGCCAACCATAGGCTGAAAGGTATTCACAGACCTCGTCCTCAAAGCTGCATTCTTTATGAAGACTCATGCGCGAACCTACTCCCGGAACTGAGGGTGACGAGAGCCAACCTCAGACTAACTCACAACATCATTAAGAACAGTGCCGAGCTTGCGAAGCACGTTCTCGTAGGATGCCGTAGATATTCCGCCAACGTCGGGTTCAACTGCTGTGAACAACCAATGTCCGACCGAAACACTCTTGGTCCTCTTGTAGAGACCAACTGTGCGCACCTGACGCGGGTCAAAGGTGCGACTCTCAAAAGGATGAAACTCTTTGAGACGGAGTTCTGTGCGCTGTACGATAACTCCGTCGCGCAGTCTTTGGCCGGGTTTCCAGGAAGATGAAAGTGGGCTGAGCGCCGCGATACACTCATGTTCTGGTGTTCCGAGCCTGAGGAACGTCGGATCAATAAGCCTGTCAAACGGCTCTTTCGTGTTGATCTCACACACAACGTACGCTGAAGAGCCGAATTGAAGATAGAAACCGGGTAGCACCTTGAAGCCCCAGTTGGTGCCCTGCTTTAGACGATGACCGATGTAAGCCTCCGCCTTCTCTCGGGTGGACTGAAGCGCACCCTCATGGTATTTTGCAACCCAAGTCGAGTGCCATGCATTCCGACCGTATGACGGGAACCATACCAATATGGGCGCGCAAGCTTCGAGCCGGTCTTCATTACGGCTGCGTTCACTTGGATGGCCAAACAGATAGATCACTTCACCCACAGTACATTCCTTGGCTATCAGGCAGCGGCGAGTTCGCGGAGATCAGCCGATATCGCTCGTACGTCAATCTTGCCAGTAACCGCTGCCGAAATAAGCGCCGCACGACGCTCGAGTAGCAAGTCAATAGATCGAGCCGCTTCGGCAGAAAGCGCAGCAAAACGATCTTTGAGTTCGGTGACAGCGCGAACGATCGCTGGTTGCTCATCAATCGGGGGAACTGGCAGCACCAGCGAGCCGAGCACCCCAATATTTATCACATCCATCGTCCCGCCTCGACTGAATGCCGAAAGCTGTTCAGATGAAATCCCGGAACGTAGAAGGACGCAGAGATACTCAGGACAGACCCGCGCACCCGATCTAATTCTTATTAGCCGAGGGTTTATAATCCCCCTCTCAATGGAATCCGGAACCAGCGCTATCTTTCCAAACGTACCCACGCAGCTGATAAGGATGTCCAAAGGCTGCACCTCGTACTGGCGAAGCTCCTCGAAACGCTCTTCAGAAATGTAGTAGTCGCCGATGGTGAAGTCGCCGGGAATGACCTGCTCCTGGCCATAGACCCGGTAGCCACTCGACACATACATGTCCTTGGTAATTGCTGAGCCGAACGGACCAGCCTTCACATTGGCCCAGAGGTGAGTAAGTCGCGCAACTTCCCAATGAGCTGGGACTTCGCCGAGCCATTCCACGCCGGAGCCCTTCATGGGCACCGACGGGTCGAGGCCCTTGGTTACCGCGTGGGAGATGACGGCCTGTCGTTTCTCCTTGAGCAGTTCGATGAGCCGCCGCTGCTCCTCCACCAGCGCATCGATCTTGGCCGTCTCGCGGTCGAGGAAGGCGGCGATGGCGGTTTGTTCGGGGAGTGGGGGAAACGGAGCGCGCTCTTCGAAATAGCGACCGCTGTCCAAGTTCTGAATGCCGGACGTCTGATTGATTGAGCCTTGAGTTAGCCTGACAGAATAGGCCGCCGCATGGACATAAGTCCAAAAACGTGAGTGCATTCCGGGCTTCAGTTGAACCCGCGCCACGAAGTTGGAACACACAGCAGGCACATCTTCTGCATATTGAACGACTGCGCCAACTGGTTGCTTTTCCCCGCCCCCAGACTTTTCCAGTAGCAGGTCGCCACATTGCAACTGGCGTCCTTTACGTTCCTTTTCCGTCACCTTTCGCATGGTCGGTGCGTCTATGGACGCTATAAAACGCACACGATCAAAGTCCGCGACACGGACACAGATGATGTCCTCATCAGCTTCCTCTGGTTCTCCGCCCCAGATTCCATTGCGGGCGGACTCAACAGAAGCTTTGATGCGGTCAATACTCCAGTGAGCCGGGACGTGGCCAAGCCATTCAATCCCGCTGTCCCGATAGCTCGGATAAGCCGGAAAGCTCACGCCGCGAGTTCCTCAATCATCGCCTTGATTCGATCGGTCACCTGCTTGAGGTCCGCGTCGATCTCCTCCAGCGGCCGGGGCGGTTCGAAGACATAGAACTGGCGGCTGAAGGGAATCTCATAGCCGACCTTGGTCTTGCTCTCGTCGATCCATGCATCCTCGGCATGGGGCAGGACTTCACGGCGGAAGTAGGCGTTCACATCCTCATCCAACGGGACGTTCTCGGTGTCGCGCAGGGCGCTGTCGGGCGGTGGCTTGCCCTTCGCTTTGCCGCGCTGACTGAGAACCACGTTGCCATTCTCATCCCGCTGAGGACGCTCAACGGTGATCGTGCGGTAACCGAAGGCGCTGTTGGGGAACAGCCGCGAGAGAGGGGCCAGCTTCACCTTGCCGCCCTCGGGTGCGTTCGGCGCCTGCTCGCCATCCCAGACGACTTCGCGCGCCAGTTCCTTGCCGTCCGCGTCCAGCACGGTGGCGACCTTCGCCTCCTCGGCGCGGCCAAAGAGCTGGGTGATCTGGCGGATATGCTGCTCGCCCATTTCCTTGCGCTTGGAACCAAGCGACTTCCGCATCTTCTGCCAGAAGGAGGAACCGTCGATCAGTTGCACCTGCCCCTTGCGGCTGGCGGGCTTCCGGTTCGAAACGATCCAGACATAGGTGGCGATGCCGGTGTTGTAGAACATGTCCGTCGGCAGGGCGATGATCGCCTCCACCAGATCATTCTCCAGCATGTAGCGCCTGATCTCGCTCTCGCCGCTGCCAGCTCCGCCGGTGAACAGCGGGGAACCGTTGAGAACGATGCCGAAGCGACAGCCGCCCTCGGTCGCGGGCCGCATCTTCGAAAGCATGTGCATCAGGAACAGCAGCGAGCCATCCGAGACGCGCGGCAGACCGGGGCCGAAGCGGCCGTTGAAGCCCTGCTGCTCATGCTCCTTGCGGACTTCCTTTTCGACCTTCTTCCATTCGACGCCGAAAGGCGGATTAGCGAGCATATAGTCGAAGGTTTGGCCGTGGTGGCCATCGTTCGACAGCGTGTTGCCGAAGGCGATGTTGGAAACGTCCTGCCCCTTGATGAGCATGTCCGCCTTACAGATGGCGTAGGATTCCGGGTTCAGCTCCTGCCCCGACATCGTCAGCCGCGCGCCGGGGTTGAGCTCCGCCAGATGCTCCTCAGCCACCGAGAGCATGCCGCCGGTCCCTGCGGTGGGATCATAGATCGTCCGCACGACGCCAGGCTTCGACAGGACATCGTCATCCTCGACGAAGAGCAGGTTGACCATCAGCCGGATCACCTCGCGGGGCGTGAAGTGGTCGCCTGCCGTCTCGTTCGCTGCTTCCGCGAACTTGCGGATGAGTTCCTCGAAGACGAGGCCCATCTGGCTGTTGGTCACGGCATTAGGATGCAGGTCGAAGCCAGCGAACTTCTCGGTGACCAAGAACAGCAGCTTGGCGCGGGCCAGCTTGTCGATCTGGTTGTGGAACTCGAACTTCTCGAAGATGTCGCGCACCTCGGGCGAGAAGCCCTGCAGGTAGGACGTCAGGTTCGCCGCGATGTTGTCGGGGTCGCCGAGCAGCTTCTGCAGGTCCATGGGGGACGTGTTGTAGAAGCTGACACCAGCCTTGCGGCGCAGGAACGGCTCCGGGTTCAGGCCCGCCTTCGACCGCAGTTGGTACTCTGCCAGGACGTCCGTCTTGGTCTCCTCCAGGACGCAGTCGAGACGCCGCAGGACCGTGAAGGGCAGGATGACCGAGCCATAGTCGGAGGGCTTGTAATCGCCCCGCAGCAGGTCAGCGACCGACCAGATGAAGGCGGACAGAGCAGTCTGATTCATCGAGATATATTCCCCCTTGGGCTCTTGCTACGCGCCTTCGGATTCCGTTGGCAAGTCGGGTTAGCCATCATTCACGTCGATCCTGGGCAACTTTTCGATCTCTGCCGCGAGTTCATCGAGCGGCCAGGTCCCATAGGACTCGCCTTCGGTCTTGGGCGCATGGCCGGGGATGACTGCCCGCGCCTCCGGGTCCATGCGGGCACCGCGAGCGACCGTCTTGAACCGATGCCTCCAGCCGTGGTTCGGTGCGACATTCTCGTCCGTGATGCCCAGCGAACGCACCCACGCCGCCAGCCGCTCGCCGACCTTCTTGTAGTGGGGATTACCTGCGGAGCCTCCCCGGTGGCCCGAGGGATTGTAAAAGAGCGGACCTGCGGCCGAGCCCTCGACGAACTTCAGGAAGCCCTGATCGATCAGGTGTGAATGGAGTGGGACCATTCGGGCCGTATTATTCTTCACGCTGCCCGCTTCCGGTGTGATGTTCATCGCCCAGACGCCGTCCTGACAAATGATGTCCTGTTTCCTGAGCTGGGTAACCTCGTTCACACGCGCACCAGAATAAGCGCAGAGCCAAGGGACCCACCTGCGGGCCACGGAATGATGATGCGAGAGCCGCCCTTCGGGAGCCTTAACGGTAGCCCGAAGGATCGTCAGGGCCTCTGCGTTGGTGAAACCTGGATCGCGCAGGCGCTGCCGCTTGCCACCCCGAACGGTAACGCCAGGAGTGGGATCGACGTCGACCTTCCGGTTTTCTTTCGCCCATCCGAACACCGCCTTTGCCGCCGCCAGATATGTCTCCCGGACCGTCTTGGCCGAACGCTGCTTGCCGGTTTTCGTCGGTTCAGTAAGCAGCCGGTCTTTCCAGTTGATAATGTCTTCAGGCGTGACCCGTGCGGCATCGTCATGCCCAAGAAAGGCGATGAGGTGCTGGATCATCCGCTTCCAAGCCTTGACGGTCGCCTCGGCAGGGTCGCGCTCGGCAACGTAGCCGTCAAAGAGGCTCGTGATGGTTGGGCCCGACACCGCAGGAACCTTGGCCTCTGGTGCTGCCGGTTCCCAGTTCGGAAGCTTGTCGATCAGCTTATCGGCACCATAATCGCCGCGACAGCGCCTAATCATGAGGTGGCTGAAGGCGATGTAGAGGTCCGCCATGTCCTGCAGGAGGCGATCCGCCGCCGGTGGCGTGATCCGCAGGTCCTCCTTGTCCAGCAGCCACCGCATCTCGTTTTCTAACATCGGCGTTATGCGCCAGGGACCTTCGTAGGGCTCGCTATTGCCCCGAAGAGACTCCTGGTAGGATTGCTCGGTTTCCTTCGGGTAGAGGTCCTCTAGACCCATCTCCCAGCCGAGTTCGTCGCCGGGGCTGTCCTCATGGCGCTGACACATATCGCGATACCACTTGCCAGCCAACGCCCGCGACTGGCGCTGCGTGAGATCGACCGCCGGGCCAGCGTGAGTTGATCGCAACGCCGCGACGCGCTCCTCGACGGCGACAAGCCAGGCGCCGAACTCCGCCCGCGCCTGGCCCTGGGTCAAAGACGCAGGCCAAGTCGGCTTATCTTCTCGTTTCCCGTAGGCCGCTCTCACGTCCTTGGGGATCACTTTGCGGGCCGTCCAGAGCCCTGTCTTTGTCCTAGTTAGCTTCGCCATCCTGAGCGCCATTTGTACGTGCCTTTTGTACCTGAGGCAGCATCAAAAGCCACGGAAATCAGCCGATCCTAGAGAATCCTGGGTTTCTGGAAGGAATGGCGGAGAGGGAGGGAAACGAACATTTTATATAAGTCTCTGTTTTCATTAAGTTATTAAAACTGCCTTTCTACCAGATGCCCCTTCAAATGCCCCCACTCTTCAAGAGTGAACGAGTAAGCTCGCTTCTGCCGGCTAAAACTGAAGGGACTTTTCGGGCTTCAAGCGTCGGGCGTAGCATGCTCGGCACTGCAAACCACACCTATTTCCTGACCCTCATGGATCAAGCGAATTGCGGCTTTTGCAAAGCTCTGGTCTGGAACTCGCCGGGCCGTCGAGGGCAATTCAGCCGATCGGCAGCGCACCCAGTTCCGCCCAGAATTTCCGAACACCTCGGAGGACCATGTCTAGGGGCACTGTCACCGAACCGTATATCGGTTCAGCCGCCTCGGTGGGGCAGAGGAAACGGGCTATGGCGGCAGCGAGGAGCCAAGAGGGAAACCCCTTATTAAGGCGTGACTTTAACGCAACAGCATGCAGATTTATAGTTTCATGTCCGAAACGTCCTATGCCCTACAAAGCACCTCGGTATGACGCCCTCGGTCGCATTTTTCTGCAACCAAACAAGGGGTTACTCGTGAAGAAAATTCTGTTTGCTACGGCAGCTCTGTTGACTGTTTCCGCTCCCGCCTATGCGCAGGAGGGTTCGAATTTTGGCGGTGCTAAGATCGGTGCTGTGATCGGTTATGACAAGGTTCGCCTTGAGGTCGAAGATCTTGGCAATGGCTCGAAGGATGGTTTCCTCTACGGCCTCACTGCCGGTTATGACTTCGATCTCGGCACGGCTGTCATCGGTGTTGAAGGTGAATTCGCTGATGCAACCACGAAGGAAACTGTAGGCGACCTGGCTGTTGATGGCGTTGAAGGCTCGCTCCGCGCCGAGCGCGATCTATACATCGGCGCGCGTCTGGGCTTCCCTGTCAGCCCGAGCGTCATGCTCTATGCCAAGGCTGGCTATACCAACGCAAAGTTCAAGGCTTCGGTCACTGACGGGATCGACACGTTGGCGGGCAGCGACGAACTTGACGGTTACCGCGTTGGCGGCGGTGTTGAGTACACCAACGGCCAGGCATTCGGTCGCATTGAATATCGCTACAGCGATTATGGCAAGTACGAGATCGACGGTGAAGACACCGGCATCCGCGCTTCGCGCCATCAGGTTGCTGTCGTCGGCGGCTGGCGCTTCTGAGCGATTCTCAGGCGTTCACAGTCCGCCTGAGAATATCGCGGGGGGCGGGAGAGCAATCTCCCGCCCCTTTCCCTTACTCTCACCTGTCGGCCAGATTTTCGGACCTCACGCCCCCAGAATTCACGAATTATATTCGCGTCCGTCACCAGCCGAGCGCGGCCGCTACGCTCCAATCCCGGCCGCTGGTGGCCGGATTATTTGCCATCAGACCCAGACACTTCCGGTACAACCGGCCGTGCGCGTTCGACGTGGGCTCCGATGGCAGACGAGCTTAAATGACACTGCTCCTTGTCGCAATGTATTGTAAATTGCAATACGATGTGCCATCTATCCGGTAGAGGTGAAGCATGCCGCAAGCGATCCCACGCAAGGAACATCCGCTCTCTATGAGACTGCCGGATACCGACATTGCCATCATTGATCGTGCTGCGCGACTACGCGGGCGTTCACGAACCGACTTTGTGCGCGAAGCCGCCGTCCGCGCAGCCGAGGATGTGCTGATGGAAACGGTGCCCATTCGCATGAGCGCCGAAGGGTTTGACGCTTTTATGGCTGCCATATCCGGACCCGAGGCCCCTGTTCCCGAAATGGTGGATTTGTTTCGCCGTGCCGCGCCTTGGGAAGCTGATCGTTCTCTGGCCGGAGAATAGGTCTTGCCGATCTCCGGCCCGGAGCCGCTGTCTACCGCGCATGACGTTTCGACTTTCTCTTGTGGCAAGCCTTCTCTCGATCGCTGGCTGCAGACGCGGGCCCTTAGCAACCAGGAAAAGGGGTTTACGGCGGTCATGGTCGTCCACGAGGGTGGCCGTGTCGTCGGCTACTACGGCCTTGCGCCGACCGCGATTGTGCCCGCGCAGCTTCCTCGCTCGATCCGTACCGGCCAGCCGCCAGATCCCGTGCCCTGTCTGCTGTTGGGGCAACTTGCCGCCGACCGGAGCTGGACTGGTAGAGGCGTTGGCACTGGCCTGCTCAAACATGCCCTGCAACGCTGCGTAGCGGCCTCATTGCTGATCGGCGGTCGCGCATTGGTGGTGAATGCCGTGGATGATGAAGCATCAGCATTCTGGCGCAGATGGGGCTTCTTGCCCTCCAAGGATGATCCACTGACCTTATTCCGGTCTATTTCGGATATCGCAGCTTCGATAGGGCACGCCGGTCAGTGAACTGCAAGCCACCCATCACGCGGTAGCCAAAGCGTTCATAAATCTGCCCGGGGGCTACGCGCCAATTCCGGTCGCAGGCTGCACGACCGGACAAGGTAATTGGGATAATTGGCGCCCTCCTTGGGTGTCCCGCGTCGCCGCGTCGTTTCTGACGAGTTAACCAGCCCTTACCCATAGAGATGGTCAAGCACCCGCTTGACTAGGGCCCAGGCACCTTCACGACGAGGGTGCCCTTTTGCCCACACGATCCGGTCGATGGCATCCACATCCAGCCCAGGCGCACTTTGCTGGATAACACGGGCATGATAATCGCTGATTTCGGCTAAATTGCTCATGTTGCTAACCTCCATTCGACCGATTTCGAACCTGAAGGACTCGTCGCCACCCGGCCAAATCTGAACGCTCACCACCATCATATTCCAGACTCCTTCTATCGCCGCGAGGCTCCTGAATTTCATCCTTCGGACGCAATTCACTTCACATCTTCCTGACTTCGATAATAATCGCCTGATGGCCGGTTCCTAGCGGGGCGGAGGCGCGCGCCGAGAGAGAGAACTGGCTTCAGATGCTACATCTCCGGGGTGCTCAGATCTGCTCCAACAGCGCCAACACGAGCCGAAGCGTGTCCGCTCCCGCACGATGCGGGGCGGGTGGCCGCCACGTTGACTCAGCATGGAAGAGCCGCACTCCGTGTTCAGAACATTCCTGCACGCCATCGCGGCCGACGTGGAAGCAGACCTCGACCGGATACGCCTTATGGCGGATCACCAAAGCGGTGCTCGATCCGGAGCGGAGGGGCGGTGCGCGGCGACTGACAGGATGCGA
>NZ_ASTG01000025.1 GCF_000412635.1 Sphingobium bisphenolivorans
TTCGAATCGTTCCGGGTGCGCCATTCCTCTCCGGTCAGCTAACCGGCGCAAGAGACGCTTCATCGAGCAAGGGCGATCAGTCCGTCGATATCGACATGCTGTTCCATCTCGATAGCAATCTGATCAAGAGCCTGTTCGACGGATAGACGATAGTCGGCTCCCGCCGCTTCCTTGCCCAGTCGGGCCATCAATGCGGCACGCAGGGCGCTGCTGCCGAACAAGCCGTGGACATACGTTCCGAGCACATTGCCTGATGGGCTGGTAGCGCCGTCCGGGCATTCTGCGCCAAGAAAAGCGAAAGGCCGAGCGCAATCCTCTCCCGCCGTCAGGCCGACATGCATTTCATAGCCGCTAAAGTCGGCACCCAATGCTCGACCGGTGACACTCTTGAGCGCCTTCGCGCCGGTAAGCTGCGTCTCGACGTTGAGCAGGCCGAGGCCCTGCACTTCTGTCACCAGCCCCTCGACCCCTTCCGGGTCCATGATCTTGCGCCCCAGCATCTGATACCCGCCGCAAATGCCCAGGATAGGCGTGCCGCGCCGATGATGAGCGAGGATGTCGATGTCCCATCCTTCGATGCGCATTGCCTCCATGTCGGCGATTGTCGCCTTCGACCCCGCCAGGATGATGAGCCCGGCGTCGACTGGAATGGGCTTGCCGGGCGGAACCATCACGACCTGCACCCCCGGCTCCAGCTTCAGCGGATCGAGATCGTCGAAATTGGAGATGCGCGGCAGGATGGGGCAGGCGACGATCAGCCGATCGGACACGTTTGCTTGCGGTCGCTCCAGCACCACTGCGTCCTCGCTCGGCAGGCGCGCAGCCCCGCTCAGCCACGGAACGACGCCATAGCCCCGCCATCCTGTTTTTTCCTCGACATAGCGATAGCCATCCTCGAACAAGGCAGGATCGCCGCGGAACTTGTTGATCAGAAAACCTCGGATCATGGCAGCATCATGCGAGTCGATGACGGCCTTCGTGCCCGCGAGCGCCGCGATCACCCCGCCACGATCAATATCCCCCACCAGGATGACCGGAACATCGGCGGCCCGCGCAAAGCCCATATTGGCGATGTCGCCTGCGCGCAGATTGACCTCTGCCGGGGAGCCAGCGCCTTCCACGATGACGATGTCGCACTGCGACTTCAGCCGTTCATAGCTTTCGAGCACCGCGCCCAGCAGCTCCGCACGGGCCGAGCGGAAGTTGCCTGACCCGAGTACCCCGCGGACCTGCCCATGAACCACAAGCTGCGAGGTGCGGTCGGCTTGCGGCTTCAGCAGGACAGGGTTCATGTCCGTATGCGGCTCGATGCCGGCAGCGATCGCCTGCAGTGCCTGAGCTCTGCCGATCTCTCCGCCATCGACCGTGACGGCGGCATTGTTGGACATATTCTGCGGCTTGAACGGCCGCACGCTATAGCCCCGGCGAAGGAGCGCCCGACATAGGCCTGCGACCAGCAGCGACTTGCCGACGTCAGAACCGGTACCCTGTAGCATCAATGCAGCCATGCCGCGCTCCTGCATGGAGAGGCGCGCGGGCACAAGGGTTGAGATGGAATGATGAGTCAGGGGATGCCGTCAGTCGGCAGCGAACCGCTGCATCTCCACGGCATCAATGATCTTGCCGCCCGCCATGAAGACAGTTCCTGTGCAGGCCAGCGCCAGCAATTTGCCGCTGAGACCGGGATAGTGCTGAATATAGCTGATACCCCGCTCCGTGGCGCCGAGCCCGAGGGCGTAGATAACCAAAAACGCCTCGAACTTCGTCTTGATGGTGAAAAGGCGTCTGATCCGTTCCATCTCGATACCGGCTGGAGGCTTGCTTGCGTTACGGCATAAGTTCGCCTGAAAGCTGCAAATGGTCAACAAGTGTTAACCATGATTGTTCGATCCGGGCGATCAGACGTGTGTCGGCCAGATCGGCCGAGGCGATCTCTTCGGGCCAATAGCTGTTGACGATAGCCGCAATGTCATCCAGCCGCGCCTCGTCCACCAGAAAGCGGGGATCCACGTTGCTGGGGTCAGCCACGACGCGTAACCGAAGGCAGGCAGGGCCGCCGCCATTGTTCATCGACTGGCGCAGGTCTACCGGCACAAGCTGACGGATGGGGCCGTTGCCTGCGACCATCTCCTCCAGCCAGGCCCAGACGGCGGTCGTTTCGCGCGCTTCCATCGGCAGCACCAGCGCCATGCCGCCAGCGGGTAGGCTCACCAGTTGCGCATTGAACAGATAGCTGCGGATCGCGTCGGCCAGGCTGACGGCGCTTGCCGGGACCTCGATGATCTCTACGCAGGGTAGCGTGGCGCGCAGTTCGTCATAAAAGCGCTCCTTGTTCGCGAAGGCCTGCTCATGGGTGAACAGCAGCCGTTCGTTGGCAACCGCGACGACGTCGTTGTGAAACGCACCGGCCGCGATGGCCTGGGGTGACTGCATGACAAAGAGAGTGCGGTCGGGGTCCAGCCCATGAAGACGCGCGACCGCCTTGCTGGCCTCGACATGCTGTCGCGCCGGAAAGGGGCCCCCTGCCTGGCCGTAGACGAATATCTCGACGCCGGGCTGATCGTGCCGCTCGCAGAGGCGCATCTGGTTGGCGGCGCCTTCGTCCCCGAACGGAGCGGGGATGGGCGCGTGGACCGCGAAAGCGCGCTGATCGGAAAAGGCGATGCGCAACTGAGCAAGCGTCTGCGGCCATTCATGACTGCGATGCGGCATGGTGACGAGATTGGCCACGGTCAGGTGAGTGCGCCCATCGCTCGTGTCGGGGGCAGGCGAGACGGTCGCTGCATTTGCCGCCCACATCGAGGAAGCGGACATGGCAGCGGCGCGGATATGCGCCTCCGCATTGCCGACATCCGTCCCAAGCGCCGCGAGCCATTTTCCGTCCGGCCGCCATTGCGGCAGGAATATCCCCTGCGTCAGGCCCAGCCTGATATTGGCGCGCATCTTCTCAATGCCTTGCAGGGCCGCTGCCCTGGGGAATGAAGACGCCCCCGCATGGGCTGTGGAAGCAAGATTGCCCATGCTCAGCCCGGCATAATTATGGCTTGGCCCGACCAGTCCGTCGAAATTGATCTCTCGCAAAGTCATGCGCGCTCCACCATGGTGAATGTCTGTCCGGGCTCCAGCGGCAGCAGGTCCAGCGATCGCTTGTCGAGCGAGATAGTTCCGTCGTCCCGCTCGATGGCGAACCCATAGGCGCAACGGAATTCAGCGAGCCGCCCGGTGGCAACCAGCACCTTCGTGCCGCCATCGTCATGTGCCGCCCCCAGTATGACATCCCGCGCGCCGGCAACCGTCTTCAGTGAATTGATTTGCCCTACCATCGTCGGTCCGCCGTCGAAAATGTCGATATAGCCGGGATTTGAAAATCCTTCCGTTTCCAGCATCCGCATCGCGGCTTTCCCATTGGGATGCGGCATGCCGATGACGCTGCGCGCACTTTCGTTCAGCATGGCGGTGTAGATGGGCGTCTTTGGCATCAGGTCGGCGATGAACTGGTTGCCATTGATGGCATTGAACTCGTCCGCCTCCTGAAAGCTCATGCCGAAAAAGCGGCCCGCAAGGCCATCCCAGAAGGGTGACCCGCCAGCCTCGTCAATCACCCCGCGCAGTTCGGCGATGATCCGGTCGCCAAAGCGCTGGCGATGCTTGCAGATGTAGAGGTAACGGCTCCGCGCCAGCAACAGGCCGAGTCCCTCCGCCCGTTCGCGCGGATGAAGGAACAAGCCGCCGACTTCTGTCGCGCCCTCCAGATCGGTGGTGAGCGAGAGCATCTCCGCGCGGAAGGTGCGGGCAAGCTCCCGGCTCTGCTGCGTCAGCGCGCCGAGGCGATAGGAGTAGAAGGGCCAGCTTTCCCCCACCTTGCTGAAAATCTGGCAAGTCCCGCGTACCTGCCCGGTCTGGCCGTTTTCCAGCACCATGACGATCAGCTCATCCTCGACCGTCTCGCCTGCCCGCGCGAGTGCCTGTTCCGTCCGCTCCAGCTTCTCGGCCAGGGCCTTCTTATCGGCGGGCAGGTTGGTGAAGCCCCCGCCGGTCAGCTTCGCCATCTCATACAGCGTTTGCAGATCGTCCGTACGCGCCGTGCGCATGAAGAAGCCCATGCACTCACCCCTTTCGTGAAATACGACCCTGCGCGATGCGGAGCAGCGCCAGCGCCGAAAGCTGCGCCCGCTCCGGCAAGCTGTCGACGATCAGATATTCGGCGTCGCTGTGAATGGCCCCTCCGCGGACCCCCATCGTATCCACGACAGGAACACCGCAGGCGGCGATATTATTGCCGTCGCAAACCCCGCCTGTATCACGCCACCGGACTGGAATACCAAGATCCGCGCCACATTCCCGCACGAGGGCGAAGAGGGGCAGCGCCCGCTCGTCCATTGCCTTTGGCGGTCGGCCGAAGCTGCCATGAAGATGGATGGTGACGTCATGATCGCGCGCGACCTCCGCGATCATGCGGTCGATCAGCTGTCGTGCAACCTCCTCATCATCCGCCGTCTTCGGACGAAAATTGGCGTGGAGGACGGCATGGTCGGGGACGACGTTGTTCGGACCCCCGCCTTCGATACGGGCGGGGTTGCAGGACAGGCCCGCGCCGCTTCCTGCTTTCAGGCGCAGCGCCAGGTCGGCCGCCGCCAGAAGGGCATTTCGCCCCTCTTCGGGATTGCGGCCGGCATGGGCGCTCTTGCCCTTGACCACGATCGCGAAGTTGCCGCTTCCGGCTCGCGCGCCGGCCAGCGTCCCGTCGGGGAGCGCAGGCTCATAGGTGAAGGCGGCGAGCTTGCCTGTTGCCAGCCGTTTCAGCAAGGGCGCCGAAGAGGGGCTGCCGACCTCCTCATCGCTGTTGATCAGCAGGTCGTAACCGATGGCGCCGGCCTCCGGCGCGGTTTCCAATGCGCGCAAGGCCGCGAGCATCACGGCAAGGCCGCCTTTCATGTCGCTGACGCCGGGACCGTTCAGGGTTTGCGCATCGAGCCACGAGAGGTGCTGGAAATTATGGTCGGCAGGGAAGACCGTATCCATGTGGCCAGTGAGCAGCAGGCGGACGGGTGCGTCCGGCCTTACCGACAGCTGGAGATGCCGGCCGTGCGCCACATCGCCGAGCGATCCGTCAGGCGCGACCGCCTGAACGGGTGCAGGTTCGATCAGATCGATCTTCCCCGGCAGGACCGAAAAGGCGTCGGCCAGCAGGGCGGCGATGGAGGCGAGGCCCGGCAGGTTGCGCGAACCGCTGTTGACCCCAGCCCATCTCTCCACCTGGGCGAGCATCGGTGCTTCCGCCGCCCGTTCGAGGACCATCTGTTCTGACGATGAAAGGCCAGTCATCCTGGCGATGCTATCAGAGGCGGCCGGGCGCCTCCACCCCCGTCAGAAATCGTAGGTCAGCGTCAGCCGGCTCAGCGTGTCAAAGTCTCGCGCGGACAGCAGCGTCTCGGATTCATATTGAACATTGTGGGAGAAGGCAGCGGACAAGCGGCTGTTTACCTTGGTTTCCAGAGACGTCAGCGAATTAAGCGTATAGACGTCGCTTTCGGCATAAGCTGACGCCACCTGCTTGAAAGCCAGATTGGGCGCCAGTCGCCATACCAGGTCCAGCGAGCCGCGCGCACCGAGCTTCGTCTCGCGCTCGCCGGTCACATAAGCGGCATGACGCACCGAAGGCCCGGCATCAAGTGAGAGGTCGAGCGGGCCGCTGACGATCACCTTGTAACCGATCCCTGCCGAGGCCGTGTAGCGCTCATCATAGCCGATCGACGTGTCGCGCTCGAATTGGCTGAGGCCATAGGCAAAGCCCCGGGTGTCGAATTCGTAGCGCGGCTCGTAGCTGGCCAGATACCGCTCGCGCGAGGTGACGCCATTAGCCCGGCGGTAATCTGCACTGGCGGTCAGCTTGTGCGACCACTGAATGCCTGCCCGTTTGATTTCCGCCTTGGCGCTGATGCCGATTTCGCTGGTCGATCCGGTCGAACGGAACCCGCCTGCCTCGACGCGGCCGGTCCATAGTTCGGTGAAGCGCGCCTCGCGGATCACCGTTTCCTCGGTTGCCTTCGTCCGCTCCTTCCAGCTCTTGACCATGCGCTGGATTTCATCAACGGCGCCAGGATTGGTTTGCTTCGCGATCTTGGCAACGGTCGCGATCTCCGTCTCGTTGCCGTTCGCAATCGCGGCCTCCAGCATCTCGCGAACGGGTGGAGGCAGCAGCACAGGATAATTCGCCAGGGCCGGCGAGGAGGCCAAGCAGCAGAGGATAGCTATGCAGGTACGCATCCGCCCCGTCATACCGGCATGGCCGAGTAATTTAACCCTCTTTCAGATCAAGGCCCTGAATTCCTGAAGAATGTCGCGGTAGAGCTTGCGCTTGAAGGGGACAATCAGGTCAGGCAGCGTTTCCGGGTCGATCCACTTCCACTCCTTGAATTCGGGATGGCTGGTTTGGATATTGATGTCCTCATCACTGCCGAGGAAGCGGGCCAGAAACCAATATTGCCGCTGCCCGCGATATTTGCCGCCCCACAGCTTGCCGATGAGTTCCGTCGGCAGGTCGTAAAAATGCTCTTCGCGTGCCTTGGCGATGAATTCGACATGGGCCTCGCCAACACCGGTTTCCTCGCCCAACTCACGCAGAGCGGCTGCCCGTACATCTTCGCCATCATCGATACCGCCCTGCGGCATCTGCCACGCTTCGACCTGGCTGTCGATTCGCTGACCGACGAACACCTTGCCGTCCATGTTGACGAGCATCACGCCGACGCAGGGCCGGTAGCTTAGCTCTGAATCATTAGGTATCGACGCCATCGCAGTCCCTGAATGTTAAGCCGGCGGCCTGAGCGCAGGACCGCTTTTGTGCAGTGCAAAGATAATTGGCCGGAGGGCCGGCGTCCATCACCGATGATAGTGTCAGCGTCCATTGGCCGGATCAGCAGGGCGAACCGCGGCGGACTTGGAACCGCGTCCTGCAAGTGGCATTGGATGAGGCATGCCCGATCCCGTCATTCTGTGGTTCCGCCAGGACCTTCGCCTGTCCGACCAGGCCGCACTCACAGCGGCGGCGCAGGAGGGGCCGGTGATCCCGGTCTATATTCTCGACGATGAACTTCCGCGCGATTGGAAGTTGGGCGCGGCGTCGCGCTGGTGGCTGCACCATAGCTTGAAAAGCCTCGATAAAAGTTTGCGAGACAAGGGCTCGCGCCTGATCCTTCGCAGAGGCGACTGTGCCGCAGTCCTGAAGCGGATCGCCGAGGAAACCGGCGCTCAGCGGGTTCACGCTTTGCGCCATCATGAGCCATGGTGGCGCAACGCGGAAAAGGCGCTCGCTAAGCACTTCGACCTCAGCCTCCATGACGGTGCCCTGCTCAGCCCGCCGGACAGTATCCGCACTCAGAGCGGCAGCGCCTACCGCATCTACACGCCCTTCGCCCGTGCCGTTATGGAATGGATGCCTCCGCCGGAACCTGCATCCGCGCCCGCTCATATCGAGGCGCCGGACCGTTGGCCGGACAGCGATTCGCTGGAGGAGTGGGCCTTGCTGCCTACGCGCCCGAACTGGGCGGCGGCCTTTTCGGACGACTGGACCCCGGGCGAGGCGGGGGCTCGGGCCAATGTCGCAGCCTTTCGGGACGAGGTGGGCGATTATGATCATGCCCGCAACATGCCCTCAGAGGAGGGGACCTCCCGCCTTTCCCCGCATCTGCATTTCGGCGAAGTCTCCCCGGCCTATGTCTGGCACCGAGTCGCCGGAGCACCCGGCGACACCACGACCTTTCTCAAGGAATTGATCTGGCGCGACTATGCGCATGTTCAGATCCGCGCGATGCCCACCTATGGCTCAGCCAATGCCCGACCTGACTTCGACAGGATGCCGTGGCGAGACATGAGAGAGGCACGTAGCGACTTTCATCGCTGGACGTCGGGCACCACGGGCTATCCCATAGTCGATGCCGGCATGCGCCAGCTTTGGGCGACAGGCTGGATGCACAATCGCGTCCGCATGATCGCGGCCAGCTTCCTCATCAAGCATCTGCTGATCGACTGGCGGGACGGCGCGAAATGGTTCTGGAATACGCTGGTCGATGCGAGCTATGCCAACAACAGCGTCAATTGGCAGTGGGTTGCGGGAAGCGGTGTCGATGCCAATATGTTTTCACGGATCATGGCGCCGCTCAGCCAGTCCGAAAAGTTCGAGGCAGCTGACTATATCCGGCAGTGGGTGCCTGAACTGGCGGGGCTGGACGACCGCATGATCCATGACCCTGACGCCCATGACGCCCGCCCACAAGGCTACCCTGCCAAATGCATCGGCCACAGGGAGGCGCGGGAGAGGGCGCTGGCTGCCTATCGCAAGGCACGGACGTGATTGCGAGGGCCTGACCCTTGGGGCAGAGTGAAGGCATGAATGCAGTTGATCCTCGTCGCGGCAGACGCTCCAAAGCAGGGCGGCGGCCATTTTCTGTTGCACACGCTGGCCCGAATGCGCGGCTGATCGCGCCGGCCTTTCACCGCATATTGGACCGCATCGATCAGGGGCTGGAGCGAGGCTCGCTGCTTGCGATACTTCCGGACGGAACGCAGCGCCTGTTGGGCAGCCGTTCGCCCGGACCCGCTTGCGAGGTCGATCTTCGCCGCTGGCGCGCACTCCTCAGACTGATGACCGGCGGCTCGGCCGGATGGTATCGGGCCTGGGCGAAGGGTGAATGGACCAGCCCCGACCCGGTGCCGCTGTTCGAGCTGTTTATGGCCAATGCGGCGGCGCTCGGGTCCGTAGCGCGGCCGAGTGGGCCTGTGCGATGGGGGGGGCGCCTGGCCCATTGGGCGCGGCGGAACAGCCGGTCTGGTTCGCGCCGGAACATCGCGTTCCACTATGATCTGGGCAATGATTTCTACGGGCTCTGGCTGGATGAAACCATGAGCTATTCCAGCGCCTTGTTCCGCGATCCTCACGACCCCACCGAGCATCTGGAGCAAGCGCAACGCTGCAAAGTCGATGCGATCCTCGATCGTTTGAACTTGAAGGAGGGGTCCTCGCTGCTGGAGATCGGCTGCGGCTGGGGCGGTCTGGCAGAACAGGCAATGGAGCGTTGCCAACTCGCCTATGACGGACTGACGCTTTCCGCGGAGCAGGCGGAATATGCTCGGGATCGCTTGGGCTCCGGGGCGAAGATTATCCTCAAGGATTATCGCGACGCTGAGGGGCAATATGACGCCATCGCCAGCGTGGAGATGGCGGAAGCGGTCGGGCAGCGATATTGGCCCGCATATCTCGATGCGATCACGCGACTGCTAAAGCCCGGCGGCAGGGCGGCATTCCAATATATCCTGATCGACGACGCGCTTTTCGACAGTTATGCGCGCGGCGCGGATTTCATTCAGACTTATATCTTCCCCGGCGGCATGCTGATCTCCGAAAGCCGGTTCCGTGCTCTGGCGGAGGAGAGGGGCCTCATCTGGAGCGATGCCCATCATTTCGGGCAGCATTATGCGGAGACGTTGCGGCGCTGGCGCGAACGCTTCGATGATGCGATCGACAGGGGTGAGTTGCCATCCAGCTTCGACCAGCAATTCGTCGATCTGTGGCGTTACTATCTGATGTATTGCGAAGGCGGTTTCCGGGGCGGCGGGATCGACGTAGCGCAAGTGACGCTGATCAAGCCGGCTTAGTCGATCCTGGAGCGGTGCCCCGTTGGTGTATCGGCGCTCACCAACTGCGTGATCGCCTGCCCGACGGTGTCGGGATCCTTAAGCGAGTTGGCATCTTCTCCGGGGAAGGCGCGCGCGCGCATCGCTGTCCGGGTGGCGCCCGGGTCAACGATATGGGTGCGGATCGCGGAGATATTCTTCACTTCCTCGCCATAGGCACCGACCAGCGTCTCCAACGCAGCCTTGGAAGCTCCGTAAGCGCCCCAATAGGCGCGCGGCGTTGCGCCGACCGACGAAGTAATCGCGACAACCCGCGCGTCCTCGCTGGCCCGCAGGAGCGGGTCGAACGCCGCGATCAGCGCTTGCGGCGCTGCGATATTGAGCGTCAGTAGCCGCGCGAATTCCTTGGCATCGATCGCCGGAACCGACGCAAGGCTGCCCAGCGTGGCGGCATTGAGCACGAGGATGTCAAGCGCCTGCCAGCGCCCGGAAATAGCCTGCGCCAGACGGCCGATGCTCTCCCCATCCACCAGATCCAGCGGGGCGATGGTGGCCGAGCCGCCCTGCGCGTGAATATGCTCCTCCACCTCTTCCAGGCCACCGCTCGTCCGCGCGGTCAGGATGACGTGGGCACCTGCAGCGGCGAGCGCCTTGGCAGTGGCCGCCCCGATCCCGCGGCTGGCGCCGGTCACAAGCGCGACTTTCCCCGAAAGGGCCTGGCTCGTCATATATTATCCCTTTCGCCCCTCTACTCGGCAGGGCTACGCTAGTGAGGAAAGCCGCGGCCCTGAAACTGCCGAGCAGTTCAGGGCCGTTCGTACTGGTGGGGTGGAGGTCAGACGACCCGTTCGGCCAGCAGCTCGAACTGGTTCTGCACCACGACCTCGTCCTGGTCGGTCAGGCTGGTGGGGTAGTCGCCCGTGAAGCAGGCGTCGCAATATTGGGGACGGATGTCGGCCCGCTTCGCTTCGCCCAACGCCTTGTACAGCCCATCGATGGAGATGAAGGACAAGCTGTCGGCGTGGATGAATTCCTGCATGCCGCCAATGTCGAGTCGATGCGCCAGCAGCTTCGCGCGTTCGGGCGTGTCGACGCCGTAGAAACAGCTATGCTTGGTCGGAGGGCTGGCGATACGCATGTGGACTTCCGCAGCGCCGGCTTCCCGCATCATCTGCACGATCTTGAGCGAGGTGGTGCCGCGCACGATCGAATCGTCGATCAGGACGATCCGCTTACCGGCGATCAGCGCGCGGTTGGCATTATGCTTCAGCTTCACGCCCAGGTGCCGGACCTTGTCGCCCGGCTGGATGAAGGTGCGGCCGATATAGTGCGAGCGGATGATGCCCAGTTCGAAAGGAATGCCCGACTGCTGCGCATAACCGATCGCGGCGGGAACGCCGCTGTCGGGAACGGGGATGACCAGATCGGCCTCCACCGGGTTTTCGATGGCGAGTTGCGCGCCGATCGCCTTGCGGACCGAATAGACGCTGGAGCCGTCCACGATCGAGTCGGGGCGGCTGAAATAGACATGTTCGAATATGCAGGGCCGCGGGTGCGTGTCACCGAAGGGCCGGTGGCTTCTGACCTGGCCGTCATGGGTGATGATCACCAGTTCGCCCGGATCGATCGAACGCACATGCTCCGCGCCGACCACGTCGAACGCCACCGTTTCCGAGGCGAAGATGGTAGAATCGCCCAGGCGCCCCATCACCAGGGGACGAATGCCGAGCGGGTCGCGGCAAGCGATCATGCCCTCGGCCGTCATCACGATCAGCGAATAGGCGCCCTCGACCTGCTTCAGCGCATCGATGAACTTGTCCAGCAGCGTCCGGTAGGTCGAGGTCGCGACCAGATGGATGATGACTTCCGTGTCTGAGGTCGACTGGAAGATCGAGCCCCGGCGAATCAGCTCCCGGCGCAGCTTCATTGCGTTGGAAATATTACCGTTATGCGCGACAGCGAACCCGCCGGAACTGAGTTCGGCATAAAGCGGCTGGACATTGCGCAGCGATGTTTCGCCCGTCGTGGAGTAGCGCACATGCCCACAGGCCGAGTTGCCGGGAAGCGCCCGGATCACCTCATCGCGGTCGAAATTTCCCGCGACATGGCCCATCGCGCGATGGGTGTGGAAATCATGGCCGTCCCAACTGGTGATGCCCGCCGCCTCCTGGCCGCGATGCTGGAGTGCATGAAGACCGAGCGCCGTGATGGCCGAAGCGGTTTCAGCGTTGAACACGCCAAAAATGCCGCATTCCTCGCGCAATTTATCGTCGTCGAACGGGTTCGTCGTAAACATGGGTGATGAAGCGTCCATAGCCGATCCTGTGCGCCCCATGGGGCGGCGTTCGCGCGCATATAGTGTGTCGATGACGATTTGTCGCCTGCCTGTCATAAAAAAGGCGCGCGCCGTTCTATCTACATGAAAATGGTGATGGGGGCAGCGATTAAAAGCCCTACTGGCATTGGGCTCGACAGGCGGCTAAGAGCGCTCCCGCCATGCACCGCTTCGCCAATCCTGCCCGCTTCCTAAAAATAGCGCGACCGCTGACGGTCTGGCTATTCTGGCCGGGCCTGCTGCTGCTGCTCATCGGCTGTGCTTGCGGCCTGTTCGTGTCGCCCGCCGATTATCTTCAGGGCGATACGGTGCGCATACTTTATATTCATGTGCCCGCAGCCTGGCTGGGCATGGGGGGCTGGTCCGGCATCGCCATCGCCGCGCTCATGCAGCTGGTCTGGCGTCATCCGCTGGCGGCGGTGGCAGGTAGAGCGACTGCAGTTCCCGGGGCCTTCTTCACGGCGATCTGCCTCATCACGGGGTCCATCTGGGGCCGCCCGACTTGGGGCACGTGGTGGGAGTGGGACGGGCGAATGACCTCCATGCTGGTGCTGTTCTTCCTCTATCTCGGCTATATTGCGCTTGCAAACGCCAGTACGCGCCAGGGGCCGGGCGGCGTTAGTGCTGTGGCGGCAATCTTCGGGCTTGTAGGGGCGGTCAACATTCCGATCATCAATCGGTCGGTGGTGTGGTGGAACAGCCTGCATCAGGGGCCGAGCATCACGCTGCGCGGCTCCAGTATCGACAGTGCCCTGCTCTGGCCGCTGGGTTTCACCCTCACGGGTTTCACCTTGCTGTTCGCTGCGATTGTTGTGATGCGAATGCGCGCCATCCTTGCCCGGACAAAGGTCGAAGCTCGGATGCAGCGGCTGGCGCGGGGATAGCATGATGGATCAATGGGCATTTGTGATCGGCGCCTATGCGCTGACGCTGACCGGTACCGCACTGATCAGCCTGAGCAGCTGGCGGACCATGCGCGCGCAAGAAGCAGAAGCGCGGCGGCTGACGGAACGCTGATGAAGGCGAAGCATCAAAGATTGATCCTGGCGCTGGCGGCGCTGGCGGCACTGATCGGGGCCGGCTTGTTAGCGACATCTGCGCTACGGGATGAGGCGGCCTATTTCTATGCGCCCGCCGACGTGAAGACCAAGGGTGTTGAGCCCGGCAAGGCGATCCGGCTGGGCGGCATGGTGGTCAAGGGCAGCCTGAAGCACGCACCTGATGGCGTTACCATCCGGTTCGATGTGACAGACGGCAAGGCGACGGTGCCCGCGACCTTCAAGGGCATCGCCCCGGACCTGTTCCGTGAAGGGTCCGGCGTCGTCGGAGAGGGTGCGTTTGATCGGAGCGGGACGTTCATCGCCACCAACTTGCTGGCCAAGCATGACGAGCGCTACATGCCCCGTGAACTCGAAGGCATGCGCTATGACGAGCAGAGCCACAAGATGAAGGTGGATCGATGAGGCGCGCCATGGCGATCAAAGCGAAGGTCGCACTGAGATGATCGCGGAAGCCGGCCTCGCGGCGCTTTGGCTCGCGGCGTCCCTTGCATTCCTTCAGCTGGCGCTGGCAGCGCTGGGCCTGGCCGGCGACAAGGCTGAACTGCTTGGCGCGGTGCGCCCTGTCGCGGTGGCGCAGGGCCTGTTGACGGCAATCGCTTTCATCCTGCTCGTAATGCTATTCCTGCGCTCGGACATGTCGGTCGCACTCGTCGCGTCGAACAGCCATTCGATGAAGCCGTGGCTCTACAAGTTCGCCGGAACCTGGGGCAATCACGAAGGATCGATGCTGCTCTGGGTCACGGTGATGGGCGTCGCTGGCGCCGCTGTCGCCCTGTTCGAGAGGGCGCTGCGCCGCCACACGCATATGGCGACGCTGGGCGGGCAGGCGGCGATCAGCCTTGGCTTTTACGCGTTCCTGTTGTTCGCCTCCAACCCGTTCGCGCGCGTTCAGCCTGCGCCGGCGGACGGGCAGGGCCTCAATCCGTTGTTGCAGGACCCTGGCCTCGCCTTTCATCCGCCGACGCTTTACCTCGGCTATGTCGGCCTATCGGTCGCCTTTTCCTTCGCCATCGGCGCGCTTCTCACCCGGCAGGTGGACGCCGCCTTCGCCCGCGCCATGCGCCCATGGGTGCTGGGGGCATGGATCTTGCTGACGCTCGGGATCACGGCCGGCAGCTACTGGGCTTATTATGAGCTTGGCTGGGGCGGCTGGTGGTTCTGGGACCCGGTGGAAAATGCTTCGCTCATGCCTTGGCTCGCAGCCACCGCTCTGCTGCACAGTGTGACGGTGCTGGCGACGCGCGACGCCTTGCGGGCCTGGACGGTGATGCTGGCGGTGGTCGCGTTTTCGATGTCCATGGTCGGCACGTTCCTGGTCCGCTCGGGCATTCTCACCAGCGTCCACGCTTTCGCCGTCGATCCCGAACGGGGCACGTTCATACTCGCCCTGCTTGGCCTCTATATCGGCGGAGCGCTGGCGCTCTTCGGCTGGCGCGTGGGAGCGGTGCGCGAGGGCGCGCCCTTCGAGCTGGTGAGCCGGGAAACGATGCTAGTCGTCAACAACCTGCTGCTGTCGGTCATCCTAGGGCTCGTGCTGATCGGCACGCTCTATCCGCTGCTCACCGAAGCTTTCGGTCACAAGGTTTCCGTCGGCGCCCCATATTTCGACCGCATCGCAGGGCCAATCGCGCTGATGCTGATGCTGGTCATGGTCATAGGGCCTCTGACGCGCTGGCGCAGGGATCAAGCCGCCGCGATCACCCGGCGAGCCTTGGTGCCCACCCTGGTCGCGCTGCTCGTCATCGCCATCCTTGCATTCAAGGCTTGGGGCCGCATCGGCATTCTACCGTTCCTGGGCATCGTGATCGCGCTGGCCGTCGCGGTCGGAAGCGTCGCTCCGCTATGGAAGCGCAACCTGCGCCGCACGCCGCTCTTCACTTGGGGCATGGTTATCGCGCATCTGGGCTGCGCCGTCAGCCTTGGCGGCATGGCGTCCGACTCGGCGTTCACCGTGGAGAAGCTGGTTGCGGCCCGTCCCGGCGAAACCGTGGACACCGCCGGATGGACGCTGCGCTTCCTGAAGATCATGCCGGTGGCAGGCGACAATTGGACTGCGCTTCAGGCCGATATGGAAGTCAGCCGGGGTGGCGGCACACCGGTTCTCATCCATCCCCAATCACGCTTCTTCGCATCGCCTCCCACGACCACGACGGAGGCCGCGCTGCTCACCCGCTGGAACGGGCAGCTCTATGTCGTACTGGGCCAGGAGGCGGAGGGCGGCCGCTGGCAGCTGCGCATCTGGTGGAAGCCGTTCGTAACGCTGATCTGGCTGGGCGGTTTCCTCATCGCACTGGGCGGAGCCATGGCGCTGGTCGGACGTGAAAGGCGGGGCTGGCTGCTGAAATGGAGAAGCAGGAAGGCGCAGGAGGCGCTGGCATGAGAAAGGCGCTCATCTGGCTCCCGCTGGCCCTGTTCGCCGGATTCTTCGCCCTGTTCGCAAGCGGGCTGCTGCGCCCTGACGACCGGGTGATCACCTCGAAGCTCGTCGGCCGTCCGCTCCCCGCCTTCGACCTGCCAGCGGCAGCCAGTGACCGTCCGCCCCTCGCCAGCACCCAGCTCGCCTCGGGCAAACCCCGCCTGCTCAATATCTTCGCCAGCTGGTGCCTGCCCTGCGCGGCGGAAGCCCCGCAACTGATGGCGCTCAAGGGCGCAGGGGTGGAGATCGACGCCATCGCCATTCGCGATGCCCGGCCTGACGTGGACGATTTCCTGAAGCGCTACGGCAACCCTTATGCGCGGGTGGGTCTTGATGCGCGAAGTGCAGTACAGATCGCCCTAGGCTCCTCGGGTGTTCCTGAAAGCTTCATCATCGATGGGCGCGGACGGATCGCCTACCAGCATGTGGGCGACATTCGGGAAGACGACATTCCGATGATCCTCCAGCGTCTGAAGGACGCACAATGAGGCTGCTCATCGCCACGCTGATGCTGCTGCTCAGCGCGCCCGTGTTCGGCCAATCTGCCCTGCCGCCCGCACCCTATGCCGATCGCCAGATCGAGGATGCGGCGCAGGAGAGAAAGGCGCGGGCGCTGATGGAGACGATCCGCTGCCTCACCTGCCAGAGTCAGTCCATCGCCGACAGCAACGCCAGCATGGCCGGCGACATGCGCTCGCAGATTCGCGAGAGGATTATGGCGGGGGAGCAGCCCGAGCATATCCGCGCCTGGCTGATTGAGCGTTATGGCGACTGGGTCAGCTATGAACCGACGGCCGCGCCCATTCTCTGGCCACTTTGGGCCGCGCCCATCCTGCTGCTGGCGCTTGGGGGATGGCTGCTGCGCGGCAGGATCAAGCGGCGGATGGAGCGATGATGGCGTGGATTCTCGCGGGCGGGCTGGCTGCCGTCATTTTGATTGCGTTGATCGCCATCGGCCGCATTCCACGTGCTGCCTGGGAAATCTGTGCGGCCGCCCTTTTGCTAGGCCTAGCCGGATATGCGTGGCAGGGCAGCCCCGGCCTTCCCGGCGCGCCCCGGCAGGCGGCGGAAAACGCAGGCGGCGGCTTTGACGAAGAACTGGCCGAGAAGCGCAGGGGGCTCGCGGAACGCTACGGCAAGGCGGGTCAATGGCTCATGCTCTCGGACGGTCTGGGTCGTCAGGGCAAGACGAAGGAAGCGGCGAATGTGCTGCTGTCCGGCCTGCGAGAGACGCCGGACGATCCCAACCTGTGGCTCGGCTTCGGCAATGCGCTGGTGGCACATGCGGGAGGCGTCCTGTCCCCCGGCGCAGATTTCGCCTATCGCCGCGCGATGGCAATCGATCCGCAAGGGCCGGCGCCCCGCTATTTCTACGGCCTCGCCCTCGCGCGGGCAGGCCAGTTAAAGGAGGCGAGAGCGCTCTGGGCACCTCTTGCGGCCAGCGCGCCGGAGGGAAGCATGGTCAGGAAGGAACTGGAACAGAACATCGCGCGTATCGATGCGATGCTGCAAAGCGGTGGCTAGGGGCGGATTGCCTACTATCCAGAGCCATGTTAGGGGCGCGGCGGTTTGCAGGGGCTGAGGGAATGACAAATTGGGCTACTCCCTGTTCGGATGTCCAGAGATCATGACAATTCGGCATTTTCTTCATGGCTGATGGGATCGCCCACGACGTCGCCCGCATGGACGACCATGGTGATGAAGGGCACGGCCATGGGACGCAGAAGGCGACCCTGAAGCTCGTCGTCGGGGCCATCGGCATTGTTTTCGGCGATATCGGGACCAGCCCACTTTACGCCTTCCGCGAAACCTTCGCCGGACATCATAAGCTCACGCTCGACCCGGATCACATATTGGGCGTCATCAGCCTGATGTTCTGGTCGATGATGCTGGTCGTCACGCTGAAATATGTGACTGTCATCATGCGCGCGGACAATAAGGGCGAGGGCGGCAGCCTAGCGCTGCTGGCGCTGATCAACGGGCAGACGAAGACGCAGCGCTGGTCGCGCGGCATCATCCTGCTTGGCGTTTTTGCGACCTCTCTCTTCTACGGCGACTCGATGATCACCCCCGCGGTGTCGGTCCTGTCCGCGGTGGAGGGGCTCGCCGTCTATAATTCGGAACTGTCCCCGATCATCCTGCCCGCCGCCGTCATCATCCTGGTCGGGCTGTTCTGGATACAGGGTCTCGGCACGAGCCGCGTTGCGACCCTGTTCGGGCCCATCATGCTCTTCTACTTCCTGACGATCGCGGTGCTGGGCGTCATCAGCATCGTCCAGACGCCGGGGATCCTCTATGCGCTCAATCCCTATTGGGCGTTCATGTTCTTCGTGACCGACCCGCTGCCGGCCTTTCTGGCGCTGGGCGCCGTCGTGCTGGCGGTGACTGGCGCCGAAGCGCTCTACGCGGACATGGGCCATTTCGGGCGCAGTCCGATCCGTGTCTCGTGGCTGGCTTTCGTGCTCCCCGCGCTGATGCTCAACTATATGGGGCAGGGCGCATTGCTCTTCCGCGAAGGTTCGAGCGCGCTCCACAGCCCCTTTTATTATCTAGCGCCGCAATGGGCACAGCTTCCCCTGGTCGGCTTGGCGACACTGGCGGCGATCATCGCCAGCCAGGCGGTGATCTCAGGCGCCTTTTCAGTGACGCAGCAGGCGATCCAACTCGGCTTCATGCCGCGCCTGCGGATCGAGCATACCAGTGCCTCGACAGCGGGCCAGATCTACATCCCCCTGATCAACTGGGGCTTGATGGTCATGGTGATATTGCTGGTGCTGGTCTTCCGCACCTCGTCCAATCTGACCGCCGCTTACGGCATTGCGGTCACAGGCGCGATGTTCATCGACAATCTGCTGCTGACGGTGCTGCTCTACCGCCTGTGGAAGTGGCCCTGGTATTATTCGGCGCCGCTGCTCTCGGTCTTCTTCATCGTGGACGGGGCCTATCTCGCCGCCAACCTCACCAAGGTTCCCGATGGCGGCTGGTTCCCGCTGCTGATCGGCTTCGTGATCTTCACGCTGCTGACGACTTGGTCGCGCGGCCGCCGGCTGGTGCAGGATCGGCTGCGCGAAGCGGCGATGCCGATCCCGGTTTTCGTCGCTTCAGCCGCCAACAGCGCGGTGCGGGTGCCCGGGACGGCGGTGTTCATGACATCGACGCCCGATGGCGTGCCCCATGCGCTGCTGCATAATCTCAAGCACAACAAAGTGCTGCACGAACGGGTCATCCTGTTGACGGTCAAGATCAGGGACGTGCCGGTGGTGGAGGATGACGGCCGCTGCAAGCTGGAGGACCTCGGCCGCGGCTTCTTCCGGCTGGTGCTGCAATATGGCTTCATGCAGGAGCCGGACGTACCCGCCGCCCTCAAGAATGTCAGCGGCTGCGGTCAAGCGTTCAGGATGATGGACACGAGCTTCTTCCTGGCTCGCCAGACGCTGCTGCCGTCGGCGAAACCGGGCATGCCGCTATGGCGTGAAAAGATCTTCGCCTGGATGCTCCGCAATGCCGAAAGCGCGATGGAGTTTTTCCGCCTGCCGACAAATCGCGTTGTCGAACTGGGCAGCCAGGTCGAAATTTAGCGGGTAGCCAAAACAAAAGGGCGCGGCCGATCGACCGCGCCCCATATCCCAAGCCTCCGATCAGGCGGCGTCGCGATCCGACGTGTTCAAATCCACCAGTTGACCGCCGTTGATGGCGATCTTCTTCGGTTTCATCGCTTCGGGGACCTCGCGAACCAACTCGATCGTGAGCAGCCCATCGGCCAGCTCCGCCTTTTCAACCCGCACGAAATCCGCCAGTTCGAATCGCCGTTCGAAACTGCGATTGGCGATGCCGACATGGAGAAACTTCGACCGATCGCCCTGTGCTTCGTCCTTGCGGCCAGTGACCTGAAGCAGGTTCTGCTGGGCGGTGATGTCGATCTCATCGGTGCGGAAACCGGCGACCGCCAAGGTGACGCGATAGCGGTCTTCGGAAAGGCGCTCGATGTTGAACGGAGGATAATTATCGCCCTGCTGCAGCCGGCTGTTGTTCTCGATCAGGTCGAACAAGCGATCGAATCCCACGGTCGAGCGGCGGTAGGGTGTAAGATCAAAACCACGCATCGTCATAATCTCCTAAGAGCAAAATGATCCTGCCGGACCCATGGTGGCGCCCGGCACTACGATGTCCAGCCCCATGCGGCGGCTGAACGCGATCGATATGGTTTGACGACGGAGCGTTTCAAGAGGGTGGTGCAACGAACCGGACACAGGAGTTTTTCCAAACGCCGGATACGGGAATGCGATCGGCGGGCTGTCATTGCGCGAGTACCCTGCTCAAATGAAAAGTACCCGGACCGCTCTTCACGACCCGGGTACTAATGGACGATTGCTCGTCTCCCCCTTGGCCTGCCTCAACCGCTTCTTAGCCCCCTAAGCTCGAAGCGGGATGCAGTATCCCTGAACCACGGCCATTTACCTGTGCTTCGAAGCCTTAGCTATGGCTCTGGCAGGACGCTGTCACGGGCTATTTCCGCCCTCTGTGATTTTCCCGAGAACGCTGTGGCAAGGCTGCAACAATTCCCTGCGCTTGCCGTTAAGGGAGAGCCTGCTAGACGGGCACCTCATACCGCCACGAAGAGGCCATTCGCGCCATCATGATTCTATCCCGTTACGAACGCATGATCGCCAAGCGCTACCTGCTGCCTGGCAAAGGGGAAGGTTTCATCTTCCTTGTCGCGGGCATCAGCCTCGTCGCGGTTATGCTGGGGGTGGCCGCGCTCATTATCGTGATGAGCGTGATGAACGGCTTTCGTGCTGAACTGTTCGACAAGATCGTCGGCCTCAACGGTCACGCCGTGGTGCAGGGTTATGGCGGACGGCTGCCGGACTGGAAGGCGGTGCTGAAGGAAGCGAAGGCGACGCCGGGCATCACCAGCGCGACCCCCTTGATCGAACAGCCGCTGCTCGGCAGCTTTCAAGGCCGCGTTGAGGCCGTGCTCGTCCGCGGGATGACAGTAGGCGATATCCGCAACAACGCGACCTTGAGGGGCAAGGTCGTCGCGGGCAACCTCAATGCGCTCACGCCCAATTCGGGGAAGGTCGGGATCGGCTCCCGCCTCGCTGAAAATCTCGGCCTTCAGATCGGCGACAGCCTCACCATCATCAATCCGGCCGGGCGGTCGACACCGTTCGGAACGGTGCCGCGACAGGTCGCCTATGAGGTCGCCGCCATCTTCGAGGTCGGCATCTATGATTATGACAAAGCTTTTGTCGTCATGCCGATGGAAGACGCACAGACGTTGCTGCTGTTGGGCGATGTTGTCGGCATGATAGAGGTCGAGACGATCGACGCCGACCGAGTGGGGGCCATATTGGAGCCACTCGCGGGCAAGGTTGCCGGGCGGGCCGTGGTCACGGATTGGCGACAGATGAACGCATCCCTGTTCGAGGCGCTCGCGGTTGAGCGGGTGGCTATGTTCGTTGTTCTCTCGATCATTGTCCTCGTCGCGGTGTTCAACATCCTGTCCTCGCTGATCATGCTGGTGCGGGCGAAGACGCGCGACATAGCGATCCTGCGGACCATGGGCGCAAGCCGGGCTGGCCTCGTTAAAATCTTCATGACGGTGGGCGTGACCATCGGGACGCTTGGCATGGGGGCGGGGATGGTGCTGGGCTTTACCTTCCTTTTCTTCCGGCAGAGCGTGGTGAACGCCATCCAGTTCATGACCGGCCAGAATCTGTGGGACCCGTCGATCCGCTTCCTGACCGAGCTTCCGGCGAAGCCAGACCCGATTGAGATCGCCGTCATCTGCCTGATGGCCTTGATCTTCAGCTTCCTTGCGACGCTCTATCCCGCGTTGAAGGCGGCCAACACCGATCCCGTGCAGGTGCTGCGTTATGAATGACATCTTGAAGGTCCGCGACCTGCGGCGCAGCTTCACACAGGGCGGTGTTACCATCGACGTTCTCCGCGGCGTCAACCTGACCGTCGGGCCGGGGGAAATCGTGGCGCTGCTTGGGCCATCCGGGTCGGGCAAGTCGACGCTGCTCCAGGCAGTCGGATTGCTGGAGGGCGGCTTTGACGGATCGATCCGCATCGATGGAGAGGAAGCGGCGAAGCTGGACAATGACGGGCGCACCCGGCTGCGCCGCGATGCGCTGGGCTTCGTCTATCAGTTCCACCACCTGCTGCCCGACTTCAACGCCGTGGAGAATGTCGTCCTGCCCCAGGTGATCCGCGATGCCGAGCCATCCGCAGCGCGCACCCGGGCTGAGTCTCTCCTCGGTGCGCTGGGATTAGGGCACCGGCTGGAGCATCGGCCAAGCCAGCTTTCAGGCGGGGAGCAGCAGCGCGTGGCGGTCGCCCGCGCGCTCGCCAATCGCCCCGCGCTGGTGCTGGCCGACGAGCCCACCGGCAATCTGGACGAGCGCACCGCAGACATCGTCCTCGCCGAATTTCTCCGCCTCGTGCGGGAAGAAGGGTCGGCCGCACTGGTCGCCACCCACAACGAGCGGCTCGCGGACAAGATGGACCGCGTCGTCCGCCTGCACGAGGGCGTTTTGGAGGAAAGTTCAGGCCACTATTGAGCTGTCTTCCCGGACCGTTGCGACGACGATCTGGTTGCGGCCGAGCGCTTTCGCCCGCAGCAGGGCAGCATCGGCCGTCCGCATCAGGTCGCCCGCGCGGCCATGAACCGGATAGTTGGCAAGCCCGAAGGATGCGGTGACCATACCCAATTGTTCACCGCGATGTTCGACCTGCAACTTCCGGATTCGCTCCTGAACCTGCCGTCCGCGCTCCAGCGCCTGCTCCACCGTAAAGCCAGGCATCAGCAGCACGAACTCCTCACCCCCCAAGCGGAAGGCGCAATCCTTTTCTCGCAACGCATCGCCCAATATGCCGCCCACCGCACGAAGCACGGCGTCGCCCGCATCATGGCCATAGCTGTCGTTGAAGCGCTTGAAATGGTCGATATCGATCATCAGGCACGACAGCGGCGCCTGCATCTGTTCCGCGATGGAGACTTCATCCTGATAGGCGGTGTCGAACCGGCGCCGATTGGCGAGTCCCGTCAGCGGATCGGCCATCGCCATCTCCCGTAGCACGTCGCGCAGGCGCAGGTTCGCGAGAGCCAGGCCGATATTCTCAGCCAGCATTTCAAGATATTTTTCCATCCGTTCCTGCCGATCTGCCGCATTCTCCTCTGGCAGTTCGAAGTAGAGCAGGCCGATGCTTTCGCCCTGCGCCATGAGCGGGATGCAGATGGACGGCGCCGGCCTTTCACGATCCAGATGCTCGCATGGAATGTCGATCAACTCGCCCTTCGGCTTATGCGTCTGCCCGCGGCGCAGTGCCCAGCATGCGGACGGAGAAAATTCCTCCAGAGACTGCTTGGGCGAAAGCCAATCGCACGCCTGTGCAATAGCGTTACGTCGCATGTCGTGGATATAGAGCTTGCCGGCAAATCCCGGCGCGATCTCCGGCACGAAGCAGCGCACGACCTCGACCAGGTCGTCGATACTGTCGCAGCCTTGAAGTCGCTGCGTCATTCGCGACAGCCGGTCGCGCGTCGCATGGTCGGCGTCGCGCTCCTGCTCCAGCCGCTGCCTTTCCAGCCCGTTCTCGCGGAAAATGCGCACCGCCTGCGCCATGTCGCCGATCTCGTCGATCTGCGGAAAGTCGGGCGGAATGGCCGCGAAATCCTGCGCCGCGAGCCGAGTCACCACGTCGCTTAAGCGCACGACCGGCCGCAGGATGCGCTGCTTCAGGATGAAATAGAGCACGCACAGGAACAGGAGAGCAGTCGCGCCCAGCATGAATTCCGACATGTTCCGCCACTGCCGCGCACTATCTGTGGCCTGGCGGACAGCGGCGTCGGTCCGCTGATCCAGCATATATCGGAACTTGCCCACTTGTTCGGCGATCCGGTCCAACTCGCGGCCATATTCATCGCCGAACAGGATCGCGGTGGCCGCTTTGCTGTCCCCCGCCTTCATGGCCCTGATCGCGCCTTCCTGCTCATCCGCAAGCAGGTCGGCCCAATGGATCGCCTGCCGCAGGGACGTCAGCTCGCTCTCAGTCGCACCGGCATCGTTGAGATGAGCGATCCGCTGCTCGACGGAGCGCAACGAAGCCTTCTCCCGTTCATAGGCGATGACATGCGCCGGGTTACCGGTGATCACGAATGAGCGCGCGTGCTCGCTCTGCCTGAACGTCTCTTCTTCAACGGTCGCGGTGAGTTGGTGGAAGGTCGCCCGTTGCGCCACGGCGGCGCGCTCCCGCTCCTCGGCGCTGGACGCCGTTAGCATCATGCCTCCCGATGCGAGGGTCAGGATGAGGGTGGCGCCATACGCCCAGTTGGTGATCGTGGATAAACGCATGGGGCCATATTGCGCGCGAATCGTTGGGAAGCCGTTAACTATCGGTCGGCAAACGAGTTTCTTCGCGGATGCTCCTTGCGGCCACCCGCAACTTACCCACGATTTTCTTGATCCAAGGGGTGGCCGAATCGGCAAGAGCGCCTAGATTGCCGGCATGCCTCATGCCGGTTTCGTTCCCCTTCGCGTTTTCTCGTCATTCACCATGCTGGAAGGGGCGATAGACCCCAAGAAAATCGCGAAACAGGCAAAGGCGCTAGGTTTTCCAGCTGCCGCCATCACCGACCGCAACGGCCTTTACGGCTCCATGGCGTTCTCCGACGCGTGCAAGGGCGAGGGGGTTCAGCCGATCATCGGTGCCATGGTAGGCATCCTGCGGCCCGGCCGGCCCGCCAATACGGCTCCAGTTCATGACTGGATCGCCCTCTACGCCCAGGACGAGCAGGGCTATGACAATCTTTGCGCGCTCGTTTCCATGGCCCATCTCGACCGTCCAGTCGAAGAGGTGCCGCATATCACCATAGAGACTTTGCAGGGGCGAACGGAAGGGCTCATGGCCCTGACGGCAGGTGGGGAGGGTGCGCTGGCTCGGCTGTTCGCGGAAGATCAGCCTGACGCCGCGATAGCTTATGTCGAGCAGTTGGAGCGGCTCTTCCCCGATCGCCTCTATATAGAGATTTGCCGTCGTCTGGATCCGGTTGAGGGGAAGGCCGAACCGCATCTGCTCGATCTCGCCTACGCACGCGATCTTCCGTTGGTGGCGACGAACCCCACCTGTTTTGCCGAGCCGCATTTTCACGAAGCGCATGACGTGATGCTCTGCATTGCCGACAGCGCCTATGTGGAAACGGCCGACCGCCGCAGCAGCTCGCCTGACGCCTGGATGAAGCCTGCTACCGAGATGAAGCGGCTGTTCGAGGATTTGCCCGAGGCGCTCGCCAATACGCTTGTCGTCGCGCAGCGCTGTGCGGTCGCCGCCCCCAAGCGCAAGCCCATTCTTCCCAGCCTCGCCGGCGACATCGAGGGGGAAGCAGCCATGCTGCGCGAACAGGCGACGGCGGGACTGGAAGCGCGGCTCGCAACAGCCGGAATCGAAGGCGAAGAGGCGCGCCGACCCTATTTCGACCGGCTGAAGTTCGAAACCGACATCATCATCCAGATGGGCTTTCCCGGCTACTTCCTGATCGTTGCCGACTTCATCAAATGGGCGAAGGAGCAGGATATCCCCGTCGGGCCGGGGCGCGGATCAGGCGCCGGATCGCTGGTCGCTTGGGCGCTGACCATTACTGATCTTGATCCGCTTCAACTCGGCCTGCTGTTCGAACGCTTCCTCAACCCGGAACGCGTGTCGATGCCCGACTTCGACATCGACTTCTGCGAAACCCGTCGCGGCGAAGTGATCCGCTACGTACAGCAGAAATATGGCGCGGATCATGTCGCGCAAATCATCACCTTCGGTAAGCTCAAGGCCCGCGCCGTGCTGAAGGATACAGGCCGCGTACTTCAGATGAGCTACGGACAGGTAGACCGCCTTGCGAAGCTGGTTCCCAACCATCCGACAGACCCCTGGACGCTGGAACGCTCGCTCAATGGCGTGGCGGAGTTCAAGGCGGAATATGATAATGACGCACAGGTAAAGCGGCTCATCGATTATGCGATGAAGCTGGAGGGCTTTCCCCGGCACAGCTCCACGCACGCGGCTGGCGTGGTGATCGGCGACCGACCGCTGTCGCAGCTGGTCCCGCTCTATCGTGACCCTCGCTCCGACATGCCCGTTACGCAGTTCGATATGAAATATGTCGAAGGCGCGGGGCTGGTGAAGTTCGACTTTCTGGGATTGAAGACGCTCTCGGTGCTGCAAAAGGCGGTGCAGTTGCTCGCCGGACGAGGGGTCAAGGTCGACCTCGACAGATTGGGCTGGGACGATACCGCCGTCTACGACCTGCTCCAGCGGGGCGACACGGTCGGCGTGTTCCAGCTGGAATCGGAAGGTATGCGCAAGACGCTTGCGGCCGTGCGTCCGACTAATTTCGGCGACATCATCGCACTTGTGTCGCTCTACCGCCCGGGGCCGATGGACAATATCCCGATGTTCGGCCGTCGCAAGAACGGTCAGGAAGATATTGAATATCCGCATATTCTCCTGAAGCCGATCCTCGAGGAAACTTACGGCATCTTCGTCTATCAGGAACAGGTGATGCAGGCCGCACAGATCCTGGCCGGCTATTCACTGGGTGACGCGGACCTGTTGCGGCGGGCCATGGGCAAGAAGATCAAGGCGGAGATGGATGCGCAGCGCGCCCGCTTCGTTGAAGGCTGCGCCAAGAGCGACATCGCGGCCAGCAAGGCCAACGAGCTGTTCGATTTGATCGACAAATTCGCGGGCTATGGCTTCAACAAGTCGCATGCTGCGGCTTATGCCCTGCTCGCCTACCAGACCGCGTGGCTGAAGGCGCACTATCCGGCTGAATTTTACGCCGCCTCAATGGCTTACGACATACATTTGACGGATAAGCTCACCGTCTTCGTGGATGACATGCGGCGCATGGGGCTGAGCTGCCTGCCGCCTGACATCAATCGCAGCCTTGCCGACTTCTCCGTCGAGCCGGTTGAATGCGAGGGCGATGATCCCAGGCTGGGCTTTGCCGTGCGTTATGCGCTCGGCGGTTTGAAGGGCGTCGGCGAGAAGGCGATGGAGCAGCTCGTCGCCGAGAGGGATGCTGGAGGCACCTTCAAATCGCTGGACGATTTCGCCGACCGCATCGAACCGCGCCTGCTCAACCGACGTCAGCTGGAAAGCCTCGCCGCGGCGGGCGCTTTCGATGCGATCCATCCCGACCGGGCAGGGGTGCATGCTGCTGCCGAAACGATCCTGAGCGTGGCGTCCAGCGCGGCCGAGGCGCGCGAAAGCGGACAGGGCGGTCTATTCGGCGATGTCGAGACACCGCACGCTGACGTTCGCATCCCGCCGCACCAGACATGGTCGACTGCGGATCGCATGGCGCAGGAGAAGGACGCGTTCGGCTTCTACTTCTCCGCCCATCCCGTTGACCGTTACCGCCATCTGGCCGAAGCGCGCGGCGCGAAAAGCTACGGCGCGATCTGCGCTGAACCCGTTGCGGAGGGTGGCCGCGCCATCGGCGTGATGGCGGCGATGGTCGAGGAAGTCCGCTGGCGAGAGACGCGGCGGGGCGCGCGCTATGCGGCCGCGACCTTTTCCGACAGCAGCGGCCAGTTCCAGGCGAGCTGTTTCGAGGACGAGGCATGCAAGGCCATCGAGGATATGGCGCGCGAGGGTGAATGTGCGTTGTTGATGGTCGAGCTCGACCGTCAACCGGGCGAGGAAACGCCGCGCGTCACCATAAGGGGCGTGGAGCCCTTCCGCCTGATCGCCAATAGTTCACGCATGGAACTGGTGATCGATGCGAGCGATGCTGCTGCGATCGAGGCGCTGGCCCTGCTGCTGGCGCGCACCAAGGGAGGGCGCAGCGAAGTATTCCTGCGCGCTGCCGTCGGCAAGGGGCGTGCGGCAAGGGTCTTCCTGGGGGACGACTATCTGATTGGCACCGATCAGGTGGATGCGATAGCAACCATCGCGGGCCTTAGCATCCGGAGTTTCGAACGCATGGAAGCCAAGGCTGACGGCTACCGTGCGCGCAACCGCCGATCGAGCCTGCGCCTGGTTGCGGGATGATTTTCCTCAAAGTGCAGACGTTCCATTGATGGTCATGCCGCGAAGGCCTGGACTCCATTTCCCAACATCGCGTCAGATGTAACCTTCAGCCTTGCACCTCAGCCGCCGATCCCATTTTTGAGGGGCGTTAAGGGGTAAGTTAACCTTCTCTTCGTCAAAACAACTGCAACTGAGGCCCGCTCGGCGGCCGGAAAAGATCCGTTCGCAATGCCAGCCGCTCGCCCGTGAAGCCTGCCCGCTTGCGCGCCTTGACGAAGCGCGTGCGGATGAGTTCGGCCCAAACACCCTGGCCACGCATCCTGGTACCAAAATCGGGATCATTGTCCCGCCCGCCTCGGATGTCGCGAATGATCGCCATGACCTTGGCCGCCCGATCAGGAAAGTGCGCTTCGAGCCACGCCCGAAATAAGGGCGCCACTTCATGCGGCAACCGGACCGGGATGAACGTCGCGTCGCGCGCTCCTGCCTCAGCCACGCCTTCGACGATCGCCTCGATCTCATGATCGGTAATCGCAGGGACAATGGGCGACACACTGGCAACGACAGGTATTCCGGCAGCCGAAAGCTGGCGGATCGCGCCCAAGCGTCGGGCCGGATGAGGCGCGCGAGGCTCCAACGTACGCGCGATCGCCGGATCGAGCGTGGTGACGGAGATCATGACGGCCACCAGAGTGTCCGTCGCCATCTTCGACAACAGATCAATGTCCCGAACAATCCGGTCGGATTTCGTCGTGATATAGACCGGGTGGCGGCATTCGGACAGGACTTCAAGACACTGCCGCGTGATGCGCCAATCCTTTTCGATCGGCTGGTAGGGATCGGTATTGGTTCCCATCGCGATCGGCGCCACGGCGTAACCACGCTTCGACAATTCCGCCCGCAGCAACTCGGGCGCATCCGGCTTAGCAAATAGCCGGGTTTCGAAGTCGAGGCCGGGAGAGAGGTCATGATAGGCATGCGTCGGCCGCGCGAAACAGTAGATGCAGCCATGCTCGCAGCCCCGATAAGCATTGATCGATTGACTGAAGCTAATATCTGGCGAGCGGTTGTTCGTGATGATGGTACGCGGCTTTTCCACCGTCACCTGCGTTCTGCGGCGCGGTGGCTGCCCGTCGACCCATTCGCGTTCGTCCATCCAATCGCCGTCAGCCTGCCGCTCGGGCAGGTTGAACCGGCGGCTTTCACCGTTCAGGGTCGCTCCTCTGCCCTTTTCCGTCTGCATAGGGAATAAGAACATAAGAAGAACATATGTGCAAGGGGATTCAGCGCTCCATCAAACGCGGCATCAACTCGACAAAATTGCAGGGGCGAAATCGACTGTCCAACTGGCTCGCCAATATGCCGTCCCATGCATCCCGAACGGCTCCCGTCGATCCCGGTAGCGCGAAGATATAGGTGCCCCGCGCCACGCAGGCGGTCGCTCGCGACTGGATGGTCGATGTGCCGATCGTCTGGAAACTTAGCCAGCGGAACAGCTCGCCAAATCCGGGAATTTCCTTGTCCTGCACCTGCGCCAGTGCTTCCGGCGTCACATCCCGTCCGGTCACACCGGTCCCGCCGGTCGTGATGATGCAGTCGATCGCCGGATCGTCGATCCACGCATGCAGGCGCGCAACGATGCTGAGCTTTTCGTCCCGCTCGATCAGCCGGGCGGCGAGAATGTGCCCCGCCGCCTCGATCCGCTCCGCAAGAGTGTCGCCGGAGCGATCTTCCGCAAGACTGCGGCTGTCCGATACCGTCAGTACGGCGATACGAACCGGCACGAAGGTCCGGCTTTCATCAATCGGCATCAGTCCGAGCCGCCCGCTATGCTCGCGCTCGCAAAGGGCGTGCGGGGCGTCAGCCGCACCAGCTGGCTGCCCTTGACGCCCGGGAAGGTCGGCCACATGCCCTGCGCCATGCCCTTCAGCGATTCCGCGTCACCCTTGGCCTGAATCTGATACATCCAATAATTGCGCATCACGATGTTCACATAGGCGCGCGTTTCATAATAAGGCAGCGACTCTATGAAGAGCAGCGGGTCGCCATTATCCTTGACCTCGCTGTTCCACCGTTCGATCGGCACAGGCCCTGCATTATAGGCGGCCATCACCTTGGGCAGCAGCCCGCCCGTCGCGCTCATGTCCCGCAGGCTTTCCAGATAGCGTTGCCCATATTCCATGTTGGTTGAGGGCACGAACAATTGGTCCGAGCCCGTCAGCCCCATCAGGCTGCCCGTGCTCGGAAGAACCTGCATCAGCCCGCGCGCACCCGCGCTGCTGACCACATCGCTGCGGAAACCCGATTCCTGAAGCGTGTGCGCATAGATCAGCGCTGGCTCGACCCGCCAGCCGCCGTCCGGACGCCAGTTGGGTGCCGGAAAGCGGGCGAAGCTGTCGGGCTGTTTGCCCGCAGGTCCGTTATGCGCAAGCCACAATTGGGTCGCGGGCATGTTCAGCGCATTCGCCAGGTGCAGCAGCGCTTCATATTGCCCTACTCCCCCGAGCCGCGCCTGGTGGCGCAGCATCAGGTCGGCGCGCGCATTCTCACCGATACCGGCAAGCGCGATAGCCGCTTTGACGTTGGGGCTGTCCTTCAATTGCTGCCAATCCGCCGTGCTGAACCGGTCGGCAGCCGAACCAGCGCCGAGCGGCATGCCCAGCGTCTGCCGCGCTAACAGGCCATAGAAGCTCTCGTTCGATCCGGCTGCCTTCTTCAGCAAAGGTTCGACCTTCTCGGCCTGGCCGCAGACCATATAGGCGCGCGCTGCCCAATAGGCACCTGCCGCACGCATGTCGGAGTTGCCGGCCATCGCGGCGACATTGCCGAAGGCCGGCGCAGCGGCGCGGCAGTCATTCTGCCGCCATGCAGCCAATCCCGTGGTCCAATAAGCCTGCACCGCCCAGTCACCGCCGCTGCCCGCCTCCAGCGCGCGCGCCGCCATCCGCCGGGCACCGGCGTCGTCATTTTCGATATAATAAGCCCAGGCGATACGCTGGCGCACCTCCGTCAGGCCGGCTGGCGTCAGCCCGACCTCGCCACTCGCCAGCAGGCCTTCTGCACCGGCCGGATCGTCATTCTTGATGAAAGGCTGGATCAGCCCGACCAGCGATTGCGCGAGCAGGTCGGTCTTGACCGTCGCCACATATTCCCGCCGGGGTGCTGCGCCCAGCCAGACCATCTTCTGCACCTGCGGCAGGGTGGGAAGGATCGTGGCGCCGCGCTTCTGCGCCAAGCGCGATAGCTGGTCTGCCTTCGCGAGCCACGGCGCCTTGTTGATGAGGTCGAGAATGTCGAACAACTCGATCCGCGGCGAATTCTTGTCGAGGTAAAGCTCCGACAGGGCAACCGGCCGGATCGCATCCTGCGCGTCCAGGGCCTGAACCATCGCCTTGGCCTCGTCCCATCGCTGATCGCGCAAAGCGGCGAAGATGGCGGAATAACGCGCTTTAGCGTCGTCACCGACCTGCAGGAATGACACCGGGGCCGACCGCGTTGTGGGGACCCCCGCAGGGAAGGCCGTTTCGGCGTGCGTCGGCGCAGCGGCTATGCCGCCCGCTGCGAGCAGGGCAAGAACGGAGGATCGGATGGCGGCGCGAATCACTTCTTCATTTCCTCGATCAGGCTTTGCATCGTCCGCCAGCATTCCGCCTTGGCCGCAGGCTGCCTCATCAGCAGCCGCGGATGAAAGGTGGCGAATGCCGGCACAGTGCCGCCATCATGGTTGAAATTTTGTAAACTATTTTCGCCGTTTGTTGAACCGGCCTGAAGCAGCGCTCGGACAGTCCTGTCGCCCAGGAGCAGCAGGTTCTTGGGCGCAGCGAGCATCACATGAGTGCTCATCCGCGCGGCTGCGGTAGAAAGGTCTGCGGCATCCACCATCCCTCCCGGCGGGCGCGACAGGAAAAGCGAGGCGAGATGCACGTCGGCGCGGCCAAGCCCCATCGCCCGGAGCATCGCATCGAACAGCTTGCCTGCGCCGTCCGCGAACAGGGTCCCGCTCGCGACATCGGCAGGGTCCGGCATATCGGTGATGATCATGAGCGGGGCGGCCGTAGGGCCGGTCGGCAGGATCGGCAGGCCGGGCCAGCGTCGCTCTGGCTGCTGGCTATCCTGTGCCAACCATGCGAGAAATGCCTCGAACGACTGCGGCCGCTGCGGCGCCGTGGGTGTTTTCGCAGGCGCTGAGAGCTTGGCGACGGCGGGCCGCGACCAATTGACCGGCTCCTCAGCTACCGCCTCATCAACGCCAGCCAGCTTCCACCACGCCAAATAGGCGTCGGCAACAGCCGACGAATTTTCCTGCATTGAACCCCGCATCAAAGTCTTGGGCCAGAGGTTGACGACCGGGTCAAGAATCTTCATCGCGCTCACTGGCAAAACGTTAGGGTAGCGCGGCGATCGGAAGGGGAGGGAACTTCCGGCATCCGCAAATGGAGGGACTATGAGCGAACGGGAATCGATGCCCTATGACATCGTTATTGTCGGCGGAGGCCCGGCTGGCTTGTCGGCGGCGATCCGACTGAAGCAATTGGCGAATGAGGCCGGACAGGAGCTGGCCGTCTGCGTTCTGGAAAAGGGGTCGGAGATCGGCGCGCACATTCTGTCGGGTGCGGTCATCGATCCCAAGGCGCTGGACGAACTGCTGCCCGACTGGCGCAATCAGGGGTGCAGCCTTGCGGAGACGCCGGTCACGGACAACCAGCACTGGTTCCTGACGAAGGGCGGCAAGATGGCAATGCCGCACATCGCCACGCCCGGCTGGATGCACAATAAGGGCACCTACACCGGCTCGCTCGGCAATCTGTGCCGCTGGCTCGCGGAACAGGCCGAAGGCCTGGGCGTGGAAATCTTCCCCGGTTTCGCCGCGGCGGAAATCCTCTACAATGAGGACGGCTCCGTGAAGGGTGTCGCGACCGGCGACATGGGGATCGATCGTGAAGGCAACCGCAAGCCCGATTATCAGCCCGGCCTTGAACTGCACGCCAAATATACCTTCTTCGCCGAAGGCGCGCGCGGGCATCTGACCAAGATTCTGAAGCGCCAGTTCGAGCTGGACAAGGACAGCGAGCCGCAGGTCTACGGTATCGGCATGAAGGAATTGTGGGACATCGATCCGGCCAAGCATAAGCAGGGCCTCGTCATCCACACCCAAGGCTGGCCGCTCAGTGACGCCTATGGCGGCGGCTTCCTTTATCACCAGGCCAATGGACAGGTGGCGCTGGGCTTCGTGGTGGGCCTTGGCTACCGCAACCCGCATCTCTACCCGTTCGAGGAATTCCAGCGCTGGAAGCAGCACCCGGCGATCCGTGAGTATCTGGAGGGCGGCCGCCGCGTCTCCTATGGTGCGCGCGCGATCAACGAGGGCGGCTGGCAGTCCATTCCGACGCTCGCCTTCCCCGGCGGCGCGCTGATCGGTTGCTCGGCAGGTTTCGTCAACGTGCCGCGCATCAAGGGCACGCATACCGCGATGAAGTCGGGCATGCTGGCCGCCGAAGCCGCGTTCGCCGCGGTTCAGGCGGAGCGGTCAAGCGACGTGCTGATGGACTATGAGGCAAATCTGCGCTCCAGCTGGATCGCGACCGAGTTGCAACTGGTCAAGAATGCCGAGCCTATGCTGGCGAAGTTCGGCAACACGATCGGCACGCTGCTGGCCGGCGTCGACATGTGGATGCGCACGCTGAAGATCGGCTTGCCCTTCACGATGAAGCACAAGGCCGATTGCGAGAAGATCTGGCCCAAGGACAGCTGCCAGAAGATCGACTATCCCAAGCCCGATGGCGTGATCAGCTTCGATCGCTTGTCCTCGGTGTTCCTCAGCAACACCAATCATGAGGAGGATCAGCCGGTCCACCTGCAGCTGAAGGATCCGACGATCCCGATCAGCTACAACCTGCCCCTTTATGATGAGCCGGCGCAGCGCTATTGTCCGGCAGGCGTCTATGAAGTGGTGGGCGAGGAAGAGGGTAATCCCCGCTTCCAGATCAACGCGCAGAACTGCGTCCACTGCAAGACGTGCGACATCAAGGACCCGACCCAGAACATCAACTGGGTCGTTCCCGAAGGCGGCGGAGGACCGAACTATCCGAACATGTAAGCGTCTTGCCGCCGGTTTGTTGCTGATGCTGCCCATTCCCGCGGGCGCATCGGTGGACCGCGGCAGTGCGCTGCATGCCTATATGCGGGGGCGCCTTGCCGATGGCGATGGCGCTCCTGCACTTGCCCTGCGCAGCTACCGCGATGCGCTGGAGAGTGATCCCGACAGCCTCGAAATCGCGCGCCGGTCCTATGTTCACGGGCTGATCAGCGGCGACATGGCGCTGGCGCTTCGGTCAGCGCGAATATTGGACGGCGGCGGGCACCTGCCGCGCGACGGAACCCTGCTTTACATTTGCGATGCGCTGAATCGGCGGGATTGGACAGCTGCGCGCGGGTTCGTCGACCGCATGGTGACCGAAAGCAACTTCGCCTTCCTGGCGCCTGTCGTGCGGAGCTGGATCGCAATCGGGGAGGGAAAGCACGGTCCGCTCAGCATCGATGCGTCGGACCGCTTCGCTTCCCTCGGGCGCCGCTATCTGGACGAGCATGTGGCTTTGCAGGCGCTGAGCAGCGGTTATCTCCAGACTGCTCAGCCCGCGATCAATCAGGCGCTCGCTCTGAAGGGGAGGTCCGGCGCAGAAACGCGGCTGTTGTTTGCCGGCCATCTGGCCGCGCGGGGGAAAATACACGAGGCACTGGCGCTCCTGCCGGCCGACGATGCCGATTTCGCCCGCGCGCGGGCGGACATCGCGTCGCGCGAGGGCCTGTCTGCTTTCCGCAAGCCCCTGGCAGCACGAGAAGGTTTTGCCCGCCTGCTCTACCGGCTCGCGGACGACATCTCACTCGAAGGCAGCACGGCCATGCTAAGCGTCCGGCTGTCCCGCATTGCCCTGTTCGCTGACATGGCCAGCCCATCGGCGCATATCATCGCCGCCAAAATGCTGACACGGGCGGCGCTTCCTGCTTTTGGATTGGAAGAAGCGCGCAAGGCGGCGGCTGCGCCCTGGTATCGCGGCCTTGCCGAAACGGAGATGATCGATGCGCTGGATGCCTCGGGCAACAGGCAGCAGGCGATCGAATTGGCTCGTGCCAGGGCCGAGGAACAGGGCGCTGACGGCGATCGGCAGGTCCGGCTGGGTCAATTGCTCTCCGAGGGAAAGGATTTCTCCGGCGCAGCGACAGCTTTTCGCGCCGCTCAGGCCAGTCATAGCGCCGGGAGCCTGCCTTGGGCTCTCCTGTTGCTGGAGGGCAGCGCGTTGGAACAGGCGGGCCGATGGGACGATGCGCGTGCGGTGCTGGAGCAGGCGCACCGGCTCGCACCTGACGAACCGGTCGTCCTCAACTATCTCGGCTATGCGCAGATCGAGCGGCGGCAGAATGTCGAAGCCGCACTCGAACTGTTGAAAAAGGCCAGCCTGCTGAAGCCGGATGACCCCTCGATCACGGATTCGCTCGGCTGGGCGCAGTTTCTGACGGGCGACGTCGATGCCGCGGTGCCGGTGTTGGAGCGGGCGGCTGCGGCCGCGCCTACGGACGCGACTATCAATGAGCATCTGGGCGATGCGCTTTGGGCAGCAGGGCGGCGCTATGAGGCGCGCTATGCCTGGCGGGCGGCGTCGCTGTTTGCGGAAGGGAAGGCCGCCGAACGGCTGGCGGGAAAAAACAAAGAGGGAATGAGGCCGGAATATGCCGCACGCTGACGCCGACGAGGCTGGCGCAGAGGTCCTGCCTGCTACCGAGCTGGGCGAAACTGCCTACGCCAAGGTCAATCTGGCGCTTCATGTGCGCGGCAGGCGCGCGGACGGCTACCATGCGCTGGAAAGCCTGTTCGTTTTCGCGGAGCAGGGTGACGGCTTGTCTGGGGCCATCAGGGCAGACGGCAAGTTCCAACTTCGGTGCGAAGGACCCTTTGGACATCTGTTGGACGCCGATGCGGAAAACCTTGTGCTGAAAGCCGCGCGCTTTCTCCAGCGGCTTTTGGGCGAGAGCAGGGGCGCTGACTTGCTGCTCGTCAAGAATTTACCCGTAGCCTCGGGGATCGGCGGCGGATCGGCCGATGCGGCGGCGACGTTGCGCCTGCTGCTGCGCCTTTGGGAGGCGTCGATCGCGCCCGGGGAATTGCACGATCTGGCCCTGTCCCTCGGCTCCGACGTGCCGGCCTGCCTTGCCAGCGTCACGCAAATGGTCACAGGCAGAGGCGAGGCGTTGCAGCGGCATGACGTTAATGGGCTCGATCGAAAACCGATGCTGCTCGTCAATCCTGGCGTAGCAGTCTCGACCGGGCGCATTTTCGCCGGGTGGGATCAGGTCGATCGTGGGCCGCTGCGCGCTGCCAGCCTTGGCGATCTGGTAAAGGATGGGCGCAACGATCTCCAGCCCGCCGCCATTGCGGACGCTCCCGTCATCGGACAGGTTCTTGAGGCGCTGAACCGTTGCGACGCTGTTCGTCTGGCGCGCATGTCGGGATCAGGTGCCACCTGTTTCGCCTTGTTCGACAACGCCGCCGCGCTCGCCCTGGCCGCGCAGGACCTGAGGGCCCAGTACCCCGAGTGGTGGGTTGCCGAGACGAGGATCAGAACGGCATGAACGAAGCCTTCACGCAGATCGACGGCGGTGATCTCGATCTGCTCATCATCGCAGATCATGCCTCCGCCCATGTGCCTGCCGATGTCGACCTTGAAATCGACGCCGCACTGCTGCGAAATCATATCGCCGTCGACATCGGTGTAACCGAAGTCAGCGCGCTGCTTGCGGAGCAACTGGGCTGCACCGCAATCCTCGGCGGAGTGTCGCGGCTCGTCATCGACCTGAACCGTGAGGATGACGCTCCGGGCCTGCTTCCCGTCATGAGCGACGGTCATGTCATTCCCGGCAACCGCCACGCCGATCTTGCCGACCGGATGATCCGTTTCCATCATCCTTATCATCACCAGATCACACAGTTGCTCGACGGCATGGGCTCGCCGTTCATCCTCTCTATCCATAGCTTCACGCCCAAGTTGACGAGCGATCCCGGTCAGCAGCGCCCCTGGGACATCGGTATCCTCTACAATGAGGACGATCGAGCGGCACGTATCGCCATCCCCCTGCTGCGGGAGGCCGGCCTTCACGTTGGCGACCAGCTTCCCTATTCAGGCAAGCTTCTCAACGCGACCATGAACCGACATGCCGAGGCAAACGGCATCCCCTATCTCGGCGTAGAGATGCGGCAGGATCTGGTTGGCGATGCTGCTGGGCAGCGCCGTTTCGCGGACATTCTGGGTCCTATTGCCCTGGAATGCCGCAGCAGGCTGGCCTGATGAGGCGGGCATTGGTCGCGATGCTGTTCACGTTCCTCCCGGGCTGTGGCCGCGAGGCCGCGACGTCCTCCGATCGGCAAATCGCTTGCTCAGCATCACGCGGCGGACAGTTCGAGACACGTTGCTCGGTCGAACGGCGGGGGAACAACTTGACGTTACGGCATCAGGACGGTGGCTTCCGCCGCTTCCTCATCGTGTCGGACGGCCGGGGACTGCTGGCTGCAGACGGCGCGGAGCAAGCGAAGATCACGATCATCGGCAAGGACCGGATCGAACTGTCGGCCGGCGATCACCGATATCAACTGCCTGCGAAAATCGCGGACGTTTCGCGATGAGCGGAGGCGAGACGATCCTGACAGCGGCGAAGATGCGGGCAGCGGAACAGGCACTGATTGCCAGCGGCGTGCCGGAATATGAGCTTATGGAGCGCGCCGGCGCGGCAGCGGCAGAGATCATCTGGCGCGTAGGCGGCAGGCGCGATCTGCTGATAGTCTGCGGCCCCGGCAATAATGGCGGCGATGGTTTCGTCATCGCCCGCCTGCTTCGCGCTCGGGGCGTGTCGGTCCGCCTTGCCGCGCTGGGGGAGAGCCGCACCCCCTCGAGCCAGCAGGCGAGGGCCGCCTGGGGCGGCCCGGTCGAAGATTTCGCGAGCGCGCGTCCCGCCGCGCAGGTCGTTGACGCGCTGTTCGGCACGGGTCTTTCAAGGGGCTTGGAACCTGCTGTCGCGGCACAACTATGCTCCCTGACAGGGCAAGCACAGTTCAGCTACGCGATCGATCTTCCCAGCGGCGTTGAGACGGACAGCGGCCGGTTTCTATCCCAAGTGCCTGCGTTCGGCCTCTGCATCGCGCTCGGCGCGTTCAAGCCAGCACATCTCCTATACCCTGCGGCAGGGTCCTTCGATCGCTTGATGTGTGCGGACATCGGCCTCGACATCGAAGGTGCTTGGCAACGCTTGCAGCCGCCTCATCTCACCACGCCAGGAACCACTTCCCACAAATATAGTAGAGGGTTGGTGACCGTGATCGGCGGAGCGATGGCGGGCGCAAGTTGGCTGGCCTGCAACGCCGCTGCCAGATCCGGCGCCGGCATGGTTCGGCATCTGCTTGCCGATGCAGGCGGTGCTGGTCTGAACGCGATCGTGAGCCAGCGGGCATCCTCCGCCAGCCAGCTGGAAGATGCGCTTCGGGACAGGAGGATCGGCGCCTTGCTGATTGGGCCAGGTCTTGGACGCGACCCTGCCGCCGGCCCGCGCCTTCGCGCTGCGCTGGAGAGCGGCCATCCGCTCGTGCTTGACGCGGATGCCCTGAACCTGCTGGCTGATAAAAGTGTCGGGAACATCCCCGTCGGGTCCATCCTGACTCCCCATGAGGGCGAGTTCATCCGCTTGTTCGTCGATCTGCCGGGCAGTAAGATCGATCGCGCCCTGGCAGCGGCAGAGCAGACCCGCTCGGTCGTCATCTATAAGGGCGCCGACACCGTCATTGCCGCACCGGATGGCAGGGTGGCGGTTGCGGCCACCGGTTCGAACTGGCTTTCCACCGCCGGGACGGGCGATGTGCTGGCGGGTCTGGCCGCGGGACGACTGGCAACGACCCACGATCCTTTCCGCGCCGCCTGCGAGGCCGTCTGGCTGCACGGCGATGCCGCGCGCCGCGCCGGCGCGGCCTTTGTCGCTGATGATTTGATTGTCGGGTTGCCAGCGTCTATCGCCTCCCGCTTGTGAACGATCCAGATACCGACCTCATCATCCGCATCGCCGCCAAGGGCGACGGCGTCACCGCGTCCGGGCGCCACGTCGCCCTTGCGGCACCGGGTGACCGTGTCGCCGCCGATGGCAGTCTCCTGCGCGGGCCGCATCATGTGGAAGCGCCCTGCCGCCACTTCCCGACATGCGGCGGATGCGAGCTGCAGCATATCGATGACGAAGCTTATGCCGATTTCGTGACGGCGCGGGTTACGGGTGCCCTCGCATCGCAGCAGATCAAGCCGCGCATCATCCTCCCGCCCCACATCTCGCCGCCGCAAGCACGTCGGCGGGCGTCCTTGCGTGCCGTTCGGCAGGGCAAGAATGTCGTCATCGGCTTCGCTGAGTCCGGTAGCCATTCGCTTGTCGACCTCACGATGTGCGAGGTGCTTGACCCACGACTGTTCGACCTGCTTGCGCCCTTGCGGAAGCTGGGCCTGCTCGTTCTACCGGACAAGCGCGCCGCGCATATAAGAATGTCGATTGCGGACCAAGGTATCGACCTAGTGCTGGAGGGCGTGCGGGTAGCAGGATTGGCGGCTGACGAGGCGCTGCTTGATTTTGCCCGAGGGCTTGGCCTTGCCCGGCTCACGATCGACGAAGGGGACGGCCCGCAGACGCGGTGGGAGCCAGAGCCGGTCACCGCCACCTTCGGCGGTGTCGCGGTCGCCTTTCCCCCCTTCGCCTTTCTCCAGGCGACGCCGGACGGGGAGGCCGCTTTGGTGGAAGCGGTGCAAGATGCCCTACCCGCGCAAGGGGCGGTGGCGGACCTGTTCTGCGGCCTTGGCACCTTCGCGCTGGCTGTGGGCGAGGATCGGCCGGTCTATGCGGCAGAGGGCGCGCGCGACCTGCTGCTGGCCCTCAAGGCCGCTGCGAACCGCGCCCAGCGCCGGATGGCGGCGGATCACCGCGATCTGTTCAGACGGCCCTTGACCCCGGCGGAACTCGATCGCTTCGCCGCGATCATCATCGATCCACCCCGGGCAGGAGCGCGGGAACAGGCGCTGCAACTGGCTGACTCGTCGGTTCCGGTCATCGCCTATGTTTCCTGCAACCCGGCGAGCTTCGCGCGCGACGCCGCGCATCTTCTGGCGGGAGGCTACCAGCTCGATACCATCAAGGCCGTCGGCCAGTTTCGATGGTCGACCCATGTCGAACTGGTAGGCGTCTTCCGCCGCTGACCCAAGCTGCCCCTCTCGCCGTCCAGAAGGCGGCGAGAGGATTTTCAACCCAGCTTGATGACGGTCGCGACCCGGCGCGCAGGCGCGGGATCGGCATAGAGGCTTGCCATCGGCTCATCCCCCACTTCGACCACGGCCTCCGACGTGAAGCCGTTGAAGCCGGTGCGCATGGCCGCGCCATAGGCGCCCAGCATGCCGATTTCGATATAGTCGCCGGCCTGCACGTCTTCCGGCAACATGAAGGGGCCAACCATATGGTCCATGTCGTCGCAGGTTGGGCCATAGAAGGAGAAGCCGGTCAGTTCCGCCTCGCTTTCCTCTTCGCGCAACAGAGCGACGGGGAAGCGCCATCCAATGTGCGCGGCGTCGAACAACGCGCCATAGGCGCCATCGTTGATGTAAAGCTCCGTGCCCCGGCGGCGCTCCACGCGCACCACGACCGAGCTATATTCCGCCGAGAGCGCACGGCCCGGTTCGCACCACAGTTCCGATGAATAGCTGACCGGCAGGCTTTCAAAGCCGCGATGGATCGCCTCGAAATAATTTTCGAGCGCAACCGGCTCCATGCCCGGATAGATGGACGGGAAGCCGCCGCCGACATCGATGATATCGACGGTGACGGCTGCATCGACAATCGCGGCACGAACACGCTCGATGGCATCGCTGTACGCCTGGGGGCTCATGGCCTGGCTGCCGACATGGAAGCAGATGCCGAGCGCATCGGCCGCCTGGCGGGTCGCCATCAGCAGTTCGCTGGTTTCGCCCAGTTCAGCGCCGAACTTGGACGCGAGGCTGAGTTCCGAATGTTCGGACGAGACGCGCAGGCGCACGCAAAGCTCAAGGTCCGTCGCATCATTGGTGGCGCGCATGATCTTCGCCAGCTCGTCGAGTGTATCGAGCGAGAAGGTGCGGACGCCATGGACGTGGTACGCCTCTGCGATCGCTTCCTCGGCCTTGACCGGGTGCATGAAGCAAAGCTTCGCCTGACCTTCCAGCGTTTCTGCCACCAGACGCACTTCCGCGATCGACGCGACGTCGAAATGCGTGATGCCCGATGCGAACAAGGTACGGATCAGATCAGGAGACGGATTCGCCTTGACGGCATAGAGCGAGCGCCCCGGAAACTTCTCAGCGAAGAATCGCGCGGCCCGGGCTGCTGCCTGGGGACGAACAAGCGTTACCGGTGCTGCCGGTGTGAGGGCGGTTGCTACCCCCAGCGCGCTATGATGCTTGTGCAACTCAAGGGACCTCCAGTGTAGTCGTTGGCAAACAAGCTGCCTTGCGGTGGAAGTCCCATGGGGCAGCGGAAGGGCGATATATGCGGCAGGGGTCCCACTGTAAAGCGCGCGTGTAAATTTTGTTGCGCGCCCAGCTACGAAACGTGCGTCAGGAGAGGCGAGACTTGAAGTCCTCATAGGAAAAGCGGCGGATTTCCTTGAGTTCGTCCGTATCGGAGTTCCACAGCCAGATGCCGGGCAGGGGTACACCGTTGAATGTATTGGTCTTCACCATCGAGTAGTGTGCCTGGTCGAGGAAAGCGATCCGCCGGCCCGGAGTCGCGCCGCCGGGGACTCGATAGTCGCCTATGATGTCGCCGGCGAGGCAGGAGGGGCCACCGAGTCTCGTCACGGAACCGTCCGCTTCCTCATGCAGCATGGCGGGGCGGTATGGAGCCTCTATCACGTCCGGCATGTGGCAGGTCGCCGAGATATCCGTGATCGCGACGGGCATGCCATTGTCGATGACGTCCAGAATTTCGCCGACCAGAATGCCGGCGTCGAGCGCCATCGCTTCGCCAGGTTCGATATAGAGTTGCAGGCCGGTCTGCGCCTTGATCTTCTGGAGGAAGGCAATCAGATCATCGATCTGGTAGTCGGCGCGGGTGACATGATGGCCACCGCCGAAATTCAGCCACTTAAGGCCACCGACATGCGGCATGACGCGCGATTCAATTGCCGCCCAGGTGCGTTCAAGCGGCAGGAAATCCTGTTCGCACAGATTATGGACGTGTAGGCCGTCCACTCCGTCCAGATGCTCCGCGCGCAGCTGATCGATGGGGAAACCAAGACGGCTGTGCGGCTGCGATGGGTCGTATTTGGGCACTTCGCCCTCCGCGTGGAGGGGATTGATGCGCAGGCCGATGTCGAAGTTCACACCGTTCTTGCGAGCCTCTTCCATGACGGGCCTCAGCCGCCCGATCTGGCCGGGGCTGTTGAAAATGACATGGTCCGAGATGGGGAGGATTTCGGCCAAGTCTTCAGGCTTGTAGGCCGCGCAATAGGTCGCGATTTCGCCGCGATATTCCTCATGCGCGAGACGGGCTTCGTAGATGCCGGAGGCGCAGACGCCGTCGAGATATTCGCCGATCACGGGACCCAGCGACCACATGGAAAAAGCCTTTAGCGCGCCCAGCACCTTGATGCCTGCCCGGTCGCGGATGTCACGCAGCACGCTGAGGTTGCGGCGAACCGCGGCCTCGTCCACCACGAAGGCGGGCGAGGGGACGCGGTGCAGATCGAAATGCGCGAAAGCGGCGGGATCGCCGGCTTTGGTTTCCATGGGTCTTTCCACTCCAGGCACCTCCACCGTCACCCCGGGGCTTGACCGGGGTCCCGCTGCCTCAAGCAACGGTAGAGAAGAAGCGGGACCCCGGCTCAGCGCCGGGGTGACGGTTCGTGACGAATCGTCAGAAATCCAGCGGCGCGTCCAGTTCCTTCACCTGCCAGGGCAGACCGTGCTTGTTCAGCATGTCCATGAAGGGATCGGGATCGAACTGTTCGATGTTGAACACGCCCCCCTCTCCATTCGCGCCCTTCCATGCGCCGGTGAGCATGAGTGCCGCACCGATCATCGCGGGGACGCCGGTGGTGTAGCTCACCGCCTGGTTGCCCGTTTCGGCATAGGCGTCCTCATGGTCGCAGACATTATAGACATAGACGGTCTTCTTCTGACCGTCCTTCTCGCCGGTAGCGATGTCGCCGATATTGGTCTTGCCCTTGGTGGTCGAACCCAGGCTCGACGGTTCGGGCAGCACGGCCTTGAGGAACTGAAGCGGGATGATTTCCTGGCCATTGTAGATGACCGGATCGATCCGGGTCATGCCGACATTCTGCAGCACTTCGAGATGCTTGAGATAGGCGTCGCCGAACGTCATCCAGAAGCGGATGCGCTTGATTTCGGGATAGTGTTTGGCAAGCGATTCCAGTTCCTCATGATACATGAGGTACATGTTCTTCTCGCCCACCTGATCGAAGTCGAAAACCTGCTTGTGCTTGAGCGCGGGGCCTTCGACCCACTTGCCGCCTTCCCAGTGGCGTGACGGAGCGGTGACTTCGCGGATGTTGATTTCCGGGTTGAAGTTGGTGGCGAAATGCTGGCCATGGTCGCCGCCATTGCAGTCGAGAATATCGAGCGTGTCGATCCGGTCGAGCAGATGCTTCTTGATGTAGGACGCGAAAACGCTGGTGACGCCGGGATCGAAGCCCGAGCCCAGCAGCGCCATGATGCCGGCTTTCTTGAACCGCTCCTGATAGGCCCACTGCCAGCTATATTCGAACTTCGCCGTGTCGCGCGGTTCGTAATTGGCGGTGTCGAGATAGTCGGTCTTGGTCGCGAGGCAGGCGTCCATGATCGCCAGGTCCTGATAGGGCAGGGCCAGGTTCACCACCAGCTTGGGCTGGACCTTTTCGATGAGCGCAATCGTCTCTTCGACATTGTCGGCGTCAACCTGCGCCACGTCGATGATGACGCCGGTGCGGGCCTTGACCGATTCGGCGACCTTCTCGCAGCTGATGATGCGGCGGCTGGCGAGCGTGATATGGCTGAAAATGTCAGGGTTCATCGCCATCTTGTGAACCGCGACAGACCCGACGCCGCCCGCGCCGATGACCAGAACCTTGCTCAATTCAACTGCTCCATGCGTGAAGCGCGCCCGATGCGCGAAAGCGCCCATATAGGGAGTTGGCGTTACAGCGCAAAGTCAGACTGTGGATACCACCCTCGTCATCCCTGCGAAGGCTGTGACCGATCTCCTGCCGCTGCACCGAGCGAACTCTTACGGGAGATGGCTTCCTGCTTTCGCGGGAGGGACAATTGAATTTTTTAAAAACTCGCGCCGTCCACCTTGTTGATCTTGAGCGCGTCGAGATCGACCTCCGGCACACAACGCAGGTTGATGGCTCGCATGACCGATCCGTCTGGCCCCGTGCCTTCCGCAAACGCCTGCGTCCCGCAGAGCGTGCAGAACTGGTGCGTGATCCTGTGCTTGTAGAACTGATAGTCGGTGAGCTTGTCCGCGCCGCTCTCAAGCGTGAACTGGTCGGCGGGCACGAAGGTCAGCAGGAAGCCCTTGCGGCGGCAATGGGAGCAGTTGCAGGACATGGCTTCGGCGGGCACCTCGGCGGTTACGGTGAAGGTGACTGCGCCGCAGTGGCAGCTTCCAGAATAGGACATTATTCACCCCTTTCGGTCTGGCGACGGTTGGTGGCGCTGCGGCTAAGACATCGCCGCCGCGCCACCATCTAAGTCAGGCGCGATCCTTCCGCATCTGCGCCTTGCGCGCGAAAATGTTCAGCACTTCGACCAACGTCGAGAAGGCCATGGCAGCGTAGATATACCCTTTGGGCACATGGACGCCAAATCCATCCGCGATCAAGACGGCGCCGATCATCAGCAGGAAGCCCAGCGCCAGCATCACCACGGTTGGGTTTCGTGCGATGAAGTTGGCAAGGGGCTCGGCAGCCAGAAGCATTGCCGTCACAGCAGCCAGCACGGCGATAACCATGACGGCCAGATTGTCGGTCATGCCTACGGCCGTCAGGATGGAATCGAGGGAAAAGATCATGTCGAGAAGGATGATCTGAGCGATCGCGCTGCCGAAAGTGAGCGTAATGGCACCCTTTTTCTTTTCGAGAATGTCGTCGGAGTGACTGGGGTCGACGGTGTGATGGATTTCCTTCGTGGCTTTCCAGATCAGGAAAAGGCCGCCGGCAATGAGGATGAGATCCCGCCAGGAGAACAGGGTTTCGAAGGTCGGGAGTCCGTGCTGATCCAGCGGCCCGCTGATCCCCAGATCAATGACGGGCTTGGTCAAACCAACGATCCACGCGATCATCGACAGCAGGATGAGACGCATACCGAGCGCCAGGCCAATGCCGATCCGCCGCGCTTTCGGTCGTTGTGTTTCGGGCAGTTTGTTCGTCAGTATCGAGATAAAGACAAGATTGTCGATGCCGAGCACAACTTCCATCACCACCAATGCAACCAAAGCAGCCAAGGCAGTGGGATCGGTGAAGGCGCTAATCAGGCTTTCCATCGGGTTCCTCTCGTTCGGGTGAGCGGTCGGCACCATGCCGATTGCTTGCGGCCTAAGAAAGTCTCACTGCAGGGCGGTGAGGAAATTTGGTTGAAGGGAATCGCGCCATCTCAACTCACCAAGCGCCGCAATCCCGCTACCGTATCTGCCTCATGCGGGGGCTTGTCGCGCCTGATCCTGGCGATCCGGGGAAAGCGCATCGCCAGCCCGGATTTATGCCGCTTGCTTTCGTGGATACTGTCGAAGGCCACCTCCAGCACCAGCGACTTTTCCACCTCGCGCACCGGGCCAAAGCGGTTCACCGTGTTGGTGCGCACGAAGCGGTCGAGCCATTTCAGTTCCTCGTCGGTGAAGCCGCTATAGGCCTTGCCCACGGGCAGCAGTTCGCCTTCGTCCGTCCAGCAGCCGAAGGTGTAGTCGGAATAGAAGGAGGAGCGTTTGCCGTGGCCCCGCTGGGCGTACATCATGACGCAATCGGCGGTCAGCGGATCGCGTTTCCACTTGTACCAGAGCGCGGCCTTGCGCCCGGCGACATAGGGGCTGTCGCGGCGCTTGAGCATCACGCCTTCGATCGCGGCGTCCCGGGCGCCGGCCCGGATATCGGCGAGGCTTTCGAAGTCCGTCGCTTCGATCAGGGCGGAGATGTCGAAGCGGTGGGGGTCGAGTTTGGGAACGGTGGTTTCGAGCGCTGCGCGGCGCTGTTCCCAGGGAAGGGCGCGCAGGTCTTCATCCGCGTCGAGCAATATGTCGTAGAGGCGGACGAAGGCGGGATAATCGTCCATCATCTTGGCCGTCACCGCCTTGCGGCCGAGGCGTTGCTGGAGGGCGTTGAAGCTGGCGGCAGCACCTCCATGTTCTTGGCCACCCTGAAACTCTCCTTTGACGAGCAGTTCGCCGTCGAGGACTGCATGGTGGCGGAAAGCCGCCGCGATTTCGGGAAAGCTGCCGGTGATGTCGTCCCCGGCGCGGCTGTAGAGGCGGGTCTGCTCGCCCGTGCCGACGATCTGAACGCGGATGCCGTCCCATTTCCATTCGGCGGCATAGTCGGTGAGATCGACGCTCTCGGCCTCCAGCGGGTGAGCGAGCATGAAAGGGCGGAAGAAGGGCGTGCCTGCGGGATCGGGGCGGTCGGACTTGCCCTCCGCCCATTCGAACAGGGTGGTGTAGGGGGGCGAGAGGGCGTGCCAGCATTCCTCCACATCATCGACGTCGAGGTTGAATGCCTGGGCAAAGCCGGTCTTGGCAAGGCGGGCCGAGATGCCGACGCGCAGGCCTCCGGTAGCGAGCTTCAACAGGGCGAAGCGGCCGGAGGCGTCGAGGTGGTCCATCATCTGCGCGAGCTTGGCGGGCGCGGCGGCGCGGCTGACGGCATGGAGGCGGTCGACAACGGCGGAGAGGGATAGGGTGGCGTCGTCGATTTCCGGAGGCTGATCTTCCCGCTTGGGCCAGAGGAGGGCGACGGTTTCGGCAAGGTCGCCGACATAGTCGCGGCTCATTTCGAAAAGCACGGGGTCGGTGCGGTCGCGGATCATCTCTCCGATTGCGGAGGCCTTCACCGCCTTGAGATCGAGATTACCGGTGAGCGCTGCGAGCGCCCAGCCCCGATCGGGATCGGGGGCCGTACGCATATAGTTGGCGATGAGGTCGAGCTTGCCGTTCCGGGAGCGGGTGTAGACGAGGCCATCGAGGAGTTGGGAAAAGGCTCTCATTATCTCCGGCCTCCGTTCGTTTCGAGCGCAGTCGAGAAACGAGGGGTCCGTTCTTTCCGTTTCTCGACTTCGTTCGAAACCAACGGGGATGCGAGTATTGTGCGCATCACCCCTCGTCCTCATCTTCACGGCCGACCATCTCCAGCGCCCGCGCGCGCATCTGGTGGGTCATGCACCAGTGGAGCAGCGCTTCCTCGCGGCCGTGCGTGATCCAGGTTTCGGACGGGGCGACCTCGCGCAAGGTGTCGGTCAGTTCATCCCAGTCGGCATGATCCGAAATGACGAGCGGCAATTCGACATTCTTCTGCCGCGCGCGCTGGCGAACGCGCATCCAGCCTGACGCCATGGCGGTGATGGGATCGGGCAGGCGTCGGCTCCATCGGTCGTTGAGGGCCGAAGGGGGGGAGACGACGATGTGGCCGCGCATGTCCTTGGCGGGGATGCCGGTCGCCGGGCGTAACTCGCCCAAGTCGATGCCGAAATCGGCGTAGAGCGCGCACATGCGTTCAAGCGCGCCATGGATGTAGATCGGATCGTGATGGCCCCGGCCGCGCAACTCGCCGATCAGTCGTTGCGCCTTGCCGAGCGCATAGGCGCCGACGAGCACGCAGCGGTCCGGGTGGGCATGGAGAGCAGCGAGCAGACGGTCGACCTCGCTGCCCGTGTCGGGATGGCGGAAGACGGGCAGGCCGAAGGTGGCTTCGGTCACCAATATGTCGCAAGGGACCGGCTCGAACGGCTTGCAGGTGGGGTCGGGCCGGCGCTTATAGTCGCCGGTGACGACCACGCGCTCGCCCGCATGTTCAAGGACGATCTGCGCCGACCCCAGCACATGGCCGGCGGGGACATAGCGGATCGTCACGCCGCCCATGCGCACCTCTTCACCATAGCCGACGGGCGTGCCGAACGCGGTGCCATAGCGTAGCGCCATGATGGCGAGAGTCTCCTCCGTCGCCCAGACATGGCCGTGGCCGCCGCGCGCGTGATCGGCGTGGCCGTGGGTGACCAGCGCGCGCGCCTGCGGAACGGAGGGGTCGATCCACGCGTCGGCGGGGCGCACATAAATGCCGGTCGGGTGGGGTTCGATCCAGTGAGGCATGGCTTTATGGACAAAGGTGGTTCGGCCCGCTTTGTTCCGCAAGAGGCTTCACATGGCTGTACCCGCCACGTCACGCGGACGACAAGCGCTTGCCCTAGCCGCGCTCCACGACCTGACAGCAAGGAGGCGCGGCGCATGGCATTTATGGCTCACCTGAAAGTCAAGCGGGCGGTGCACCGCCATCGGCATCTGTCGCGTCCTGGTTGCGGTCGGAAAAGCGTGGCCCAACGCGCGGCTTTACGGCGCCGACATCTCGAAGGCCATGCTGGAAACGGCGCGAAAGGCGGTGGCGAGGGCGGGCATGGGCGATCGTGTGGTGCTGTGCCAGGGCGATGCCTGCACCTTCGATCCGGAGACGTTGTTCGGCCGCATGGCCTTCGAGCGGGTGTTCATCAGCTATGCTTTGTCGATGATCCCCGACTGGGAAGCGGCGTTGTGGCAGGCGGCGCGGTGCATTGCCGACGGCGGCAAGCTGGAGCTGGTCGATTTCGGGCAGCAGGAAGCACTGCCCGACCTGTGGAAGCGGGCGTTCTTCGGGTGGCTCGCCCGGTTCCATGTGACGCCGCGTGCAGACATGCGCCATGTGCTGGAGCGGATGGCTGCCGATATGAACGCGTTGCCGCACAGCCGGAGCCTGTATCGGGACTATGCGGTGCGGGCTGGGTTGATGCGGGCTTGAATGAGGCGGCGGCGCGATCGAGAGGTTCACCCCCTCACCCAGCTGCAACTAGCCAGCAAGCTGCCAAGCCTTCGCAGCCCGCTCCCTCAAGGGAGAGGGATAATGCCGCAAAGGGGTCAGGCGGCCTTCTTGAGTTCCAGCTCAAGCCGGTCCCAAATTTCCACAAGCGCCGACACCAGTTCCTGCATCATCTCTTCGCTATGGGCAGGGCCGGGCGTGAAGCGCAGGCGTTCCGTTCCGCGCGGCACCGTCGGGTAATTGATCGGCTGCACATAGGCGCCATATTCGGCGAGCAATATGTCGCTGATCCGCTTGGCCTTCACCGGATCGCCGACCATCAGCGGCACGATGTGCGTGACCGATGGCATGACCGGCAGGCCGGAATCAGCCATCAGGCGCTTGAGCGTTGCGGCGGCCTTCTGCTGGCCTTCGCGTTCTTCGCTCGATTGCTTGAGGTGGCGTACGCTCGCCAGCACGCCGGCCACCAGAACCGGTGAAAGGGAGGTGGTGAAGATGAAGCCTGGCGCATAGCTGCGGATGACATCGACGATCATCTGATCGGCCGCGATATAGCCGCCCATGACGCCGAAGGCCTTGCCCAGCGTGCCCTCGATGATGGTCAGCCGGCTCGCGACATCGTCACGCTCCGAAATACCGCCGCCGCGTGCACCATACATGCCCACGGCATGAACCTCGTCCAGATAGGTGAGGGCATTATATTCGTCCGCCAGGTCGCAGATCGCGGCGATCGGCGCGACGTCTCCGTCCATCGAATAGACGCTTTCGAACGCTATCAGCTTGGGCGCGTCGGGATCTTCGGCGGCGAGCAGTTCGCGCAGATGGTCGACGTCATTGTGCCGGAACACCCGCTTCTCACAGCCCGAATTGCGGATGCCCGCGATCATGGACGCGTGGTTCAGTTCATCCGAGAAAATGATGCAGCCAGGCAGGATTTTCGCCAGCGTCGAAAGCGTCGCCTCATTTGACACATAGCCGGAGGTGAAGAGCAGCGCGGCTTCCTTGCCATGCAGGTCGGCAAGTTCAGCTTCGAGATCGACGTGATAATGGGTATTGCCGCCGATGTTGCGCGTACCGCCGGACCCGGCCCCGACATCATGCAGCGCCTCTTCCATCGCGGCGACGACCTTGGGATGCTGGCCCATGGCGAGATAGTCGTTGGAGCACCAGACGGTGATCGGCTTCGGCCCATTATGGCCGTGGAAGCAGCGCGCATTCGGGAAAGCGCCCTTGTTGCGCAGGATATCGATGAAGACGCGATAGCGGCCCTCGCTGTGAAGCCGGTCGATCGCCTGCGTGAAGATATGCTTGTAGTTCACCTGAAATGCCCGATCCCTAATCCCGCATCCCCTCTTTTGAGGGAGCCAATAACTGTTGCGGCCATCCATTACCAGTGAGAACCGTTCGCAGCACTGCTTAGAAATATCTATCAGACTGATAGCTCAGCTAGCCATTGGACCGATCGTCCACCCCCCTACAAGACTTCGACGCGTTCGAGGCCATAGCTTGCCAGGGCGCCGGCAAGCAGGCCGACGCTCTCGTCCAGCCGAGTGAAGACAGCCGTTCCGGCCCGGCGCTCTGCCGGCCATCGCTGACCCTGTGTCAGATAAGCGATGCGTCGGGCTATTCCCTCACCGCCATGAACGAAGTGCAGCGGCCGGGGCGAGGCGGCGGCGAGTTCCGCCTCCACGAGGGGGAAGTGGGTGCAGGCGAGAACCACCGTGTCCATGCGGTCGCCGCCGGGCTGATCGAACAGTCCGGCCAGTGCGTCGCGCGCGATGGCCGGGTCGAGAACCTCGCCCCGCAGCTTTGCTTCTGCCAGTTGGACGAGCGCCGCCGATCCATGGCGGAGAACGATGCAGTCAGCCCCGAACTCCGCGGCAAGGCGATCGACATAGGGCTGGCGGACCGTTGCGTCGGTGCCGAGGACGCCGAAGACCCGACTTCTGGAAACCAGCGCGGCCGGCTTGATCGCAGGGACCGTCCCGACCACCGGCACGTCGAGTGCCGCGCGAACCGCAGAGAGCGCGATCGTGGAGGCCGTGTTACACGCGATCACGGCAAGGCGCGGCCTGTAGCGCTCCACCAGACGGCCAAGCAGCGCGGGGACGCGGGCGGCGATTTCCGCCTCGCTCTTCGTACCGTAGGGGAAGCCGGCGCTGTCTGCCGCATAGACGACGTGGGCATTCGGCAGCGCCGCACGCGTCGGGCCAAGGATGGAAAGCCCGCCAACGCCGGAATCGAAGAAGAGCAGGGGAGCATCGGGTGCGACCGTCATCGGGGGAGTATCTCGCGGCTGAGGCCGGCACTGTCAACGGGCGCTGGCAAGCCCTCGGCACGCGACAGGTCAACCTTCCCGTTGCTCCTTGCGGCGCGAGCGCTATGGTCGCGCCGCAACAATTTCGGCGAGATCATGACTCCTCCCTGGCTTATCCCCGCGTTCGTCCTGCTGATCGGTTATCTGCTGGGGTCCGTACCCTTCGGCTTGCTGCTGACGCGCTTCACAGGCGCCGGCGACCTCCGCAGAATCGGATCGGGCAATATCGGCGCGACCAACGTGCTGCGGACGGGGCGCAAGGGGCTGGCGGCTGCGACTTTGCTGCTGGACCTGCTGAAGGGTGCGGCGGCGGTGCTGATCGGCGCGGCACTGGTCGATGGTGGTGGAGCGATGGCGGGCGCCATGGCCTTCATCGGGCACTGCTACCCGGTCTGGCTGCGGTTTGCGGGCGGCAAGGGCGTGGCGACGATGATGGGTGTCATCACCGCGCTTTACTGGTCTGCGGGACTGGTGTTCGCCATCGTGTGGCTGGCGGCGCTGTTCGGCACGAAGCGGTCCTCGGTCGGAGGCATGTCGGCGGCGGTGAGTGCGCCTGTCGCCATGTGGTTTTTCGGCCGGCTCGATCTGGTGCCGGTGGCGCTTGCGCTGGCTTTGATCGTGCTGTGGCGGCATCGGGAGAATATCGGCCGGCTGATCAAGGGCACGGAGCCGAAGATCGGCGCCGGCAAGACGCAGGCGGTGAGCGAATGAGCGAGCAGGAGCGGTTCAACCGCCTTCGCCTGATCCGTAGTCCCCGCATAGGCCCGGTCTCCTTTCGCCAGTTGATGGCTCGCTTCGGCACGGCGGCGGAGGCGTTGCGTGCCGTGCCCGATCTCGCTGCGCGCGGCGGCGGCAAGGCGAGCGTCGCGGATGCTCGCGCGGTCGAGCAGGAAATCGCGCGGAGCCGTGCTCTGGGCGCGCGCTACTTGCTGATGGGCGACGCGGAGTATCCCTTTCTGCTCGATCAGACGGAGGGCGCGCCACCGGCGCTGATCGTTCGGGGCGACCTGACCTTGGCTTCGCGCGACTGTGTGGCGATGGTGGGGGCACGCAATGCTTCCGCCGCTGCCTGCCGCTTTGCCCGGACGCTGGCGCAGGATCTGGGGCAGCGTGGCGCAGTCGTCGTCTCGGGCCTCGCTCGGGGCATCGACACGGCGGCGCATCAGGGGGCGATCGGCAGCGGCACGATAGCGGTGATCGCATGCGGCATCGACATCGCCTTTCCGCCTGAAAATGAGGCTTTGCAGGAGCAGGTGGCGAACGAAGGCCTGCTGGTGACGGAGCATCCGCCCGGCGTTCAGCCGCTCGCCCGCCAGTTTCCGGCGCGTAATCGCATCATTGCGGGCCTGTCCAAGGGAACAGTCGTGGTGGAGGCCGCGCCCAAATCGGGGTCGTTGATCACCGCCCGGATGGCGGCGGAGGCAGGGCGCGAAGTCATGGCCGTTCCTGGATCGCCGATCGATCCCCGCGCGCAGGGCTGCAATCAGCTCATCCGCGAGGGGGCCATTCTGGTCCAGAATGCCGCCGACGTGATCGAGGCGATCGGCTCGCTCGACGTCCGGATGGTGCGGCAGGGAGGTTTCGACTTTGCGGGCGAGCCGGTGTCCCCTGACGTCGCCGAACAGGAGCGGTCGTCGATCGTCGCCTTGCTGGGCCCGTCTCCTGTGCCGGTCGATGAACTGATCCGGCTGTCGGGCGCGAGTCCGGCGGTGGTGCAGACGATCCTGCTGGAGCTGGAGCTGGCCGCGCGGCTGGAACGGCATGCGGGCGGACGGGTGAGCCTGTCGTGATGGGTTGACGGGGGCCGCAATCGCCTTCCAGACTCGCGCGTGTACGTGAGAACATTTGAAAACCGGGGCATGAATGCAGCTTGTCATCGTTGAATCGCCGGCCAAGGCGAAGACCATCGAAAAATATCTGGGCGGCGACTTTCACGTCCTCGCCAGCTATGGTCATATCCGCGACCTGCCGCCCAAGGATGGGTCGGTGGACCCTGACGCGGGCTTTGCCATGCAGTGGGAGAATTATGGCGACAAGGGCAAGCAGCTCAAGGCCATCACTGATGAGGCCAAGAAAGCCACGCGCCTGATCCTGGCGACCGACCCTGATCGCGAGGGAGAGGCGATCAGCTGGCATGTGCAGGAGGTGCTGCGCGCCAAGAAGGCGCTGCCGCAGAAGGTCGATCGCGTGACATTCAACGCGATCACCAAGCAGGCGGTGACAGAGGCGATGGCGCAGCCGCGTGCATTGGACGAGGATCTGATCGATGCCTATCGGGCGCGGCGGGCGCTCGACTATCTGGTGGGCTTCACCTTGTCGCCGGTGCTGTGGCGCAAGCTGCCCGGCGCCAAGTCGGCGGGGCGTGTGCAGTCCGTCGCATTGCGATTGGTGGTGGAGCGCGAGCGCGAGATCGAAAGCTTCGTGCCGCAGGAATATTGGTCCGTCGCGGCCGAGATGGAGCAGGCGGGGCAGGGCTTTACCGCACGGCTGGTGCGCTGGCGCGGCGAGAAGATCGAGCGGCTGACCATCGGCAAGGAAGGCGACGCCATGGCCGCGAAGGCGGACGTGGAGGCAGGGCGCTTCACGGTCGAGAAGGTCGAGACGAAGCCGGTTTCGCGCAACCCTCCGCCGCCGTTCACGACGTCTACGTTGCAACAGGAAGCGGCGCGCAAGCTCGGCTTTTCGGCCAGCCACACCATGCGGGTCGCGCAGCAGCTCTACGAGGACGGCGCGATCACCTACATGCGTACCGACGGCGTGCAGATGGACGGCAGCGCCATTTCCGCTGCGCGCAAGGCGATCGCGGAGCGCTATGACGGCGGCTATCTGCCGGAAAAGCCGCGCCAGTATCAGACCAAGGCGAAGAATGCGCAGGAAGCGCACGAGGCCATCCGCCCGACCGAATTCCATCGCGACAAGGTGGGCGGCGGCGATCATGCGCGCCTCTACGACCTGATCTTCAAGCGCGCGCTAGCGAGCCAGATGGCTTCGGCGCGGCTGGAGCGGACGACGATCGATCTGGTGGACGGTACGGGACAGCATGGCCTGCGCGCGACCGGTCAGGTGGTGATCTTCCCCGGCTTTCTCGCGCTCTACGAAGAGGGCCGGGACGACAGCGAGGACGATGATTCCAAGCTGCTGCCGCGCATGGCGCAGGGCGACGCGCCGGCCAAGAAGAAGGTGACGGCGGAGCAGCATTTCACCCAGCCGCCGCCGCGTTACTCCGAAGCGTCCCTGGTCAAGAAGCTGGAGGAATTGGGGATCGGACGGCCGTCCACCTATGCTTCCACGCTTCAGGTGCTGAAGGACCGCGACTATGTGCGGATCGAGAAGAACCGCTTTTTCGCGGAGGAGAGCGGGCGGCTGGTGACGGCCTTCCTGGAGCGCTTCTTCGAACGCTATGTGTCCTATGACTTCACGGCTGGGCTCGAGGAGGAATTGGACGATATTTCCGGCGGCCGGGCGCAGTGGCAGGCGGTGCTGGAGGCCTTCTGGCGCGACTTCAAGCCCAAGACCGCCGAGGTCATGGAGCAGAAGCCCTCGGACATCACGGCGGAACTCGACAAATTTCTGGAGCCGATGCTGTTTCCGCCCAAGGCTGACGGGTCCAACCCGCGCGCCTGCCCGATGTGCGGCGATGGGCAGCTGTCATTGCGTGGCGGGCGCTTTGGCGCATTCATCGCCTGCTCCAACTATCCCGAGTGCAAATACACGCGCAAATTCGGCCAGCCGGGCGGCAAGGAGGGTGAAGATACAGGGCCGGAGGTGCTGGGGCAGCATCCGGAGACGGGCCAGGACATCGTCAAGAAGTCGGGCCGCTTTGGTCCCTATATCGAGATGGGCGAAGGCAAGGGCGCGAAGCGCGGCTCCATTCCGCGCGACCTGCCCGATGGGGAATTGACGCTCGACTGGGCGGTGAAGCTGCTGAGCCTGCCGCGTGAGGTCGGGCTGCACCCGGAAACAGGCAAGCCGATCGTGGCGAATATCGGACGCTTCGGACCCTATCTGCTGCATGACGGCAAATATGGGCGCTTATCCTCCACCGCCGAGATTTTCGAGGTGGGGATGAACAGCGCCGTCGCGAAGCTGGCCGACGCTGCGAACAAGGGTGGGCGGGGCGCGTCGTCACGCGAACCTTTGAAGGTGCTCGGCAAGCATCCGCGCACGGAGGCGGAGATCAAGCTGATGGCGGGGCGCTACGGGCCTTATGTGACCGATGGCACGACGAACGCGACCCTGCCCAAGACGATCGAGCAGGATGCCCTGACGCTGGAGGAAGCTGCGCAGTTGATCGACGCGCGGGCTGCGGCGGCGCCGGCGAAGAAGGGGAAGAAGGCGCCCGCGAAAAAGGCCGCGGCGAAGAAGCCTGCTACCAAGAAGGCGCCGGCGAAGAAGAAGGCGGCGGCGGAGTAAACCGCCCCGTCATCCCCGCCTGTGCGGGAATGACGGCGACAGATCGGGTGGAGTGAGTTACTCCACCCAATCCAGACCTATGTCGCGGTAGATGAACCGGTCGTCCTCCCAATCTTCCTTCACTTTGACGTGAAGATAGAGGTGGACCTTGACGCCGAGCAGGCTCGCCAGTTCGGCGCGGGCCTTGGAGCCGATTTCCTTCAGGCGCTGCCCACCCTTGCCCAGCACGATGGCGCGCTGGCTGGAGCGGCCTACCAAGATCTGCTGGTGAATCTCGACCGAGCCATCTTCGCGCTCGCTATATTTCTCCGTATCGACGGCGGCGGCATAGGGGAGTTCGGCGTGAAGCTGGTGGTATAGCTGCTCGCGCGTGATTTCTGCCGCCAGCATCCGGTCGGTGGCGTCGGAAACCTGATCTTCCGGGAAGTGCCATGGGCCTTCGGGCATGGCGGCGGCGAAGGCGGACTTAAGTTCGGCTAACCCGTCACCGGTCGCGGCGGAGACGAAGAACGTCTCTGCAATGTCGAGCTGCTCATAAAGGCGCTGGGTGTGGACCAGCAGCTTTTCCTTTATGGCGATGTCGACCTTGTTGAGGATCAGCCATTTCCTTTCCGGGCGCGCGGCGAGCGCGCTGATGATCGGCTCCATCTTGGCGCCTAGGCCTGCCTTCCCATCGACGACCAGCGCGATCAGGTCCGCACCCTGCGCTCCGCCCCATGCGGCCTGCACCATGGCGCGATCGAGCCGGCGCTTGGGCGCGAAAATGCCGGGCGTATCGACCAGCACCATCTGCGCATCACCCTCGATTGCCACGCCCATGACGCGGGTGCGGGTGGTCTGCGCCTTGGGGCTGGTGATCGCCACCTTCTGGCCGACAAGCGCGTTCACCAGCGTGGATTTGCCGGCATTGGGGGCGCCGACGACGGCAATGACGCCGCAGCGTTGATTATGAAGATCGATTGTCAAACTCGCTCCGTGGGATCGTTCGGGGTGCTCCTGCGAAAGGATGAGCCCAGGTCAGACGGCAGGGCTCCTGCCTTCGCAGGAGCACGGCATAGCATAAAAAAGGGGTCAGCCCCCAAGCTTCTCCAACAGCGCCTTCGCCGCCGCCGTTTCCGCTTCCTGCTTCGAGCCACCCGTGGCGCTTGCCTCGCCTGCCCCCTTGATGCTCACCGTCACCGTGAAACGCAACGCATGATGTGGGCCGGAGCGGTCGGTCATTGCATATTCGGGAGGCTTGCGCCGGTTGGCGGCAGCCCATTCCTGGAGGGCGGACTTGGGATGCTTGGGTGCGCTCGCCTGCGTATCGACGCGATCGGCCCAGAGGCGACGAACGAGAGTGCGTGCCTCTTCCAGCCCGCCCTCCAGATAGAGCGCGCCGATCAGCGCCTCCATCACGTCGCCCAGCACATTGTCACTGTCGGCCGCGCCGTCGTCGCGAGCCTGCTTGCCGAGCACGAGGTGCGCCGGCACTCCGGCGGAGCGGGCGACCTCCGCGCAGGTTTCGCCCGACACCAGCGCGTTGAAGCGGCGGGACAGCTTGCCTTCGGGCTCCGCCGCGAACCGGTCGTAGAGCCACTCGCCGATTAGCAGGCCGAGGATGCGGTCGCCGAGAAACTCCAGCCGCTCATAATTCGCCGCATTCGCGCTGCCGTGGGTCAGCGCTTGCGCGAACGCCTCCGGACGTGTCGGCTCCCGGCCGATCAGCGCCTTGAGCCAGGCATCCGTGTCGGGCCTTGTCAAAAGCCTTCCCCGATGCGGCTCCAGCGCGCGGCGGAAACCCAAGTCCAGGGCAGCAACCAGTTAGCGCTGCCGTCGGTCGAGAAGACCGAGATCATCGCCTTGCCGACGAGATTTTCCTCCGGAACCAAACCGATGCCGCCGCCGTCCACGGCCGGGAAGCGGCTGTCTGCGCTGCGGTCGCGATTGTCGCCCATCATGAAGAGATGGCCTTCTGGCACGACGACCGTATCGCGATCATCGGCGGCGCCATCCGGCACAAGGTCCAGGACGTTGTAGCTCTTGCCGCCCGGGAGCGTTTCGCGGAACTGAGGATAGCGGCACTGGCGGCCGCCATCGGGCGCGCGCTCTTCGAAATTCGGGCGATAGCAGGGGGAGGGGCTGCCTTCCTTCGCGGCGGCAGCCTGCATATTCGCGGTCACCGGGATGACGAGATCCGCCACCTTCTGCTTGGGGATCGCCTGACCGTTCAGATAGACGGTGCCGGCCCGGACCGAGATCATGTCGCCCGGCAGGCCGATCACGCGCTTGATATAGTCGTTCTTCTGGTTCGGCGGCGCCTTGAACACGACGACATCGCCGCGCTCCGGCGTCGAGGGGAAAATGCGTCCGGGGATCAGCGGCAGGCCGAAGGGGAGGGAATAGCGCGAGTAGCCATAGGGCCATTTCGCCACCAGCAGATAGTCGCCGATCAGGAGGCGCGGCTGCATCGATTCCGACGGGATGTTGAAGGGCGACACGATGAAGCTGCGCAGGACGAAGACGAACACCGCCAGCTTTGCGAGAAACCAGAGGAAATCCCGCGTTTCGGATTTTGCGCTCATGCTTGGTCGTCTTTTCCTTCAATCTGCCCTAAAATCAGGCCGTCGCGGCTTTTGCGGCCTTGGAAAGGCGGCGTCAAGCGCGCCAGGCGGTGCAATGCAGCGCCGACTTGACTAAGAAGAACAAGAATCGACAGGTGCAGCGTCGGTATCGATCAACGGCAAAAGGATAAATTCATGTCCAGCCCTGCACTGGCGGCGCTTTCTGCGCTGCCCCAGGCCGAACTCAAGACGATCTTCACCAGCGATCCGGATCGGCTCTCCAAATTCACGCTGCGGCAGGGGCCGATCCGTTTCGACTGGTCGAAGACGCATCTGACCAGCGAGCTGCTAGACGGCTTTTTGAAGCTGGCCGAGGAGAAAGGCTTTGCCGAGCAGCGGGATGCCCTCTTCGCCGGGGAGGCCGTCAATAATACGGAGGGCCGGGCGGCGGAGCATCCTGCCGAGCGCGGCGAAGGCAATCCCGACAGCGTGGCGCGGGCGAAGATGTTTCATTCGCGCATGCGCGCTCTGATCGACGCCATCGAGGCGGAGGCACTCGGGGCTATCCGCCATATCCTGCATATCGGCATCGGTGGGTCGGCGCTGGGTCCTGACCTCATCATCGACGCGCTCGATGGCGATGGCGCGCGCTATGATGTCGCCATCGTATCTAATGTGGACGGCACGGCGCTGGAAAAGGCCTTTTCCCGTTTCGATCCCGCGGCGACGCTCATAGCCGTGGCGTCCAAGACGTTCACGACCACCGAAACCATGCTGAACGCTGCAAGCGCGATCAACTGGATGGTCGAGGCAGGGGTCGAGGACCCCTATGGCCGTGTCATCGCCCTGACGGCATCGCCGGAAAAGGCGATCGAATGGGGCGTCGATGAAACGCGCATCCTGCCTTTTTCCGAGAGCGTCGGCGGGCGCTATTCGCTTTGGTCCTCGATCGGCTTTCCGGCCGCTCTGGCGCTGGGCTGGGACGCGTTTGAAAGCCTGCTTGAAGGCGCGGCAGCGATGGACCGGCATTTCCGGCTTGCCGAGCCCAAGGCGAACGCGCCGCTGATCGCGGCCTTTGTCGATCAATATTATGCGCGGGTGCTGGGGTGCCAGACGCGTGCGCTGTTCGCCTATGACGAGCGGCTGCGGCTGCTGCCTTCCTATCTCCAGCAGCTGGAGATGGAGAGCAACGGCAAGAGCGTCACCCGCGACGGAGCGCCCGCGGACGGGCCGACAGCGCCGATCACATGGGGCGGCGTCGGCACTGACGCGCAGCATGCGGTGTTCCAGCTATTGCATCAGGGTACGGTCCTAACGCCGGTCGAGTTCATCGCCTCGATCGAGCCGGGGCATGCGCTCGATCCGGCGCACCACCGCGCGCTGCTGGTCAATTGCTTTGCGCAAGGCGCTGCCCTCATGAAGGGCAAGGAGAATGAGGCCGATCCGGCGCGCGCCTATCCCGGTAACCGGCCCTCGACGACCATTCTGCTTGAGGATGTGACGCCCGATGTGCTGGGCGGACTGATCGCCTTCTATGAGCACCGCACCTTCGCCAATGCCGTGCTGATGGGCATCAATCCGTTCGACCAGTTCGGCGTCGAGTTGGGCAAGGAGATCGCCAGGTCGATCGAGGCGGAAGGACCAAAGGGCTTCGATCCGTCTACCATGGCGCTGATCGAACTGGCGTTGGGCGGAGCCTGAGCGCAAAACTCGTTTGTAACTCCGCTGGGTAGCAGCCATATGGGCGCCAATCCCAGCGGAGGCGTGAATGAGCGACTATGACTTCGACCTGTTCGTGATCGGCGCTGGGTCGGGCGGCGTGCGGGCTTCGCGCGTCGCTGCCGCCCATGGCGCGAAAGTCGCGGTAGCGGAGGAATATCGCGTCGGCGGCACCTGCGTCATTCGCGGATGTGTGCCCAAGAAGCTGCTCATCTACGGCGCCCATTTCGCCGAGGACCTGAAGGATGCGCGGCGCTTCGGCTGGAACGTACCCGACTGCGGCTTCGAATGGACGACGCTGCGCGACAATGTGCTGGCAGACGTGGACCGGCTGGAGGGCCTCTACAAGAATACGCTCGACAGCCATAAGGTTGAGCTGATCGCCGATCGGGCCACGATCGTCGGGCCGCACAAGGTCAAGCTCGGTAGCGGGCGGGAAGTCAGCGCGAAATATATATTGATCGCGACAGGAGCATGGCCGCTGATTCCGGAGGTCGAGGGCGCGGAGCATGGCGTCACCTCCAACGAAGTGTTCCACCTGGAGGAATGCCCGAAGCGGATCGTGATCGTCGGCGGCGGCTATATCGCCAATGAATTTGCCGGCATCTTCCACCAGTTCGGCAGCCATGTGACGATCGTGAACCGGTCGGCCACGCTGCTGCGCGGCTATGACGAGCAGATCCGCGACCGCCTGCTCCAAATCTCGACGATGAAGGGCATCAATTTCCGCTTCCACGCGGAGATGGAGAAGATCGAGAAGAATGAGGACGGAACGCTGTGCGTCCGCTTCAAGAATGGCGATCCCGTCGCCTGCGACCTGCTGGTTTTCGCGACCGGGCGCAAACCCAATGTCGAGGGGCTGGGGCTGGAGAATGTCGGCGTCGAACTGAACGAGAAGGGCGCAATCAAGGTCGATGACTATAGCCGCACCAATGTCGAAAGCATCTATGCGGTGGGCGACGTCACCGACCGGCTGCAACTGACGCCGGTGGCCATCCGGGAAGGCCATGCCTTCGCCGACACGGTGTTCGGCGACAATCCGCGCACGGTCGACTATCATTGCGTGCCCTCGGCCGTGTTCAGCCATCCGCCGCTTGCGGGCGTGGGCCTTACCGAAGCGCAGGCGAAGAACAAGTTGGGGACGGTGAAGGTCTATACGTCCGACTTCCGCCCGATGAAGAATGTGCTCGCCGGGCGCGACGAGCGGGCGCTCTACAAGATGGTGGTGGACGCAACGACCAACAGGGTGGTCGGACTGCACATGATCGGCCCGGACGCGCCGGAGATATTGCAGGCGGCCGCAGTGGCGGTGAAGGCCGGTCTTACCAAGCAGGAATTTGACGACACGGTCGCGCTGCACCCCAGCATGGCCGAGGAACTGGTGCTGCTGAAATAGCTCAGCGATCCGCGACGAAGGTGACGACCAGCGCATCGCGCCAAGCCGGGCGGGATGGATCGAGCGGGTGGATTTCGGTGACCCCGTGCAGGATGCGATGGTCGTCCAGCAGCACGGCGTCGCCCGGCGCGGCGAGCGTGAATTCACCCAGCGCGCCGCCTTCGGGCGCGCCGATCCGGGTCACGCCCTCCCGCACATTGCGACGCTCGATCAGCATCACGAACACCCAGTCGACACCATCGCGGTGCATGCCTTCGGGTGTCGGCCGCCCGAGTTCGCCCGCCTGCGCCTCGATCCGGAACTGATGCGCCTCCACATGCTGAGGGCCCGCCATATCGAAGGCGGCGGCGCAGAGGGTGAAGATCGCCTGCATGACCGGATTGTCGATGCTGCTTTGCTCGATCGGATCGAACCAACGCTGCACGTCACCGTTCAGCGGGTTATAGTCGCGGCTCTGGAAATGAGGCTGATGCGGTTTGCGGATGAAGGCGCCCCCGTCGAACGCGAAGCTCGCATGGCGACGCCGGCGGTATCGCCCGCCGTCAGCCATATAGAGGTCGGGGCCAAGATCGCCCCAGCTGCGAGCGAACCGGTCCCAGTCAGCCGGATCGGGAGCCAGCAGGGGGAGAACTTCGCTGCCCTCGAGACGAATATAGCCGGTGGCGGCGATCTCGCCTCTCAGCGCGGCAAGATCGGGGCGAATGGGGCTGTGCTGCATCATGGGAGGCGAGCCTAGCCCACCCCAACCATGCACAACAGGGCCAGTTTACCGGCAGTGGGCGTCAGCCGATCCAATAGGGCACGATCTGACGGTTGTCGGGGTCGACATGGATCGGCCGATCGGCCGGAGGGAAGGCGCGCTGATCGCAACTTTGCCGTGCACAAAGCCGGCAGGTGATGCCGATTGGGGTGGCCGCACCCTCCACCTCCAATTGAAGGCCGTCGGCATAGACGAAATTGGCGGCATGGGCGATCTCGCACCCCAGCACCACGGCGTAGCGGCGCGGCGTGCGGCTATAGCTGCCCGACGGTTTGACGAGCCCCTTCGCCATGGAGACATAGCGCACGCCATCGGGCGTTTCGCCCAGTTGGATGTTGATCCGGTCTGGGACGGCGACGGCTTCATGCACATTCCACAAGGGGCAAGCGCCGCCGAAACGGACGAATTGCAGGCGGGTGGCACTGTGGCGCTTGGTGATGTTTCCGGCCATGTCGACGCGGCAGAAGAAGAAGGGGATGCCCCGCAGACCCGGGCGTTGAAGGGTCGAGAGCCGATGACAGGCCTGCTCGAAGCTGACGCCGAAACGCCGCGCGAGCCGGTCAATGTCATGCCGCACTCCGCGAGCAGCCTCGCGAAAGGCAGCATAAGGCATGAGCAGCGCCCCCGCCGCGTAATTGCCAAGGCCGACGGCCAGCAGCCGGTCTGCGCCCAGGACAGGAAGGCCCGCCTTGTTCACCACGTCGGCGATGACGGCCTGTCCCTCCAGCATCATCAACTGATGGGCGAGCATGAACTTGCGGCTTTCCACCGGAAGCGCTGCATTCACGAATAGCCGTTTCTCGCTGCTATTGTAGGCGCGCAGCGCGGAGTCCGGCGTTTCGGCGATCAGTGTCTCGATGCCGTGGCGCCGGGCAAGCGCCTCGACCAACATGCCCTCGTCCAGTGATTGGCCGGCGGTGAAGCTGGCTGCCATGTCCTCGGCCAGGCAGTCGAGCGTATGGACATAGTTGCCGCTTTCGTGAAACCAGTCGCGGACGGCTTCCCAGGGAAGGCGGGCCTGCACCGCATGATCGTTGGCGATCGCCTCCTCAATCATGTTGATCCGCTCGTTCGCGCGCATGTGGGCGTTGTAGAGATCGACGTAGCGTGCGGCGAATTCCGGGAATTGCAGGTGCAGCTTCTCGATCCGCTCCGGCTCCAGCGCGGCCCCGGGCAGTTCGGGATGGCCGAGCGCGAAGGTAAAGGCGCCCAGCAGTTGCTCATCCTCGCGGCTGTCGAAACTGGCCCAATCGGTGGGGAAAGCGCTGGCGAGCGCTGCCTTCACCTTCGCAGTGAGGGGCCGGTCGTCATTCTCCATCTGGCTGAGATAGGAGACGGATATTCCAAGCGCCTGAGCCATGGTCGCCTGATCCATTCGATGGTCCAGACGCAACTGGCGCAACCGCGGACCTGCAAAAATTCGATTGCCACGAGCCATGATCCGTCCATAATTTGCAAAATCGCAATTTGCAAATTAGCAAAATTGCATTTGCGGAAAGTTGGAAAGATTGGAATGGGCGGCACAGACGTCCGCGACAAGCCGGAGAGAAAGCCTGATATGTCGAAGCTCGCTATCATCGAACAGTTGGATGCCAAGCGCGAAGGCGCGCGCCTGGGCGGCGGTCAGCGCCGGATCGACGCTCAGCATGCCAAGGGCAAGCTGACTGCGCGGGAGCGGCTGGACGTGCTGCTGGACGAAGGCAGCTTCGAAGAGATGGACATGTATGTCGAGCACAACTGCATCGACTTCGGCATGGATGAGCAGCATATTCCTGGCGACGGCGTGGTCACTGGATCGGGCACGATCAACGGCCGGCTGGTCTATGTCTTTTCGCAGGATTTCACCGTCTATGGCGGCGCGGTGTCCGAACGGCACGCGATGAAGATCTGCAAGATCATGGACATAGCGCTGAAGGTCGGCGCGCCCGTGATCGGACTGAATGACTCTGGCGGCGCACGCATTCAGGAAGGCGTGGCTTCGCTCGCGGGCTATGCGGAAATTTTCCAGCGCAACGTGCTGGCCTCTGGCGTGGTGCCGCAGATCAGCGTCATCATGGGGCCGTGCGCGGGCGGCGCGGTCTATTCGCCGGCGATGACCGACTTCATCTTCATGGTGAAGGATTCAAGCTTCATGTTCGTGACCGGCCCCGACGTGGTCAAGACCGTCACGAACGAGGTCGTGACGCAGGAGGAACTGGGCGGCGCGGTGACGCACACCACCAAGTCGGGCGTGGCGGACGTGGCGTTCGAGAATGATATCGAGGCGCTGCTGGCGGTACGGGACTTCGTGGACTTTCTCCCGGCCTCCAACAAGGAACCGGTGCCCGAGCGGCCGAGCGCGGACCCGTGGGACCGGATCGAGGAAAGCCTGGATACGCTGATCCCGGCCAATGCGAACCAGCCCTATGACATGCATGAGCTGATCCGCAAGGTGGTGGACGAAGGTGACTTCTTCGAAGTGCAGCCGGCCCATGCAGGCAACATCATCTGCGGCTTCGGCCGGGTCGAAGGCAAGACGGTGGGCATCATCGCCAACCAGCCGATGGTGCTGGCGGGTGTGCTCGACATCAACTCGTCCAAGAAAGCCGGCCGTTTCGTGCGCTTCTGCGATGCGTTCGAGATTCCGCTGGTGACGTTCGTGGACGTACCGGGCTTCCTGCCGGGCACCGCTCAGGAACATTCCGGCATCATCAAGCATGGCGCGAAGCTCCTCTTCGCCTATGCCGAGGCGACCGTGCCCAAGATCACCGTCATTACGCGCAAGGCCTATGGCGGCGCCTATGACGTTATGTCGTCGAAGCATCTGCGCGGCGACCTCAACTATGCCTGGCCGACCGCGGAAATTGCGGTGATGGGCGCGAAGGGCGCGGTGGAGATCATCTTCCGCGGCAAGACACCCGAAGAGATCGCCGAGAAGACCAAGGAATATGAAGACCGCTTCGCCAACCCCTTCGTGGCGGCAAGCAAGGGCTTTATCGACGAGGTGATCCAGCCGCACTCGACCCGCAAGCGGATCGCCTTGGGCCTGCGCAAGCTGCGCAACAAGAGCCTGGAGAATCCGTGGAAGAAGCACGACAATATTCCGCTGTAACTCACGTCATGCCAGCGAGGGCTGGCATCTCAGGAAGCTGGGCACTCCGTTGAGGCATGAGATCCCAGCTTCTGCTGGGATGACGAGCATAGGTGAAGTCATATGAAACTCGGCCGCTTGAACCATATCGGCGTCGCGACGCCTTCGCTGGAAGCCTCGCTCGCCTATTATCGCGACGTCATGGGCGCGACGATCACGCATGAGCCGTTCGATCTGCCCGCGCAGGGCGTGAAAGTGTGCTTCGTCGATACGCCGGGCGCGAATGGCACCGAAGGCACGCAGATCGAACTGATCGAGCCCTTGGGCGAAAATAGCCCGATCCACGGCTTCATCGCCAAGAACCCGGCGGGCGGGCAGCATCATATGTGCTATGAGGTGCCCGATATTCATGAAGCCAAGGCCTGGTTCGAGAAATTGGGCAAGAAGGTGCTCGGCGAACCGCGCATCGGGGCGCATGGGACGTTGATCTTCTTCGTCCACCCCAAGGATATGAACGGGGTGCTGACGGAGATCATGGAGACGCCGACAGAGGGCGCACACTGAATTTCGTCACCCCGGACTTGATCCGGGGTCCCGCTGTTTTCGTCCCGCTGAAAGAAATTGCGGGATGCCGGATCAAGTCCGGCATGACGAATGGGTAGGATGATAGGTATGACCGAGAAGCCAACGCTGGATCAGTGGAGCACCGCCGCCGCCAAGGAGGTGAAGGGCAAGGACCTCAACTGGACCACGCCCGAAGGGATCGTGGTGAAGCCGCTCTATACGGCCGAGGACGTGACCGTCGATCCGGGCCTTCCCGGTTTCGCTCCTTTCACGCGCGGCGTGCGTGCGTCCATGTATGCGGGCCGCCCCTGGACCATCCGCCAATATGCCGGCTTCTCGACGGCCGAGGAATCCAACGCCTTCTATCGTCGCAATCTTGCTGCGGGGCAGAAGGGCCTTTCGGTCGCGTTCGACCTTGCCACCCACCGCGGCTACGACAGCGACCATCCCCGCGTCGTCGGCGACGTCGGCAAGGCGGGCGTGGCGATCGACACGATCGAGGACATGAAAATCCTGTTCGACGGTATTCCGCTCGACCAGATGTCTGTCTCCATGACCATGAACGGCGCGGTGATCCCGATCCTCGCCTTCTTCATTGTCGCGGGTGAGGAGCAGGGGGTCGAGCGCAAGCTGCTCGACGGGACCATTCAGAACGACATTCTGAAGGAGTTCATGGTCCGCAACACCTATATCTACCCGCCCGAACCCTCGATGCGGATCATCTCGGACATTTTCGGCTATACCAGCCGCGAGATGCCCAAGTTCAACAGCATCTCCATTTCCGGCTACCATATGCAGGAAGCCGGTGCGACGCAGGTGCAGGAACTCGCCTTCACCATCGCGGACGGCATCGAATATGTGAAATATGGCGTGGCCTCCGGCCTCGACATCGACAAGTTCGCCGGGCGGCTCAGCTTCTTTTTCGCGATCGGCATGAATTTCTTCATGGAGATCGCCAAGCTGCGCGCCGCGCGCGTGCTGTGGCACCGCGCCATGACGAAGCTCGGCGCGAAGGACGAGCGCTCCAAGATGCTGCGCACCCACTGCCAGACTTCCGGCGTGTCGCTGACCGAGCAGGACCCCTATAATAACGTCATGCGCACCACCATCGAGGCGATGGCGGCGATGCTGGGCGGCACGCAGTCGCTGCACACAAACGCGCTGGACGAAGCGATCGCGCTGCCCACCGACTTCTCGGCCCGCATCGCGCGCAACACGCAGATCGTCATCCAGGAAGAGACGGGCATGTGCAATGTCGTCGATCCGCTTGGTGGCAGCTATTATATCGAGGCGCTGACCCAGCAGTTGGTCGACGCGGCGCAGGAAATCATTGACCGTGTCGAAAGCGAAGGCGGCATGGCGAAGGCGGTGGGCGCAGGCTGGCCCAAGGCGATGATCGAAACGGCCGCTGCTGCTCGTCAGGCGCGCGTCGACCGGGGCGAGGACGTCATCGTCGGCGTCAACAAATATCGCCTGGCCAATGAAGACCTGCTCGAGACGCTGGAGGTCGACAACACCAAGGTCCGCGAAGCGCAGATCGCCCGCATCAATCGGGTCAAGGCCGAGCGTGACGAGGCCAAGTGCCAAGCTGCGCTGGAATCTCTGCGCGCCGCTGCCGCCGGACCGCAGTCGATCGAGAACAACCTTCTCGCCCATGCGGTTGAAGCGGCGCGCGCCCGCGCTACGCTGGGCGAAATCTCCTCCGCCATGGAGGATAGCTTCAATCGTTACGGCACGGTGCCGACGCCGGTGAAGGGCGTCTATAGCAAGCCCTATGCGCAGGACAGTCGCTGGAAACAGGTTCTTGACGGGGTGCAGGCCGTCGAGCGGCGCCTCGGTCGCAAGCCAAAATTGCTCATCGCCAAGATGGGTCAGGACGGCCATGACCGGGGCGCCAACGTGATCGCGTCCGCTTTCGGCGACATGGGTTTCGACATCGTGTCAGGGCCGCTGTTCCAGACGCCGGAGGAAACGGTGGTGCTGGCGCTCGACAGCGGCGTCGACGTGGTGGGCGCTTCCTCGCTCGCCGCCGGGCACAAGACTCTCATCCCCGAACTCATCAACCAGCTTCGGGCAAAGGGGCGCAGCGACATCAAGGTCATCGCGGGCGGGGTCATTCCGCCGCAGGATTATGACTTCCTTCGTGACGCGGGCGTGCAGGGCATTTATGGACCGGGCTCCAACGTCGTGGAATGCGCGGCCGACGTGCTGCGCCTCCTCGGCCACAACATGCCCCCGGCGGGGCTGGAGGAAGCCGCATAATGACCACTACCGTTCGCACTGACTGGACCCGCGACGAAATCGCCGCGCTGTTCGACCTGCCTTTCAACGACCTGATGTTCGAGGCGCAGTCGATCCATCGTGCGAATTTCCCGCGCAATGAAGTGCAGCTTTCCACACTGCTGTCGATCAAGACGGGCGGCTGCCCGGAGGATTGCGGCTATTGCAGCCAGTCGACCGAGGCGGAAAGTGGCCTGAAGGCCACCAAGCTGATGGACGTGCAGGCCGTGCTGCAGGCGGCGGCGCAGGCCAAGGATCATGGTTCGGGCCGTTTCTGCATGGGCGCCGCATGGCGCAATCCCAAGGAACGGGACATGCCCAAGCTCATCGAGATGGTGAAGGGCGTGCGTCAGATGGGCATGGAAACCTGTATGACGCTCGGCATGCTGTCGGCCGACCAAGCGAAGCAGCTCGCGGATGCGGGGCTGGATTATTATAACCATAATATCGACACTTCGCCGGAAAATTACGCCAACGTCATCACCACCCGGACCTTCGCGGACCGGATCGAGACGCTGGAGAATGTTCGTGACGCTGGCATCAATGTATGCTGCGGCGGGATCGTCGGCATGGGTGAGACGCGCTCGGACCGGATCGGTTTCCTCCATGCGCTCGCCACCATGCCGCACCCCGAAAGCGTGCCGATCAACGCGCTGGTGCCGGTCGAGGGCACGGTGCTGGGTGATATGCTCAAGGACACGCCGCTCGCCAAGATCGATGAGGTGGAGTTCGTGCGGACCGTTGCGGTGGCGCGGATCGTCATGCCGCAGTCCATGGTGCGGCTGTCCGCCGGGCGCGAGAGCATGAGCGAAGCCTGTCAGGCGCTTTGCTTCATGGCGGGCGCGAACAGTATCTTTACTGGCGACAAGTTGCTGACGGCGGCCAATGCCGGGGATGACAAGGATAGTGCGCTGCTTTCGAAGCTGGGGCTGATGCCGATGATGGTACAGCCGCACGGGCATCTGGAGGCGGCGGAGTGATCGAATAAGGCACAAGCTCGTCACCCCGGACTTGATCCGGGGTCCCGCTTCCTGAGCTGCCGTTGCATGGGAAGACAGCGGGATGCCGGATCAAGTCCGGCATGACGGGGGTGCTTGGGTGAATAACGAACGGCAGCATTGAGGACTGGGCAAGGATAGATAATGGCAATCACCAAGATCCTGATCGCGAACCGTGGCGAAATTGCGTGCCGCGTCATCCGCACGGCGCGGAAGATGGGTATCAAGACCGTGGCGGTCTATTCGGACGCGGATGCGCGCAGCCCCCATGTGCTCATGGCGGATGAAGCGGTTCACCTGGGCCCGCCGCCCGCCGCGCAATCCTATCTGCTCGCCGACAAGATCATCGAGGCGTGCAAGACGACCGGCGCGGACGCGGTGCATCCTGGCTATGGCTTCCTGTCCGAGCGTGAGAGCTTCCGCAAGGCGCTGGACGAGGCGGGCATCATCTTCGTTGGCCCTCCCGCTAACGCGATCGCGGCGATGGGCGACAAGATCGAGTCGAAGAAGCTGGCCAAGGAAGCGGGCGTCAACGTCGTTCCCGGCTACGTCGGTGTGATCGAGGACACCGAACATGCCGTCCGCATCTCCAACGAGATCGGCTATCCGGTGATGATGAAGGCTTCGGCCGGCGGCGGCGGCAAGGGCATGCGTCTTGCCTATAGCGAGCAGGACGTCCGCGAGGGCTTCGAGGCGACAAAGCGCGAAGGCCTCAACAGCTTCGGCGACGACCGCGTGTTCATCGAGAAGTTCATCGAAAGCCCGCGCCACATCGAAATCCAGATCCTGGGCGATCAGCACGGCAATATCGTTTACCTGAACGAGCGCGAATGCTCGATCCAGCGCCGCCACCAGAAGGTGGTCGAGGAAGCGCCGTCGCCCTTCGTATCCCCTGAAATGCGCAAGAAGATGGGCGAACAGTGCGTCGCTCTTGCGCGAGCGGTCGGCTATTTCAGCGCGGGCACCGTCGAACTGATCGTATCGGGCGCGGACAAGACCGGCGACGGCTTCTACTTCCTGGAAATGAACACCCGTTTGCAAGTGGAGCATCCGGTCACCGAAGAGATCACCGGACTCGATCTGGTCGAGCAGATGATCCGCGTCGCCAATGGCGAGGAACTGTCCTTCCGCCAGGAAGACGTCAAGATCAACGGCTGGTCGGTCGAGAACCGCGTCTATGCCGAAGACCCCTATCGCGGCTTCCTCCCCTCGACGGGCCGGCTGATCCGCTATAGCCCGCCTGAAGCGGGAACCGATGAAACGGGCGCCAAGGTGCGCGTTGATGACGGCGTGGTCGAAGGCGGCGAAGTTTCGATGTTCTACGACCCGATGATCGCCAAGCTGATCACCTGGGCGCCGACGCGTCTGGAGGCGATCGACAAGCAGATCGCCGCGCTCGACCAGTTCGAGATCGAAGGGCCGGGCCACAACATCGATTTCGTGTCCGCGCTGATGCAGCATGAGCGGTTCCGTTCGGGCAACATCACGACCGGCTTCATCGCCGAGGAATATCCCGAAGGCTTCGGCGGAGCACCGGCGTCGGCCGTGCTGCTGAAGCGGTTGTCGGCGATCGGCGCCTTCGCCGCGATGGCACAGGCGGACCGCGCTCGCCGCATCGATGGCCAGCTTGGCAAGAAGCTGAAGGCTCCCACCGATTGGCAGGTCAAGATTGGCGACGCCGTCCATGACGTCGTGATCAAGGGCGATGACGTGACGGTCGATGGCGAGGCGATCGACATGGCGCTGGAATATACGCCCGGCGACCGCCTGATCGACGCGGAGTTCGGTGGCGAAGCGCTGGCGGTCAAGATCGCGCCCGTCCGTTCCGGGTTCGTGCTGACCGCGCACGGTGCCAGCCACAAGCTGCGTGTCCTGCCGTCCCATGCCGCGGTTCACGCCAAGCATATGATCGCGAAGATCCCGCCGGATCTGTCGCGCTTCCTCATCTGCCCCATGCCCGGCTTGCTGGTCGCGCTGAACGTCAAGGAAGGCGACAAGGTCGAAATCGGCCAGCCGCTCGCCGTGATCGAGGCGATGAAGATGGAAAATATCCTGCGCGCCCAAAAGGCGGGCGTGGTGAAGAGCGTGTCGGCCGCGCAGGGCGAGAGCCTGCCGGTCGACGCGATCATCCTCGAACTGGAATGAAGGAGAGGGGGCGTGGCGCTGATGCCATGCCCCTTTTTCATCGGCGGGTCTTGCGCTCCGGCGCAAGCTCCACCCAAACCGGCGCGTGATCGCTGGTTTTTTCCCAGCCGCGCACATGACTGTCGACCTCCGCGCGCCTCAGCCGCTTGGCCAAGGGCGGGCTGAGCAACAGATGATCGATGCGCAAGCCTGCATCCCGCGCGAAGGCGTTACGGAAATAATCCCAGAAGGTGTAGATCGTCTCATCAGGGTGCAAGTGGCGGAGCGCATCGGTCCAGCCTTGCTCCAGCAGCCGGAAATATGCAGCGCGGGCCTCGGGCGCGAATAGCGCGTCGTCGAGCCACCGTTCCGGCTTATAGACGTCCCTTTCGGTGGGCATGACGTTGAAGTCGCCGGCGAGCATCACCGGCAGGCCGGACCCGATCAGCTCGCCGGCATGCTCGATCAGCCGTTCCATCCAGCGCAGCTTATAGTCGAACTTCGGCCCCGGCTTAGGATTGCCATTGGGGAGATAGAGCCCGCCGATCAGAATGCCGCCAACGGCCGCCTCGATGTAGCGGCTGTGGCTGTCCTCCGGGGCGCCCGGCAAACCGCGCCTGGTTTCCTGGATGGTTCCGACGCGGCTCAATATCGCGACGCCGTTCCAGCTTTTCTGCCCGTGCCAGATCGCCTGATAGCCAAGCTCCTCGATCGGCGAGAGCGGGAATTTCTCGTCAGGCGCCTTCAGTTCCTGGAGGCAGACGATGTCCGGTTGCGATTCTTGCAACCAGCGGAGCAGGACGGGAAGGCGGCCGTTGACGCCATTGACATTATAGGTGGCGATTTTCACGCGCCGTCCGGCTCCCACTCGTCATGACCGTTTTTTCCTTCGCGACAGGCGGCGATGGTTCGCTGTCGCGGCCGCGTGGACCGGCTCGATCACATGTCCGCCGGCCAGGCTCATCTTGAGCAGGATGTCCGTGCCGCGCTTGCCGATCCGCTCCAGTACGGCCGTTTCAGGAGGCCAGCCCTTCGTCAAGAGGGAGGACAGATCGCTGCCGTGCTCCAACAGATCAGCCTGCACGTCCATCATGGCGCGGTTGAGAGCCGCATTCGCCTTGCCGAAGGCTGAGAGCTTCTCGGGCAGCATCCGGCTCAGTTCTGCAAGGTTGGCGTTCATCGGGTCACGCATGGCTGCATCGATCAACCGGCTCCGGTGGCCGATGACATGATGGGCTGCCCACGCCATCTCGGAAAGCGCGACATTGTTCGCCCAGAACGACGATCCTAACTTCCAGGCTTGGGTCCAGAACATTCGTGTCTCCGCAGATGGCATGGCGAACGCGCCGAGCGGCTGAGCGTTCAATCACCTCGTTTAGTTCTTTGCCGGGCGAGTAGCAGTTGCGTTTTGTGCAACGCAAAAATTTCGCTTGCGACTCGAGTGGATCGATGACAGCTTCACTGGTGTTGAAGCAAGGTTGCTTTCGCAGATATAAGCCGGACTGACCGATGGGGGAAAGTCCGGCGCCGGTCCGCCAAGGATCAGTGGCAATGATGCCGCCCGAGCAGGTTGAATAACCTCGTTCCGGCGGCCTTTTTATTTGGTTTTTCAAGGACGGCAGGGGGGCTGTCCTGATCTTCATGAACGAAATTCATGCGCTGGATGAATTCCGGCGGCGGCTCACTGCGCCTTTGGCAGTGCACATCAACGGGGAAGGGAAGTTGCGCCATGAAAAAAGGGGAAAAGCCGGGCGATGTCAGCCGGCGAGGATTGCTGAAGACCAGCGGAACTGCGGCTTTGTTCGCCGCGGCGCATCAGGCGCTTCCGTCAGGCGCTTTCGCGGCCGGTGCGGGACCCGAGGTGAGCGGTGCTAAGCTCGGCTTCATCGCGCTGACTGACGCGGCGCCGTTAATCATCGCCAAGGAACTGGGCCTTTTTGCGAAACATGGCATGCCCGATGTGCAGGTGGCCAAGCAGGCGAGTTGGGGTGCGACGCGCGACAATCTTGTGCTGGGATCAGCCGGGGGCGGTATCGACGGCGCGCATATATTGACGCCCATGCCCTATCTGCTGACGCTGGGCTCGATCGGCAAGGCAACGCCAATGAGCATCCTTGCCCGCCTGAACGTCAACGGCCAGGCGATCTCCGTGTCCAAGGAATATCTGGGCGCCAAGGCTGATCTGAGCGCGGCCAAGATGAAGGGGGTGATCGCACAGCGGAAAGCCGCCGGCAAGAAGATCACCATGGCGATGACATTCCCCGGCGGGACGCACGATATGTGGATCCGCTACTGGCTGGCCGCTGGCGGCATCGATCCCGACAAGGATGTCGAACTGATCACCATCCCGCCGCCTCAGATGGTCGCCAATATGAAGGCCGACACGATGGACGCCTTCTGCGTGGGTGAGCCCTGGAACGACCAGCTGGTCGCGCAAAATCTCGGCTACACTGCCGTTTCCACCGGCCAGATGTGGATGAACCATCCCGAAAAAAGCTTCGCCATGCGGTCGGATTGGGTCGCGAAATATCCGCGCGCGGCGGTCGCCATCACGGCAGCAGTGCTGGAGGCGCAACGCTGGGCGGACAGTCCCGCTAACATCACTCGCCTGGCGGGAGCGATAGCCGGCCGCGATTATCTAAAATGCCCGATCACTGACATCGCAGACCGGTTGCAGGGCAATTTCAACATGGGCGACGGCCGCAAATTCCCGAATGCCGCCTTCAAGATGAAGTTCTTCAACGGCTATGCCTCCTTCCCGTACAAGAGCCATGATCTTTGGTTCCTCACCGAGAACCAGCGCTGGGGCAAGCTGCCCATGTCGCTCGATACCAAGGGCCTGATCGGCAAAGTCAACCGGTCGGACATCTGGCGCAAGGCCGCCGCCGCGCTGGGGGGCAAGGGGCCGGCGAGCGACAGCCGCGGCGTCGAGAAATTCTTCGACGGCAAGACCTTCGATCCCGCCAATCCCAAGGCTTATCTCGCCAGCCTGGCGATCAAGCGCGTCTGATAAGGAGGGAGAAAGCCATGGCTGTACCATCATTGACGGACAAGGGCGCGGCGTCGTCGGCTCCGCCCGGCGGGGCCGCGACCGAACTGGGGGTGGTCGTGCCCTATCCTGAAGAAGCGATTGCCCGGCGCAGTTTCGAGCCCGTCGCCGCCCCGGTTCATCCGTTGGTCCGCAGGGCGCGCGCTGTGGCCGGAAGCGCCTTGCCGACGCTGATCATGGTCGCGGGTCTGCTGGCATTCTGGCAATTGCTATGCGGATCGCCAGAGGCAACTTTTCCCAGCCCGCTCAAGGTCTGGCAGGAAAGCCATGACGTCATCACCCACCCGTTTAAGGGCGTGGAGATCGGCCTCACCCATTTCAGCATCCAGGAGGGCGGCGACGTCGGCATTGCCGGGCATGTGCTCACCAGCCTCAGCCGCGTGCTCATAGGCTACAGCATCGCGGCGGTCTTCGGCGTGGGCCTCGGCATCTTGATTGGGCAGAGCGCCTTCGCCTTCCGCGCTCTCGACCCACTGTTCCAGGTGCTGCGGACAGTGCCGCCGCTCGCCTGGCTGCCGATCAGCCTCGCCATATTCCAGCAGGCGCAGCCATCCGCCATCTTCCTGATCTTCATCACCGCGATCTGGCCAGTGATCCTGAACACGGCGGCTGGCGTGCAGACCATTCCAGCGGCTTATCGCAATGTCGCCAGAGTGCTTGCGCTCAACCCGGTCGAATATTTCGTCCGCATCATGTTGCCTGCCACGGTACCGCATATGTTCACCGGGCTTCGGATTGGCGTGGGGATGAGCTGGCTTGCCATCGTCGCGGCGGAAATGGTCCAGGGCGGCACGGGCGTCGGCTTCTTCATCTGGGACAGCTACAACAGCTCCCTGCTGACCGACACCATCGTCGCCCTCGTCTGGATCGGCGTGGTCGGCTTCATGCTGGACCGCATCGTTGCCTTCGCCGGCCGCATCATCGGCCGCGCAGCCTGAAAGGAGAGGGACATGAAGCAACGTAGCTATCTCGCGATCGAAGGGATCACGGTCGAGTTTCCCACCAAGGCGGGGCGCTTCTGCGCGCTTGACCGCATCGACCTCAATATCGACAAGGGCCAGTTCGTCGCGCTCATCGGCCATTCGGGCTGCGGCAAGTCGACGCTGCTGAACGCGGTGGCCGGGCTGGTCAAGCCGACGCGAGGCGCGATCTTCCTCGATGGCGACTTGGTGGACGCGCCGGGGCCGGACCGGGCGGTGGTGTTCCAGGATCACTCGCTACTGCCCTGGCTCACGGTCGAGGAGAATGTCCGGCTGGCCGTCGACAAGACGGCGGGTGGCAAGAGCAAGGCCGAGCGCAAGGATTGGGTCATGCACAATCTGGAGCTGGTCCAGATGACCCATGCCGCAGCGAAGCGTCCCGGCGAACTGTCGGGCGGCATGAAGCAGCGGGTAGGCATTGCGCGCGCCATCGCCATGAACCCGCGGGTGCTGCTGATGGACGAACCGTTCGGCGCGCTAGATGCGCTGACCCGCGCGGCTTTGCAGGATGTCGTCATGGATATCCAGGCACGGCTGAACAACACGGTGCTGATGATCACCCATGATGTCGATGAGGCCGTGCTGCTGGCCGATCGGGTGGTCATGATGACCAACGGTCCGGCAGCGCGGATCGGCGAGGACAGGGCCGTCCATCTCGCCCGGCCACGCAACCGGCTCCAGGCAATCGACGCGCCCGAATATGCCGAGGCGCGGCATGCCGTCATCCACTTCCTGCACGAGCGCTATCGCAACCCGGCGACGCTTGCTGCCTGAGCAATCATGCCGCCCGCAGAGACGGCTTACGGAAAATGAGAGGGATGCCCTGAAAGGCTAAAAGCCATCGGGAGCTAATGAGGGGGAATTCATGCGTTCTGTTTACTTGTCACTGTCGGCGTCGGCCTTGGCCGCTGCGGCAGCAGCGCCGGCGCTCGCACAAGATATTGTGTTCAAGCCGATCGTCGAAGCGCGGCTGCGTTATGAAACGGTGGATCAGCAGGGTTTTGGCCGCGATGCCGATGCGGTGACCATGCGGGTCCGGGCAGGCGGCGAGATTTCGAGCGGGCCGTTCGCCTTTCTGGCCGAAGCGGAGGGCACGCTGGCGATCGATGAAAGCTATAATAGCGGCGTGAACCGCAAGTCTCTCTATCCCGTCATACCCGACCCGGAAACGGTAGAGGCGAACCGGGTGCAGATCCAATATCGTACCAAGCCTCTGGTCGTGACCTTGGGACGGCAGCGCATCAATCTGGACGACCAGCGCTTTGTCGGATCGGTCGCCTGGCGCCAGAATGAGCAGACGTTCGACGCGGTGCGCGTTGAATATATGGGCATCAAGGATCTGAAGCTCGACCTGACCTATGCCATTTCGGCCCGAACGATCTGGGGCGTTGACGGCAGCAAATTCCTGACGCCGGCCCGGCCGACGCAAATCGATGGCGACGATATTTTCGGCAATCTTTCCTACAAGACCAAATATGGGACGCTGACTGGCTTTGCCTATCTGATCGACGAGGATGAGGGCGTGCCGGCGCTGCTCCGTAACAGCAGCCAGACATATGGCGCGCGGTTCGCCGGCGCCCTGCCGCTCGCGAAGAAGGTGAAGCTGAGCTACCTTGCCAGCTATGCGCGGCAGAGCGACTATGCGAAAAATCCGGTCGATTACGAGGCCGACTATGCGGCGGCGGAACTCGGCCTGGATATTTCCGCGATCAAGCTGACAGCGGGCTATGAGTTGCTGGGATCGGATGCGAGCGCGTCGGGCTTCGCCGGCGGCTTCGCTTTTCAGACGCCCTTTGCAACGCTGCACAAGTTCAACGGCTGGGCGGACAAATTCCTGACGACGCCGGGGACGGGCCTTCAGGACTATTACGGGGGCATTGCCTATACCGTGCCGAAGGTCGGCAAGGCGGGTCCGCTGGTCGCGTCCTTTACCTTTCACCGGTTCAGCAGCGACCGGCTGTCGATCCATTATGGCGACGAATATGATGCGCAGGTGACGCTCAAGCTGAACAAGCGTCTGAGCGCTCTGGTGAAATATGCAGATTATCAGCGCGAAGGCATTGCAAGCTATGCTGGAGATGCTGATACCAAGAAGTTCTGGGCTCAGATCGACTACGCGCTCTGAGCGCCGCTGCCAACCCACCAGGCTGACCACAACGTCATCGCTGCCAAGTCGGGCGGCGATGACGTTACGCGTCAGGAACATCTACGCTGCTCCGCTGTTCTCCTGCATGACCAGATGCAGAAAGGACGAGACGATGGGCAAGGGCATTTTGCTGTGGCTGATCGGCATTCCGATCCCGATCATCATCCTTCTTTGGCTGTTCTTCCGCTGATCGGCGATTGACGGCACGCATCCTTCGCCGCTAAGGCGCGAGCGTCGGGGAGTAGCGCAGCCTGGTAGCGCATCTGCTTTGGGAGCAGAGGGTCGCAG
>NZ_ASTG01000026.1 GCF_000412635.1 Sphingobium bisphenolivorans
GATCCGGCCTGCATAGGATCTATTATGATCTCGAGCTTGCCTGGGGCTCACCCGATCCAGCCAATCCCGACGTCACCACTCGGGTTCTGACGATCCTACTCGCCGAAGAATACTGATCGGCACGGCCATCCCCCTGACCGGGGGGATGGCCGTGAAAAGTCTGCTTGAGCAGACTGCGCGCAAAGGATGTCCACGCACCAAGTGCGCTCGGGGAGGGGAGGGTGCACCGGAGCATCGCCCCCGGGCCGGTGCAAAGCCGTGAACCGCCGCGAGATCAGACCATTTGAGGAGTTAACGCCATGTCCGCTTATTTCGCCGCCCATCCCGATCACGCGATCCTCTTTGCGTTCGGCTGTTTTGCGCTCACCGTCTACCTGTTCCGCTATGTCGGTCCGGGCATTGGCGGTGGCGGCGACTGGTCATCGCGTGACCATTATGAGCGCAATCTGCGCGACGGTCCGGAAGACTATTGTTGAGCTGGCCGCCCCGATGAGGACGATCGCTGTGAGCCTTCTCAAGGGCGGGGTAGGCAAGACCTTCCTCGCCACGCATCTCGCCTGGTATCTGGCCGAAGCGGCGGGACGCAGGGTCGTGTTTGTCGACCTGGACCCGCAAGCTAGTTCGTCACGCCGTCTGGCCCGCGAGCGGCCGGGGGGCTTCGCGGCGGATCTCTTCGATCCATCGGCGGCTCTTGCCGCCGATGGCCAGGTCGGGCTCACTTTGCTCGCTGCCGACCAGCGTTTGCAGATGATCAAGGCGGCACAGGATGTGCGCGACTTTCTCGGCCGCTTTCCTGCGCTCGCGCCTCATTTCGACCTGTGCGTGATCGATACCGGTCCCAAATGGGACGAGCTTACCCTGAGCGCTCTCGCGGTCGCCGACGCAGTGATCGCGCCCGTTCAGGTCGCCGAAGATTCGGTCGAGTGCGCCAAGATGCTGCTGACCGCGCTGCGCAAGGCCGAGGCGGCGAGGGCGGGGCGCAAGATCGATTTCCTCGGATTGCTGCCATCGATGGTCAACCCGTTCGACCGGCGCGAAATAGACAATGCCGTCAAGCTCGCCCACGCGGTGGGCGAGCGGCTGATGTTCCCTGCCTTCATCAAGGCGCGACCGACCTATAAGCATGCCGCGGAAAATCATCGACCGGTCTGGATGGAAGGGGGTGGCGGCGCCAAGGCGGCGGCCGAGGAAATTCGGCCGATCCTCGCCGAGATCGAACGGCGACTGGGTTCAGCGCCAGCGGCCGCCGCCTGATGGGTAAGTTCGATGAACGCATCGAGGAGTTTGGCCTGTTGGTCGGCGCGCATGAAATGGCGCGCCGGGTCGAGGATATTCTTTTGGAGCGGGTCATCCCCGACCCCGGCAATCCCCGGCGCAGTTTCGACGACGACGCCCTGGCCGAGCTTGCGGCGTCCATAGCGGCCCGCGGGGTCTTGCAGCCGATCACGGTTGCTCCCGCCGACGCCGCTGGCCTGTATCGCATCCGGTTGGGCGAGCGGCGCTTTCGTGCCTCCGAGCTCGCGGGCCGGGTGACGATCCCGGCGATTATCGTGGCCGAGGGCGAGGGAACCCATCTGCTGGCCGATCAGATCGTTGAAAACGATCAGCGTGCGAACCTGTCTTCGGTCGAGCTCGCTCATGCGATTGCCCGTATGCTCAAGGGCGGCATGAGCCAGGTCGAAATCGCTGCTGCGCTGGGACGCTCCAAGCAGTTCGTCTCGCTCTATGCGGCCTATGGTGACATGCCTGCCTATCTCAGGGAGGCGCTCCCGCGCGCGCCGATCCGGCTGCTCTATGACCTGCATCGCACAGCCAGGGATTATCCTGCGGAAGTCGAGGCCTATGTGGGCGCCTGGGATGAGAGCGGCGCGACATTGGCGGAAGGCGCGCGGTTCATTGCCGGGCTGAAGGGTAAGGCGGACATTCCCAGCATCGAGGCAACGCCGATGCAGGCCGCGGCAGTGACCGTCGCTCGTCCGGAACCGCGGGGAGGGACTGAGCCAGTCGCGCGACCAGGGGAGCAAACGCCAGAGGCCAGCCTTGCCGTTGAAGTTGATGGCCGTCCCGCGCGTCTTGTCCTTGGCCCGCGTGTCGTCGTGATCTTCGGCGATGGTTCTCGGCAAGAGGTGGCGACCGAACGACTTTGCTCCGCGTCTGAGGGACGCCCCGACGCCGCGATGCTCTGACCCTCTTCCTCCGCGTTCGCATATCCTGTTCGTGTGTATGTCGGCCGCGCCCCTTTCGGGGTGCGGCCTTTTGCGCAGGTCCGAGCTGGGGCGGCGCCGTTGGCGCCGCCCTTCGTGGATCAGGCGTGAATGATAGGCGCATTTTCCCAAATATGGTCGAAGTCTGCTCAAGCAGACTATCAGATGAGTTGAGTGAAGGTGAGGGCCGGATAGGCGTGACGCCGGGGATGTATGACAATAGCCTTTGATGCATGCCCGTCTTCACCTTCCGTCTCGACGATGACATCGCCCAGCGCTTCGATGCTGTGGCGGAGAGCGCCGGTGGCCGCTCGGTTTTGCTGCGGCGCCTCGTCATGAATGCAGTGGACGCGGAGGAGGGCGAGAGGTCGGGGCCAGTCCGCCGGCGGGAGCGAGCAACACGGCGGTTTGAGATCCGGCTGACCGAAGCGGAAATTGCCGCGCTGGATGCCGAGGCCGATGCTTTGGGTATGAAGCGAACCGACTGGGTGACGAGGCTGGTGCGCTGCCGGCTGCATTCGGCGGCACCGCTGCCGCTTGAAGAACGGGCGGCAGTGGCCCAGGCGTGGCGCGAGCTCAACCGGATCGGCATCAATCTCAATCAGGCGACGCGGGCGCTCAACGCATCGGTGATGGTCGAATCCGGGCTCGATGTCGCGCGCGAGGCGGCACGGGTGGCAAGCTTTCAGACGGAAATCCGGATGGCGCTTGCCGGTCTCGGCACCGCGCTCAAGGGCGATCTTGCCTATTGGGATAGCCTCGATGCTTGAGGAGGAGGGCATCCTGCCGCTGCCCAGCCTCATGGAGGCATGGCGGCCGCCCACCGGCGGTAAACGGACACTGCGGGGGGCCTATGTCCGCATCGGACGAGGCGCACCGGGCCGGGGAGGGCAGGGGCGGTCCGTGCCGCTGAGCCAGGCCGAGGCTCGGGCCAAGCTCGAGCGGATCGTGCGCAAGGCCCCGGAGGTCATGGTCAAGGTCTCGGGCAAGCAATATGGCGCGCATCATCTATCGGAGCATTTCGGCTATGTTGCGCGGCACGGGAAGCTTGCGGTGCGCTCGAGCGAGGGTGAGATCATCAATGATCCCAAACGGCTGAAGGAGATCGCGCAGGACTGGGCCATGCTCGACGAGGCGATGAACGAGCATGGCCGCGACCGGCCGACCTCGCTGTCGCTGGTCCTTTCCATGCCCGGCGGTTCGACCGATCCCGAGACGCTGCAGGATGCCGCCCAGGCGTTCGCCCGCATCCTGTTTGAGGACAATCACGCCTATATGCTGGCGCTCCACACCGATACCGATCATCCGCACATCCATCTGGCGGTGGCCACCGAAGGTGCGGACGGCACGCGGTTCAATCCGCGCAAGGCCGACCTCCATCATATGCGAGAGACATTCGCGCATGAGCTACGGGCGCGCGGCATCGCGGCTGAGGCGACGCCCAGACGCGCACGCGGTCACGTTCAAAAGCGTGTGCGCTCTGCAGCGCTGCATCTCGATGCTCGGATCGGTCAGGAGGGGCGCCGGCTCAATATGGATGAACTCAACGTGCTGCGCGCCCGGGCCTTTGCGCACGCGCGCGATGAGGAACGGCGGCCGCAAGACGTGATGGCGCTGGTTCGCCAGAAGCAGATACGCGGTGCTTATGCGGAGGCGGCGGTGGCGCTTGCACGTACCGGCGAGGCCGACGACCAGGCGCTTTCCGACGAAATTGCGGGTTTCCTGGCGGCTATGCCGCCGGCGGTCTCCCGACGTCTGGCCCTGGCCCGCGAGATGATGCAGGGGCGGCAAGCGACACAGCCGGCGCGCGAGCTGGAGGGTGGAGCTGGTCCCGAGCGGCCAGTGCCGGAGCGTGGGCGGGAGCGTTGATTCGCATGGGTGGTTGATCTTGCGAAGGGATGCTCCCACTACCATGTGCTAGAATGTCTTGGAAAGTCGAGGGAACTGGCGCTTTCTGTGGTCATGGCTTGTTAGAAAAAACCATGCTATTATCTAACAGACAGGAGCATGGACATGTCTGCGGTGGCTGATCGGATTATGAAGCGTGTGCGCGGCAAGGGCCGTGGCTGGGTGTTTACGCCCAAGCAGTTTGTCGACTTCGGCACGCGCGGCTCGGTCGACATGGCGCTGTCGCGTCTCGCGCATGCCGGTGACATCCGTCGGATCGGCCGTGGTCTCTACGACTATCCCCGCCAGCATGACAAGCTTGGTGCCCTGAGCCCGGATCCCGGGCAGGTGGCCCAGGCGCTCTCCGCGCAGAGCGGCGATGCGCTCGCGCCGTCGGGAGCGGCGGCGGCCAATAGCCTTGGTCTCTCGACGCAGGTGCCCGCCCGGGCGAGCTACGCCACCAGCGGTCGCACCCGCACCGCCAAGGCTGGCGGCCGCAGCGTTACCTTGAAGCACAGCCGCGCGCCGGTGCTCGACGCGCCGGAGTCTGTGAATGCGATCGTTCAGGCGCTCGCGCATCTGGGGAAGGGCAATATCGACGCGGATGCGATCGGGCGCTTCGCCGCGCGGCTCGACGATGCCGGTACGCGTGCGCTCGTCGCGGGCCGCCCGGCCATGCCGGGCTGGATGGGCGACATTGTCCTGAAGATTCAGGCGTCGCGGAGAGATAGGTCATGCAGGGAGAAAGGGTAGCGCCGCTGGCGCCACCAGCAAATCTCCAGATGCAGGGTCGGGCACAAGGATGGGTACGGCCGGATAAAGTGTCGGCCATGTCGAATACTTGGCGATCCATGTCGCGGCGCTTGGAGACAGCCAGCCCGTCAAGGTCGTGATACTCGCATAGCGCTGCGCGAGCGGAAGCGCGATGATGGGTTCATAGTGGGCGACGCGGTTGCGCAATATACGCAGGTCGCGCAAGTCCCGCGCGATCACACCGCGCTGTACGCCTTTGGCCTGAAAGATGGGTCGCAGGCTTTGCCAGAGGTGGTGTGACTTGGGGCCGAAGAGTGACGCCCAGAAGCCGAAGTTCAACTCCGCTACGATCTGCGGACGGGTCGCTGCCTTCCCGTCTTTCTGTAGCGTTTGCCGTGCTTTTGCGATTGCGCCCGTCTGATAGTTCGTCACAAGGATCGCAGGATCGTCGATCCAGGCGGCGCCATGTTGGGCCGCAAGCCGCGCGTCCGCCATGTTACGCAGCACGACCTCGAGCATGTGTAGAGGGCCATAGAGGGCTGCGGAAAGCTGCACATTATAGGTGTACAGGCGCTCTGCGAGCGTCTGATCGGCTCCGGCCCACTTCAGATAAGTGTCGAAGCGGTCAGCGGACAAGGCATGAACGAACGTTGGCACGGGAACCTTTTCACTTGATTTTTAGGCACCCTTGCGCCATATGAACTGGGTATCCCCCGGCGGTCCCTGCTTTGCAAACCGTCGGGGCACTTTATTTCTAGACATCGTCGATTCGATCTTCAATGCCGTTGCTGGAGCAGCGCAGCGTGAATGAACTCGCGCGCCGCCGGCATGCGACGAGATTTTGCGTGATCACAGCGAAATACATCCCGTGGGACCCGATTGGCGCGATGCCCGACGACCGAAAGGACGGTCGCCTCATGCTGCTCTGGGAAGGAGATCGCCCCGTAATCGGCCGATGGGATGACGGGCGTAAGGGATGGGAAGCTCCGGAAGGCATGCACCTTTTCGAGGAGATCACCTATTGGGCGGATATCAATTCACCGGAATGACCCTTGCTCTTTCAGATGATAAATGATTGATATAAAACGATAAAAGTTTGATAATATATCTTATGTTAAATTGCCGTAGTTTGAGCTTCAGTAGTGGGGTGCCCACGTTCGACGGCTGCCAGCTTTCTTGCACGGCCGCGATAACGCAGGGCGTTCACAAGCCTGACATCAATTCTCGCGCGTCGCTTTTGCCATTGCGATAGCAGCTTCAAACCGCTTCCTCGTAGGCTCCCGCAATCGAGCCAAGCTGAAAGTCCGTGCAAAATGGGCAAGGACATCGGCTTCCGCCTTGCCTCTTCGGACAAGAGGCAACGCCAGGCTCGCGAGTTCAATGAGAGGAATGTCGCGGTGAGATCGCCAATCTGATCGGGCCGGTCGATACGCAACCAACTGGCCAGTATCCATCGTTTCGTGGAATACCACGTTCCGGCCATCTTCTTGCACCGATGGATGACGATCGGAAATTGCCTGTGTAACGATATCCTGAATAATCCGGCCTGCTCGCTCCTTTTTGTGAGCGCGGGCGATCCTTTCAATCAGGATGTCTTCATACATTGGCCCCTCGGCCTGAAGTGTGGCGTCGATCAGCCTTTCAAGTCTTGGCTTATACTCTGCCTGATAGATCTGTTCGACCTCTTCCAATGGAACAACCAGAGAGGCGATTTGGTATTCGGTGCCGATTTCGATTGCAGGAGGCGAATAACTTTTCTCGCCATCCTCGGGGCTGGAGGGGCGGACCACGGCGGCTTTGTCGACGGGCCCTGCCATATCGTCATCAGACAGGACATGCAGGCCGCGCCCTGCGCTCTTGACCAAGCCCTTTGAATGAAGCGAATTTCCACGAGAAGGGGAAAGGGCATTGTTTACCAGTTCTTCCCACTTTTCCTCGCCCGGGCGAAAGTTGGCGGGTGCCCGATCAGCATCGGACAGAGCCAAGACGTCCACGAGCGCCCTTTTTAACTCACCATTGGACCAAACGAGCTTATCAGACATCAGATTGAGAATGGCATCCTGAACTTGTGACTCGGTGACACGCGTCAAGTTCATATTGAAATCAGGCGCTTCGGCGGCGCTGAGGACACCCGTATTTTGAGCTGGCGCCGGCCAAGCATCATCGGTTTCACCATCATCAGGCGGTGATTGCCCTACGGCAGGTGCAGGCTCAGCATCTTCAGGCGACGGAAGCCGCCAAGTCCGCAATTCTGTATGGCGGCTTATCCATTCTTCGCCATCGTTGATCGGTTCAATTCCCCGCGCGGCAAGAAATGCGGCAACTTCATCGACTACTACCTGCCGATTGCGAACGAAACGCGAGGCAAAACAACGCCAGATCGTCCAACCGGCACGCTCAAGGATACGCTGGCGCATCATGTCATCTGGCCACTTGTCGGGCCCGTGGTAGCGATCCCCGTCGCATTCGATGGCAATGCGCTGGTCGTTGTCACCCTCGACCACGAGATCGATTCTGAAGTTTCCGACACGAACCTGAGTGTTGACCCGGAAGCCGCGTTCGCAAAGCAAGTCGAACATTTCCCGCTCGAAATCGGATTCGCACCGATCACGCCGATCCTTCAGATCAGAAGTTTCAGCCGGGTAGGGGCATCGAAAATGCTCCAGGAGGGATCGACGCAGTTGATCGCTCGTGCGCAGCTGATCGAGCTCAACCGAGCGAACAAGGTAGGTTCGATCTCGAGCCCGCGACAAGGCGACGTTGAAGCGCTGTTCATATCGATTGCCTGAGAGCGGGCTATCCTCCCGCTGTGCCACCAACGAGACGAACATGATGTCCCGTTCATCACCCTGGAAAGCGGTCGGATCACCAACCCGAATTGTGTGGCGCTCCATCACCTCAGTTCCGAGACGCTGCTCGATCTCCTTGTAAATGTGCGCGGCCTGGTTCTGACCCAGCAATGTGGTGACGCCGATCGTTCGCTTCGACATCCTTTCGTCTTCCGCGATCGCCGCGATCTCAGAGACGATGAATTCCGCCTCGGGAACATTCACGTCTCCCTTGCGGAAGCCGTCCTCCACGAAAACGTCAATCAAAGGCGGATCCAGCCGCTCGGATGCCATCGGCAAAGTCCCATCCCTGAGCGGCTGCAACCGCGCCAGGAGAACACCATCGAGGCTCTGGAAATCGCCGCTCGCGCAGCCCGTGATGAGAACCGGCTCCGCCATGCCCGTGCGCTGGAAGATCTAAGAGACAGCCTGATCACGCGCCTCTCCCCGCGCGACGCGCTGCGCTCGGAAGCCGATGCGGAGGCGGTGCTATCGGCTTTGGGCCAAGTGGCGCGGCCAGGCCCAAAGGTCGCGATGAGACCTGAGGTCACCGACGTTCTGATCGAGGCGCTGCGCGGACCGTTCAAGATGCGCATTGTCTATGGCGACACCGATGCAGAAACCCGGACGGTCGAGCCGCATGGGCTCTTGCTGGGATTGCGCAGCTATCTCGTTGCTCGCCAGGCTGATCGAGGCGAGAATCTCCGCCATTTTCGCCTGGACCGCATTCACAGCGCCGAATGTCTCGATGAGAGTTTTCCCATCCAATCCGGCTTTTCCTTGAACGATCATGCGGCGCAGGCCTTCGGCGCTTATCAGGACCCCGCCCAATATGGCGAGATCGTCTGGCGGTTTCTTCCCGAGGCAGCCTCGCGTGCGGCGGAATTCCAGTTCCACCCCAACCAGTCGGCCGAATATCGGGACGACGGCAGTCTGATTGTCCGGTTTAAAGCCGCAGGCTGGCTGGAAATGGCCTGGCATCTCTATCAATGGGGCGACAAGGTCGAGGTGCTGGAACCGGCGGGGTTGCGGGCGCTGGTCGAAGGCCACGCGCGTCCCGACTTCCCGGCCCTGCCCTGATTGACCGATTTGTATCGCCCTTCGTGGCGGCGGTTTTCAATTGAGCTCGGCGAGGAAGCTGGTCGCCGTCAATTGTGCGTGATCGCTCAGGGGCGAGCGCAGCGTGAAGGCGCTTGGCGCACGGGCGAAATTCCACAGCCGCATGAGGCACCATTCCTCGCGCCTCGTATCGGCGACGGCCAGCTCATTGCGAGAGATATGAAAAGGCGTGCGCTCCCATCCGTTGGTGGTCTTGACCTCGATCAGCTTCTCGCGCCCGTCCGCCTCAAAGCTCCGGATATCGAAGCCAAAACCATCGCCATCCTGCACGGATGTCCAGGGGACTTTGTCCGCGAGATCGTCGCGGCCCGCGGCAGATAAATGACGGCGCTCGTGATGCAGCACACATTCTTCACCCGCCTTGCCAAGCGCCCGGTTGCGCGCGTCGCGCTCGGCGACATCATATTTGCGGCCGATCGCGGCCATGAACGCTGGATCGATCGGCGACGGTTCGTTGCGCACCGTGGGCGGCGGCCCGATCCGCAGTGATCCTTGCGCTTCCGGTACGTTCAGGGCAGCTCGTGAGAGCCTGTCGGGAGCCAGCCATTCGGTCCGCGCCTCCAACCACCGCAGGACGCCATCGACCAGCGCATTCTGGAAATTGGCGGCCGGCTTATAGCCCTCGATCCAAGGCTGACCAAGGCCGAGCAAGACCGCGCTGATGTTCTGATGCTTGAACTCGATTGAGCCCTTGCTACGGTCGATCACGGCTTGAAGATCGCGGTTTCGCGCCGCTTTATTGAAGGAGCGACCAACCAGCTCGTCGGTGAGCATGGCGAAATAGTCGGCGACGATGTGATCAATTTCCTGATCGGACCAGACTTCCGCCACGCCCTACTCCACCACCGGGTAGTTCGGCATCGGCCATTCATGCCCGGCATTGTCCATCATGAGATCGATGAAGATCGGCAGCAAGCAGCCGAGCAGCGCGGCGCCATCCCTGACCTGGGCGCGATTGACATCGCTGTTCCATGTCGAGCCACCATGCACCAGTTGGTTGCGCAGCACATAAAGCCGGTCGAACAGGATCGAGAGTATCCTGGCCGTGTCATGATCGCGCAGTGCGGCGCCTATCGCTGTCCGCGACCGCTCGAGCCTGTCAGCCCAGTCGGCATAGCCGGACGCACCATTGTGATGCTGCCAAAAGGGATGGAAGACATAGCGGTTTGCGAGCAGCACCCGGATTTCCTGAGGGAAGCGCTGCCAGACCATGTCGTAGATGCGATGTTTGCCATCAAAGCCCACAAGGGTTGCGAAAAAGGCCTGGAACAATCCCCGCTCACCCTCGGGGATACCAATCACCCGCGATGCTTCAACGTCGCCGGCATAGGCAGCGTTGAAGCCGATCCAGAGCAGGATGAAACGTACATCCTCATCGGCCTGCTCGGCCTCGGCACGGCGCAGCCACGACAGCGCGCGATGCACCCTGAGCGTCAGCGGCTCCGGAAAATCGCCACGCAGCTCGCGCTGCTTGGCCTTCAAGATCTCATGGTGCAGCGGGCTGCCGGGCGGATAGCGATAGGCCATGACCGATATGGTAAAGCCTTGCTGGTCAGGCTCAATCCCTCTCGATCAACGGCCTCGAGATCGTTGCAGCGGCGCTCGTTCCTTGCCGGGTTCCTGCCGGTTCCGGCCTGACGGCTCAACCGCCCGGACCGAGGTGTCCCGCACCTTGGCTGCCTGAAACTGCCGACCTGCCTGCAGATGCGTTTGCACCTTGTCGTTTGCCACCTTCATTACCCTGGCAACGGCATCGGGATTGTCGAACAAGGCCGCGCGCACCACCGTCTCAATCACGCGAAGCTGGCTCTGGGCCGCCCGCGCATTCTTCACCCGGCTTTGCTCCGACGATGTTTGCCTAGACGCCTCATCGGGCTGGCGTCGATCCCGCCCAGGTTCGCGCGACGCCGGCGCAGTGACGGCAGGGGCGATGCTGTTGCGACTAGCATCGCGCCGCACGCGATCCAGCTCCTGCAAATCCCGTTCGCTCGGCCGATATCCCCGTACTTCCAAACCTTGGCGACTGGCTTCGAGCCACGCTGCCCTTCGGAACGTCTCACTGCCGGTAACATGGACGTGTGACCACCCGCGATGGCGAGCGATGGCAACGAGATCGCGCACAACTTCGTCGCTCTCGCTGGAGGTGATGAGCCGTCTGCCCTGGTCACGGAACGCCGGTTCCTTAGCCTGCGCACTCGTGAAATAAGCAGGCTCGCCCGACCATTTGTTCGTCGTGGAGAAATAGCGCTTTCGCAAGGCATCAGGAATGTCACCAGACGACGCCGCCTGGAGAACGGACGGATCGATCGACTTCCCCTTCTTGGTTGCTTCGGGCGACGATTGCGCCGCGTTCGCCGACTTGGCTGCCGCGTCCTGAGCGATCGTATTGCTACGCTTGCTCATACCGCGTGGCACCACAGGTTTTTCAGCGGCCATGATCTGTCCTTTCCTGGATGAGGGGTGAAGATGACGCCCCTTCCGTCTGCACGAGCGCCCGCTCGATCATCGATGACACAAAAGCGATGGCCGCTGCCTCATCGCCGGGCGGCGGCAAGTCGGTCAGGTTGCCCAGGACCAACATATCATCGGTAATCTTAGCCGCGCCCGCCAGTTCACCATCGGTCATTTCCCGCATCTTGGTCTCTTCCAGCAAGGCCCCGCCCGTGCTCTTCGCCGTTGATTTCTCCGCGTCATTGTAAGGGGACACCACCTGATGCTTGCCTGGCGGCAGAACAGTTGGGGGCTGAGCAGCGGGGATAGGCCGCGACGGCAGAATGGGCGGCGCCAACACGCGCCTTGTGAAGCGCGGCATTCGATAAAAGGCGATCTTCCTGCCACGAACCGGCGCGATCCCGCCGCGCAGCAACAAGAGCTCGGTCTTGGGCATCTGCATCAGCTCCTGCGGCAGCAGGAGGGCGCGGCGCTGATCGGATTCCGATATGCTGCGATTGGCCAACAGCCCATGAATCGTTCGGCTGCGCGATTTTACATTCATCGTGAAGAAGCCGAGCCGCTCTGAAAGCTCGTTCGCGACCTTCAGCTCCTTGGGCGTGAACACCACCTCAAGCCCGCAATTGGCGATGATTTCGTCGGTAACATCGGGACCATAAATGGCCCGCAGCTGCGCCCGGCTCTGGATCACCGGCAGCAGGCGCAAGCCGTATCCAGCGACATAGGAAAAGCCGCCCGCGATGACCGAGGCCTTCCCCAGCCTTGCGAATTCATCGAGCAGGATCAGGACTGGGACATTGCTGGCAGCGTCGGGCAAATCGCGCGTGTTGAGATCCACCAGCTGCTGCAGGAAGAGGCTGTAAACCGGCGCGATCCGGTCGATATTGTCGGGCGAGACACCGAGATAGATCGACATGCGCCGCGCCCGGACTTCGCGCAGGTCGAAATCGCTTGCCGAGGTCGCGGCATCGACCACGGGGTTGAGCCAGAGATTGAGCCGCGCCGTGATCGTCTGCTTGATCCCGGAAAAGGTGTTGTCCGAAGCCGAGGCGAAATCCTGGATTGCCGAGACGCATGCCTGACTTAGGCGCTGTCCTGCCCCCCTCGCCTCTTCCAGGGCCTTGGGAAGATCGCTCTTGGGATCCCCAGTGGTCAGCCGTCGATAGATCTCGCCGATCGTGAAGGGCATGCCAGGATTGGCAGCAACGAGCGCGCCGACGCCGATGAAGGCCGCCCGCGCCGCTTCGGCCCAAAACGGGTCCGATCGTTCCGGCGCGGGGAAGAGCATGACTGCGATTTTCTGAAGCTCGTTGACGACTTCGGTGTCATCGGCTCGCCGGATATGCGCCAGGGGATTGTACCGTGCCGTCCGCCCTTCAGGGTCCAACGGATCGAAGAGGTAAACCGATTGACCGGCACGTTGGCGATAACCGGCGCTGGTACTCCAATTCTCCCGCTTCACATCGAGCACGACGACCGAATCCGGCCAGGTTAGCAGATTGGGGATGACAACACCGACGCCCTTCCCGGCGCGCGTCGGCGCTTCGAGCAGGACATGCTCGTTTCCGCCGAAAATGAGGAAACGCCCTGCTTTGCGTCCAACGACAATGCCAGACGGGGCACGCAGCCCCTCGCGTCGGATTTCGCCCTCGCGTGCAAACCGAGCCCTGCCGTGCAAGGATGGGCCTCGCCGCAGGATCGTGAGGACAAGAAGCGCGATTACGGCGGCGCCGGCCATCGCACCCCGCTTGATCCAATCCCCGAGCAGTGGATCACCACGATAATACCAGAGCCAGGCCGGCAGAGTGCCGAGATCGATATTAGGTCCGATCTGCCCGAGTCCGAACAAGGCAACGAACAGGGTAATGACAGCCCACAACAGAATTGCGCCGATCACGCACAGGCCAATCGCCCAGGGACTACGCTGCGCCAGCATCGCCCATCCTCGGCTCGAAATAGATCTCGTCGACCTCAAACCGCCCGCCGTGACGGCGTGTCTGCACAACGACGTCGACGAGCATGCGAAGGAGTCCGCGAATATCGTCGCGGGCGAGATCGCGGCCGCCTTCCGATTCCTTGACGAGCAGCGTCAGCTGTTCGAACGCGCCGGCGGGTGAACCGGCGTGGACGGTCGTGATCGATCCGGGATGCCCGGAATTGACGTTCCTTAGATAGAAGAAGGCGGTGCCGTCACGCAGCTCCTGGAGCAGGATGCGGTCGGGCCGCATGCGCAGCGCGCTTTCGAGCAGCTGCTTGGCGCCAACCTTGGCCAGGCCCTGCCCCTCGCTCGAATAGACCATATGGACGACATTGCGATGAGGCACGACCAGCTCACGGGTGTCTTCGATGGTGAGCAACCGCTCCTCCGGTGGGATAAGCTGGATGAGCGCTTTCGCGAGGGTCGTCTTTCCCGAACCCGTGGCGCCACTGACCAGAATGTTCTTGCGTGCCGGAACGGCGACCTTGAAGAATTCCGGCCAGTCGCCCGCGTCGCGCAGCGCCACTAACCGCGCATCGACATCGGTGAGACCCTTGGCGCTGGCGCGCGTCATCCGGAACAGCCCGGCCCCAGCCAGTTGGTCGATCGGCAGGGTCACGGTCGACGGTTTGCGGATCGTGAAGGAAGGGCAACCGCTTGGGGTGACCGACGGTATGACGATCTGGCAGCGCTCGCCGCCCGGCAGGACTGTCGAACAGATCGGAGACTGACCATCGATATCCTGGTGCGTGAAGCTCGCCGCGGCAACAGCCAGGGTAGAAAGCCAGTCGCTGTCCAGCTCCGGCATCTCCTGCCAGCGCCACCCTTGGCGGTCCTCGATCCCCGCTTCTCCCGGGCGGTTGACCACCAGCTCCGTGACATCCTCCGGTTCCAGGAGGGGCAGGAGCGGCGCGAGATAGTGGCGCAGGACGGCGGTATCGCGCATGGCTTACCGCCGCAGTTCCAGATTGTAGACGTCGGCGAAGTTGAAATCCTTGGCGACGAAGATGCCGACCTCCTCGCCCTGATTCTTCTTCAGGACCGGCCGGATATTGATATTGTTCTGCAAGGCAATCGCCGCGCCTTCGCTGGGCGCCCGGGTCACATTGTTGAAATTGCCATTGCCGCTCGAGGCGGCCTGTCCGGCGATATAGGCGGCATCATCGACGAGTGAGAGGAGCAGGGCGCCGCCAAAACGCGCCCAGAAGAAGCTGTCGACCGCGCCTGCAAGCCCGGCTCGGCCGAGTGCATCGGAGCCAGGCGAGGCAAGATCGATCCGCACGCCCTGGGGCGTTACCGCTCGCGTCCAGAGGACGAACAGGCGATTTTGCCCTTGCTGGATGCCGCCGCGATATTCGCCGAGAACGCGCGTGCCCTTTTCCATGAGTACGACCCGGCCATTCTCGGAATAGACGTCTCGCGGGATCAGGCAGGACGTGTAACCGGGCTGCGCGGAATTGATGGCGGTTTGCAGAATGCAGGGGATCAATGTGCCCGCCGTAATCAGAAAATTGCGGTTCGGCAGCATCGAGGCCCGCGCTTCCCCGGTCGAGGAGCTTTGCCGCAAAAGATCGAGCGCGTTGGGCGCCCTGCCCTCGCCGCTCTCTGGCGCTCCGGCAGCGTTGTCGGGCGCTTCCCCGGCAGCCCCTGCAGCTGTGGGCGCGCCGGCCTCGCGGCCAAGATCGCGACCTCCATAGGCGATCAGCGTGGACCGCCGCGCCTGCTCGGCAAGCGTTGGCCGAGCGGCACTGGTCCCGCTCGGTGCCGCGCCCGGCTGCATGGCGGGCACAATTTGGCCTTCAGGTCCGGGAACGCCAGCGGCAGGATTGAGCACCGGCGCGTTGGGGTCCGCGCGGGCAGCCCCGAGCGGTCGGCGTTGAGGGGCGACCGCGGCATAATCGACTGTTTCCCGAGCGACGATATCGGGTCGTTCCCGGGCTGCACCTGCCGGCGCGGTGAGGTCACGAGACGAGGATTGCTGGCCCGTGCCGGAATTCACCCAGAGAATGCCCAGGACCATTGCCGTGCCGGCGAAGATCAGCGCGGTGTTGCGCCGCGCGGGCGTCGTGCCGCCGATCGGCTCGATTCCACGCTCGTGAAGAATTTCGTGCCTTTCGGGCGTTGGATCGGCACCGGGCAGCGGGCGCACGACAGGGGACGGTTCATCGGCCATGGTTCATTCCTGCGGATGGGAGATGGTGCGCTCGACGTGAGACGATCCGGTATTCGTTCCATGATCGACGCCATAAGGTTCGGGCGCCTGGTTATAGATGCACAGCACCTCGCCGCCCCGGCGCAGGCGCAGTTGGCGCGCCACCAAATGAACGACGACGAATTCATCGCGAACGTCGAAGGGAACCAGGGTTTCGGACCCGTCTGGCCTCACCAGATAAATGGCAGGAACTTCCCGGTTCGCCGGAAACCGCAAAACCGTGAATTGGCCATTGTCGGAGACCTCCGACGGCTGCAAATCGCTCGAACCCTGCACCTTATAATTCATGTTGCGCGGACCCTCGATCACCGCATGGTCGAGGGCACCGCGAACAGCCTGGGCCTCCAGCGCCGCCGCTTGCATCGCGATCTGTGCCGCTCTCAGGCGTTCGGCCCGCGCCACCTCGTCCCGCGGATAGCGGAAGCGGACCTGGAAATAGGCCTGGCCGTTGCGGCCGATGATCGGACCACTACGAGCCGTGAGTTCAAAGGCATAGCTTCTTAAGGTTCCGCCGCGAGACGTGGTGACGATAAGGTTGGTCGGTCCAGCGCGTTCGCGCGGCTTGAGGAACAAGATGTGGCCGGCCACCGCCACCTCCCAGGAGACGGTGTCGCCCAGCGCTACGTGCTGAATCGTTTCGTCCTCGCTGAGGACAATCTGGGTTGCTGTCCGGAAGGTCCCGACGATGCGATAGACCTGCGCTTCCTCATAATCGACGAACTTGACGCGTGGGTCAGACGCAGCGCCACGCGGGACCTCAACCGCATGGGCAGCAGAAAGGGATGCAAACGCGATGAAAACCGCAGCGACCAATGTTTTCATCGGACTACCTCCGGGTCGGAGCGGTAATTCTCGACCTGGAAGCCGAGCGGGTTCCGAAAGCGATCACCTTCGGCCATCGGCGCGTTGGCATAGGCGAAAGTGACCGTGGCGATCCAATCGCTGCTCTGCGTATCCGTCTCGGTCTGGACGATCCGTGTGAATCGCACATTGGCAACCCGATCATTGATGAAGGCGATGTTGCGCACCCGCGCCTGGACGACTGCGTTTTTCCCCCAGGCGTTCTGGGGACTGGCAGCATTGTTGTTGCTGAAGAAGCGTGCCCAGCGCTGCTGCTCCGCCGGCTGCGACAGGATTGTCACGAAGCGGAAATTCTCCTCGGCAGCCGCCGGTATCCAGCTTTCACGCGTCCGGACATATTGCGCGAGAAAGTATTTGGTGACCGCTTCATCATAGCGCATCGGCCGCTGGGTCAGCGCCGTCTGGACATCCACCGCGCCCGTAGTCTGATTGACCCGAATGACATAGGGCACGACGGTCTTGAGCGGGGCCAGCGCGGCGACAGCAAAAATGGATGCGGCCGCAAGGATCGAGGTTACCGTCGCCACGGTCCAAGCAATACGCGTCGATCGCAATGCCGATCGAACCCTGTCCTGGTCCCAGCTTCGCGCTTCCTGGAAATAGCGTTTGAGCCCGGAAGTAGGCACCGCCTCCGCGTCATCGTCAGCAACTCGCATAACGAATGTCCTTTGGCGCAAAGGAAACCTTGTCGTCCGGAGGCGCTGGCACTGCGGGCGGAGGCGGTGGATCGCCCACCTGCGGATGAGACAAGGGAGGAATGGGCGGCGCAGGGCGCGGCGCTGTAGTCGCCCGCACCGGCGATCCGGGCAGAACGCTCCCATAGATGTTCACGTCACGCAGATGGTGCCCGTTGCAAACGGCCAGCTTCTTGGGTCCGGACGCGCATGCCGCGAGGCCCAGCAGTGGAAGGCTGCCGATCAGGCAGAAAGTAACCTGGCGGATGGTGAACGTCGATTTTTGAGGACAGGGCAAGGTCATGGTGATGTCTCACTATGCCGCTTCGATGGAGCCGCCCCGACGAGCGGCGCGCTCCAGATTGCGGCTGTTGCGCGCAATGCGGCGTTGTCGGAGGGGAGATGCCATCGTCCCCCAGGCGGTCCCGGCGAAGGCACCAACCCCCGCAGCGGCGCCGCCCGCAATGCCGGTGGCAATGGCCGGAGCCTGGAAAAAGAAAATGGTCCCGAGGAAGAGATAAACGGCGAAAAGAACCGCACCGATTGTCACATCAGCTTTTGATTCTGCAGCCGCGATTGCGATGCTGCCCAAATCAGAAATGAGCGTCGTGATCGCGATGATCACTCCCATGAGGACTATGTAGTTGAAGACCTGCCCGAGCCATCCATGAAAGAAGCGGCGCGTAGGTTCGAACAATGCAAGTGCAATGAAAATTGGCCCGAGAGCTATAATAATGGCCAGCGCTATTTTGGCAAAAATAGTAATTGAAAAACCGATCGCGGCAGACAATCCTGCCAGCGCGTAGAGGCAAACGGCTAGAGCGATCAGCACCAAACGCATCGGATTAATTTCAATATACGTCGCAGCTTTGGCGCGAATTATGAGAACTATGCTGTCGACTTGATTGAAGTAGTCATCAAATGCAGCGCCCACGCTGGTGATGGTCCGCCCGGAGAGTGCCTGCGAGAGTGCGTCCGGCATCCCATGAAAAAGAGGCGTGGTGATCCACTCGGAATAGGCGACCGTCGTTGCGGCAATATACAGCAGGCAGAGCTTGACCATTCGGTAGAATAGTTCGCCCCAGGGTTCGCTAATAATGCCGCGCATCACCATGTAGCCGAACAAAGCGATATAAATAACAAGCCCAACGGCGAGCGGCCCGCGAACAACCTCAACGACGTTTTGAAGACGCTCGTTGAGGAACAGGTCTAACTGATTGTCGACCTGCATATAGAAATCGTTGAACAGTGTAGAGGCCATTGCGGGTCAGCTCGCCGTCAAAGTGACCGCTTCAGGTCATCGAGATCTTTAACGTCCTGAGCATTGACGCACTCGCGGGAACTTGGATGGGTTCCGTTCGCGCAATCCCTGAGCGTTTGATTCCGCAGATCGGAGTTACTGCGATACTCATCTTTTCCGGTCGGCGGTTTGCACCCGAGCAAGCCAACCAAAGTAACGCTTACGACAATGGCCCGGAGCATTACGAGCCTCCCAAACTTGCCGATAGGTCGGCTAAATCCTGCTCATCGTCGCGCTGCATCTGAAGACGACGTCCTGACTCCTGCCGCATCCGCAGCGCCTGCAACTGCAGGGCATCATTTTGGATATGGGCGTTTTCGACCCCTACCCTTGCCTGGATGTCCATGACCTGTTTGGCGTCCGAAGCCGTATCGAGCGAGGTGCGCAGTTCTTCCAAGCCTGCGGTGCGCTGGGCCGAGACGCGGTAGGCCGACTCCGCTATCGCAGCATCGCGGGCGGCCAGATCGCCGTTTCGCAACAGGTTGTCGCGCGACGCCCGTTCATAAGCGGATGCGCCAGGCCGCAGCTCCGGCAGTGCAATGCGGTTGGCATCGCGAATGCGGGTCGCGGCACTGCCAAGCGATCCCAGGCTGGCATTTTCCGACGACATCAGCCTGCCGAGGTCGCGGGCCTCAGGCGGCAGAAGATGGCGCATGGCATCGGTCGATAGCGACGGGGCAATGCCATTGACGTCGGTGACCTGATTGAAGCTACCGTAGAGCTGCTTGGCCTCGGCGATCTGCTCCTTGCCCTGGTCGATCATGGACAGGGTGTTCTTGACCGTGGCGAGCGCCTGCAAATAGCCGGAGCTGTCATAGACCGGTATGCCCTGGGCGGCGGCCGGACCCGCCGTTCCCAGGATAATCGCACCGATCGCTGCGAATCCGCCTTTACGCATAGCTCATCCTTTCCTGCTCGATGGAGATCGACGCTGCTGGTGAAAGAGGGGCAGCCAGTATTCGGGATCGTCGCCGACCTCGGCGCGGATGGCATCGAGCAGCGTCACCGTTTCCGTGGTGCCCGAGAGAACTGCCAGCTCGTCGGAGAGACCGCCAAGATCGAGCTCGACGACGATTGAGTCATGGCCTTGCTTGACCAGGAACCGGCGGGATTCCGGATTCAGATCGTGGCGGATGAGCTTGAATTCCGCCTGGGTCAGACCCAGTCCATCGACATAGTCCGTTTCGCGGCCATAGGGGTTGGGAAGCAGTATCTTGGTCGCAACCTGCTCCATGATGCTGTGCGAAATGTCCGAACGCAGCGCATCCGCAGGGCTTTGCGTGCCGAAGACAAGAAAGGCATTCTGCTTGCGGTAGGTCTTGAGGCCGTCCTGCGCGAAGGCGCGGAACGCATCGTCCCCCAAGGCTTTCCAGAATTCGTCGATATCGATCACAAGCCGCCGGCCGTCGAGGAGACCGTCGATCCGGTGGAACATGTACATCATGAGCGGCGTGCGCACTTCGGGGTTGTCGAGAAAATCGGTCATGTCGAAGCCGACGAACGGCGCCTCCAGCGACAAAGCGTCGATCTCATTGTCGAACACCCAGCCGAGCGAACCGCCCCGCGCCCATTTCTCCAGCCGGGCACCGATGCCTTCCGGGTCGCGCTGACCGAGCAGCTGGCGAAGCGCGAGAATGGAGCGGTCCTCCGGCGCAAGGCGTCCGAGCGAGGCCAGCCCCTCATCGATCATGCGCTCCTGCGTGACGCCGAGTTGGCCTCCAACCGGCGTCACCAGCTGCCGGATCAGGCGCCCCAGGAAGACAAGATTGCGCGGACCATAGTCGAGTGCCCGCAGCGGAGCGAAACCCGTAGGCTCACCATTCTTCAGCGTCAGATAGATCCCGCCCGCGGATCGGACATAGATCTCCGCGCCGCGGTCCTTGTCGATGAAGATCTGCTGCGCGCCCGTCTTCTCGAGCTGCGCCATCAGAAAATTCTGGACGACGGTCTTGCCCGCGCCGGAAGGACCGATGATCAGTGTGTGACCCAAGTCGCCAACATGGAAGTTGAAATAATAGGGCGATTGCGCGGCCGTCTTCATCATGGCGATCGCAGGCCCCCAATGGTTCCCCTTGGCCCGGCCTGCGGGATAGGTATGGAACGGCGCCAAGGCAGCAAAATTGCGCGAGGTGATCGCCGCTGGCCGCGCCCGCCATGCGAAATTTCCGGGCAGCTGCGCCCAAAACGCTGCTTCGAGCGCTGGTCCTTCGCGCGCCGCCACCAAACCAGCATCGGCCAGTGCCGCGCGCGCGGCCGAGAGATTGTCGGCAAGTCGCCTTTGGCTGTCGGCGAAGACCGCCAGCGAGAAATGATGCTCCCCGAGCACGAACCGGTTGCTTTGCAGATCGTCGGCTGCATCGGCGAGATCGAGCGCCTGGCTCGCTGCGGCATCCTCGGTCGAGGCCATCTGGTTTTGCCGGCGGCGCAGACGTTCGGCTGCCCGCGCTTTGCCCATGAAGGTGAAGGATTGCGAGACGACGAAGGCGAAATCCTGGCCGAGCAAGGCATTCATCTGTCCCGGGCGCGTCAGCGCGGGATATTCCCTGATGCCGAAGATTCCCTGCCAGCGGCTCGTGTCATGGGCACGGATCTCGACCGTCTCACGTCCGAAGATCACGCGCTCGCCGTAAAGCGCGGATCCCAGATGCCCGCGGACGAGCGGAACCCTGGATCGCGCACCCATCATCACTTGCTCGAGCACCTCAAGCGGGGCGGAGAAGATCAGGCCATTATGCTCGTAGAGAGCAAGGCGCGCCGGACTGCAGCGGCGGAGCAGCTTCTCGATGTCGCGCGCCTTCTCCTCGAAGCGCGCCAGTTCATCGGGATCGACCTCCTCCTCTGCGGCCTTGGCTTTCGCGATCCGCTTGAGCAGCAGCCCGGTCCGGTCGGCCGATCCGACTGCCGGACGCATGAGAAGCGTCAGATAATGCTCATTGACGAACATCCGCTTGGCGGTGACGCGCGCCCGATATTTAGCGTCGAGCTCGGCGGCGAACTTTGAGCGGAACTGCCCTTCGGGATAGTCCCCTACGGCTGAGCGGACGATGTGGGTCCAGATCGCAAGCCGATCGTCGGCGATGTTGCGCCAAGTGCCGTTGAGCTTCTCGTGCCAATCATTGAGGTGGATCGGATCAGCCGTCTCGAAAGCCATGCCTTCGAGGCGGAACATCATCATGAGATCGCCGCTATCAAGCGCAATCACATCGGGCGTCACATGGCGGGCATAGGGAAGATAGCGCCCGGGCTCCGCTTCTCGGGTCAGAACCCGCCAAGGCGTCTTGCGCGGCGGCAGCTGGGCGGCGGCGCTAGCCACGCGCGAAACCCTTGCGCTTCATCCCCGCGACCGGCAGCGGCGAATAGGAACTGCCGCCCCACCAGCCGCGGTTCCGGCAGCGCGCCTTGGTCAAAGTCCATAACCATAGCAGGCGAAAGGCATTGGCGTCGTGGCGCACGATGAGGCGCGCCACCGCGAGGCACGCGCCGCCGATCGCCCCCGCGTAAAGCGGATTGCCGCTGACGATCAGGGTGAGACAGGCAGCAAGCGCAATCGGCAAGGATGCTTCGAGCGGCACGCCCAGCCACATCGTCGGCCGGGTCACCGCAAGGAAAAGCGTTTCCTCGCGCAGCCGCTCGTTCGAGGGCGCGGCCTCCTTCACGCGCCACCGGTGATGGTATCGACGATCCACTGCGCGCTGAAGACGATGAAAATGCCGACGATGACCGTCACCAAAAGGCCGAGGCTCGCCCGTCCGGTGAAGAACATGAAGCCGACGATGACGACGGCGATCACCGCAATCGTCTTGGCAAAGGTTCCCGTTAGCCAGGTCTTGATGTTCTCGGCCATGGAGGTGATGCCGTCCGCACCTTGCGCATGAGCAGGATCACTCAGCAGCAACGAGAGAAGCATCGCCAGGCCGACGATGCCGGCGATGCGCAGCAGAAGACGCGCCCATTGGGGCTGGGAGCCCAGGCGGGCGGTGATCGCTGTCATGGATGCTGTCCTTTCTGAGAAGTTGTCCCGTCCCCGAAGACCATGAGCGAGGCTTGCCGGGCATCTGCGGCGATGTTCCAACCAGCGGCCTGCGTCGCAGCGAGCGCAGTGGGTTGCGGTTTGGCGATCACCGCATCGGCAAGCCGGACAGGCGCGGTCATCACCGACGCTGGGTGCCTGCCGCGGATCAGGGGAATGACGGTTGACGCGCTGGCATAGACCCGGGCGACATAACCATTGCGAAAGCCGCGCCGCCGATCGCCAGTATTGTAGAGCGAGAGCGCTGTTGCGATCGCATGGTCCGAACTCTGGGCGGAGTGCGCCACCGACTGATAGTTGGTCGTCAACACCCGCGCGGCGGCGGCAAGGTTGCGGCACGGCTCGAAGGCATCCTCCACCGACAGACCCAGCCATCCGAGGTTGGCGCTGTTGATCTGCCCCAAGCCCAAATCGATGTTGTAGCCTTGGCGAATGAGGCGACGCGCGGCGGCAATCGCCTGTGCCCTCGTCGCCGGCACCGGCTTGCGCGCACCCGGACTGTTGACCCCGATCGCCAGCGTGTTGAATCGGCTTTCCGTGTGAACGATCGAGATCAGCGTCTCAGGCGCCACGCTTGGCGCGCATGAGCCTGCAAGGGCGAGAAGACTGGCGACGTCGAGGATCATCGAGCGAGATCCTGCAGCCGCTCGATATGGGCCAGCGAGTAGGTCTCGCGGCGTCCATCGCTGAAAGTCATGACAACCCGGCGCCGCGTTGCGGAATCGCGATCGTGGACCTTGGTACGAGCAACACCGCCGCCGCTACAGCCGGGAAAAGAGCCGCCGGTGGCCAAGCGCTGCCACAACTTGGTCATGGGCGCGACGCACTGGGCATATTGCGTCGCGCCACCAGGATTAGAAAGGCACAGGAGAACCTGGCAGCCCAAGTCATTCGCTCGCGCGGGAGTCGGTTGAAGGGCGGTGCCCATGGCGAGCACCGCCAGGCTGAGAGTCACGCGTTGCATCGGGTCATTCCCCCGTGAGAGACACCTCCCGCGTCGGGAATTGGCGTCAGCTATCCGTTGGATTTCACCTCTCTTTTGTTCCGCCCGGCCCCGATTTCGGCAATCCCCCCAGCCGGGGGGAGTAGGCTCGTGCGTTGCTGGTCCAGAAATTCGGCCAGCGCACTTTCCTGATCGGGTCGCAGAGCATCGGTGGCAGCCAGATATTCCGGCGGTTCGCCCCGAAGCAGGACGGACGGACACTGGCCATCATAATTGCCGAGATTGGGACGGTGCTGCTGGTAGCCGACCAGCGCGGCAAGGTCTGGATCGAACGCACGGGCCGCATTGGGCGGATAGGTCAGCCATTGATTTTCGTAGGGCTTCAGCCAGCCCAGGCAATAGCTGACGATGATGCCACGCCGGATCGCGCCGGTCATGTTGGCGCCGGCACCATGCAGCGTAGAACCGAGGAAGAGGATCGCCGAGCCCGGCTCCGCCTCAACCGCCATGGGCTGCGCGTCCTTGACCATGGAGCCGGCATTATGGCTCCCGGACCAGATCAATGTGGCGCCGTTTTCAGCCTTGAACGGAGAAATCGGCCACATCACGTTGACGAGATATTCGAGCTCGCCGGCCGGGCCGCGCCACATATCCTGGTCCCTGTGAGGAAACTGCGCCGGCGCTCCTGGATGCAGTTCGAGCGCCTGCGTGAGGTTGAGCTGGATGGTATCGCACCAGGGGTCGAGAACCGACCGCACCAGGCGCATGATCGCAGGATGGCGCACGAGTCGCTCGACAGTGGGTACGCGTTTCAAAAGGCCGCCAAAGCGCTTGGTGAGCGGACCGTAGAAGCCGCCCTGGCAAAAGGGTGTGGCGGCAAACCGCGGATCGAGGGCCTGATCGATCTCCGCGACCTCTGTCTTGGATGCGATGTCCCGCAACACGCAGAAGCCGTGCCGCTGTAAATCGTCATCGACCGCAGGTTCGGCAGCTGGGCGATAGGGGGAGAGATTTGTCATGGTGCCCTCTTCAAGCAGCCTTGGCAAGATCGGCAAGGCCGACCGAGCGCCAGATGCCGCTGGCCTGCAGCTGCTCGCGGGTGCTGCCATTGATGTCGATCTGTAAGGCGATAAGGCAGCGGCTGCTTGTTGAGGCGGGCAGGCCGAGGGGACGGCATGCCCAGCCAAAGCTCAGGATCTGTTGGAACCAGAACCACTCAGCAACGCCGGTGTAACTGTCGATATGATTGCCGAGCGCATATTCGACGAGCGCGGACACCAGCCGATTGCGCACCTCCAGGCGCTCTCGTGCGCGCAATCGTCGTGCAAGACAAAAGCGCGTGATCTCGAGGATCGCACCACCCCGGGGAGGCACTTGTTCGCACAGCTCGGGGAAAATGGTGCCGAGAATATGGTCACCGGTCGTCGGAAGCAGCCGCGCCGAGGCAAGATGCTCGCCCTCGGCGTCGGCTATCACGATGTAGACGGCACGGTCATTGTCGAACTGGTCGATTTCATAACGACCGGCAAAGACCGGCACGTCCCAGCGCAGAAGATCGACGAATACCCGTTTGCGTTCCTCGAACATCGAACAGAACAGGCGGTTTTCCATGGCGCGGGCAGCGCCGGTTGCGATATGCATGACAGCCTCCTTTGGTGAGGCGGTCAGTCGATCAGGCCCGCGTTCTTTCGGTTATCCCCTGTCCTGGGGAGATCATCGCCCGAAAACATCTGCGAAGCTGATCTGTCCATCGAACAATGCGCGGATCGCCAGCAGCGTGCGCTTCGTCACGCCGTAGCGGTCGCGTGCATCCTTGACATGCTGGATCACCGTTTCCTGCCCAATGCCGAGGATTTGGCTAATCTCCCAGTCGGTTTTCCCGCGTGCTACCAGCGCCACACATTCGGCCTGCCGCTCAGTCAGGCACGGGCCTTCGCATGGAGCTGGGGTTTGACGGGAAAGCCTGCGCGCGGCTTCGAATGCGAAGCTGCCGATCAGCTGGACGAGCGGGAGCTGTCGTTGATCGAGCACGTCGCCTGACCCCATGGCGAATGAGCAGGACCCATTCACTTCCCCCGGAATATGGGCAGGAACCGTGAAACCATCGCCCAGCCCGGCGTCGTGCGCCTCCGCCAGGATCGACCGATCAGCAGCACTAAGCGTGATAAGGGATTGCACCGCCGACCAGGCAAAGCCGATATTAGTGCGATGGCTGGCCCGGTGGATCGGATCACTGGCATAGAGGCGACGCGCCTGGAAACGCTCCACCCATTCTGGTGGATAATCGACGATATGGACAGAGCTCACCGCTGGCTTGAGGTCGATATGGTGGACCAGAGAAACGTACCGAAAGCCCATCGCACGCGTAATTTCGGCCATCAGGCCGGCCAGTGCTTGGCTGTCCTTGATTATCGCGGCGACCGCGCAGAAGTCCTGAACTTGCCCAAGCCCGATCATCACGGCCCGAGCGAGATCACAGGAGCGCGTCCATATTGAGATGACCGTCGCGAACCGCGCGCAGCACCAGCTGCGTTCGGCGCCGCACACCGTAGCGCCGACGCGCGGATTCAACATATTCATGCACGGTGTCGCGGCTAAGCCCGAGAATCTGGGCAATCTCCCAATCGCTCTTACCCTGGGCCACGAACGCGATGCACTCGACCTGGCGCGGACTGAGGGAAACGAACGCCAAGGTCCTTATCTCTTCGCCGAGCAGTTCGCGCGCCCGGTCATAAGCGACCGATCCCAGCAACCGGGCGGTGAGAATTTCCGCCGCATCCAGCGGTTCATCACGCGGTCGGGCGACGGTGAAAATCGCCTCAGGCTCACCCGGCGTCCTGATCGGCAAGCTATAGCCCGCTGCAAGGTCATGATCCCTGGCGCGTTTCAGGATGCTTCGCTGGCGCGACGAAAGCTCAAGCACGTCGCCCACCCGATCCCAGGCGAGCCCCGATGGCGTGCGGGCGCAGGCCGCGTGGATGGGGTCCTCGATATAGTGGCGCTCCTCGAGCACCTCTTCGAGCCAGGCCGGCGGATAGGTGGTGAGGAACAGGCGCTGCCCGCCTCCGTGCCGAAGATCGACATTGTGGAGCAGCGTGAACCAGCGGAAGCCGAGTTCGCGCACGGCCGCATCGATCGTGCCTTGCAAATCGCCGAGGTTTCCAGCACGCGCACATTCCTGTGCGAAACGCGTGAGGTCGTCCAGGCGGCCGCAGTCTCTTATCCTGTTCGCCATAGACGGTCGAAGCTCGTCGCCAAAAGAACTTCTCGTCCAGCGTTAAGCGGCCAGCTCCGCGATTATCACGGTGAGTTGAGAACGATTCGCAACAAACCTGCTTGGATGAATCGCCTATGACACTTTGCCTGCTGGTAAAGTGTCATAGGCGACAAAGGACGCTCCACGGTGCGAATTTCGGATTCACATTGATCCTTGTCTGTGCTTGATTCAGTCGCGTTATGTTTCATCCCGGCGCTCCTCTCCAATCTTCCAGCAGCTGCGATATCGCAGCCGTGCTCGAGAGATTGGCGCAGGTCTCAAGCCGTCCCCGCTATGCCTTCATGCTGCTCAACTTGATTGCGCAGGTCGCCGGCCCCGACGGGAGCGCCGGTCCCTGGATCAAGCGGGACAACGAGCTTGTTTCGCTGCGCGACTGGCTCTGCGACGCGCTCACACCGATGTCTCATCGAGTATCCCGCAGCGCAGCGTTGGCAGATCGCGTTCGTAGGGATCTGGACAGAAGTGGAATGCTCACCGGCGATGCACAGGAAACGCAACGAACGATCGCAGAGGAAATGCGCGCACGCATGCGAACCACCGGGAAGAGTAACCTCAGCCGCGCCGTCTCCGAATTGGTGAACGCCGATCTCATGCGCCGTCATTATCAGGGCTATCACGTCGACCATCGAAACCGCGGCGGGCAGCGCCACGCCGTCTATACCTTGATCGGCGACGCCCGGGGCCTCGTGTCTGCGACCAGTCTCACGAAACATGCCGCACAGGGCGAACTCGCTCTTATGAGGTGAGGATACGCCAGTCCGCCCTGCACCACCGGCAGAGATCCTGCCGATGGCTTGGAGTTTTCAGAGCTAACTGTCGTCGTGCTGTTACAACGGCAATCCGCGAAGCAAAGCGCGCCCGCTTCATTAGAAAAGCCAAGATTGCTTTGCTCATGCCGAGTTGGCTTGCCTGAAAACAAGCGGACGGTTAGTGACTCAATGTGCAAACCAGCGAAACCTCCATCGTAAAGCGGTTGACCGCGATGCTCTGCATCGCGCTCGTCTTCGTGTTTGCGGGGATGTCGCTGTCTAACTCCATGGACCGAATCCAGCATGCGCCGGGCGCGCCGATCGCCCATGAGCACATGCTCCTGGGCGATCTTTCGCTCGAGCTGGATCATGCCGACGATCATCACAGCCCGCAGCCGGACGACAGCGACGACGATCCTGTCGGGCATCTTGCCGGCGGTCATCACCACCATGCCGATGGCGGCTCCGGCCTGATCGTCCCCGATCAGGCGCCGGCGGCGATACTCGCGCTGGCCGCCAGCGCGGGCACTTTCGAGCCGCAGCGACGGCCGCTCGGCGTGAAGGCGCGCGGCCCCGAACGACCTCCCAAGGATCTCGGCCCAAACGCCTGAGCCCCGCGTCGCAGGTTCGGCGCGGATGTGTCGTGCCGTCTTGCGAGGCCTTTCATGTTTTCATTCGATCGCGCGCGTGCCCACGCGCGCCTTGCCAAGATGCCGGTGCTCTGCGCCGTGCTTCCACTTTTCCTCTACGCGCAGGCGGCTTCGGCCCAAAACCTGACGCTTTCCGATGCGCTGGCCCGGGTGGCGAGCGGCGATCCCGTCGTCGCGGCCACTGCGGCCCAACTCCAGGCGGCGAACGCCGCTATTGCCCAGGCCGATGTCCGTCCCCGCGACGTGATCGGCGTCGACGTCGAGGATTTCGCCGGCACAGGCCCCTATTCGCCGATCGACCGTTCGCAGACCACGGCCTGGTACGAGCGCACCTGGGAACGCGGCGGCAAGCGCGAAGCCCGCATCGGCGCCGCCCGCTCGTCGGTAGGCGTGACGTCGGCGCGTACGCGGCTACGGATGCTCGACCTTCTCGCCCAGGTGCAGGCGGCATGGGTCGAGGCGCTTTCCGCCGAGGCGGCGGTGGCGGTCGCCGGACAGCGGCTCGCCGAGGCCGAGCGGGTTGAAACCGAAGTCCGTCGCCGGGTCGCCGCTGCGCTCGATCCGCTGTTCGCGGCCGAGCGCGCGAAAACGTCGGTGGCGCAGGCGCGGATCGCGCTCGACCAGGCCCAGGCGGCCGCCCGCATCGCCCGCGCCTATCTCGCCGCCTGGTGGGGCGGCACGGCGGACTATCGGCTCGACACCGCGCCGTTCACCAATCTCGCCGCCGCTCCCGCCGCCGAGGGCGATCTTCCCGATCTCGCCTTGCTCGACGCCGAGCGCGCCGCAGCTGATGCGCGCGTTCGCCTTGCCGAGACCGGCAATGCGGGGGATCCGACCGCGCGGGTCGGCGTGCGGCATTTCGGCCAGGGCAACGACGTCGCGCTGGTGGTCGGCGGCTCTATCCCGCTCGGCAACCGTTCCGCCAATCGCGGCAATGTCGAGCGCGCACGTGCCGATGCCCAAGCGGCCGAAGCCGAGATCGCGGTGGCACGGGTCGAACGGCGACGCGAGATCGACCGGCTCACGGCCGAACGCGCCGCGCTCGCGACCGAAATCGTTCGGCTCGACCGCGAAGTGCTGCCGGGCGCCGAACGTGCGGTGGTCATGGTGCGCGACGGCTTCCGGCGCGGCGGCACCGCCTTCACCTTTCTCGAGGTGAGCCAGGCGAGCCAGGCGGTGATCGAGCTGCGCTCGCGCCGCATCGACCTGCTGCGCCGCTTCCATCTCATCGGCGCCCGGCTCGACCGGCTAACCGGCCGCCATCTTCCCCTCATCGCCAGCGCGGAGAACCGCTGATGAAGACCTCCTTCCTTGTACGCGGCGGCATCCTCGCCGCTTGCGCCTTGCTGGCCGCCTGCAGCGGCAGCCCCGCCGCCAACGAAACCGGGGAAGAACCCGCCGCCAAGGCCGCCGACTATGAGCGCGGCCCGCATCGCGGACGAATGCTGCGCGATGGCGATTTCGCGGTCGAGATGACCATCTTCGAGGATGGCGTCGAACCCGAGTTCCACGTCTACGCCTATCGCGGCGGCAAGCCCGTGACGCCGGGCGAAGTGCAACTCGGCGTCGAACTCACGCGGCTCGGCGGCCGGATCGACCGCTTCGCCTTCACGCCGCGCGAGGACTATCTGCTGGGAGGCGGCGTCGTGCATGAGCCGCATTCGTTCGACGTCAAGGTGCGCGCGGTCGAGGGCGGGCGCACACATAGCTGGTCCTATGCCTCCTACGAGGGCCGCACGACGATTTCCGCCGAGGCGGCGCGCGCCGGCGGTGTGAAGTCCGAACGGGCAGGACCCGTCGCCATCGCCGAGCTCATCGACATGGCCGGACGGATCGAGATCACGCCCGAAGGCAAGGCCGATGTCCGGGCGCGGCTGCCGGGGCAGATCGTCTGGATGAGCGGGCAGCTCGGCCAGCAGGTCCGCAAGGGTCAGGCCCTGCTCCGCGTCGAATCCAGCCACTCGCTCCAGACCTACGCGGTGCCGGCGCCGATCAGCGGCACGATCATCGAAAAGAACGCCAATGTCGGCGACGTAACCGGCGATCGCGCGCTGTTCGTGATCGCCGACCCGGCGAAGCTCCACGCCGAGTTCTTCGTGTATCCGCGCGATGCCGAGCGCGTCCGTGTCGGGCAGACGGTGCGCGTGCGCAGTCTTTCCGGAGAGGCGCGGATCGAGGCCGCGGTCGAGGCGGTCCTGCCGACCGCCGATCTCGCCAGCCAGACGCTGATGGCCCATGTCCACCTACCGGAATCGGCGGCGCGCATGTTCCGTCCCGGCATGGGCGTCGAGGGACAGTTCGCAGTCGCGTCGGCGAATGTCCCGCTCGCGGTCAGGACCAAGGCGATCCAGCGCTTCCGCGACTTCGAGGTGGTCTATGCCAAAGTCGGCAACACCTATGAGGTGCGGATGCTCGAGATCGGGCGGCGCACGCCCGAGTGGACCGAGATCCTCGGCGGGCTCGAACCCGGCACCGAATATGTGACCGACGGCGCCTTCCTGATCCGCGCGGATGTCGAGAAGTCGGGGGCGAGCCATGACCATTGAGGCTCCCGCCCGTCCGCCGCTGTTCGAACGCCCACCGATTCTGGAAAGGCTCGTCGCCGGCGCGATCCGGTTCCGCTGGGCGGTACTGGCCGCCGTCGCGCTGCTCTGCGCCATCGGCATCTGGGCGTTCCAGCGCCTGCCCATCGACGCGACTCCGGACATCACCAACGTCCAGGTCCAGATCAACAGCGAAGCGGCGGGCTTCTCGCCGCTCGAGGCCGAGCAGCGCGTGACCTTCCCGGTCGAGACCGCAATTGCGGGTCTGCCGGGGCTGCAATATACCCGCTCGGTCTCGCGTTACGGGCTCTCCCAGGTGACTGCGGTCTTCGCCGATGGCACCGACATCTATTTCGCGCGGCAACTCGTCAACGAACGGCTGCAGAACGCGCGCGACCAGTTGCCCGAAGGGGTGGTGCCCGAGATGGGGCCGATCGCGACGGGCCTGGGCGAGATTTTCATGTACACGCTGGAGGCGCAGCCGGGTGCGCGCAAACCCGACGGCAGCGCCTACAGTCCCGAGGATCTACGCACGCTCCAGGACTGGGTGATCCGCCCGCAGCTCAGGAACACGCCCGGCGTCACCGAGGTCAACAGCATTGGAGGCTACGAGCGGCAATATCATGTGACGCCGCTGCCCGAGCGGCTCTCCGCCTACGGCCTCACCCTGAACGATGTCGTGCAGGCGCTTGGACGCAACAACGCCAATGTCGGTGCTGGTTATGTCGAGCGCTATGGCGAGCAGTATCTCATCCGCGTGCCCGGCCAGGCGTCGGGTATCGACGATCTGAAGTCGATCATCGTCACCAATCGCGGCGGCGTGCCGATCCGCATCGCTGATGTCGCCGACGTGGGCCTGGGAGAGGAGCTGCGCACGGGCGCCGCCACCGAGAACGGCCGCGAGGTTGTGCTCGGCACCGTGTTCATGCTCGCGGGCGAGAACAGCCGGATCGTTGCCCGCGCAGCAGCCGAACGGCTTGCCGAGGCGGCCAAAGCGCTGCCGGCCGGCGTCAAAGCCGAGGCGATCTACGACCGCACCGAGCTCGTCGAGCGCGCGATCGGCACGGTCGAGAAGAACCTCGCCGAGGGCGCGCTGCTCGTCATCGTCGTACTGTTCCTGCTGCTCGGCAATATCCGCGCGGCGCTGATCACCGCCGCGGTCATCCCGATCACGATGCTGATGACGATCACCGGGATGCTCCAGGCGGGCGTGTCGGGGAACCTGATGAGCCTCGGTGCGCTGGACTTCGGCCTGATCGTCGATGGCGCGGTCATCATCGTCGAGAATTGCCTGCGCCGATTCGGCGAGGCGCAGCATGGGCATGGCCGGCTGCTGACGCGCACGGAGCGGTTCGATCTCGCGGCATCCGCCACATCCGAGGTGATCCGCCCGTCTTTGTTCGGCGTGCTGATCATCGCGCTCGTCTATGTGCCGATCTTCGCGCTGACCGGCGTCGAGGGAAAGATGTTCCATCCCATGGCAATCACCGTGGTCATGGCGCTCAGCGCCGCCTTGATCCTGTCGCTGTCCTTCGTGCCGGCGGCGGTCGCGCTGTTCGTCACGGGCAGGGTCGAGGAGAAGGAAAGCCGGCTCATGGTTCTCGCGCGCAAGGCCTATGCCCCCGCGCTCGACATGGCGCTCCGGCTGCGCGTCGCGGTCGTGGTCGGCGCGGTGGCGCTGGTCGCGCTCGCCGGCCTCGCCGCCAGCCGCATGGGATCGGAGTTCGTGCCCAATCTCGATGAAGGCGACATCGCGCTCCATGCGCTGCGTATTCCCGGCACCAGCCTCAGCCAGGCAATCGAGATGCAGAGAGCGCTGGAGGCGCGGCTCAAGCGCTTCCCCGAGGTCGAGCGGATCGTCGCCAAGATCGGCACCGCCGAGGTCGCGACCGACCCGATGCCGCCTTCGGTCGCCGATACCTTCGTGATGCTAAAGCCTCGCGACGAATGGCCCGACCCGCGCAAGCCCCGGACCCAGCTCGTCACCGAGATGCACGCGGCGGCCCGGACCATCCCCGGCAACAACTACGAGTTCACCCAGCCCATCCAGATGCGGTTCAACGAGCTCCTGTCGGGGGTGCGCGCCGATGTCGCGGTCAAGGTGTTCGGCGACGATCTCGACCAGCTGCACGAAATCGGCCAGGCGATCGAGAAGGTCGTGGCGGGCATCGATGGCGCGCAGGACGTGAGCGTCGAGCAGGTCACAGGCCTTCCAGTGCTGCAGATCACGCCCGACCGAGCCGCGCTCGCCCGGCTCGGTCTCAATGTCGGCGACGTGCAGGACGTGGTCGCGGTGTCGATCGGCGGCGCGCCCGCCGGACAGATTTTCGAGGGCGACCGCCGCTTCGCGATTATCGTCCGCCTGCCCGAAGATCTTCGCACGCGGGTCGACGAGATCGGCCGGCTGCGCATCCCGCTGGGAGCCGGCGGCGGCGAACCACGCGGCTTCGTGCCGCTCGAGGACGTCGCCAAGGTCGAGGTGGTCATCGGCCCCAACCAGGTCAGCCGCGAAGACGGCAAGCGCCGCGTCGTCGTCACCGCCAATGTCCGCGGCCGCGACCTCGGTTCGTTCGTCGAGGAGCTCCGCAGCAAGGTCGGGGCGCAGGTCGAGATGCCCGCCGGCTACTGGGTGAGCTACGGCGGCACCTTCGAACAGCTGATCTCCGCTGCCAAGCGGCTGCAGCTGGTGGTGCCGGCGGCGATGCTGTTGATCTTCGGCCTGCTCTATGCGCTGTTCCGCTCGGGTCGGGACGCCGCGATCGTCTTCTCCGGGGTGCCGCTGGCACTCACCGGCGGCGTTGCGGCGCTGTTGATCCGGGGGCTGCCGCTCTCCATCTCGGCAGGCATCGGGTTCATCGCGCTCTCGGGCGTGGCGGTGCTGAACGGAGTGGTGATGCTGAGCTTCATCCGGTCGCTGCTGGCCGAAGGCCGCAGCCTTGAGGACGCGATCCGCGAGGGCGCGCTGACGCGCCTGCGGCCGGTGCTGATGACCGCGCTGGTTGCGAGCCTCGGCTTCGTGCCGATGGCGTTCAACGTCGGCGCGGGGGCCGAGGTGCAACGGCCGCTGGCGACGGTGGTCATCGGCGGTGTCATCTCGTCGACGCTGCTCACCCTGTTGGTGCTGCCCGCGCTCTATCGGCTCGTCCGCCGCAAGGAAGGCGAAGCGGATCGGCCTTTGGTGACGGAGGCGACAGCATGAGCCTCAGATCCTGGGTCGCCTGGCCGGGCGCGCCGTTCGGCATTGCCTCGGCGGCATTGTTCGGGGCGAGCACGCCGCTCGCCAAGGCGCTCCTGGGCGAAGGCGTGAACCCCTGGCTGCTGGCGAGCCTGCTCTATCTGGGATCGGGGTTAGGGCTGGCGTTCGTCTGGGTGCTGCGAAGACGGGTGAGCAACGAAGCGCCGCTCGTTCGTGGCGACTGGGGCTGGATGGCACTCGTGGTGCTTGCCGGGGGCGTTGCCGGCCCGCTGCTGCTGATGCTTGGCCTGACGACCACGCCAGCCTCCTCGGCCGCACTACTTCTCAACCTCGAGGGCCTCGCGACGATGGGCATTGCCTGGGCGGTGTTCCGCGAGAATGTTGATCGCCGACTGCTGCTCGGGGCGTTAGCGATCCTGGCGGGCGCGGCGCTGCTGGCCTGGCAGGGCACCGGCAGCGGATTCGGACTGGGCGCGGTCGCCATCGCCGGCGCCTGCCTCGCCTGGGGGATCGACAACAACCTCACACGCGGCAAGGGTACGAAACTCACGCTCACCGCTGGGCGCATGACGCTCAACCTGGGATCGCGCCGGCTGGTCGCGGCTGACGACTATCGCAACACGACCAATGGCTACACCGGCCTGCGCGCCGACATCGCCGCGCCGCAGGGCTGGAAGACGACGCTGATCTACACTCTGCCGCAAGTCCGTCTGCCCGACGACACCCAAGGCATTCGCGATGCCAAAGTGCGACTCGACAGGGAAAGCTTCGATCTCGTGCTGTGGGGCGGGCAGGTCAGCAAGGCCAAGGCGATCGGGGCAGCAATGGCGGAGCTAAGCTATTTCCATCTCGGCGAGCGCGATGCACCCGGGCGGCCCACACGGGACCGCTCGCTCGACACGTTCGGTGGGCGGATCATTGCCGAGCCGCGGGCCAGCAAGTTCGACTACGAGATCGAGGCCTTCTACCAGACCGGCCATGTCAGCGCGTCACCGGCGCCCACTGCGGCGCGGCAAAGCGTCGGCGCGAGCTTCATCCATGCCGACGTCGGCTACAGCTTCGCCGGCCCTTGGAAGCCGCGCCTATCGGTCGAGTTCGACCGGGCCAGCGGCGACAAACCCGGCGGCAGGTTCGGCCGCTTCGACACACTGTTCGGCATGCGCCGCGCCGATCTCGCGCCGGCCGGGCTCTACAATGCCATCGCCCGGACCAATATCATGACGCCCGGCATTCGCATCGAAGCGACACCGAGCAAGCGGCTCGACTGGTTCGCCTTATCGGCCGATGTGGCTGGCAGCGGATCAGGACAGCTTCTCCTCCACCAGCGTGCGCGACGCCTCGGGGCGCTCCGGTGATTTTGCCGGTCACCAGATCGAGGCACGCATTCGCTACTGGCTCGTGCCCACGCGGCTGCGCTTCGAACTCGACGGCCTGCTGCTCGCCAAGGGGCGCTTCCTCCGCGACGCACCCAATGCGCCGCCGGGAGAATGGACGCGCTATGGTTCGTTCAACTTGACGGCGAGCTTCTGACGGGCGGTCGGCTTGCGATCGCGTGTATTGGACGCCCACCCAACCTGACGAAGGTCATTTTGAGAGCAGGCAAATAGGGTTCTGTCAGCTCATCTTGGAAACGGACTTCCTGGAAAGTTCGCGCAGCGATGCTCACGGTAGCCGACGGCGGTCCCGCAACCTGTAGTAACGATGTACTGCCCAAAAGACTAAGCCGCGAGTGCGTCATCCGCCAAAGAGAAGTCCTCAGGACTTAATTTTCGGCCCACTTCATCAAAGGCGTAGACGGCCGAAATACGCGATCCGTCCCATGCAAAACGATAGTGAACCGTCTGGATGGTTCGCCCCAGCCTGTCGCCTCGCAAAACCGCGTAGCAGCGGTGCGACGGTCGCTCAGGGGGGCAGTAGATGATGCCATCCGCCGCTTCTGGCAAATCTCTTGCTATCTCCCAGCGTTTTTCCCGCTCCAGGTTGGGCGAAACTTCCGAGAGGTCCGCAAACTTTCCCGCCACCGGGGTCTTGAGCATCCGCATGTCCAAGCCAAGGGCGGCCTCACTCGTTCGCCGCAGGAATCCTTCGCGCCGAGCGACCGCTACAGCAAGCGCCGTCTGTTGATCGTCGGAAAGTTCCAACGCTGGCCAGGTAGACGGGAAGAAGCGGCTCCCCTCAGGGTTGAGGTATTTGAACGGAGCGAGATTCCAGTTTTGAAGCTGCGGCGACCCGCTATCACCATATAAGGCTCGTAGCCGCTCATCTGACTGTAAACGCGGATTGGTGCGCGCCTCGATCTCCGCGAGTTGATCGAGCCTGTCGTTTGCCACGAGGCCGTCGAAAACTGAAACGGGCGGGAAACGCGAGGGAATAAGCCTGTAAAGCTCACATTCGATGTCGACCAACTCCATTGCGATCAACCCCCGCGCTGAGCATCCAAATATTGCCGAACTCGATATATGTCTGCGACTCCCCCTCGCAACATGATAGCCAGGGCAGACTGACCATCAAAAAATTCGTTGGGCTTTTGCATCCACGCGTCGCCGCGTTCGTCGACCGTGAACAGGATACGCAGGGCCTTCCAGATGGCCAAGATGTGAGAGAGGCGTTCTGTCGTATCATTCGGAAGCGTTCCGCCCTCTTTCTTCCATTTGAAGAATGTCGACCTGCCCGGTGAGCCCAAGAGCCTGATCTGATCGTCAGTGGTCAACTCCCAGCGTTCCGCGATCTGGAAAAAGGCCTCTAGCTCCACCGGAATCCGGGTCGTTCCCATGCCCGCGCGAGCATCGGCTTGCGAATTGCCCATAAAAAGCTCCCCGGTCCATTTCTGGACTTGATTTTCAAATCAGTCCTAATGCATACAGTTCAAATCAGGACTCGAACGCGATTCTAGTCCATGATGACACGGCGTCAAGAGTCCTCTCAGGAGATCATGATGAACAGCAACAATGGAAATCCGCCGGGCCACCCGGATCATCCGCAGCACCCCGATGTGCCCAAAGGCCCGCCGAGCCATACACCCGGCCGTCCGGATGGTCCGCCGGTGCCGTCCAACCCGCCACCCCACCGCCCGGTTGGTTGAACAGATGACCGCAACCGAGGGCTGGTGGGACTCGTGGGACGGCCTGTACCGGGCCGAATTGGCCGCGTTTGAACGCCACGGCGCTGCGGTTTTGGTTAAGCACAAGTCAGATGGCTTCCTCCTGTTGGAAGCTATCTGGCCGGCCAAGGAGCGAGGAGATATTCGGCTACTTGTCGGGTTCTCCTCGTTACACCCCTATTGCCGCCCCGAAGTGACGGCACCCGATCTTGAACTCGAGCGCCATCAAAATCCGCACAGCAAGGCCCTTTGCCTTTTGATCCAAGGCAATGACCAGTGGGACCCGAACGAACTTGTGGCTGACATGATCGACCGCCAGTTGCAGCAGCTGTTCGATGCCATCGGCCACCGCAATGCTGGTTCTTGGGAAGAAGCGGCCAAGGCGGAGGAGCCTTATCCAGATCCGCTCTCGACCTATTTTAACGGCCAGGGTGAAACCAACTCTGCCGTGTACTTTGGACAGGGGCGCACCGCTCCAACCGGCAAATTCGGCCCAGCGACCGCCGTCAGCCAGGAACGCCCGATAGCCGGCCCTAAGAAGGACGGCGCAGCTTTCGAAGCGATCATGACGCAGACGAGACCTGCTAAAGGGGTTTGGCTCGCAGAGCCATTTGAACTGCCGCAGCGAACAGGAAAGTGGTCGCCACTGCCAGCCCGATGGGTGCGCATGAAACCGACCCTTGGACGGGACGCGGCAGCCCTCCTAGCCGAAGCGGAAGCACTGGTCGCAGCTGAGGCGAACCTGTTCCAAGGGGAAGCAAGCGGCTGGACGAAGATCGGGAAAGCCCCCTTGAGCATCACGGCGATTCTCATCGAGGAGGAGGTCGCTTATGGGCCGAATGGTCTTGGTGACGGATGGATTTTCCTGGCTAATCGTTGGGTCGGCAAGCGTCGCCATGTCAGCTTCATCCGGGGCTACGGCATTTCCGACGACATGTTCAGTCGATTGCCGGTCGCCAGCGCACTGCGCGGTAAGAAGGCCCTGCTCATAGGATGTGGTGCGATCGGAAGCTTCGCCGCTATTGAGCTGGCGCGAGCCGGTTTCAAGGAAATCAGCCTGTTCGATCCCGACCTGGTCGAGCCCGGCAATTATGTTCGCTGGCCGCTCGGTCGCGCGGTATGGGGTGTTTCCAAGTCCGAAGTGCTCGCAGCGTTCATCCAGCAAAACTACCCGTGGACGCAGGCGTCCAGCGGCCAAACCAAAGTCGGCGCGGCGCTTTCTGACTCGCAAGACCTTGGACAACTCAAAGGGAACCCGTTGCAGCAATTGCGATCGCTGATCGGCTCAGTTGACGTCGTGATCGACACGTCGGCGTCAACCGAATGCCAGCAGGCGCTGGCGTTTCATTGCAAAGATATCGGAACCCCTCTTGTGATCGGCTATGCAACCCTGGGCGCCGCAGGCGGCGTGGTCGCGAAGTTCGCGACCGATCATCCAGCATGCTTCCTATGCGTCCAATCTCAATGGCTTGACGGCACGTTACCGCAGCCCGCGGAAGACACCGGCGGCACCGTACTTCCTGTCGGATGCAATGCGCCGACATTCACGGGGGGCTCGTTCGATCTGCAGGAAGTGTCGCTACAAGTTGTTCGCGGTGTGCTTGCCGTCACCATTCCGGATGTTTTCGACGCGGGGGATTGGGACGTTGCCGTCCTCTCGCACTTCAAGGACGGGAGGCGGATCCTACCGACCTGGGAGGTCGGGCATGCCCGCGCGCACCCCGTCTGCTGTGGCCGGGAGGTTGCGTGACTCTCTGGCTCAGCGCCGCCGCAAATCGTCGAATTCTTCAACTGGGCACCGCATTCCATCCGCTGGAAACAGGCGGCGTGATGCTCGGTTGGCACGATGGCGACGATCGGATCGTGGCCCGGGTCATCGGTCCCGGACCACGCGCAATGCACGGGCGGCACGCCTTCATACCGGATCATGTTTGGCAACTGGAGCAAATAGGTCAGGCATTTTCGGCCAGCGCTGGCGATTTGGATTATCTTGGAGACTGGCACACGCATCCGGATACCCCGGCAGTGATGAGCAATGAGGACCATATGACCCTGCGCCGCATCGGCAAGCGGGTCCCCAGGGCCGCGATGCTCATCGCCTCGCTGAGTGAGAAACGCTACGAGAGCCGGGCCTGGACCTATAACAAGCCGGGCCTGCTGGCACGGGCGCGGTCCGTCGAGACTGACGTCCGGATCTTTGAACCGCCTGAAGAGTGGGGTTTGGAGAAGATCGGCGGACCTTCTGCAATTCAGGGGGCTCAGCCTGATTTCTAATGTGATTGTATCATGCCGTTTCGCCGCGACAGACCTAGCCCCGTCACCCAATCTTCGCCATTAGTCGGCCAGCCGCGCCCTGCTCGGCCGCGAGATTCCGGTTGTAAGCGAGAGGCATGCGCGGGCTCTTCCAGCGCAGGGCGTCCATGATCCCGGCGAGATCCTCCCCGACGACGAACAAGTCCTGATTGAGGCCCACTCGAGTCGAATGCGCGCTGATCCCCTTGAGCAGCCGTTCCAGATCGTCCTTGGTCAAATCCGGTAGTGCGCCGCGCTCGAAAGCTTGATTGATGATGGCGCGCCAGATCGGCCCGATCGAGCCGGGATGCAGCGCCGCCGTGCCGATATCATATTCCACACGCGCCGCCACAGCTGGCTTCGGTAGCGTCTTGCGCAAGTCCCAGGTCTCGCGACTCGAGATGCTATCGATGCGCCGCCCCGGGACCGCCTTGCGGGCCTTGTAGCGCCGTACCTGCACCCGGCGGAACAAGGGGCCGGCCTCAATGCCCGAGGCAGCACGCCAGGCCGCAATGGCGCGCACGGATCGCGGCGACAGATAAGCGGTCGCCCCCTCTCCTTCCGGATCTCCCTTGCTGCGCGCAATAGTCAGTAGCCGCGCCTCCGGGTCAAGCGCCTCCGTGATGTCCGTGACGTCGATCACCACCAGCTCGGAGGCGCGAACGCGCCGCTCGCGAACCACAAAAGAAGCTGCGCGCCGACAATGATCGCGAGCCACTTGTGAGTGCGGCTCGCGAGAAGGTGCAGCCGAAGTTTGGTGCTTCTCAGGGTCGAATCTCCATCCTTGCGTGTCTCATTTCGTGCCTGCCAGATTCTTCATCATCCCGCGTGGCCGACAGGTGCGCCCGCGACCAGCGCTTGTACGGCTCAGCCGTCATCCCCGAGAGTTAGCGCACGAACGCCACCGTGTCCCAGACAGGGGATCCGGTGCGTCTTGCCCCCCGCCGGCTCGGCCGTCAGCTTACACCATGCTTGATAATCCAGGGCTGCTGAGCGGGCGTGAGGCGTTGCGCCACCCCTCGCCAGTTCGGGGCTTGCCGTTAAGGGCCTTGGCTCACCTCCGATTCCTCCGCGCCGGGGCGATAGATGACAGCCGCTGCACATCTCTCCGTAGAGGCCGACACCGACTGACACCCGTTGCGCCGACGCAAAATCCGGCCGCGCCCTTGGCAATCAGCCCGCTGGCACGGCGGTCGAACAGGTCAGTTGCTTGTCCGGCTTACAGATAGCGCCCGATCGCACTGCCCGGGCTCGGTCACGTCCTGAACTTCGGTGACGTTCAGGACGTGGCTGCGATCTCGATCGGTGGGCGGCCCAGCTTTTCGAGGGCGATCGCGTGACGGGCTAACCAACGACGGGATCTTTGACCCACCCCAAGGTATCGTGCAGCTCTGATATGTCGGCGTCGATGATCGCGTACAGGTCTTTATCTTCCTCGCGAAAGAACATGCGCGCCTTCGCTTCGTCTTCGGCAGGGGGAAGCATCGCTCCCAGGCGCTCCGGCCATTTCGCGTCTATGAATCTCATGAGCCGCTTCCAGGCCGCGGATCGGGTCTGATGGAGGCTCAGGACGGGAACGCCGTTTACTACAATCGCAAGGATCGTCACCTGCATGGTCACATACGCCCCCTCGATTTCGTCATGTTCGTGATGATCTTGCGGAGGAGGACAACGTCTAACCTCCTGGCAGCATGTTGTCGTGTTCTCGAGAACCCTCGCTAACCGGCCCGTCCGTCTGATGGCCTGCCATTCGAGCATTTCCTGTGAAGGCCAGTCCTGCAATCTCCCGCTTCCAACGCAAGCTGGGGAAGAAGGCGGGAACATGGGCCATGTACTGGCGGTAGCTATCGCCGTAGGTCGCGAGCGCGTATCTCTCCTCATGCTTAGCCAAACGAATGTACATCACCACCAGCACCGGAAACATGGCAAGCGTCAGAAGCGTCGGCCATTGTAGCAAGAAACCGAGCATGACGAGGATGAACCCTACGTATTGAGGGTGCCGCACCCGGGCGTAGACCCCCGTCATTGCCAATTCGTGTTTGCGCTGACTCGTGTGAAGCGCCGTCCACGCGATCGAGATTAGCCAAAAGCCTACACCAATCAGCACAAAGCTGGCGATGTGGAACGGGCCGAAATGCGGATTGATGCGCCAGCCGAACATCATTTCCAGGATGTGGCCAGCATCGTGGCTCCACCAGTCGACGCCGGGGAAATGCGACTGGAGCCACCCCGACAGCAGGAAGATGGTGAGCGGGAAGCCATACATTTCGGCGAAGAGCGCGACGATGAACGCACTGAACGCGCCGAAGCTGCGCCAGTCGCGCCGCGTTGCCGGCTTGAAGAAGCTGAACGCAAAGAGGATGAAAACGGCGGCATTGACCAGCGCGAGCCCCCACAGACCATAGCCATAGTCGGCGTGCGTCATCGCGACTCTCCTTCGATGCGGCCGTTGGGATTGGCCGGCAAGCCGGCGGGTGCCTGGCCGGGCTCATGGCCATGCTGATGCCCACCTTGGCCGTGGTGCATGAACAGGTGCATGAGCGGGCAGGCGAGCAGGATGAGATAGGGCAGCACACCCAGGAAGTGCGCGGTATGCTCGGTAATGAGGAAGAAGCTGGCGACGAGCAGGAAGCCGATCAGAACGATCTTGCCGCGCTTGCGCATGCGATGGTCATGTTCGCCCATATGCCGTTCTCTTCTAGTCAACGTCCAGCCTGCATAGGCTCGAGTCCAAGGAGCAAGGTATAAGTAGAGACCGAAGTCCGAAGGGCATCGCGCAAGCATGGGTAAGGTGATCGATCGGATCGGCCACCGGTGTTCGCGCGACGCAACTGTCGGGAGCAGCAGTCGTGCTGCGGCTTTTGCGTATAGGCGTGCGGCGTCCGCGAATCAAAGCTGCGCTCACGGACATAATCGTGAGAGGCAGGCCCGCGTCCATGCACAAGAGAAAGAAACGGCACCATTCCCGCAACCAGTCCGGCGTGACCGTCCTCGAGCGCGAAGCAAGGATCGATCTGGCTAAGCGCCCGGCCGATGGTCTCGGCGTCGCCTTTCTCGGCGCATCGGGAACGGTCACAGGGTCGCGTTATCTGGTGGACGATGGTGAAACTCAGATCGTTGTCGATTCCGGCCTGTTTCAGGGACCCAGGGATCTGCGCCGCCTTAATTGGGCGCCAATTCCACCCGAAGTCGCCGATGTCGGCCAAGTCCTGCTGACCCACGCTCATCTCGATCACTCGGGCGCGCTACCGCGCATGGCGCGCCTGGGCTGGGACGGTACCGTCCTTGCCACCCGGGCGACCGCGGCCCTGTGCGAGCTCCTTCTTCCCGACAGCGGTCATCTGCAGGAAAAGGATGCGGAGTTCGCCAACCGGCACGGCTTCTCCAGGCACCAGCCGGCGCTGCCGCTCTACACCCAGGCTGACGCGCGTCTGGCATTGCAGCTCTTCCGGCCGATCGAGTTCGGAGCGTGGCATGCAGTCACGGACGGCATCAGGGTGCGCTATCATCGCGCCGGCCACATCCTCGGCGCGGCGTCGATCGAGATCGACTGGAAGGGGCGGACAATCCTCTTCTCAGGCGACATCGGCCGTTACGGCGATTCGGTGATGAAAGATCCCGAGCCGCCCGCGCGCGCCGACTATGTCCTGGTGGAATCGACCTATGGCGATCGGCGCCACGAGCAGGTCGATCCGACAAAGACGCTTGGAGATCATGTCGAACGATGCGTCGAGAGAGGAGGGACGGTGGTGATCCCGGCCTTCGCCGTGGGACGGGTCCAGTCGCTTCTCTATCATTTCTCGCGTCTGCGCGCGCAGGGACGCCTCCGCGACATCCCGATCTTCCTCGACAGCCCGATGGCGATCAACGCGAGCGGGCTGATGTGCGATTTCATGGACGAGCATCGCCTGGCCCGCGCCGAGTGCGAAGCGGCGTGCAGCGTCGCGCACTATGTGCGCGAAGTGGAGGAATCCAAGGAACTCACCGCCAACCCCGCCCCAAAGGTCATCATCTCGGCCAGCGGAATGGCAACGGGCGGCCGCGTGCTCCACCATCTCAAGCGCTTCGCGCCGGATGGGAAGAACCTCATCCTCTTCTCAGGCTTCCAGGCGGCGGGCACCCGCGGCGCCGCCATGATCGGGGGCGCCCGGACGATCAAGATCCACGGCGAGTATATCCCGGTCGAAGCCGATGTCGCCAACCTGACGATGCTTTCGGCGCATGCCGACAGCGACGAGCTCATGCGCTGGCTCGGGTCGCTGCAAGAGCCCCCGCGCCATGTCTATGTCACGCATGGCGAGCCGACCGGCGCCCAGGTCCTGGCGAAGCGTGTCTCGGAGGATCTGGGCTGGGCATGCAGCGTACCGGCGCTGGGTAGCTGGGGCATGCTCGCGTGAAGCCCGGGATCATCGAGGACGCCGAAGTAGAGCCTGTCGCGACGACGCTGCGGGCACACCGCCTCGGCCTGTCGGCTGCCGGAGGTGATCTGATCGCGGTCATGCGCCAAGACTGTCCCGTCTGCCGCTCGGAAGGTCTCGCGTCGCGCGCGCAGGTCGCGCTGCACGCCGGCGGGCGGGAAATCGTCGTCTCGCTGCTGCACAGTTCCGCGGAGGCTCCAGCGCCCGGCGAGATCGGCCTGTCCGAATCCGCATGGCGGCGGCTCGGCGTCAGCGAGGGCGATCCGGTCGAGATCGCGCACGCCCAGCCTCTCGCCTCGCTCGCCGAAGTGCGTCGGCGCATCTATGGCAATCGTCTCAGTGAAGGGGCTTTTTCAGCGATCATGACCGACATCGCCGAGCGACGCTATAGCGATGTCCATCTCTCGGCGTTCATCACGGCATGCTCAGCGGTCCCGCTCGATACGGACGAAACGATCAGCCTGACCAGGGCGATGGTCGATGTCGGCGAGCGATTGCAGTGGTCCGGAGCGGTCATCGTCGACAAGCATAGCGTCGGTGGATTGCCGGGCAATCGCACCACGCCGATCATCGTCTCGATCATGGCCGCGGAGGGCCTGATCATGCCCAAGACATCGTCGCGGGCGATCACCTCGCCGGCCGGCACGGCGGACACGATGGAGGTGCTTGCACCTGTCGACCTCGACGTTTCCGCCATCCGCAAGGTGGTCGAGCGCGAAGGCGGCTGCATCGCCTGGGGCGGCGCCGTCAATCTCAGCCCGGCCGACGATGTGATCATCGGCGTTGAACGAGTGCTCGATATCGATGCCGTAGGGCAGATGGTCGCCTCGGTGCTGTCCAAGAAAATCGCGGCCGGTGCGACCCATCTGGTCATCGATATCCCGGTCGGGCCGACCGCCAAGGTACGCGGAACCGATGCCGCCGATACGCTCGAGCGCGCGCTGAGCTCGGTCGCCCAAGCCTTCGGGCTTCGCACGCGCGTGATGCGCGGCCCCGGCGCGGAGCCGATCGGACGGGGCATCGGCCCGGCGCTCGAGGCGCAGGATATCCTTGCCGTCCTCCAGGGGCAGCCGGGCGCCGAGGATCTCGCCCACCGGGCCTGCGAGCTGGCGGGAGGACTGCTTGAGCTCGCTGACGCGGCCCCGGCCGGCGAAGGCTATGCGCGTGCGCGGGCGTGTCTCGAAAGCGGCGGGGCCTGGGCCAAGTTCCAACGTATCTGCGAAGCGCAGGGCGGCATGCGGGCTCCACCGGTCGCCCGGTTTCAGCAGGATATGATCGCTCCCTATAGCGGCCGCCTGGTGAGTATCGACAATCGCAAGCTCGCGACGGTCGCGAAGCTCGCCGGCGCGCCGGTGGCCAAGGCCGCTGGCGTCGCACTGCAGTGTCGGCTGAACCAGATGGTGGATGCCGGGGCTCCCTTGTGTAGCATTCATGCCGAGAGCCCGGGCGAGCTCGACTATGCGGCGGCCTATGCCGTGAGCGACGGGCCGATCTTCGGGATTGAAGCGCTATGAACCGTACCGTCCTGTTCGCGCTGCCTGGCAGCGAGGCCCTGGCACAGCCGCTATCCGCCGCGCTCGATGCAGAGGTCGGCACGATCGAGCATCGTCAGTTTCCTGACGGGGAAACCTATCTCAGGGTCGGAAACGACGTCAGCGACCGCGAGGTCATCCTGCTGTCCAGTCTCGATCATCCGGACGCCAAGCTGTTGCCGCTGCTGTTCGCAGCCGACACCGCGCGCGATCTTGGCGCTCGCAGGATCGGGCTCGTCGCCCCTTACCTCGCTTACATGCGCCAGGACATACGCTTCCATGCCGGCGAGGCGGTGACGTCGCGAACCTTTGCTGCGATCCTGTCTCGCCATCTCGACTGGCTGGTGACGGTCGATCCGCATCTCCATCGCTACCATGAATTGTCGGAAATCTACCGCATCCCAACCCAGGTTGTTCATGCCGCGCCGTTTTTGGCCTCGTGGATCAAGCGCAATGTCGCTCGCCCGCTGATCATCGGTCCGGACCTGGAAAGCGAACAGTGGGTCTCGCAGGTGGCGGCCGATGCCGATGCTCCGTTTCTCGTGTGCGAGAAAATCCGATCCGGCGACCGTCACGTCACCATCTCGATTCCGAATGCCCCAGCGTTTCTCGATCGCCAGCCGGTGCTGGTCGACGATATCGCCTCATCCGGTCGGACCCTCACCGAGGCGGCGCGCCAACTGGTCGGCATGGGGTTCGCGCGACCGGATTGCGTGGTCGTGCATCCGCTTTTTGCCGGCGATGCAGCGCAGGTTCTGGGTGGGCTTGTCGAAAGGATCGTCAGCACGAACGCGGTTGCACATGCGTCGAATGATATAGACGTCATGCCAGCGATCGCGGAGGCCGTTCGCCACCGGATTGAATGGCGTGCTGCGCGTCAGTTCTAAGACGGAAATGAACGCCCGGCAAACGCTGTGCGCGTCCTCATCCATTGACCCTAAACGAGTCCGAACCAATCTCCTGAGATCTCCCTTTCGGAGAAAATCGCGGCAGGGAAGGAGGATATGTCGTGTCGCACACACGCTCGTTCATCGATCCCCTCGACGTTGCTGGGCACCTGAAGCTTGAGCCCGAAGTAAAGCGCGCCACCCTGCTATCCTGGGCGTCCGATCGCGCAGCCGTCAAGGGCCAACCCGCCCCCCTCGCCCGCCGGGCGCCAGTAACCCGCTGCCGGTCGACGATGTGATGGAAGCGTAGCGATGGCTCGATCGCGCCGAGGGCGGCGCGGGCAACTCGCATGCATCGTCCGGAGCAGAGACCCGGCAATGAGCCGCAGCGACCGCGGCATTGGTGTGAGCGGAGTAGCCGAACCCTCACAGTTTCGCTGTCCTTCGCCGTTTTGCCTCGCCAAATTTTTACTCTTGACCTGGGACCATAGTCCAACGTGCAGAGAAGTATCCCTTGAAGCGCTGCCCTCGCGGCACTGCGTATTGATCGATCTCGGGGGCTATGGGGAACAAGCGCGTCGTGCATATCGTCGATGACGAAGAGACAATACGAAAAGCACTAAGTTTCACGTTGCGGACCGCAGGGTTTGCCGTAGAAGCCTACGCTTCGGGGCCGGAGTTTCTGTTGAGCGCAGAGGACGCCGAGAAAGGCTGCGTGGTTCTCGACATGCACATGCCCGACATGGACGGCCTGCAGGTTCAGGCGGAGCTGACGCGACGCGGTATCGACATGCCCGTCGTGGTGCTGACGGGCAATGGCGATCCTACGCTCGCCGTACAGGCGATGAAGGCGGGCGCTGCCGACTTTCTCGCCAAACCGGTCGAGAAGGCCGCATTGCTCGGCGCGATCGACCGCGGCTTCAGCTGGCTTGAGAGTATAGCCCGTCGTGCCTCCGAACAGGCCGACGCTCTTTCGAAAGCCGCGAGACTGACGCAGCGCGAACGGGCCGTTCTGAGAGGAATTTCGCGAGGCTATCCAAATAGCCTTATCGCAGATGAACTCGGCGTCACGTCGCGCACGGTCGAGCTGCATCGGGCCAGTCTGATGATCAAACTCAACGCGCAAAGCCTGCCCGACCTGTTGCGGATCGCTTTCGCCGTCGACCTGCACGAATCGACCGAAAACGGGCACCCCTAAAATTCTCGGCCGTGCGATGCCGGATGCTATGCGGATCGGGCCGCGGCCAGTTCGGCGATGATCGGACAATCCGGCCGCTCGTCGCCTTGGCAGCGCTCGGCCAGGTCGATTAGCGTGTCGCGCAGCGCCGTCAACGCCTCGGCTTTGCGCTGAAACTCATCGGCGCGGGCAAGGGCAAGCCGCTTCACCTCCGCGCTGGCACGGCCGGTATCGGCCCAAAGGCTGAGCAACGTGCGGATCTCCTCGATCGGGAAGCCGAGATCGCGGGCATTGGCGATAAACCGGAGGCGATGGAGGTCGCGCTCGCCATAGTCACGATAGCCAGCACCCCGACGCGCCGGCGCCGGGATGAGGCCGATCTTTTCATAATGGCGGATCATCCGCTCAGAGACGCCGCTCTGCCGTGACGTCTCGCCGATGTTCACAGTGCTTTCCGGTTGAGGCGCAGCGCGTTGGTGACCACGCTCACCGAAGAGAGCGCCATCGCCGCCGCCGCGATAATGGGCGAGAGCAGAATACCGAACAGCGGATAGAGCGCACCCGCCGCTACGGGCACGCCCGCGACATTGTAGATGAAGGCGAAGACGAGATTCTGGCGGATGTTCGACATGGTCGCTTGGCTGAGCCGCCGCGCCCGGACGATGCCAGTCAGGTCGCCCTTGAGCAGCGTGACGCCAGCGCTCTCGATCGCGACGTCGGTGCCGGAACCCATGGCGATGCCGACGTCGGCGGCGGCCAACGCGGGGGCGTCGTTGACACCGTCGCCGGCCATGGCGACCACCCGCCCCTCGCGCTTGAACTTCGCGACCACGGCGCTCTTCTGATCGGGCAGCACCTCGGCCTCCACCTCGTCGATGCCCAGACGCCGGGCGACCGCTTCCGCCGTCGTGCGGTTGTCGCCTGTCAGCATGACCACGCGAATGCCCTCCGCCTTGAGCGTGGCGAGCGCTTCTGGTGTCGTGGCCTTCACCGGATCGGCGATCGCGAAGGCGCCGCCGACTGTGCCGTCGACCCCGATGAAGATCGCGGTGGCGCCATCCCGGCGCAGCGCGTCGGCCTGGTCGGCGAGCGCCTCGGTGGCGACGCCCTCGTCACCGAGGAACCGCGCGTTGCCGAGAACGATCCTGCAGCCATCGACAGTGCCGAGCGCGCCGCGCCCGGTCGGCGAGTCGAAGTCGGTGACGTCGCTCGTGGCGATGCCGCGATCCTTGGCGGCCTCGACGATCGCCAGCGCGAGCGGATGCTCGGACGCCCGCTCGACCGAGGCGGCAAGACGCAGCAGCTCGGCTTCGTCGAAGCCGGGCGCCGGCACGACCTGGGTGACGGCAGGCCGGCCTTCGGTCAGCGTGCCTGTCTTGTCGACGACGAGAGTGTCGACCTTCTCCATATGCTCGAGTGCTTCGGCATTTTTGATGAGGACACCGAGCCCGGCGCCGCGGCCGACCCCGACCATGATCGACATCGGCGTTGCCAGCCCCAGTGCGCAGGGACAGGCGATGATCAGCACGGCGACCGCCGCCACCAGCCCATAGGCGAAGCGCGGCTCGGGACCCCAGATGCCCCAGGCGATGAACGCGACGGCCGCGACCGCGATGACCACGGGCACAAACCAGCCCGACACCTGATCGGCCATGCGCTGGATCGGCGCGCGCGAGCGCTGCGCCTCAGCGACCATCTGGACGATGCGTGCGAGCATGGTATCGCGGCCGACCTTGTCGGCGACGATCACCAGCGCACCGGTCTGGTTGAGCGTGCCGCCGATCACTGTGTCGGCCTTTGCCTTGGTGACGGGCATGGATTCGCCGGTGACCATCGACTCGTCGAGCGAGGAGCGGCCGTCCTCGACTACGCCGTCGACCGGCACCTTCTCGCCCGGCCGCACCCGCAGGCGGTCGCCCACCGCAACCAGATCAAGGCTGATTTCCTCTTCGTTCCCATCAGAACCGATCCGGCGCGCGGTCTTTGGTGCAAGGTTGAGCAGCGCCTTGATCGCGCCCGAGGTGCGTTCCCGCGCGCGCAGTTCGAGCATCTGGCCGAGCAGCACGAGGACGGTGATCACCGCGGCCGCCTCGAAATAGACGGCAACCATGCCGTCCTCGCCGCGGAAGGCCGGCGGGAACAGCTGAGGCGCGAGCGTCGCGATGACGCTGTAGATCCAGGCGACCCCGGTCCCCATCGCGATCAGGGTGAACATGTTGAAGTTGCGGGTCTTGAGCGAGGCCCAGCCACGCTCGAAGAACGGCCAGCCCGCCCACAGCACGACGGGTGTCGCCAGCACGAACTGGATCCATACCGAGATAGACATCGGCACGAGGCGATGGATCGCGGGAAAGACATGCGCGCCCATCTCGAGGATCAGCACCGGGAGAGCCAGCACGAGGCCGACCCAGAAGCGCCGCGTGAAATCGACTAGCTCGTGGCTGGGGCCGCTGTCGGCGGTCACGGTCGCGGGTTCGAGCGCCATGCCGCAGATCGGACAGGACCCGGGATGGTCCTGGCGGATCTCGGGATGCATCGGGCAGGTCCAGATCGTGCCTTCGGGCGCCGCGACCGGCGGCGTCGGCGGGCCGAGATAGCGCTCGGGATCGGCGATGAATTTGGTCCGGCAGCCCGCGCTGCAGAAATGATAGCTTTCACCGCTATGCTCGGCGTGATGCGCCGTGGTCGCCGGGTCGACGGTCATGCCGCAGACCGGGTCCTTGACGCCGGTCGCCGCTTTAGCGGTGCCGTGGCCGCCGCAGCAACCGCCGCCATGCGCCGCTCCATGTGTCTCGTTCATCGCCTCGCTCCTTTCGACGCCTGACGATCTAGGGTCTGACACCGTGTCAGGGTCAATACGTAATCGCCTAAGCGGCCAAATCGGCGGGCCCGTTCGCTTGGCCGCCATCAGGCCGGGGAGCACGCCGTCGGCATTGGGCTGGGTATCGTCGATGCCATCGAGCCGCTGCACGGTCAGGCGGAAGGCGAGCCGCATGAGACCCGTGCTGGCGGCCATAATCGGCGATTACCAGGCGCCAATCCGGGCGCAGCATGGCAAGCATGGCGGCACGCCACCGCTTCTCCCGCGCCCACAGGCGGATCGCGCGATCATAGTCTTTCGTCGATCCAGTCCCGCGCGGCGGGGTGTACGATTGCATTGGCTTCTCCCAACGCGAGGCGTTCGAAACGATAAACTACATCGACATGGGTGGCGACAGTGTCCCCAGCCAGGCGACCAGCCCGAGAATGACGATCGCAAGACCGCCTTCGACGACGAGGCTCGCCCGCAACAGCGCCTGCGCCCGGGGCGCGTCCTCTTCCTCGATCGCCTGCGCCAGTGCCGGGGTCAGGCGGTAACGGTTGAGCGCGGCCAGGCCCAGCATGCCGGCGAAGAGCAGCAGCTTGGCGATGAGCAGCAGGCCGTAGGTCGACTGCCCGAGAGACGCGATGTTGCCCGGGCCGACCAGGAACCAGCCGTTCACCGTCCCGGTCAGGATCAGCAGGGCGACGATGATCGTGCCGACGAGGGAGAAGCCCCGCAGCGCTTCCTCGGCGAGCATGACCCGGTCCATGTCTTCAGTGGCGAGATCATCGGTTGCGAGCCTGGTAAGAACCAGCGCAAGGAATGCGGCAAGCGCGCCGACCCAGGCGCCCGCGGCGAGCAGATGGATGAGATCGGCCCCCAGTTGCAGCCAGCCCGCCTCGCCTTCGCCGGCCGCGCCATGCCCGCTCCAGGCGAGGGTCGCGAGCGCGACCGCGCCTGCCAGAGTGGACGCGATAAAGACAGGACGGGATTGCCGGCGATAGAAGGGGATGCAGAGCAGAAGAACAAGAAGCGCGACAAGACGCGCCTTCAGCGCCGTTCCCATGGACGTGCCGTTGATGAGGTCTGCGACCATGGATAGATCAGGCTGGGTGAGCGGCAGGCCGGTCATGGCCGCAGCCTGCAACGCGAACCCCAGCGCCGACAGCAAGAGGGCGAGACAGGCGAGACAGGCCACCATTGCCGCCATCGGCATATGCCGCTGAACGATCCGGCCGCCGCCAGGCGCATAGAGCGCGAACAGCGGCAGGCCGAACAGCAGGCCGAGATCGACGTAGAGTGCCCAGCGGACGGCGACGAGTGCCACGTCGTTCATGGCTTCACTTGACGGTAAAGGCGAGATTTCCCTGGATGCGGTGCGTGTCGGTCGAGACGACGTGCCAGGCGACCTGATAGCTGCCTGCCATGAGCGGCTTGTCGAGCGCCAGCACGAGCGTCTTGCCGCCTTCGACGGCCGTCTTGAAGCCGGTAACCGCCATGCGGTGGTTGGGCATGCCGGGCATGCCGGTCATCACGATCTCGGCGCCCGACAGCTTCGGCATCAGACCTTCACTGAAGGTGAGCGTGATACGCGAAGGCGCCGAGACGCTGGCGTTCGCGGCGGGCGTCGAGGACACAAGCTTGGGATGCGCGTAGGCCGGAGCAGAAACACTCAGGCCGACGGCGGCGATAACTGCGAGAGGCGAAAAGAAACGCATTGGAACATTCTCCTGTAGATCCCATGAGACAATACGCAGCCCGAGCCCCCACCCCTCGCAATTATTCTTTTCAATCTACAGCAAGGGTTCCTGGACCATCGTGCGTATTGAAGGATGAAGACGGAGAAGCACCATGGATGAACTTGACCACCTGCTCTCGCGGTTGCGCGATGCGCCTCTCGATCCCAGGCTCGGCGGCCTGGAAAGCCGGGTCATGGCGGAAATAGCGCGCATCCGGGCCATACCAAGCCTTGGCGCTATGACGTTCGGCATCGCGGCCGCAACCGCGCTGTTCATCGGAATTGCCGGCTCGGCAGTTCCGACACGGTCTGCTGATGCCAAACCGCTATCGCCCTTCGATGCTCGGCTCGCGCTTGCGCCCTCGACGCTGCTGAGCTCGCAGTGATGCGCGACCGCCGCCGGCTCCTGCTCCTCGTCCTGGTGACCTTCGCCGCGGCGATCGCTGGCGTTGTCATTGGCCGCGTCTATGTGGTTCCAGTGCGCCCGGTCGAAAATGAGCTGCACGAGCTGCTCCATCGCGATCTGAAGCTGAATTCAGCGCAACACAGCCGACTCGAGACAATCGAGAAGAACTACGCGATCCGGCGTCAAGCGCTGGAGGCCGAATTGCGCGCCGACAATGCGCGTCTCGCGGAAGCGATCGAAGCGGAGCATGGCTATGGCCCGCAAGTCGCAACTGCGGTGGATCGCTCGCACCAGGCCATGGGCGCGCTGCAGAAAGAAACACTTGAGCATATCTTCGCGATGCGGGCCGTGCTGCGCCCGGATCAGACGGACAAATTCGACGACGCCGTGGTGAAAGCGCTGACGGCCAAATCCGAATGACCGCGTGCCTCCCCGACTGCTCGGACGGGGAGCTCGCGGCTCTGGCGCTTGGAGGCCGGCAAGCGGCCTATGGCGAGCTGGTCCGCCGGCATCAAGGTTGGGTTCACCGGCTCGTGCGCAGCCATGTCGGATCTATGGATGAGGCATTGGATGTCACCCAGGCGAGCTTCGTCGCGGCCTTTGCCGCACTCAACCGCTATGACGTAACCCGACCCTTCCAGGTCTGGATGTCCCGGATTGTCATCAACAAATGCCATGACTGGCGGCGTCGGCGAGCGGTTCGAAATTTCTTTGCCCTAGCCCTACCGCTCGGCGAGGCGGACGGCGTCGCCGACGACGCACCGCTGCCCGATCAGGCGATCGGGGCCGAACAGCAGCTCGCGCAAGCAATGAAAGCGATTGCTGCCCTGCCGTCTTCCCTCAAGGACACGCTTATTTTGCGTACGATCGACGAGAAATCGGAAGCTGAAACCGCCGAAATTCTCGGGATCAGCCAGAAGGCGGTCGAAACGCGCCTCTATCGAGCTAGGGCACGCCTTTCGGAAATATTAAAGAAAGTTTGAGGGGGATGAGGCCATGCTGCGTATTCCCAATAGGTACGCCCTCTTTCTTAAAGCTGAGACAACCGAATGATTTCTGCTCTCGACCGCCGCCAGTTCCTCCGCGGCGCGGCCCTCGCCGGCGGCGGCGCAGCATTGTCAGCCTGGCTGCCGGCCTGGGCGCAGACGATCTCGCCGGGGATGCGACCGACGCTGCCGACCGTGTCGGGCGAAGACATTACGCTCACCATCGCCCGGCAGTCGATGACCATCGACGGGCGCAAGTTCCGGGCAATCGGCCTCAACGGCACGGTCCCCGCCCCGCTGATCCGGCTGCGCGAGGGCCAGCGCGTGCGGCTCAACGTCATCAATCAGCTGGAGGAGGACAGCTCGATCCACTGGCACGGGCTGATCCTGCCGGCCAATATGGACGGTGTGCCGGGCGTGTCTTTTCCGGGCATCAAGCCGGGCTCGAACTACCTCTACCAGTTCTCCGTCGTGCAAAGCGGCACCTACTGGTACCACAGCCATTCAGGCCTGCAGGAACAGGAAGGCCATTACGGCCCGATCATCATCGATCCCGCCGGTGCCGATCCGGTCGCCTATGACCGCGAGCATGTCATCGTGCTCGCCGATCACAGCGCGCTCTCGCCGCAGGCGATCTTCCGGCGCCTCAAGGTCAACCCCGGCCATTTCAATTTCCAGCGCCAGACCCTGGCCGGGCTCCTGTCGGGCAAGGATCAGCCGCTCAAGGACCGGCTCGACTGGGGCCAGATGCGGATGGACCCGGCCGACATCTCCGATGTGACCGGATCCACCTACACCTATCTCGTCAACGGCCATGGTCCGATGGACAACTGGACCGCGCTCTTCACCCCGGGCGAACGGGTGCGGCTGCGGGTCATCAATGCGTCGGCGATGACCACCTTCAACGTCCGCATCCCCGGCCTGCCGCTGACCATCGTCCAGGCCGACGGGCAGAATGTGGTGCCGGTCACCGTCGACGAGTTCCAGGTTGGTGTTGCCGAGACCTACGACGTCGTTGTCAGCCCAGGCGATGACAAGGCCTACACCCTTGTCGGCGAGGCGATCGACCGCTCGGGCATGGCGCGTGCCACGCTCGCGCCGCGCGCCGGCATGGCCGGCGAGGTTCCCCCCTTACGCAAACGGCCGCTCGCCGACATGAAGGACATGGGCATGGACATGTCCTCGATGCCGGGCATGGAAGGCATGGACATGTCGGGCGGCGCTATGCGGGGCGTCGATCCGACGGCCGAGAAGAACGCGTCCGCGCGCCTCGCGACCGGCGCGGCGGCAGCGATGGCGACCATGGACAATAGCGCCATGGCAGGCATGGATCATTCGGGGATGGATCATTCCGCGATGAGCGGGATGGACCACGGCGCGATGGGCGCCGATGGCCAGATGGCGGGCATGGACCATGGCGGGCACGCGATGGGGTCGATGAAGATGCGAGACTTCTCGAACGCGCCGCAGGTGAAGCGCGACCCGAGCGTCCAGACCATCTCGCCGATGCCCGTCGACCGCACCGGCGAGCCCGGCCAGGGCCTCGCCGACGTCGGCCACAAGGTGCTTGTCTACAGGGACCTGATGGCGCTCGATCGCAATCCGGACGTGCGCGCGCCGAGCCGCAGCATCGACATTCACCTCACCGGCAACATGGAGCGGTTCATGTGGTCGTTCGACGGCGAAAAAATGTCGGACCATCACGAGCCGATCCCCTTCATCGAAGGCGAGCGGGTGCGCGTCAATCTCATCAACGACACGATGATGGGGCATCCGATCCATATTCACGGGCATTTTTTCGAGCTGGTGACGGGGCATGGCGATCATGCGCCACGCAAGCATACGGTAATCGTCCAGCCCGGCGGCAAGGTGACCTGGGACTTCACCGCCGACGCGGTCGGCGACTGGGCCTTCCACTGTCATCTCCTCTACCACATGCATGCCGGGATGATGCGGGTCGTGAGCGTCCGTCCGAAGGGAGACGCGTAATGACCCGCATCCTCACGCCGCTGGTGAGCGCGATCGCCCTTTTCGCTGCCGCGCCCGCCTTTGCCCAGGATCATTCAATGCACGGCATGCCCGGCATGGCGCCGCCGGGCGAGGTGCCGCCGGCGCAGGAGAAGAAGAAGGACAAGGCCGCCGCCAGGCCGCGCGCTCAGACACCAGCGCCAGACGCCACCTCGGCGATGGACCATTCGCAGCACCAGGCCAGTCCTGCGCCGCAGGGAGATGCGGCCGGTCAGCCGCAACCCGCGTCTCCCGCGATGCCGGACATGCCCGGGATGGACCATTCGCAGCATGGCCAGACCGCCATGCCCGGCATGCAAATGACCGGCACGGCGCTTCCGGCCGGCAATGCGCCCCCGCCGCCTCCCCCCAGCGACCACTTCGCCGATCGTGATTTTCCCGGCGCCGAGATGGCGCGCTCACGCGACATCATGATGAAGGACAGCGGCGGCAACAATTTCGGGCAGGTGCTGCTCAACCTGTTCGAGTATCAAGCGCATAGCGGTCGCGATGGCTATCGCTGGGATGGCGAAGGCTTTTACGGCGGCGATATCAACCGGCTCTGGCTCAAGAGCGAGGGCGAAGGCGAGTTCGGCCGCGGCATCGACAGCGCGGAGGTGCAGGTGCTCTACAGCCGGGCCATCGACCCCTATTTCAATCTTCAGGGCGGTATCCGCCAGGACTTCGGCCGCGGGCCCGACCGCACTTACGCGACGGTCGGCGTCGAGGGCCTGGCTCCCGGCATGTTCGAAGTCGAAGGCGCGCTGTTCCTCTCGACCAAGGGCGATGTTCTGGGCCGGGTCGAGGGCTATTACGACCAGCGCATTACCCAGCGCCTGATCTTGCAGCCGCGCGCCGAGGTCAATTTCGCCGCGCAGGATATTCCGGAGAACGACATCGGTTCGGGGCTGGTCAACATAGAGCTCGGCGCGCGCCTGCGCTATGAGTTCAGCCGCCAGTTCGCACCCTATATCGGCGTCTCTTATCTGCGCAAAGCCGGCGACACGGCGCGGCTGTCGAGGCTTGCCGGCGAGGACGTCCATGCCACCAGCTTCGTCGCCGGCATCCGCTTCTGGTTCTAGCATCGGGACGGCTGATGGCGGGGGCGAACAGGAGAGCGGGGCGTTACACTGAGACCCAGGTCGGCCTGCGCCGAACGAAGGAGATACGCCATGGATCATTCGTCCCACATGAGCACACGGAAGATGGGCGCCTATTGGAGCCTGGCCTTCCAGACCGTCATCAGCGGCGTCATCATGTATCTGGTGATGTTCGTCATGATCGACGGGCTCGACAGCTTCTACAACAACCTCAACATGCTCTACATGACGCTGATGATGGTCTCACCGATGGTGGTGCTCATGATCCTCGCCATGCGGCACATGTTCGCGTCGAAGGCCGCCAACATCGCGCTGATCGCCGCGTCGCTGGTCGCCTTCTTGGGCAGCTTCGCGTTCATCCGCACGCAGACCACGATCGGCGACACGGCCTTTCTGCGCTCGATGATCCCACACCACTCCGGCGCGATCCTGATGTGCCAGGAAGCAAAGCTGAGCGATCCCGAAGTCATCCGGCTTTGCGAATCGATCAAGCGCTCGCAGCGGCAGGAAATCGACGAGATGAAGGCCATACTCGCGCGGCGCTGAGTGGCACGGTCCGGCTACGCCCGGATACGTGCGCCCGGCCGGGCGTGTGAGCCGGCCGATGGTCTACACGAGGCGCGGGCCCGACGAGATTGCCAGGGAGGTGGCGCGGCTTGCGCCGCTGTTCCTGCGACAGGCTGGCGGCCACGTCCTGACGCTGCTCGATCCTTCCGGGATGGTGCTGAGCTATAATGAAGAAGGCGAGCGTGCCGAATGCTGGCCGCTCGATCGCGTCCTGGGACAGCCCCACGACCTGTTCTACCCGCCCGACGAGATTGCGGCGGGGCGTCCAGGCGCAGACCTGGCGGCCGCCCTTCACGAGGGCACGCTGGAGCGCGAAGCGTGGCGGGTCTGCGAGAACGGCGCGGAATATCTGGCGCGCCTGACGATCACCGCACTGTTCGAAGGCGACACACATCGCGGCTTCGCCTGCATCAGCCGCGATGTCACCGACGAGGCGGCGGTCCGCGCATCGATCGAGACCCGCGAGCAGCATCTGCAATCGATTCTGGCGACGGTGCCGGATGCGATGATCATCATCGACGAGACCGGCGCCATCACGTCGTTCAGCGCAGCGGCACAACGCCTGTTCGGCTACAGCGAAGCCGAGCTCGTCGGCCGCAACGTCTCCTGCCTTATGCCCCAGCCCGATCGCGACCGTCACGACGAATATCTCGCGCATTATCTGCAGACCGGCGAGCGCCGGATCATCGGCCTCGGTCGCGTCGTGGTCGGCCAGCGCCGCGACGGCTCAACCTTCCCGATGCAGCTGTCGGTCGGCGAGGCCGGTGAAGACGGGCAGCGGTTGTTCACCGGCTTTATCCGGGATCTCACCGCCAAGGAGCAGGATGAGCTCAGGCTCAAGGAACTGCAGGCAGAGCTGGTCCATGTCTCTCGGCTGAGCGCGATGGGCACGATGGCCTCGACGCTCGCGCATGAGCTCAACCAGCCGCTTGCCGCGGTCGCGCTCTATCTCGAGACGATCCGCGACATGCTCGACGAGCGGGACGACGAACCCTTCGTGTCGCTACGGTCGGTGATGGATGATGCGGCACAGGAAACGCTGCGGGCCGGCCATATCGTCCGGCGCCTGCGCGATTTCGTCGCCCGCGGCGAGGTCGACAAGAGCCTCCACGAGCTGCCGCAGGTCATCGCCGAGGCGAGCCAGCTCGCGCTGGTCGGTGCACGCGAGCGCGGCATCCGCAGCTTCTTTGCGGTCGATCCCGCCGCGACGCTGGTCCTCGTCGACAGGGTGCAGATCCAGCAGGTGCTGGTCAACCTGATGCGCAATGCCATCGAGGCGATGGCGGAGTGTCCGGTTCGCGACCTCAAGGTGGCGACCAGGTTGCGCCCTGACGGGCTGATCGAGGTGACCGTGGAGGATACCGGTCCCGGCATCGCGGACGGAATCCGCGAGCAGCTCTTCACGGCGTTCAACTCGACAAAGGCCGACGGCATGGGCCTCGGCCTCTCGATCTGCCGGACCATCATCGAAGCGCATGGCGGCCGTATCTGGATGGAGCGCCCCGACCGCGGCGGCACCCGCTTTCATTTTACCTTGATCCATGCGCGGGCGGAGGAGGAACATGGGGGATAGACGCGTCATCCATCTGGTCGACGACGAGGAGAGCATCCGCAAGGCGGCGAGCTTTGCGCTCAAGACCGCGGGCTACGACGTCGTGACCTATGCCTCGGGCGTGGAGTTTCTCAAGGAGGCGAAGTCGGCGGCCGTCGGCTGCGTCATCCTTGACGTGCGCATGCCCGAGATGGACGGTCTCGAGGTTCAGGCCGCCATGGCAGCACGCGGGGTCAACATGCCGGTCATCGTCCTGACCGGCCATGGCGACGTGTCGGTTGCGGTGCAGGCCATGAAAGGCGGCGCGGTCGACTTTCTCGAGAAGCCCTTCGAGAAAGCGGCCCTGCTCGGCGCCGTCAGCCGCGCGTTCGCGCGTCTCGACGATGTCGACTTTCGCACTCTGGAAACCTCTGAAGCCGGCGTGCGGGTCGCTGCACTGACGCCCCGGGAGCGTGAAGTGCTGGAAGGGCTGGCGAACGGCCTGCCCAATAAGACGATCGCCTATGACCTGGGCTGTTCATCGCGAACGGTCGAGGTCCATCGCGCGAGCCTGATGGCCAAGCTCGAGGTCCGCAATTTGTCCGAAGCCCTGCGGATCGCCTTTGCCGCGGGCATGGGCCGCAAGCCGAAGTGACTGCGACCTCTACGTAGCGACGGGACGAGGCGCGATATGCGATCGATGGTGCAATCGTCACACGGGTGTCCGCTTCTCGCAATGCCATCGGTCCGTTCCACTCAGCATGATGGCAGATACACCATCCTCGTCTCCGACGACGATCCCGGCGTGCGGCGTGGCCTCCAGCTGCTGCTGAGATCGCGCGGCTATGCCGTGTGGGGATATACGACCGGCCACGCGCTGTTGGCCGACCCCCGCGCGAAGGAGGCAGACTGCGTCATCCTCGACTATCGCATGCCCGACATCGACGGATTCGCGATGCTGCGTCACCTTCGCGAGATCGGATGGTCGGGACGCGCCATCATGATCTCAGGCTTTCACGACACGCTGCTGGCCTGGCGGGCCGCCGAGGCGGGCTTCGATCACGTTCTCGCAAAGCCTTTGATCGGCAGGGCTTTGCTCGATGCGTTGGACCGGCACCGCGCCGAGGTTCTGCGAAAGCATTGAGTTATGGCGGCCGGCCCCCGGCAGCCTCAGCCCGGCGCGATGTGGAAAGCCGATCTGCGCCGTCAAAGCCAGTGGCTACGTTTGAACCGGATGTAGAGCCCAATGCAGACCGCAGCGATGACGCCGAGGATGACGAAATATCCCCATTGCGTCTTCAGTTCGGGCATATTCTCGAAATTCATGCCGTAGATTCCGGCAATCGCGGTAGGCACCGCGAGGATCGCGGCCCAGGCGGCAAGCTGACGCGTGATCGCACCCTGGCGCTGCTGTTCGAGCAGGTGACTCGCCTCGAACACCGAGATCAGGATGTCGCGGATGCCGGTGATGGCGCTCTCAACCCTGAGCATGTGATCGAGCAAATCACGGAAATAGGGTTTCCTTCTCACGATCTGGCTTTTGAGCCATTCGAGCATGGAATCTTTTGCCATCATGGGCGTCGTCGTCGCTCTCGGCAGCATCGTCTACCGGGCCAGCATCCGCCGGTCATCAACGTAGGGGTCACGACGGTGGAGCGAGCGGTCGGCTCTTCAAGCCCAACGCGATCGGCTCATTTCTCGCTCACCAGTCGTGAACTAACGGCAAATTTGTCAGAATTTGAGGGTGAAAGTGATTTATGGCCCTCATTTTTGTTTCAAGCAGCGCCTGCCGAATGCATCTCTGCGATTGATGTCTTCTGCAAAAGCTTGTTGGCATCGGATGCTCGCTGATCACACCTAACCCGTAATCGTGCCTCTGGCTGACATACCCGACAAACGTATAAGCTCGCCATGCGCGGGCGTCACCAACCCAATTCCGCGTGCGATCCCAAGCGCACAAGCTGCAAGGTGTCGTCATCGGGCTTGCGGTAAATCAGCACGAGGTCGGGCTTTATGTGGCAATCGCGATGGTCGCGCCAGTCGCCGGTCAGCGCATGGTCGCGGTGGCGCGGTTCAAGCGGCTCGTCGGATGCCAGCGCCTCGATGATCGGGATCAGGTCAGCGTCCAGCGTCTTGGCGTGCTGCCCCTTCTTCTCCCGCTTGTAGTCGCGCTTGAACCGCCCGAAGCGTTCAATCGTCCGCATTGAGGTCGGCCATCAGGTCGACCACCGTGGCGAACCGCTTGCCCTTTCCCTCGCGCGCTTCCTTCATGGCCTCGATCGTCTCGGCATTGGGCACCAGCGGTTCAAACGGCAAGGCCTTGTCGCGGGCAACGCGGGTCAGCATCAGGCGCACGGCATCGGAGACGGTCAGCCCCATAGCAGCCAGCACGGTCGCGGCTTCCTCCTTCACCGCTCCGTCGATCCGGGTCTGCACAAGAGCGTTTGCGGCCATGTCGATTTCCTTTCTGCATGACGATGTAATGCAAGCGAACGCAAAGTGCAATCAGGCAAAGCCCCGGCTATCGACATGGCGACCGGGCTTCGCGTTTTTCACCTTCAATGCTGTGAGTGCCATCGGTTCGGGGCCCTGATCGGGAATGTTGGGGCCGTTCTCACACTTTCGGTGGGCAAACGGTCCCACAATCGTTCCCACATTTTGGGCCAAATTCAGGCAAATCAGGGAGACGACCGCGAACAACTTACAAGACAAATCGTTGCTTTTTCAGTGTAGGTAGGGGTAGGGACGCCATCAGCTCGCTTGACACAAGGTTCTACACTCGACAGCGGGGTCCTCTACCACCGGGCAATTCTGCAGGATGCTGCAAACCGCGCGATATCAATGGCGGGCGAAAATTCGCTGACCGGCGCTGCCGAAGGCCACCACCGTATAGGGTTGGCGGGCAGCGCCTGCCACTTCCATGCCCTCCGAACCGATCGGCATCCCCGCAACCGCAATGCCTTTGACGCCCGCAGGACGGGTCGCCAGCAAGCGCTTGACGTCGGATATCGGGACATGGCCCTCGATCATATAGCCATCGACGATCGCGCTGTGGCAAGATGCCAGCGTCCGGGGCATGCCGGCCTTGCGCTGAAGCTCGCTGCGCGACGCATCGTCACGCATGACGACCTTGCGTCCCAGCTTCGCGCGCACGGCCTGCGCCCACTTCTCGCAACATCCACATCCCGGATCCCGGTGGACGACGATATCACTGGCCGCAAGCGCTACGCCGGGCATGGCGAGGAACAGCAAGGCGACGAATAGGCGGGTCTTCATGAAATGACTCCCGGAAGAACGATAAGCATGGGGCAGAGGCCCCTTCTTTTCTATACGCATCAATGCGCCCCTCCCCTCATCACGCAGATGATTTTACGATGGCGGGCGGCCTCCAGGCTAGCGGCAGGGACACAAGCAGCGCTAGCGATAGACCACCAATCCCCCACAGAACGAGCGGCTGCGCCCCGGGAGCGACGATGGCTATCGCCAGCGGCGCGAGCGCCTGCCCGATGCTGGCGGCGGAATGCTGGAAACCGAGCTTCACGCCTGAAGGGGCCCCGCCGCCGCTGATCCAGAAGCTGGTGACCAATCGAAGGGTTGCCGAGCTCCAGCCGGCAGCAACGATGATCCCACTGAGCTCGGCCATACTCGCGGCGACAGGAAACATGAAAAGTGCCACAGCCAGCAGGCCCAGCGTCAATCCGGCAAGCCGCCTCGGCACAGTGACCAGCCAATCCAGCTTTGCATGGAAGATCTGTGCCGCCAGCATGCCCAATCCGCAGAGACTGAGCATCCAGGCGATCTCTTCGCGGCTCAGCGAAATGGCGCTCCGCGTCACCAGGAGATTGACATGCATCGCCGCCAGCCCGCCGCCCGCGACGATCGTGATAAAAAGCAGGATCAACGTCGCGCCGAGCGTAGGCGCGGGCAGGTCTCCGCCATCGATGCAAGGTGCACACCAGCGCGGCAGACGCACGGCGCAAAGCGCCGCCCCGACGGCACCGATGCCGAGAGCGAGGATCATGAGGGGAGCGCGGGGCAGGATCGCGGCCGAGACCTCCGCCACCAGCGGACCGGCGAGATCGCCCAGAAACACGAAGGCGGTCAGCCAGGTGAAGCGGCGCGCCTGGTCCGCGCGCCCGCTTGCGGCAAAGCTCGCGCAGAGCAAGCCCAACGGTATGATGGCGGCCGACGCCATCCCCGCCACCAGACGCAATGCATAAAGCTCAGGCAACCCGACGAGGCCGATCGGCGCGGTCACCAGCGCGAGGATGACCAGCGCTGCGCGCAACATCGCCCGATAGTCGACCCGGTCCGCGATCCAGCCCCAGAGCGGCGCCGCCAGCAAGGCTGCCAGGGGATGGACCGCAGTCAGGCTCGCGACGTGAAAATCATGAGCGCTTGACGATAGCGCGCCACGAGCCGGGTCGACCAGTGCCGGAAGGAAGGCGAGAATGGCCGTCTGTCCCGCCGACGCCGCAGCCGCCGCGAGCAACAAGACGAAAAAGGAGGCCGGCCAGCGACCGTTGGCTTGCGATCCAGCCTTGTCACGCGGCGCGTTCGCGGTCGATCCCTCGAGTGGCCATCCGCGGATCACCACCAGGCGCGCAAGCCGATCACCAGCCTGTGTTCGGAAGGCCCTTCCCTGCGCAGGCGACGGAAATCGGCCGTGCCGTCAAATGCGCGCTCCCAGACGAAGCCGATATAGGGCGCGAACTTGCGCGACACCTCGTAGCGCAACCGTCCGCTCAGCTCGACATTGCTGAAGCCGCTGCCGAGCTGCCGATCGCTCGACCGCTTCGAATAGATATTGGTTTCCACCTGCGGCGTAAGGATCAACCGATTGGTGAACAGGACCTCATAGGAGGCCTTGGCGCGCGCCGCGAGACGCCCATCGGTTCCTACATAGCCGGTGAGCTGGACGTCGAACCAATAGGGCGCCAGTCCCTCGACGCCGGCGGCGAGCCAGGTGGTCGCACCCTTGCCGAGATCCTGCCTGACCCCGAGCAGCGTGCCCCAGAACGGGTTCTTGCTGTGCCACCACAGCGCCTCGACGCTGCTCTCCGGATCGAGACGTTGGTCGCGGGAGTTCTTGAGCCCCTGGCTGCGCAGCCAGAGCTTGTCATTGTCCTGACCCTTGGTGACGAGCACGGTCCAGCCCACGCCCTGACCCTCGTTGCCGCTGGTGAACTCGAGCTCATCCACAAGTATCTTGGGGATCGAGAGCTTGTCGGCCATCTCATAGCCCGGCAGCGTCGAGTTGCGATAGCCGTCGGCATAATCGTCCGAGTTGCGCGCGTCCGGCGGGGCCTTGCCACCCTGCATCGAGCCCATGTCCATCGTGGCGCCGTTACCGGACGCCTTCGTGTCGGTCATATCCATGCCCGGCATGTCCATGCCCGCATGCTCCTGAGAGCCTTGCGCGGAAGGTGAGTTTGGATCGGGAGTGGCCGTTTGGGCAGGGGTGGCGGCGGGCGACGGGGGCAAGGCATCCTGCGCGAGGGCGGGAGCCGTGATCGCCGGCGCCAGGAAGAGGGCAACGCCAAGAGCAATGCCGCGCGAGGGGATAATCCGGATCATGCGACCACCACCTCCCGGAACATGCCGGCCGCCATGTGATAGAGCAGATGGCAGTGGAAGGCCCATCGGCCCATGGCGTCGGCGGTGACGCGGAAGCTCACCCGCTGGGCGGGCTGGACCACGACCGTATGCTTGCGGACCTGGAAGGCGCCGTCCGGGCCTTCGACATCGCTCCACATGCCGTGCAGATGCATCGGATGCGCCATCATCGTGTCGTTGACGAAGGTGACGCGCAGCCGCTCGTTCGGCTTGAAATGCAGCGGCCGGGAATCGTTGAGCTTTATGCCGTCGAGCGACCAGATGAACCGTTCCATATTGCCCGTCAGATGCAGCTCGATGTCGCGCTCGGGCTCGCGCGGGTCGGGATCGCCGCCCGGCGTGCGCAGATCGGCCAGCGTCAGCACGCGCCAGCCGCGCCCGCGCAGCCCGGCGCCGGGATCGTCCAGATTGGTGCGGGGATAGTCGACGCGCATGTCGGTATTGGCGCCATATTCGGTGCGGGCGTGCTGTGCCCTGGCCGGCATCTCGGTCATGCCGTGCCCGGCATGCGCGTCGCCTCCCATTGCGCCCATCGTCGCCATCGCGCCCATCATGTCGACCGGCTCGAGCCAGGTCCGGGCATCGAGCGGCGGCACGGCTGCCGCCATGCCCGGAGCCGGTGCGATCGTGCCGCGGGCATAGCCGCTCCGATCGATCGCCTGCGCGAAGATGGTGCGGGCGCCGCCCTCGGGCATGGTGAACTCGACGTCATAGGTCTCGCCCGGGCCGATCCGGAATTCCTCGACCGTGACCGGCTCGACCGGCTGCCCGTCGGCCGATACGACCGTCAGCTCGACCCCCGGGATCCGCACGTCGAAGAACGTCGCCGTCCCCGCGCCGACGAAGCGCAGGCGCACGCGTTCGCCGGGCGCGGCGATACCGGTCCAGTTGCCGGCGGGCGGCGCGCCGTTCATCAGATAGGTGTAGGTCGCGGCAGAGACATCGCTGTAGTCGGTCGGGTTCATCCGCGAGCTGTTCCACATCCGCCGCCGCTCGAGCGCCTTCCCAAGGCCCATGGCGCCGACATCCTTGAGGAAGTCGCCGGCTGTCGGCTGCGCAAAATTATAGTAGCTGCTCTGCTTCTTGAGATTGAGGAAGATCTGCAGCGGCGGCTCGTCCGACCAGTCGCTGAGCACGATGCAATAGTCGCGATCGGGCGCCCGCGCCGCCGGCGCCTGTTTCGGCTCCACGATGATCGCTCCATAGAGTCCCGTCTGCTCGGCGAGCGTGTGAGCGTGATACCAGTAGGTTCCGCTCTGGCGGACCTCGAAGCGATAGGTGAAGGTCTCGCCCGGCGCGATGCCGGCAAAGCTGATGCCGGGCACGCCGTCCATCTCCGCCGGCACGATGATGCCGTGCCAATGGATGCTCGACATCTCCTTGAGGCCGTTGCGCACACGGAGCGTGACCGTGTCGCCTTCGCGCAGGCGCAGGACCGGCGCGGGCACGCTGCCGTTCACGGCGGTCGCGATACGGCGTTTGCCGGTGAAGTTGACTGGCAGCTCGGCGATCTCGAGGTCGAACTCGGTCCCGCTAAGCTCGGCGGGCGAGACTGGGGCGGATCGCGCGAGAAGCGCCGGGGCGAAGCCGGCAACCGCGCCGCCGATCGCCAGCCCCTGGACGAAACGGCGCCGTGCGATCGGCCGGATATGTAAGGGAGACATGAACTGTACTTTCGCGAAGTCGGGTTCAGGCGAGGTCGAGGACGATCCGGCCCTCGATGTCGCCATGGTGCATGCGGGAGAAGACGTCGTTGATGTTCTCCAGCTTGTCTGCATGGACCGTGGCCTTGACCTTGCCGTCGCCGGCGAACGCCAGTGCCTCGAGCAGATCGAGCCGCGTGCCGACGATCGAGCCTCGCACGGTAATGCCGTTCAGCACGGTGTCGAAGATCGACAGCGGGAAGTCGCCCGGCGGCAGACCATTGAGCGCGACCGTGCCGCCGCGCCGGACCATGCCGAGCGCCTGCTGGAACGCCTTGGGCGAAACGGCGGTGACGAGCGCTCCGTGCGCGCCGCCTATCGCCTTCTTGAGCGCTGCCGAAGGGTCCTCGCTGTGCGCGTTGACCGTCAGTGTGGCGCCAAGGCGTGTAGCGAGGTCGAGCTTGCTATCGTCGATGTCGACCGCGGCCACATTGAGACCCATGGCACGGGCATATTGCACCGCCATGTGGCCGAGCCCGCCGATCCCTGAGACGACCACCCACTCGCCGGGTCGGGCCTCGGTGGCCTTCAATCCCTTGTAGACGGTGACGCCCGCGCAGAGGATCGGCGCAATGTCGAGGAAGTCGACATTGTCGGGAAGGTGACCAACATAGTTGGGATCGGCGAGGACATATTCGGCAAAGCTGCCATTGACCGAATAGCCGGTGTTCTGCTGTTCGTGGCAAAGCGTCTCCCAGCCACCCAGGCAATGCACGCAATGCCCGCAGGCGGTGTAGAGCCAGGGCACGCCGACCCGGTCGCCTTCCTTCACATGGGTGACGCCCGCACCGACGGCGGCGACATGCCCGACGCCTTCATGGCCAGGAATGAAGGGCGGGTTGGGTTTGACCGGCCAGTCCCCTTCTGCCGCGTGCAGGTCGGTATGGCACACGCCGGTTGCCGCAATCTTGACCAGGATCTGCCCGGGGCCGACCGTCGGGATCGGCGCGTCCTCGATGACCAGGGGCTTGCCGAATTCGCGGACGACCGCCGCCTTCATGGTTTTCGCCATGTCCGTTTCTCCTTTTGAGCGAGGGGTCAGAACAGGCCGAGCGCGTGCTCGTCATAGGAGACGAGCAGGTTCTTGGTCTGCTGATAATGGTCGAGCATCATCCGGTGATTTTCACGCCCGAAGCCCGACGCCTTGTATCCGCCGAAGGCGGCATGGGCGGGGTACTGGTGATAGCAGTTGGTCCAGACCCGCCCGGCCTCGATCGCGCGGCCCAGACGGTAGGCGGTGTTGCCGCTCCGGGTCCAGACGCCCGCGCCAAGACCGTAGGCGGTGTCGTTGGCAAGTGCGATCGCCTCCTCGACCGTCTTGAAGGTGGTGACCGCCAGGACGGGACCGAAGATCTCCTCCTGGAAGATGCGCATGTGGTTCTGACCCACGAACACGGTCGGCTGTACGAAATAGCCCTGGTCGAGCGCACCGCCCGGCAGCGCCTTGGCGCCACCGACCAGACACTGCGCGCCCTCGGCCTTGCCGATATCGATATAGCCCAGGATCTTGTGGAGCTGGTCCTCCGACGCCTGCGCGCCGACCTGGACCGAGGGGTCGAGCGGATCGCCCTGGCGGATCGCGGCGACGCGCGCCACGGCGCGCTCGATGAAGCGATCGAAGATCGACTCATGGATCAGCGCGCGCGACGGGCAGGTGCAGACCTCGCCCTTGTTGAACGCGAACAGCGTGAAGCCTTCGAGCGCCTTGTCGAAGAAGGCATCGTCCTCGTCGAGCACGTCCGCCATGAAGATGTTGGGCGACTTGCCGCCAAGCTCCATCGTCTGGGGGATCAGATGGTCGGCGGCCGCATGCATGATCTGCTTGCCGGTGACGGTCTCGCCGGTGAACGAGACCTTGGCGATGCGCGGATTGGCGGCGATCGCCTGGCCGACGGTCCGTCCCGGGCCGGTGACGACATTGAGCACGCCGGGCGGCAGGATGTCGGCGGTGAGCTCGGCGAACATCAGCAAGGTGAGCGGCGTCTGGGATGCGGGCTTGATGACGGTGCAGTTGCCCGCCGCCAGCGCCGGGGCGATCTTCCACGCCGCCATCAGCAGCGGGAAGTTCCACGGGATGATCTGGCCGACGACGCCAAGCGGCTCGCGAAAATGATAGGCGATGGTGTCGGCATCGATCGTCGAGATCCCGCCTTCCTCGGCCCGGATGCAGCCGGCGAAATAGCGGAAATGGTCGATCGCGAGCGGAACGTCGGCAGCGCGCGTCTCGCGGATCGGCTTGCCGTTGTCGATCGTCTCGGCAAGCGCCAGCAACTCCATATTATCCTCGAGCCGGTCGGCGACGCGATTGAGAATCCTGGCGCGGTCGGCGGGCGAGATCCTTGCCCATTGATCCTTGGCGGCGTGCGCCGCATCGAGCGCGCGCTCGACATCTTCCGGCGTCGACAGCGCAAACTCGGCGATCTGGGCGCCATTGATCGGGCTCGTGTCCGCGAAATACTCGCCGCTCGCTGGAGCGCTCCATCGACCACCGATGAAATTATCATAGCGGTGTCGGAAGGACGCCGCAGCATTGATGGTCCCGATCGCCTTCTCGAACATCGCCTGTCTCCATCTTTACCGATGCCTGATGAAGTAGGCCTTCTGATGAGACGGCCTATAAGTAAGTTCCGCAGACAAAAATCAGGCAGAGTTTTTACGAAGCGCCAGGCTGGACACGCAAAAGAAGCCGATGATTTTCTCATCAGCTCATAGATTATCTCGTCGCCTAAGCAGGCAATGGCTCTCGCCATTCAATCGCGGCGCAGAGGTCACTGAAGTTGATCCGGCCATGCTTGGTCGGACCTCTTAATCGTAAGCGCGGACCCGCAGCTCGGTGCCAACTCCTGGAGCTTTACGCATCGCGGGCTCCTCTCTCTCGCGGTGGACGCCTGCTTCTCGTTATGAAATCCTAGAAACTTGGAACACCTCTTGAAGAACAGGCCCGCCGCGGGGGCAGCGGCGGGCCCTCAGCCCCAGGGGTCTGTTCTCGGGGCTGGAAACCTCACATGTCGCTCATCGGCTTGTCGGCCATAGGCGTGGCCGGTTTCTTCTTGGCGGCCGGCTTTGCCTTTTTCATCGGCATCTTGCAGCAACCGCTCTTGGGCTTGCCAGCCTTGCTCGAACCGCTCCCCTGCGACGAGCCACCAGACATTCCGGCCATGCCCGCAGCGCCCTGCTGGCCTTGCGGCTTCTGCATGCCGGCTTGGTGATCCTGCATCATTTGGTCGTGCATCTGCTGCCCTCCATGATCCATCCCCTGCTGATGGGCATGGGCGGTGGATGGCTTCGGCTGCGCAGGGGCGTGCTGGGGCGCGGCGGGTGCCGATTGCGCCAGACCCGCGCCAGCGAAGTTCAGGGTCGCCAGGCAGCCGATCGCGCCGACTAGAAGTTTCGTCTTTCGCATTGTGGTTCTCCGCATGATGAGTCCTTGCCCGATCGCCGTTTGCGACCGCGACCATACCGACCCCTCATGCGGGCTTGGCCCTTTGGTCTGAATACGTAAGTTACGAATCCGCACTGGATCAGGACTGGCAGGCCCGCGATCTTGCGGGCGAAACCATGGTCCAAGGGTCCAGCGGATTCATGACTGCATCGCATTAAAGCTCGTGCAGACCTTTATTCTGAAACGCAATTGGCCCGCCGGGGAAACGGCGGACCAACGTTGCGGCCCGGTCAAACGATACCAACGCCTTGTATGGTGAGGCTTTGATCAACCGACCTCTGATGGGCTTTTGGTTCAGCACCCCCCGCCCGACCGATGCGACATGTCAGAAGCCCCCTCCTGGCTCCCCGATTCCCGCATGGCCATCCGGTGGCCTCGCATCATCTCACCGTGCATCTGGTCCTTGCCGTGCCGCATGCCCTCCATATGGGCCGTGCCGGACTGAGCCGGCGCAGGCTTGGCCTTGAGCGTCTCCTCGAGATCCGGCATGTCCGACGGCATGCCATCGGCGAGAACAGGCCCGGCACCGAGGGCAAGGAGGCCGAGGGCTGCGAGCGAAGTGATAACTACCGTTTTCTTGCGCACTATCGATTCCTTCAAGTCTGGTTTCCGTTCGACCGGCTTCAGATCCGGTCGTTTCTCGCTCCTCCGGGAGCTTGCCCTTGAGATGGTATCGGTCCTGACCCGGCAGTATACGTAATATGCGAAGCGGGTGGTCAGCCGGTCATGTCCGCCATCATTCGGCAGCTCGCCGCGCATTTCTTGCAGGTGGCCGAGCAACGCGCGATCCGCTGGTCCTCGCTATGACGCCCGCATTCCTCGGCGCAGCGCTCGCAAGCATCGGCGCAGGCGCGGCACAGGATGCGGTGCAGAGCCGATTCCCGCAGCATCGAGTTGGCTGTCGCCTGGCACAGTTCCGCACAGTCGTTCAGCATGGCGATCAACGACGCGCTCGCCAGCGCGCTGCTTTGCTTCGTCAGCCAGGCGGCGGTTTCGAGGCACATGCGGTGTGAAGCCAGGCAATCGTCGATGCAGTCCGTCATCGACATCGCCATCCCTTCCATTCGATGCTGCTGCCCCGCCGCCGGCGCAGCCAGCGTTCCGGCGGCGGCAAGGCCGGCGCCCGCCATCAGCAATTCGCGTCTCTCGATCATCATGCACCCTCCATCGGCTATCCCTTGCGCGGTGTGCCGCATCCGGCGGCCTCAGCCGTCGCCGGCGACCCATCCGACGCCGCACGCGCCTTCTCCCGCGCCATCCGGGTTTCCTCCCAGGGCCAGTGACCGTTGATCTCGACCCCGAGCGAGATGCTCAGGAAGGTCCGCACCAGCACAAGCCCGGCCAGCACGATGAGATCGTCGAGCGTCGGGTTGATCACCAGCGACTTGACGATGTCGCCGGCGACCAGAAATTCCAGGCCGAGCAGGATGCTGCGGCCGAGCGCCGAGCGGAACGTGCTATAGGCCTCGGTTCGGTCGCCCGCCCTCGCCCGCCGCGCAAACAGAAAGGTTGCGAGCCCCGCGCCGACCAGGATGGTCAGCGTGCCCGCCAGTTCCAGGCCGATCACGGCGAGCCGGAAGAAGGCGCTCAGCCAGTCGGCCTCAATGGTGATCATACCAGCCTCGCTTGCGGATATTGTTGAAGCTGTCGGTGGCGTGACAGGCATAGCATTGGTCGACGCGCGCCTTCGATCCGGCTGCGCGCTGCGAGACCATGCTGAAATGCTCCATGAAGTGACTGGGCGGCGCCTTATGGCACTCGGCGCACTGCGTCGAATTGACCGATGGATGGCGGTAATTGGCGATCTTCCAGCTGTCGGTCTTGTGGCAGCTCGCGCAGTCGGTGCCGAACAGGCCCTGGTGCGGATCGCGGAACGCATGGCAGCTCGCGCAATTGAGCGCGGTCTCGGGGGTCAGGCTTCGAGTGTTTGTCGACATGCCCGCCAAAGGCTGCCGCCACTTCGCCATGTCGAGCAACGCGGCGTGATCCATGCGGATGATGCCGCGCTCTCCCTCATGTTCGACGTGGCAGGAGGTGCACTGCGTCGCTTTCGCGTGGAACTGCGTCGACTGCTTCGTCCCGAAATCGGTGCCCGCATGGCAGGTGAGACAGGTCCGGGTTTCGACGCCCTTGCCCGGCGTGTGGCAGGCCGTGCATTGGCCGGCAAAGGACTGGTGCGCGCTCGAGAGCGGGCCGGGCGAGACGAGCTGCGCCACCAGGCCGGCATCCCTCGGCGCGTCCGATCGCATCCGGATCGCGACCGCGGCGACCATCACCAGCAGGGCTGCGATGAAGACGGCGTAGGAAAGACGCTGCCAGCTCATAGCCAGCGCAGCCCGTAATAGATCGCCGCGCCGACGTGGAGCGCGAGCAGCGCGAAGATGAGACAGCCCAGCAGGATGTGCAGGAACCGCCACCGCGCGAACAGGGTGTTGGTTGCCTCTTCGGCACGGATCGCGAATTCGGTATCGGCCAGCGCTGCGGCGATCCCCGCCTTGTCCTGGGGGCGCTGGCCCGCGGACGCATCCCCGGCGACGAACAGATAGCGCTTCCAGCCCGACAGCGGCGGGGCTGCGGTATCGGCCTGCGTCGGCGCCGCCGGCTCCTCGAGGAAGGCGGCGCGAAGCGAGGCCAGTTCTGACCTGCGTCCGCGCAGCGCCCGACCAAGCTGGGCAAGCAGGTAGCGGCCGATGAAGCCGGTGATGACCGTCATCAGCAGGAGGACGGTCAGAAGCAGGCCGACCGGGCTTTCGAGCTTGTGCGCGGCGTGGACCAGACCCAGGATCGGCGCCAGCACGCCGGCATAGATGTGGATGGCGAGCAGGGTTGGCTTGCTGACGACCCGGGAGAGCGCCTTGTCGACCCAGGCGATGTGCTTGGCCGCGACATAAGGAAGCGTCAGCAGCATCAGCACGAGCGCTGCGATCCCGATGATCCCGCCGGCCAGGCTACCCGGAAAGCGGGGCGACACATGCACGAGATAGCCGAACGGGAACAGCAGCAGGAACGCGACCAGCAGGCCCACGGCAATGTCGCTGCGTTCGCGCATCAGGCTTCGACCACGAGCGGCGTGCCCGTCCCCTTCGCCTGGCACGCGAGCACATAGCCTTGCGCCTTGTCGGCGGGCGCAAGGCCGGATTCGACCTCCATCGTCACTTCGCCCTGCAGCAGCTTGACCACGCAGGCGCCGCATGTGCCCGCACGGCATGCATAGGGGATCTCGACGCCCGCGCCCTCGGCCGCCTCCAGCACGGTCTCGTCCGCGGGCAAGGCCGCCGACACCCCCGACACGGAGAAGGTCACCGTGCTCGGCGCCACCTCGGCGCTCGGGGCCGGCTTATCCGCTGGCGGGGGCGCGGGCTTGACCTCGAGATCCTCGTGGTCGGCCGGCAGCGAGGCCGGACCGAACGCCTCGGTGTGCAGCTGCGCGTCGGGGACGCCGAGTTCCGCCAGCACGCCGCGCATCGCGCCCATCATCGCCGGCGGGCCGCACATATGGATGCGCCGGCTCGCGATCTCCGGCACCGCGGCCAGGATCATCTCGCGCGTGATCGGCCCTTCGGGGCCCATCCAGACGGTGCCGGGCGCGCGCTGCATCGCGGCGACGACATGGAGGTTGGGAAAACGGCGTTCGAGCCGCTCGAGCTCGTCGCGGAACACGAATTCCTCGGTCGACCGTGCGCCGTAGAAGAAGAAGATATCACCCTTCCACGCGGTGTCGGTGAGATAGCGCAGCACCGACATCATCGGGGTGATGCCGACCCCGCCCGCGATCAGCACGATGCTCTGGGCATCCGTTCCCGTGAAGGTGAAGGCGCCGAACGGTCCGCTGACCTTCAGCAGATCGTCGGCGACGACCTTGTCGTGCAGGTATCGCGAGACCACGCCCTGCTCCTCGCGCTTGACCGTCAGTTCGACATAGGCCCGCTGGGTCGGCGAAGAGGCGATCGTGTAGGAACGGCGCGCGGTCTTGCCCGCTTCGGGCTCTACCTCGACCTGCAGGAACTGGCCCGGCAGGAAGTCGAACGGCAGCCGGTCGGCGGTCGGGTCCGCGAGCCGGAAGGTCAGCACGCTCGGCGTCTCTCGCACGATCTGGACCACGCGCAGCTGCCCCGCCCAGCTTTTGGGCTTGCGCAGCGACGCCCCAGCGGGTGCGGCCGCATTGCTCGGCGCGAGCCCGGCGCTGTCGGCAACGGGTGCAGGCGCGGGCGCAACCCTGGTAGCGGGAGGGGCAGCCTTCGGCTCCGGCTTTGCTGGAACCTTGGCGGTGGCGACACCGCCGGCGATCGCCCCGATCCGCCGCAGGCGGAAGATCTGTAGCGCGATCAGCGTCGCGCTGACCAGTCCCAGGAACAGCATGAGAAGGAGGTGCGAGGGCGAGATGCCGAACCAGTGATCGGCATGGCCGGGCGCGGCCTGGTCGATGTCAAGCTGATCGCGAAACCAGGAGAGGGCGACCTCGCGCGGCGGCTGGAGCCCCCCGATCGCGGCCTGTGCGGCAGAGCCAGCGCGGAACAGGTCCGTGCCCTCGCGCATACGCTGAGCTGCATTCAGCCGGGCCGAGATCGTCGTTGCGCGCGCGCCTTCGGCGGATGCGGCATTGATCAATGCCAGGCCTGTGCTCACCCGGTCGCGGGCCTGCGCCGCGACACGCTGCCGGGCGGCTTCATCGAGCACCGGAAAGGCGAGCAGCTGGGAGAAGAAGGCCGCACGGCGAGAGTCGTGGCCGTGCTCATTTTCCCCCTCGCCGTTGATCATGCGATCCATCATGGGGTTCATCATCTTCGCCATGTCGGACGAACCCGGCGCCGAGGGGGCGGACATCGCCCCGTCGGCCGACATCGAGGCGTCGCCTCCGCCGCCATGGTGGGCGGCATGATCCTCGCCCTCCTGCGCCTGGGCGCTCGCGGACAGGCTCAGGGCGAGCGCGAGCCAAAGGCTCCAGCGGCGAAGGCCCATCCGGTTACGCATCCTCTCTTCCCTTTTTTTTCTTGCGCCCTACATGTCCTTCATCGGCATCGCTGAATTCGTCGGCGCCGGATCGGGCGCCGGAGCGCTCTGGTTCGCGCCGCCGGCGCGCATTGCATCATGGTCCATGGCCTGCCGATGATGGCGTTCCATCGCTTCATGATCGTCCCGGGGATAGTCGCTGTTCGCGTCGGTCGGGGCGTCGCTGCCATTATCGGTCACGACGGCGGGGAGTACGGCGGAGTCGGTCGCTGCGTTGCTCGCTGCAGGCAAGGTCTGTTCGCTCTTGCGGTCACACGCCGACAAGGCGAGCGCGGCCGTCAGCACGAAGCTCCATCCGATCGTGCGAGGCAGCAGATTGTCTTTGAGGTTCATGGTGCTTCTCCTCTTGAAGGAAAGACGTAGTGGCTATGTGTCACCCGGATGAATTCATTGAGCGTCGTGCAGAATCTGTTGGCAGCGCTCGTGTGACAAGTTCATGGGATTACGCCCCTGCCCTTTCATCTCGTTGTGGTCGTGAAGCGTCTGCAGGCCCATCTGCCCTTCCATGGCCCTGCAGCTTTCAATCTGCGCCGATGTGGGCGGCGTCGTTACGCAAGCCGCAAGGAACATTATTGGCGCTGCTGCGACGAAAATACATGTCTTCATGGTGCTCCCTTCCTGATAACGGTTACTGCTCCCGCAGCGATTTTTCCTTGATTGCTTCGTCGCGGCGCGAACTACGTTTCGCCGCGAGATAGACGAGAATGGGACAGTCGGACGCCGGAACTTCGCCAGGGCACTCCTCAGCGAGCTCGCGAAGGATATCCCGAATATGCGAGAGTCGTCTGACGCGGCTTTCCGCTTCGCTGATCTTGGCAAGCGTAATCTCAAGGACGGCTGCCGCGGTTGCGGTATCCGAAGCCTGGAGTGTGAGGAGCTGCCGCGACTGCTCCAGCGTGAAGCCGAGTTCCTGAGCAGAGCGGATGAAGTTGAGCCGATCCAGGTCGGCATCCCCGTAAAGGCGGTAGCCAGCGGCAGTCCGATCCGGCGCAGGGAGCAGTCCGCTCCGTTCATAATATCGGATCGTATCACGTCCCACGCCCGCCGCCGCGGCGAGCTCGCCAATCTTAAAGGTGCCCATGACATCCGCTCGATCTTGCAGGTTGGACCGTGGTCCAGGGTCAAGAAGAATTGCGGCCCTTTTTCTTCCCGGTTGCAGAGCAATCGCTGCTCCGCGGCGACTACGTACCTGCCCCGATGGTGGAACACCTGCCAGGGACAGGCCGCAGTGCGAGAAGGCAAGGACTCGTTAGTCCCTACGAAGCTCAACGATGTCATGCTTCGCGGGTTTGCCGTCGGCCACGCTGACATGGGCAAAGTGATCGTCGTAGATATGATCGACCCTCACATGACCCACGAATTGCCGGCGGAACGCGGGTCCCGTCCCCTTGTAAGAGCCGCCCGGTACGGGGACGTTCCGATACACGTCGAGAACCTGACCGACTTCCGCACCATCGGCTTTACCGATGCATACAACCGGGCCACCTTCATCAATACCCACGATCGAACCGCGCATGAACCATGTGTGGCCAATTCCTTGCGCGCCCGCCGGGACTGCCGATAGCAGAGCCAACCCCGCTGCTGCTGCAAGCATCACTGCTTTCATATCGAACTCCTGTCTTAGCTTGGTGCAAACCCATAAGCCGCCGCCGGCAATGCCGTTCTCACAGCTTTGGACGGTTCAGCCCCGGCCACAGCTCGGGCCGGCGCCGAGAACGTGTCAGTTGCTGCGGCGCAGTTCGACGATGTCATGCTTGGCCGGCGCCCCGTCCTTGACCGAGACATGCGCGAAGTGATCGTCGTAGATGTGGTCGACGGTCACGTGGCCGATGAGCTGCCGATGATAGGTCGGCGCCACGCCTTTCGAAGGACCGGGGTGATTGATAACCCGATAGACTTCAAGCGTCTGCCCGACCTCAACGCCGTCGGCCTTGCCGATGCAGACGATCGTTCCGTTGGTATCGGTTCCGACGATCGAACCGCGCATGAACCAGGTGTGACCGATACCCTGTGCCAATACCGGCGAAGCACTGAGCATCGAGATGCCTGCCAGCGCAACCATGATGGACTTCTTCATCATCGTCTTGACTCCTTGAAAAAGTGTTGGAAGCTGCCGCTCGATTTCTCGAGGGGAAGATTTTGTTTTTTCGCCAACAGGACTATGGTCCCGGGTCCCAGCTCGGTATACGTAGTGTTCGCAGCCATCGGTCTATTTGGTGACCGCGCCGTAAAGCAGGCTCAGATGTGCCCGCCCTCTACAGCCGATAGGAGAGGCCCGCTTCCAATAGATGGTCGCAAGGCCGTTCAGATCTGGTTAAAATCATCCGTGTGGATGAGCCGTTGTTCCACCGCCAACTGCCCGGAAGTCGCATCACTGTCGATGATCGATCCACGCGTGAAGAACGCGTCACCGATGCCGCTTTACAGCGCGACGCCCACAAGTGTCGGATACGAGGGCCGGCTGCGTGCCTGGCGAATAAGGGGCGAATGCGAAGACAACACGGGAATTTATGTTTCCACCTTCGGCAGGTCGCGGGATTGAGGACCGGGACATGGCAACTCTAAGATTCCCGGGGGGCTCCGCATCATGGATTGGAGCGAGCATGAGAACCTCAATACGCCCTGGCTCGCCACCTTCGCCTTTGGCGGATTGTTGATCGCCTTCGCCGACGTTGTGCTGCTGTTTCTGCGCTGGCCTCGCGACGGCGGGAAAATCGGTGGCTATCGATGCGTGGATCGACAGAGTGGTTCGGGCGCCGGACGTTCGCACATCCATGACACACATTCGGTGCCCGATACCAGATGAGGTCATCAGCCGATCGACCTACTTCTTGTTCTTCCTCATCATCTTCCGGCAGTCGGCATGCTGACGATTCATCGGAGTCTGAGCAATCGTGCCCTTTTCCTCCGCGTGGCTGTGCAGTTGGTTGGTCCCCATGGACTTCTCCATCGCATCGCAATGTTCGGACTTGTCGTGCTTGGCCCAGTCGGCCCGAAGCTGCG
>NZ_ASTG01000027.1 GCF_000412635.1 Sphingobium bisphenolivorans
TCGTGATCAATGCATGTTGGTATTAAGCCTGCGGACAATAGCCGACCCGACCATTCCACGGTGGCCTGCCACCCAGATTCGTTTACCTTCAATCACCGTGACCCCCGATTTCACTCAGCCAAGACCTCTGTCCGCTTTTTCGTATTAACATTCATTTCTTCAAGTCTTTTAGTAATAGCGCGCTGGTGGACCAATGCGCCTAAATCTGTCAACTTCTGACGTGATGACGGTGAAGTGGACATTGTATGTGGGCTTTGGCGAAACCTTGCCATCCCGTTCTGTGTAGCCCTAGCATCGCTTCTGGACGATCAAGGTTAGCGGAGTTTCTTAATTAGCTCTCGCTGCACAATCTGGCGACCCTGCAATCAGTCGCCTCAAAGTCTGTTCACCATCGTATCTTGGCGCCCATCCGGTTATCAAGCGAAGCCTCTGCGAGGCCCCGACCATGATTGGTGTGTCGTCTGCTGAGTTCCGTTGTGCAGCAAAGGCAATCTCCCCGACTTGTTTGTTGAGGATGGCAGCGATCATGCGCGTTATGTCGCTGATGCTTATCGCCACGCCGCTGGCGACATTGAAGATCGAGTGGGTCCGGTTTTTGGTCATGAGAACAGCGAAATAAGCCTCGATAATATCGTCGACATCCAGAAAATCCCGAATGCTGTTGAGGCCTGCCATTTCGATAGTAGTACCATCGGACGCATCCCGGACTCGGCGGATAATGGAGGGGATGACGAGGTCCGGTCGCATTCCGGCGCCGATATGGTTAAAGGGACGTGCGACCACCGCATCGATACCTGAAGCGCGGAGCACGATATTCTCGCACATGGCTTTGGCCAGACCATAATTGCCGCGCGGATCGACAGGGTCTTCCTCCGTTAGTGGATTTTGGCTGGCGCCATAAACCAAACAGGAACTGGCGAACAGCAATCGTCCCGATCGCAGGTGGCGACACAGGTTCAGTGTCATTTCGACAGAATCGACCAGTGGCTCATAGTCCGAAAATTTCGAAGGCACCGTTTCACTGGCCAAGTGAAGGACAAAGGGGATATCAACGGGCAAGCGGGCCACCGACCTGCGATCGAGTAGATCAACCGCACACCAAGCCGCATCCGCGGGAAGCCAATCGGGCCTTTTTCCCCTGCCTGTTGCGATGATGTTGAAACGCGATCGCCCGAGGGCAATCGCGCGTTGACCGACAAACCCTGATGCGCCGGTGACGAGAAGGCCCGGCTTATCGGACAATCTGCGCCTCAAGCTCATCGAATTTACGATGTTGATGCTCACGCTGTGCTAGCTTCAAGTCACTTTCGACCATCATTTTGGCAAGTGACGCGACGTCGTGGGTGGGTGACCATCCCAGATCCCGCTGTGTCTTGCTGTAATCACCGAGCAGGTAATCAACCTCTGCCGGGCGGTAGAAGCGCTCGTCAATCTCCACGAAATCTTGCCAATCAAGATCAATATGCTCGAATGTTAACGCGAGAAAATCTCGGATCGAGATCGCCTTGTTGGTGGCAACCACAAAGTCATCAGGTCGGTCATGTTGAAGCATCCGCCACATCGCTTCAACATAATCGCCTGCAAAGCCCCAGTCGCGCTTGGCGTCGAGATTGCCCAGATACAATTTTTTCTGCAGACCTAGTTTGATCCGCGCTGCGGCAAGAGTGATCTTTCGCGTAACGAAGGCTTCGCCGCGGCGAGGGCTTTCATGGTTGAAGAGGATGCCGTTACTCGCAAACATCCCATAGCTTTCGCGGTAATTGACCGTTTGGTAATGGGCATACACCTTGGCGCAAGCATAAGGGCTGCGGGGTTCGAAGCGCGTGGCCTCGCTCTGAGGCGGCTTAGCGGACCCGAACATTTCGCTCGATCCGGCTTGATAGAAGCGCACTGTCTTGGGCGCATATTGCGTAGAAGCACGGATCGCTTCCAACAAACGCAGAACGCCGGTTCCCGTAGCGTCCGTGGTATATTCAGGCTGGTCAAAGCTGACGCGGACATGGCTTTGCGCGGCTAGATTATAGATTTCATTTGGTTGCGTGAGATCAATCAGGCGACGTAGGGAGTTGGCATCTGACAGGTCGCCATAGTGCAACGAAAAACGATTATCCTGTTCTTCTTCTAAAAGATGATCGATGCGCCAAGTATTTACTGTGCTTGCTCGCCGAACCATGCCATGAACTTCATAGCCTTTTCCAAGAAGAAGTTCAGAAAGGTAGCTACCGTCTTGTCCGGTTACGCCAGTAATAAGGGCGACTTTAGCCATTTTATACTCCAATTATAAAATTATGCACTGTGCATGTTATGCATATGATGTCCATATGCTTGATCAAAGTCTGTGTATAATTTCATATCACCTTTATTTAATATGGCGAACTTGCTACAGTGATTTTTAATATACTCTGGGTCGTGAGAAATGATCAGCATGGCGCGATCAGCACGCTTATGGAAAAGTTCGACCGCACATTTCTCGTGAAAGCGCGCATCACCTACAGCGCTCACTTCGTCGATCAGATAGCAGTCAAATTCGATGATCATCGAAATGGCGAAGGCGAGCCGCGCCCGCATACCTTGGGAATAGGATTTGACCGGTTCACGAAGATAAAGGCCAAGTTCAGTAAAATCCTGAACAAAATCAATATTTTGGGCATAATCTTGATTGTATATGCGACTTATGAAGCGGACATTGTCAAACCCAGTCAAGGCGCCCTGGAATGCTCCGCCAAAGGCAAGCGGCCAGGAAACGGACATGGTCCTGGTGATCGTGCCAGATGTAGGTCGTTCCGCACCGCTGATCAATCTGATCAGGGTCGACTTGCCGGCACCGTTACGGCCCAAAATGCCTAGCTTTTCCCCACGAGCGACTGAAAAGGATATATCGCTAAGTATCACGCGATTGCCTTGTCGCGTCGGATAAATTTTATGGACATGATCGGCGATAATCATTCGGGTGTGATCTCCCGATTGACAACATTGACTTGCGCCAGCGCGAGCAGGGTTAGCGCGATACAGCACCCCAGTAGATAGGGTAGGTCATAATGGGTGCGGATCTGGTTGCCAAAATATCCCTCACGCACCAACTCCACTCCGTTTACCATTGGGATATAAAGCGCATATTTCTGTGCAGAGGTAGGCAAGGCATCGACTAGGAAGCCCGCTCCTGAAAGCGGAAAGGTGATGTAGGATGCCGGATGCCAGAACCGTTCTATTAGCTCGCTCCTTTCTGCCAGAGCCCCAAGTAGCATGGCAAGGCTTGCTCCGAACCAGGCAAGCAGTAACCATCCTTCTACCACGGTGAGAACATCTTCAGGTGGTTCAAGCCACCCAATATAGATGTAGAACAGGCTAAGGGTCACGAACGAAATTGTTGCCCCGCCGGCTTCCAGCAGAAGACGCGCCAGAAAGACATCAATCGCCTTGACGTTACGATGATACATGAGCGCGAGGTTTGGCTCTATGGCACCGATGCATCTTGCGGGCATGTTGCGCCACAAGAGGACGCTAGAATAGCCGGTGAGTGCAAAAGCAACGATAGGCAGTGATGATCCATGCACCGACTGGGACAGCGTCCACAATATGGTGACGCCAGTTGTGAACAGCATCGGCTCAACGAACAGCCAAAGGAAGCCGATATTGTGCCGGCCATAACGGGTGAGAATCTCGCGCATCAAAAGCGCATAGATCACCCGCCCCTGAATCGCTGCGCTGCGACTGATTGCGGCGAGTTGCGAAAAGGTTGTCACGTGGTTGCTAGTCCCGATGTTCCAGCATCCCCGCGACCAGCATGCTGATGATGCCCCATGCGGCAAGCCCCAAGATAAAGGTCGAGAAAATACCGCGCCACCGTCGCGGTTCCAGTGGTTCATCGGGAACATTGGGTTGCACGATACGCTCGACATAAGCCTGTTTGCGGTTTGCTTCGTTTCGAGCTTCGTCAAGGGATGCCATCGCACTAGCCAGTTGCTTGTCGGCGAACTGATTTTCGAGCAAGAGGCGTTGATATTGGGCGGCGCGGGACGAAAGCGACCTGCTGCTGCCGGCAACGAGGCCAAGCTGTTTGTCGATCTCATCGCTCAGGCTTTTAGCCCGCGTGGCTAGCACTTCGATTTGCGGGTTCTGGGGAGATACGGTGCGCGTTTCGGTCAGTTGCGTGCGGGTGGCGATCAATTCGTCCTGCAGCTTCGAAATCATCTGGACCTGAACCGTCGCCTGCTTTTCTGGGTCTACGACCCCTGCCGCGTTGCGATAGGCGGACAGGGCCAGCGCTGCGGTTTGCGATTTGACTTTGGCCTCACCGACTTCTCTCTGGGCGAAACGAATGAGATCCTGCCGCCCCCGCTCATTGAGCTTGTTGACGGTGGCTTCGGCCATTTCCAGCAGTTGCTCGTTGAACCGTGCCGCATCTCGCGGTGTGAAAGCTCGCACGGTTAGAGTAACAATGGAGGAGGATGTTTCGTATTTTACATCCACTTTTTTCTTATAATATTTATACAGGTCCTCAAAAGTCGTTCCCCAACCTATTCCGGGAAAGCGATCAAAAGCAGAAATCGAAGGGGCGGAATAAGCGCGCGTAAAGGCATTTTTCCTGTTGAGCGCCTGCAAGGCGTCGCGGGATTGCACATAGTCCTGGGCTGCGTAGACCTCGTCCCCCGCGTTGGTGAAACCTGAGCTTTTGAACAGGGCGCCAAGACCGGTGGGCGTAGATTTTTCGGGGCTTCGAACGGTGAAGCGCGATTCCGAAATATAAACGTCCGATGCAATGAAGCCAAAATACAGGATGGCCAGCAGAGTCGGAATGATGACCGTTATCAGAAAAAGTGGACTGATCTTTTTAAAATTTCTTGCGATCATTTCCTGCTTCTCTGCATAATATAGTGCACGTTGTTCCTGATGCCCCTGCGGATATTCAAGGCCGGGTTCAATTTTAGCGTGCATGGCATCCATAAACCTATAAATTCCAAACAACCAACATCCGCTTGGGACGGGCTGCAACCGGCCCTAACCGCCTCGCGCACTATCGTCCAGCAGGCCGTGCGGGAAGCCTCTATTTTCCTTCACGGAAGCGGTGAATGGACCGGTCCTACGATTGTCGTCGGAATGGGCGGATTTGCACCAGGCGCAGGATCCTTAGTGCGGGTGAGGGATTTTATGTGGAGCGTCCTTGATCCGCTTGCCCGGTTCAGCCATAGGTCAGCGCCTTTCGCCCCTGATTGCGCGCTTGTCTGTAATAGTTGGATCTGGCTGGACCCCGATGAATAAACCAATGAAGTCAGTCCGGATGGCTGGGGCGGCATGCCTGGCTATGGTGCTTTCAGGTTGCGCCATCATGTCTTCGTCCGGTCCAACAGCCCGTGCTATCAGGGCAGAGCGGGAACAGACGGTCAATGACTCCCAGATTAAGCTCATAGACGTTACGGATGCGGTGGCCCGCGATGTCATCGCCAACACCCCTCATTCCTCCTTTGTAGAGGATCTGGGCGAAGGGCGGCCAATTGGATCAGTGATCGGACAGGGCGATGTTCTCGACATTGCGATTTGGGAAGCGCCGCCCGCGACGCTGTTCGGCGGCTCCAGCAGTGACGTGCGGCTAGGATCGACCAGCTCCGGTTCACTTTCACGCGGTACGCCGCTGCCTGAGCAGATGGTCGACAGCGACGGCCAAATCATCATTCCGTTCATTGGCCGGGTACAGGCTGCGGGGCGGACGCCGCAGGAGATCGCGCGAACCATTACGTCTCGCCTGGCCGGCATGGCGCACCAGCCTCAGGCGATCGTGCGCCTGTCGCGTAATGCTGCGGCGAACGTTACGGTCGTGGGTGAAGTCGCCAATAGCGCGCGCGTGCCGCTGACCGCGCGCGGCGAGCGTATTCTCGACATCCTGGCGACAGCCGGCGGGGTGCGGCAGCCTGTCGGCAAGATGACCGTCCAGATCACGCGCGGCATGAAGGTATCCTCGCTGCCCCTGGAGACGGTGATCCGCGATCCCCGGCAGAATGTCCGGCTTGAGCCTGACGATGTCATGACCCTGCTCTATCAGCCCTACAGCTTCACCGCTCTGGGTGCGATCGGCAGGAACGATGAACTGCCCTTCGAGGCGACCGGGCTGACGCTAGCGCAGGCGCTTGGCCGCATTTCCGGGCTGCAGGATGCCCGCGCCGACGTGAAGGGGGTATTCATCTTCCGCTTTGAAGATCCCGACGCGCTCGATCCGGCCATTCGGGAGACAGTCCATCTTACGCCTGACGGCAAGGTGCCGGTTATCTATCGCATTAACATGAAGGATCCTTCCAGTCTCTTCATCGCGCAAAGCTTCCCGATCCGGAACAAGGACGTTCTGTACGTATCGAATGCACCGCTGGCCGATATCCAGAAATTTGTGAGCGTGATCTACTCCACCTTCCTGCCGATCGCGACGACGGCGACAACATTGAGATAAGGGTTGGCCCGCTTGGGAGTGGCGTTGTCGTGAAGGCTTTCTGGGATCTGTTGCCCCGTCATGTCGAACAGGCGGTGACCTCCGGCGTGATCCGCAAGCTGCGCGCGCGCTATCAACGACGCAAGATCGCGCCTGTTCAGGAGCGCGCATTGCCCACCACTCGGCGCTTGTTCATCGATCTGGCGGTCATCAGCCGGCATGACGCCGGGACCGGCATTCAGCGTGTGGTGCGCGCCTTGGCGCTGGCTTTGAAGGACGAGGCGGCAGGCGAGTGGGATGTCCGCTTTGTCGCGGCGGATCGGCGCCGTCCCTATCATGGCATATCCTGGCCCGATGCCAGCGCGATTGTCGATCGCGCGGAAATCTGGGCGGAGCCGGGCGACTTGTTCATCGGCCTTGATTTCTCGCTCGACACCATTCGCCGCTATCGTCGTCAGTTGAGCCGGTTCGTTCAGGATGGCGGGCGTTTCTGGTTCCTGATCTGCGATCTCCTGCCGGTGGAAAAATCCGACTGGTTCTCGCCCAACAATGTCCTTCGCTACAAGGCCTGGCTCGACACCATCGTTGGCCTAAGCGAAGGCTTCCTGTGCATATCCGAGCAGACCGAGCGCGACCTACAGCGGGTGCTGGCAACGCGATACGGCCTGACATCAGGCTATCGCACGAAGGTGGTGGCGATGGGCCACGATATCCGGGAATCGCTGCTCGATTCGGTGACGGTCCGTAGCTCGGATAACGCCGTGCGGTTCGATACGTCATCGCCCTTCTGGCTGATGGTGGGGACGCTTGAGCCGCGCAAGGGGCATGCCGATATCCTGGCGGCCTTTAGCGCACTCTGGCGTCAGGGCGCGGACAATCGCCTGGTTCTGGTAGGCCGGATGGGATGGCGTATCGATGATCTGCGGGACGCGATCCATGCGCATCCCGAATATGGCGACAAGCTGCTGTGGTTCGACGATATCGACGATCTGGAGCTGGGGCATATCTATCAGGCGTGCAGCGGCGTGATTATCGCGTCGCACGCCGAGGGGTTCGGACTGCCGCTGATAGAGGCGCTTGGGCATGGCAAGCCGGTGCTGGCGCGTGACTTGCCCATATTCCGCATCCATGAGGGACAGGGCGTTCATTATTTCCCGGCGGATGCCGATGCTCAGGAACTGGGCGCCTGCATCCAGCAGTGGGCCGACCATGCACAGGCTGGCCGGATCAATGTGGTTCGGCCAAGCGCCAGCTGGAAATCCTCTGCGCGAGGGTTGCTGGCGGCCATTGCCTAGCGGGCTTGACGCTCAGTCTTCGGTCTTGCGGTTGCCGATCAAGCGCAGGGCCTGTTCGTTGAGCCAGGCAGCACGCTCGGCCGTGTCGCTTTCGGTATAGCAACGCAGTTCCGGGGCGTTTCCGCTGGGGCGTAGGTGGATGATATCGCCCGCTTCGAAATGGATGCGCAGCCCGTCGGTCGTATCGATCCCGTCCGCAGTGCCGACGAGGGCGCCGAACATCTGCGTCAATCGCGCCATTATTTCGGCCTCGCCCCCTTCCTGAAGATGCGCGATCAGTGCCTGGCTCTGGCTGGTGGGATAATCCTGCAGCCGCTCGCTGAACGTATAGCGGGGCGGTAGTTGCGCCTGTAGCGCCGACAGCGACACCTTGCGCCGCCGCGCATCAACCAGAACGGCGAGGATGGGCAGCACAGCATCGCGTGTGGGGAGTGCAGACAGGGAACGCCCGTCCGCCTCGACTGTGGTCGCGAGCAGAAAGCCGCCATTGGCCTCATAGCCGCACACCGTGGCTTGGCCTTCCTCGACCAGAGCGTTCATCGCCTCGATGACGAAGGGGGATCCGATGCGGGTGCGGCGCACTACGTTGAACTGGCCGGACAATTCGACCGCGCTGTTGCAGCTGACCGGCGTTGCCACAGCGTTGATGCCAAGGGCGCGGGCACACAATATGCCGAGCACATCGCCACGCATCCACGCTCCGCTTTCATCGGCTAGCAGCGGGCGATCGGAATCTCCATCGGTGGAGAGGATGGCATTGAGTTGCAGATCGGCAGCCCATTGACGGGCGAGAGCCTGGTCTTCCGGGCGAACGGCTTCCGTATCGACCGGGATGAATGTCTCGGATCGGCCGAGGCGGATAGCCTGCCCGCCCAGTCGCTCGACGATCTGGGCCAGCACGTCGCGGCCGACGGCGGAATGTTCATAGATGCCGAGCTTCAGCCCTTCCAGCGCCTGCGATCCGAAGAAATCGGCATATCGCGCCACATAATCCGTCTCGGCATCGACGAGGGGCGCACTGTCCTGCGCTTCTTTCAGCATGCCCTGATCGTCGAACAGGTCCGGCAGGGACACATTCTGGGCGCGCATGGCCAGTTCATCCGGCTTGAGGACCTCGCCATCCACCCGGTTGAACTTGATGCCGTTGCGATCGTCGGGAATGTGGCTCCCCGTCACCATCAGCGAAGGGATAGCCTGCGCAAAGCCATAGGCGGCGACCGCAGGGGATGGCACAAAACCGCAGAAATCGACCTTCCCGCCCTTGTGCCGGACAGCCGCCGCACAAGCCGCAATGATGCGCGGCGAGGACGGGCGCAGATCGCCCGCGATCGCTACGCGCGTGCCGGATGCGAATTGGCCGATAGTCTCAAGATGCTGCAGGAATGCGCAGGTATAGGTGAAGCACACCATGTCCGTCATGGCGCTGACCAGGCCGCGCGCGCCGCTGGTTCCGAATGCGACCCCGGAACGTTCCATCAGGCCGGCAACCGAGACAATCTGCGTCATGCGCCGGGCGCCGCGTTCTTGAGAGCCTCGGCAACCTGGCGCACTTTCTGGGACTCGCCGCGACGCAGGATCATGACCTCGCCTTGCGAGACGACGACGATCAGGTCGTCGACATCGACGACCGTAACGCGCGGGCCATCGGTGTGGACAAGGCAGTTGCGCGCTCCCAGAGCCAAAGCCTGTCCGCGAACGGCGTTTCCTGCATCGTCCTGGGTGCTGACGGCGTGCAGGGAATCCCAGCTTCCGACGTCGGACCAGCCCATGTCCACCGGCACGCATGCCACGCGGTCTTCGCGTTCCATGATGGCATAGTCGATCGAATCCGATGGGCAGGCCGCAAAGGCCTGCGGCTCAGGCGATATGTGCGAGCCGCTGCGTTCGGCCTTTTCCAGCGCAGCCTTGGCCGCAGCAAGCATATCTGGCTGATGGCGCTCCAGAGCCGCCAGATAGGCGTCGGCGCGAAACATGAAAATGCCGGCATTCCAGGCATGATTGCCTTCGGCCAGCATCGCCGCGGCGCGATCCGCATCAGGCTTCTCGACGAAGCGCTCCACCTCATGGATCCTGTCCCCACAGGTCTGGCCCATCTTGATATAGCCATATCCGGTTTCGGGAGCATCCGGGTTGATGCCGAACGTGACGAGCCACCCTTCGGCCACCAGCGGCAGCGCGCGGGCAATTGCTTCATGAAAAGCCGGGAGATCGACGATCACATGGTCGCTCGGCATGACCAGCATCGCATCGCTCGCCTCCGCCTCAAGCGCGGCTAAGGCGATTGCGGGAGCCGTGTTCCGACCAAAGGGTTCGAGCAGGACGAGATAATCCTCGATACCACTGTCGGTAAGCTGCTCGTCGATGATAGTGGCGTGCGCGGCATTGGCAACCAGGATTGGGGGTCCCACCGGCGCGGCATCAAAGCTGGCAATCCGCTGGACCGTCAGCTGGAGCATGGTTTCATCCGCCGTCAGCGGCAATAATTGCTTCGGGCGTTCGGGTGTCGAGACGGGCCAGAGCCGCGTGCCGGAACCGCCGGATAAGATTACGGGCACGATTTTCGGGAAGCTATTCGTCATAACTCACATGGTCTAAATAAAAACAAATACTTAGAGCATGATCCGACAACAAAATGAGCCGAGCCCCGCCCGCGGGCTTCATGCGCGGAATGGCCCGACTTGCCAAGTGATTTTCAAATGAGCGATGCTTGGCTATCGCGCCATCAACCCATCGTTTCGAATGGTTTCGAACGGCGATGTGGCTGGCGCTTGAAGGTAGAATATGGAAATCCAAGCCGCTAATATTGCAGGGATTAAATTCTTGACCCCTCGCCGCATAGGTGATGACCGCGGCTATTTTTCAGAAACCTTCCGAGCCGATCTGTTCGCTCTGCATGTTGGCGATTTCACCTTCGTCCAGGACAATGAGTCGCTGAGCGCTCGACAGGGCACCATCCGAGGCCTGCATTTCCAGAGCGAACCCCATTCCCAGGGCAAGCTCGTTCGCTGCACCGCAGGCGCGCTGTTCGACGTCGTGGTGGATGTCCGTCGGGGCTCTCCCACTTTCGGCCAATGGGTGGCCGAGACGCTGACCCCCGACAATGGCAAGCAGCTCTGGATTCCTCCCGGTTTTGCCCACGGATTTTGCTCCATCGAGCCGAACACGGTCATCTGTTACAAGGTGACCAGCTTTTATAGTGCGGAGTGCGACAAAGGGGTGCGCTGGGACGATCCGGCGATCGGCATCGAGTGGCCCGATGCGGCCGATCCCGATACGCTTTCACCGAAGGACCGGCAGCAGCCCTTGCTTGCTGACCTTCCGGATTATTTCACCTGGGGGAAGTGACGCCATGCGCGTGATCGTTACGGGAGGCGCTGGTTTCATCGGTTCGGCCCTCGTCCGCTATCTGGTGCTGGAAAAGGGCTATGAGGTCCTGACCGTCGACGCGCTGACCTATGCAGGGTGCGAGGCTTCGCTCAAGGCCGTCGAAGGCAAGGCCAGCCACCGCTTCCTTAAGGCCGACATCTGTGACCGCGCGGCTATTAACGCGGCGATCACCGGCTTCCGGCCCGACCGCATCATGCACTTGGCGGCGGAAAGCCATGTCGACCGCTCGATCACCGGCGCGGCCGACTTCATCCAGACCAATGTCGTGGGCACCTTCACCCTGCTGGAGGCCGCGCGTGGCTATTGGAACGGCCTTTCCGGCGCGGCGAAGGAGGATTTCCGCTTCCTCCATGTCTCGACCGACGAGGTCTATGGCTCGCTCGGCGATGAAGGGCTGTTCGAGGAAAGCACGCCCTACGATCCCAGCTCGCCCTATTCGGCGTCCAAGGCCGCGTCTGACCATCTCGCCAAGGCCTGGCAGCGCACCTATGGGCTGCCTGTGGTGGTGTCGAACTGCTCGAACAATTACGGTCCCTATCATTTCCCCGAAAAGCTGATCCCGCTCACCATCCTGAACGCGCTCGCAGGCCGTGCGCTGCCGGTCTATGGCAAGGGTGAGAATGTGCGCGACTGGCTCTATGTCGATGACCATGCCCGTGCGCTCGACATCATCATCGAGCGCGGGGTGCCCGGCGAAACCTATAATGTCGGTGGCCGTAACGAACGGCGCAACATTGACGTGGTGCGCCGGATTTGCGCGGTGCTGGATGAGCTGGTTCCTGCCGATGCGCCACGCGAAGGGCTGATCGAGTTCGTTACCGATCGCCCGGGCCATGATGCGCGCTATGCGATCGACGCGACCAGGCTGGAGACGGAACTGGGCTGGCGCGCGCAGGAGAATTTCGACAGCGGCATCGAGAAGACCGTGCGCTGGTATCTGGAGAATGAATGGTGGTGGCGCCCGTTGCGCGATCGTTATGACGGCCAGAGGCTAGGGCTGAACGCCGCGCCCGCCGGAGTGGCTGCGTGAGAATTGCCGTCACCGGCAAGGCCGGTCAGGTCGTGACCAGCCTGATCGAGCGGGGAAGCGCCGCCGGACATGAAATTATCGCGCTGGGCCGGCCTGAGCTGGACCTAGCCGAGCCGGATTCGGTTGCCAGCGCGTTCGAGGCGGCTGCGCCAGATGCCATCGTCTCGGCGGCTGCCTATACAGCGGTCGACAAGGCTGAGAGCGAGAGCGAACTCGCCCATGCGGTGAACGGCGCCGGCGCTGGCGCGGTGGCGGAGGCGGCGAGGGGGCTGGGCGTGCCGCTGATCCATGTCTCGACCGACTATGTCTTCGACGGCAGGCTCGATCATCCCTATGTCGAGAGCGACCCAACCGGGCCGACGGGCGTCTATGGCGCGTCCAAGCTGGCAGGCGAGCAGGCGGTGCTGGCTGCCCATGGCGACAATAGCGCGGTGCTGCGCGTGGCATGGGTCTATAGCCCGTTCGGCGCGAATTTCGTGAAGACCATGCTGCATCTGGCTGGCGACAAGGATGAGGTGTCCGTCGTCGCCGATCAGCTGGGCAATCCCACCAGCGCCCTGGAGATAGCCGATGGTATCCTGCGGGTAGCTACCAATATGGTATCCGATAGTAGCCCATTCTTGCGCGGCGTCTTCCACATGACTGCCAGCGGAGAGGGCAGCTGGGCCGATTTTGCCGATGCCATCTTCGCCGCATCCGCTGCGCGGGGTGGACCTGCGGCGCGGGTCAAGCGGATCACTACCGCCGACTATCCGACGCCGGCCACCCGCCCATCCAATAGCCGGCTCGACTGCGGCTTGATTGCAAGGGTGCATGGCGTGGCCTTGCCCGACTGGCACGGGTCGTTGGAAACCGTAATCGCTCGCCTGCAGGCCGTGGCGAACTGACCTCTCCACCCAAAAGGAACGACGACGCATGAAGGGTATCATCCTCGCCGGTGGCAGCGGCACCCGCCTTTATCCGATGACGCTGGCGACCTCGAAGCAGCTGATGTCGGTCTATGACAAGCCGATGATCTATTATCCGCTGAGCACCCTGATGCTGGCGGGCATCCGCGAGGTGCTGATCATCTCCACCCCGCGCGACCTGCCCGCCTTCCAGGCGCTGCTGGGCGACGGATCGCAATGGGGTATGCGCTTCGAATTTGCCGGGCAGCCGAGCCCCGACGGGCTGGCGCAGGCCTATATCATCGGTGCTGATTTCGTGGCGGGGCAGCAGTCGGCGCTGATCCTGGGCGACAATATCTATTATGGGCATGGCTTGCCCGAACTGCTCGCCAGCGCTTCGTCGCGCAAGGAAGGCGCGAGCGTCTTCGCCTATCATGTGAACGATCCCGAGCGGTACGGTGTGGTAAGCTTCGACGGTTCGATGAAGGCCGTATCGATCGAGGAGAAGCCGGCCCAGCCACAGTCCAACTGGGCGGTCACAGGGCTCTATTTCTATGACGAGCAGGTGGTGGACATTGCCGCAAACCTGGAGCCCTCGGCGCGCGGTGAGCTGGAGATCACCGACGTCAATCGCGCCTATCTGGAGCGCGGGCAGCTCAATGTGGAGATCATGGGCCGCGGCTATGCCTGGCTCGACACCGGCACGCCCGACAGCATGCTGGACGCGGCCGATTTCGTCCGTGTTCTGGAGAAGCGACAGGGCTTCAAGATCGCCAGTCCCGAGGAAATCGCTTTCCGCCAAGGCTTCATCGGCGTTGCGGAGCTGGAGCGGGCGATCGGCAAGCTCGGCAAGTCGAATTATGCTCTCTACTTGCGGCGATTAATATCGGCGTAACTCAATGCCCATAAGCGCTTGCCTGACTCCTGAAAGCGAATAAAAGATAGGGGAGGCCTGACAAAAAAATCAGCCAAGGCCAAGGCTTTCAGCGGAAACGGAACTCAAAGGGGCAATATGCCGATACATCGTCTTGTTGCCCGAGCTGTCGAAAAGCCGTGGGGCCGCACCGATATTCCCTCGCATATCGCCACCAATGATGGCCTACGCATCGGCGAAATCTGGTTCTCTCCTGAACAAGCAATCAGGCTGCCTCTCCTGGTGAAATACATCTTCACCAGCGAAAATCTGTCGGTTCAGGTTCACCCCAATGATGAGCAGGCCCGGCAATATGGGCTGGCCGGCGGCAAGTCCGAATGCTGGTATGTGCTGGATGCCGCGCCCGATGCCCGGTTAGGCATTGGTACGACCCAGGATCTGACCTGTGAGGAATTGCGCACTGCGGCGCTGGACGGCAGCATCGAGGCGCTGATGGAATGGAAGCCCGTCCAGCCCGGCAGCTTCTATTATATCCCCGCAGGAACGGTGCATGCGATCGGCGGCGGCGTGACGCTGGTGGAAATCCAGCAGAATAATGACGTGACCTATCGCCTCTATGACTATGGGCGGCCGCGTGAATTGCATCTCGACCAGGGCGTGTCGGTCAGCGTGGCGGAGCCTTATGCCATGCCCGATCATGTCATTCCCCTGACCGCCGAAACACAGCTGGTCGCCTCCGGGGCGCCCTTCACCCTTGATATCGTTCAGGGTGCAGCCCGATCCCGCCGGGAGATTGAGGGGGAAATGCTGTGGTTCATTCCATTGGCTGGGTCCGGATTGATCGATGGTCAGGCCTGGCGTCCCGGTGAATGTTGGCTGATAACGGGCGGGGCAAGCGTCGAGATTGCGGAGCCGATGAGCGCTCTCCTCGCTCGGCCTGCGGTGGCGCAATGCGGTGCCGATCAGCAAGGCATCGATGCCATCCCAACCATGGCTCCAAGAGCGCTCGCCAGCTAGCCATCTTGACCAGGCCGTTCACTGCTGCAACTTTCGTTTCATGACGCCGATCGAACGCGCCGCGCGCACCCTGTGCAAACTCAATGGTCATGCTGAGGATGCGGAGCGTGATGGCACGCCCTTGTGGCGCAGCTATCTGCCCCAAGTTCGTTCGGTGCTGGAAGCGTTGCATGAGCCAAGCACGCGCATGGCGGAAGCAGGCGCTACGCTGATCAGATATGTGGGTCCGGACGAATCCGAGGAAGGCTATCAAAGCGATGCCGCCAATGTCTGGCGCTTCATGATCGACGCAATGCGGGAAGATTTTTCGACCCGGACATGAGGGGGACGAGAATGGGCCGGAACGCTTCAGGCCATTCCGCTCTTTTCTTCCGCTTCCGCGTCGAACGCACGGCGGCCGCGCCGCTTCCAGAGTGCCAGCGTGCTGCTGTCCTCCCGCGCCTTTCCGGCCAACTCCAGCAGCGCGCCATAAAGGGTGGCGCGATCGTCGTCGGCCAGATCGACGAGCCCGGCTTTCTGGACCAGGCCGCCCAGCTCGATCAGGTGGCGCGTGCGTTCCCTGCGCTGCATCACCCAATCCCGTGTGTCGGTGCGGCGCTGACCGGCTTCGGCGCGGCGAAGAGCGCGCTGCGTGCGCACCATGGCCTTGCCGGTGGCCGCGAGATCATGCGCGAGCCTTTTTCCTCCGCTGTTGAAAGAAGGCCTGGCCCTTCGCGCGCCACGCCTCCCTTGCTTCCGCATCGGGCGCTTCCACTGCTGCGATAAGGGCACCGGCGAGTATATCAGGATCGAGCGTATCGGCCCCGGTCACCGTCACAAGCTGGCCGAGCTGCTCGACCTTCTTCGCCTTCAGGGCGCGCGCCTTGTCGTTCAGCGCCTTCAATTCCGCATCATAGTCGCGCACCTTGCGCATGGCTGTTCCCTTAAGCAATTGAAAGCAGGAGACTATCAGCGCTCTCCCTAGAGGGAATCGGCCGAACCCGAAAATGCGACGAAGTCACTCAGGCGAACGGCAGAGAGTGTGAGTGCGCGCTTATACGTCGTTGCCGACGTGCTGCTAAGCTGCGAGAATCATTGGGTAATGGCGATCTACCATTTCTCCGCCAAAGTCATCAGCCGCGCCAATGGATCGAGCGCAGTGGCGTCGGCCGCCTATCGTTCGGCATCCGAATTGCAAGACGAGCGGCTTGGGCGTGCCCATGATTTCTCGAACAAGGCAGGCGTCATTCATTCCGAAGTGCTGCTGCCCCAAGGGGCGCCGGAGCGCCTGGCGGATCGTGCGACCTTGTGGAACGAAGTCGAGGCAGGGGAGAAGCGCAAGGACGCGCAGCTTGCCCGCGAGGTGGAGTTCGCGATCCCCCGCGAGATGAACCAGGTGCAGGGCGTCCGGCTTGCCCGTGATTTTGTCGAAAAGCAGTTCGTGAAACGTGGCATGGTCGCCGACCTCAATGTGCATTGGGATAAGGGCACGGATGGGCAGCCCAAGCCGCACGCCCATGTCATGCTGTCGATGCGCGAAGTGGGCCCCGACGGCTTCGGCAAGAAGGTGCGCGAGTGGAACGGCACGGAGCTGCTGAAGGAATGGCGCGAGGCATGGGAAGCCCATGTGAACGAGCGTCTTGCCGAGCTGGATATCGATGCGCGGATCGATCACCGGACGTTGGCGGCGCAGGGGATTGACCTTGAGCCGCAGCACAAGATCGGCCCTGCCGGATCGCGGCGATTGGAACGCGGCGAGGGCGCCGAACGCGCGGAAGATCATGTCCGGATTGCGCGAGAGAATGGCGAGAAAATCATCGCCAATCCTTCCATCGCCCTGGACGCGATCACGCGGCAACAGGCCACTTTCACCACCCGCGATCTTGCCATGTTCGTGCATCGGCACAGCGACGGGAAGGCGCAGTTCGATGAGGCTCTGAGGGCGGTGCGGTCCAGCCCCGAACTGGTGGCATTGGGGATCGACGGGAAGGGGAATGACCGCTTCACCTCCCACGACATGATGGCGGCTGAACAGCGGTTGGAATCGGCCGCCGATCGGCTCGGAGGCCAGGCGCAACATGGCCTCGCCGGTCGGCATCGCGACGACGCGTTGGCGACCGCTGAAACGCGGGGACTTGTCCTCTCCACGGAACAGCGCGGAGCGCTGGAGCATATCACTGGCAGGGAGGGGCTGGCGTCGGTCGTTGGCTATGCCGGGACCGGCAAATCGGCGATGCTGGGCGTGGCGCGCGAGGCTTGGGAGAGTGCGGGCTATCGGGTCCATGGCGTTGCGCTGTCAGGCATTGCGGCGGAAAATCTGGAGAGCGGATCGGGCATTGCTTCCCGGACGATCGCTGCACTCGAATATCAGTGGGAGCAGGGGCGCGAGCAGCTTTCCCCGCGCGACATACTGGTGATCGACGAGGCAGGGATGATCGGCACGCGCCAGATGGAGCGGGTGCTGTCCCATGCCGCCGACGCCGGGGCGAAGGTGGTGCTGGTCGGCGACCCCGAGCAGTTGCAGGCGATCGAGGCCGGCGCGGCCTTCCGCAGCCTGGCCGAGCGCCATGGCTGGGCCGAGATCGGCGAGATACGCCGGCAGCGCGCGGAGTGGCAGCGGGATGCCACCAAGGCGCTGGCGACGGGCCGAACGGGTGAGGCCGTTCATGCTTATGAGCAGAAGGGCATGGTCCATGCGGCGGAGACGCGTGAGCAGGCGCGGAGCGAACTGATCGACCGCTGGGATGAGCAGCGCCGTGCCGATCCCGATCAGAGCCGCATCATCCTCACCCACACCAATGCCGAGGTGCGCGACCTCAATCTCGCCGCGCGCGAGCGGCTGCGCGATGCTGGCGAACTGGGTGCGGATGTGGGGGTAGCGGCCGAGCGGGGCGCGCGCGATTTCGCCAGCGGCGACCGCATCATGTTCCTCAAGAATGAGCGCGGGCTGGGCGTGAAGAATGGCACGCTGGGGCGGATCGAAACCGTGTCGCCGGAGCGCATGGCGGTGCGGCTCGATGACGGGCGTAGGCTAGCCTTCGACTTCAAGGATTACGCCCATGTCGATCATGGCTATGCCGCCACCATCCACAAATCGCAGGGGGTAACGGTCGATCGGACGCATGTGCTGGCTACCCCCGGCATGGACCGCCATTCAGCCTATGTGGCGCTGTCGCGGCATCGCGACGGGGTACAGCTTCATTATGGCCGCGACGATTTTGCCGACCAGCGCCAGCTTGTGCGGACGCTCGGGCGTGAGCGGGCCAAGGATATGGCGTCGGATTATGCCCGCGATGCCGACGGGCCGCGCCGCGCCTTTGCTGATCTGCGCGGGCTGTCGGACGAGATCCGCTTGCCCGATGCGCCCGCCAAGCGGCGTGGCATGTTCGACGGCTTGCGGCTGTCGCGTGCTTCCTCACCGAGGACGGAGCCAGCTGCCGCTGACCGGACGCTGGTGCGGGCGGTGGAGCGTGTGGCCCGGGCCACAGGGGCCATATCCCAGGCGCAGGAGAAGGGCGCGCCCGTTCTGGAGCATCAGAAAGTCGCGCTGGAACAGGCGCGCACTGCGCTCGATCAGGTCCAGCCCCATGCGTCACGCGACATGAGCGCGGCGATCGCGCGCAATCCGGGTCTTGCCCGCGAGGCAGCATCGGGGCGCAGCGGTCCCCTGCTTGCCGCCATGGCGCAGGAGGCGCGCTTGCGGGCCGATCCGCATCTGCGCGCCGCGCAGTTCGTGGAACGCTGGCAGGGGCTTCAGGCAGAATATCGCGCTAGCGGCAGCGCAGGCCGCGAGAAGGCTGGCGAGGCCATGGCCGGCATGGCGAAAAGCCTGGAGCGCGACCCGCAAATGGAGGCGGTGCTGCGCGGGCGGGTGCGCGAGCTGGGGCTCGAAATGGGCATGGACCGTGGGCGTGATCTCGGCCGCCAGCTGACCCAAGGATTGGGGCTGGGCCGGGACCGCGGGCTCGAACGATAGGAGGAAGAATGGACCAGTATCGCGAGGTCGAGCAGGACGACCCAGTCGCGGCGTTCGAGCAGCTGCGCGGCGAGGTGACGCTGCTGCGTCGCGCCGTGGAAGGGCTGACCGCCGCGCGCGAGTCCATCGACATTCCCGACTATGAGCCGACCCTCGCCCGCACCGAGAAGGTGCTGGGGATATTGGTGAAGCAGACCGAGGCCATGCGCCAAAGCCCCGCCATGACGCTGACGCCCGAGACGATGGGCAACCGGCTGAACGCCTCCGTCAGGGAAGCGGTGAACGCCGTGCGGGGCGAGGCGCAGGCGTCGAAAGCGGCGCTGGACGGCGCGGTCGGCGATCTGCGCCGGCTGACAGGCTCGGTGCGCCAGGCGAAGGAGCAGAGGACGCAATTGTTCATTTCCGGGGGCATTGGCCTGGCATTGGGCCTGCTGCTCTATGCCGCGCTGGCGGGGCCGATCGCGCAGTTAATGCCTGCGAGCTGGCAATGGCCCGAGCGCATGGCTGCGCGGGTGCTGGATGAGCGTACCATCTGGGGAGCAGGCCAGCATCTCATGACCAGTGTCTCGCAGCCGAGCTGGGATGCAATCATCGAGGCCGCCAATCTCGTCCGTGACAATAGCGAAACGATCGAGAGGTGCCGCAAAGCCGCTGCCAAGGCGGAGAAGGCCATGCGCTGCACGATCGAGGTGAAGGGCGAGTAGGTCCCTCCTACCGATCATTCCTGCCCAAGAGCATGCACGGCCGTCGACAGCAACATCACCTCGATGCCGCTCAATCATCCTCGCAATATTCAATCTACGTTTGAAATTTGCAAGGTTGCGGGAGTTGAAATCCGCACCCGCTCCACCTCGGCACGGCTGATCTCGTCTCTCTGTTGGTCATAAATCTGCGCCTGCGGGTCAAGCTGTGATTTGGTCATGGCGGCGGCATTGGAAATCCGTGCCAGGGATTGCCGGGAAATCTCGACAGTTGTCCGATGATCCCTGCTTAGCTAAATGTAGCCAAGGAAGGTGCCTAATGGCTCAATTTTCGGTTCACGAGGCCAAGTCCAACCTGTCCCGGTTGATTGCCGATGCGCTGGCAGGTGGCGAAGTGGTTATTGCCAGGGGCAATGTGCCGGCAGTGCGTCTCGTTCCCGTTTCGCCTGTCGGTAAGCGGCGCTTTGGGGCTCTTGAAGGCAAGATCGGCATCGATGAACGTTTCGACGAGCCGCTCCTCAATGAGGAACTTAGTGGTTGGAATCTGATTTGAGGTTCCCAGATACATTCGTGCTGATCACGAGATGATAGCGGGCATAACGGCGCTCACCAGTCCGTTGTAGCGCACCCAGTTCGACGAGTTCAGCCAGATCGCGGGTGGCGGTTGCCGATGTGGCGTCGGTGATCGTGCGATAATTGTGCGCACTCAAGCCGCCAATGAAGCCGTCAGGCCCTTCGGCCATCATGCGGATGAGCGCCTTTTCCTGTCGCGCATTGATCTTGCCGCGCAGTCGATCAAGCAGGCGGGTCTTCTCGATCAGGAAACGGATGCTGGCGAGGGTCCGGGACTGCGCTTCCAGAACGATGCTGGCAAACCAATGTAGCCAGTCATCAATCTGATTGCTCTGGCTGGCTCGCTGTAGTTCGGCATAATAGGCCTTCCTGTGTCGATTGATGGTGGCAGAGAGCGCCGTCAGCGTGGGCGCCTCCAGGCTCTGAGCCAAAGCCTTCTCGGCAATGGCGCGGCCCAGGCGGCCGTTGCCGTCCTCAAATGGGTGGATCGTCTCGAACCAGAGATGCGCAATGCCCGCGCGCGTGATCGCTGGGAGGGGAGCAGAGCCTTGCGGGCAACTATCGTTGAACCAGGCGATAAACTGCGCCATCTCCCCTGATACCCGATCCGATGGCGGCGCTTCGAAATGAACGCGTGGTGCGTGGAGCGCGCCGGACACGATCTGCATGGCGTCGGCATGGGTGCGATAAGCGCCGATATCGGCCAGATCGCGACGGCCGTTCATCAGCATGCTATGCCATTCAAACAGAAGCTGATCGCCTAACGGCTCGGCATAGCGCCTATAGAGGTCCACCATAAGCTCTGCTGCCCCGGCTTCCGCGGGGTTTGACCGGCGCTTGGCCGAAGCAAAGCCAAGCTGTCGCGCGATGGAGGACTGGACGCTCGCGCGGTCCAGCACTTCTCCCTCAATGGCCGAGCTATCGACCATTTCCTGGGAAATCAGCTCGATCGCAATGCCTTGGCGTGCCTCGCCATCGAGATGGTGCAGCGATCCAACGATAACGCCAGCCCCTTTTATGAAACGCTCTTCTGCGGCACGCAGGGACGCCTGGTCGAAGCGGAACTGGGGCCAGTCGGACAGTTGCCAATTCCAGAGCATGATCGATAAAACCCCTTTCTATCGATCATAATATCGTAGAAAATGATTTATAGAAAGCAACCCTGTCGATCGAAACTTGATCGTACCCCCTCTCATCAAATCCGCACCCGCTCTACTTCGGCAAGGCTGATCTCGTCCCTTCGCCGGTCGTAAATCTGCGTCGTCCGGGTCGAGCTGTGATTGGCCATGGCGGCGGCGTTTTCCAGCGTGCCGCCATTTTTGAGATAAGTGGTGATCCCGGTCGCGCGGAAGCTGTGATTGCCGATGCGGGTTGCGATGCCCGCGGCCTTGGCGCGGCGGCGCACCATGGCGTGGGCGTCGGGCTGGGAGAGCGGGGTTTCGCTCAGCCGCTTCGTTGCGCGGCTGATGGTGCGGAACAGGGGCGCCTTGGCCTCCGCCAGGCCGCAGCTTTCGATATAGGCGAGGAGATATTCTTCCAGTTGGTGGTGGCAGGGCATTTCATGCCGCTTGCCGCCCTTTTCATGCAGCCGCAGCCAATGGCGGCGGCCCTGCACAAACACATCCTCCCGCTTCATGGCGAGCGCCGCGCCGACGCGCGCGAAGCTGTAGACCATGAGGCCGATCAGCGCCCGATCACGCAGGCCCGCTTCGGTCGAAATGTCGATCGCGTCGAGCAGGGCGCGGGCCTCCTCGGCTTCCAGTACGGGCGTGCGTCCAGTGCGCGCGCTATGGGCGGGGCCGCGCACGCTGGAGGCGGGGTTGAAGGGGATGATCTGGCCCATGACCAGCCAGTCGAACAGATTGCGCACCGCCGCGAGGCGCAGCTTGACGGTGGGCGCGGAAAGCGACTGGCCGAGTTCCTCTACCCAGCCCGCGACATGAAGCGGAGCGATCTCGGCAAGGTTGCGTGCACCATGGGCAAAGCACCAGCTGAGGAAGTCGCCCGCTGCCCGCGCATAGGCGCGCCGGGTGTTCGGGTTGCGGATGTTTGCCGCGAAAAATTCGAGGAAGCGGAGCCGGGCTTTGTTGTCGGCCGACGCGATCAGCGCCGGCAGCGCCAGATCTGACGAGGCGAGAGGGGTGAGCCGCGTCATCGCGCGATTTTTTCCCAGTGCGCCGGCTCAGGACGGGGCTTGGTAACCTCTCGACGCAATTCGTCCATGACTTCGTCCAGATCGCGGACGCGGCCAGCTTTTACATCTTCCAGGGACGCATCCAATTGCCGGCGCAGCAGCTCATCGCGCAGATCGCGATGCGGCTCCAAGTCGATATAGTTACTGACGATAGCGAACACCGCTTCGGATGGATCGGCGAACCACCCGCCTTCGACCCGTTCCAGCACCCAGTCGGCCATGCTGCCGGGAAGATAGGCCTCAAACCGTAGTCCGCCAGAGCGCGCCCGCTCGCGTAGCGCCTTGGCCTGTTCGCGCTCAGCCTGATTGTCGGCAAAAGCGTCATTTTCCTCAGTCATGCGGCAACCTCGATATCGGTGAGGGCGAAGTCATTGCCCTTGAACAGAAGCGGCTCGCCGGTCGCTTTCGCCAGCGCATAGGCGAAGCAATCGCCGAAGTTCAGCCCCGCCTTATGACGACCCTTTCCGAAATCGAGAAAGGCTTGCCGGGCCAGCTCGCCATGCTCGACTGTCACCGGCTCTATCATGATACCAGCGCGCCGGAAGAAGGCTTCAGCCTGTCGCATCCCTTCGGCCCCCAGCTGGTTTTCGATAACCATGGACAATTCGAGATGATTGGCGACGCTGATGCGGCAGGCATCGGCATTATGGATGGCTTGGACGAACGCCTCCGCTTCAGGTTCGCGGTAGAGGATTGCGACCAGTGCCGATGTGTCGAGGATCATTTCGGCAGGCCATTCTCATCGTACAGCAACTCGGCATGATCGGCATAGGGCTGCGTCACATGCGCGGCCGCCCGATCGGCGATGGCCAGCAGTTCGTGCACGCTTGCCTTGCCTTTGCGGCGCTCGATGCTGGCATAGCGTTCGCGCAGCGCCTGCGTGACGACCCGGGTCATGCTCTCGCCGGTCGCTTGGGCGATGGCTTGGGCAAGCCGGTGCGCTTCGGGGTCTTTGATGTTGAGGCTCACAAAGCACCTTTCTAGAAATATAGATGCTTTTCTACCATTACAGACGCCGAGGGGGAAGGCTTTGATAAAGGACATTATCACAGGATCAGGCGAGATCATGCCGCGATGTGTCGGGTATGGCGTGGTGTTAAATAGTGGCACAAATAGACATATATGGCATAGATAGCCAAATATGCTTATTGGAGCGAAAAGCGTTAAAGGGGTGCTGATGTGGCGATACAAGTGAATATCACTCCGAATGGCAGAATGAGCCTGCCCGTCGATCTTCGAAAGCGTCTGGGCCTTTCGGGCGGAGGGGCCTTGCTTGTGGAGGAAACGCCTGACGGTGTCATCCTGCGCACCGTTGCCCAGTCCGTAGCTCATGCCCGCGCGCTGGCTCGCAAATATACGGCGGACAAGCCGGAGGCCTCGGTCGATAGCTTCCTCGCCAACCGTCGCGCGGAAAGCGGCGAATGACCTCCATTGTTCTGGACGCCTCGGCCTTGCTCGCCATGCTGCGGGAGGAACCCGGTGGCGACAAGGTGGCGGGCGCACTTATCGGCTCGCGCATGTGCGTGGTGAACCTTGCCGAAGTGACGGGTCATTTCGTGCAGAACGGCATGCCGCCTGCAGAAGTCGATGCCATGCTGCGCCCCTTACCCGTGACGCTGGTGGAAGCGGATGCCGAACTCGCCAGGATCGCAGGCCATTTGCGCCCGGAGACATCCGAGGCGGGACTGTCGCTCGGCGACCGCTTCTGCCTGGCCTTGGCGCTGCGGGACGGAGTGCCGGCATGGACCGCCGATCAGCAATGGGCCTCGGTCGCCGAAAAGATCGGGGCCAAGGTGAAGATCATTCGGCCAATGAAACGATCGGGCTGACGATTTGGATCGTAAATGGGGATAGATGGAGGTGAATATGCGTGTGCAGATCAAGAAATGGGGCGACAGCGCTGCAATTCCTATTCCTGCACCGATCATGGCCGCGGTCGCTCTCCGCATTGATCAGGAGGTCGAGGTGCGAGAGGAAGAAGGACGCATTGTCATCGAGCCTGTCCTTTCGCCCACCTATAATCTGGACGAGCTTCTGGCCGGGATGACGTCAGATACTTTTCCCGACCCGGTAGAGTTTGGTTCGTCCGCCGGGAATAAATTTTGGTGATGGCCGCTTGAATAGGGTCACCTAGTAAATTGCTTTTGTTCCGATCTGGACTATATCTGGATCAGGAGAAGCTCTATGCCTCAGTTGCCTTATGCCTCCGACGTAGCGCAGCGTGCGCTGGACCTGTCCCGGTTCGAGCCGTCCAACCGCCGCCGCCTCAGCGCACCCGCTTTGCGCACCTTCCTCGCCATCGCCGACCTTTGGGGGCTGAACGAGGAACAGCGGCGGCTGATGCTGGGCTATCCGTCGCGCTCCACCTTCCATAGCTGGTGCAAGCAGGTGCGGGAGCATGGGTCGATCACGCTCGATGTCGATGTGCTGACCCGCATTTCCGCCGTCCTTGGTATCCACCAGGCGCTCGCCATGCTCTTCGCCGAGGAGCGTGATGGCGTCGCATGGCTTCGTCAGCCGCATGAGGCGCGCGTCTTTGGAGGCAGGCCGCCGCTCACGCTCGCCGCCAACGGCACGCAGGATGGGCTGATGACGGTCCGCCGCTTCCTCGATGCGGCGAGGGGTGGTCTTTATATGCCGCCGACCGCGGCGGAAGCGGATTTCGCGCCCTATGAGGATGGCGAGATCATCTTCCAGTGACCGGCACATTCACCGGCGCGCCGCAGCCGAGCTATCGGCTTATCCCTTCGCGCTTCCCGCCCATCGGCCTGTTCGACACGGTCGCCACCGCAGCCGATGCGCAGGCGGTCATGGAACTGGCGGGTTGGACCAACGACCGCCTCGCCGCCGATCGGTTGCACCGGCTGCCGCAATCTCAATGGGTCTATGGCCGGCCCAACAGCAGCGTCATCATGGCGGCCTTCCTGCACAGCGCGCCCGAGGGCATGCGCTTCAACGGCCCGGATCTGGGCGCCTGGTATGCCTCGAAGGAGATCGAGACGGCGGCGGCCGAGGTGGGCCATCATCTCCGCCGCGAGGCCATTGCCCGCAACGTGCCGGCCATGAGCCGAACCTACCGAGCCTATTCGGCCAAGCTTGCCGGCGAGGATTATTGCGACATCAGGGGATTGCAGGGCGAGCGCCCCGACCTCTACCGGCCCGACAGCTATGCCGCCGCCCAGCCGTTCGGGGAGCAGCTCCGTTCCGAGGGAAGAGCGGGCATCATCTTCGACAGCCTGCGGCGGCGCGGCGGTACGAGCATGGCCGCCTTCATTCCGCCCGCCATCACCAATGTCATGCAGACCGATCATTTCGAGATCAGCGTCGAAGCCCGCGCGCGAGCGATAAACGTCCGTCGCCTGCGCCAATAGACTGGCTGAGTATCGCCCTCGCATCCGTCGCGAGCAAGGATGTGCCGTTGGCGTGACCGTCGGCCCAGCTATCCCCGCGGAGGATTCGGGGCGGAAAACTCCGAGTTGCTTGCTATGTGCAAGCGCAGCAAATGTTGTCGCAGACTAACCTATGTTCCTGTGGAAGATGAGATCGCCGACCGCCTGTGAGGACGCGGTAGGGCGGTTTATCGAAGGATTTCGGCATGGCGACGGCGCTTTCGAGGAAAATCCTGAACCGGCTCGGTGACAAGCCGGCACAGTTCGCCTTCACTATGTCGAACCTGGGGCTGATCCGCCGCCGCCTCAAACGGCGCTACGATGCGGCGCTCGACAGGCATCGCCCTTCCCTGCCGAGATTGAACGGCCTTGACCTGGCGATCATCGAGGGGCTGGAACGGGACGGCCTGTTCGTCACCTCGCTGGATGCGCTTGGCCTCCCGCACTCGGCGGAGATGCTGCGCGCGGCGCAAAAGGTGGCGAGCGACTGTACCGAGAGCGCCCGGCAAAAGGCACGGGCGGGGCGGGCGTTCATCAGCGCGCCGGCTTCGGCCCTGATCGACAAGCCGGAGATATTCCAGTGGGGCCTCAATGAACGGCTGCTGGACATCGCCGAGGCCCATATTGGCCTGCCCGTCGCCTATGACGGGATGACGCTCATCTACACCGTGGCAGATGGAACCGAACTGGGCACGCGCCTGTGGCATCGCGATCGCGAGGACCGCAAGGTGATCAAGGTCGCCGTCTATTGCACCGACGTGACCGACCGTGGCGGCCCCTTCGAACTGATCAGCCGCGTCGATCCGTCGCAGGGCGTGGATGACCGCTATGAATTTGATTTCGGCACCGAGCAGCTGCTGAGCGAGCGCCTTGGACCCGATTATTCCCGCGCCATCGTCAGTTGCCCCGGCCCCGCCGGAACGGTCGTTTTCGCCGACACGGCGCGTTTCTTTCACCGTGGCGCACCGGCCTATGACAAGGACAGGGCCGCGCTTTATTATGGCTATTTCGCCACGACGACGCGGCATCCCTTTTTCTGCGAGCGATCGGGCCTGTCCCGGCGTCAGATCGCCGATCTGGCGCAGGACATGCCGGCGCGCCAGCGCGCCAGCGCACTCTGGCGCAAAGCCCTGCCCTTCTTTCTGAAGCTGATCCCTCCCGCTCCGGTCGGCATGGCTTTCCTCGCCCTGTCGGCAGCGGGATCGTGCCTGCACAAGGGGTGAGGAATATGTCGATCATACAAGCCGCGCAGGACGTCGGCATCGTGGTGATCGGGCGCAACGAAGGGGAAAGGCTGCGCCTCTGCCTGCAATCGGCGACGCAGGGCAGCGACCGCGTCGTCTATGTCGATTCCGGTTCGAAGGACGGCAGCCCCGGTCTCGCACGGACCTTTGGCGTCGAGGTGATCGAGCTTGATGCCGCATCGCCCTTTACCGCCGCGCGCGGCCGCAATGCCGGCTTTGCGCGCCTGCGCGAATTGTGGCCCGATACGCCGCTGGTCCAGTTCATCGACGGCGACTGCGAGCTTGATCCGGACTGGATCGACGCGGCACGCACGGGAATCGCGAAGGATGCGCGCACCGCTGTCGTCTTCGGTCGCCGGCGTGAACGCTATCCAGACCGGACCCTCTTCAACCATGTCTGCAACATGGAATGGGATGGCCTCGCCGGCCTTGCGGAAAGCTGCGGCGGGGATGCGCTGGTCAGGGCGCAGGCCATGCTGATGGTGGGCGGCTATGACCCCTCGCTGATCGCGGGCGAAGAGGGGGATATGTGTTACCGGATGCGCCAGTGCGGTTGGCAGATCGTCCGCTTGCCCGACGAGATGACGCTGCACGACGTGGCGATGACGACATGGCGGCAATGGTGGCAGAGAAATCGGCGCAGCGGCCATGCCGGGGCAGAGGCGTACCATCGCCGCGGCGCGCAGGACCCGAGGCTCATCAAATATCTGCTGAGCAATCTGCTCTGGGGATTGCCGCCCTTCTGGCTGCTATGGCCTGTGCTGTGGTGGCGCGTCTATCGCCGCTCGGGCGCGATCTATGCGACGCATATCGTGCTGGGGAAAGTGCCCCATTGTTTCGGGCAATTGGGCTTTTGGTGGAGTAGTCTGCGAGCACGCAAGATGCTGTTGATCGAATATAAATAGCTCTGTTGAGCAGGCCTGCGCGGCTCACAGAGGCCGGGCCGCTTAGCCCGTCGCAACCGCTACGAGCCGATAGTCGACCCCGATCCGTTTCCGCGCGCCCCGCCTTTTCCTGAAGATCGCCCGCACATGCCGCCGCGCCGAGAGCGCATCCGGAAAGCTGAACCTCTGTCGCTGTCCGGCGGCGCCGATCCGTGCCCAGCAGGTTTCGACGACATAGTCCCCGAACAAGTCGACGCTCATCCAGATGCTGTAATCGCGCGCGATGTTGCGGACAGGATCGAGCGCGCGCAGATGGATGAGGCGGGGCGGGAAAGGGCGCTCCATGACGGCAGGATAGGCGGGTGGGATTCCTGCGTCTTACGGTTTGTATGAGTCAGTGTCGGCGCACTGATTCAGTGCGTCGATCAGCAAGGCTATACTTAGTAGCTACTGGATATCTTATTGGTATCGCAGGGATGATCATGCATATAGGCGCGGAAATAGGATTTCCAGCGTATCGCTTGGAAAGCGGAGGGAAACCGGCCCTTTGGGTGTTTCAGACGCGAGCAGACCTTCATCGGTCAACTGCTTGAGAACGCGGCGGGCCGAACGTTCAGGCAGCTGGGTAATCCGTTCCGCTTCACCACGCTCGAACTCGCCCCGTATCAGCGCTTCCTGGAGAAGGCGCGTAGCCTCCGTCGGGAGGGTGGGACTGAGCGCGACATAGCGGATGAGCCTTTGCGACAAGGCATCAAGTTGGAACAGGTCCGACATATAGGCCAGCTGATCCAGGCATACCCGCAAAAACCAGGTTGCAAAGATTTCCAGCCCTTTCAGCGACAGATGACCGCGGCCGTCGCGATCGCCCTGCCTCACTTCGTCAGCCCACGCCATATGCCGCTTATATTCATTCCGGCCTTCAAGCGCCGATTGAAGACCGCGGGCCAGGCCGCGTGAGATCGACCATAGGCCATGCGCTCCGATGCCGGCCTTGTGCGCCATGGCGTGGCTCATCAAGCGGCTGACGCGGCCATTGCCGTCGGGAAAGGGGTGAATCCAGTTGAAGCGATGATGGGCGGTCGCCATGGCAAGAATGCGCTTTGCCTTGCCGGATCCGACGCCCTGCAGAACGCGTCCCGATGCCGGTTCGAACGCGAAGCGCAGATGAAAATAATCCATGAAGTCGGGCATCCGGTCGCTGGCCGGTGGCAGATGATTGCCGACTTGGACATCCTGGTCAGGCGTCGCCCGCCATTGGCCGGGGATCATGAGGAAGGATCGATCGCCATGACGGATGGTCAGCGTTTCAGCTGATGCGTCCGCGTAGAATTCTCGGTGAAGGTTCCGGATGAAGTCCGGATCTGCCGGGTCGGGAAGAGTGCCCTCGGCTGCCTGCCGATCGATATGTTCCTGTAGGCGATAATGCGCGACGGCTTCTTGCTGGAGATCGCGCTGCCCTTCGTCTCGCGCCCCTGCAAGCGCCCGTTCGATGTCGCGGGGGCGCGTGTTGTGGCCTTCGATCAGGTTGCTGTAATAGGTGTTCATCAGCCGGACGAGGTCTGCAAGATTGGCGGCTGTTCGTGGATGGAGCGACCGTCCCAAGCCCTCTGCCTTGGCGGCGACCTCTGCCAGGAGATCGGGCAGGTCTCCGCTTAGGGTGTCAATCCGGGCAGGTTCGATGCGACTGGGAGATTCTTCGAGATGGCCGATGGACATTTGGCCGATCTTACCGGTGGAAAAAAGCAAGGCAATATCGAGCTTAATTATATCTCATATAATGTATATGGCCGATCATTTGGCCGATAATACTGGAGAATGCCTCACCCGCGCGACGCGCCAAGAAGCAGGGGCAGCGCATGTTTCAGCCAAGAGAGGCTTTGCGGCGAAAAGAGGCCGAGCGGCAGGCTTGAACTGGCGCCCTTCACAAGCGTCTGGTGGATCCCCTGCTTTCGCGTCGCGGCGCGGCAGGCGGTCAGCCAGAAGACGCTGGAGGCGAGGCGCAGGCTCTCCTCGTCGACATAGCGGGTCCGGCGGTTGCATTCGCGCATCCGGGTGAGCCAGGCCTTCGCCCAGGGCAGATAACCCGGCCCTTGTTCCGCCGGGCTGATCTTGCTCTTGCCCAGCAGCGCGTGCCGGCGCAGATCCTCTTCGGAAAAGGTCATTCCCATCTTGGTGAGCCTGGGGGCAAGCAGCTTCATTTTCCGGTCGAGGATCAGATCCTGCTGAAGCCGGACCGTTTGCCCCTGATGCAGGCGCCGGTAGATGAGAATGCGGGGGAGGTTGGCCATCTCATGCGCTTCGGCGATCTGCAGGAAGACATCGACATCCTCGCAGACGGGATATTCGGCGCGATAGGGGAATTGTCTGAAGATCGCCGTCCTGCCGGTGACGGAAGATTGCTGAAAGGCCGAGCGAAACAGCAGCCAGGCCGCGATATCCTTTGGCGCGAGCGGAGGGACGCGTGTCCCCTTGATGCGCTTGGCGTTCTGGCCCAGCTTCCCGGCGCAGCAGCCGACTAGTGCGACATTGGGGTTGGCGCGAAGAAAGCGGACCTGTTCCTCGATGCGCCGGGGATCGGCGACGTCATCGCTATCGAGCCAGGCGATATATTCGCCCCGTGCATGCTCGACGCCCGTATTGCGCGCCGCCGGAATCCCGCGATTGCTGTTGTGGCTGACCACGCGCACACGCGGATCGCCTAGCGACTGAACCGCCGCGACGCTGTCGTCGCTCGACCCGTCATCGACCACGATAATCTCAAGGTCGCGGAAGGTTTGGGCGATGATGCTGCCGACCGCGTCGCGAATGAAATGCTCGCGATTGAAGACGGGAATGATGACGGAGACAGTGGGGACAGGCATGCTCATTCTCTTTCCCGATCAGGCGCTTTGTTCGAGGAGCGTCAATATGTGCCTCGCCACCCGCGCCGGCACGTCGGGGCCGGTGTCGCCCAGCGAGGAACTAGCGAAGGCCTGCTGGACCGGCGCATAGTGCGGATGCTCAGAAGGAGCTCGCGCGAGTGCGGGCAGGACATCCTCAAGCCTGTCCACCACCTCCCCGCATTTCCACTGCGCATAGGAAGGATCGTCCCGCCAGGCGATGCCATGGGCATTGAGGAAGAGGCAGGGCCGTGGCCGCATCAGATATTCCAGCACCTGGCTCGATGTGTCGCCCAGATAAATGTCGGCCGCTTCGGTGTAGCTGCCGTCGACCATCGCGAAACTGTCGAGATCGCAATGGACATGCGGCAGGTTCGCGACCTTCGCCATGACCTCCCGCAATTCAGGCGCTTTCTCCACCAGCCGCTGATGCGGGGCGATGATGACATTATAATCGCTCTGTTCCGCCAACTGCTCGACGATCTGCCTGCCCCATTGCGGCCATGAGGAGCGATGCGGTTGCCAATGGGGCGTGAAGAGGATGGTCGGCCGCTCTTGCCTGAAGGGCGGGCGCCGGTAGGTGCGCTGGCGGAAGCTGGCCTTTACATAGCCGGTCGCGAAGATCCGATCGGGGGCGAAACCGCGATCCAGATAGGTCTGGCGCTCCCGTTCGCTCGGCACGAGCGTCAGGCGCGGGGCGCGGCGGCGGCGATCGTCCCGCGCACTCATGGAGCCGACGCCGTGCGATGTTTTGACGAACCGGGTGGGCAAGGGCAGCAAGGTTGGAAGCCAGAGGCTGGTTTGCTCGGCGCAAACGGCGATGGGCGCACGGATCAGATGGGGCAGCAGGCGAAACAGCATCGGCAGTTTGGCGGGCAAGGCGGGGTTGCGGCCGTCGCCGCCTCCCTGCACTCTGCGGAAGCCCGGCGCGCGGCGGATGCGGATGGTGGGTCTGTCCAGTTCCGCGGTCCATCGCGCGAGCAGCTCTTCATGGACCGATGTGCTCGCCCAAAGATCGATCGGGACGTCGGACAGGCCAGCCAGCGCCTCGACGATCGGGTAAAGATGCGGAATGAGGAGCGTCTCGCCCAGGAAAAGAAAGGCGACCGGCCCCTTCATGGCCTTCCCCCCTGCCCGTCATGGTGGGCCTGCATGGCGTCCCAGCGCCGGGCAAAGGCGTCGAAGAGCGCTTCATCCTTCGAGATTGCCAGAAGCTCATTGTTGAGCCAGCGCGATGTGAGCGTGAGATTGAAGCTGCCGAACGCTGCCCAGCGTTCCCCCGGCCCCTCGGCCAGCAGAAATTTGCTGTGCATGGGAAAGCCTTGGGGATGATGAAAGCGGCGGAAAGAGACGCCGCCAGCCAGGATGCGTTTCTCGATCCGCCGGGGCACGCGCCGGGTCGTCGCTTCGGTCAACAGCTCCACATGCACGCCCCTTTTCGCAAGCCGTACAAGAAGATCGGCGATGCTCCCGTCCCGCAAGTGGGAGACGGCGATCCGCAGCCGGGAGCCGGCCTGCAAGGCATCGAGCCGCCCGGGAAGCGGATTGCCAAGGCGCGGAAAGAAATAAATCGTCGTGCTGTCGGTCACCACGGTTTCGTTCGTATGCCGCACGAAACGCTGGAACAGGAGGCGCGGGCATTCATGCATTTGGCGGGCATGGTCCATCAGCGGCCCCACTTCCGCGCCAGCCAACTCTACCAGATAATTATGCCCTCGGTCCTGATCGCCGATCTTGCCGATGACCCGCTCGTCCTCCGGCTCATTACCGGAAGGGTTGAATGATCCGACAAGAGCCACCGGTCGCGGATGGCTGAAGCAGTAAAGCTTCTCATGAAGATGCCGGAACAGTGCGCGATGAACCACCCGGAGCCCTGAACCGATGCCGCTTTCCCGGTCCTGGAGCAGGCGGATCACGGCGCTGTTGGCGGACTTGAGCCGGGGCGCTCCTTCCACCGCCACCTTGACATTCACCCCACGCCGGTGGGCACGAACCAACGCAGCGGCAAGGCGCTCATCCCGCAAATAATAGGTCACCCACAGAATCTCTCCGCCGGCGGGAACGGCATTAATCCGTTCTTCCAGAAGATCGCGCAATCGGCGCGGCTGATCCGGTCCCCCAAAGAACATCCGGCTGTCATGTTCGTCGCTTGCCTCTGCTTTCAATTTCATCATGCGGCCCCCCTGCTGATGGTTGCTCCTCACATAGAATGTAGGCGCGCCCATTAGCAGCTTTGCCCGGATGGTCGAGTAAAGCCTACGGCCACTCGGCATCGGCAGATCGGCCATCTATCGGGAAAGCGGCGCATTTATTCAGTCTGCGATCAGAAAGCAGGCGGTCGTACCTATCGCTAAACCATGCGCTATTCCGCACCGTTTCTATGGATCAAGCGGAATTACGCACATCGGATGGTGGTTATGCGGCCCCAACGTCAGAGCAAACATATCAATAGTATCCATAGGATATTATTGATACCTATAGGATATCTGATTGGTATCATATTCAGGTCCGGGGTGGACGGACATGACACGCAGACGCGAGTTGAGAGCATTTGGCCTTAACGATGCAGCGCCTGCTCCAGCGCCAAGCGAATGAACCGCTGATACGGCATGCCCTTGCTAGCGGCTGTCGCCTTGACCTGGTCCAGCAACTCGGCGGGCAAACGCATGTTGACCCGCGCGTCCTTGCTGCTGAACTCAAACCGCGTTGGCGTAAGCGCAGAAAGATCATAGCCGGTAAGATCGGCGGAACCGACGAAGTCCTCGGCCTCCTCATTGCTGGACAACAGCGGAAGGGGTTTATCCTTGCTCATAGTGCCACACCTCCTTGGCGTGCATATAACGGGCGCTGATCGGACGGATAAATCTGGCCCTGTCCCGTTCGCGCCAGGTGAAGGCCAGAAACACATGACGGCCACTGCTGGCGCGGCCGATCGCCAGAAAGCGCGTCTCCACCGTCGAGTGCGCGACATCTGGACCTATGGACGGCGCACCGGCAAACACGCTTTCGATTTCCGCCAGCGTGACACCATGTTTCTGGCCCAGCGACATTTTTGCTATCCATCCCAGAGAATGGCATTTGTATGTACATTTGGCAATACTGGACTGCATATCTTTCGGATCGCTGTTTTGGCGCGATCCCGTTCCCGGTCTAATCAGCACATCGAATTTCGCCATTAGAACTGGCGGTGTTTGCTGAGAGGCAGGCCCCGGCGATCAACATGGGCATTGGAGCTCGCCAGCGCCGCCGCATTGTCTGCCTGCCAGAGCCGGGCCTGCTCCTTCCCAATCTGGTCACTCAAACTGCTGGGCTTCTTGGCTTGACTGGAAATAGCGCTCTCATGTTGGCCCACCCTAAACTCCAAGCAGCATCCGTTTATCTACGCCCATAGATGCAGCAATCCAGACTTTCACCTATGATCAGATGAGGCTTCAAATCCCAGCTCATGAATTTAGTATCCAGGAGATATCCGGCTAGTAGCGGTTAAGCTATCAGGCGAGAATCGATCTGGAACGGCTCGTCATGACGAACCGCTACGCGCGCCATATCCGTATGGCGGACATTGATGAGTGCGTTCCATTCTTGCGGCACCACGACGCTGCGCACCAGTAGCGCCAACTTGTCGCCTGCATCCAGAAAGGCATCGCCTGCAGCCAGGCAGGACACCTCATCGGTCGGGCTTGGATCAAGCCGGTGAACCATTTCGTCAGGCAGTTCGATGGTCAGCAGCCGCAAGTCGTCGGGTAGCAATTCGGCAGGAAGATCGAGGTGAACCAGCACTTCCAGCACGGCAAGGCTGGGCGTCGCAGCGGTATAGAGCAAGGGACGACCTGCCGAATTCCAGCGTCCGCCCCACAGGCGAGCACCTTCTCCATCCAATGCGACATGGGCGGCTTTGCACAGCCGATAGACGATCACGCAGCGATGCCGTGTGCGATCCGCCCCAGCAGCGCCTCCACCGCGCGGGCACCCTGATCGGTGTCCGCCATGGCAAGCGGGGTTTCTCCATCCAGCTGGCGGTTCGACCGGCTGAGCCATGTCTGCGCCTTGTCGTGATTGCCGAAGGTTTCATCGGCGGCGGCGACAATGCTGACAATGCGCAGCAGGCGATCCGATTCATCCAGCTCAAGCGGCTGGGCGTTCTTCTTGCGGCGATTGAACGTCCGCAGGTTCAGCACCTTTGGATCAAGCGCATTGAAGCTGATGCCGGAGGTGGTGAGGAAATGATCCACGGCCTGCGTCGGCACGCCGCGCCGTATGAGGCGAATAAGGTCACGCTCATTGTGCAGCGGGCCGATGACCGGCTCGCCGCCGAGAAGCTGCTGTATTCGTCCTACCGCTGACATTTTCGGCCCTTGCAATTTGCCGGAAGAAAGAAGGCATTTTGTAAATAGGGTGAAGGCCGGTGTTCTGCAACTGGTAAGCGCGCAATCCTCTTTAAGACGATCCGAAACTTCGCGATCTGCCCTCAAAGCGGCTTGAAGCCCCAGCTCATGAAATTACCGACATTGACGGGCAGCCGGTGGCGATCGAGCCATGATCCGTGCAGCAGGCGGGTCAGGGTCTGCTTGATGCCATCGGGCATCGGCACCAGCCTCAGCCAATAGCTCGGCCGATAGCTGTTGCGGAAACTCGCACCGCCAACTGCCGTATAGCCGTTGTGCTGAAGCAGGCGCTTGGCGCTTGTTGCCGAGAATAGCTGCATATGTTCGATATCGACGATCGGGGAGCGCCGCCCCAGAAGGCGGTTGAGCCAGGCGCGCCGGTCATGCGTCACGCCTACGAACACGCCGCCGGGCCTGAGCAGGCGATAGGCCGAGGCGACCAGTGCGCCGGGGTCCTGCACATGCTCCAGCGTCATGAAGCAACAGATGAGGTCGAAGCTTTCCGGTGCGAAGTCGGCTTCCTCGAAGATGCCCTCGCGGATCCAGGGCTGGCGATGCGCGGGCGCGGCGGCGATGGCGGCGCTGGATGGCTCGACGCCGATGAGGTCCGCAAAGCCGAAGCCCTTCAGCCGTTCGAGGAACGCGCCGGTTCCGGTCCCGATCTCCAGGGCGGCCCCCCTCCCCTTCAGCTGCCCAAGCACCGGCCCCAGCGCGCCGGCATAGGCCTCGGCGGCGTCTTCGGCCTCCTCCGCGCTGTCATAATCGGCGGCATGATAGCTCACGGCGAGCGACGCCACGCTGGGCGGGCGGTCCACATAGGCGAGGTCGCATGAGCGGCAGCGGACCATCGCATGGCTCATATATTCCGGTACTTTGCGGGAGGCGAAGCTGGACGCGCTGACCCGGCTTTCATCGCGCGTGTCGGATAGGAAAGGCTCCGCCTGATCGGCGCCCGCTCCGCAAAGCGGACAGGCGCGTACGGAAGTGACGGGATCATGCTTCATCAGGACCACGCTAGATTGGCTTGGTTGAATAAATCTTAACCATATGTCACGATTTTCGCACCTATGATCGAAGCGCCCCTTGTCGCGGCCGAGCCGCAGGACACCCATCCGCTGGCCCGGCGTATCCGGGGGCAAGCCCTGCGCATGGTCACGCGGGCGAAGGCCTCGCATATCGGGTCGGCGCTGTCGATCGCCGATATCATGGCGGTGCTCTACGGGCGGGCGCTACGGGTCAGTCCTGCCGCGCCGGACCATCCTGAGCGGGACCGATTCATCCTATCCAAGGGCCATGCCTGCGTCGCCGTCTATGCGGCGCTTGGTGAAACCGGCTTTATCGATCGCGCGCTGCTGGAAACCTATGGCACCGACGGGTCGATGCTGATGGCGCATATCAGCCACAAGGTTCCCGGCGCCGAATTTTCCACCGGCGCACTGGGCCATGGCCTGCCCTTTGGCACCGGCAAGGCGCTGGCTGCGAAGCGGCGGGGGCATGTCTGGCGCACGGTGGTGCTGACCAGCGATGGCGAATGGGGTGAGGGCAGCAATTGGGAGGCGGCGTTGTTCGCCGCGCATCACGGGCTCGATAATCTCGTCTGCATTCTCGATTATAACAAGCTGCAGAGCCTCAAGAGCGTGGACGAGACGCTGAGGCTGGAGCCGCTTCATTCCAAGTTCGAAGCCTTTGGCTGGGCGGTGCGCGAGGTCGACGGCCATGACCATGCCGCCTTGATCGACGCGCTGGAGGGCGCGCCGTGGGAGCCGGGCAGGCCGATGATGCTGATTGCGCACACGACCAAGGGCAAGGGCGTGAGCTTCATGGAGAACAGGGTGGAGTGGCATTATCGCAACCCAACCCCTGAACTGCTGGAACAGGCGCTGACCGAGATCGAGGGGGAAAATGGATGCGAAACGCCTTTATCGAGGAGCTGACCGCGCTCGCCGAAACCCGCGACAATATCGCGCTGATCGTCGGCGATCTTGGCTATAGCGTGATCGAGGAATTTGCCGATCGCTTCCCCGACCGCTTCGTCAATGCGGGTGTGGCCGAGCAGAATATGACCGGCCTCGCCGCCGGGATGGCGAGCGAGGGCTATCATGTCTTCACCTACTCCATCGCCAATTTTCCGACCTTTCGCTGCGCCGAGCAGATCCGCAACGATGTCGACCATCATCGCCTGCCCGTGACCGTGGTGGCGGTGGGCGGGGGCGTTGCCTATGGCGCGCTCGGCTATTCGCACCATGCCGTGCAGGACTATGCGCTGATGCGGGCAATGCCGAACATGGTGATCGCCGCCCCCGGCGATCCGCTGGAAACGCGGGCCTGCCTGCGCTGGCTGGTGGACAATCCCGGTCCCTCCTATCTGCGCCTTGGCAAGGCGGGGGAACCACGCTTTCATGAGAGCCTGCCCGAGGTTGCGCCGGGCCGCTGGGTTCCGGTGCGTGAGGGGACCAGCGATGCAATCATGCTCTCCACCGGGGCTGCGCTGGGCGCGGCGATCGCGCGGGCGGAAGGCCGCGCCGTCTGGTCGCTGCCGCTCTGGAGCATGGCGGCCAAGTCCGACCAGCCCGCTCAACTGGCAAGGCATGGCCGGATCACCACGTTGGAGGATCATCTGGCCGACGGCGGTTTTGGGTCCTGGCTGACCGAAGCGGTGGCGGGCACCCCGGCTGCCGCCCGCATCGAGCCAATCGCGCTGTCACCGGAGATTTGCGACTTGGTCGCCGCTCAGCCCACGCTCAACCGCCTTGGGGGCCTCACCCTCTAACGCTTTCTTTACCATGCCTGTTCATAGGATATGACCCATGAAAGCGATCATCCTTGCAGGGGGCCTTGGCACCCGCCTCGCCGAAGAAACCTCGGTCAGGCCCAAGCCCATGGTGGAAATCGGCGGCAAGCCGATCCTGTGGCATATCATGAAGATCTATGCCCAGCATGGCGTCGACGAGTTCATCGTGTGCCTTGGCTACAAGGGCTACATGATCAAGGAATATTTCTTCAACTACGCCCTCCACATGTCGGACGTGACGATCGACCTGCGGCGCGGCACGACCGACGTGCATCGCAACGCCTGCGAGGACTGGAAAATCTCCCTGATCGACACCGGCGCGGAGACGATGACCGGCGGCCGTTTGCGGCAGGCGATGCACTATCTGGGCGATGACGAGGATTTCTGCCTGACCTATGGCGATGGCGTCAGCGATCTCAATGTCGGCGCGGCGATCGACTTCCACCGCTCGCATGGCCGCAAGGCGACCGTGACGGCGGTGCGCCCTGCGAGCCGCTACGGCCAACTCGACCTTGATGGCGACCGCGTCGCTGCCTTTGCCGAAAAGCCGGTGGAGGAAGGGGGCTGGATCAATGGCGGCTTCTTCGTCCTCAACCGCTCGATCGGCAATTATCTCGGCAATAGCGACGCCTGCGTCTGGGAGCGCGAGCCGCTGGAAGGCCTCGCTGCTGACGGCGAGCTGCGCTCCTTCTTCCATAACGGCTTCTGGCAGCCGATGGACACGTTGCGCGACCGGCAGATGCTCGAAGGCATGTGGGAGCGGCAAGAGGCACCATGGAAGACCTGGCACTGAAGCGGCGCAACGCGCGGGCGGTTAAGCCCGACCCTGCCTTCTGGGGCGGGCGGCGCGTGCTGGTGACGGGACATACGGGCTTCAAGGGTAGCTGGCTGCTGGTGATGCTCGACGCGCTAGGCGCGCAGGTTACGGGGCTGGCTTTGGCGCCTGACACCGTACCCGCGATGTTCGATGTAATCGGCGGCCCGGCGCTCTGCGACCATCATGTCGCTGACATCGGCGATGCCGCCGCTGTCGAGGCGATCTTTGCACGGGCAGAACCGGAAATCGTCCTGCATCTCGCCGCTCAGCCGCTGGTGCGCGCATCCTATGCCGACCCGCTCGGCACCTATCGCACCAATGTCATGGGCACGGCCCATGTCCTGGAAGCATGCCGTAAGACGCCTTCGGTTCGCACCATCGTCTCGGTCACCACTGACAAATGCTATGCCAATGACGGCCGCACCGAGGGCTATCGCGAGGATGCCCCGCTCGGCGGCCATGACCCCTATTCCAACAGCAAGGCCTGCGCCGAGCTGGTGAGCGCCTGTTGGCGCGACAGCTTCCTGATGGAACGGGGCATCGGCCTTGCCACGGCGCGGGCCGGCAATGTCATCGGCGGGGGCGACTGGTCGGCCGACCGTCTGGTGCCCGACGCGGTTCGCGCCTTTTCAGAAGGCCGTGCGCTTGAAATCCGCAACCCTGACGCCGTGCGCCCCTGGCAGCATGTGCTGGAGCCGCTGACCGGCTATCTGCTGCTGGCAGAGGCCCTGGCCGCCGATCCGGCGCGCTTCGCCAAGGGGTGGAATTTCGGCCCTGCGCCCGCCGACATGGCGAGCGTTCGCGAGGTGATTGACCTGCTGGTGGCTCATTGGGGCGTTACCCAGCCCTGGGAAAAGCAGCTTGGGCAGCATCCGCATGAGGCCGCGATGCTAACGCTCGATTCCTCGGCTGTGGCGGACGCGCTGGGCTGGCGTCCGCGCCTGTCACTGGACGAGGCGCTGGCGCTGACGGCTCACTGGTATCGCGCTGACGACAAGCGCGCCGCGACCCGCGCCCAAGCGGAGGATTTTCTCGCCATGGTGCCGGCATGAGCCGCATTCTCGTCACCGGCGCGGGCGGCTTTGTCGGCGCGGCTGTCGCCGATCTCGCTGCGCGGCAGGGCCATCAGGTGACCGCGCTGGTGCGCAATCCGTCCTCGCCGCGCGTCGTGGCGCTGGGGGGACGCTGCGCCATCGCACTCGCCGATCTGGCCGATAGCGCGGCGGGCAGCGCGGCACTGGCTGAGGCGCGGCCCGACATCATCATCCATTCCGCCTGGGAAGGCGTTGGCGGCGCGGCCCGGGCGGGCGACGTCCAGCTCGACAATATCCGCACCACCGTCGCGCTGCTCGACGCCGGAATTGCGGCGGGGGCACGCCGCTTCATCGGCATCGGCAGCCAAGCCGAATATGGCCGGCACGACCGCCGCATCGACGAAAGCGCCGCGACCGAGCCGTTTCTGCTCTATGGCGCGGCCAAGCTCTCCGCCTGCCACCTGACGCGCCAGCGCGCGAGCGAGGCGGGGATCGGCTTTGCCTGGCTGCGGCTTTTCTCGCCCTATGGTCCCGGCGACAACCCCAACTGGCTGATCCCTTCGGTCGCCGCGCAGATCCTCGCCGGCCAACCGCCGCGCACCAGCGCCGGCACGCAGAAATGGGACTATCTCCACATCATCGATTGCGCGCAGGGGGTTTTGGCTGCCGCGCTGACCGACAGCGCGCAAGGTGTCTTCAACCTGTCGAGCGGCCGCGCCGTCACCGTGCGCTCGATCGTCGAGCGTATCCGCGACCTCGCCAGTCCGGGCCTGCCGCTCACCTTCGGCGATATCCCCTTCGGTCCCAACCAGATCATGCATCTGGAAGGGGATTGCAGCCGCCTAACCGCCGCGACGGGTTGGAGCCCAAGCATCGCGATCGAGGATGGGCTTGCCACCGTGGTCGACGCGTTGAGGCAGGCGGCATGAGCGCGCCCGCTCTCGACCGCCGGTTCTTTGGCTTCCTCGTCGCGGGCGGGATCAATACGCTGTTCGGCTATGCGGTCTATGGCGGGCAGGTGCTGCTGGGCGTCGTTCCGCATATCGCCGTGACCGTCAGCACCGTGGCGGGCGTGCTGTTCAATTTCCTGACGACCAGCGCCGTGTTCAAGTCACGAGACCTGCGCAAATTGCCGCGTTTCCTCGCCGTCTATGGTGTGATGCTGAGCCTCAACATCCTGTTGCTCGACCTCCTCATGCGTGCGGGGCTGGGGCCTCTGCTCGCCCAGGCGGTCATCCTGCCAATCTTCGCCCTCACCTTCCTTGCCATGCGCCGCTTCGTGTTCGCGGCCTCGCCGGAGCAGACATCATGAAGACCATTTCCATCGTGACGCCCTGCTTCAACGAAGCGGACAATGTGGAAGCGTGCCGCGATGCCGTCGCCGCACTCTTCGCCCCCGGGGCACCGCTGGAGGGTTATGGCCGCGAGCATATCTTCGCGGACAATGACAGCAGCGACGGCACGCAGGACATATTGCGCAGGCTGGCGGCCAGCGACCCTTCGATGAAGGTGATCCTGAACGCCCGAAATTATGGGCCCTTCCGCTCCAATTTCAACGCCTTGCGCGCCGCCACTGGCGATGCGGTCGTCGTCTTCCTTCCCGCCGACCTGCAAGACCCGGCGGAGATGATCCCGGAATTTGTGAAGCTCTGGGAAAGCGGCGTGGAGGTGGTCGCCGGCGCCCGCGTCAACCGGCAGGAAAGCCTGGCGCTGCGCAGCTGCCGCGCGATCTTCTACCGCACCGTGCGGAGTTTGAGCGACATCGACATCCCGCTGAACGTGGGCGAGTTCCAGCTGCTCGACCGCAAGGTGTGGGAGGCGGTCGTCAGCCATGACGATCATTATCCCTACATCCGCGGTATCATCGCCTCGGTCGGCTTCCGCCGCGCCATCGTTCCCTATACCTGGGCGGCGCGGCGTTCGGGCATTTCGAAGAACAACCTGCCCCGCCTGATCGACCAGGCGCTGAACGGCATTTTCAGCTTCACCAATGTGCCCATGCGGCTGTGCACCTTTGCCGGGGTGGCGATGGCGATACTGTGCATTCTTTATGCGATCACGTCGGTCGGGCTCTATATCGCGCGGCCCGATCTGGCTCCGCGCGGCACGATGACGCTGATCGTCGCCCTCTTCTTCCTGTCGGGCGTGCAGCTCGCTTTCATGGGGATATTGGGCGAATATGTGACCTCGATCCACGCGCAGGTCCGCAAGCGGCCCCTCGTCGTCGAACGCGAGCGGATCAACATGGAGCAGGGCGGCGAACCCCCTGTTCACGCCCTCCAGCGTAAACTGAACGTGGAGGCGGCGTGACGCGGCCTCTGGCCCAAATAGCCGCAGCCTACGACCAGCACATGACCAGAGCCTCCATCCCCTTGCGGGCGCTGGCGGCCATGCTCGTCGCGCTGTTCGCACTGGACAATGTCCTATTGCTCGGCCTGCTGGGCCAGTCGCCGTCGATCGTGGCGGCGCTTGGCCTGCTGGCGCCGGCGGTCCTTGCCTTTCTGACATGGAAAGCGATCGGCGGCGCACATCGGGTGAGTGTGCCCACCATTGCCCTCTGTCTTGCCGTCGCCGCCATCCTGCTAGTGCTGGGCGGCGAGGGGCGCCTTTTCTACGCCACCGCCGACTGGCAGATCCGTGATGCCGTGCTGGCCGACATGGGCAAGCATCGCTGGCCGTTCGACTATTGGCTGGATGGCAAGTCGCAGCTGCTGCGCGCGCCGGTCGGCATGTATCTGGTCCCGGCCCTGCTGGGCGGCGCAAGCCAGATCGGCCGCGATTGGGCGTTGCTGGCGCATAATGCGCTGGTCCTCGGCCTGCTGCTCGCCATCGGTTCGGCCCTGTTCGAGGGACGGCGCACCCGATGGATCGCGCTGATCGTCTTCGTAGCGTTCAGCGGCCTCGACATCATCGGCAACCTCATCAACCAGTCCGCCACCCACGCGGCGAACTGGGAACATATCGAGCGCTGGGCGGGCGGCTATCAATATAGTTCGCACATCACCCAGATTTTCTGGGTGCCCCAGCATGGCTTTGCGGGCTGGACGGCGGCGCTCACCTATATGCTGTGGCGCAAGGGGATCGCGCCCATAGGCCTGTTCGCGGCGAGCCTGCCGCTGGTCGCGCTCTGGTCGCCATTCGCCCTGTTCGGCGCGCTGCCCTTCGCCATCTATGCCGGGGTGAGCGTTCTGCTGAGCGGGGCATGGAGCTGGCGCGATGTGTTGATCTGCGGGATTGCGGCGCTGCTGGCGGTTCCGGCGCTCCTTTACCTGTCGGCCGACGCCGCATCGGTCGGGGGCGGGCTGCATCCCCCGGTCGCCATCACCTACGTCCTGCTTCTGGCGCTGGAGGTCATACCCTTTCTCCTGCCGCTGTTGCGGGACAAGGCCGCGGATCGCCCCACCGTCCTGATCGCAGGCACCTGCCTCTTCCTCATGCCGCTCTGGGTGATCGGCATGAACAATGATTTCGAAATGCGGGCGTCGATAGTGCCGCTGGCCCTTCTTGCTGTCGCATTTGCCGAGTGGGGAAGCCGCCAGCAAAGCGGCGGGCAGAAAGCCTGGTTCATCCTTCTGGTTGCTCTAGGGTCCGTCACCGGCTTCGTGGAGATGGCCCGCTCCTTCCGCCTTGCCCCCTCACCCGCGCCGCGCTGTTCGCTGGCGGGAGCATGGCACCGCCAGACCGGCATGGTCGTGCCGCATGCCTCCTATTTCGCGGCACGCAGCGCCTTTCCGGTCAAAATCGACCCGGCAGAGAGGGTGAGCAGCACGCAACCGGCCAGATGCTGGGATCAGCCCTGGCACAGGCTGCGCCATGGGCAGGAACGGCCATGACCTCGTCCCTGACAATTCCAGCAGTCTATGCCTTGCTGCTCGTCGCCGTGCTGCTGGTGCCTTATGCCGCCCTTCCCCTGACCGTTCGTCCCTGGTTCGATCGGCTGAGCGGGAGGGTCTTCTGCGCCATGCTGCTGGTGGGGGCGGTCGTCCTGACGGGTGCGCGGCATTGGGAATTTCTGCTGCTCAGCGTCTTTCTGCTGCAATCCCTTCTGGGGCTGGGGATTGGCGCCCTGCTCGGCGGCATAGCAGCGGTGCTGCTGTTCCAGACGGTGATGTGGTGGTGGACAGCCGACCCCATATTGTCGCGCTGGCCCGGCAGCGTTTTCATGTTGCTGGCGCTGGTCGCCGGTTTTCTGCCGCGCTGGAAGTCGCGCGTGCTTCCTGAAACGGGGCAGCCGCGCCTGCTGGTGCCGATGCTGCTCTGCGGCGGTATCGGTCTGCTGGCGGGGCTGATTACCACGCCGTTCGAGGGGCTCGATCCCCTCTATACCGCCTGGCATCATTGGAGCGCCCTGCTCGCCCCGGTCGAGGCGTGGCGCGGCGGCGGCGTGCCCTATCGTGACTTCCCCATCCAATATGGGCTGGGACCGACAGCGCTTTTGCGGGCGAGCTGCGGCGCTGATTGCTGGAGCGGGATGTTCCATGTGGCGGTCGTCACCAACGCCCTCTATTTCGCCACCCTTACCGGCTGCGCGATTATCCTGACGGCGCGCTCTTCTCAAGGCATGCGCTGGCTGGCGCTGGCCGCGCTCTTCTGCGCCTGCTTCATCTGGACGGGATTTCCGATCCAGTTCGCCGGCCCCGCCATGACGCCGGCGGTTGCCGGTTTGCGCTTCCTGACCATCTCCGCCCTGCTGTTCCATATTCTGCTTACTGAGCAGCGGCAGATCCGCCGCGATTGGATCGGCCATGCGATCTGGCTGGTCGATCTTTTCTGGTCGCCGGAAGCCGGTTTTTTCGCGACCGTGATCTGGTGGCCCTATCTGGCCATGCGCGATGCCGCGGCGGCGCAAAATACGCGCGGTGCCTGGCTCGCGCTGGTTCGCGGCGCGCTGCGCGCGATCGTCGCACTTGCCATTGGCGTCTGCTACCTGGTGGCGCTGCTTTGGTGGCTGTCGGGCGGCAGCGTCACGCTGGCCGATTTCTTCGCCTATATCCAGCACCCCCCAGGGATGCGGCCGATCAAGCCCTTGGGCGCCATCTGGGTTGCGCTGGCTTCCATCGCGCTCGCTATGGTCGTGCTGGCGCGGCAGGGGCTCTCCTCGTCCGCGCGCTGCTTCTATGCCTGCCTATTGGGGTTCGTCGCTGCGGGCGTCTATTATCTCAGCCGCAGTCACGACAATAATATCCTGAACCTTTTGCCCTTGCTGATCCCCGTACTGCTGGCGGTCCTTGCAGGCGTGGAGCGGATCGATACATCGGCGCGGGGCTTCGTCAGGGGTTTCGTCCACACTGCGCTGGTGGCGATGGTTGCCTTGGTGACGACGTTCAATTTCGAATTTTGGCAGGCAGGGTTGGCGCGCGCCGGTGTAAACCTGGGGCCGGCGCATATGGTGGCCCGGCTGACGCCCACGCGCGGCACACAACCCGCCATCCTCTCCGCCGATGCCGTGGCGGGCCTCGACTATCTGCGCGGCCGCGATGCCGGCATGGTCATGCTGTTCGACTATCGGCGGGTCATTCCCCGCTCCTCTTCCGGCACAGCATGGACGAGCGTCAACAATGTCGCCAATTTCGAGCCGCTGCCCGGCGCAATGATCGTGGATTATATCCAGCGTGGCGCGGCATCCTACCAGCGCCCGGGCTGGATCATGGTCGGCCCCGGTTTTCACGCTTGGGCGCGCGCCTTCCAGACCGCCTATGACATACGTGAGGAAAGGGCGTTCGGCCGCTACCGCGCTTATCATCTCGTCCCGCGCCACCATCCTATAGAGGAGCAGGCAGCAAGGCTTGCAATGCTGGCGCTTGACCGAGCCAAGCCCAAGACGTAGCTATCGGATACCAAGTAGTATCCGATAGCTATCTTGCTTCAGCGCATGCTTCATTGACTGAGAAGCTTCACAGGATATACAGCGCATAATGTATATCCAAGGAGCCAGTCATGCAGGTCACCCGCTGGGGCAACAGTCTGGCAGTTCGTTTACCCGCAGCCGTTGTCGAGGCGCTGTCTCTCAAGGAAGGCGATGACATCGAGATCCGTATTGCGGGCGATCGCACCTTCATCGTCGATCGCGATCAAAGCCGCATGGCGGCGCTGGAGAGCATTCGCAAGTTGCGCCGCCCCCTCCCCTCGGGCTGGAGCTTCGATCGCCAAGAAGCGAATGAGCGGCGCTGATGCCGAAAATCTTTCTGGACACCAATGTCGTCCTTTATGCCTTCACCGATGACCCTCGATCGGCGGTCGCCGAAACGCTGCTGGCGCGGGGTGGGGATGTGAGTATCCAGGTTCTGAACGAATTCACCAATGTCGCACGCCGCAAACTCGCACTGGATTGGGAGCAGGTCGAGGAAGCCTTGCAGGCTATTCGCGTGTTGGTCCGGACGATCCATAATGTCGATCTGGATACGCATTCAGGCGCGGTGGATCTGGCGCAGCGCTACCAGCTTTCCTTCTACGATGCCCTGATCCTGTCATCCGCGCTCAAGGCGCGATGCGACATACTATATTCGGAAGACATGCAGCATGGCTTGATGGTTGAAGACCGTTTGCAGATCGAAAATCCATTCAGAGAGGCGGCGTCCCGATGATGTGCATCCAAGAAGGATTCGTGCTTTCGAGTAGAAATTGCCAGAAGGGTGTCATGAGCAAGGAGCGATCATAATGGGCACCCCGCAAGGCGAGCTGTTCCTGCTCGACAGCCCGCTCATCGGTGAGATCCGGGGCGAGCGGTCGCTCATGGCCTTTCCCTTCTTCGCGCTTAGCAAAAATGCCTGGATGAAGCCCCTCGCCTACTCGACGCCCACTGTGTCGATCGAGGTGCGGCCGAGCGCGCGGGGCGTGGCGACCATCTACGACAAGGAAATCGTTCTTTACATCGCCAGCCTCATGGCCTCGAAGATCGAGGAAGGCGCGGCGGTAGCGCAGGATTTCGTGTTCACCGCCCATGACCTGTTCAGCGTCACCGGCGCTAACCACAGCGCGCGCTCCTACTCGCGCCTCGCCGATGCGCTGGAGCGGCTTCAGGGCACGCAGATCAAGACCAATATCGAGGCCGGCGGCGAGGGCGAGGAGGGTTTCTTCTCCTGGCTCTCCGAAGCGCGGCTGCAATATGCGCGCTCGGGCAAGGGCGAAAAGCGGCTGAAGGCGGTCAAGGTGCGGCTATGCGACTGGCTCTTCCGCGCCATCTTGCGCGACAGGCAAGTGCTTGATTATGCGTCGACTTATTTCCAGCTGGGGCCGATCGAGCGGCGCATCTATGAGGTTGCGCGCTCGACCTGTGTCGATGGCGAGCCGCTGGAAATGGACCTCCAGATGCTGAAGTTGCAGATCGGTTTCCAGAACCCGCTATCCAACTTCCGCATTGCCATGCGGCAGGTCGTGGCCGCCAACAGCATCCCGGATTATGACGTCCAGTTGATCGAGGATGCCCCGGGGGACGACGGCCCGCGCAAGGTCGGGCGCAGGCCGGCCAAGGCGCGGGTCATCATCACCCGGCGTCCGGAGCTGGCGGTTGAACTGATCGAGAACCAGGCGGCGGAGGCCTGACGATTCCTCTGATTGTCGCGACCCGCAGGAGGCTCGGCGAGCCCCTTTCCGATTCGCGCCGCTGATTCGGAAATCGGCCCAATTTCTACTCGAAAGCACGAATTGGGACGGCCTATTTCTACTCGAAAGCACGAATCGAGGGGCAATTTCTACTCGAAAGCACGAATGATTTTTTGCTTTCCTACTCGAAAGCACGAACCGTAAGAGCTTCCACCGCGCGGATATTACTGCGAATATGTTGCAATCGGCCAAGGGGGCCGTCTGCGTAGCAATGAAGGGGTGGCTGTGACCGCATAAATAGAAAGCCCGGCACGAAGGCCGGGCATCCATTTGGTTAGTGGAGCGACGTCGCCAAACGTCGAACCGGGTCTGAACTCCCTTCTCCCTACGCCAGATCGAACGTTGTTTCAAGGATGCGCGCTTCGCGCCACGCACTCTTTTTGTCTGGTGACGGCCTTCCCGATGGAGGGACGAATGGGAACGCTTGGCTTTGGCGAGGCGCTGGTGGGCGCGCTCGCGCAAGTGAAAATGTCGCGCAAGGCACAGCGCGCGCCAGCGCGATCGGGTGCGCCGCATCCCACCGGCGCGCCCGTGCTGCGCGACAGTGTCGAGGCGGGAACGTTCGAGCATGTCTTCTTCGTCGTGCCTGGCAAGGGCGAGACGGATCGCCTGCTCCGCGCCGCCCGCCGCATCCTGGACGCAGGCCGCCAGTTGCGCAGCGAAGCCCGGCGCGACGGGCGCGAACTCACCCCGGAAGAGCGGCTCCTCACCACCCTCACCGCTGCCAGCGTGCGCGTATTTGAGGAAATCCTGACCCTTGCCCGCCTCAACAAGGGCCGCGTCTTCCCGAGCTATGATCATCTGGCGCAGGCCACCAGCCTTGGCCGCGCGACGGTGGCGCGGGCGCTGCGCATATTGGAGGGGATTGGCTTCCTAGTGCGCCAGCGCCGTTTCAAGCGCGTCGAAGGCGATGGCCCCGGGCCGCGCTATGAACAGACCTCGAACGCCTATCGCGCTTTCCTGCCCAAGTTGGCGCAGGCCTATCTGCCGCGTTGGATGCGCCCTGCGCCCATTCCTGATGACGAGCTCCAGCGCGAAGCCGAGCGGATCGAGGAGGTTGAGCATATGCAAGCACGCCTACCACGGCGAGAGCGGGCGGAGGCGGAACTGAAGGGGCCTCTCGCCAAGGTGCTCGCCCGTCTCGACGCCGCGATCGACGCCCGAGAGCGTGAGTCTCATAAAGATACGCAACCGCTACTGGATTCATTTATTAAAGGGATCAGCGGCGTTGGCCTGATCGGCCAACAAAGTCATTAAAACAGGCAACCCCAGCCTAACCGCCGCACTTCCCGTCAACACCTACACCAATCCCAAGGTAGGACGCACCGCTCCGCGGCGCGAATGCTCCCCAGCGGAAGCAGGCGTCTCTGGCAGTTTGCCAATTGACGGAGGCGCTGGGGGACAACGTGCAATATTGAAGGATCACACTCTTCGTACAGTTGAGCTATCGGATAGCTACCAGATACTAAATTGATATAATTGCTTGAGAGACTTGGATTTCTCCGTGTAAGCCCTGCCGAGTTTATACGGGGGTAAAAGATGAATTTCGGAAACGGCGCGTCCAAATGGGCGCTGCTCGGTGGCGTCAGTGTGATTGCCGCACTGGCAATGGTGTCCTCGGCGCGGGCGGCCTGCACGACTGCCGGCGGCATGGTCACCTGCACGGGCGACAATGCCCCGTTCACCGTCACTTCCGATATCCCGACCATCATCGCCGAGGGTGCGACCGTCACCGGATCGGGCCTCACCGCCATCCGACTGAACAGCACGCAAGCCAATCTGCGGGTCGATGGCACCGTGAACGCTACAGGCGCCGCCGCGCTCACGGTGCAGAATGGCAGCCGCGAACTGATCTATGACCCTTATGCCGGAGCTGGCCTGCCCAACGGCTATCTTAGCTATCCCTATCTCTATCCCCATGCCCGCGCCACGATCATCGTCGGCGAACAGGGCGTCATCAGCGGCGATGTCGGCATATGGATCGAGCGGTCGAGCAGCAATTATCTGGGGAATTCCTACGCCACGATCGACAATAGCGGGCTGATCACGGCGACCTCCGGCGCCGCGATCCGGGGACCGGCAACCACCGGCATCGGTTATACCGTCCTTAATCGCGCCACTGGAACGATCTACGGTATCGCCGCCTTTGCCAGCATCTCCAATGAGGGCCTGATCGACGGGCGCGGCGAGGCGGCCATTACCATCCTGCCAAGCAACGATCCCTTTTTCGGCGGACCGGCCTATTCATCCATCACCAATAGCGGAACGATAATGTCCGCAGCCGGCGCAACGATCGTCAGCCAGCTAAATCCCTTGTCCGTCACCAACAGCGGAACGATCACCAACAGCTGTGGCGGTTTGTCGATCGACGCCGGGAACGGCCTGTTCCTTAAAAATACTGGCACGATCGACACCGATATCATGGTCCGCGCTTCCAGCAGCACGATCGACAGCACGCAGGGGGCGATCAGGGGCAACGTCCTGCTGGGGAGCGGCAACGACATCCTTGTCGCCGCCATCGATCAGAATGGCAGGCTGAAGACCGGCATCACCGGTCAGGTCGATGGCGGCGCGGGTGTCAACATGGTGACGCTGACCGTTACCGCCGACGCCACGCTGACCGGCACCCCGGTGCTCCCCACCAATTTCACGCTGCTCCGCACGACCCTTGAGAACAACGCCAAGCTGACCCTTGATGCAGCCTATCTTGGGACAAGCGGAATTTCCGTCCAGGGCAGCGGCACGCTGGTCAACCAGGGCCGTTTCGAAACGCAGGGCGGCGCAATAGGGGCATTGGGCTTTGGCTATCCCGCATCGCTCAACCTTGTAAATGAAGGCGTTATCAAGGCGACGCTGTCGAGCGCGGCAATGTCGGCCGTATCGATCGAGGGCGCTTCCTTCACCAACAACGGCGTCATCGAGACGATAAGCGGTGCAGGCGTCCGGCTCACAGGCAGTTCGGGCACGACCACCCTCACCAACATCGGCAAAATCAGCGCGACCGGTGCCCCGACGATCCTGTTCGGCGGCGGCTATGCCAGCAACGGCACGGTGACCAACAAGGCGGATGGCGCCATCCAGGGCGATACGATCGCCATCGCCGTCATGCCCGACAGCAGCCCCTATAGCTACAGCGCCACCACCATCGCCAATGCCGGGGCGATCATCGGCCATGTCGATCTTACCGGCAGCGCCAGCACCGACCGCTTCGTCATGCAGCAGGGCGGCAGCGTTGCGGGCGACATTCGTCTGGGCGCAGGCAATGACAGCTATTTCCTTGACGCGACCATGGGAGAAAATGGCTTCCTGACCGGCATTTCGGGCGTGCTCGATGGCGGCGCGGGCAATGACCAGCTGCTGGCCCGGATCAAGGACGATGCCGCGATCACGCTCGGCAATGCGATCAATTTCGAGGCGATGGGCCTCGACATCGCCGCTGGCAAGCTGGTCAAGGTGACCGGCAGCACCGATGGCATGCAGCTCAACCTCTATGGCAAGGGCAGCGTGGACCTGTCGATGCCGATCTCGGGCCAGAATATCAGGCTGATCGATGCGTCAGGCTATGGCTTCAGCTTCCCCGGTGACAGCTTCGGCAACTCCGCCCAGGTCGGGACGACGATCATCAGTCGGGGCGCCCTCACAGCGGCTTATGACAGCAATGCCCCTTATGGCAGCGCGGTTCAGCTCGACTGGCTGGACCGCTTCACCAATGAAGGCGTCATTACGCTTAGCCAGTCCGCCAATCCCTATGGTGGGCGAGCAAGCGCGATCAATGGCGGGCTTGAGGTCGTCAACAGGGGCGAGATCATCCTCGACGGTGGGGCGGCGATCGGCGGCGCGCTGACGGTCGTCAACAGCGGCACGATCCGCCAGGCAGTCGGTGGCGCACCGGCGGTGGGCGTCTCCAGCGTCCGCGACCTCAGCAACAGCGGTACCATCAGCACGGCCGACGTCGCTGTCTATACCTATGACGGGATGCCAGCTTCCATCATCAATAGCGGGGGGATCCAGAGCAGCGCGGCGCAGGCGATCCGCAGCGGCTATTCGTCGCCAGCGGTGATCGTCAATCATGCGGGCGGCATCATCGCGAGCGGGGCCGGATTCGACGCCATCGCCCTGTCCGGCGGCGGCGCGGTCAGCAATGCCGGCACCATCAACGGTAACGTCAATCTCGCCTATTCGCCCTATGGCGGCATCGGTTATGCGAGCGGCGCCTATGTGGATAGGGGGGGCACGCTGAATGGTGACCTGCTGTTTGGCGCGGGCGACGATATTTTCGTGGCGACCCGCGACAGCCTCGGCGTGACTGGCACGATCGATGCCGGCGATGGCTTTGACAGCTTCGTGCGCGCCTATGACGCGAGCAGGACCGTTGACTTGGGCGCCATCTCTGCCCTTCCGACCGGTTTCGAGTGGCAGGGCATTGGCGCTTTCGGCAGCGGTACGGTCGTGACGCTGACCGCCGATGGCGCGTTCAGCCAAGCCCTCACCCTTGTCGGCGACGGCACTATCGTCAATCTGGCGGACATCAGCGCTGACCCCGCCTCTCCTGAGCGGTTGCTGACGCTTGGTTCCTCGGCCGATCCGTTCAACATCTCGGGCGCAGGCTCGACGCTCAGCTTCATCAATCGCGGGAAGATTGGTGATGGCATCGGGGGCTATGCGACCAGCTTCCAGAATGAAGGGGAGATCGGCAACAGCCTTTATGGCTCTAGTATCCAGCTCACCGCCAGCGGCAAGGACAGCTTTGCCTTCCGCAACAGCGGCACAGTCATGGCGGCGGAAAGCGACCCATTCTTCTTCTGGGCTTCGGCCGTCAGCATCACCGGGGCTGACAGCAACCAACTGATCGGACAGGCCTCTATCACCAATAGCGGTACGATCGACGGCGGTATGTCGCTATCGCTGAACGCCAGGAATTTCAGCTTCAGCAATGATGGCACCATCACCGTTGATACCGCCATTGCGCCGTCGGTGTCCCTCTCTGTCGGCCAGGGCAGTTATTTCAACAGCGCCGATATCAATGGCGACAGCGCGACCGTCAGCAACAGCGGCACGCTTAGCAATGGGCTGAGCGCTGCGATCGCGGCGAAGACGCTCGCCTTCAGCAACAGCGGGACGATCGGTTCGGCCTCCGGCATTCCCTTGATCCCCGGGAGGCCTCCGCTTTCCGGTCTTCCTTCTTCCGGTAGCCCGGGCCTCTTGCTGGTTCAGTCGCCGCATCAGACCAGCGATACGACGCAGGGCCTCTATGGCGCGATTGATCAGGAAAGCCTGAGCTTCGACAACAGCGGCACGATCGAGGGATTGGCGAGCCTGCGGTCCAGCGCCACCACCCTTGCAGCGACGAACAGCGGTACGATCGACATGCTGACGGTCGAGGCGGGAAGCCAGGGCAGTCAGACGATCAGCCTCGCCAATAGCGCGCGGATCGGCACCGACCGTCTGGGCGCCTCCGCCGTGTTCATCACCAGCGATGCGCGTTCGGTCGAGCAGCAGCGGACCGGCTTCGACCCGGCGGCAGGGCCGATCGAGGGCGAACCGACAACGACAGTCACCGTCACCAATAAAGGCGTGTTGAGCGCCGATGGCGGCGCCAGCTATCGCCTGGACACGCTGAGTTTTAATCCTTGGTTTCCCCCTTCGACGCTGGAAAGCCTCACTCTCGTTTCAGCCCTCAACATCGATGCGTCGAGCGGCGGCCTTTCCACCATTATCGTCACGAACGAGGCTGGCGGTGTTCTTCCGGCCACAGGCGCCACGCGAAACGCCTCTGTCGCGGGAAGCCCCGTGATGGTCGGCATGGAGACTATCGGGTCGACGGCCTTTATCGGCTCCGCGAACCAGATCACGCTGGTCAACGCCGGGACGATCCGGGGCGTCGAAGGCGGGATTGTCCCGACCAGCCTGTCGGTCGGGCTCGCAGGAGAGTTCATCGCCGGCGCGATCCAGACCTTCAATTCAACCGACAGGATCACCAACCTCGCCACTGGCGTGATCTCCGGATCAGTCGACCTCGGCGTGCGCGACGACAGACTAGCGAATTACGGCACCATCACCGGCAATGTCACTCTGGGCGAAGGCGATGACCGCTTCACCCAAGGCCTTGGCGCCACCCTGAACGGCCTGATTGATGGCGGCGCGGGCAGTGATGCACTTGTCATCGACATCACTGGCGGCGGTCTGCTCGACCAGGCGCTGCTCGACAAGTTCGTGAACTTCGAAAGCCAGTCGATCACCGGCAAGGGCACGATCACGACCAATGGGCCGCTCAATGTGGACAGCCTAGTCCTGCGCGACGCGCAGCTGACGCTGGGCCTGGGACAAACGCTGCAAACCGCCAGCGACACCAGCATCGTCTTTGCCGAGGGCACCAACAGCCTCACCAATCTGGGCACCATCAGCGGCGCACTGGACTTCGCTGGCGGCACGAACAGCTTCGTCAATCTGGGCAGCATCGCGGGGCCGGTCACGCTGGGCGGCGGCAGCAACAGCTTTACCATCGGCGCGGGTTCCTCGGTCGGCGGCCCGGTCGTCGCTAATGGCAGCGATGATCTGCTGATCCTGGCGACGGGCGGCACTGACGCCGCGCCGCAGGAGCTGCGCCTCGCTGGGTTCACGGGTTTTGAGCGCACGCGCCAGGACAGCGGCCCGCTGGCCCTGTCGGGCGACTTCACCACGGGCGAACTGACGGCCGCGGGCGGCCGCTTCATCGGGCGCACCGGATCGATACTCAATGCCCCCTCCATCCTGGTGAATCAGGGCGGGACCTTCGGCAGCGCGGGCACGGTGAACGGCAATATCGCGGTGCAGGGCACCCTCTCCCCCGGTTCCTCGCCGGGGACGATGATCGTTAACGGCAATGTCGCCTTGGCGGGCAGCTCCACCACCCTGTTCGAGATGACGCCGACCGTCAGCGATGCCCTCGTCATCAACGGCACGCTCAGCATCGCGCCGGGTGCGACGCTGAAGCTGGTCGGCAATCGTCCCCTTACACCGGGCGTGACCTATGAACTGATCACCGCCACCAGCGGCATCGTCGGCAGCTTCAGCACCATCGACAAGGCGTCGGCGGTCGTCGGCTTCGTCCGCCAAGGCAATCGCAGCATCGACCTGTTGGGCCAATTCGTACTCGGCAGCGGCGCCAGCGGGCAGGTCACGCAGACGGTCGATTATCTGAACGGCCTGCTGATCGCCGGCACCGCGACCAGCGGCATTTTGACGGCGGCGCCTTCGCTGCTGCTGGCTGACGGCACCGTCAACCAGTCGGCCGTCGCTCGCCTCAATGGCGAAAGCTACGCCTCGGCCTCACAGATCGGGATCGAGAATGGCCTTGCCATTGCTGCCGCGCTGCGCACCGCCTCGACCAGCATGCAGGGAGATGAAGCCGGCCTCTTCACCTTTGGCCAGACGCTGGGTGGCTGGCGCCGCTTGCCGGGGGATACTGCGCTCGGCACGTCGCGGGCGAATGTCTCGACCTATGGCGCGCTCGCCGGCATCGGTTTCGGCACGCAGGGCGCCTCGATCGGCGCGTTCGTCGGCTATGTCGACGCGCGGCAGCAGATCGCCGGCCTTCAGGCCCGAACCGAGGCCGACGGCATGCTCGCCGGCATCATGGCGCGAGGCGCGGCCAGCGGCTTCCAGATCGCCGCCTCATTGAGCTAGGCCCAGTCGGCCCGAAGCTGC
>NZ_ASTG01000028.1 GCF_000412635.1 Sphingobium bisphenolivorans
CGCAGCTTCGGGCCGACTGGGCCTGCTTGGCATGCTTGGCCGTCTCGGCCGCAACGTGTGCCTGGGCGACCGGATTCGTATTCGTGCGAACCTGCGCGTTCGCGGTCGAACCGATTGAGAGCAAGCTCATGGCCACAATCGAGAGAAACTTCGTCATACTCGACTCCTTGGAAGAATGTTGAATATTGCCGCTCGATTCTCGAGGGGAAGATCTGGTCTTCGTCGTCAGGACTATGGTCCTTGGTCCAAGCTCGATATACGTAGTGTGCGCAGCCATTAGGCTCGTCGGCGCGGATCTCTCTACACCTGAATCGGAGCTCGGCGAATTCCACAATGAGGTCAGGGGTTCGCGACCTCATATACCAGAAACACGTCCTCGACGTCGGCCGCGCAAACCAAACGGTCGCCCTGACATTAGAAAAAGGCCGTCAATGTGCGACCGGCGAAATTTTGGAGCAGATGTGAGGGCTCCGTCTTCCTGGTGCGTATACCCAGGAGATGTGTACGAGCATGGCAATCACGCGCAGGGACCGGGCTGAGGTTTGGAGGACGGTGACTTGAGAAAGCAATCGATCGCGGCGCTCACTGCAATGTTCATCGCGAACGCAGCGACCGCTGCGGCGCCCATTCTGGTGCACCGTGACCCCGGATGCGGATGCTGCCAGAAATGGACTGAGCAGGTCCGCGCGCAGTTCCGGCGCCCTGTAACCATCGTGGATGATCGCTCACGCGCAGCCTTCCAGCGCGCGCGGGGCGTCCCGCAACAGCTGTCCTCCTGCCACACCGCGGTGATCGATGGTCTGGTCTTCGAGGGCCATGTGCCGATCGCCGACATGAAGCGGCTCCTGGCGCAGCGTCCCCGCGGCGTAAGTGGCCTTGCGGTTTCAGGGATGCCGATCGGCTCGCCCGGCATGGAAGTGACTGGTCAGCGGGCGCAGCCTTATGTCGTGGTTGCGTTCGGACCTTCGGGCCAACGCGTATTCGCTCGCCATTAACGCTAATCTTCATTTGGTTCCCTAAGGGGCTTTTGCTAGAAACAATCTTCGTGAAACGCTTTTTCGCCTCGCTGCTCCTTGTCGGAGCACTGTTGGGTCTCTTCGGAGGCCAGATGGCGGCTGCGCGAAGCGTTCCGATGGCGATGAGCGCGCCCAAGGCGATGGCGATGGATTCGGACTGCATGGCCATGATGGCCAAGCAGCAGCCCGCGCCCGAGAAAAAGCCGTGCAAGGGCCTTACACTCGACTGCATTGCCGCCATGGGGTGCGTTGTTCCATTGGCCGCCGCTGATCTTGCGGGCGATATTGCCACGCCGCGTATTCATGGCGCCCTCGGCTTCTGGCCGACCAACGCCGTCCTGGCCGGGAAGTCCTTCGGTCCTGATCCGGATCCTCCCACGAACCTTGGCTGATTGAACCATTGCTTACGCGCGCTTTCCCGCGCGGCGCCGTGACCTCTTTCAATTCAGACAAGGATATTCGTGATGAACAAGAAGATGATTCTGGCTGCTATGGCGGCCGCCCTGAGCGTCGCCGCCCCTGCTTGGGCGGATGCCTCGCATAGCTCGACCCAAGGCCATTATGAATGGCGATCGGTGCCGCAATACGGCCCGCGTGCGACCGGCCCGGTCCGGCAGCGCGTCTGGGTCGCGGATCATGCCCAGATGGCGAACTGCGACTGCGACATGATGAAGATGAGCGCGGATGAATGCATGGGCATGATGCATCACGGCCGCGACAAGCCTACAGCCGGCTAAGCTCGGGTCCCGGCCGTCAGATCAGAAAAGCAGAGCCAGGCGCGCGGCGCCGGCGCGGGACATCAAGCCCCCGCGTCGGCGCCGTGTTGGCAGCCTTGTGATCCGCGCCGGGAACCCCCGAACGGGAGATGTTCATGCGCACCCTTTTCCTCGCCGTGCCGCTATTGGCGCTACCGACTCCAGCCCTCGCCGGGCCGCTCCGCTTCGAGGAGGCGCTTGCGCGAGCGGAGGCGCAAGCTCCGTCGCTCCGTGCCAAGGGGTTGGAGGTCGATGCGCGCCGCTCCGCACTGCCGGCGGCAGGGCAGCTCCCCGATCCCAAGCTCGGGCTCGGTATCGACAATTTCCCCGTATCGGGCCCGCCAGCTGGGAGCTTCGTCGAAGACAGCATGACGATGGCGCGAGTGGGTATCTCTCAGGATGTTCCCAACGCCGCCAAGCGCCATGCTCGGACGAGCCGGGCGCGAACCGATGTCGAAGCTGCCGAGGCGACACTTTTGTCCGAACGCCGCCGCGTCGAGGTCGCAACCGCGCTGGCATGGATCGATCTCGCCTATGCGGAACGGCGTCTTGCCGCTCTCGACGGCATACTTTCCAAGCTCGCCCCCCTTCCCTCCGCGGCAAAGAGCGGCGTCGCCTCCGGCACCGCGCGCCCCGCACAGACGCTGCAGGTGCGGCAAGCACTCGCGGTGCTGGAAGACCGCCGGAGCGAGCTCGCCGCCGCAGTGGCGCGCCAACGCGCGATCCTCTCGCGCTGGACCGGCGAGCCCGCGCCTGAGGTGGTCGGTAATATCCCTGCGCTTACTATCGACGCCGCAGCCCTGCGCGCCGCCATAACCACCCACCCCGATCTCGGCGCCGCCGGTGCCCGGGTCGCCCAGGCCGAGGCGGACGTCGGGATCGCCCGGGCCGACAAGCGCCCCGACTGGGGCTTCGACGTCGCCTATCAGCGCCGGGCGGATCGCTATGGTGACATGGTTTCGGCCGGCGTCACTGTCAGCCTGCCGCTTTTTGCCAAACGGCGGCAGGACCCGATGATCGCCGCCAGCGCGGCGACCGCCGCTGCGGCGCTTGCCGAGCAGGAAGACATGCGCCGGTCCCTTCTCGCCGATCTCGAAGCCGGCCTTGCCGACCATGCCATGCACCATGAGCAGTGGATGCGCGCCCGCGACACGCTGCTGCCGCTCGCGCGTAGCCGCGCGAACCTCGAGACCGCGAGCTATGCCGCCGGACGCGCCGGGCTGCTCGACGTGATCGAGGCCCAGACCATGCTCGCCGACAGCGAGCTGCAATTGCTCGACAGGGAGGCCGAATTCGCGCGCGATGCCGTGCGGCTCGTCCTCACCTTTGGGGGGAACAGCGAATGAAATTCGACATGACCTCGCGCGCGCAGCTTGGCACGGCGGCCGCGGCGCTCGCACTGGCGGCGGGAGCCCTCGGCTATGGCCTGGCGACTTGGCGCCATGAAGATCCACCGGCCGCAACGGCGCAGGGCGGGCGCAAGATCCTCTACTGGTACGACCCGATGGTCCCGAGCCAGCATTTCGACAAGCCGGGCAAGTCGCCGTTCATGGATATGGAGCTTGTACCCAAATATGCCGACGAGGCAGCGAGTGGCGAGACCGGCGTGGCGATCGATCCGGCGCGCACCCAATCGCTTGGCCTGCGCATCGCGGAAGCGCGGACCGGGACACTGGGATCGAGCCTCACGGCGACCGGTACGATCGAGTTCAACGAGCGCGACGTCGCCATCGTCCAGGCGCGAACCGGTGGCTTCGTCCAACGGGTCTACGCGCGCGCGCCCGGCGATGTGATCGGGGCAGGCGCACCGCTCGCCGATATCCTGGTGCCGGAATGGGCGGGCGCGCAGGCGGAATATCTGGCCGTGCGAAGGATCGGCGATGCAGGCCTCGCTCACGCGGCCCGTCAGCGCCTCCTGCTGCTCGGCATGCCTGCGGGTACGGTCGCAGCAGTCGAGCGGAGCGGGCGACCGCATAATGTGGTGACGATCTCGGCGCCAACCGGCGGCACCATCAAGACGCTCGGCGTCCGGGCCGGGATGACGGTCGCGAGCGGCCAGACACTCGCAGAGGTGAACGGGCTGGGTACGGTGTGGCTGAATGCCGCAGTGCCGGAGGCGATGGCCGGGAGGCTCCGGCCGGGGCAGAGCGCGACCGCGACCCTCGCCGCCTATCCCGGCGAACGCTTCATGGGCCGGATTGCCGCGATTCTCCCAAGCGTCGCCGCCGAAAGCCGGACGCTCACCGTGCGGATCGAACTTCCCAATCGAGCCGGGCGCCTGCGCCCCGGCATGTTCGCCTCGGTCGATCTCGGCCGCGCTGCCCGCTCGGCGCTGCTCGTGCCCTCGGAAGCCATCATCCGCACCGGCAAGCGCGCGCTCGTCATGCTGGCGCTGCCGCAAGGGCGCTACCGCCCTGCCGAGGTGCAGACCGGTGCAGAAGCAGGAGGCCAGACCGAAATCCTTGCCGGCCTTGCCGAGGGGGAGAAGATTGTCGCTTCCGGCCAGTTCCTGATCGATTCCGAGGCCAACCTCTCCGGCATCGAAGCGCGCCCGATCAGTGGGCCAGCCGCCACGCCGCGAGCAGAAGCACCTTCGACCGGCGCCTATCGTACGAACGGGCGGATCGAGAGCATCGCGGGCGACCGGATTACCCTCAGTCACGCTCCTGTCCCCGCCCTCAAATGGCCGGCGATGACGATGACGTTCAAGCTGGGGAGCCCGGCGCACGCGCGGGGGTTCAAAAAGGGCGACCGCGTCGTCTTCGGCTTCGACCAAGCGGCGGAAGGCCCCATCGTTCGCACGCTCAGCCGCGAGGCGGCGCGATGATCGGCCGTCTCATCGACTGGTCGGCGAACAACCGCCTGTTCGTAGTGCTCGGCGCCCTGGCGCTCGTCCTCGGCGGACTCCTTGCCTTGCGCAGCACGCCGATCGACGCCCTGCCCGACCTCTCGGACACGCAGGTCATCATCCGCACGAGCTATCCGGGCCAAGCCCCCCAGATCGTCGAAAATCAGATCACCTACCCGCTCGCGACGACGATGCTGTCGGTGCCCGGGGCGAAGACCGTGCGCGGCTATTCCTTCTTCGGCGACAGCTTCGTCTATGTCATTTTCGCCGATGGGACCGACCTTTATTGGGCGCGCTCGCGCGTCCTTGAATATCTCAACCAGGTCCAGGGCCGCTTGCCTGACACCGCGCGCAGCGCGATCGGCCCCGACGCCACCGGGGTGGGGTGGGTCTATCAATATGCGCTGGTCGATCGGACCGGCGGACACGACCTCGCGCAGCTGCGGTCGCTCCAGGACTGGTTCCTCCGCTACGAGCTCAAGAGCCTGCCGGGGGTGGCCGAAGTCGCCAGCATCGGCGGCATGGTCAAGCAATATCAGGTCGTGCTCGATCCGGTGAAGCTTGCCGGTTACGGCATCACCCACGCGCAGGCCGTCGCGGCGATCGGGCAGGCCAACCAGGAAACCGGAGGCTCGGTCCTCGAGCTGGGCGAGGCCGAATATATGGTGCGCGCTTCGGGCTATCTGCAGTCGCTCGACGACTTCCGCGCCATACCGCTGCGCACTGCGGCCGGCGGCGTGCCGGTAACGCTCGGCGACGTCGCGACCATCCAGCTTGGCCCCGAAATGCGCCGCGGTATCGCCGAGCTCGACGGCGACGGCGAAGTGGCGGGCGGAGTCGTCATCCTGCGTTCGGGATCAGACGCACGTGCCACTATCCAGGCGGTGCAGGACAAGCTCGAGCTCTTAAAGAAGAGCCTGCCGCACGGCGTCGCGATCGTGCCCACCTATGACCGCTCCCACCTCATCGATGCCGCCATTGAGAACCTCACGCACAAACTTGCCGAAGAGTTCGTGGTTGTGGCGATCGTCTGCGCGCTGTTCCTCTGGCACGTGCGCTCGGCACTTGTCGCCATCGTCACGCTGCCGCTTGGCGTCCTCGCCGCCTTCATCGTGATGCATTTCCAGGGCGTCAACGCCAACATCATGTCCTTGGGCGGGATCGCGATCGCGATCGGCGCCATGGTCGACGCCGCGATCGTGATGATCGAGAACGCCCACAAGCGGATCGAGCAATGGGAGCATGACCATCCCGGTGAAGAGCTGGCCGGGGCGGCGCGCTGGACCGTGATCACCGACGCGGCGCGCGAGGTGGGTCCCGCGCTCTTCTTCTCGCTCCTCATCATCACCCTGTCCTTCGTGCCCGTCTTCACTTTGGAAGCACAGGAAGGGCGTCTCTTCGCGCCGCTCGCGTTCACCAAGACCTACACCATGGCGGCCGCGGCGATCCTGTCCGTGACGCTGGTTCCGGTGCTGATGGGCTGGCTCATCCGGGGCAAGATTCCTTCCGAGCAGGCCAATCCGGTCAACCGCGCGCTGACGCGGGCCTATCGTCCCGCCATCGACTGGGTGTTGAAGAAACCCAAGGCGACCCTCGTCCTCGCGGGGCTGGTCTTCCTGACGACCGCTTGGCCGCTGTCCCGGCTCGGCGGCGAATTCCTGCCGGCGATGAACGAGGGCGATCTTCTCTACATGCCCTCGGCCCTGCCGGGGCTCTCTGCCGCCAAGGCCTCGGAGCTGCTCCAGCAGACCGATCGCATGATCAAGTCGATGCCTGAAGTCCAGAGCGTGTTCGGGAAAGCGGGGCGCGCGGAGAGCGCGACCGACCCCGCCCCGCTCGAAATGTTCGAGACGACGATCCGCTTCAAGCCGCGCGAGCAATGGCGGCCCGGCATGACCCCGGAGAAGCTGGTCGAAGAGCTCGACCGCACCGTGAAAGTACCCGGCCTCGCCAACATCTGGGTGCCGCCCATCCGCAACCGGATCGACATGCTGGCGACCGGCATCAAGAGCCCGATCGGGGTCAAGGTCTCTGGGTCGGATCTTGCCGCCATCGACCATATCGCGCGCGAGGTGGAACGGGTCGCGAAGGGAGTGCCCGGAGTAAGCTCCGCACTCGCCGAGCGGCTGACCGGCGGGCGTTATGTCGATGTGCAGATCGATCGGATCGCCGCCGCGCGATATGGCCTCAACATCTCCGATGTCCAGGCGATCGTCGCGGGCGCGATCGGCGGCGAGAATGTCGGCCAAACCGTCGAGGGGCTGGCGCGCTATCCCATCAATGTCCGCTACCCGCGCGAGTTGCGCGACAGTCCGGACGCACTGCGCGCTCTTCCGGTGCTCACGCCATCGGGCCAGCAAATCACGCTGGGCAGCGTCGCGCAGATCGCGATCAGCGACGGACCGCCGATGCTGAAGACCGAGAACGGACGGCCATCGACCTGGGTCTATGTCGACGTCCGGGGACGCGATCTCGCCTCCGTGGTCGATGATCTGCAGAATGCGGTGGCCCGCGAGGTCAAGCTCTCGTCGGGTGTCAGCCTCGCCTATTCGGGCCAATTCGAATATCTCGCGCGCGCGATCGACCGGCTGAAGATCGTCGTGCCGGCGACGCTCGCGATCATCTTCCTGCTGCTGTACCTCATCTTCCGGCGGCTCGACGAGGCAGTGCTCATCATGGGCACGCTCCCCTTCGCGCTCACCGGCGGTTTCTGGATCCTCTACCTGCTCGGCTATCACCAGTCGGTCGCGACTGGCGTCGGGTTCATTGCGCTTGCCGGCGTGGCCGCCGAGTTCGGCGTCGTGATGCTGATCTATCTCAGGGATGCCCTTGAGGCGCGGGGCGAGAGGCCGTCGCACGAAGATATTGCAGAAGCGGTGCGCGAAGGCGCGCTGCTCAGGGTCCGGCCCAAGGCGATGACCGTCGCCGTCATTATCGCGGGGCTTTTGCCGATCCTTGTTGGTTCTGGCGCCGGCTCGGAAGTCATGAGTCGGATCGCCGCGCCCATGGTCGGCGGCATGCTGACCGCGCCGCTTCTCTCCATGTTCGTCATCCCCGCCGCCTATCTGCTTCTGAGGCGGCGGTCTTCTCAACCCTCTATCCCAATGAAGCACCACGAAAGGAACCTGCAATGAAAGTTCACGCTCTGTCCGTCCTGGCCCTGACCGCTACCCTTGCTGCCTGTGGCTCGAAGACCGAGACCAATGAGGCGGCAGCGACGAATACGGCGGCACCGGCGGCTACCGAAACCAACGCGATGGCTGGCGACATGGGCAATATGGCGATGTCCCCCACAGCCAAGATGGCCAAGGGCACCGGCAAAGTGACGGCCGTCGACAAGGCCGCCGGAACGATCACGCTCGACCATGGCCCGATCGCCGAGGCCAACTGGCCGGCGATGACGATGGCGTTCAAGGCCGCGCCGGCGCTCATCGACAGCGTGAAAGCGGGCGATGAGGTGAATTTCGAACTGAAGCTCGACGGCAATGCCGGCGAGGTGACCGCGATCGCAAAGCAGTAATCGGTTCCAGACCTGCTCCGGGCGGGTCGCCGGAATGCCGGCGGCCCGCCATGGCCAACGATTGTCAGGTGCAGCAGGAGGCGTCCGGCCCGGCGAGTTGAATCGGTGGGCACGGCACGGTCCCGTAGGAGCAGAATACGCAGCAATCGCCGGACTTCGGCCGCAAGACTGCTCCGCAACCGGTGCAATCATAGAAAAACTGGCAGGCGTTCGTCGGCATCGTCTCCGTCTTCGTCGTGCCGCACAGCGGACAGGTGAGGACCGATTGAGGAACGAAAACACCCTCAGACATAGGAATAGCCAAGCCAGAGGAGCGTCACGCCCAGCAGCAAGCCGATGAGAAGGACCGCGCGCACGGCAGGCGGTGTGCAGACGCCCCCGGGTCCGCAGGTCATCGCCATGCGCTGCTGCCGCCAGAGCATGATCGCGCCGCCGATCAGGAAGAGCGCGCTCAAGCACAGCAGGAGCGTCCGATACGGGCTGGCCGCCAAGGCAATGCCGCCGAGCCATCCGGCGCCCAGGCCGGCGGTGGTGAGCAATATCGGCAGCGCACAGCAGGACGCCACGCCGAAGGCCGCCGCGATTCCACCGACCGTGAGAAGAGCAGCACCCTCCGCTCCCAAAGAACGGCGCAGCTCAGGCGGTTCGGACATGATGGGCGACTCCTTGTGATCAACGGAATCGCATCCTACCGTCTGTAGCCACTACAGACTCAACCCCCAATTTCGAGCAGCAAATGGCGACATCGGAGACTATCGCAATCGGGGAACTGTCGCGGCGCACGCGCTGCAATATCGAGACGATCCGCTATTATGAGCGGATCGGGCTCCTGCCCGAGGCGGCGCGGCGGGGCCGGTATCGGAGCTTCGGCCCTGCGGACGTGGCGCGGTTGCATTTCGTTCGGCGCGCGCGGGAGCTGGGCTTCACGCTCGACGAGATTCGCGCGCTGCTCGGCATTGCCACCGCCGATGATGTCTCATGCGACGATGCCCGCGAAATCGCGACCTTGCATCTGACGCAGATTCGCGCGCGGATCGCGGATTTGAAGCGCATGGAGCGGGTCCTTGCCGACACCGTGCGGGCCTGCAATTCCGGCGACCATTTCGGGTGCCCGCTGATCACTACATTATCTGCGGCTCGCTAAATTCCGCCTGGGCGACGCCTTCTGTACGCCGAACTCCATACTCTTCGGGTCCGGCCCCCGCGTGGAGGTCATGAGCGGCATCGCTGCGACCATGATCGACAGCCTGAAAGTCGGCGATCAGGTGAATTTCGAGCTGAAGCTCGACGGCAATGCCGGCGAGGTCACCAGCATCAGCAACAAATAATTCGATGAGGCGTCGGGAGGCACTGTGGAAGCGCCTCCCGAAGAGTTCCGACAGTTGGGACAGGCAAATGTTTCGTCAGATCCATGATCGATGGCGAGGGCAAGTTAGCCCCTCGCCATCACTTCACGGCCTCAGCAGACATCGCTCCCGTCGACCCAAACGCGGACCGGTCCCTGCAACGGCGCGCGCGGACCATATTGCGGCCGCATCCGCCACACATAGCGACCGGTCTTGCCGGTATAGGCCGGATCGCATTCCGGTCCGCCTTTGCCAGTCCACTGGTCGCGTTGGTCGCCAACCTTCTTGCAGACCCTCGCACTCAACGGTGCACGCGGACCAGGAGCTTGGGGTTGCCACTCGCATTTGACGGTGGCCGGTTTCTCGACATCAGCCTGCGCCAATGCCGGAACCGGGGTGGCGACGAGCACTGTGAATGCGGCCGCGGCGGCGGTGAATATCAAGGTCTTCATGATTTCTCTCCTCGGACTGAAGGTGCCGTGGGCAAACTGGCTCCGAGGGGCTGGGCAGCCTATGGCCGTCCAGCGCTTGGGAGGGTTCGCCTGGCGAGTTGTCAGGCCAAGGTGTCGGGTGGATGCTGTTCCGGCGGGGCCGACCGTCCGTGTAGCGCCGGATAACATGGAAAGACAACAAGCACATCCGCGCTCACTATTTCAGCCGCGAGGGGTCCCCGGCTCTCGAGCGCATATAAGGGGAGACACCCCATACCTGCCAGGCAAGCGAGCGTCATCCCCTGGCAGAGGAGTGGTTTCTCGCCATCGTCCTGCGTCATCCCGACACAGTCCATGGGCATCGTTGCTGCCGCGTTCTCGCTTATGGCGGTTGCCACAGCGGGACTTGCGGCAACTGTGGCTATCTGTCCAAACAGGCCGAGAAGGACGCCTAAGATCAGCGCAAATTTGTGCGCTTGTCTCATGTCCGCATTCTCTGCCTGATGCCGAATTGAGTCAAGTTTCCCAAGACCATAATTGGGCCGCAGCTCAGCCAACGACGTAAGCGCACATCATGCCGAGCCACGATCATGCGCGACGCAGCTACCCCTTACCAGTTCCAGCTTTTTTGCCCTTGCCGGATGCCCCGTCATGGAACCTCGAGCTTCATTGCGCGCGCCGTCGGATCACGCTCATGAACGACCAAGCATGCCGGGGTGTTGGACGCGCTGCCGCGCCCGTTGATACCACTTGACCCTCTAGCTACTACAGGGTGCAAGTTGCGAACAATTCTTATCAGAGACTCGCAAATGTATCCTCGATCGCCTGCCGCCATTTTCGCCGCTCTTGCCCTCAACTGGCGCCGGGCAGCGCATCTTTTTGCATTCGCACTGGCCCTGGTGATGGTCTCGCTCCCAGGACGAGCATTGGCGAGCGATGCGGACGTTCAGACCAGCTGGCGGCTGCTCGATTATATCGGGGTGGATTACGCCGGGGCTGTCGCTGACGGGAAAGTGATAAGCTCGGCCGAATATGGGGAAATGACCGAGTTCGCGGCACAGGTCGAGACACGGCTCAAGGCCCTGCCAGCAAAGCCGGCGAAGGCAGACCTTCTCCGCCGATCGGCCACGCTGCGAAGCGCGATCGCCGCGAAATCAGCACCCGCGGTCGTCGCCGAGCAATCGCATCTTCTCGCCTCGGCACTCCTGGCGGCCTATCCGGTGCCGCTAGCACCGGGCACTCCCCCCGATCTAAACCGGGCCGCTAAGCTGTACGCCGAAAATTGCGCGAGCTGTCATGGCGTGAACGGCGACGGGCGCGGGCGGGATGCGGCCAAGCTCGATCCGCCACCCATCGCCTTCACCGACAAGGAACGTGCCGACCAGCGCAGCCTCTTCGGTCTCTACCAAGTCATCAGCCAGGGTCTGGACGGCACCGCCATGCAGAGCTTCGAGGCGCTACCGGAAGCAGACCGCTGGGCCCTGGCATTCTATGCCGGCCATTTCGCCTATCCTGACGCTGCCGCCAGCGAAGGCGAGCGTCTTTGGCGGGAGCGCGCCGACATACGTTCAAAATATCCCAATCTTGCGGCTCTGGTCGGGACGACACCGGCCGCCTTGGCCCGCGACCTCGGCCCCAAAAACGCTGCGATGCTCACGGCCTTTCTGCGCCGACATCCGGATGCCGTCACCGCTCGTCCCGACGGCTCGCTTGCGCTTACGCGCGAACGCCTCGCCGAAAGCTTGACCGCCTATCGGGCCGGCGATCGCAAAGCCGCGGCCGAATTGGCTCTTTCGGCCTATCTCGACGGCTTCGAGCCGGTTGAGCCGGTGCTGTCCGCACGCGACGCTGCGCTCATGGCGCGGATCGAGACAGGGATGGCGCAGCTTCGCGCGGCCATCGGGCAAGGGCGCCCTACGGCCGAGGTGGAAGCGGCGAACCGTTCCCTCGCCAATCTTTTTGCGGAGGCCGAGGCCGTACTGGCGCCGGAACGAGCAAGTGGAGCATCCAGCTTCCTGGGGGCGTTCGGCGTATTGTTGCGCGAGGGGCTCGAAGCGCTTCTGATCGTCGTTGCGATGATCGCCTTTCTGAAGAAAACTGATCGACCGGACGTCCTCGGCTATGTTCACGGCGGATGGGTGGTCGCCCTCGCAGCCGGTGTCGCGACCTGGTTCGCGGCAACCTACTTCATTACCGTGAGCGGCGCATCGCGGGAACTGACCGAGGGCTTCGGTTCCCTCTTCGCTGCGATAATCCTGCTCAGCGTCGGCATCTGGATGCATGGCAAGAGCAATGCCGAAGCATGGCAACGCTATGTGAAGGCGAAGGTCAGCGCCGCCCTCTCCCGCCGCTCGGGTTGGTTCTTGTTCCTGCTATCGTTCGTCGTCGTCTACCGGGAGGTCTTCGAAACGATCCTGTTCTACGCGGCTCTCTGGGCCGAAGGGAATGGCGCAGCGATGCTCGCAGGCGCAGGCGCCGCAGCGGGTCTGCTCGCCCTCGTCGCGTGGATGATGTTGCGTTACAGCGCTCGCCTGCCGATCACCCAGTTCTTCTCCTGGAGCTCGGTCCTGATCGCGATCCTTGCCGTCGTACTCGCCGGCAAGGGCATCGCCGGTTTGCAGGAGGCCGGTATCCTCGGCGTGAGGCCGCTGGTGGACGTGCCACGTATCGAGATACTGGGTCTCTTTCCGACCAGGGAGAGCGTGCTCGCGCAGGTCACCGCCATCGTAGTGCTTGCCGCCGGCTTCTGGTTCAGCGGCCGCAGTTCGGCGGCGGCCGGATCGCGAGCATCACCCGCCAAATAGCCGAGCGGCGATCAACACCGCAGCGACCGAATAGCAGGTGACCGTAGCCAGCGCGGTCGTCGCCATCCCGAAGGCGCGGGCGCCAGCGCCCCTGGAATAACAGCGATAGAAACTCACGCGGCCGATGACGAAAAGCACAGGCGAGGCAATCAACAGTCCCAGCCATCGGCCCTGCGCGATCGAACCAAGGAGCAAATGGGCGCCGACCCCCAGAAAGGACTGCTCGAGCGTATTTTGCAGGAAGGCGACCTTGATCGCTAGCGCCGGGCTGGGCGTGCTTTTGGCCGCACCGCCAATGTCGGCCTCCGAACGATAGCGTCCGCTCGAAACAAGCCGCACCGCCACCAGCACGAGCAGGAAATGGATGCTGCTGGCTTGGATTGCGAAGGCGAGACGCTCGGCAAGCGCTTCCGGAAAGGACACAACCTCTGGAAGAAGCAGCACACTCCCGGCCGAAACCGCCCCGCAAAGCAGGAGCGCCAGCGCCGATCGTTTCCGGATTTGCCGCTGTTCTCCTGCCAGATCCATCACCCTCGCCTCGATCTCAGTCAGGCCGGCTCGCCACGATAAGGCCGATCGTGCCGGTGACGGTGTCGAAGCGTGCGACGTCGCGCACCTTGCGAAAGCCCGCAGCTTTGACCAATTCGGGCAGGATCCCATCCGCATTGGGCTGGGTATCGGCGACACCGTCGAGCCGCTGAATAGTCAGGCGGAACAGCACCCGCATCAACCCTTTTTGCCGGCCATAATCGGCAATAACGATCCGTCCGCCGGGTCGCACTGCCGCAAACATTGCGCTCAGGCCGGCCCGCTTCTCCGTCATCGGGACTTGGTGGAACATCAGGCTCGACACGATCGCATCGGCGCTTCTGACGCCGAGATCGCGGGCGAAGCCCTGCTCCCACTCAACGTTCAGGCCCGCAACATCCGCCTTTGCGCGCGCAATGGTCAGCGCCTCTTCATCGGGATCGATACCGATCACGCGCACAGCGGGCTGGGAAGCCTTGAGCTTGACAGCGAAACTGCCAGTACCGCAGCCGACGTCGAGAATTGTTTCGCCCGGCCGGGCTGCCAATTCCTCAAGCATAGCCCGGCGCCAGAGCGTCTCGCGCGTCCAGAGCCGGATCGCGCGGTCGTAATCGGCAGTTCTGCCCTTTCCAAGCGGCGGGGTGTAAGCACGCGCGTTCACTGCACGACCCGCCTGCCATGCTCCGTCATCTCCTTACGGGCATCGCGGATGATGTCATAGGCGGAGTGCAAGAAGAGCAGTGCGATAACTCCCGCGACGAGCAGATCGGGCCATGCCTGCCCGGTCCACGCCACTAACGCCGCCGCCGCGATGACCGCAACATTGGCCAGTGCATCATTGCGCGAGAACAGCCAGATTGCCCGCGAGGTGGCATCGCCCTGATCGCGGAAACGGGCGAGGATCAGCGCGGCAGACACGTTGACGATGAGCGCAATAATGCCAAGCCCGCCCATCAGATCGGCTTCGGGCGGCACGGCGTTGAATATGCGCCAAAGCGCCGACGCGATCACGCCGAGCCCAAGTGTGGCGAGGAACAGGCCCTGAATAAGTGCGGTCCGACTCCTGGCCACGGCAGACCAACCAAGCGCGACAAGGCCCACCAGGGTGATCGATCCGTCGCCGATGAAGTCCAGCGAATCCGCCTTGAGAGCTTGAGAGCCTGCGACAAAGCCGCCCACAAGCTCGCAGATTCCAAATCCCAGATTGAGGATTACAACAATCCACAAGGCACGCTTGTAGCCGGGATCTGTTCCGGCGCGGGCGGTGTCCGTTTCACATCCACAGTCGCTCATCGATTGTCTCCGCAGCGAGTCGCAGCGGAATTCTGCACCCTCTAGTCGCTACAGGGTCAATGCCCGTTCTGGGCCGAAGGACCGAGCGCTTCGATAATCCGGCAATCGGAAATCGCACCCTGGCTGCATTGGCCGATCAATTCGTCGAGCTCCCGGCGTAGCGCACGAAGATCGGCGATCTTTTGGTCGATCTGCGCAAGGTGGGCCCGGGCAACCGTGTCGACTGCGCTACACGACCGACTACGATCGTCGGACAAAGTGAGCAGCTCGCGCACCTGGTCCAGCGTGAATCCGAGGTCGCGGGCCCTTCGAATGAAGGAAAGCCGTGCGAGGTGCGCCGCTCCATAGTCGCGGTAATTTCCAGAGGTACGGCCCGGCTCCGGAAGAAGCCCGATTTTTTCATAGAAGCGGATAGTCTCGACCTTCGTCGCGGTAGTTCGGGCCAGTTCACCAATCTGCATCAGAAATCCTCTTGACCCTGTAGTTGCTATAGGGTGCATATAGAGGGCCGTCCTAAGAATGCGAGAGCCCGACCGATGGCATGTTCCAGCTGCGCAGCTGACAAAGGCGGCCCCACAAACAGCCCCGCCTGGCGGCGCGCGCTGTGGATCGCGCTCGCCGTCAATGCTCTGATGTTCGCAGCAGAACTGGCCGCCGGCATATTGGGGGGCTCCAAGGCGTTGCAGGCAGATGCGCTCGACTTCCTCGGCGATGCCGCGAACTATGCGATCAGCCTTGGCGTGGCCGGGCTCGCGCTTGGCTGGCGAGCCCGTGCCGCGCTGGTCAAAGGCGCGACGATCTTCGGCTTTGGATTGTACGTGTTGCTGAGCGCGCTTTGGGCCGTCTCACAGGGCACCGTGCCTCATGCCGAGGTGATGGGTATCGTCGGTTTCGTTGCTCTTCTGGCCAACGGCGGCGTCGCCCTCATGCTGTATCGCTTCCGCAGCGGAGATGCGAACATGCGCTCGGTCTGGATTTGTTCGCGCAATGATGCCATCGGCAATGTCGCCGTACTGTTCGCGGCGCTAGGCGTTTTTGGTACGGGATCGGCATTTCCCGATATCATCGTCGCAGGGATCATGGCGACCTTGGGATTATGGGGGGGTGCGCAAATCATCCGTCAGGCGAGCCTGGAACTGCGAAGCTCGAAGCCATCAATCGGAAATTCGATGCCAACCGCCGAGCAGTCGATCTGATCTTACGCGCCGCATTCAGTTTCCTTCAGTCGCGGCACTGCGACGACCCCGACCACGCCGCCAATAAACTTGGCGTCGCGCTTGGTCTAAGAAAGAACCCTGGGCGGTAGCCGGCTGAGGATAGATCTTCCCTCAGCCATATGTTGCTTGGCTGTTGAAGCCGGTCCGCGGATCGGCCGACAGTGTCGCGCCGCTCCCATCACTATCAGGAAATTGCTGTATCCGGTCAACAACCTCCATCTAGCCTACGAGATCGCGTCTGCGCGGTCGCGGTAGGCAAGCAGCCGGAGGGCATTGAACACGACGAGCAATGTCGAACCCTCGTGCATCGCGACCGCGGGACCAATGCCAAGTCCGAAGATAGTCGCGGGGACGAGGAAGGCGACCACGCCAAGGCTCACAAAGACGTTTTGACGGATGACCCAGCGTGTGCGCCGGCTGAGCCCGACAGCGAAAGGCAAATGAGAAAGATCATCCGCCATAAGGGCAACGTCAGCCGTTTCCAATGCGACGTCCGACCCGGCAGCACCCATGGCGATACCGACCGTCGCCGTCGCCATGGCAGGTGCGTCGTTGACACCGTCGCCCACCATGGCGACCTTGGTTTCGGCACGGAGTTTCTTGATCGCGTCTACCTTGTCTTCAGGCATAAGATCACCCCATGCCTCATCAATTCCGACTTTTCTGGCGATCGCATCGGCTGCGCGCTGGTGATCACCGGAAATCATAATCATTCGCTTGATGCCGATCGCGCGCAGCTCATCGAGCGCTGTCCGTGCCGCTTCGCGCGGCGTGTCGAGCAGGCCGATCGCGCCGATGTCCTTGTCGTCGCGGCGCACGACCATGCTCGTTTGCCCGCCTTCGCGGAGCCTCTCGATCGCGGCCGTCATTTCGGCCGACAGCGGCGCGATGCCGTCGGCGCCGAACATCTCCGCCTTGCCGATCAGGACTTCCTCCTGGCCGACGAGAGCCGAAACGCCGCGACCTGTCAGGCTCTTGAGGTTGTCGGCCTGCGGTATCGGCTTATCGCCAATATGCTCGCGGCCGTCGCGCGCGATCGCCTGCGCGAGAGGATGATCGCTCAGGCTCTCGACAGCTACGGCGACCGCCATGAGGTCTTCCTTGGTCACCCCTGGGGCGGTGATGATCTCTTGTATCCGGGGCTCGCCCTTGGTGAGCGTGCCGGTCTTATCAAACGCGATCGCGTCCAGCGAGCCGAGCAGTTCGAGCGGTGCGCCCCCCTTGATGAGGACACCGCCACGCGCAGCGCGTGCGACCCCCGATAGAACGGCGCTGGGTGTCGCGATGGCGAGCGCGCAGGGGCTCGCCGCTACCAGCACCGCCATGGCGCGGTAGAAGCTGTCGCGGAAAGGTTCGTCCACCACTACCCAAGCGAACAGCAACACAAAGGCGAGCACCAGCACCGCCGGCACGAAGAAGCGCTCGAAACGGTCAGTGAAGCGTTGTGTCGGCGATTTCTGAGTTTCGGCTTCGCTGACCAGCTTCACCACCTTGGCAAGTGTGCTTTCGTTGGACAGGCGGGTGACTTCGATTTCAACAAGCCCGCTGCCATTGATAGTGCCGACGAAAACGCGGCTTGCCGCGTCCACGCTATCGGGATTTTGGCGGGCGGCCGCATCGTCTTGTACGGGGCGTTTATCGACCGGCATGCTCTCGCCGGTGACGGGGGCCTGGTTGATCGCGGTTATGCCCTTAACGATGAAGCCGTCGGCGGCGACCCGCTCATCGGGCTTCACGATGACAATATCGCCAAGCTTCAGGTTCTCGACTGGAACCTCGCTCGTGGCGCCGTCGGGACGCCGCACCATCGCGGTGCGCGGCGCCAGCTCCGCCAGCGCTTCGATCGCGCGCTTGGCGCGGCCCATGGCATAATGTTCGAGCGCATGGCCAAGGCTGAACAGGAACAGCAGCAGCGCCCCTTCCGCCCATGCCCCCAGCGCCGCCGCACCGGCGGCGGCCACCAGCATCAGCGTGTCGATCTCGAATCGTTTCAGGCGAAGGCTTTCGATCGCCTCGCGCAGCGTGTAGAAACCGCCAAACGCGTAGGCGGCAACGTAGAGCACGAACGGCAGCCAGTCTGGTGCGCCGGCGACCAGCTTTTCGAGTGCAAAGCCGATGCCCAGCGCCGCGCCGCAGGCGAGCGCGAAGATCAGTTCAGTATTCGGCCCGAGCAGACCGCCATGACCGTGATCATGGTCATGCTTTTTCCCCGGAGGATGGTCATGATCCTTTGCATAATCGCGCTCTGGCGCGGTCGACACGAGCTTGGCAGCCTTCTCGTAGGTCGGTCGAGCGCCAGCGTCGCGCAGCGCCTTCAAAATCGACTCTTGCGATGTTGCCGACCGATCGAACTCCACCCGCACCAGACCCGACACATTGGCCTCTGCCTCAAGGACGCCGGGGAGGCCGCGCAGCCGATCGCCCAGCGTGCGAGCGCGGCGTTGATGGGTCATGCCGTCGACCTGCCAGATCGCATGTCCGAAGCGATCACCAATTTCTGCGCCCGAAGCGTGCGCTAGCTCACGGATGCGCGAGAGCGACACCACTTCGGGATCAAAGTGGATGCAGAGCATTGCGGGAGCGTCCGCTTCGGGCGCTACCACATGGGCCTGTTCGACACCGGGACGTCCTTCCAACGAGCCGACGAGCCTTTTGACACAGGCGTCGGCTGCGTTCGTAACGTCGGGGAGGAGGACAGGAATATCGAGCCGAAGTTTTTCGATCATGATGTTCTCCTTCGCGGAGCGCGATTTTGTGGTGAAGCGAAGAGGCCCGCCATTTTTGTGCGGCCACCGATAACTTTGGCGCTCATCGGGTTTCTTCCTTGGCCTGACGCGCTTCCTTTCGCGTGTCGCGCAGGATCTCGATGCCGCCCTTCACGGCGATAATCGCGGTGAGGAAGCCAACCAGCAGATCGGGCCAGTTGGAACCCAGCCACCAAACGAGTAGTCCGGCGACCAGAATCCCGCCGTTCGAGATGAAATCGTTGAAGCTGAATGTGGTCGCCGCGCGCAGATTGACGTCGGGCTTGCGCAGCCGTTGCAGCAGCCGGAGGCAGATATAGTTCACGACTGCCGCGACCGCCGACATCGCCATCATGGTGCCGCCGATCGGCTCGCTTCCCTGAAGGTATCGCCGCCCCACATCGAGCAGGATGCCGCCGGCGAAGATCAGGAGCATGACGCCCGACACACCTGCGGCGCGGGTCTTCCATTTCGTGCCCCGGCTGAGCGCGATCAGGCTCAGCGCATAGACGGCGGCGTCCGACAGGTTGTCGAGGCCATTGGCGAGCAGCGCGCTGGAATCGCCGCTGACGCCGGCGATTAGAAAGGCAAGCGCGATCGCCGCGTTGAGGACCAGCACAATCCAGAGCGTGCGGCGCTCCGCGTCCGTGATCGAGGAAGCAAAGTCAGTCATTGGGTCGTCTTTCGCGCGAGCTGCGTCTTGCGAAACAGGCGGCGATGGCGATTCACGCTGAGGCCGTTGCCGCGCACCTCCTTGGTGAGATAGCGGATTAATGCCGCATCTTGAGCCTGCATGGTTTTGCGCAGGCCGCGCCGCGCCAAATAGCCAAGCGGGCTAAGCACCCCTTCCACAGCGATCGTATGGCGCACCTGTGTCTGCGCGCCGGCTCCGGCGAATGCATATTCCTCGCGAAGGGCAAATATCCCACCAAAGCCGGTCTGCCAGGCGAGCCGGTGAGCCCGTTCGTAGGCAATGATCTTAGCTTCGGCTGTCAGCGGCAGCTCTCCCTTGAGCAGGGAGAAAGTAAGGCTGACGTCGGCATCCGGCGCGGCGATTCCTCGAAAGCGATAACTTGGATGCCACAGCGCGAACGTGGGTAGGTCCACGATATGGGTCCAAGCCCGGATCGGGGTGATGGTCAGCGCGAAAGAGGTTGTTTCCTTCATGCCCGGATAGACCTTCCGCTGGTGTCCAGTGCGGCGGACGGCAAAGCCGCCCGCCGCTGAACACCGTGCATCCCCATTGTGGGGATGCGACGGCCGCCGAGGCTCACAGCGGAGCCTCGGCGAGATCAGGCGTCGGTGCATCGGGCCGCTTGTCGGGCGCTGGAATGTCCATCTCCCTGCGCCCATACCGGGCGTAAAGCGTCGGCAGTAGGAACAGGGTCAGCAGGGTCGCCGAGATGAGGCCCCCGATGACAACCGTCGCCAGTGGCTTTTGCACTTCCGCGCCCGCACCCGATGCGATCGCCATGGGTACGAAGCCGAGCGACGCGACCAGTGCCGTCATGACCACGGGGCGTAACCGCATCATCGCGCCTTCATAGGCTGCTTCCGATCGGTCCATACCTCGGGCCATCAGTTCCTGGATCGACGTTACCATGACGAGCCCGTTCAGGACGGCGATGCCGGACAACGCGATGAACCCGACCGCCGCCGAGATCGAGAAGGGCATGCCTCGCAGGAACAGGGCGAGCACGCCCCCCACCAGCGCCAGCGGCACGCCGGTGAACACGATCGCGGCGTCGCGCACGCTGCCGAGTGCCCCGTAAAGCAAGAGCATGATCAGCACGAAACAGCCCGGCACCACCAGCATCAGCCGCTCGGTCGCTGATTGCAGGTTCTCGAACTGGCCGCCCCAATCGAGATACTGCCCGGCAGGCAGACGCACCTCGCTCGCAATTGCGGCCTGCGCATCGGCAACCACGCCAGCTACGTCACGGCCACGCACGTTCGCCTGCACCACGACACGCCGCTTGCCGTTCTCGCGGCTGATCTGGTTGGGACCATCGGTGACGCCGATGTCGGCCACGCTTTGAAGCGGCACGAACCCGCCGTTCGGCAGCGGTACCGGGACCTGACCGAGCGTTTGCAGATTGGCGCGTGCCACATCCGACAGGCGGATGGTGACGGCGAACCGCCGATCGCCCTCGAAGATCATACCAGCATCTCGGCCACCGATCGCAGCCGAGATCGTGTCCTGCACAGTCTGCGCGGTGATACCGAGCCTCGACATGATGTCGCGGCGCGGCTGAATGTCGAGCATGGGCAGGCCCTCGGTCTGCTCCACCCGAACGTCAACGGCGCCTTCCGTCTTGCGCAACACGGCCGCAATGGCATTGGCTGTCGAATTCATGGCGTCGGTGTCGTCGCCGAACACCTTCACCGCGAGGTCGCCGCGCACGCCGGCGATTAGCTCGTTGAAGCGCATCTGAATGGGCTGGGTGATCTCGAACGCACCGCCCGGTAGACTTTCAAGCGTCTTCTCGACCTTCGCCACCAAGTCAGTCTTGCTGAGCCCCGAGTCCGGCCATTCGTCGCGTGGCTTCATGATGATGAAGGTGTCCGAAATGTTAGGGGGCATGGGGTCGGCGGCGAGTTCCGCCGTGCCCGTTTTTGAGAAAACGAACCGCACTTCGGGCAGCTTGCCGATCTCGCGCTCGATCCGCGACTGCATCGCCTGACTCTGATCGATTGACGTCCCCGGCACGCGGAGCACTTGGGCGGTCAAATCGCCCTCGTCGAGCTGGGGCAGAAACTCCTGGCCTAGGAACGAGAAGGTGAGGATGGCGGCAAGAAACGCGCCGACACCGACGCCCATGGTGAGCGTCGGCCGCTTCATCGCGCGGTCAAGTCCCGGCTCATATTTGCGCTTGAGCCACGTCATGATCCGGCCTTCCTTTTCCTCGACGGGCTTCGACAGCCAGATGGCGAGCATGGCCGGCACGAAGGTCAGTGAGAGGATGAAGGCGAAGACGAGTGCGATGATGACTGTCATCGCCATCGGCGTGAAGGTCTTGCCCTCAACACCTGTGAGCGTGAGCAGCGGCACATAGACGAGGATGATGATTGCCTGCCCGAACACGGAAGGGCGGATCATCTCGCGCGCGGCCTGAGCAACGACGGACAGCCGTTCCTCGAGCGCAAGCGTGCGGCCATAGTGATGTTGTCGTTCGGCGATCCGCCGCAGCGCGTTTTCAACGATGATGACCGCGCCATCGACAATAAGACCGAAGTCCAACGCGCCAAGGCTCATCAGATTGGCAGAGACACCGCCTTGCAACATGCCGAAGCTGGTCATGGCCATAGTGATCGGAATGACTAGCGCCGCGATCAGCGCCGCCCGGAAATTGCCGAGCAGGACGAACAGCACGACGATGACGAGCAGCGCGCCTTCGGATAGATTCTTCGCCACCGTCTTGATCGTTGAATTGACCAGCGCAGTGCGATCGAGCACCGGTTGTATGACCACATCAGTCGGCAGCGAGGCGTTGATTTCGCCGATCCGTTCCGCGACCGCAGAGGCGACCGTGCGGCTGTTCTCGCCGATCCGCATGATGGCGGTCCCGACCACGACCTCCTTGCCGTTCTCAGACGCGGAGCCGTAGCGGATCGCTTGGCCGAGACGCACTTGCGCCACCTGGTCGAGCCGGATCGGCGTGCCTTCGCGGGTCGCGATGACGGTCCCGGCCAGCTCGCTGACATTGCGGATGCGCGCATCGGAGCGGACGGCCAGGCCCTCCCCACCACGATCGACCACGCCGGCACCGACGCCGACATTATTCTCTTCAAGTGCGCGGGCGAGGTCGGTCAGGTTCAGCCCCAAGGCGGCAAGCCGCTGGACATCGGGAATGACCTGAAACTGCTTCACATAGCCGCCGATCGAGTCGACGCCGGCAAGGCCCGGTGTGTTCTTGAGCAGCGGCGCGACGATCCAATCCTGCGTGGTGCGCAGATAGGTCGCCTGATCGGCCTCGCTGACGAGACGGTCGCCCTCCGGCGTGATGTAGCTGCCATCGGGTTGCATGCCGGGCTCGCCCGGCTTGTGCTTGTCCTCCTTCCGATGCATGAAATGGACCGTCCACATATAGACTTCGCCCAGGCCTGTCGCGATCGGCCCCATGGTTGGAACCGCACCTTCGGGTAGGCTTTCCTCGGCGACGCGCAGCCGCTCGGACACTTGCTGGCGGGCGAAGTAGATGTCGGTCGAATCCGTGAATACGGCCGTGACCTGGGCAAAGCCGTTGCGGCTAAGCGAGCGGGTATATTCAAGACCGGGAACACCGGCGAGCGCGGTTTCGATCGGAAAGGCGATTTGCTTCTCGACCAGCTCGGGTGAAAGGGCCGGCGCGCTGATGTTTACCTGCACCTGATTGTTGGTGATGTCGGGAACAGCGTCGATCGGCAGGCGAGAAAGCGCCCAGCCTCCGATGGCCGCGGCGATGAGCGTCATGAGCAGGACGAACCAGCGACGCTCGACGGAAAATGTGACGATGCGATCGATCATGATCAATGCCCATGCTCCGCTTCGCCCTTCCCGAGCTCAGCCTTGAGGGTGAAGCTGTTGGGGCCGGCGAGCTGTTCGTCGCCCTTGAGCCCCGACGTCACGACCACATTGTCGCCGCTTGGGTTTCCGAGCGTGATGGGGGTGGCCCTAAAGCCATGATCGGTGCGCACGAACACGGTGGACCGGCCTTCGACCGTCTGCACCGCGCTTTGCGGCACAAGCAGCGCCGCCGGGCCGCCGCCGGGAAGCTGGATCGACGCCGTGACCGGCTCGCCCACACGCCATTGGCCCGCGCGGTTGTCGATGACCGCGATCACGCTGGCGAGCCGCGTGGTTTCGTCCAAGATGGGCGAGACGAAATCGACCCGTGCCACCGATCGGCGATCGCCCGAGACGATTTCGATCTGCGAACCAGGTCGCACCTTGCCGGCGTCTGTCGGCGACAGGGCCAGCGTGACCGCGACACGCCCAAGATTGGCGACACGGAACAGTTCCGCATCGGCCGCGACTGTCTGACCCAGCGTCACGCTGCGCGCGACGACCTGCCCCGAGAGGGGCGCGCTGATCGCGATGCGATTGAGCGCGCCTCCGCCGCCGCCCGCCGCCGACACCTGCTGCTGCGCGAGACGTAGCGCGATACGCGCTTCGGTGGCTGCCGTGCGTGCCGCGATCAGATCCTGTTCGGGCGACACGCACTCGTTGAACAGGCGCTGCTCACGACGAAGGTTGCTTTCGGCCAGCGCCAGCCTCGCGCGCGCCGCCTCGATCTCGGCGTTGAGTGATGCCGCCTCGCGGCTTTCGATGATAGCGAGCGTCTGCCCGCGTCCGACTGACTGGCCCAGGTTGCGGGTGAGCGAGACGACACGACCGCCGATGGCGGCGGAAACGACCTGCATCCCTTGTGGGTCGCCTTCGATCGTTGCCGGGAGGGTCAACGCGCCGCCGCCGCTGCGGATGACGCGCACTGTCTCAATGCCAGCCTTGCGAATCTGATCGGCGCTAAGGTCGATTTCGCCTTCTTCATCGGCATGACCTTCTTCTGCGGCCGAGGCAGCATTCTGCGCATCATCAGCCGTCTTCTCGCCGCCAGAGCATCCGGCCATCAGCAATGCGGCCAACGTAAGCGGCAACGCCGCTATGGTACGGGTTTTCATTATCATTCCCCCTGTGTGGTCGGCGCGCGGGCGGTAAGCCGCTCAAGCTGCGCCTGGGCGATGTGGTAGGAGAGCAGCGCGTCGATAGCCGCCGCCCGCGTCGCGGCGAGCGTCCGTTCGGCATCGAGCAAATCGAGCTGGCCGAACTTCCCCTCCCGATAGCCGATGCGGGCTATGCGGGCGGCTTCTTCGGCCGCCGCGAGTGCGGGACCGCTGGCCGCTGCCGCGCTGGTGGCTGCGTTGGCGGCATCGGCTTGAGCGCGCGCGATGGCCTGATCGACATCGAGCGCTGTGAGACGCCGCTGCGCATCGGCACGCTGCCGTTCAGCAGTTGCTTGGTTCAAGGCCGCGCGCCCGTTGTTGAACAACGGGATCGGGATCGACATGCTGAAGATAGCCGCTGTGTCGTTGGTCTGCTCTAACCGGCGAGCGCCGGCCCCAAGAGTCAGATCCGGCACGCGCTGCGAGCGGGCGAGCCGCACACCCGCATCGGCGATGGTGAAATCGGCATTGGCTGCCGCCATCACGAGCGTGCCCGCGCTCTCTATCGGCCGTAACGGGCCATAGGTCGCCGGGATTCGGGAGAACCAGTCTGCATCGAGTGGTCCCGAAATTGGCTGGCCGATAATGCGTGACAGGGTGAACCGTGCGACTGCGACGGCCCGTTCCTCACGCAACAGCGCAGCGTCGGCGTTGACCCTCGCCACGTTCGCTCTCTCGGCTTCAAGTGGCGAAGCACGACCCGCTTGCACACGCACACGGGCGGCTCTTAGTGCTTCATCAGCAATCCGGGCCTGATCCTCGGCTGTGACAAGTCGGCGCTCCGCCGAGGCGGCCTCCGCATAGGCGCGCACGACACTGAGCCGGAGATCGGCTTGCGCGATCGCCGCCTGTATCGTCGCCCGGTTCGTCCGGGCGTCGGCGACGGCGATCCGCGCCGATCGCTTGCCGCCCAGTTCGATCGGCAACGTAAGCGATGTCGTCGCTTCAAGGCTCTGTGTTCCGCGATACTGGCCGGAGCCGGCGACATTTTCAGCCTCGACCGTGACGCTCGGATTGGGACGTAGGCCCGCAACTTGGCGTCCGGCTTCCGCCGCGCGGATGTCCGCCGAGGCTGCCTCAAGCGCTGGCGATACGGCGCCCGCGAGTTCGAGAGCACGGTCAACAGTAAAAGCCGACCCCGTCAGTGCGGGCGACCTGCTTTGTTGCTGCGCCGGCCTGGCCTCAGCCAGCGGCCCGGTTTGAGCTTGCGCGATGCTCGCGCAAGCGGTCGCGGCTAGCAAAGCCGCGAGTGATCGGTGCATGATCGAAAGACTCCTGACAATTCCGAAGAAGCCCCCAGAGGGAGCAGGTTAGAATTGTCAGGCTTTCGGAGGGCGGTGCGCGGGAGCTGTCAGAGTGGAAACCAGATTCGTCGCGTTCCCAAGCACAGGCGACGCGGTCCGCAGATGTACTACGGGTACGAAGCCGTCCTTCACAGGCTCGCCAATCTGGTGGCCATGGCAACCGCCGTGATGGTGCGGCGTCGCCTTGCCGTCGTCAGATGGGACCTCATCCCGATCGCCATCGGCATGACCGAGACCTGCCGCGACATTCGAATCGAGGCAACCGATGGGTTCGGCAGCATGCGCAATCGCGCCCACCATCAACGATAGTGAGACGAGGCACATGAGTATGAGGGCTAGGAAGCGTCCCATCGAACGGGCTATAGCATAATGATCAAGTCAGAAAAGGCTTCCTTTCGTGAGCTCGGCTTTGGTGTACCGTTATATCATGCATTTTGTGTGTTCGATGAAGTGACCGTGGCTAAATCCTGACCGTCGACTTGGCGCATGATCAGAACGGTTTCACGGGCATAACATTCCGACAGAATAGGCTGACTGCAGGCATCAAAACTATTGCTCAGCGCATCTGAAAACCTAAACTCACCTCAGAATGGAAGTAGCGCTGATCTGACACTTGCAGTTAGCCTAGCTTCGCCATCAGCCGCCCGGCCGCACCCTGCTCAGCGGCAAGGTTGCGATTATAGGCGAGCGGCATGCGCGGACTTTTCCAGCGCAACGCGTCCATGATGCCAGTGAGGCCCTCGCCGCTGGCGAACAGGTCCTGGTTGAGTCCCACCCGCGTCGAGTGGGCGCTGATCCCCTTGAGCAGCCGCACCAGATCATCAGCGGTCAAGTCGCCGAGCGCCCCGCGATCGAACGCCCGCTGGATGATCCGTCGCCAGATCGGGCCGATCGATCCCGGGTGTAGTGCGGCCTCGCCGACATCGTACTCCACCCGCGCCGCCATCGCGCGTTTGGGCAGCGTCTTGCGCAGGTCCCAGGCCTCACGCCCCGAGATGCTGGCGATCGGCCGGCCCGGATCCGCCAGCCTCGCTTTATAGCGCCGCACCTGCACGCGCCGAAACAGCGGGCCCGCGGCGATCCCCGAGGCCGCGCGCCACGCCGCAATAGCCCGTACCGAGCGAGGCGATATAAATGCGGTCGCCCCCTCCCCCTCCTGATCCGCCTTGCTGCGCGGGATTTCGAGCAGCCGTGCCTCCGGATCGAGAGCGTCCACGATATGCTCCACCGCAACCGCCACTAGTTCGGAGGCGCGCAGGCCCGTGTCATAAGCCGCCGACAGCAACGCGCGATCGCGCAGCCCCGGCAGATCGTCGCCGCAGGCCTCCAGCAGCGCGCGAATGTTGAGCCCGCGAGCCTGGTCCCGCTCGACATCCTTGACTGGCCCCTTGAATCGCAGCGGCCTCGCCTGCTTTTGCGCCGTGCCAGTTCTCCGACGGATCGCCGCCAGACGCAGCTTCACCAATGGCGCCTGGGTCGGATCCTTAAGTTCGAGCAGTTGATGGACCTTGGCGATCGACGCTTTGTAGCGACCGAGCGAGGCGGGTTTGGCACCCTCCCCCGCGCGCGCATCGAGATAGTCGGCGACCATCTCAGGCGTCGCCGGGAGTGCAATTCGCTGTGTGCGGCGACACCACGCATCGAACGCCTCAATATCGGATCTCAGCGCGCGGACGCTGTGGGGCGACGATGCGGCCTGATAGGCGGCGATCAGCGCCTCGTTCACGACGATCGGCTCGACAGCCCTCATCTGCACGATCGCCCATGGAAGGTCGCCGAACGGCGCAATGGGCGTCAGCGCAGTCTCAGCGGCCGCTACAACGGATTCTCGCTCTTCTCGGGCGGTATCGGTGCCCATGACGTGCCACGCTCCTCAGGCGGGCTTGTACGCCACCTAATAAAGAGAGGTCAATTCCGGATATGTGATAACTGCAATTATCACATGTTCATTTACGGACCCTCCGAGCAGTTGTGCAGTGTTTTGGCATTCACTACACATTCGGCATGGAGCGCTTCCATCCCCTCGCCGCCGACACCGACGCTCCGCCCGAGGCGCTTGGCCAGGCGCAGGCGGAATGCGCGCTCGCGCTCGGCCGCCTCGACGGGCTCCTCACCGGCCTCACCGATACCGAAAAGCGGCTGTTCTGCGTAGGGCTGCTGCGCGAGGTGCTCCTCTCGGCCTTGGCGCAGGCGGGATTTGCTGACGCCGAACACCGGTTCAACGCCTGGTTCGCCGGGCTCGATCGCGCCCCCCAAGAGACGCCCCTCACCGCCTGCTCCGCCTATGCCGTGGTCCGCGCCCTGCTGGGCGAACTCAGCCATCATCCGTGGGAACCGCTTGCCGACGCCGCGCAGACCATCGCTCTGGCCGCTCGCTTCGGGGCCGACCGCCCGATGCAAGCCGAAGATGCGCTGGCGGAGGAGGCGATCGGCAGAGCGCTCACGCTGGTGAAACAGGCCGGCGCGGATGACGAGATTCCCCTGCCCTTCGCGGGTCTGGCGCGCCTCCACGCGCTGCTGCACGCCGATCCGCTGTTCGCGCCGCTGGAGCGCGCGGTGCAAATCCGTTCGCTTGGGAACCGCGCGGTGGCGATCGATCAGGCCGCCCCGCGCACGCCGCTCTGGGCGGTCGATGCCTCGCTGGGGCGGCTGCTGGCCGCGTGCGGCGCGTGGCAGCTTGCCCTCCCCTGCCCCGGCGCGGTGACCGCCGAAACGCTTCAGCCGCAGCTCTGGCCTGGCGAACGCGCCATTGTCTCAGCGCGAACTCTCCACGCCAGCGCTACCCGGCTTGCAGAGCTGGTCGCGAAAGCGCGACGGCGCGCGGCGCTGATGCGCGAGCAGCTGGGGCACCTGCGCTCGAGCGCGCGGGCACCGCAGGTGTGGATCCTGCTCGCTGGTTTTGCGCCGCTCGGGCTCGATCAGATGACCTCGGCGTTCGGGATCAGCCGGCGCGGCACCTATGCGATCGGCGACGCGCTAGTCACAGCGGGCCTCGCGCGGCGCGCGAGCATCAAGGGCAAGGTTCTGCTGGTCGCCGAAGCGCCGCGAAGGGATCGGTTGTCGGCACCCCTGGACCACGCTCTCGCGCTCCCCCATCCGGCGCTCACCGAGTTCGACGCGGCGATGGGCGAGATCGACCGGCTGCTCGCCGGCAGTTCTGGCCATCCCTGACGCGGCCTCGCGCGCATTAGGCGTGTATGAAAACTGATCTCCTCTTGACGTTATGTACAGATATCATACATAGACAGAGAAAGAAGGAGATGGCCAATGGCCACAGCTGCCCATTCCGGCGTCCCCGCCAAAGCGCCTAGCCGCAAGGACCTGAGCGGTCCGGCGCTGCGCACCTTTTTCCGCATTGCCGACGCCTGGGGCCTTAAGGAAGCCGAGCAGATGAAGCTTCTCGGGCTCGACAGCCGCTCGACCTTCCAGACCTGGAAGCGCGGCGCCGTCGCGGCGATTCCCAAGGATGCGCTGGAGCGCATCTCCTATGTCATGGGGATCTACAAGGGGCTGAAGATGCTCCTGCCCCGTACCGCCAACGAATGGGTACGCAAACCCAATGAGGCGCCGCTGTTCGCCGGACGCCCGGCGATCGAGCGGATGGCCTCGGGCAATGTCGCCGATCTCTACGTGGTGCGCCAATATATCGACGCGCAGCGCGGCTGATGGATGCTATTGCGACGACGCAAGTGCGGTGGCAACCGTGCTATCGGATCGTCGCAAGCCGGTTCCCGCCCATATCGCTGTTTGAAGACGTCGCGGATCCGGCCGATTTAGAAGCGGTCTATGCGATCGAGGCGATGACCAACGACCGGCTTCGCGACGAGGTCGGGGACCTCGCGCTCGTCCCATCGGAGGACCGCGTATCGGGACCCGGGACATCGGCAATCATGGCAGCGTTCACCCACCTCAATCCAGATGGCAGCCGATTCTGTGACGGCAGTTTCGGGTTGTTCTATGCTTCCAACACCATCGAGACTGCGGTTGCCGAGACGAGCCATCACCGAACCCGCTTCATGGCGTACACCCACGAACCGGCGCAGGAACTCGACATGCGCGTCTACGCGGTCGACTTGGACGCCATGCTCCACGATATTCGCGGCCTGCGCGATGAACGCCCTGCCCTCTACGCCCCGGACAGTTATGCCGCCGGCCAGGCGCTTGGCCGACACCTGCGTGAGCAAGGTTCGGATGGCATCGTATACCAAAGCGTGCGCGACACCGACGGCGAGTGCGCCGCGGTGTTCCGCCCTCGCCTACTCGCAAACTGCCGACAGGAGCGGCACCTGTGCTACGTTTGGGATGGCCGGGCGATTGTCACCGTCTACGAGAAGAAGACATTCACCTAAAGGTCCTGCGGACAAGCTAGCCTTTCGGCATCGAGTGACGCCTGTCAGGAATAGACCCCGGCAGCCATACGATCGAGATCTTCCATGACGATATCGATATCGCCATTCGCAACCAATTCCGCAGCCGTTTTCCCAACTCCAGAAAGGGGTTGATGCTTGAACCAGATAACCGCCTTGCCTTCTTCGCCTGCGAGCTCTGCCGCTCGCGTTATAACTCGGGCTATTTCCTCCAGTTTAATCTGCACGGTCGGGGCGGAGGGATACAGAGTCATGGCCTTACGATCCAGGCGAGCAACGCGAGCCAAATGCGCCATGGAGAAGCGCAGGCGCTCCGCCAGACGACGGGGCGCGATGATCTCATTCTCGCGAATGCCATCCTGGAAGGCTGCAGTCATTGGGCAGTCCATATTCAACATGTGAAGACAAAACTCTCACATCTCAGAACCGCTGAAGATTGTCCTAGCTCCAATGCTGATCGAGCAGGGCTTTCAACGCGGCCTCCGCTTCAGCCCGCGTACCACCGGCATGCGGAAGCAGGGTGAGCTTGAGACCCTTACGATCCACCGCCTCCACTTTCAGCAATGGTTTCCCCCCTTCGGACACGATCGTTTCTGGCTTTCCTGACTTCTTGGGGGATCCTGACCTCTTGGGGGGATCGGCGGCCAGAGCGAGAGCGCGTATGATATCGGGAACCGGCATCGGTGCTGCGCGGTCGGACTGCACCTGAGCGAGACGCCCCGCCTCGGCGAACACACGCTGCCGCCGGTCCTCCGGTTTCAAGAGAGGCTTGATCGCGGTGACATGCTTGATCCTGAGATCCTGTGGGATGGCAAAGGCCGCCATCAGTTCTGCCGGCAGTCGGGCAAGGTCGAGATAGCGGCTGAGCCAGCTTTCCGTGACGTTGATCCGCTCGGCCATGACCTTCTGGCGCCCTTCATAATAGGCGTCGAGCGCGCGCAAATAATCGCGCGCGCGCTCCAGATCGGTAAGGTCGTCGCGCGCCCGGTTTTCCAGGTCCGCAAGCCGGAAAGCCTCTTCGTCGGTAAGGCTGCGGATATCGACGAGAAAGCGGAAATCCGGATAGTTGTGGGCGCGCAGCCAACTGATCGTCCAATGCCGGCGCGCGCCGCAAATCACCTCGAAATCGAAGGCAGGGTCGTCCTTCACACGGCGGACGATGGCGGGCATTTCCTGTTTGCCCTGCGCCTTGATGCTCTCGATGAGATCGGCGCACCGCTCCTCGTTAAGCAGCGCATATTCGCGGTTATGGCCGACCCACATCCGGCAGCGTGCAGGATCAACGAGTTCATGGGTGCGTGAGACGACACTGCCCGTCGCCAATTCGGCGAGCCGGCTTTCTCGACCCGCCAGGACGCTCGCACCGATGCCGGGGCGCCGGGCCGCTGGAGCTTGCGCCCCCGGGTCGATTCCGGCGACCAGATCAGCCGCGAAGTTGGCGTTTTTCTTGCTCATCATCCACCCCTTCTACCCGGAATTGCACCGGTGCAATTTTGCTCGCATCAGGCGAGGCCCTCCTTGCGCAAGCGCGCCAGATGGCTGGGCCACATCGACCGGATGTCGACCTCGATTTCACTGTTCACGCCGTCGAGATAGGCGAGGCAGCGGTTGCGCACCGCCGAACTGGTGACAGGTCCGTCAAGCTCATAGACCGTCATCAGCCGCGCCGTCGCATTGTCGATTTCCGCCGAATCCTTGAGCGGTGTGCGCACGATCGCGTGGCCGAAAAGGGTCCGCATCAGGTTGAGCAGTTCCTTCTGCATCGACTTGTTCTCGTCGACCTTGGAGGCCACGAAGCGCAGAAACTGCAGCGACGGGGCCAAGCCGCGATCGGCCAGCGTCTCGATGGTCTCGTCGAGCATTGCGAGGAAGGCCGCAGTCGATGAAAAGTCCATCACTGTCGGCGGCACCGGCACGACCAGCGCATTGGCCGCACGCAGCACCGAAAGCGAGATCGCGCCAAGCGCCGGCGGCGGATCGAGAACGACGACATCGAACCGATCGGCAATGCTCGCAATGCCTTGCGCCATGCGGTCGATCAGGTTCCCCTGCCCCCGCGCCATGCGCGCCGCGATTTCATATTCCGACTGGAAGAGCCGCAGATTGGCCGGGACAAGCTCCAGACCGTCGAAGTGGGTCTTGCGCAAGGCATAGTCGAGCGACTCCATGTCGTCGTGCCGCAGGAACGGATAGAGCGTGTCCTCCTCGGTCAGGTCGAGGTCGGGAACATAGCCGAAGAGCGTCGTTGCCGACGCCTGGCTGTCGCAATCTATGAGAGCCACCCGATAGCCCTTGATCGCGAGATATTGAGCCAAGTGCACCGATAGGGTCGATTTCCCGACCCCGCCCTTGAAGTTCTGCACCGCGATGACGCAACAGGGGTCGGTGGCAGCCCGCCAGGGCCGGGTGCCGAACAATCCCCGCATGTCGTTGAGCTGCGCCAGGGTATAACCGACGCGCCGATTATTTTCGGTTCGCGGAGGCGGCGGCAAGCGGCCGTCCTTCTCGGCCTCGCGAATGGCCGCCGCGGTCCGGCCGACCAGTTCGGCCGCTTTACCGATCGGGAAGGTGGGCTCGCGCCGTTCGTCCGCCCGGGCGCTACGCGCAGAGTCGCGGAGCCGCTCGAGAACAGAGCTGGTCCGTTGTGCAAGCGTTGAGACGGACAGCAGATCCTGCGTGGCCTCAATATCGAGTGATGCAGCCAAGATAGGCCCCCTTGCGAAACTGTAGGGGGCATAGCTCAATTTGCACTTTTAGGTCAATGAAAGGCTTATTTTCGCAAGTGAGTAGGCCCGGTCGGCCCAATTGCCTCGAATTGCGTCGCCAGCCTTTCGTGCGCACGCCTACAACCTGACCTCTTGGGGGCTAGCCACCCTGAAATTGCACCGGTGCAATTTCGGCTCAAGGGCGCCCGCGCCGCGCCAGGAAGCTCTCGCAAAAGCCGGTCCAGGACGCGATCAGCTTGGCGCCCTTCAGCTTCGCCAGCCTCTCACCCATCTGCGCGCGATAGGCGTCGGCAATCAGGTCGATGTCCCAACCACCGCCGGCCGAACGGCCAATGGCCGCGAGCGTGTCCGACCCAAATCGGATCGTGCCGTTTGGGAAGGTAACCTCCCCTGCCCCAGTCTTATCCTTTGACACCAAGGCCGCCACCGCCGCCTGCGTGACGGCTTCGACGGCCACAGTCTCGACCTCGTCCTCGCGCCTCGCCTTCCTCCCCGCAGAGTGTCGGGCAATTTCATCCACGGTCGCTATCTGCTCAGGCGCATCCTTTGGCTCAAAACGAAATTCGATCTCGGTGACGGTTCGACCCTGACGGATTTCCCGCCACTCCACACGGAAATGAGCGAGCTGGTCGATTTCGGCCTTCGCCTTTTCGAGAACCTTGCGGCGCAGCTGCGCAAAGTCCTTGTAAACGTCTGGCGCGATGCCGAGCAGCGCACGCAGTGCCGTCATGTCGCCCTTCCATAGCGACTGGCGTCGATGCAACCGCAATGCCCCGATCTCGTACAGCTTTAGCGCATAGGTCGACCGAAAGCCGAGCACCGCCTGCCGGTTCAGGACCGCATAGGTCTCCGATTCCTGAATCAGTTTCCGAGCGTCGGGCGTGAACTCCCACTCGATCCACCCTGCCTCAGCGCCCTCCTCGTCCTCCACTTCTTCGCGCGATGATGAGATCAGAGAAAAGCGCAGCGTCGCCTTCTTGCCGCGCCAGGACTTATCATCGACCGCAAAAAGCGTGCGATGCAGTTCCTCGAGCATATCCGAGATGCGCTCATTGCCCTTGTGGCCGCGGCGAATATCCGCCTTTCGCATCTTGTGCGGGCGGTCCTCCCAGGCATCACCGCCCGCAGTCAAAATCATCAGCGCAAGCAAACGCGAAGCGGTCAGGCTCAGCGACTGGCCTTTGACGAACTTGACCTCAACGATGCTGCCGGGCTTGGCGAACTCGTCGCCGCCCTTGGCCTGCAGGGCGGCAGCCACCCGCATCGCCCGCCCCGGAGAAGCATCATCACCGGCGGGGGAGGGCGTTACAGCGTGGTCTAGGGCTTTTTCGTCATCCATGCCATGAAGTCTGCACCGATTCGTCCGGCGTGGAAGAAAATCTGCCTGACCTGTCCTCTTGCGTCAAGTCAGGGCAGGATAGACGGCGGTTTCGGCCCCCAAGAGGTCAGGATGGAACTTCACCCCGAAACGACAAAACACAAGGAAGTACGCCGAGTCGCGTTTCAAAGCGATCTGACCCTCGCAAACGGCCGCGGAGAGGGCGAAGAACGTCCCTGACGAGCGATATGACGAGCGAATCGCGCCCAACAGAGCCTGGCCCCCATGCGGTCAGGAAAGCCCCAACCGGTCAGGTTGCATCCCCCGATCGGTCAGGAATGAGCCCCCACAAGGGCAGGCAAAATCCCCCGTCCGGTCAGGATAGGCTTGCTCAAGCCCGCAGAAACGCTGGGCTTTCGGCTTCCCGAATCTGAATCCTTTTGAATCGGAAAAGCTTCCGCTGCGAGCAGCGGCGTTTTGATATTTTTATTTTGAGAAAGAGATTGGCGCTGCGCTTGAAGCAAACCTTCAATCCCCCTGCCTGGAGGGATACGCGAAGTTGGCCGTCCACGATAGGCTTCCTCGCCAAAGGACGTCACGAATGGAGGGTGCATGATCAACTTCGCCAAGTTCGAGATCATCGGCCGGATCGGCGAAATCGATGCGCGACCGAAAGTCACCCTGCTGTCGGTCTGCGCGAATTACCGCCGCAAGGGTGACGATGACGAATGGCAGGAAGACAGTCACTGGAACCGCGTGAGCGTCTTCAGCGAGGGCCAGCGCAAGCATATCGCCGACCGAGCCCAAGTCGGGGATCTGGTGCGGATTGCCGGGCGGCTCAAGGACAGCTCCTATGAACGCGACGGCGTGACCCATTACACAACCGATCGCATCGTCGAGGAATTCGGTATCCTCGCAGCCAAGGGCATGCCTGGCTGAATTGGCGGAGAGGGGAGGGCGCAACCGGCAGCGGCGCTCCACCACTTTGCAAGGATTAGTTGATGCCCCTAGCTGCTTCCCATCGCGCCAAAGCCATTGTCGAAGCCCTCGGCGGAACGTGGCGCGGGACGTGCGGCGAATGCCGTTGCCCGGCTCATGACGATCATGGCCCCAGCCTGTCAGTGCGCCTGGGCGAACGGGCGATCTTGTTCCACTGCTTTGCTGGCTGCGATACGCGCGACGTTCTGACTGCCCTGCGCCGGCGGAAACTTCACGATGCGGTGCCGCTCACCATGCCGCGCCCGAAGGCGATGGCCGACCATCGCGCTCTCGCGCTTCGGCTATGGAAGGCAAGCCAGCCCATAGCCGGCTCGCCAGCGGCCGATTACCTTGCCGCACGCGGTCTTGCTCCTCCCTATCCGCGTTGTCTGCGCTACAATCCGCGCACCATCGTCGGGGCCGGTGAGCGTCGCCGGTACTTTCCGGCGATGATCGCCGCGGTCGAGAATGATCTGGGAGTTGTCGCCGTCCAGCGGACCTGCCTCGATCTCGCCGACATCCTGCACAAACCCTTGCCAAAACCGAAGATTGCCCTTGGCCTTCTCGGCGACGCGGCCATTCGTCTGGCGCCGGCCGACGAGGAGCTTGGCCTTGCCGAAGGCATCGAGGACGCCCTTTCAGCAATGGCCTGGTTCGGAACGCCGACCTGGGCACTGGGCGGGGTCGAACGCCTTGGGCTTGTCGCCATCCCCGAACGGGTCAAGCGTATCATCGTCTATGGCGATCGCGGTGCCGCCGCTGCCGCCATGCTCAAAAAAGCTCGGCCGCATCTCACAGCCCATGGACGCGAACTGGTGCTCCGCCTCCCGGAACGGCACGCGGACTGGAATGATGCTTGGCGTGTCCGCCGGGCCACCGAGGCGGCCTGAGAGGGGAGGGGGCCTTCAGGCTGATGACCTGGCGCTGATGCCAGGTGTCAGACCCGGAGATACCCCATGGCCACACAACCCCTCGCGCTCACGCTGCCGCTCGATGATCCCGCCCGGACCGCTGCTCAAGGCATAGCCGACCGGCTGTCCGAAGGCCGTTCGGTTGCACGTAACGACCTCCTTGCCGGGATGACCTCCGCCTTCGGTGGCTCGAGCGCGGATGGCTCATGGTCATTGCGCGACGCCTATGATGTGCTCGAACTCGCGCAGATACTCCATCTGAAGAACACAACACTCCCGGCAGATGCGAATGTGCGGCTCGCCCAGCTGATCGCCATGACGGCGGCGCTTCCGACGCACAGCGTGCGTAGCGAAACGCAGGTCGCGTTCCAGCAATTCTCGACACCGGCACCGATCGGCTTCCTTGCCGCCAGGGCAGCCGCGATCACGGCAAGCGATATCGTACTCGAGCCCTCGGCCGGGACCGGGCTCTTGGCCGTACACGGTCATTTTGCCGGCGCTCGCCTTCTCCTCAATGAGATCGATGCCTGGCGCGCGCGTTTGCTGCGTCATGCCCTTCCCGAGGGCACATTGAGCACGCATGACGGCGAATTGATCGACGACATGCTCGATCCGCAACTGGTGCCGAGCGTCGTGCTCATCAACCCGCCCTTCTCGCGGAGCCAGGGACGGGGGCGCGACCGCCACGCTGCGCTTCGCCACCTGCGCTCCGCGCTCTTGCGCCTCGCACCAGGCGGGCGCTGCGCCGTCATTCTTCCCGATCGCATCGAGACAGGGGACGCGGATTGGCTGCACGCCACCGCGGGCGCACATCTCCGGCTGCATCTCGACCTGCCGCCCAATGCCTATACCAAGCACGGCACCGGGCAAGCGGTTCAGCTCATTCTCCTCGAAAAGGGCGGGGCAGGGGATTGCGTCTCACGCCAGACCTGTACGACGTTCGGCGCTGCGCTCGCGGCCGTCGATGCGATGGCGACCCCGTGCGCCCCCACGCCGCAACCGATCTCCCGCCCCAGCGGATTGTTCCGGGGCCTTACGCGGCGGACCCGCCCCGTAAGCTCGCGTGTGGCGGTAACCCTGCCCACGATCCGCGCGGTCGCCTATCACCGTCTCGACGCGCCGGCGCCCGCGGGCGAACCGCAAGGGATTTACCTGCCCTATCGGCCGAGCCGTCTGCTGATTGCCGATGCCCGTGAGCACCCAAGCGCGCTGGTCGAATCGCAGGCAATGGGATCGATTGCCGCACCCTCGGTCGCTTATGAACCCGTGCTGCCGGCCAGGATCTTGGACGACGGCCTGCTCTCGGACGCGCAGCTCGAAACGCTGATCTACGCTGGCGCGGCGTTCGAGCGTGACCTTCCGGGCCGGTTCGTATCTAGCGAGGAGGGGCTTTCGCTGTTGCCGGCAGAGGCCGGCAATGCCTATCGGACGGGCTTTTTCCTTGGCGATGGCACGGGCGCCGGCAAGGGGCGGCAGGTGGCGGGCGTCATCCTCGACCAGTGGTTGCGCGGCAACCGCCGCCACCTCTGGATATCCAAGAGCGAGACGCTGATCGAAGACGCGCGGCGCGACTGGTCGGCGCTTGGCGGCTTGCCGCTCGACATCCAGCATCTCAACCAGTGGAAGCTCGGCACCCCGATCGCGCTGGGCGATGGGATCCTCTTCCTGACCTATGCCACCCTGCGCTCCAACCGCGGTGACAGGGGCACGCGGCTGCGCCAGCTGATCGAATGGATGGGTGAGGATTTCAGCGGCGTCATCGTCTTCGACGAGGCGCATGAGATGGCCGGGGTGGCCGGTGGCGAGGGCCGGTTCGGCGCCACGAAAGGATCCGAACAGGGCATCGCCGGCGTCCGCCTCCAAAATCTCGCTCCGCGCGCCCGGATTCTCTACGCTTCGGCGACGGGCGCCTCGGACGTCAGCAACCTCGCTTATGCGACACGCCTCGGATTGTGGGGACCGCAGACGGCCTTCGCCGACCGGCGGGCCTTCGTGGAATCGCTTCGCCGCGGCGGCATCGCAGCGATGGAGTTGATCGCCCGCGACCTCAAGGCGCAGGGCCTCTATGCCGCGCGGGCGCTCAGCTTCGCCGGCGTCGAATATGACATCCTCGAGCATCGGCTCAGCGAAGAACAGATCGCCGTATACAATGCCTATGCCGATGCCTGGGCGATCATTCACAACAATCTGCAGGCCGCGCTCGCCGCCACGCGCGTCACCGACGGTTTCAGCGGTGCCACCTACAATAGCGGCGCGAAGGCCGCGGCGTTGTCGATCTTCGAATCGACCAAGCAACGCTTCTTCGGCCAGATCCTGCTGTCGATGAAGCTGCCGTCGCTGATCCCGGCGATCGCCGCCGATCTCGCGCGGGGCGACTGCGCCGTGGTCCAGCTCGTGTCGACGTCGGAAGCGATGCTCGATCGTGCCCTTGCCGACCTGTCCCCTGAGGAGCGCGCCTGGCTCGACATCGAGCTGTCCCCGCGCGAATTCCTGGTCGACTATCTGACGGCGGCCTTTCCGGTGCGCCAGATGCGCACCTATACCGACGATAGCGGCACGGTGCGCTCGGAACCGATGATCGACGAGGCTGGGCAGCCCGTGCTGTGCCGGGAAGCGATGGCCATGCGCGACCAGCTCCTCGAGCAACTCTGTGCGCTGCCGGTGGTCGGCTCGGCGCTCGATCATATCATCGGGCATTTCGGGACGGAGGCAGTGGCCGAGGTGACGGGTCGCAGCCGGCGGATCATCGTCGATGCCGAGGGCCGTCAGCGGATCGAACGGCGCAGCGCGCGCACGAACCTCGCGGAGACCGACAGCTTCATGCGCGGCGAAAAGCGTATCCTGATCTTTTCCGACGCCGGCGGCACGGGACGGAGCTATCATGCCAGCCTCGACGCGCTCAATCAGAGGCGCCGCATTCACTATCTCCTCGAGCCCGGTTGGCGTGCTGACGCGGCGATCCAGGGGCTGGGCCGCACGCACCGCACCCACCAAGCCAGCCCACCCCTGTTTCGGCCCGTTTCCACCGATTGCCGCGGCGAACGGCGGTTCATCTCGACCATCGCCCGGCGCCTCGACAGCTTGGGCGCCCTGACCCGCGGCCAACGCCAGACCGGCGGGCAGGGACTTTTCGACCCCCGCGACAATCTGGAGTCCGACTTCGCGCGGGAATCGCTCGACCAGTGGTTTCGCCTACTGTTCCAGGGAAAGCTCCAATCGGTGCGCTTTGATCAATTCCAGTCGCTCACCGGTTTGAACCTGGCCGGGGAGGGTGGGGGGCTCACTGAGACCTTGCCCACGATCCAGCGGTGGTTGAACCGCATCCTGGCACTGCGCATCGACCTGCAGAACGCGATCTTCGACGAATATCTGGGCTTGATCGAAGCACGGGTGGAAAAGGCCCGCGAGGCTGGCACCCTCGATCTTGGCGTCGAAACGATCGCGGCCGACCGAATTTCGATCCTCGACCGCACGGTGATCCGGCGCGATCCCGTGAGCGGCGCCGAAACCGAGATCCTGCGTATCGAAACCGAGGAACGATATCGGCCGCTGACTCTGGAACGAGCGCATTGGCTTCTGGCCGACCCGGAAGCGCGCGGGTTGATCAACCCGCGTTCCGGCAAGGCCGCCATTTGCCGGCCGACCTTCTCGCTGACGGACGAAGAGGGGCGGACCGTGCGCCGCTACGAGCTGGTGCGTCCAACGCGCACCGAACGGCACCGGCAGGACCTCTTCGCCGAAACCCATTGGACCGACGTGGACCGCGCGAGCTTCGACGAAGCCTGGCAGGCCGAATGCGACGCGATGGCCGCGCAGACGCGTACGCAGATCATCTATCTGGTCACGGGCCTGCTGCTCCCGGTCTGGGGAAAGCTGCCCGACGATCATGTCCAGGTCTGGCGGTTGACGAGCGATGACGGCCAGTCGCTTCTCGGGCGTCTTATTCCGGCGCCGCTGGTGGAGCGGATCGCCAGCGCATTCGGCATCGCCGCCCATGTCGCGATCGATCTAGGCGCGCGGGTCGAGCACGTTCGCACCTCGGGCGAGATCATGCCGATCGGGTCGCTCCGGCTGAAGCGGGCCTTGGTCGCCGGCGACCAACGCCTCGAATTGCTCGACTGGAAGTCCGACGCCCTTCCTCATCTCAAGGCGGCGGGCTGCTTCACCGAGATCATCCAACACCGCACGCGGCTCTTCGTCCCACCGAGCCGCGCCGTCGAGATCCTTGGCGAGATAGCAGGCTGAGCAGCGGCAGCGTCAAGCGATCGAAGAGAGGGGAGGGGGCCTTCGGCCGGGTGGGCCTGAGTGGCTCAAGCCGGCCGACGACGTCGGCGCAACCCTCGAAGGAGACAACCGATGATCCAGTCCGTGAAGGTCAAGAACCTCTCGCTCTCCAAGGATAATGTCCGCAAATCCAATCGCGATGCCGACCTCGACAGTCTGGCCGAGAATATCGCTGCGCATGGCCTGTTGCAGAATCTCGTGGTCACGCCGCTAAAAAAAGCGGGGCACTTCACCGTCAAGGCGGGCGGCCGCCGCTTGCGGGCGCTCCAACGCCTGATTGAGACGAACCGGCTTGCCGCGGACCATGAGGTTCAGGTGCTGGTGCTCGAGGATGATGCCGGATCGGCCGAAGCGAGCCTTGCCGAGAATTTCCATCGCGTCGCGATGAACCCGGCGGATGAATGCTCGGCCTTCAAGCACTTCCTCGACCGGGGGGCGAGCGCCGAGGATGTGGCGAAACGCTTCGGGGTCACGACCCGCTTCGTCGAGCAGCGGGTCCGGCTTGCCGAACTGGCTCCGGTAGTCTTCGCGGCGCTGGCGGCGGGCGAGATCACGCTGGGGGTCGCCCAGGCTTATGCCGTCACGCCCGACGTCGATCGCCAGGCGCGCGTGTTCGAGAGCATGAGCCGGTCCTATTATGGTGACAATCCCGACAATGTCCGCCGTGCGCTCCTCAACGGGACGGTGAAGGCGACCGATGCGAAGGCGCGGTTCGTTGGCCGCGATGCCTATGTCGGTGCGGGCGGCCGGATCGAGCGCGACCTGTTCGGCGATGATGCGGACGAGAGCTGGATCGACGTGGAGATCATCGAGCAGCTTGCCGCCCAGAAGCTCGAAGCAGCGGCACAAATACTCGCTGCCGAGCAGAAGCTGGCATTCGTGACACCGGTCCTCGCGACCCATGTGCCCTATGACATGGAGTGCCAGCTCTACGAATATCATCCGGCGCTGCGCGAATTGAGCGAGGACGAGCAGGATCGCGTCGACAGTCTTTCCGATGAGGGCGATGCGCTCATCCGTGAACTGGAAACCGAACTTGAGGACGGCACACCAGAGGCCGAGGCGGCTTCGGTGCGGCTCGCCGACATCGAGCGGGAACTCGATGCGATCGAGGCGGCGCGCACGATGGTCGACGATGCGATCAAGGACCAGCTGGGCACCTTCATCTATCTGGCGCCCGATGGCAGTCCGCGGGTGCACAGCCGCATGTTCAGCGAGCGCGCCATTCGTCAGGCGGGCGCGGACGCAGAACCCGAAGCACCGTCCGGCAAGGTCGCGGCCTCCCGGCTCAGCGCGACGCTGGTTGACGAACTCGCGACCCAGCGGCGGCAGATCCTGGCGTCCCATGTCGCCTCGGACGCGGGGTTCGCGCTCGACCTCGCGATATTCCTGATCGCGCACCGGACCGTGTTCGCCAGCGGCTATGTCCGGGACCACTCGACGCTGCAAGCGGCCGCCGCGAGCTTCCCGATCGTCGGCTTCCGCGACGAAGGCAGCGCGGCCAGCAACGTCCTGGCCGAACAGCGCCAGGGGCTCGATGTGAGCTGGGCAGGCGGGAACACGCTGTCGTCGCGTTTCGATGCCTTCCGGCAACTGGATGAACAGGCGCGCGCCGATTGGCTTGCCCATGTCGTGGCGCAGACGCTCGAACCGACGCTCAACGTCGACGATGGCGGGCGCCGCAACGGCTTCCACGATCATCTCGGACGTCTGCTCGACATTGATGTCGCGCAATGGTGGCGGCCCGATGCCCAGAACTTTTTCGGACGCGTGAAGAAGGACGTCATGCTCGAAGCGCTTGAAGAGATCGGCGGGCCAGTACTGCGCGGCCGCTACAAGGACGCCAAGAAGGGTGACCTTGCCAATGCCTGCGCGGCGCTCTGTTCCGGGCAGGGCATCGTCGAGGCCGAAGTCCGGGAAAAGGCGCTCTGCTGGCTGCCCGATGAGATGCGGTTTGGCGCGGTGGAGAAGCCCGAAAGCTTCCGTAGCTATTCCGCCTTCCTCAGCGACGAAGACGACAGCGACGGCGGGGCAGGGGAGATCGCCCCCGATGGCGATGCTGATGACCTCGACGAGGCGGCCTGAGACCAACGCGTAATGGCCGGCGGCGCTCTTGCGTCGCCCGCAGTCCTTCATCGGCGGCGCTGGCCGCCGCTCTTTCGTGGAGTATCCACCATGACTCGATCATCGGGCCGGCCCTCGCCGGCCGAGACCATCACGTGCGCCATCATCGACCGGCTCGAGGCCGGTGTGCGACCCTGGGTGCGGCCCTGGCGTTCGTGTGCGGCGCAGGGGCGTCCGCTGCGGGCCAATGGCGAGCCGTATCGCGGCATGAACACCTTTTGGCTGTGGCTGGCTGCCGAGCAATGCGGCTATCGGTCACGGCATTGGATGACCTACCGCCAGGCGCAGACCCTTGGCGGGCAGGTCCGTACCGGTGAGCAGGCGCAATTTGCAATCTTCTACAAGGCCTATTCGAAGAAGGTCGATTCCAGCGAACGTCCCGGCGAGCTGGTCGATGAGCATCGCCGGGTGATGCGGTCCTATGCGGTCTTCAATGCAGACCAGATCGACGCGCTGCCGTCCGATTTCTATCCAGAACCGCTATCGCTCGTCCCACCGGGCGACCGGCTCGGTGCGCGGGCACAACGCTTCGTCGATCGCCTGCCGGCGCGGCTGCGGACTGGAGGCGATCGCGCCTATTATAACCTGCGCGCAGACCTCATCACGATGCCGCCCGTCGAACAGTTCGACACGCGTGCTGCATGGGCGGCCACGCTCGCGCATGAGGCTGGTCATTGGACGGGTCATCCAGACCGGCTTGCCCGATCCTTCGGCAAGCGCTTCGGCGATCAGGCCTATGCGTTCGAGGAGTTGGTGGCTGAACTGTCGGCAGCGCTGGTTGGCGCCGATGTGGGTCTCCCAACCACCCATCTCGACGATCATGCGGCCTATATCGGTTCCTGGCTTTCGATCCTGCGCAGGGATAATCGTGCTCTGCTCACGGCGGCGGCGCGGGCAGAGGAGGCCGCAGGCTACTTGCTGCGCGCAACGGGTCTTGCCCGCGAGGATGTGGATGAGCAGGCCGCCGCTTGAGCCGGTCGATAGTATTGCCTGTTCATGTGATCATCGCGATGACGGATCCAATGACCACAGTCCGCGTCTTTCCGGGAGGGGTCGGCAAACGCCAGATGTCTGCTCCCGACCAAACTCAGTCATCCACTCGAACCGGCGCGAACGCCTGAGTCGGAGCGGAGCCGCCATTCGGCGAAAGCATGCCCATGCGCGGAAATAAGCGATGGCGCGGTGGGCGATAGGGAGAGGCAGCGTTCTGTTTTGGGATGAGCGAGTCAGAACTGCGTTTTGGAGAAACGGTGCAATCTGTCTCAATCGCGTTGGGTGGTCCCGCTGATCGACCACACGGCGAGCACATCGCCCGTCTTTGGATTTTCGACGCGCAACTCAGCAAAGTCGCCGACGATCATACATTGTGGTCTTTGCTGCCATCCCGTTCGCTGAAGACATTGTACCGGCCCGCCCGCCTCGACCGACTGCATGCGTCCGATGATCCTCAGCGCAAAGCCGCGCGCCGGATCAAAATCACCCGGCTCCATCCGCTTGACGATCTCGAGCCTGCGCGCACTTTTATCCGCGTCGCCTTCAATGAAGCGCGCGATCGCAACCTCGCCTTGAGACTGGCTGGGTACGGCGACGTGCGCCGCACCGCCCGGCGCGGACGCCGGACAATGTGTTGCCTTCGACCAGGGCCTGGCGATCCAGAAGCCTTCGAGCGCGGCCTTGTCTGCCTCGGTCTCTGCCGACAACCATGCGCTGCGTGCCCATCGCGTGGGATTAATCCACACGCGTAGCGTGGTCTTTGCTGCGTCATATTGCCATCCGAACGGCGCCGTCCGGTCGCTATCGACGAGCCCCTCGCAGCCGAACGGGAGCACCAGATCGAAGCGCCGGCCCGCCGCTGATCGTACTGCCTCCGGCAGAGGACGTGAAGCACTGGCAGCATCTACTGCGTCGGCGACTAGGTCGATCAAGCCTGCGCGTTCCAGAGTCGGTGGCGGCGCTATGGCTGCTGGCGGCGGCGGCGGTGCGGGCTGGGGCGTCGTAGCGGTCGACGTTGGAGCGGGGGGCTTAGGCGCCGTTGTGCGGCCGATCAAAAAGCCACCGCCGCCCACGAGCAGCAGCGCGATGAGCCCGCCGGCCAACGCCAATCGACTGGAATGAGGGGTCGGCTCCTGCATAGGACCCTCCTAGCAAAGCATCCGCTGCTCTCCCACCCCGAAGACCTGTTGGCGCGTCTTCCGTTGACAGACGGCGACCTTGGACCGAGGCAGAGACGCAATGACGCTCGATCAACTTCTTACTCTCCTGGTTCTGGCCACGGTCGTTGCCGCGCTCATCTGGGACAAGGTGCGTGCGGACGTAGTAGCGCTGAGCGGCGCGGCCTTTTTGCTGATTACCGGGGTGGTGAGGCCGGTCGAGGTGCAGAGCGCTTTCGCCAGCCCAGCAATCATGGCGCTCGCCTCGCTCTTTGTCATCGCTTACGCGCTGGAGCTTAGCGGCCTGCTCGACCGGGCGATCGCTTTAGGGGTGAGCCTGTGCAAGCGCATGGGGTCTAAGGGGATCTGGCTGCTCCTGAGCATGATTGGCTGCGCCTCATGCTTTCTTAACTCGACGCCCATTGTTGTGCTGGGCGCTCCTGTTATCCGCGATATCGCCCAGTCGCTGGGTCAGTCGCCCAAGCGCTATCTGATGCCGCTTTCCTATATCACCGTGCTGACCGGTTGCTGCACGTTGATTGGTACCTCCACCAACCTGCTTGTCGACGACATGGCGCGCGTCGCGGGACAGCCGCGCTTCGGCTTCTTCGAGATCACCCCTGTGGGACTGCCCGTTGCGATCGTCGGCGGTCTCTATCTTCTCCTGGTGAGCGGGCGCATGCTTGCCCGGCCCGAAGAGGAAACGCCGATACGCCCCAAGGCGATCGACCCGCATGCGATCCACAGCGCGCAGATCGGAGACGCCACTCTATTCGCAGAGCCGCGCGCCTTGCAACCACGCAAGGCCGCACTGGCGGCCGGTATATTCGTAGCCGTGATCACGCTTGCGGCCTTCAACATTGCACCGATCGCCGCAACGGCGCTTACAGGCGCTGTCGCGCTCATCCTGCTTCGCGTGATCAGCCCGGATGAAGCCTATGCTGGTCTCAAACCGGAAATCCTTATCCTGATCGCCGGGATGGTCGTGCTGGGCATAGCCATGGACCAGAGCGGATTGGCATCGCAGGCCTCGCGACTGCTTATCGCCAGCGTTGAGGGGCTGAGCCCGCTCGTTGCACTCATCGTGCTCTACGGCGTCACCATGGTGCTGACCGAACTGCTCTCCAACGCCACGGTCGCGGTGTTGGTGACGCCTGTTGCTGTTGCGCTGGCCGACAGTCTGGGGGTCAGTCCACGTCCGTTTCTTATTGCCGTCATGATGGCGGCCAGCGCGGCGTTCGCGACACCCTTTGGTTATCAGACCAATGTCATCGTCTACCAGATGGCGGGCTACCGCTATATGGACTTCGTCCGCGTCGGGCTACCGCTCAATCTGATCACGTTTGCAGTGGCGATCCTAGCGATCCAGGCGGCCTTTCCTTTTTAATGCCGCTCTCTTGAGCCGCTTAGGCTTCGAAAGGCCAAGCAGCTCAACTTGTGCGCTCACGCCATGGATGCAATAGCGTCCCTGGGTGTTCGCCCCCGATAAGGGACGGGCAGGACTTCGTGCTGGTCGGGCCGCCAGCACGATAGCTGTGCCTGGAGCCCCGTCTCATGAAGACTTTCCGTGTCTTACACCCCAGCGCCATTCGCGCCTTTCTCAACAGCCAGTCTTCTGCGGGCCTGGTGTTGATGGCGGCCGCTGCGCTGGCACTCATCATCGCGAACTCGCCCTTGCGCTCCGGATATGAGGCGGTCCTTCATTCAAACCTCGGTCCGCTTTCGCTGGCGCACTGGATCAACGATGGCCTGATGGCCCTCTTCTTCCTGCTCGTCGGGCTGGAAATTAAGCGTGAGATGCTGGACGGCCAGCTATCCACCTGGCCGAGGCGCGTCCTGCCGGGCATCGCTGCCGCCGGCGGCATGGCCGTGCCCGCGCTCGTCTACCTTGCTTTCAACCAGGGGCCAACTGCGGCAGGCTGGGCGATCCCTGCCGCTACCGACATCGCTTTCGCGCTCGGCGTGATCGCGCTCCTGGGCAATCGCGTCCCCGCATCGCTCAGGATATTCCTCGCGGCGCTGGCGATCATCGATGACCTGGGTGCTGTCCTTATCATCGCGCTTTTCTATACCGCTGACCTGTCTCTGCCTGACCTTGCCGGTGCCGGCATATTCACCGGCATGCTTTACGGCCTGAATCGCCTCCGTGTGCATCGCCTCCTACCCTATCTGATCCTGGGCGGAGCCCTGTGGTTCTTCGTCTATCGCTCGGGCATCCATGCCACGCTCGCCGGGGTTATTCTCGCGTTCACCATCCTTATGGACCGCACACCCGCGCGGCCTGATGGCGACGCGCGCAGTCCACTTCATCGTCTCGAACATGGGCTTCATTTGCCGGTTGGCTACCTGGTCGTGCCGATCTTCGGCCTCGCCAATGCCGGTGTGCCGGTGCTAGCACTCCCGGCGGGCGCCTTTGCCGCACCGGTGACGCTTGGGGCAGCGCTGGGTCTGCTGCTTGGCAAGGTCGCTGGCGTGCTCGGGGTTTCGATACTCGCGATCCGGCTTGGCATCGCGCATATGCCAGCCCATGCGACCCGTTTGCATATGCTCGGCGTCGCTCTCTTATGCGGGATTGGCTTTACGATGAGCATTTTCATCACGCTCCTGGCCTTTCCGGGCGCGCCGATGCTTCAGGCGGAGGCGAAGCTTGGCGTTCTCATTGGATCACTTGTCTCCGGACTCCTGGGGTATGGCGTGCTGGCCCTCGCCATCCGCCGGCAAAAATCCGACGCGGTCTGAGCAGCCCCACCGCATCGCACGCCGCCCGCAGAGGGCATGGGATCGATCTGAAGCCGAGAGGCACCACCAGCGATCACTGGATCGATGAACTCATCGGGTGGTGCAATCTCGCGGCTTGGTGCGGTATTTGAAGGGCCGATGGGCTTGGATCGCTAAGTTGGAAATGACGGGTTTCGGCAAAACCTGTCATCCAAGGACGCGCTTGGGAACGGCAGAAACGTCCCAAGCTCTGCCTGTTCGGGAGGCGTCGATCATGATGCGACGAGATCCAGCATCCGAGATTTGACACGATCGCTGGAAAATCGCTGCTCCTTGATTCCATGAAGCCTCAGCCCCTCGCCAGAGGATGCGCATGCTTGGGCCATCGCGCTGGCTGCCGCAATCCGGGGCCAATCCGGCCGTGTTGGCGCTTGCGCGCCTGCCCGCTCCACCCGGCATTGTCCCGGGTTTCCCTTGGGCTTTGCCCGGCGGTGCTGCCGCCGCTTCCTTCGATGGCCCGGAGGCTGCGCATCCGGCGGATGGGCCGCCGGCCCCAAGTGGAACGAAAGGCAAAGCTCATGACCAGCACTCTCTCGGCGATACTCTCCGCCCTCGAACTCGGTCATCTTGATCACACTGGCGACCTGCGCACCCTGGAGGCGCCGCCACCCGCCGAAGCCATGGAACAAACCGTCAGCGCGGTCTGGAGCGATCTTTTCGCTCTTTTTCCCTTTAGTGCGCTCGAGCGCGACATCGAGGATCTGGGCTGGGGCCTGGTCAATCTCTTCCACCGCGCCGCCGCCAAGAAGCACCAGATGATCGACCGGCTGACGGACGAGATTCGGCTTCTGCTCGCCGAGCAGGATGGCTCGGAAGTCGCGACCGCCGACCTTGAGGACAAGATCGATCTCGCCCGCAAGATCGAGCAGTCCGCCGAGGCCTATGAGACCATGCGCGACACGGCGGCCCGCCATTATCTCCACGAGACGGGCCGTTCCTGGGTGCCGGCGTCGGGCAACCGCATTTCGCTCGGCACGACCGCGGCGATCGTCGATGGCCGGTCCTATCTCCAGGCGCGGCGAGAAAAGGTGCGCGATGCCAATATGGTCCATGGCACGCCCGTGATCTTCGCCGGCGGGCGGCTGCGTTTCGCCAGCGACGACAACGCCAAGCAGTTTGCGGATAACCTGCTGCGAACGCTCAATGCCGTCCGCGAGCGGGTGGGCGACATGTATCTCGTCCATGGCGGTGACATGAAAGGCATTGAGCGCCTGGCCGCGTCTTGGGCCGAGCAGAACGGTATCCAGCAGCTGCGGTTCGGGCTCGATCGCAAGCTCGGCGATCGCGCCGGGTTCCGCCGCAATGAGCAGATGCTAGCGGTCAAGCCGCGCTACGTCATCGCCTTTCAAGGCAATGGTGTCACCGAAAGGCTGGTGATCGAGGCCAAGGCGCGCGGCATCCACGTCGTTGATCGTCGCGGACCGCTTGGCACACCGCCAGCGTCGCGACCCTGCGGCTGATCCGCCGCGCCGGCCGCTTCGGCGGCCGGCTTTCCCCGTTTCGAAATGCTGCGAATGCCGGAGGGGAGGATGGCAGGGCGGGTGCGTCCTGTTTCCCGGAGGTTTGCATCATGTTCATGCCCGATCATCCCACGGCGCGCGCACTCCTTGCCTTTCGCGCGGCGCATGGCCACCGCTGGAAAGCGAAGCTGCTATTCTTGTGGTCGACCGGCCGCGACGTCGAAGAGGCCAATGGCGCCTGCCTGCGCCAGTTGCGCAACCAAGGCGGCCCGGCATGGCTCGGCCAGCTGTCGCCACGCCGCTGGCGCGCGATCGAGAGATTGGCGGAGCCCGGCGATCGGCAGACCGCCTTGATCTTCCTTGATCGCGCGCGCGAGTTTCACGAAGGGGCATGCTTTGGAGCCACCGTTGCTCTTGCTCCCGCGCTGCACCTGCTGGCGATATCCTGCGAGCTGGGGCTCAAAGCCTATCTTATGAGCTGGGTCTGGTCGCACGAGGAGGTCGCGCGCGATATTCGTCACGACCTCATCGCCGCCTTCGACGAAGCGCGGCGGCTTGGCCTCCCGTCCCCTGGCCGTATTCTCGTCGATTTGCTTACAAGCCTCGGTCCCGCCTATGCCGGGCATCGTATCGACGCGCTGGTGGCGGATGGTTATGTTTGCGATTTCGCGGCCGTGCTGCGCGCGATGGGCTCGCTCCTCGATGCCGTGGCGGCCGGACTGAGCCTGCCGATGCCGACGCCGTAACTGCGCCTTCTTGCCCGTCCCCTAGCATGAGCATGCCATGGTTTGGGTTCCGCCGGACGGCGGCGCGGGACATGGTCCGTTTCGCCGCGCGGCTTGGGCGGCGGGCGGGACAAAGTCGAGCTTGAGGTTCGCCAAGGCATTGGACCGGCGTGGCCCTATAGGTCGGGGATGCCTGTGGTCACCATGGAGGGGTTCCTGGCATGGCCAAGCGACGAGCCGTCCTTCTCCTCATCTGACCCCTAAGTCGGCCGTCCGGTCCATCCAACCCGCGATCCTTCGGGCCGAGTTGCCGTGTGCCACGGCTGCCCGCACCACCCCTTGTCTCGGGGTTTCCCGGCGCTGCGCCTGCCGGTGGATGATCCGTCCTGTCCGCCTTGGCCGGGGATCAGTCGAAGGGACGGTCCCTTGGACCCAGTTCGAAGGAACTCCAGCCATGCAGAATCTCGTCATCCTCGCCGGCAATGTCGGCGCCACGCCCGAAGCCCGCACCACCCAGGGCGGCACCCGTATCACGCATTTCAGCCTCGCCACCTCGCGCCCGAAGCGCGACAGCAACGGCAAGATCGTCCGCGACGACAACAACCGCCGGCTCGAGGATACCGAATGGCACCGGATCACCTGCTTCAATGGGGTCGGCAAGACGGTCGAGCAGTATGTCGACAAAGGCATGAAGGTCATGGTCCGTGGCCGCATTCACTACACCCGCTGGACCGACAACGAGAATATCGAGCGCTACGGCGTCGAGATCATCGCCGATGAGGTGACCTTCCTCACCCGCGCCAAGGCGAACGACAATGCGGGCGGCGGCCACGAGCCCGAGGATGATGAAATCCCATTCTGAAATCGGTCCCTTCAGGCCCGGCGGCCTCGCCGCCGGGCCTATTTCCCTGCTCGGGCGGGAAAGGAGGCAAGCGGATCAGCGGGATCGGCATCGCCCTTGGGCATAGCGATCCCAGCGCAGCACGGTGCCGGTGCGGATCATGGCGCAGCTCAGGTCGCCGATAGAGGGCGCGGCGCACCAGGCACCGGTCCTGTTGCCGCGTGCGTTGCCGGTTGAGAGGCAGCGCATGGTGGGGCCATCGACCAGAATGTGACCCGTGCTGGTGCGCCCCTGAGCGCCGCCGAGCAGATTAACAAGAGCGTCACGGGCGGCGAGGGCGCTCGCCTCGGGGCAGGGCTGACCTGGCCGGCAACTCCCGTCCATCTCTCGGGCCGCAACTCCGGCGAGACGGACATGCATGCCTTCACGGCACCAGATCGGCCCATCTCCATCCCAGACGCGCGTCGGTGTGCAGGTGAAGACCTGGCCATCGGGAATGACGGTGGCAGCAAGCAGGAGTGCGAACAGCATCGCGGCGATGCTAGCCCAGCGGCGCGTGCTTGTCATGGGTGTGCCATCCGTCAGATCGGGGGGCGGGGGGCTGCCGGGGCAAAAATCGGCGGAATCACGGGATCCTGGCCGACGGGCCCACCCGCTCTCAATCAGGCGCAATCCTTGGTCCGACCAGCGGCCTATTGCGATCAACCCGCAAGGGGTCCGGTCGCTGCGCTACGGCTTTTTGGGCTGCGCCAAAAAAGTGATCGCGGCCGCCGGCCGGACACATCGGGCGCCAGTCGAGCGGGACGGACCCGCCGGCGCGCAAAGGAACCCCGACATGTTCACCGACATTGCAACCGCTCGTCGTCACGCCTTCAGTCTCTCGCGCAGCCTCATGGTGGTCACCTTCGTCATCGCGATCGGGCAGCAATATGGGGTCATCACCGCGGAGGATGCGGACGGCAGCGTTGCCCTGGTGGCCGAATATGATCCATTCGCCTGATGGCTCCTCCGGGAGCCTAAGGCCCCCGGTTCTGCCATGGAGGGCGCGTCATTGATTCAACGAAAATAAAGACAGCAGCGCTAGGCATTTGGCATGGACGAAGGTGCGCCAATCGAAATTGCCCAAGATGATCCGTTGTGGAACCAGGCGATCCAAGATGTGAACGCGTGGCGAGGCGCGTGTTTGCAGCATTTCTCGGCGGCTGAAGCGGCCGTCACCGAAACGCTGCTCCTTCTCAAGGCCATTCCGGGTCGAGGGGAGACAGTACGGCTGCGGCATTTGATCGGTCAGCGGTTCGATGACCTCAGCAAACTTATCGAGGCAGAAGGCGCTTTCGCTCAAGAAGGCAAGGCGGCCGCCAAGGCCCTTTCGAATCTCCGCACACTCGAGGGCCTACGGTCGTTTCTTGCCCATGGTCAGGCGAAGATCGCGCTTGAGCGAACCGGCAAATGGATCGTGATCTTGCGCCATGTCTCGATCCGCGGACAGCAGGCTGAACGCCTTATGCTGCTTTGCGAGCAAGCCGAAGCGGAAGAAAGGCTCGCCGATCTGAAGCGCAAAAGCCAGAAGCTGTGCTCTGTTCTCGGCAATTTCCGGCGAATCGTGAAGAGCTGAACGGGCGGCTCCGGCGATGCCGGACCGGGCTCTAGGCTTCGCCCTGAGCCTTGGATTTCCAAGTCTCAGCCCATTCGGGTGACGATCCCTGCCGTGAGCGGTGGTGGCATCATTTGCCTGCTGCTTCGGCATTCCCACCGATCTCGAACTTCGGCTTGAGATGGGCGTAATCGAGAGGGTGAGTCTCCTGCAGTCCGAGAGCGCCAATCACACGGGTGCGACACCGGACAGGTGTCCACGCCATTGGGTCCTTTTCCGTTGTCGGCTTCCTGGTCGGCGCGCGGGGCCGAGCAAGCCCGCATAGGCGGGCTTCTCCACTGCGTTGCGACCCTCCGGGTGCACGACCCCGCTATGACGCCGCCCTTTGGGGCGCCTGTCGGAAGGCCCCGATGGGCGGGGCTGATCCAGACCGGAGTCACAGCCATGTCGCAGCCTTCTCAACAATCGGCAGACCGAGCCGAGCGGATCGACCGCATCGCCGCACTGAATGACAGCCTGCGGAGATCTATTTGCAGCCCTGGCCGAAACCAGATCGTCATGACCGCGGGCGTTGCCGCGCTGGTCGGGGATGTGTCCCTCTTCCGCGGATTTCGCAGACGCGCTGAGATCCTGCGCACGGTGCGAAACTATGACAGCTTCAATTCCGACAACGATCCATTGGGCGAGCATGATTTTGGTCGCTTCGAATATGACAGCGCCATTCTCTACTGGAAGATCGATTTGTATGATCCGGGCC
>NZ_ASTG01000029.1 GCF_000412635.1 Sphingobium bisphenolivorans
TCTCACCCAGATCGTCGCGCTATAAACCGCGCCCTCCGATGCCCTGCGCTGCGTCAGCAATGCGGCACAGGCCACCTGGACGGTACAGCTTTCCCATCAGATGGCGGGCTTTACATCCATATTGGTCGAGCTGCCTATGAGCCTGCTCTTCGCGCAGCAGCGCCGCTAGTGCGCAGGCGCCCTGCTTACAACCAGCGCGCCTGTTCACCATCAGCGATAGCTTCGCCCAAGCCAGGCGATAAAAAATCTCGATCAGCGTGCCGCGATCAGGATCGGACGGTCAGTTCCGACCTGCGCCATCTGACGCGCGCGTTCGCCGGATTTGAGCTGCTTCAGCATATCGTCATGTTGATCGGTATCGTTCGCGACGATGATCCACGCTTCGAACTTGGACCCCGCTGGGACATTGCTCGGCAATGGCAGCAGCGATCCCATGCGGCGCACGGCGTGTGTCGACAGGCGATCGATGCCGCGGGATGAGGAAGGTTCCACAAGCGTGATCATCTGCGGCCTGCCCGTATCGTCCAGCCGGAACTGGACCCGCGAATAGCCAACTTCGGCACTTCTGCTGAAGGTCGCCGACCGGCGGATGCTGTTGGACAGGCGCTTGGCCGTCCGGTCGGACCATTTCGTGAAGCTGGCTTCATCCTGGGGCGCAACCACGGTGAGTTGATGATTTTGCTGTTTGGCGATGGCTCCTGCGGGGAGGAGCAGGCCGGCGAAAAGCGCAAGGGTCAAGGGCTTGGCGAACATGATGGCCTCCTCTGCACGATCTTCCGATTTGTCGTTGAGGTGCCACTGCGGCGGTAGAGGACCAGCCGAGAGCGGCTCGTCGTTTATAATGGTAAACGGCCAAGCGGGGTAATAATTATATCGTGCGCCCGCCTGAGTAAGATCGAATATTTCAACTTTCGGCGAGCTTAGCTTGCTCGCTGCTCATGGCGGTCCATGAAATCTCGCCGCCACTTTTCAACGGCTTCCATCACAGCTTTCCGCAGGGGAATGCGCGACTCGCGCGGCAGCTGATCCCGTTGGGTCGAAGGGCGCACCATCAACCGGCAGCGATCGCGACTCCGACGGCCTCGCCCACCTTGATGCCGTCGATCGCCGCTGACAGGATACCGCCAGCATAGCCGGCGCCTTCGCCTGCCGGATAAAGGCCCGTCACATTGAGGCTCTGGAGATCGGCACCCCGCGTGATCCGAACGGGCGAAGAGGTGCGCGTTTCGACACCGGTCATTACCGCGTCTGGATGATCATAGTTGGCGATCTGGCGGCCAAAGACCGGCAGCGCCTCACGGAAGGCCTCCAGCACGAATTCCGGCAGGCAGCGCGACAGATCCGTCATCGTGACCCCCGGCTTGTAGGAGGGAACGACCTCCCCCAACTCCGTCGAAGGGCGGTTGCCGAGGAAGTCGCCTACCCGCTGTGCGGGGGCATGATAGGAGGAGCCGCCCGCGACGAAGGCCATGCTTTCCCAATGGCGTTGCAGGTCGATGCCGGCCAGCGGGCCGCCCGGATAATCCCGTTCGGGATCGATGCCCACGACCAGTCCCGAATTGGCGTTGAACTCCGCACGGGAATATTGGCTCATGCCGTTGGTGACGACGCGCCCCTCCTCCGAAGTCGCCGCCACCACGCGCCCGCCGGGGCACATGCAGAAGCTGTAGACGGTGCGGCCATTGGCACAATGATGGGCAAGGCTGTAGGCGGCAGCCCCCAGCACAGGATGGCCCGCGCAGTTGCCGTAGCGCGCGCGGTCGACCCAGCTTTGCGGATGCTCGATCCGCACGCCGATGGAAAAGGGCTTGGCCTCCATATGCACGCCGCGACGATGGAGCATCTCGAATGTGGGGCGGGCGCTGTGGCCCACCGCCATGACGACATGATCCGCTTCGATAAAGCTGCCATCGGCAAGATACAGCCCGCGCAGCCGCTGCGCGCCGTCGCCCTGCCGCTCCAGTTCCAGATCATCGACCCGATGCTGCCAGCGATATTCGCCGCCCAATCCCTCGATCTGGCGGCGCATGGTTTCGACCATGGAGACGAGGCGGAAGGTGCCGATATGCGGATGCGCTTCGGTCAATATGTCCTCCGGCGCGCCCGCTGCGACAAATTCCTCCAGCACCTTGCGACCCAGGAAGCGCGGGTCCTTCACCCGGCAATAGAGCTTGCCGTCGGAAAAGGTGCCCGCCCCTCCCTCGCCGAACTGGACATTGCTGTCAGGATTCAGTTCTGCGCGGCGCCACAGGCCCCATGTGTCCTTGGTCCGTTCCCGCACCACCTTGCCGCGGTCGAGGATGATCGGTCGGAAACCCATCTGCGCAAGGATGAGGCCAGCGAACAGCCCGCACGGTCCTGCGCCGATGACGATGGGCCGCTTGCCGGACCATCCCTCGGGTGCCTTGGCGGGGAATTTATAGTCGGTGTCCGGGCGCGGGCGGACGTCATGATCCTTGGCGAAGCGCGCCAGCACAGCCGGTTCGTCGCTCAGTTCGACGTCGACCGTGTAGACCAGCTGGATTGCACTCCTCCGCCGGGCGTCATTGCCCCGGCGGACGACGACGTGGCTGAGCAGTTCGCCCGGCTCGAGCCCGAGGCGCGCGCAAATGGCGGCGGGCATCGCTTCGGCGGGATGGTCGAGGGGCAGTTTCAATCCGGAAAGGCGCAACATCCGCCTGCCCCTAGACCCAATGGCGAGTCGGCTCCAGTGCTGTTAGGGAGTGCCTCTCTTGACCCAGCTAGAAACGGGCCCGCACCCCGCCGTAAACGGCGCGGCGCTCGACCGGATAGAAGGCGACGCTGCCTTCGTTCGCCGCCGTCGCAGGATTGTCGGGCGCGTAGCGCACCAGCGCGCCCATGTCCCCCACTGCACGCCGGCCAGTCAGGTTGCGGGCGTCCAGGAACAGGGTCAGCCCTTTCCTTACTTCCGCCTGGGCGCCAAGGTTCAGCATCGCATAGCCACCTACCCGCTTGCTGTTGGCATAGTCGACCCAGGCGCCCTGCGGCAGCCATTCCACGGCGGGCGACACACTGACCCGATCGCTGCCCAGCTTCAATTCCGCGCGATAGAAATGGCGCGGCACCACCGGCAGGCGGTTGTTTCCGAACTGCACATCATCGCGGAAGCGGAAGTCGCTATACTGATAGACCTGCCGCAACGTCATCCAGGGCGCGAGCGTCAGGTCCAGCCCGGCTTCCGCGCCCTGATGCCGCGTCCGTTCCGCATTGAAGGTGGATGCGAGAACCCCGACGCTGGGGTTGGTCGTATATTGCAGCATCTCGCCGCGCAGATCGGCGCGATAGAGGCTGATGTCCCAACTGGCGATGCCAAGGCTGCCACGAGAGCCGATCTCGAAAGTCCATGCCCGCTGCGGGTCGAGAGGCGTGAAGCCCGGGGCGCCGCCCGCAGGGGTCTGGCCCAGTTCTATAAAGCCCGGCAGTTCGACCGAGCGGCTGTAATTGGCGTAGAATTGCACATCGGCGCGCGGTTCGAACAGCAGCCCGAATTTGGGCGCGAAGCTGTCGAAGGAAGCCTGCCCGCTGCGTGCCGGTGCGCGCACATTGTCGATCCGGCGCTCGCCCTGCGTATAGATGCCCCCGGCGATCAGCCAGAACCCCGGCAGCGGCGCAATGCGGGCCTCGCCATAGCTGTTGATCGTCTCGGCATGAGCCTTCTGCAAGGACGGGTAGAGCGGGGTGACGCCGAGCGCCGGCTTGCCGTCGATGTTCACGAACTGCCTGAATGTGCCTCTACCGAACCGCGCTTGCGTTCCCAGGGTCAGTTCAGCGGGCATGCCGCCCAGTTGCCCCGCAAGGTCCAGGCTCGCGAAAAGGCCCCTGTCCTCCGACTTCTGGTCGACGACCATGTTGATCGGATGGTTCAATGCCTTGGCATTATAATAGGCGCCAAAGGCCAACTGGCCTGCGCCCAGAGTGACGGTCGTGCGGTTCTGCAGCCGGATCGAATCAATATCGCGCGCCTGATCGCCGCTGACGCTTGCGGGATTGGCGGCCCTCGGGTCGTTTCGCAAGGCGCTTTCGCTCAGCGACCCCGACAGCTTCTGCCGGATCGTCTGGGCGCTCGCATAGAAACGCGTCTCTATCCTGTCGCTGACCTTCAACCCCACATTGCCGTTGAAGCGCAGCGCCCGCCGCCGCCCATGGTCGCGGTCGCCGTCCGAGCGATCGGCTGTCAGCGCCAGCCATGCGTCGCCCCGCTCGCCGGCATAGCCGTAGGCGGCCTTGCCCCGCAGCGTGTCGAACGCTCCGCCATCGATCCGTAACTCCGCACCCGGCGCGCTGCGTCCCGTCGGCGTCGCGGCGTTGATCGCCCCGCCCAGCGTCGATCCGCCGAAGCGCAGCGCGTTGCCGCCGCGATAGACCTCCAGTTGCTGGAAGACTTGGGGATCAAGCTCCTGAAAATCGCCATTGTCGTCGGCCATGTTGATCGGAATGCCGTCCTGCAGCAGCGTCAATCCGCGCATATGGAAGCCGCGCGACAGGCCGGAGCCGCGGATCGAGATGCGCACCTCCTGCCCGAAGCGCGGCTGGGTATAGACGCCCGGAGAGAAGCCGAGCGCATCCCGCAGCGAGAGGGCAAGCTTATTCTCGAACTGCTCGGCGCCCACCACATCGGCGCCACCGGGCGTGCGGCTCACGCGCGCGGAGGCTTCCTCCGCCAGTTGGGCGGCGGTGACGATGATCCGGCCCTGCTCCGCCTCCTCGGCTTGGACAGGAGCGGACAGGACACAGGCAAGAGCGCACAGCGAGATGCCGCGCGAAACGGAAGTTACGGACATGGAAAAGAACCTTGCTGAAAAAAGCTACGCGGATGCGGAGAGTTGTTCAGAAGGTCCCAGGAGGTCCGGAGGAAGGCGGCGGCGGCGCGGCAAGCCGCGCAACCAGACCGGTCTTGAGCGCGAAAGCGATCGGCCCGAAGCCCAGCTGCCAGGCTGGCAAGGGCAGGTCAGCCAGCGCCAGTGGTGGCAGGATAGGCTGCACTGATGCGGCGAACGGGCAATGCTGCTGCACAGGGGCGCCACCCTCATCCTGATGGTGCGACTTGCCCGGCGCGCGGTCGCGATCGACCACCACATTGACCGCGCCCTGCCCGGTGCAAAGCGTCACGACCACGCCCTGCGCCGTGCGCAGCGGCATGAAGCCGGAGGGCGCGAAAAGCTGGATGGCGAGCACGAGCAAAGCCAGCGTCGCCATCAATGCGCGCGCCCCTCTCGAATGTCTTGCCACCCCCATCATGCGCCTTGCCCTAGCGGCGGCGGGCCGCGCTGTCATCAAGACAAAGCGCCCACCCCAATTGCTTGACGTTAACGTAAGGCAACGATAGAAAGCGCGCATGGACAAACGCAGCAGTATCGCCGGCATCGAGCTGCCGGACCATCAGCATCGGCAGACTTACACGATTTCCGACCTCTCCGGTGAGTTCGGCGTGACCGCCCGCGCCTTGCGCTTCTACGAGGATGAGGGGCTGATCGCGCCGCAGCGGCAGGGCCTTGCCCGCATCTACTCCCGCCGCGATCGCGCCCGCCTCGCCTGGATATTGCGCGGCAAGCGGGTGGGCTTCAGCCTGTCCGACATTCGCGAAATGATCGATCTCTACGACGCCGATGAGGAACATGAGGAGCAGCGGCGCGTCACCATCGCCAAGTGCAAGGCGCGGATCGAATTGCTGACCCGGCAGAAGGACGACATCGATGCCGCCATTGCCGAACTGTCCCAATTCGTCGTCGCGATCGAGCAATAACCCGCTTCAAAAAACGATAATAGTCCGGAGAAGATCATGCCCAGCTATACCGCGCCTATCCGCGAAACCCGCTTCGTCCTCGATCAGGTGCTGGGCCTTGAACGCTACGCCAATTTGGCTGGCTTCGAAAATGCGACGCCTGATCTGGTCGAGGCGATCCTGACCGAAGGCGGCAAGATCGCAGCCGAAGTCCTGTTCCCGCTGAATGCTGTGGGCGACAAGGAGGGCTGCACCCGGGACGCCGACGGCAATGTGAAGACGCCCGCTGGCTTCAAGCAGGCCTTCGACGCCTATGTCGAGGGTGGCTGGACGACGCTCCACGCACCGGCCGAATATGGCGGTCAGAACCTTCCCAATGTGGTCGCGGCGGCGGTGGGCGAATATGTCCTCTCCTCCAATCACAGCTTTGAAATGTATCACGGCCTCACCAACGGCGCGGTGCAGGCGCTGCTCGCCAAGGGTAGCGAGGAACAGAAGCAGAAATACCTGCCGAACATGGTGTCCGGCAAATGGACCGGCACCATGAACCTCACCGAACCGCAGGCGGGCACCGACCTTGGGCTCATCAGAACACGGGCGGAACCGCGCGGCGACGGCAGCTATGCCATCACCGGTACCAAGATCTTCATCTCCTCGGGCGAACATGATCTCGCCGAAAACATCATTCACCTCGTCCTCGCCAAAACGCCGGGCGCACCGGAGGGCAGCAAGGGAATATCCCTGTTCGTCGTGCCGAAGTTCCTCGTCGAAGAGGACGGGGCGCTTGGGGAGCGCAATGCTGTTTCCTGCGGATCGCTTGAACATAAGATGGGCATTCACGGCAACGCGACCTGCGTCATGAACTATGACGGCGCGACCGGTTGGCTGGTGGGTGAGGAGAATAAGGGCCTCGCCGCCATGTTCATCATGATGAACGCGGCCCGCATGTGGGTCGGAATGCAGGGCCTGGGTCAGGCCGAGATCGCCTATCAGAACGCCGTCCATTATGCCCGGGAGCGGCGGCAGGGCCGTGCGCTGACGGGGGCCAAGGATGTCGATGAGAAGGCCGACACATTGTTCGTCCATCCCGACGTGCGCCGCATGCTGATGGAAGCAAAGGCGCTTACCGAAGGGCTACGCGCGCTGATGCTATGGGGCGCATTGCAGGTCGATCTTGCCCATCTGGCTGCGACGCAGGAGGAACGGGAGGCGGCGGACGATCTGGTCCAGCTGCTGACCCCGGTGCTGAAGGGCTATGGCACCGACAAGGGCTTCGACGTCGCGGTCATGGCGCAACAGGTGTTTGGCGGCCATGGCTACATCTGGGAAAATGGCGTCGAACAATATGTCCGAGACGCCCGCATCGCCCAGATTTACGAAGGGACGAACGGCGTACAGGCGATGGACCTTGTCGGCCGCAAGCTGCCGATGAATGGCGGGCGGGCGCTACAAGCCTTTCTCAAGCTCGTCGCCGGCGAGGTCGCGGAGGCGAAGAGCGACGACAAGCTCTCCAGCTTCGCCGAGGCACTGGAAAAGGCGAGCGGGCAGTTGGGCGCGGCCACCATGTGGCTGATGCAGAATGCGATGAAGAACCCCGACAATGCGGGTGCGGGTGCCGTGCACTATATGCACATTCTCGGCATCGTCGCGACCGGCCTCATGTGGCTGCGCATGGCGAAAGCCGCTGCGGCCCAGCTTGCAGCCGGCGAAGGGGACGCCAAATTCCTGGAAACCAAGCTGGTGACGGCGCGCTTCTTCGCCGAGCGCATCATGCCGGACGCCGGCGCATTGCGGCGCAAGATCGAGGGTGGAGCGGAAAGCTTGATGGCGCTTGATCCGGACATGTTTTTGGCGGCGTAGCTGCTGTGCCTTCGTCTGCGATGGATGGCTAACGGACTGGCAACTGGTCACCGGCAGCTCCGGTGAGGCGGATATCCAACTCCCCAGCGTTGCGCTCGGGGTAACGTCAGGAGATGGGTTCCCGCTTTCGCGGGAATGACGAATGGGTGGAGAGCGGACATTCTTCTCTTATCCCTCTCCCTTGAGGGAGAGGGCTGCGCAGGCTTGGCAGCTTGCTGCCTAGCCGTAGCTGGGTGAGGGGGTGATCCGGGCTAAAGACTGGCCTGTAGCCGCTCCCCCTCATCCAACTTCGCCTAGCTTCACTCCGTTCAGCAAGGCTCCGTATCCTTCTTCCTCCAAGGGAGAAGGAATGTCTTGCTCTGGTCAACAGCAGACATCAACAAAGCGCAGATGCTCAGCACCCAGTGCATGCCTCAAACTGAAGCAGGCTTCAATCGCCCCACAATTCCTTGAGCTTGCTGAAGAAGCCGGTAGATTGCGGACATTCCTCACCCGTTTCCGTCTCGCGAAAGGCTTCAAGCAGTTCGCGTTGTTTCGCGGTGAGCTTGGTCGGCGTCTCGACATCGACCTGGATCACCAGATCACCCTGCCCACGGCCGTTCAGCACCGGCATCCCCGCACCGCGCTGGCGGATCTGCTTGCCTGATTGGATGCCGGTGGGAATCTTGATCTCGTGCCGCTGGCCGTCGAGACCAGGCACTTCGATGCAGCCGCCCAGCGCAGCCGTCGTGAAGCTCACCGGAGCGCGGCAGAATAGCGTTGTGCCGTCTCGCTCGAACAGGGCGTGGCGCTTCACATGCAGGAAGATGTAGAGATCGCCCGCCGGCGCACCGCGCGCGCCCGCCTCGCCCTCGCCCGACAGACGAATACGCGTACCCTCGTCCACCCCGGCCGGCACGTTCACGGACAAGGTTTTGGGCCGATCCACCCGACCCTCGCCCCGACAGGAGCGGCACGGGCTTTCGATGACCTGGCCAGCGCCATGACAGGAAGGGCAGGTCCGTTCGACCACGAAGAAGCCCTGCTGCGCCCGGACCTGCCCATGGCCCTGACAGGTGCCGCAGGTTTTGACGCCGGTGCCGGGCTGCGCGCCCGATCCTTCGCAGCTATCGCAGGCGGCTGAAACCTCTATCTCGATCTCGGTCTGCTTACCGTGATAGGCTTCATCCAGCGTGATTTCCAGGTCGTAGCGCAGGTCCGCACCGCGCCGCTGCGCCTGGCGCCCGCCGCCGCCAAACCCACCCTGACCGAAGATCGTCTCGAAAATATCGCCGAGGTCGGAAAAGCCGCCCGCGCCGCCCCGGCCATTGAAGCCGCCACCGCCGCCATTCTGGAACGCGGCATGGCCGAACCGGTCATAGGCCGCGCGCTTCTGTGGGTCCTTGAGGCACTCATAAGCTTGCGAGACAGCCTTGAACTTGGCCTCGCTGTCGATGCAGCCCCCGGTCTTGTCGGGGTGATATTTCATCGCAAGCTTGCGATAGGCGCTCTTGATCGTCGCTGCGTCCGCCGTGCGCTCAATCTCTAGCAGCTCGTAAAAATCAACTTCGGTGCTCATCTCGCCCCCGGCCGTCCCTCCCCCGACATGCCGGGATCGGCATGCGGGGGAAGCACATCAGCTTACGCCTTGTTATCGTCCACTTCCGAGAATTCGGCATCGACGACATCATCGTCGGCCTTCGGAGCGTCAGCGCCCGGCGCTGCGGCCGCCGCCTGCTCCTTCTCGTAAATGGCCTGGCCCAGCTTCATCGCAACGGTCGCGAGTTCCTGCGCCTTCGCCTTCATTGCTTCGGCGTCGCCGCCCTCGACCGCCGACTTGGTCGCTGCGATCGCGGTTTCTATTTCGGACTTGAGACCCGCGTCCACCTTGTCGCCATGCTCGGAAAGCTGCTGCTCCGTGGTGTGGATCAGGCTTTCGGCGTTGTTCTTCGCCTCTGCCGCCTCACGCTTCTTCTTGTCCTCTTCGGCGAAGCGTTCGGCATCCTTCACCATCTGGTCGATATCGGCGTCGGACAGACCACCCGAAGCCTGGATGCGGATCTGCTGTTCCTTGCCCGTGCCCTTGTCCTTGGCATGGACGTTGACGATGCCGTTCGCGTCGATGTCGAACGTGACCTCGATCTGCGGGACGCCGCGCGGTGCAGGCGGAATGCCGACCAGGTCGAACTGGCCCAGCATCTTGTTGTCCGCCGCCATTTCACGCTCGCCCTGGAAGACGCGGATCGTCACCGCCTGCTGATTGTCGTCAGCGGTCGAGTAGACTTGGCTCTTCTTGGCCGGGATCGTAGTGTTGCGGTCGATCATGCGCGTGAACACGCCGCCCAGCGTCTCGATGCCGAGGGAGAGCGGCGTCACGTCCAGCAGCAGCACGTCCTTGACGTCGCCCTGCAACACGCCCGCCTGAATGGCCGCGCCCATGGCGACGACTTCGTCCGGGTTGACGCCGGTATGCGGTTCCTTGCCGAAGAACTCCTTCACCGCCTCGCGCACCTTGGGCATGCGGGTCATGCCGCCGACGAGGACGACTTCGCTGATCTCGCTCGCCGAAACACCCGCATCGGCCAGTGCCTTCTTGCAGGGGTCCATGGTGCGCTTGATGAGGTCGGCCACCAGACGCTCCAGATCGGCGCGTGTAACGGTCTTCACCAGATGCTTGGGACCATTCTGGTCTGCGGTGATGAAGGGCAGGTTGATCTCGGTCGACTGCGCCGACGACAGTTCGATTTTCGCCTTTTCGGCCGCTTCCTTCAGACGCTGGAGAGCGAGCTTGTCCTTGGTGAGGTCGATTCCCTCTTCCTTCTGGAAGCCCGACGCCAGATATTCGACGACCTTCGCGTCGAAATCCTCACCGCCCAGGAAGGTGTCGCCGTTGGTCGACTTCACCTCGAACACGCCGTCGCCAATCTCAAGGATGGAGATGTCGAAGGTGCCGCCGCCAAGGTCATAGACCGCAATGGTCTTGCCGTCCTGCTTTTCGAGGCCATAGGCCAGCGCAGCCGCAGTCGGCTCGTTGATGATGCGCAACACTTCAAGGCCCGCGATCTGGCCCGCGTCCTTGGTCGCCTGACGCTGGGCGTCGTTGAAATAGGCGGGAACGGTGATGACCGCCTGGGTGACTGTCTCACCCAGATAGCTTTCGGCGGTTTCCTTCATCTTCTGCAGGGTGAAGGCAGAAATCTGCGAAGGCGAATAATCCTTGCCGCCGGCCTCGACCCATGCGTCGCCGTTCGGCCCCTTCGAGATCGAATAGGGGACCAGTTCCATGTCCTTCTTGGTCATGGGATCGTCGAAGCGGCGGCCGATCAGGCGCTTCACCGCGAAAACCGTATTGTCCGGATTGGTCACGGCCTGACGCTTGGCGGGCTGGCCGATCAGGCGCTCGCCATCCTTGGTGAAGGCGACGATCGACGGCGTGGTGCGCGCACCTTCCGCATTTTCGACGACCTTGGGCTTGCCGCCTTCCATCACGGCGACGCAGCTGTTGGTGGTGCCCAGATCGATGCCGATTACTTTTGCCATTTTGTCCTCTTTGAACCCCAAATCATATTCAGCGGTTGACGGCCCAATACCTCACGAAAGCGCCAAGGCAAGGGCGTTTGCGCAAGGGATATAGGCGTGGTTTCGCTTGGCACAAGAAGGGCGGACGATTAGCGTGCGAAACGATCGGAAATGAGACAGTCACGAAAGCCTTGTCTATGCGCGCCTTAGCTCTTCTCGCCTGCCTTGCCGCCCCGCTCGCGCTCAGCGCCTGCGGTGATCCGGCGCCCACATATATCGATCAGGCCTGGGTGCGCCTGTCGCCCAACAAGGATGCGCCGTCCGCCGGTTATTTCGTCGCGCATGGCGGAGACTCAGGAACGCAGCTGCGCGGCGTCCTCACCGACTATGCGCTCAAGGTCGAGATGCACGAGAGCATGGACGAAGGTGGCAAGATGAGCATGAAGCCGATCGACAGCGTCGATATCCCCGCCCAGGGTCAGGTCGCCTTCGCGCCGGGCGGCAAGCATCTGATGCTGTGGGGCGTCAACGACACGGCGATCAGCCGGGGCAAGATGACCTTGACCTTCCTGCTCGCAAACGGCGACCGGCTGCTGGTGGATGCGGTGATCCAGAAGCCGGGCGCCGCAGCTCCCAAGCCGCAGGAGCATAAGGGCCATTGACCAGCCGCCCGCTCACGGAGGCGGAGGTTGCCCTCGCCCGATCCATGTTCGGGGATGCTATCGACTATGCTCCGGTGCGGGTGCACGACCGCAAATGGTGGCCGCTACAGCCGCGGAATGTGACCATGGCGCCTGACGGCGACCTCTGGTTCCACCCCGCCTCCGGCCTGTTCTGCGCGGACTTTTGCGAAGGGCCGCTGCACCTTCAGGGGCATTTCATCCATGAGATGACCCACGTCTGGCAGGCCCAGCGCGGGGGCAAGTGGTTCCTGCCGCTGATGCGCCATCCTTTTTGCCGGTACAGCTACGAGATCGTGCCGGGGCGCCCCTTTCACCGCTACGGTCTGGAACAGCAGGCGGAGATCGTGCGGCATGCCTTTCTGCTGCGCCAGGGCGTGGCGGTGCAGGGAAAGCCGGGAAGAGAGGTGTTCGAGGCGCTGCTGCCGTTCTCGAAGGCTTAGCATCGGATGGTCATGCTGAAGCGTGGTCCCGCCTCCGCAGGAGCACGTTGCGTGCTGTTGAAACAGAACAACTGCATCTCGTCCGCAGCGCAATCTGCTATACTCCAGCCATGCGCCTGCCTCTCGTCCTTCTCCCGCTCACCGCTTTCCTCGCCGGCCCGGCGCTTGCCCAGCAGCCGCCCGAGCGCAGCGGGCATTATTATCTCCAGGGCGTCATGGAGACGGGCTCGGAACTTCTGCTTCAGCCTGACGGCCGCTTCCAATGGTATCTGGTCTATGGCGCGCTCGACCTGTTTGCGGAGGGACGCTGGACCGCGCAGCAAGGGACCGTCACCCTCACCTCGGAAAAGACGAAGGAGGTTCCCGAACCGGGCTTCAAGACGCTCGTCCTCACCATCCGCGACAAGGCGCTCATCCCGCCGGATGGGCGCGGCGCATATATGCGCCCAGCCTACGAAAAGGAGTGATCCGCTACCCTCCTCCCCCCTCCCATGATAGGTAAGTGGCCGCGCGACCACGCGGCCTCCGAGTCTTCACAAGGGAGAGGGAATATGACGCTCTCGATCGGCAGCAAGGCCCCCGACTTCACCGCCCAGACCACGCAAGGCACAATACGCTTCCATGAATGGCTGGGCGACAGCTGGGGCATCATCTTTTCGCATCCGAAGGATTTCACCCCCGTCTGCACGACGGAACTCGGCTATCTGGCGAAGCTGGCGCCAGAGTTCGCCCGCCGCGATTGCAAGGTGATCGGCCTCTCGGTCGATCCGGTCGGCAATCATGATCGCTGGCTGTCGGACATTCGCTCCGCGACCGGCGGGGACGTCACCTATCCCATCATCGGCGACAGCGATCTCAACGTCGCCAAGCTCTACGAGATGCTGCCCGCCGGCGCTGGTGATACCTCAGAGGGCCGCACTGCCGCCGACAACCAGACCGTTCGTACCGTCTATCTGATCGGTCCGGACAAGCTCATAAAGGCGATGCTGAGCTATCCCATGAGCAGCGGCCGCAATTTCGACGAGGTGCTGCGTCTGCTCGACAGCTGCCAATTGACTGCGAAGCACAAGGTGGCGACCCCGGTGAACTGGCGATGGGGTGAGGATGTCATCATCGTCCCCTCCGTTTCGGACGAGGAGGCCAAGCAGCGCTTCCCCGACGGCTGGAACAGCGTCACACCCTATCTGCGCGTCGTTCCCCAACCGCAGGATTAGGCGGCGATGTTCTTCGCGGTCTTCAAGGATGGCGAAGGATGCAAATCCTATATCATCGCCAATGAGGCCTGCTGCGCCGCAGCCATCATCGACCCGGCGCTGGACCTGGTGGATCGCTATCTGGGCGAAGTGAACCGGCAAGGCCTGCGTGTCCGCTACATCATCGACACGCACACCCATGCCGATCATTTCTCTGGTGCGCGGGCGCTGAGGGACGCCTTGCACGCGCCCATCGTCATGCACCGCTTCTCGCCCGCGCCGCATGTGGACCTGCATGTGGAGGACGGCCATTCCCTGCCGCTTGGCGACATGCGCATGCGCATCCTCCACACGCCGGGCCACACCCGCGATTCCATGTGCATCCATGTCGAGGACCGCGTCTTCACGGGCGACACGCTGCTGATCGGCGGCACCGGCCGCACCGACCTGCCCAGCGGCGATCCGGAACAGCTGCACGACAGCCTGTTCCATAAGCTGCTCAGCCTGCCTGACGACACGCTGGTCTATCCGGCGCATGACTATAAGGAGCGCGAAGGATCGACCATCGGACAGGAGAAGGCCGCGAACCCACGGCTCGCTCACGCCGAGCGGCAGGATTTCGTTTCGATGATGAACAGCCTCAACCTGTCGGCGCCGACCCACCTGACCGAAGCGCTACGCACCAACATCTCGGGCGGCAAGACCGTGCGCCAATTGCTGGCCGAGGCGAGCGCGCGGGTGCCCTTCATGGCGATGGAGGAGCTTCTCCGCCGGCTCGACACCCGCGCCAACGACTTCGTGATCCTTGACGTGCGCGAAAGGGACGCGTTCATGCAGGGCCATGTGCCCGGCGCGCTGCACCTGCCACGCGGCCAGCTGGAACTACGCCTGAATGAGGTGCTGCCGGATCCGAGCGTGGAGGTGCTGACCGTCTGCGAGCTGGGCAAGATTTCGACGCTGGCCGCCGCGACGCTGCACGATCTCGGCTTCCCCCGTGCGACGGCGCTTGACGGAGGTATCGCCGCCTGGCGGGAACAGGGCCATCCGCTGGAACGGGCGGACAGCTAAGTCCAAGATAAGCCTTATCGCACCGCAGGCTCCAGCAGCCGGACCGTGCCAGCGTCGGCGTCGATTTCCGCCAAACCGCCGATCGGCAGGCTGAACTGGTTTGCCACATGGCCGAAGGCTGCGCCCTGAAAGGCGGGAATGCCCAGCGGCGCCAGATGCTGCTGCAACACTTCCGACAAGGTGAAGCCGCCGTAGGACGGCCCGGCCGGGCCGCAGCCGGTGCACTGGCCGAACACGACCCCGGCCACCTTGCCCAGCACGCCGGCGAGCGCTAGTTGCGTCAGCATTCGGTCGACACGATAGGGTGGCTCGTCCACATCCTCCAGGAACAGGATGGCGCCGCCGAAATCCGGCAGCCATGGGGTTCCCATCAGCGTCGAAAGGACGGTCAGGTTGCCGCCCAGCAGCCGTCCGCTCGCCTTGCCGCCCCGGAAAGTCCGCACTCGTCCGCTGCGCTGGACCAACCGATCCTCCTGCCCTTGCGGATTGGAGAATGTGGGCGTGGCTCCATCGAAAGTGACGGCCCGAAACGCATCCCAAGAAAAGCGCGACCAGCTCGCGCCGGCATTGGGACCGTGGATCGTGACGAACCCCGCCCGCGCGGCGAAGGCGAGGTGCAAGGCGGTGATGTCGGAAAAGCCGATCAGCAGCTTGGGATTGGCCCTGATCGTTCGGAAATCAAGATGGGGCAGCAGTCGCGCGCAGCCCCACCCGCCACGCACGGCAAAGACGGCCCGCACTTCCGGATCCGCAAACATGGCGTTCACATCGGCCGCCCGCTCCTCATCCTTGCCGGCGAAATAGCCGAAGCGCTGCACCGGATGCTGCCCCAGCTTGGGCTTCAATCCCATGGCCGCTATCGTCTCCTTGACCAGATCAAGGTCGAACAAGTCATCGGTAAAGCCCGCCGGCTCAATCAGTCCGACCGTGTCACCGGGCCGCAGCCGCGCTGGCTTCACTGGTCCTGCAGCCGGCGCCGCCAGTGCCCTCGGGGCAAGCATCGCTGCGCCCATTGCCGCCATGAGGGCGCGTCGATCGACCGTCAAACGCCGCCTCCAACCCGGCAACGAAATCTCCTCGGCATCAAGCGCCTCCTCCTGCTGGCAAAGCTGTCCTGCTTTCGCTAACGCAAGCCCATGAGCATGACCAGCACCGATGCCGATCCGGTCGGCATAGCCGAAAAACTGATCGCCTGCCCCTCCGTCACGCCAGCGACGGGAGAGGTGTTCAGGGTGCTGGAAGGGATGCTCAAGCCGCTCGGCTTCACTGTGGATCGTTTCCTGACAGGGGAAGCGCCCGACGGGCCGGTCGAAAATCTGCTGGCCTGGCGAACGACCGGGGTGGGCCCGCACTTCGCCTTTGCCGGACATTTGGACGTGGTCCCGCCCGGCAATGGCTGGGCGAGCGATCCCTACACGCCCGAAACGCGCGGCGACCTGCTCTACGGGCGGGGAGCTGTGGACATGAAGGGCGCGATTGCCGCCTATGTCGCGGCGCTGCATGGCTTGCCCGATGATCTGCCCGGCACGATCAGCCTGATCATCACCGGCGACGAGGAAGGTGCGGCAATCTATGGAACGCTCGCGCTCATGGACCGGATGGCGGCGCATGGCCTGCGCCCCGATCTCTGCGTGGTGGGTGAGCCGACCTCTTCCCAGCGGTTGGGCGACGTCATCAAGATCGGGCGGCGCGGTTCGGTTAACATGTGGATCAACGTGGCGGGCGTGCAGGGCCATGTCGCCTATCCGCATCTTGCCGACAATCCGATCCCGCGCCTCGTCCGCATCCTCGCCGCCGTCGACGCGATCGTGCTGGACGAAGGCAATGACTGGTTCCAGGCCAGCAATATCGAGATCACCAATCTGGAGGTTGGCAACCCCACCACCAACGTCATCCCCGCCGCTGCTCAGGCGCGCATTTCGATCCGTTTCAACAATGAGCATAGCGGCGCTTCCTTGGTGGAGCGCATCACCGCCCTGGCAGCGGGGGAGGGCGGCACGGTCGAAGCCAAGATCAGCGGCGAGCCCTTCCTGACTGAACCGGGCGCGCTGTCCACGCTGGTGGCGGGCGCCATCCGCCAGGTCACGGGTGTAGAGGCGGAGCTGTCGACTACCGGAGGCACGTCGGACGCTCGCTTCCTCTCGCGCCTTTGTCCGGTGGTCGAATTCGGCCTTAACAACGCGACCATGCACAAGCTGGATGAGGCCGTGGCGCTGGCGGACCTGCGCCACCTGACAGAGATTTATCGTCTGGTGACGATCGGCGCGCTCACCGGCTGAGCGATCAACGCCGGCAGGGCGAAGCGGGCGAGATATTCCTCTTCGCCCATCGGTCGCGCCAGATGATAGCCCTGGAAGAGGGTGCAGCCGATGACGCGCAGCATCTCCATTTGCGCTTCGGTTTCGACGCCTTCGACCACGATTTCCATGCCCAGCCCCTGGATAAGGCCGACTACGGCGCTGCAGATCGTCCGCGCCTCGGCCGAGATGGCGATGTCGCGGACAAGGCTGCGGTCGATCTTGACCCGGTCCACCGGCAGTTCGCGCAGGCGGGAGAGGTTGGAGTAGCCCGTGCCGAAATCGTCGATCGCGATCCGCACCCCGTCGCGGCGCAGCGCCCGGAGCTGGTCGAGAACGCGGGGCTTCATACCCATCGCCAGGGATTCGGTGATCTCCAGTTCCAGCATGGCCGGCGGCGTGCGATGGGCGCTCATCGAATGGCGCAGGCGCAGGAAAAAATCGCCCTGCCCCAGTTCGCGCGGGGAGATGTTGATCGCGATCCGCTGCGCAATTCCTTCGGCTGACCAACGCGCCGCCGTCTCGCAGACGCGGCCCATCACCCAATCTCCCAGCGCTACGATTGCGCCGCTCTCCTCCGCAACAGGCACGAAGGCGCCGGGCATGACCAGATCGCGCTCCGGATGCGCCCAGCGCACCAGCGCCTCGGCCGTCACGGCACGGCCGCTGCCGATTTCCACCTGCGGCTGAAACTCGATCAGAAACTCGTCGCGTTGCAGGCCCAGCAGCAGGTCGCGCTCGAGTTCCGCCCGGTCCGCCGCTTCCAGCGCCAGTTCGGTCGTGAACATCTCGGCCCGGCCGCGCCCCTGATGCTTGGCACGATACATGGCGATGTCCGCCGACCGAAGCAGCGCGGGCAGGGTGTCGCCATGGTCCGGGTAGCAGGCGATCCCGATCGACGCGCCCAGATCGACATGCTGGCTGCCAAGATCGAAACGCTCTCCGAGCGCGAACTGAATACAGCGCGCGATGCGATGCGCCGCTTCATGATCGGGCACGGCGGGCACGAACAGCGTGAATTCATCACCGGCCAGCCGTCCGATCAGCGCATCGCCAAGGCCGGCGCTCGCCTGCGCCATCGCGACTTCGCGCAATCGGCCGGCCACACGCGCGAGCAGTTGGTCCCCGGCCGCGTGGCCGAGCGTATCGTTGACGCCCTTGAACCCGTCGAGATCGAGGAACAGCAGCGCGGCGACGCCCTCCTCGCGGCGTTCCGCCAGCATGCGTTCGACCTGGCGGCAGAAGCTGGCGCGGTTGGCGAGTCCGGTCACCGGGTCAAACAGGGCGAGCGCCTGCACATTGTCGAGATTGGTGCGCACCTGGCTCAGCAGGCTTTCCATCGCGACGGAAAGATCGGGCAGTTCCTGGCCGATATTTGCCGGCACCGCGGATTGCAGGTCGCCATGGGCGGCCGCCACCAGCCTTTCTGTGGCCTTGTCTACTGCGCTGGCGATGGTGGCGACCGTGCGGCGGGCCGACGCCCAGCTCAAGGTGCCGCACAGGATCGCGATAATGAGCGAGCGGCCGACGCCTTCGACATCGGTGGCCTGGTCGTTGCCCAGCACCAGCGAGAGGATGAACACCAGCGCCCCCGCGGCGCAGGCGAAGGCAGTGGCGCGGCTGGTCAATGTCACGCCCTGCATGTGTCTCCTGCCTCGCGCAGCTCGACGGTGAGCTGGATCAAGAGGATATGGAGTGCAGTGGTTAAGAAAAGGTCAGTGGAGCGCTGCGCGGGCCGCTATTTTTTGCGTCGCAATATGACATAGAGCGCGCCTTCGCCGCCGTGGCGCTGATGCGCTATCCGCACGCTCGCGATCCGGTCGGCATAGCTGCTGGTTTCAAGCCAGTGGCCGATCTCGCCCCTGATAGCGCCGCGCCCCGATCCGCCCGTCTTCGGCGGCTTGCCCGTGACGATCAACAGCACGCGGACATTGCGCGCCACGGCGGCGGCAAGCGTCTGGTTGAGCCGACTATGCGCCGCTGCGAGGCTGTGGCCGTGCAGGTCTATCGTAATGTCGGGCGCCAAACTGCCCGCCCGAATACGGCGTTCCCAGCCCGAATCCAACACCGCAGCGGGGGACCGCGGAGGCGCTGCGGCCAAGGGTGTGCTGATAGGGAGCGTCATCTTTTGCGCGGGCGCGCGTAGAGGCACCGCCATACTCGGCACTGGCTCCGCCACACGCGGCCGCAAGGGCCGAACCGACCGGGTCAGCGCCGTCCAGAGCGCCTGTTCATCAGGAGAGAGATGCCGCCGCGCCATGGGATCATTGGCCGAGCCGAGCGGCCGATCCAATCGGCAACAGCACGAGCGCGCTGCCCCTTGCCGACATGCCGCCCGCAATCGCCCGCGCGCTGCTGCCCGCGCCCCAGAAGCTGTCGAAGCGGTTGGCGCCCTTGATAGCGCCGCCGGTATCCTGCGCGATCCAGATGCCATTGGGCTCGGCCCGATCAAGCGACAGCAGGACAGGCGCACCCAGCGGCACATATTTGGGGTCGGCCGCAACCGTGGCTTCCGGGGTGACCGGCACGCCCATCGCGCCGATCGGACCTGCGCCAGTCAGTTCGCGGAAGAAGACGAAGCTCTTATTCTCGTTCATGATCGCCGCGCCCTCAGTCGGATGGGCGCGCAGATAGGCCATGATGTCCTGCATCGAGCCCGCCTGGATCAGTCCGCGATCCTTCATCAGCTTGCCGATGCCGGTATAGTCACGGCCGTTCTGGCCGTCATAGCCGATGCGCATTACCCCGCCGTCAGGCAACAGCAGCCGGCCGCTGCCCTGCACCTGAAGGAAGAAGAATTCCACCGGATCAGCAGCCCAGGCAAGTTCAAGACCCCGCCCTGCGAGCGATCCCGATACGATCTGGGAGCGGTCGTCATAAGGCACAAAGTTGGTGCCATCCACCTTGCCGCGGATAGTCTTGCCCTTAAGGCTGTCGCTAAACAGGCCGAGATTGACGTCGATAAGGTTAGGCGGGCGGCGATAGATCGGCACCTCATAGCCGGCCTGACGGGTGCGCGATCCTGCGATTTCCGGCTCATAATAACCGGTGACGAAAGCCTTGCCCTCGCCCACCTGCACCGCTTCGAAATAGCGGGAGAAGAATTCACTCGCCGAGGCCTCGGGCCAGCTGGAAGCCGCCGCGCAGGCATTGTTCCAGTCGGACCCGCTGGTGAGCCCGCTCTGGTCAGCCCGCTTCATCAGCGATGGGCAGGAAATTCGGAAGGCCTGCAACGCCTTGCGCGAACGCTCACCCGAGGGGATGAGACTGGCAATGTCGGGCCCGCGCGTGACGCCTGCGGTGACGGCATTGGCCGTATCGACCGGGCCAGCCGGAGGCGCCACCACCACTGGCAAGGTCGGGCGGGGAGTAGCTGGAACGGGCTGCGTCGCTGCTTCGCCGCCGCGCGGCGGCCGGGAAGGCGCCGGCCCCGCCGCGCCCGGCGGGATCACCCCGCCAGCGCAAGCGGACAGCAGCAGCGCTGCGGCCAGCGCGCCGCCCGACTGTCGCAGGCTCATGCAGCCTCGTCGGTTTCGCTGAGCTTCCAGTTCGGGTCAGTGCTGCGCAGGTCGCGCGTGAAGGTCCAGATGTCGTTGGTGCTGACGGCATCGGTCAGCGAACCGGCGATGACATTGCCGTCCTTGTCGCGCGTCACCGCAGCGATATCGGCTTCGAAACGCAGCGAAACCTCCGCAATGCGGCCATTGACGCTGGCGTCGACGATCTGCGCCTTCTCGATCCGCACGAGCCGGTTGTCGAGCGCATGACCCTCCGCCTCGCGGGCGGCGATCGCCTCCTCGAAGGACGCCAGCACATCGGTGTCGCACAGCCATTCCAATTCCCGGCGGTCGCCGCGCCAGAACGCTTCCAGCACCATCTTGTAGGCGGCTTTCGCGCCGTCCACGAATTGCGGCACGTCGAAGCTGCGATCAGCCGCGATCAGCGACCGCACGCCAGACTCACCGCCCGGCGCGATCAGGCCGTCGGCCAAGCGCACCGAATCCGCGCCCATTTCCGCCATCGGCCGGGGCTGGACGATCGTCACCTTGGCGCGATCCTCCGCCGGACGAAGGGCGGGCTCCTGCTCATGCCCGGTCCGCTTGCCAAGGACAGAGTAAAGCCGCAACGCCAGAAAACCGGCGATCATGGCGAGGATGACGATCACATACACGGGGTCAGGCCCTTTGGTCTGAATCTGAAAAACTGTAACGCTGCCAACATAGGCATGTTTCCCCGCATATTCAAATGGCCCCTTTTCGCCGCTGCCATTGCCCTGCCCCCTTGCCCCTGCTAAGCGCGCGGGCATCATCGGCGGGCACTGCGCACGTCGTTCAACAGGGAAAGCCAGGGACATAAAATGGCCGAGGAAGCCGATACCATCCAGACCAACGGCAATGGCGCCGATACCGGCCCGCAGATCGCGCTGATTAGCCAATATGTGAAGGATATGTCCTTCGAAAATCCCAACGCCCCGGCGGTTTATCAGTGGCAGGACCAGCCGCAGATCGACGTGCAGTTCAACATCGGCGCCGACAAGGTGGGCGAGGAAGTGGTCGAAGTGTCGCTGAAGATCGATGTCAAGGCGACCGCGCCGCAGGGCACCGCCTTTGCCGTCGAACTGGTCTATGCCGCCATCTTCGGCATGCGCAACGTCCCCGAAGATCAGATGCAGCCCTTCATGCTGGCCGAAGCGCCGCGCCTCCTCTTCCCCTTCGCCCGGCGCGTGCTGGCCGACGCGATCCGCGACGGCGGCTTCCCGCCGCTGCTGCTCGACCCGATCGATTTCGGCAGCCTCTATGTGCAGCAGGCTCAGGCAATTGCCCAGACCGCAGGCGAGCCCGCCGGTCACGCCTGAGCAACACACAACCGTTCGTGCTGAGTAGGGACTGAGCTTGCCGAAGGCCCGTATCGAAGCATCTTCGCAACCATCCTTCGATACGCCACTGCGACCGGGCTCAGTGGCTACTCAGGGCGAACGGAGTGCGGCGTTATGAAACTCGTCCGTGCGCTCGGCTCGGTCGGCGGGTTGACGCTCGCCAGCCGCGTGCTGGCGTTGGTGCGGGATTCGCTCGCGGCGCGTTATGTGGGCGCGGGCTTTGCTTCCGACGCCTTCAATGGCGTCGCCTTCCGTCTTCCCAACATGTTCCGGGCGCTCTTCGCAGAGGGCGCCTTTTCCGCGGCTTTCATCCCGATGTTCAACCGCAAGGCGGCAGGACCTGGCGGAATAGCCGAGGGCTATCATTTCGCCGAGCGCGCGCTTGCCGTCCTGCTGCCGGTGCTGCTGGTCTTCACCGCGCTGCTGATCGCGGCCGCCTGGCCGATCACCTGGGCGCTTTCGGGCGGATTTTCCCGCCAAAACCCGACGCCCGAGCAGTTCGCCTTCGCGGTCATGCTCTCGCGCATCACGCTCCCCTATCTGGCCCTGATAAGCCTCGCCTCCCTGCTCGGCGGCATCCTGAATTCGCTCGACAAATTTTGGGTGAATGCCGCCGCGCCGATCCTGCTCAATATCGCGATGATCGCTGGGCTGTGGCTCTTCCACGGAGCCAATGAATATGAAACCGCTCGCGTGCAGGCCATTTCTGTGACGGTCGGCGGCACCCTCCAGCTTCTTTGGCTGATATGGGCCTGCCGCAGGGCTGGCGTGTCGATGAAGCTCAAGCGCCCCCGCTTGGACGCCGACGTTAAGGAACTGCTGCGGCTCATCATTCCCGCAGCGGCGGGCGCAGGCGCTTCGCAGATCAACCTGCTCGTCTCCACCGCGCTATCGGGCTGGCTGCTCGCCTCGGGATCGATCACCTATATCTATTACGCGGACCGCCTGAACCAGCTTCCTCTTGGCCTGATCGGCATCGGCCTTGGCACCATCTTGCTGCCGACCATCTCGCGCCTTCTGTCGACCGGGCAGGACAAGCAGGCGATGGACACGCAAAATCGCGGCATCGAACTCGCGTTGTTCCTGACCTTGCCCGCCACGGTTGCTTTCCTGACCGTGGCCGAACCGATCGTCCGCGGCCTGTTCCAGTATGGCCGCTTCACGCCCGAGGATGCCGAGCGCTGCGGGTGGGCGCTCTCCGCCTTCTCGATCGGGCTTCCCTCCTATGTCCTCGTGAAGGTGTTGACGCCGGGCTATTATGCGCGCGGCGACACCAAGACACCGGTGCGCTATGCGATGCTGTCGATCGCCATCAACATCATAGGCAATTTCGTGCTGATCCCGCTGCTGGGCCATGTCGGCCCGCCGCTTGCCACCGCGCTCTCCTCGACGGTCAACGTCGCGATGCTTTATTCGACGCTGGTGAAGCGCGGGCATTTCGCGGCGGACGCGCAATTGCGGCGGCGCTTGCCGCGGCTCGCGCTGGCGGCGGTAGCGATGGGCGCGGCGCTGCTCGCGGGCGAAAGCCTGCTCGACCCCTGGCTCGGCGGACCGATGATCGGCCGCTATATCGCGCTCGCCACGCTTGTCGGCGCGGGCGTAGCGCTTTACGGGGTGGCCTGTTTCCTCACGGGCGCCTATCGCGTGTCCGACCTCAAGGCGTTGATGCGTCGGCGGGGCTCCACTGCAACCTGAAGAAAGCGGACAGAAAAATGCGCGTCCTTTCCGGCATCCAGCCGACCGGCAATCTGCACCTGGGCAATTATCTGGGCGCGATCCGCAACTGGGTGCGGATGCAGGATGAGATGGACAGCGGCAGCCAGTGCTTCTTCTTCCTCGCCGACATGCACTCGATCACCGTGCATGAAGGGCGCGAGCAGCGCATCCGCAATGTCCGGGACATGGCCGCAGCGCTGGTCGCAGCCGGCATCGATCCGGATCGGTCCGTGCTGTTCAACCAGGCGCGGGTGCCGGCCCATGCGGAACTCTGCTGGCTGCTGAACGGCACCGCGCGGATCGGCTGGCTCAATCGCATGACCCAGTTCAAGGACAAGGTGGGCAAGGACCGCGAGGGCGCCTCTATCGGCCTGTTCGTCTATCCCGTGCTGCAGGCCGCCGACATCCTCGCCTATAACGCGACCCACGTGCCGGTGGGCGAGGACCAGAAGCAGCATCTGGAACTGGCGCGCGACATCGCGACCAAGTTCAACACTGACTTCGGCGTCGAGCTTTTCACCCTGCCCGATCCCATCATCCCCAAGGAATCGGCGCGCATCATGTCGCTGCGCGACGGCACGGCGAAGATGTCGAAGTCTGACCCCTCGGACATGAGCCGCATCAACCTCACCGATGAGGATGATGCGATCATGCAGAAGGTGAAGAAAGCCAAGACCGATCCCGAACCGCTGCCCGACAATGCCGCGGGGCTCGCCGGCCGGCCGGAAGCGAATAATCTGGTCGGCATCTATGCGACGCTCGCCGGCACAACGGCTGACGCTATATGTGCTGAGTTCGCCGGCAAGGGCTTCGGCGCCTTCAAGCCCGCGCTCGGCGAGGTGCTGGTCGAGACGCTACGGCCGATACGCTCGCGCTTCATGGAATTGCGCACCGATGACGCGGCCCTGGACGCGATCCTGGAAAAGGGCGCGGCCAAGGCGGCGGCTGCCGCCGAGCCGACGCTGCGCGCTGCTTACGACGCGATGGGCTTGATGCGCTGACATTTGACGGGTGGTCGGACGCTGATCCCCTCTTGGCGTACGGGATGGATGCCACCATGTCGTCTTGCAGGTGGCAGGACATGGTTTGCGCCCGTTCGCCCGTTTCGCGCGTTCAAACGATGTTCAGTTGCGTTTTGCTATCGCAGGGCGCAGACATATCGGCAGGCTTAAAGCCTGATACAGGACGTAGAAAAATGACAGGTTTCAAGAAGATCGGCTTGATCGCAGCGCCAGCTTTGGCGCTGGTGGCGCTGTCAGGCTGTGCGAGTAATTTCAAAGCCAATGTCGCCCGTTTCCAGCAGCTGCCGGCGCCCGCCGGGCAGAGCTTTGTCGTCGTCGCCGACGATCCGCGCCTTAGCGGAGGCCTGGAATTTTCGCATTATGCCGACATGGTGGGCCAGCGGCTCAGCCAGACGGGCTATCGGCCGGCGGCCGATCCGGCGCGTGCCGACCTGATCGTGCGGGTCGCCTATGGCGTCGACAATGGCCGGGAGAAGGTGCGGTCCACCGGGTTCGCCGGGCCTGATCCCTTCTTTTACGGCGGCTGGGGCTGGCGGGGACGTTGGGGACGCCCGTGGGGCTATGGATTTTATGATCCCTGGTTGTTCGGTCCAAGCGGATATTCCGACGTCACCAGCTATACCGTCTACACGAGCGATCTCAGCATGAAGATCGACCGGGCGGGCGACAACCGGCGCCTGTTCGAGGGCAAGGCATCGGCCCAGTCTTTGTCGAACCGGCTGACCTATCTTGTGCCGAACCTGATCGACGCCATGTTCACCGGCTTCCCGGGCCAGAATGGCGAGAATGTGAAGATCACCCTGCCGCCCGAAAAGAAGGGCTGAGCAGGTTAACATCGAACGAACGGCCCGGCGGTCGATGATCGCCGGGTTTTCTTTTGTCCTTGCGTTATGCCTGCAAAGGCTCAGGGCAGGCGCCGGGCGGAGATGATCTTGACAGGCTGCTCCAGCATCTGCCCCTTCATCACGCCCTCGCCAGCGGTGGGTGATTTGGGTGCCGCCAATATGGCTTTCACGACGTCCAGACCCTCGGTAACGTGCGCGAAGACGGCAAATCCCTGATTGTCGCCAGCCGCCTCCGGATGGGCATCCATGCCTGGCATCTTACCCAGCACGATGAAGAAGTCTCCTGTGGCGCTGCCCGGTGCGTATCGCGCCATGGATAGCGCGCCATCGTCATGGGTAAGGCCGGTGGCGGTCGTCGCCTCGTGCGCGATCGGCGGCAATATCCGCTTCGGGTCATTCTGCACGCCCCCCTGCACGAAACCATAATCCGCCGTGCCGACCCCGCGATAGAAAGCGATGCCGTCCAGCCGCTTCTGATCGACATAGCGCAGGAAATTGGCGGCGGTGATCGGCGCCCTGTCGGTATGAACGGCGATGACGATCCGCCCGGCGCTGGTATCGAGCGCGACCTGGACGTCGCTCGCAGAGGGAGCAGCGGGCGGCTGGGCCAGCACAGGGAAAGCGAACAGGGCAGCGAACAGGAGCAGGATGGATCGGATCATGGGCCCGAACCTAATCGACTCCTCTACGCCTGTCAGCCTTCAAGCTGGCGCTGAAGCGCACGAATGTCTGCGTCAATGTCGGGGTTCGTCTGGCGCAGTTCCTCGATGGTGCGAACCGCGTGGATCACCGTACTATGATCGCGTCCCCCGAAGATGCGCCCGATCTCCGGCAGGGAACGCGGTGTCATCTTCTTGGCGAGATACATCGCCACCTGACGGGGACGCGCGACGGCGCGGGCACGGCGCTTCGAGCGCATCTCCGCCGCGTCGATCTTGTAGTGCGCGGCGCAGGCCTTCTGGATCTCATCAACCGTGATGCGGCGGGCGTTCGCCCGAACCGTGTCCGCTAGCATGGACTGTGCGAACTCCAGGTCGATCGGCCTTCCGGTCAGCTGACCATAAGCGATGAGCTTGTTGAAGGCGCCTTCCAGTTCCCGCACGTTCGACCGAATCGAACGGGCGAGGAAATCGACGACCGCATCCGGCACCGGCGGATCGCCAGCGTTCGCCCGCTTGGCTTCCAGGATAGCCAGCCGCAGATCTAGCCCGGCGGGACGGATATCAGCCACCAAGCCGCCCGCCAGTCGCGAAAGAATGCGCGGGTCGATCGAATCCAGCATCTGCGGCGCGCGATCGGCCGTGACCACGATCCGGGCGCCAGCGTCGATCAGATCGTTGATCGTATGGAGAAACTCTTCCTGCGTCGATCCCTTGCCGGCGATGAATTGGATATCGTCGATCAGCAGCAGCCGCGCCGCGCGCAGCCGGGCCTTGAACATCATGGTTTCGTTCGCGCGCATGGCGTTCACAAATTCCATCATGAACCGCTCTGCCGACATGTAGAGCACCGGGGCGGCGGGCGAGTGGCTGGAAAAATCCTGCGCGATCGCGTGCAGCAGGTGAGTCTTCCCCTGCCCCGTACCGCCATGAATGAAGAGCGGGCTGAAGCGCGGCTGGGCCTCGGCCGCCATGGCGCGCGCGGCCGAGAAGGCCAGATGGTTGGTTTCGCCCGTCACGAACTCGCCAAAGTCGTGCCGCGGCTGGAAATTGGATGAGGGCGCGCGATCGCCGGCGCCATGCTGGTCGGCAGGAGCAGGCGCTTCCGCCGATGCGACCTCCAAAAGACGCGGACCCACTGCATTTGGAGCGCGGCGCAAACGCACCTCACGCACGCCAGCACCGGCACAGCGCCAAGCCATGCGGAGTCGATCGCCAAACTGGCCGGAGACGAAATTCGCTGTGAAGTCGGAGGCGAACAGCAGATCGAGCGTCTGCGATTCGGGGCAGTAGTCCCCCAACTGCGCCGCCTTCAGCCATTGATCGAACATGCGCGCGCCAATGTCCCGGCGCAGCCCGGCGCGAATGGTCGCCCAGGCGGATTCCAGGCGCGCATGTTCCTGCGTGTCGGACCCACGTAAACTTCCAGCCACTGCCGTAATATCCTTCATAAACAGTCGACCCCCATCAACTGCGCCCTTGATCAAGGGCGTATCGACGCAAGATACCAATCGAAAAAGCGAGGCTTTTCCAAGGCATAGTCCGTCAAGCAACCGTCTGATAACCGCCAGGAATGTGATTCGAGCAGCGGCTTGAGGGGCAAAATAGACAGGGCTTCTTCGCCGGATCAAGGGCGCGCCGGGTCAAAAATGTGAAATAAAGCCGTTGACTCGAAAAACCCGAGGGAAACGCCACTTTTCACAAAATACCACATGAAAACAAATACTTAAATTAGACTTCCTTGGCGAATTTCGGCCCGAATCACGCGGGAATCGCGGGAAATGCGTCGTTTTGGGAAAATGACGGATCAGCGAAAGGAACATGAAAAAACCCGCCCCGCAAAAGCGGGGCGGGCGTACATTATAACTGACGAGATAGAGTGGCTTAGCTTAGCCGAGCGCGGCGACGCGCTTCGTCAGACGGCCGAACTTGCGGGCCGCGGTATTCTTGTGCAGCACGCCGCGTGCGACGCCCCGTGCGAGTTCCGGCTGGACCGCCTGAAGCGCCGTGGCCGCCACCGTCTTGTCGCCAGCGGCGAGAGCGGTTTCGACCTTCTTGACCAGGGTGCGGATCCGGCTGATGCGGGCGCCGTTGATTTCGGCGCGGCGGGTGTTGCGGCGGATGCGCTTCTTGGCTTGCGGCGTATTGGCCATTTACTGTCCTCGGTTCTCGTCAAATCTGCTTGAAAGAGCCCGTCGGAATCGCCCGGCCGGCCCTGTGAAGGTGCGCCCCTTACAGGGGATCAGCGCGACCGTCAACAAGAGAGCGGCTCGCTACTTCTGGCATTTCGGGCAGAAAAAGGTCGATCTGCCGCTGTCCACGCGGCGGCGGATCGGCGTTCCGCAGGCGCAGGGCTCCCCCTCCCGCCCATAGACCCGCCATTGTTTGGAGAAATATCCCAACTCGCCGTCTGGCTGGGCATAGTCGCGCAGGGTCGATCCTCCCGCCGCGATCGCAGCGGTCAGCACCTCGCGAATCGCCTCCACCAGCAGGATGAGGCGCGGCCGGCTGATCCTGCCGGCCTGGCGCGTGGGAGCGATACCTGCCATGTTGAGCGCCTCGCAGACGTAGATATTACCCAGCCCCGCGACGATCCGCTGGTCGAGCAGCGCGGCCTTGATCGATGTCGCCTTGCCCTTGAGCGCACCGGCAAGATAGGCCGGGGTGAATTCCGGCCCGAGGGGTTCGGGACCCATGCGGATGAAAGGCGCATACTCTTCCCAAGCCTCGCTGCGCACGAGATCGAGCGAGCCGAAGCGCCGCGGGTCATTCAGCGAAAGCAGGCGCCCTGCCCTGGTTTCGATCAGCAGATGATCATGCGCGCCGATCTCTGCCGGATCGATCCGCCAGCGCCCCGACATGCCGAGGTGGAAGATCAGCGTGTCGCCCCGGTCCGTTTGCACAAGCCCATATTTGGCGCGGCGGGTGAGCGCGGTCACCGTCGCACCGGTCAGCCGCTGGCGCAGGTCGGCGGGTATGGGGAAGCGCAGGTCGGCGCGGCGCGGCTCGACCCGGGTCAGTTCGGCACCCTCCAGCACGCTCCGCAGGCCGGCTACGGTGGTTTCGACTTCGGGCAATTCGGGCATCGTCAGCGGTCCGCTTGTGGATCATCGGTTCGGCAGCAAAGGGCGCAGCAGGGGCGCTCGGCGCTATATGGGACAGCGGAAAGGAGCCGGAAAGTCCCTGCCGCTTCACCGGGACATTTTAGCTGATCTCAGGTGTTTCCTCTCACCTTCAAAATGCTCTAGAGCGTGCCGCCATGAACGAAACCGCCTCCTTCGGCTATCGCGACGTCGACGCCTCCCAGAAACAGGGGATGGTTCGCGCCGTCTTCTCCAACGTCGCTTCTAAATATGACCTGATGAACGATGCCATGTCGGCTGGCGCGCACCGGTTGTGGAAGGATCAGTTCGTCAATCGGGTGAAGCCGCGCCGTGACGAGCAGATCCTCGATATGGCGGGCGGCACCGGCGATATCGCCTTCCGGATGCACCGGCATGGCGCGCAGGTCACCGTTTCCGACATCAACCCCGAGATGCTCGCCGTGGGCGTGGAGCGGGCGCAGAAGAAGGGGCTGGAGGGCCTCATCTGGTCGGAGCAGAATGCGGAGGAGCTAAGCTTCGGCGACCGCAGTTTCGACGCCTATACAATCGCCTTCGGCATCCGCAACGTGACGCATATCGACAAGGCGCTACGCGAGGCGCACCGTGTGCTGAAATTCGGGGGACGCTTCTTCTGCCTCGAATTTTCGACCACGACCTGGCCGGGCTTTTCGGACGTCTATGACCTTTATTCACACCGGCTGGTGCCCAAGCTGGGCAAGTTGTTCGCCAATGACGAGGAAAGCTATCGCTACCTGATCGAATCGATCAGGCGCTTTCCGCCCATGCCCGAATTCGAACGGATGATCCGGGAGGCAGGGTTCATACAGACCAAGGTTGAGCCGATCCTGGGCGGGCTGGTGGCGATCCATTCCGGGTGGAAGATTTGATGGCAGCAGTGCAGGGCCGCGGGCAACCCATTCCGCGTGCGGGAGGGGCTTAACCAATCATGCCTTCCCATATCACCCATATCTGGCGGCTCCTGAAATGGGGCCGGACGCTGGCACGGCATGGTGCCCTGCGCGGGATCGAGCGGGATCCGCTGACCCCGACGCCGGTGCGACGACTGGTGCGGCTCGCGCGGCTTGGCGCCCGTGTGCCGCGGCAACCGCGCTATGCCGACGCTTTCCAGTCCATCGGGCCGGCGGCGATCAAGCTGGGACAAACGCTGGCGACGCGCCCCGATCTGGTGGGCGAGGAAGCGGCGAACGACCTGCTGCGGCTGCAGGACGCCCTGCCGCCCGTGCCATTCCTAACCATAAGGGCGCAGATCGAACAGAGCTTCGGGCGTCCGCTGGAGGCGATCTACAGCCGGTTTGATGAGGTGCCGGTAGGCGCAGCCTCGATCGCGCAGGTGCACCGCGCCGCCACGGCCGACGGGCGCGAGGTGGCCGTCAAGGTGATCCGCCCCGGCGTTATCGACCAGTTTAACCGCGACATTCAGACCTATGAATGGGCGGCGGCCCATGGCGAAATGCTGGGCGGCGAGGTCGCACGGTTGCGGCCCCGGCTGGTGATCGCCAACATGAAACGCTGGACCGCGCGCGAGCTCGACCTGCGGCGCGAAGCAGCATCCGCGTCAGAGCTGGGCGAAGCGATGGAGGCCATGCCGGGCTATCGCGTGCCGATCATCGACTGGGACCGGACGACCGGCCGGGTCATGACGATGGAGTGGATCGACGGAATCAAGATTTCCGACCGGGAAGCGCTGATCGCCGAAGGCCACGACGTCAAGGAACTGGCGGCGCGACTGGTCAACGCCTTCCTGCGCCAAGCCATTGCCGAAGGCTTCTTCCACGCAGACATGCATCAGGGCAATTTGTTCGTCACGCCCAATGGCGATATCGTAGCGATCGACTTCGGGATCATGGGCCGGATCGACCGGCGCGCCCGCACCTGGCTCGCAGAGATTCTCTACGGTCTGATCACCGGCAACTACAAGCGCGTCGCCGAAATCCATTTCGAGGCGCAATATGTGCCGGGCCACCACAATGTGGATGAGTTCGCGACGGCCCTGCGCGCGGTGGGCGAGCCGATGCGCGGCAAGCCCGTGCGGGAGCTCTCGGTCGGCGGCATGCTGGACGGGCTGTTCGCCATCACCCGCGATTTCGATATGCAGACCCAGCCGCACCTGCTGCTGCTGCAAAAGACGATGGTGATGGTGGAGGGGGTCGCGACTGCGCTCGATCCCGACATCAACCTGTGGGAAACGAGCGGTCCCTATGTGAAGGAGTGGCTCCGGTCCGAGTTGGGGCCGGAGGCGAAGGCTGCGGATACGCTGATCGAAAATTGGCGCACGTTGCAGCGCCTGCCCGGACTGGTCCGGCGCATAGAGGAAGCCTTTCCCGAACGAGGCGGCGCACCGCCGCCGCCGCCGCTCAGCGAGGTTCGGCTGATCACCGTCGGCGCAGGGTGGCGCTATGCGCTGGTGGCGCTGGTGGCGGGCGCTGTCGGCGCTGGGGCCATGGCAGCGGCGGCAACCTTCTTATAAAGCCTGCAGGCTGGACAAGTGCTCAGCGCTTGACCAAATGATCGTCTCACCATGACCAAGCGCATCCTTCTTATCGTGTCGGGCGGCATTGCGGCTTATAAGTCTCTCGAGCTGGTGCGGCTGCTGCGCAAGCGCGGGCTCGCAGTGCGGGCCGTGCTGACGGAGAGTGCGGAGAAGTTCGTGACCCCGTTGTCGCTGGGCGTGCTGACGGAGGATCATGTTTATGGCGACATGTTCGATCTGAAGGAAGAGCGCGAGATCGGGCATATTCAGCTTTCCCGCCAGGCCGATCTGGTGGTGGTGGCGCCCGCGACGGCGAACATCCTCGCCAAGATGGCGTCGGGCATTGCCGACGATCTGGCGACCACGCTGCTGCTCGCTACCGACAAGACGGTGCTGGTGGTGCCGGCGATGAACGTGCGTATGTGGCACCATGCCGCGACCCAGCGCAACATCGCGCGCCTGCATGCCGATGGCGTGCATGTGATGGAGCCGGACAGCGGCGAGATGGCGTGCGGCGAGTTCGGCAAGGGGCGCCTTCCTGATCCGGAGGCGATCGCCGGGCGGGTGGAGGCGCTGCTCGCACGTCCGCGCGCAGATGATCCCCTGTCCGGGCAACCCGATTTCGAAGGACCCGACGCCTCCTTGGCGGGCCGCCATGTGCTGGTGACGGCAGGACCGACGCATGAGCCGATCGATCCGGTCCGCTACATCGCCAATCGGTCATCGGGGAAACAGGGCTTCGCCATTGCGGCTGCGGCGGTGCGAGCCGGCGCGCGCGTGACCCTGGTGGCGGGGCCTGTGCATCTGCCGACGCCCGCCGGTGTTGCTCGTGTCGATGTGCAGACGGCGCGCGAGATGCTGGCGGCGGTCGAGGCTGCGCTGCCCGCCGATGCGGCGATCATGGTAGCGGCGGTGGCGGACTGGCGTACCGCCGACGCCTCCGGCCAGAAGATCAAGAAGGACGGTTTGGGCAAGCCCACGCCACTCTCGCTGGTTGAAAATCCGGACATATTGGCGACGCTCGGCAAGCATGAGAAGCGCCCTGCCCTGCTGGTCGGCTTCGCCGCCGAGACGGAGAAGGTAGCCGAACATGCGCAGAGCAAGCTGACCCGCAAAGGCGCGGACTGGATCGTCGCCAATGACGTGTCCGGCGACGTGATGGGCGGCGAGCGCAACAGCGTGCACATCATTTCCTCGACCGGCATCGAAAGCTGGGAAGACCTGCCCAAGGACGCCGTTGCCTCCCGATTGATTGAGAAGGTCGCCCATGCCCTTTCACCTCGCACCGATTGAAATCCGCCTGAAGCGCCTGCCCCATGGCGAAGGGCTGCCCGCACCCGCCTATGCGACGGCGCATGCGGCCGGGATGGACGTGGTGTCGGCGGAGGATGTCATCATCGTGCCGGGTGGGCGTCATGCCGTATCGACCGGCTTCGCGATGGCGATCCCGGAAGGCTATGAAGTCCAGGTGCGGCCCCGGTCGGGGCTGGCGCTCAAGCACGGGATCAGCTTGCCTAACACGCCCGGAACCATCGACGCCGATTACCGCGGCGAGTTGAAGGTCATCCTCATCAACCTGGGCAACGAACCCTTTGTGATCGCACGGGGCGACCGGATCGCGCAGTTGGTGGCGGCACCGGTGCAGATGGCGCGCTTTGCCGAGGTTGAGGAGCTGGATGAAACGGTGAGGGGTTCGGGCGGATTCGGTTCGACGGGAGTCTCTTCCTCATGACCGACGACCAACTGGAACGCTATGCCCGCCATATCGTGCTGAAGGAGATTGGCGGCGCCGGGCAGGCCCGGCTGCTTTCGGCTGACGTCGCCGTGATCGGCGCCGGCGGGATCGGCAGTCCGGCGATCCTCTATCTGGCGGCGGCTGGGGTCGGCACGATCCGGGTGATCGACGATGACGCGGTGGCGCTTTCCAATTTGCAGCGACAGATACTGTTCGCTGGCGAGGATATCGGCGCCTCCAAGGCGGAACGGACGATGGCGGCGGTAGCACGGCTCAATCCCGACGTGAAGCTCATCCCCATCAATGCGCGCATCGATGCGGACAATGCCGCATTGATGCTGCGGGAGGCCGACGTGGTGCTGGATGGATGCGACAGTTTCGCGACCCGCCTCGCCGTCGCCGACTGTGCCCAGCGGCTGCGCATTCCGCTGGTGTCTGCCGCGGTCGGATCGTTCGAGGGGCAACTCGCCACCTATCGCGGATGGGAAGCCGATAAGCCCTGCTATCGCTGCCTGGTCGGATCGCCTGAAGACGCGCCGGAGCGCAACTGTTCCGAGACGGGCGTGATTGGCGCGCTGACCGGGGTGATGGGCAGTCTGGCCGCGCTGGAGGTGATCCGCGCGCTGGTGCCCTTTGGCGAGGACATGGCGGGGCAGCTCCTGCTCGCCGATCTGCTCTCGATGCGGTTCCGCAAGGTCGCTGTTCCCAAGGACGCCGCCTGCATGACCTGCGCCGCGCAATTATGCGAGAACTGAGGATCGTCGTCACCACGGCGGAGGCGGAGCGTTTTCGCGGGGCGCTTGTGCTGGCGGCGGCGCAGGTGGCTTTGGGCGGAAGAGCGGCGATCTTTTTGCAACTCGACGCCGTGTCGCTGCTGCGCACGCCTGTCGCCGCGCCGGAGGACGAGGCGCATCGGGCGGCGGGCCTGCCGTCACTTGCGATGTTGATCGAGGAGGCTGCCGAACTGGGCGTCGCGATCATTGCATGCCAGAGCGGCCTCGCCTTGTGCGGTCTTCGGGCCGCGGCACTGCCGGCGGGCGCGGAGGTCGGCGGCCCGCTCGGCTTCCTTCAGGCCACGGATGACGAAGCGCGGCTGCTGTTCGCCTGACGGGCGGCGCTTCTATTGACAGGGCGGACGGCCCATTTATGGGGAAAGCGCGGCAATTTACGCCGCTCCATCCCAATCACAGAAAGACCTTCCGTGTCCGCCATGCTCAAGATCACCCTGCCCGACGGTTCCGTGCGTGAAGTCGCGCCCGGCACTACTCCGGCGGACATTGCGGCGGCGATCGGGCCGGGGCTGGCGAAGGCGGCGATCGCTGCGCGGGTCGATGGCGAGCTGCGCGACATCATGCGCCCGCTGGAGGCGGACGCGCAGCTGGCGCTGGTGACAGCCAAGGATGAGGCAGACGCGCTGGAGCTGGCGCGGCACGACTTCGCCCATGTGCTGGCGGAGGCCGTACAGGCGCTGTTTCCCGGCACGCAGATCACTTTCGGCCCTTCGACCGACGATGGCTTCTATTATGACTTCGCGCCGAAGGATCGCCCTTTCACGGAGGAGGACCTGCCCGCGATCGAAGCCAAGATGCGGGAGATCATCACGGCCAACAAACCGCTGCGGCGCGAGGTCTGGAAGCGCGAAGACCTGATCGCGCGCTGGCGGACTGAAGGCGAGACGTTCAAGGCCGAATGGGCCGCCGAACTGCCCGAGGGCGAGGAACTGACCGTCTATTGGTCGGGTGAGGACTGGCTGGACATGTGCCGGGGACCGCATCTGGCCGCGACCGGACGACTCGATCCTGCGGCGTTCAAACTGACGCGCGTGTCGGGCGCTTACTGGCGTGGCGATCAGAAGAATGCGATGCTCTCCCGCATCTACGGCACCGCCTGGCTGAACAAGAAGCAACTTCAGGAGCATCTGACGCGGCTGGAGGAAGCGGGCAAGCGCGACCATCGCAAGCTGGGCGCGGAGATGGATCTGTTCCACCTCCAGCAGGAGGCGCATGGCAGCGTTTTCTGGCACCCCAAGGGCTATCTGATCTGGCGCGAGCTTGAGGCTTATATGCGCCGTGCCATCGACGCTGCGGGCTATCGTGAGGTGAAGACGCCGCAGGTGATGGATGCGCGCCAGTGGGAGCAGTCCGGCCACTGGGGCAAATATCGTGAAAATATGTTCGTCATTCCCGACGAGGTGCCGAACGTTGCCGACGAAGGGCCGCTGGTGTCGGATGATGCCGACTGGATGGCCTTGAAGCCCATGAACTGCCCGGCGCACGTCCTGATCTTCCGCCAGGGGATCAAAAGCTATCGCGATCTGCCGCTGCGCTTCTACGAAAATGGCTGCTGCCATCGCAACGAACCGCACGGTGCGCTGCACGGGCTGATGCGCGTACGCCAGTTCACGCAGGACGACGCGCATATCTTCTGCCGTGAGGATCAGATCGTCGAGGAAGTCCGCGCTTTCTGTGCACTGGCCGACCGTATCTACAAGGATTTCGGCTTCACCTACTCGATCAAGCTGGCGCTGCGGCCGGAGAAGCGCTTCGGCACCGAGGAAATGTGGGACAAGGCAGAGGAAGAGCTGCGCAACGCGGTTGCGGCGGCGGGCCTCAACACGCCGGAATATGGCTGGGAAGAACTGCCGGGCGAAGGCGCCTTCTATGCGCCCAAGCTGGAATGGCATCTGACCGACGCGATCGGGCGCACATGGCAAGTGGGTACGATCCAGTCCGATCGGGTGCTGCCCGAACGACTCGACGCTTCTTATATTGCCGAGGATGGCGAACGGCACCGGCCCGTCATGCTCCACCGCGCGATCTTCGGCAGCTATGAACGGTTTATCGGCATATTGATCGAACATTATGCGGGCAAATTTCCGCTCTGGCTGGCGCCGGTCCAGGCGGTTGTCGCGACCATCGTGTCGGACGCCGACGGCTATGCACAGGCGATCGTGGAGAAGCTGCGGGCGGCGGGGATCCGTGCGGAAACCGACATCCGCAACGAGAAGATCAACTATAAGGTGCGCGAGCATAGCCTCGGAAAAGTGCCGAATTTGCTGGTCGTCGGGCGCCGCGAGGCGGACGATGGCACCGTGGCGCTGCGCGAACTCGGCAAGGAAGGGCAGAGCATCCTTTCGATCGAGGATATGATCGCCCGTCTTGCAAAGGAAGCCCGCGCTCCCGATATGCAGTGAGGCAGCGATGCCACATGGGGTTGGCGAATCCGCAGATGCGGACTTGCCGGCCCTTTCGGCTTTGCGCTAAAGACCCCGCCAGACTCTTGAACCTACCGTAGGAGAAGCTGCTATACGTCCCCCGATGATGCGCCGCCCGATGGCGCCGCCGCCTAAGTCCGGTCCCCGTTACAATGAGTTCATCACCGTGCCCAAGGTGCGCGTGATCGACGACGAAGGCGAAAATCTGGGCGTGATGTTTACGCAGGAGGCCGTCGAGCGAGCCTACGAACTGGGTCTGGACCTGGTCGAAGTGTCGCCGACCGCCGATCCGCCGGTCTGCAAATTCCTGGATATCGGCAAATATAAGTACGAGGCCCAGAAGAAGGCGAATATCGCCCGCAAGACCCAGAAGACGCAGGAACTCAAAGAGATCAAGATGCGTCCGAACATCGACGATCATGATTATGATACGAAGATGAAGAAGGTCCATGACTTCATCGGCGATGGCGACAAGGTGAAGATCACCCTGCGCTTCCGTGGCCGTGAGCTGAGCCACCAGCAGCTCGGCATGCAACTGCTCCAGCGCGTCGCGGAGAATGTGGGTGAGATCGCCAAGGTCGAAGCCTATCCGCGCATGGAAGGCCGTCAGATGCTGATGGTGCTGGCGCCGAAATAAGCCTTCCGGAAAGTTGATCGTGCAAGCGGGCGGGGTCTGGCGACAGGCTCCGCTCGATGCTTTTTGAGCTGGAGAATTTACCTCCAGCTCGTTCTGCGGTCCTCTATGCTACCGGAGGGAGGTTTTGGGATAGCCGGGACGGATGCTCGGACGGACATGGACCTTGCCTGGCGTCCGGGCGGGATATGGGCGCAATTCGTCGGTGACGCAGCTGGCGGCAACCTGCCCCACCGCTATGCAGGACAGGATTATTGATCACCGATGGCGAGGGGACATCAAGCCGCCGGCCTATCCTGATATAGTTTCGGAAACATGGCCTTGAACGCCGCCAGCTTGGGCATGTCCCAGCGTTGGATATAGGGGTGGCGCGGATTTCTGGTCAAAAAGTTCTGATGATAGGCGCCGGCCGCTTGGAAGCCGGTGAAAGCCTCGGTCCGGGTGACAATCGGGTCGCGCCACAAACCCGCCTTGTTCAAATGGCCGAGATAAGCCTTGGCGGCCCGGTCCTGTTGCGTGTTCAGCGGGAACAGCGCACTCCGATATTGGGTGCCCCGATCAGGGCCCTGCCGATTCAATGTCGTCGGATCGGCGATGACGGAGAAAAATACCCGCAGCAGCGTCCCATAACTAACCTGCTTTGGATCATAGGTGACACGCACGGCCTCGGCAAAGCCCGTACCGCCTTGGCTCACACGCTCATAATCAACCTTCTGCCCCTGCGGGCCGCCGGCAAAGCCGGACACCGCCGAGCGGACGCCTTTCACATGGGAGAAGACACCTTCCACTCCCCAAAAGCAGCCGCCGGCGAATATGGCGGTTTCAACCTTTTGGGCCGAGGAGGCGTCAATGGCGGGAACCGGAGCGAGGACCGGACGTTCGGCATGCAGTGGGGAGGCGCCGGAGAGCGCCGCCAGAACAGCGAAAGCGATGCCGTCAGAGCGTCGCATCGTCGGAATGAGCCGTGGCAGCGCTTGTCGAAGCGGCCATGGCAGGACTGGTCAGCGTCGGCTGGGTATCTGGCTGCAACGCCAGGATGCCTATTGTGCCGACCACGAACCCGCCGAGAAACCGCAGAAAGAGGTCTGATTTCAGGAATGCCGTCATGGCGTTCTTGCCTTTCGATCTTTCGCCTCTTCAGGAGGCTGATATTCTTGTCTGGCTTAGCCTTGCCTGAACACTGCCGCTGAAAGACAGTGTCGCTCAATCTTCTTTACGAGAGATTGAGCGTAAAGGCGGAGGTCAGTTTCCAATCGCAACTGAATATAGAGCAGCCCGCTGCATCTGCAAGACGGCGCTGCGGAAATATTCCGTTTCCGTTTTTGCGCATGGAGGGGAAAGCGGGCAGCCGCTTTTCCCTCCATTATCTGTTTTGCAGATTGTCCCCCTTGCCGTCTTCGATGGGGGGAACGCGGCCGTTACTTAAGGGCTGCGCAGGCTTCCTGGATACGCTGGCAGGCCTTGGCGAGCACCTCTTCCGACGTCGCATAGCTGATGCGGAATGCGGGCGAGAGGCCAAATGCGGCGCCGTGGACGGCGGCAACCTTCGCCTCGTCCAGAAAATAGCCGATCAGCGCTTCGTCGCTGTCGATCAGCTGGCCCTTGGGCGTGGTCTTGCCGATGACGCCGCTAGCGTCCGGATAGACGTAGAAGGCGCCTTCAGGGACGGGGCAATCGAGGCCCGGCGCGTCGTTCAGCATCGACACGACCATGTCGCGGCGCTTCTTGAAGGCCGAGTTGCGCTCTTCCAGGAAGTCCTGCTCACCGGTCAGCGCAGCCACGGCGGCCGCCTGGCTGATCGAGCAGGGATTGGAGGTCGATTGCGACTGCAGCTTGCCCATCGCCTTGATGATCCATTCCGGGCCGCCTGCGAAACCGATGCGCCAGCCGGTCATCGAGAAAGCCTTGGAGCAGCCGTTCACCGTCAGGGTGCGGTCGTAAAGATCCGGGCAGACCTGCGCGATGGTGGCGAAGGGCGTCGGCGCGTACCAGACATGCTCATACATGTCGTCGGTCATCACCAGCACGTGCGGGTGGCGCAGCAGCACTTCGCCGAGCGCCTTGAGCTCGCTCGCCGAATAGGCCGCGCCCGAGGGGTTGGATGGCGAGTTGAGGATGATCCACTTCGTACGCGGCGTGATCGCGGCGTCAAGCTGCGCCGGGGTGATCTTGTAGCCCTGGCTCGCCGGCGCCTCGATAAAGACCGGCGTGCCGCCCGCGAAGTTCACGATGTCGGGATAGCTGACCCAATAGGGGGCCGGGATGATCACTTCGTCGCCCGCATCCACGGTCGCAACAAGCGCATTGAACAGCGTGTGCTTGCCGCCAGAATTCACGCTGATCTGGCTGCGCTTGTAGGTGAGGCCGTTGTCGCGGTTGAACTTGAAGACGACCGCGTCCTTGAGCTCGGCGGTGCCATCGACGTCGGTATAACGAGTCAGATTCTTGCGGATCGCGGCGATCCCGGCTTCCTTGACGAAATCGGGCGTGTCGAAATCGGGCTCACCCGCCGACAGGCCAATGACGTCGACACCTTCGGCCTTGAGGGCATTCACGCGCGCGCTCATCGCCAGCGTGGCGGAGGGCTGAATGCGGCCGAGTGCAGCGGAAGTCTGGCTCATCGTCAATCTCTCTCTAAATTCCCCTTGGGCCCGCGCGAAGCGGACGCGAGGGCTCCTTAGTGCGCATCGCGGAGAGGGGCAACTGCCAGTTGGGCTCGGCTGGCCGCTACGGCAGATAATGGTGTCAGCGAACCAGCGAGGCCGCCACCATGCCGCGCGCGGCGTTGCCGATGAAGAAGCCATTTTCGAGGTCGCGCGGCTTCAGGTCGGCCTCGATCGCCTCCCCCATCTCGATCAGGCTGCGACGCAGCACGCCGGGGAGCAGGCCGCGCGATAGCGGCGGGGTCAGCAGCTTGTCGCCGCGCTCCACGAAGATGGAGGAGAAGCTGCCCTCGGTCAGGAAGCCTTCCTCATCGGTCATCACCACTTCATAGGTGCCGCCGCGGTGCAAAGCATCGCGGTAAACGGAGCGATCGGTGATCTTGTGCGCAAGGCGCAGGTCATCGGCGGACGCGTTGCGGGGGACGCAAGCCACCTGCATGATCGCCTGCGGCCAGGTTCGATGCTCGCGCACTTCGATGGCGATCGATCCGGCGCGCGACACGAGGAGGCGCAGCCGGCTGCGCTCGCGCAAGCGGAAGGTCGCGGCCTGGAGCTCGTTGCGCACGGTGTGGCGGTCGAAGGCGAAGTCGAGGGCGGTCGCGCTCGCCTTCAGCCGTTGCAGATGCAATTCCAGCAGCCTGATCCCCTCGACGGGATCGAAGGCCATCGTTTCCAGCAGGTCGAACCGTCCGTCAGCTAATGCCATTGAAACCAGTCAAGCCCCTTCCGCTTGCATCATGCCGGTGAGAGAAAGCGCCCCTTGGCGAGACATTCCGCCCATTCGGAAGACACTTCCGAATCCGCAACAATGCCCGACCCCAGACCCAGACGCCCTTCCGAGGCTCCTTCTTCGACGCAAATGGTGCGGATGGCAACATTGAAGGCGGCGTCCCCCTCCGGATCGATCCAGCCCATCGATCCGGTATAGACGCCACGCGGGTGCGGCTCGACCGCGTCGATGATCTCCATCGCCCGCACCTTGGGCGCGCCTGTGATGGAGCCGCAGGGGAAAAGCACGCGCAGCACATCGACCGGCGACAGGCCGGGCAGCAGGCGCGCCCGGACGGTGGACACGAGCTGGTGCACCGTCGGATAGGTTTCGACCTTGAAAAGGTCTGGCACCGTCACCGTGCCCGCCCGCGACACGCGCGAGAGGTCGTTGCGCAGCAGATCGACAATCATCAGATTTTCCGCGCGCTGCTTGGCATCCTCTTCCAGCCAGCGGATGCGTTCGGCATCGCGGGAGGGATCGGCGTGGCGCGTTGCGGTGCCCTTCATCGGACGTGCCGTCAGTTGGCCGCGCACGTTAGTGAAGAACAGTTCGGGCGAAAAGGAGAGGATATTGTAGGCTCCGGTGCGGATGATCCCGCCATAGCCGGCCTGCTGGCGCGGCCGTAGCGCGGCATAGAGAGCCATGACGTCGCCGGAGAAGCGCGCCGTGCAGGGGAATGTCAGATTGACCTGATAGATGTCGCCTGCGCGGATATAGTCCTGTACCAGGGCGAAGGCCGCGCGGTAGGCCGCTTCGTCGATCAGCGGCTCGACCGAATGCACGGTCGCGGCGGCAGGATCGGGCAGCAAATCGAGCAGAGTGCCCGCTTGGATCAGGCGCACGCCTTCGAACAGGCCGAACCATAGGAGCGGCTCCCGCGAGGCCCCTTCGATCCGACGTGCAGCAAGGCCATGGAGGCGACCCTCCAGCGCCAACCCCGCCTCATAGCCGATATAGCCCGCCGCGTGCAGGCCGGCCTCCGCCGCTTCGGCCAGGCGGTCTAGTGCGGGTTGCACCTCCTCCAGCCGATGGGCGGCGATGATCGATACCGGATCGCGATACAGCCGGGCGGGCGCCGGACCACGCGCACGGGCGTCGTCAAACAGGGCAAAGGGTTCAGCGGGTCCGGGCAGGCGCATCGGCGCCCCTCTTAACAGGCTTTGCCTTGCGCGTAAGGGCGAGAACGCAGTGCGACAAGTTCAGCATGACGAGAAAGAATGATCCGACTGTTGCCCGAACCGTGCTTCGACCATAGGAGGCCGGACAATGAGCGAAGGCCCCAAAAATGATGTCGACCGGCCGTTGGGCCCGGCGCTGGCGCTTGCCCTGAAGGGCCGCTGTCCCGCCTGCGGCGAAGGGCGGATGTTCGGGCGCTTCCTCAAGCCGGCATCGGCATGCGGCCATTGCGGGCAGGCCTGGGACGTATCGCGAGCGGACGATTTTCCGGCCTATATCGTCATTCTGCTGCTCGGGCATCTACTGGTGCCGCTGATGATCGAGGTGAATGCGGCGCTGGACGTTCCGCTGGGCGTGCAGGCGCTGCTGTGGCCGGCGATCGCCATCCTGCTGGCCATGCTGATGATCCAGCCAGCCAAAGCGGCGGTCATCACTTTTCAGTGGTCCCGCCGAATGGATGGCTTTCGGGGATGATCGGCGCTGCCCTGCTGGCTTTCCGAATCGAGGGTTGACCTGGGCTCCTGCCAGCGCAGGAGCGGGATCGAGGCTCAGGGACGGATCAGCGAATTGCGTTCCATGGCCGCACGCAGATTCTCATCGATGCTGCGGCGTCCCTCCGCGCCATGGGTCACCACGGTGGTATCGCAGGTCGCGACGCAGATGCCCTTTTGGAAGCTCGCCGAACTGACGGTCCAGCTGGTCCGGCCGATATGGCCGATCGCGCAATGGACTTCGAACGGATAGGGGAAGTGCGCTTCCTCCACGAAGTTCAGGTTCACATTTGCGACCAGCCAGCGAACGCCCTGTTCCTGCGGGTGACGGCCAAGATGATGGTGGAAACGAATCCGCGCCGTTTCGAAGATGCCGGAGATCGCCACATTGTTGATGTGGCCCATCGTATCGATATCCTGGAAGCGGGTGTCGATGCTGGTTACGAAGCGATAAGCGTCCGGGCTGAGGCGCCAGGATTCGGGTTTTGCCATGTCCTGCTTTCCATGTTCCTGCTAGCTCTGCTCTTACCCTGTGCCGGCAGCGATGCAATCACACCCGTTAAATTGCCGTCGTTGCGACCTTTTTGACACAGGCGGCTATTTTCCGTGTCGAACCCGCAACGATGCGTTTCCGGCCGTGCCCATGGACTTGAAGCAGGGCAGCGCATAGCGTCCCGTCCCTGCTATTCGCGCATAGAGGGGGGCCGCATGGAGCGCTACAGCCGGATTGCCATTTTCCTGCACTGGACGATCGCCGCGCTGCTGGCCTTCCAGATCAGCGTCGGCTGGGCGCTGGACGAACTGGGCGCACGGGGCTTTGCGCTGTTCCAGCTGCACAAGTCGATTGGCATGTCGATCCTGCTGCTGACGATCGCGCGGATTGTCGTTCGTTATGCGAGGCCGCGCCCATCGGCCGCCGAAGGCGGATGGCAGGGCGCGCTGGCCAAGGCGGTACATGGGGGCCTCTACCTTTTCATGCTCGGCGCGCCGCTGACCGGATGGGCGCTGGTGTCAACCGCGAAGGTCAAGGTGCCAACGCTGATCTTCGGCCTCATTCCCCTGCCCCATCTGCCGCTGCCGATGGCCGCCCATGAGCTGGCGGAGGGCGGCCATGGGCTGCTCGCCTGGATCGGGATCGCGCTGTTCCTGCTGCATGTGGCGGGCGCGCTGCGGCATCATTTGCTGATTGGGGACGGATTGATCTGGCGGATGATGCCGGCGCGGTCGCCGTTGTTGTTGATAGCCTTGCCAGCACTCATCCTCATGGGCTTCGGCGTGGGCCGTGCGATCCTGCCCTCCCCTGCGCCGAAGGCGGCGGCAGCGGCACCGCGCTCTCCCACTCCGGCGGAAACGGAGGAGGCACCCGCCAACATGGCAGAGCCTCCCGTCAACGCCACAGCCCCCGCTGAGGCGGATAACGCCGCCGCTGCTGAGGAGCCGGTCGGCCCGCCGCCGCGCTGGACCGTGCAGCCGGGGGGCAGTCTTGGCTTTTCGGTGGGAAATGGGGACGACACGATCAAGGGCAGCTTCGCCAAATGGACCGCTGCGATCGTGATGGACCCGGATCATCCGGAAAGCGCCGACATCCGCGTCGAAATCGATCTGGCGAGCGCGAGCGTCGGCGACGCTTATCAGGACGGCATGCTGGCTGGCGACGAGTTTTTCGGCGTCGCCGCCCACCCCAAAGCCATTTTGACCGCTAGGCGGGCGGAGAGCGTCGGCGCCGATGCGTATCGCGCGGCGGGCACGCTGACGCTGAAGGGCGTGAGCAAGCCGCAGGGCTCTGTTGCAAAGATTGGCGG
>NZ_ASTG01000030.1 GCF_000412635.1 Sphingobium bisphenolivorans
TGTTCGGTCACAGGCTCAACCGGGATCTGATCGTCAGCCACTGGCCGGATATCGAACGCGTCATCGGCGCGATGCGTGATCGCACCGTTACGCCCTCGCTGATCCTCAAAAAGCTATCCGCCTACCGCCAGCAGAACAGCCTCGCCGCGGCGCTCCGCGAGGTAGGACGGATCGAGCGCACGCTGTTCACGTTGCGCTGGTTCGACGATCCGGCGCTACGCCGCACGGTCACCGCCGAGTTGAACAAGGGCGAGGCGCGCAACAGCCTGGCGCGAGCGGTCGCCTTCCATCGGCTCGGTCGCTTTCGCGACCGTGGCTTGGAGAACCAGCAAACCCGCGCGGCTGCCCTCAACCTCGTCACCGCAGCGATCATCCTGTTCAACTGTCGCTATCTTGGGCACGCCGTCGAAGAAATGCGCCGCCGCGGAAGCCAGATCGATCCGGCTATGCTGTCTCGGCTCTCACCATTGGGTTGGGATCGCATCAATCTCACCGGCGATTATGTCTGGTCCGATCACCTCGATCTCGACGCCAATGGCCTCATGCCGCTGCTCATCAAACCGCTACCGTGAATCTGTGTCCGCATAATGCACAGGGGCCGAATTGCAGAAGATCGCGGCCATGCCCTGGCCGCCACCGGCCAACGGCGAGAGTTCTGGATGAACGCCCTGCGGCTAGCCGGGCACTGCCAATTTATGAACCTAGCACGAGAAGTCGCATGAAAGCTTCCGCAAGCCGACCACGACCGATCTGGACTATGCGATCCAAACGGTTGCCGAGCGGCCCGGGATTGATGCCAATGGGGCAAAGTCGCCAGCGCGCACCAGCGTAACCTTCCCAATCTTTCGCTGCTAACCCGGCCCGATTTGCGGAACCATCATCATCAATGTCGTCTCATTGTGATTGTGCACACCAAGAAGCGCAGCGAAGCACCGTCAACGTAGGATTACTCTAGTCCTGATTGCGCAGCTTCCGAAAGCCTCATACTGCGTCAATTCTTTCGCCTAACCGCACGCACAATTCGTCGAGCGATCTGACGACGAAATCTGCCTGCTCATCGGCATGTGCGCCAAAGTCGGTTGCATCTGAGAGACCAGTCGTCACACCAATGCTCGCGGCGGACGCGGCCCGCGCCATTCTCATTTCTAGCCCTGGGTCGTCACCCACGACGATCAATTTATGCGTCGCATCAGTCGGCAGACCCATCAAAGATCGGGCGCAATGCAGTGCTGCGAGCGATGGCTTGCCGAGTATGACAGGCTCGATCCCCGTCATCGCGGTGATGGCCGCATTAATCGCGAAGCTAGTTCCGATCTTGCGCCCGCCCTCCGAAGCGAAAAAGGGAACATTGGACGCCGTTGTGAGCTGCGCGCCGTCTTCGAGGTCCGCGAGCACCGCCTCCAGATCGTCGAACGTGAATGCGCGGTGATAGGCGACATAGACAGCCTCAACCGCGCAAGAAGGAGCGGCATTTTCGACGACTTCGATACCAGCGGCACGCAGCGGCACGAATGATTCGCTACGCCCCAGCGCCCTGACTTTGCGGATCCCCCGTTCAGAAAACCAATATGCAGCGGCCGTCGTCGGCGTCATCACAGCACTGTCAGGCACCTTCAACCCGGCAACGCGCAGGTTATACGCATATTGAGCCGGGGCTATGGCAGACCCATTGGTGAAAATCCTAAAGGGCATGCCGCGCGCTGTAAGTTCTTCCAGCAGCACTTCTGCGCCCGGAAGCGGGCGATATCCAGAACTGGCGCTGTCGCCAAGTACAAGCGTGCCGTCCATGTCGAAAATGAAACCCGATGCACCAGCAAGCCGGGCAGCCAAGCCGTCAAGCGATTCACTGACCATTACATTTTGCCCGCGGAAGCGCCAGAATGAAGTGCCAATCGTAAACCTTTTCTGTCGATTACGACATCTTTCAGGGTCGGGTTAGCAATAAGTTCTCGTAGCAATTTCATCAACGGCGCAGCCTCCGGAGTATAGGTTGCGCGGCTGGGTCCCATCGCAAGCATTGCGTCGACCTGATCCGCCGGCATCACGGCGCGCAACAGAAATTCCTCATCGTCCAGATGCGCGCCAAACTTGCGACGGAGATCCGAATAGTCAGGGAAATCCGGTTCACCAGCTATCTCCTTTGCCCGCGGTCGATCCATGATGACATCCAGGATCACCGGATCGATTGGGCTCGTCGGACGCCCAAGCTTGCCCATTGCATAGCGCAAAATCTGATCCGATACCTGAACGTACCGCTGGCCGCTGACGATATTTGTTGTCGCCTGCGTCATCACCATCTGGGGAAAGGGCGTTACCATGATAGGATATCCAAGTTCAGCACGAACACGCTCCGTCTCTTCGACTACCGCGCCAAAAAGGTGCTCGAGCTTCAGTTCACTCAGTTGTCGACGAGTGGTGGTCATCACCCCTCCCGCGATCTGGTGACGCAGAAAACTGGCATCGAAGGCTTGAGGCGTGCCCGGTTGGAGGCCTTCCGCCTTAGCCAGACGCCACCAATAATCGGTAACGTTTGCTAGAGCCCTGTCATCGATCGGCACACTATGGCCTGCTTCCCGCAAATTCGCGACAAGCCTACCGGCCTCGGGCAACGAACTGCCATCCCCGAGGGGGCCGATACCGACATGAATGCCATCGACAGCTCCGCAATCGGCGGCCGCCAAAGCGGTAAGTGGACCATAACCGATCGTGCAGTGCGGGTGGACTTCCAGCGATTTCCCGCCGATCACCGCCTTGATCGCCGGTGCGAGTGTCTTCACGCGATCTGGAGATAGCAGGCCGCCCGGATCTTTGATGTAGAACAGGTCGATATGGGGCGATCTGGCGAGTTTCGCTGCGAAATCTGCATAGAATGCATCATCGTGCACGGCAGAGAGGGTGAATGTCAGCGCCGCCATAACTTGCGCATCACCCTCTTCTTTGATGAGCTGAGCTGCTTCAAGAACCGCATCTATGTCATGCATGGGATCAAGAACAATGAAGCGGCCGATGCCATTATGTTGGAGCCGGCGATAGACGATTCGCATAAATTCGGGACCAGCCTGCTGCCAAGCAATGAATCGTAGGCCGGTGGTGATAAATTGAAGCGGTGTGTTGGGCATGGCAGCCCGGACACGCCTGATACGCTCCCAGGGATTGTTACGGAAATAACGCACTGCTACGGCCATGTGGGTCGATGATGTGAAATCGATTGCTCTAAAGCCTACGCGATCCATCTGGCCGGCGACCTGGAGGATCTTTGCTGTATCGAGGCCTGTCGCGCCCCACAGCGACTGGTTGCCATCGCGCACCGAAACGTCGACGAGATTTATTTCAGCCATTGTTCAAATTTCCGAAGAAGCGGGTGTCGACGTCGCCGGCACGGAATCGCGGATCAGCCGCGATAATGGCGTGAAGCCCAGCTGTTGAATCCATGCCTTCTAGCTCGAATACCGATAAGGCAGCAGTCAGGCGCTCAATAGCCTCGGCTCGGTCGTTGCCATGGACAATGAGCTTCCCGGCGAGGGAGTCGTAAAAGGGCGGGACGAGGCCGCCATTGAATATATGGGTATCGACGCGTATGCCTTCGCCCGCCGGCCACTTGGCCGATGCGGCGCGCCCGGGCGAGGGCTGGAAATCTTCGCGCCAGTTTTCGGCGTTGATGCGCACCTCAATGGCATGACCGCGAGGCCGTATCATCTCCTGTGTCAGCGCCAATTTGCTACCGGCTGCTACTAACAGCTGTTGCTCAATCAGATCGACGCCGGTGATCGCTTCCGTTACGGGATGCTCTACCTGGATACGCGCATTCATCTCTAGGAAATAAAAATCGAAAGTAACGGCATCTACCAGAAATTCGACCGTACCTGCTCCTCGATATGCCAGAAACTTGGCCAAATCGACCGCCGCCTGCTCGATAGCCGTGCGCTTGTCATCGGGAAGAAGGGCTGCTGGAGCTTCCTCGACCAGCTTCTGGAAGCGGCGCTGTATCGAACAGTCGCGCGTGCCCAGATGAATCGCATTCACACCATCGCCAAGCACCTGCACTTCGATATGCCGGCCGCTCGTGATAAAGCGCTCGACGTAGATGCGTGGATCCCCGAAGGAAGCCTGCGCTTCAGCCATGGCAAGATCGATCTGACCATCTAGCTGCGATTCATTATCGACTCTTTTCATTCCCTTACCGCCGCCCCCGGACACAGCTTTGAGCAATAGCGGATAGCCCGTTTCCTGCGCGCGCCTTCGCGCTTCCTCCTTATCGCCTGCCTCACCGCCCGGGACCACCGGGAGGCCCGCTTCGATGCCGACCTTACGCGCCATCAGCTTGTCACCCATTGCCTCGAGGCTGGATGAGGAAGGGCCGACGAAAGCGATCCCCGCTTCCGCGCAAGCACGGGCAAGGCCCACATTTTCGGAGAGAAAGCCATAGCCGGGGTGCAGCGCATCCGCCCCACTTAGTTTGGTCGCGGCGATCACCTTGGCAACGTCGAGATAGCTTTGCGCCGAGGGAGCCGGACCGACCTTTACGATATGATCCGCCAGCCATGCGGCCGCGCTATTCAGATCCGCTTCGGACGCCCCAAGGACAGTCTCGATGCCCAGACGCTTTGCTGTGCGAATAACTCTAAAAGCGATTTCGCCGCGATTGGCAATGAGGAGACGCCTGATCATTTGACGAGCATCAAAATGGCGCCGGCATCTACCATCGCGCCATTCTCGACTAAGATTTCCGCGATCTCGCCTGCACAAGCTGCGGGGACGGGATTGAAGAGCTTCATGGTCTCGATGATACCGACATTGGATTCTGCCTCGACGCTGCTGCCGACCTCAACGAAGTATGCAGTTCCAGGAGCTGGGGAGCGGTAAAAGACGCCAGGCAAAGGTGCGCGAATGGCATGCATGCCTTCGGGAACCGGGATTTCTTCCTGACCCGACTGGGCAGTCGCCCCGGCAGGCGACGCTTCGTCTTCGAGCGACCACGCCTGGCTCCAGCCTTCCCCTTGACCTTCTCCTGCATCGGCCCTGCTGACGCGAAGCCGATAGCGATCGGTTCGGATGTCCAACCGATCATATTGACTGCCTTTCAGGATTGTGACGATTTCGTTCACATCCTCAGGACTTAGAGGCAGATCACCTTTCACGCATGCACTCCGATCTTGAGATAATCGCGGGCCGCGAGAATGATGCGGTCAGCAAACACTTCATCATTAAAGTGAGCATCCACCGCTTCGACCGGAATAGCGCTGGGAATGACTTTGCGAAGATATTCGGCGAAGGGGCCGGGCACATTGATATCGTGGAGATGCCCTTCCGGGCTGTCATGGCTGGAAAAGCCGCCCAACGGTACGAAAAAGCGTACAGGTCCTTTCGCTTCAATGACCATTTTGGCATAGTGATCGGCCAGATTTCGTAGCTCCTGCATCTGTGTGCGAACAGCAGTCAGCGCAGCATTATGCATGTGATAGCGCGTGCCTGGGAACCGCTTCTTAGCCTCCGCTAACGGCCCGCCGATGATGAAATCGGCATTGCCGGGAGCCAAGATCGTCGGAATGCCCTTTCGCAGCGCCGCCATCGCACGCTCAGGACCACCATCTGTAAGGCCGCCGTGAAGATGGTCGACGATTTCTGTTGCCGACAAATCGAGCACTAGAGCGACATCACGTCCTTCAACGATCGCATCGAGGGTTCCGCCGCCGCCGCCAGCACAATGGAACACCATGACTTCGTTGCCGTCGTCCTGAAGCGCTTCCCTTACACGTCGAACTGATGCTTCGGTAGTACCCAATGTGGTCATAAGAACGAGAGGTCGATCTTCCCTCTGTGCGGCAGGGTCATAACCCTTCGCCATGCCAGCAATAGCGAGCGCGGCGTTGCGATAGACATCGCGGCTGATCGAATTGATGCCTGAGACATCCGTGACGGCATTGGACATTATGATGTCCTTCGCCCCTACGAATGGTGCAGTGAACCCCGACGCCATGGTGGAGACCATCAACTTGGGAAGACCATAGGGAAAGGCCTTCATGACCGCTGTGCCAAGCGTTGTTCCCATCGACCCGCCGATAGAGATAATGCCGGAGAAGGGTTGCGCCTCATGATGATGAAGGGCAACTCGGATAGCACCCTCGATCATCACAGCCTGGCATTTGCCCTCATGACCAAGCGCACGCACTCTCTCAATGCTCCACCCCGCCGCTTCAGCAACCTCTTCGGGTGGAATCTCGGGGCTTCCGACCGTACGCCGCACGCTTGGATCGAGATGGACTATTTCGCATCCAGCTTCTTCAAGGCAGGTTCTGAGAAAACGTCCCTCGAATTCTTTCGTGTCGTGGGTGACGATCATCAGAACAAGTGGCTTCTTTCCAACCATCCTCTTCTCCATTATAGCCCGCTGATTTGCGCACGCTGATAGACCGGCTCCATCATTCAAGAATTCGGGGTACTCAGGCCGAGGATCTCACGCGCCTCTGCGGAAGATGCGATGTCAATCCCCAGTTCCGTCGCGATGCGGCGGGTTCGAGCCACGAGCTGTTCATTGGTCGCTAACTGCCCGCGGCTATAGTAAAGATTGTCCTCTAGGCCGACGCGCACGTGTCCGCCCAACAGCATAGCCTGTGTGGTCGCGGGCAGCTGCGCCGCCCCAATCGCCGACACACAGAAAATCGACTGCGGCGGCAAAGCCGCGATCATTGCCGCTAGGATATCGTGACTATAGGGCATGGCGCCTTGAAAGCCCTTGTCTGCGCCCAGGACCATATTGATGTAGTAGGGAGGCTTGTCATAGCCTTTCTGAATGAGTCGTGTTACATCCTGCAATATATGGGTTGGTGAAAATACCTCCCATTCAGGCTTGATGCCCCTGTCCGTCATACGCTGCACCAGCGTTTCGCAGCGGCTGGGCGGCGTGATTACGCATATTTCCCGTCCGCCATGGACGTCGACGAAGGTCATGCCATCGAAGGTCGCCATCTCCGCACCGGCTTCGCAGCCCTTTAGTCGTTCCTCGAAGCTTGATTCGAACAATCCGTCCGGCCTCTCGACAAGCATGTCACCGCTTGATCCGCCCCCGGTGGAATTGTTTATAATGATGTCGCAGCAATCGCGAATACGTCCGTTAATATCACGGTAAATATCCGCGTTACAAGTTGCGCCATCATCCGGCCTACGAGCGTGAAGCGCAGCAACTGCTGCCCCTTCCTTGTAAGATGCGTATACGGAAGCTGCAATTTCATCGGGTTGCGTGGGAAGAAGCGAACTCTGCTTCTTGGATGCCATGCCGCCCGTAGGAGCAACGGTGATAATCAGCTTGCTCACGACGAAACACCTTCATGGATGGAGGGAGTGGAAAGCGCGGACACGATTTCAGGGGGCAATGGAATGCCTCGCAATCTTCCGCTCTCCTGGTCGATGGCAGACCAAACGCGCTTTTCGAATGCCTCGATCGCCAGATCCTCACCTCTGAAGACGCGATGTGACACCTCAAAACTACTACGGCCAATCTTGGGAACGGAGGTATGCACCTGAATTTCTTCACCAAACCGACTGGGAATATAAAAACGGGCTCCGGTATCCACCATCGGAAAACCAACAATCCCGTACCTCTCAATCATAGCGCGCTTGTCAATACCGGTCACCATGCGAAAAATCGCGGCGGTGCAGCTGTCAAACATTCGGAAATACTGGGGATAATAAACTATCCCGGCGGGATCGCAATCACCCCAACTTATCTCAACGGAGATTTTATTTACAAACATGAGGGCATGTCTCACGCTATGCCGGACGCCGGACGTGTCGGCGCCGAATTAAACCAGTTCGAATTGAGATATTAGACCGTTTTGCAGGCCTAGTCTCATCAGACGCCCGCCTGCATCTAGCAACAGTTCATCGTCCCTCGCGTCCTTCAACGTCGCCGTGGCCACGCCAGCCTCTCTAAGCGAGCCAATCGCGTCTTCATGCGAACTGGAACGCGTCCCACCGGTGCTGCCCATTTGCAATTGAGCGGCAAGATACTGCCTTGCATTTGCGCCATGCTCATGGGCCAGCGCTGCTTGGAAAGCCTGAAACGCGGCTCGCTGAGTAACGTGAGCGCCCAAGCGCGGTAATTTACTCGTTCCATAGTTGACAGGCCAAGTCGCTGCTTTCAGGCGACGAATCCGATTACCTTCACACTCATATATGATAAAGAACTTCACCGTCATCATGTCGCCTGGCGCCAACGGTCCAAACGGAAAGTCTGGCCGCGACTTTAGTGCATGAAAATCCATGTCGATCTCACGAAAATGACCCGACGGGCCATCAAAGCCTGTGATAGGCCGAAATATCTCACGGATACCATTTCGAACGAAATGGAACAAATTCAACCATTCATCGCGGCCCGTCACCGTTTGACCGCCATCCTCCCAGACCACATCCTCCGTAAACCATTGATCCACGAGATTAACGTAATCCCCGGAATTGAATGCATCTATATATGTGGTGAAATCCATTGTTTTAATTCCCAACTGGTAAGTTTGATTAGACTTGGTTTAAATCGGAAACTGTCCTGGCAGGGTTTCAACTGTAATCCAGCGAGTTTCAGTAAAACTATCGATCCCCTGTTTGCCTCCGAACCGGCCATAGCCAGACGCTCCGGTACCCCCGAAAGGCATCTGCGGCTCGTCATGAACCGTGGGCCCATTGATATGACAGATGCCTGATTTGATCCTCTTCGCGAGCATCAACCCCTTTGCGATATCGCGTGTGAAGATAGCCGCAGAAAGCCCGTATTGGCTGTCATTGGCAATCTCCACCGCTTGGTCGGCATCGCGAGCACGGATTAAGGCCACGACCGGGCCGAAGCTCTCGTCGCGATAGAGATCCATTGCGGGAGTTACGCCATCAAGCACGATGGCAGACATCACCACATTGTCCCCTTTTCCGCCCGTCAAGATCTTGGCACCTTTCTCGATCGCATCGTCAACCAACTCGTTGACGCGGTTCACAGTGCTCATGTCGACCACCGAACCCAGCGGCGCCTTCCCTTCACGCGGGTCGCTCGCGACAAGGGTCGCCGTCTTTGATGCAAACTTTTCCGCAAAAGCCTCTGCGACTGCGTCAACCACGATAATTCGCTCGGTGCTCATGCAAATTTGGCCTTGGTTCATAAACGCACCAAAAGCTGCCGCCTTGACGGCTTCGTCGAGATCGGCATCTTCCAGAATCAGGAGCGGCGCCTTACCGCCAAGCTCGAGCAGGCAAGGTTTAAGATTTTCCGCCGCCCGACGAGCGATAATCCGACCGACATGGGTGCTGCCAGTAAAGTTGATACGCTTGATCTCTGGCGCGTCGATCAGCGCGCCGACTACTTCTGCAGCATCTTCTGGCGCATTAGTCACGATATTTACTACCGACTCGGGAAACCCCGCGTCAGCGAAGGCCTCGACGATAAGCGCGTGGGTATTTGGACATAATTCACTAGCTTTGAGGATCACCGAGTTCCCACAGGCAAGCGGCACCGCGATAGCACGAACGCCGAGAATAATCGGTGCGTTCCAAGGTGCTATCCCAAGCACGACCCCGACAGGTTCCTTCATCACAAGGGCCAGACAGCCGGGCTTGTCCGAAGGAATTACTTCACCGCATATTTGAGTAGTCAGCGCTGCCGCTTCTCGGACTATACCGGCAGCAAGTTCCAGATTGAACAATGCCCAACCACGTGTGGACCCAGTCTCTTGCATCATCGAAGCAACAAACTGGTCCTTGCGGGCCTCCAAGGCCGATGCCGCCCGCAGCAGAACCATGCGACGAGTGTTGGGACCCAGCGCTGCCCAGACCTTTTGACCTTCGGCAGCCCTATTGCCTAAGTTCGGAATGTCAGCGGCCTGCATAGCCTCAGCCGAGGATGCTACTTCGCCAGTGAGTGGATTGATTCGTTCAAACCGCATGTTTCCACCTCTTTAGTGGTAAATAGAAGATCAATGGAGAAAGCAGGCCGTCCCTACGAATCAGAAATTAAATCTAGCTCGAATTCCGTAAGTCCGAGGAGCTTCAAGTGTAACTACAGGAAGACCGACGATTGGTTGTACAAACGAGGTCGCCTTTAACGTCTCGTTCTCGATATTATCGATATACACAGCAACAGAGTAGCGGTTTTCAGGGCCGCGCCATGTCAAACTCGCATTCGACATCATATATCCTTGCTGAGCGAGATCGTCCAGCGGGTAGGCGTCGTTATAGGCTGTCAGTCGTTCGTTTTCGGGACCAAAGAACCATTCGTTCCCGACGATCGCGGAAAATTCCGTGAGTGCTGCGCGCATTGACGCCTCAGTCACGCCGTTAGGCAATATCATGGTCATACTCCCGGAACCCAAGTCGTGTGAAAGGCGCTCCTGAGACGAATCGGCAATCGGGCCGTTGCAAGCGGCCCCTCGGAGATGGCGCGCGCGTCGAAGATCAGCAGATCGGAACGGTTTTGGTCATGTCGATCGGCGATATTGATATACCAACCTTCATCTTCGCCAGGCCCGCGCGGGATGAACGCGCCCTCCTGGAAGCTAGTCTCGTCAGTCCCGTGATAGGTTTGGACTTCGCCGGTCGTCAGATCGATTTTGCCGATCATGTTAGCGCCCATGTAGGTAGGGCCGGCCATCAATATCCGCCTCTCCGGATCCACCATTGAGATATAGGCGTAGCGATAATCCCGACCGACGCATCGCGGATCGATGAGCGGCAGCTCACCGCCATATGGGGCCAAACTCTTCGATGAGAATCCTCCATCGACGGCGTTCGACGTCATGTCGAAAGACCAACGCGTGGGATAGGGGACGCCATCCTGAGGATCCGCGGCCGATCCTGCGATGTCGCCGATGTAGGGGAAGCCATTCCGCTTGGAGATCATCATATCGAGATGGACTATTGTGCCTTCGTTAAAGCCGTTGATGACGTGAAAGCCACACGACGTAGGCACTTTGAACCATCGGATATCGGTCGTACTGCCGGCTCGCGGCATAATGCCAACCCAACTAGGCAAACTCCCGTCCCACTTCCAATGATCCCCACCTGCCTTCAAGCGCTCGGGATCCATTGTCGTCGGAAAGATTGGAAAGATCACGTAATCAGTCGTGATCGCGAAGTCATGGACCATCCCGACATATGGGGGATCGAACCACTCTTCTTTAACAAGATTCCCACTTTTGTCCTCGATCAGGAAGCACATTGGCGACGAACCATCACCTTCACATTCATAGCTAAACAGAAGAAGCTCACCCGTAACGGGGTCTATCTTCGGGTGGGCTGTAACTGTTTTACTTTTAAGCTGCCCATTCCAAGTGAAATCGCCCAAGGTGGCTAGAGTGTCCGGATCGACAGCCATCGGCACATGGTCCTCCTTGAGCACCAGGAGACGGCCAGCGTGCCAAATTGGCGCGGTATTTGCGGTCCCTCGGCTTTTCCCGGCGACTTCAGGTTTATCAGTCCACGGATTGCGATATTTCCCATAGAGAGAACGTCGGGCAGCCCGCTCAGCTTTCCATCTTTCGGTCTGAATATAGCGCATCTTGAAATCGACATGGCCGTTCTCGAAGTTAAACATCGAGATCATCCCGTCCCCATTCACGTAAATGTCGTCTCCCAGATATGGCGGATATTGGGGATCCGGGCCGGAGCGATACCATCTACCATTAAGATCCGGGGGAACATCACCCTCCACCTCAAGATCATATATATCGCATTCAATTCTACTTGGAGTGTTGTATCCACTGAAAGAGAGACCGTCAGGAAATAGCTTAGTCATGAACGCATGCCTTTTTAAGTGTTACGCGCCTGCGCTTTGCTGCAGGAACATATTCAGCGAATAAAACATTATGAAGTTTGACTAGCGGCGCGAATAATCGTGTATCGGTTGGGATTGAGGACTCGCCTATATTCGATGGCCGCCCGTCGCTCCCACTATGAGGCACCTTCAGACGAGATCGGCACGAGTCCGCCATTTCACGACGCGTACGCGTAGCGTTGCCGCGTTCGCATCGCGGCGCTCCTATCACCATACATCCTCTCCTAACTTCCCAAACCGCTGCGTCCCTTCATCGGGATCATGCAAGCTATGAGCGATGTTGTCGGCGCATACATTGCAGGCGAGATTTACGATGTCAAGTGGAGAAGCGAGGCGGGTAGCCGTAGTTCGTGAGACCTCAATCGAACGCGCCACCTTCGGCTTCCAGATTGGGGAAGGGCCTGAAATAAAGTTTCGCGCAGTTCAGCGGCCAACTAAGTCGTGATCTGTAATTTGCGATCGCTTGGCGGTTGTCCCTTGAGGGTCTCAAGGATCTGCCCGCACTCGCCGACCCTGAGGCCGGTGGTGCTGTATCGGGTCTCACAAGGCCGGACGTTGCATTGACTTGAAGCGAGCTCGGCGGCCCATCCCTCGACCTTCGCAGATCATCCGACCCTGCGTTCCCTCGCGGGACACCGAAGTCGACAAGCTTTCTCACCGCAATCGGGAGGCAGGGGCGCAGATGCTCGCGAATGTCCGACAGATCGACAAAACCGGTCAATCGAGCGCAGCAGATGATCCGCCGGCACATGCCGCTCCAGGCTGAAGGTGTAGAACAGCGCCTCCTGCGCCACTGTCAGCTCGCCCATCATCGACCCGTCTCCGCCACTCGCGCAGACTGAATCAGGACACCGGCGCTACTTCAAGGCCGAGTCTTTTTAACGGATAGGGACGATAGCCGAATGTGGCGCACAGGCCGCGGATCGTGTTGTCGAGAAGCCGGTGTACGCCAGTTGGGCAAGGCTGGCCGCATCATGCGGATCGGTCTTGTTCGCCTTCATCGCCTTCAGGCTCTGGTGGGCCTGACGCGCGTCGATGCAGATGATCGCGACACCAAGTTCGCGCAGCCCGAGCGCAACCGACGGACTCATCCGGCCCGTTTCGATCACAGCGCGCTCAATGGGACCATAGCGCTCCAGCACCGCGGCGATCGCCTCTGACGTGCTGTCTACGCATTGCATTCCAACCTTGCGCCCATCGGCATCGACGACGCAGACGTGCGACGTTTCCATCGACAGGTCCAATCCGGCATAATTTCGGATCGAACGGTTCCGCAGCATAGCCACCTACTACGACAGGTACCCCAAGAACAATCTCGTCGCCATCAAGCTCGTCTGTACCCACATCTGCGCTGTGAAATCCGCAGCCCAGGCGGAGATACGACCTTTGAAATTTATGAATATGCCTGCGCACCTCCAATCTGACCCATACACATTCGATCGGGTATTTGGCTGCTGCGGATTTATCGACCGCTTGTCCGTAATCATTGAGAATACCCGAGGTTTCTGCCAAACTCCTCGCATGAGCAAAGATCGTCCCTACCACCATGGAGAGCTTCAGAGTGCGCTCCTTGACCTTGCCGTTGTTGAAATCGAACGGGTTGGCTACGGTAACCTTTCCCTTCGGGAAATGGCCGCCGCAACCGGGGTGTCTCGGGGAGCGCCTTATCGACATTTTGCTAACAGACGCCGTTTCCTGGAAGCCCTGATCTCTCATGGATTAAGGATGATTAATGACGGCTTGGCCCAAGCAGCCGAGCCTTATGAAGCGCCTATCGAAAAGGTACGTTCCGTATTTGATAGATACCTTCGGTTTTCCGAGGAGCATCCGCAATTATATCAACTATGTTTTGCAGCAGATATATTTATAGATCTCCCGGCGAGCGACGATTATATGCGAGACGTACAGAATAAGTTTAATATATTTTCTAATTATATATCTCTTTTGGTGCCGAAACATGATGAGCATTATTTAGAGGCTCTTGCAATTTCTTGCTGGTCTCTCCTGCACGGATTTGCGATGCTTTCGACCACCCGCCGCCTTCAACACATTTTGCACGATAAAAAGTACGATACTCTATGCAGATCATTTGTGATTGAAAAATGCCTTTCTTTGCCAAATGTTATGCCACGAGTGCGGCATGGAACTATGGTTATCGGCGCCGATTAGACCCCGATTACGAAGTACGCCTAGAAAGTTATGTAGATTATATATGGTGAGTTCCGCTATTCGTGATTTGGATAATTAGGCGTGCAATTTTCGACTTGATCATCTGTCATCCAACTCTGGATAAGTCATAGGAATTTAATGACATACAAGTCATATGCATTTTTGAGGGGAATAAAACTGACGAAGCCGTGATGACGCGCTATGACGAACGAGAGCTACGGAAGTCCGTTGGAGACAGCCCCACATGGCGGCTAAAGAACCGGGAAAAATAGGCCGGGTCCGGAAACCCGAGCGAGTAGCCGACTTCAGCGACCGTTAGATTTGTATAAAGTAGCGAGCGCCGTGCTTCGAGCAGAGCGCGCTGATTAAGCACTTGGGTCGGGGACATGCCGGCAACTTTCGAGCAGGCCAGGCGTAGGGTCGTTTCGCTCACCCCCAGCGTTTCGGCGTAGACAGAGACGGGCTCTCGTTCCCGGAACCTGTGCTCGATCCTCTCCCTAAGACGCGCGACGATTCCGGCATAATAGCCTGGTCTTCTAATCGGCCTGTCGTCTAGCGTAGCGTTGCGCAGAACAACGACGAGAAGCGAGAGAAGAGTTGCATCGACGGCTGCCCGGTGGCCCGGTGCCGACCATGCCAGTTCGCGCATAAGTTCCTGCACAAGACGCTCAGCTGTCTCCTTTTCGAAATGCGACAACGTTAGCGCTCTTGCGGCGTCAAATATCCGTGCAAGCGCGTGATCATGGCGCGCGAGGTCGCTAATGTATCGCGTCGCCATCGTGACGACCGTTCCCGATGAATCCTCATCCCAGGAAAAGCCATGCACCACCGTCGCCGGTACGACCAGAAGGGATGGCGCTATAAAACGCAGCACCTGGCCATCGGCACGCATACTCCCTCCACCGGCCCAGATCAGGAAAATATGGCAAAGCTCGGCGTGAGCATGTGGCTTGATCGTCCACTCACTTGGCCGGGATCGATCGTCTAACGACTCGACATGTGTAAAGCAATCTTCGACGAGTCTATGTGGCTCCCCATAGAGGTAAAAGGTTGGGATCTGCTGCCGTGCGGTCATGGTCCGACTATAATTTTTGCCGTTGAATCGTCCAATCTTTTTATCGGCCGTGACATGGTGCGTAGCGTATTGCCAGCTAATTTGGGGCGTGGGGTGGCCATGCGAGCCCGCCGTACCAATAAGAGGATTAGATGCGAACCCAAGTCGCAATCATTGGCGCCGGTCCGGCCGGCATGCTCCTTGCACATCTGCTTGCCGCTGAAAACATTGAAGCGATAGTCCTCGAGCGGCGTGATCGCCATTATGTGGAAGGGCGCGTTCGCGCCGGCGTGCTGGAGCAGGTGACCGTGGACTTGATGCGTCGCCTCAAATTGTCGTCTCGACTGGACCAGGACGGCTTAGTTCATAGCGGGACCAATCTGTCATTGGACGGTCAAATCATTCATATCGATTTGGCGAATTTGACCGGTGGCTCCACCGTAACCGTCTACGGACAACAGGAGGTAATGCGGGATCTGTTCGACGCGGCCGAGCCACGCGGAGTGCATGTGATCTGGGATGCGGATGAGACCATGTTGCATGATGTCGATAGCGAACGGCCCTTCCTGACTTGGAAAAAGAATGGAACTGAGCATAGGCTCGATTGCGATTTTGTGGCGGGGTGCGATGGTTTTCACGGCCCTAGTCGGATGGCAATTCCCAACAACGTGCTTAAGACCTTTGAGCGCGTTTATCCCTTTGGGTGGCTGGGAATTCTGGCGGACGTACCGCCTGCCGGACATGAGCTGATTTATGCCAACCATGAGCGTGGTTTTGCACTCGCCTCCATGCGCTCGGCCACACGTAGCCGTTATTATATCCAATGTTCGCTGAACGACCGGGTAGAGGATTGGCCCGATGAGCGGTTCTGGGATGAAGCGTGCCTACGGCTCGGACGAGATGTTGCCACCAAAGTGACGCGAGGTCCATCATTCGAAAAAAGCATCGCGCCGCTGCGCTCCTTTGTATCCGAGCCGATGCGTTGGGGCCGTTTGTTTCTGGCGGGCGATGCAGCGCATATCGTGCCTCCCACCGGCGCCAAGGGCTTAAATCTGGCAGCGTCGGATGTGATCATGCTTAGTCAAGCCCTGCGCGAATTTTATCGCGACCATTCTTCCGCAGGCATCGACAGCTACTCTGAACGCGCACTGTCGAGGGTCTGGAAGGCGGAGCGCTTTTCGTGGTGGTTTACGTCTATCACGCACCGCTTTCCCAACATGGATGGGTTCGATCGTCGCATCCAGATGGCGGAGCTGGATTACATCCGCGGCTCGATAACAGCGCAGCGATCGTTGGCCGAAAATTATGTCGGCCTACCTTTGGAGACGATATAAGCACTAAGATTTACGATAACCGCACGTCGGCGCTAAGGGGCGAGTTGTTCGACAGAATGACTATTATGTGGGCGTCTTCGGTTTATCCGGCATGACGTGCTTCCCTGATTGTTACCAGTCCGAGGCAGCGTCCGGCTCCTTCATAAACTACACCCGATCATAATTGGAATTTTCCAGCTCAAAACGGTCCAGAATTCGGGATGCAGTCACCGCTCTCTTCTATCGCAGGGAAACGCCATCTCAAACGGGACTCAGCGCATCTGCCGTCACTCGAGGCGCCCGCAGCGCTGCCGTCCGCGCTCAGAAGCTTCGTACTGCCGGAGCCCGATGAAAAGGCTACCACTCGAGGCTGGCCTGCTCAATCGTCGTCGTGTTTTGGGCGACGAATGGGTGGACCGCTCGCTCGCCAATTGCACATCGTGCAATAGCGATTTCTAGGCGATGATTACACGTATCGCCTGGAATGAAATCCAGGCCGCACCGGGCTCGATGACCATATCCGGCGCCTACTTGTGCTGGCGTTTGCCGCCAGCCTCGGCCGTTGGGAAGAGTCTGCACTCCATGTCCGCGCCGGCTTGACCGGTGGCGGCTTCACGCGCGACGAGTTGACGTAAGTGCCCATGCAAATCGCTATCTAAGCCAGCGTGCCCGCCGCCAATACTGCCTTTGCAGAAGCCGGGAAAATCATTTCTGATATCGATGCAAACCAGTAATCGACGTGAAACGAACACCTTCCATAGCTCGCTATCCAGCGGCGCTCTGGTATCAAATATCTCCGATCGCCAGAATGAACCGAACCGTCATTCGGATAGTCCAGCTAGATGTGTCCAAACCCAACCAACACCCTGAGCATGGCGGATTTCTATGCAGTCGCAAAGCGCTTCGCCATGCGGGCGCCTGCTCCACCTTTTGCGGCAAGCTTCGCGCCATATCGCATGACGGTCTTGGGATCACGCCAGCGATAGGCCTGCATGATCGCCGGCAGACTTTCAGCGGCAGCAAAGTTGTCCTGTGCCACCCCGACCCGGATCGAATGCGACGACACCGCCGTCACCCAGCGCTCAAGCTCGGCGTTCGACATCTCGCCGAGCAGCTTCTTCGCATGGGCCGCGCGGATCAACCGCCTGTAAATGAGCGTGATGCTGTTGGGATGCAGCGCCCTGCGCCCGATCGCCGCGACCGTCCCGTCAAAATGCGTCTCGACGCGCCGGAACAACGGCCCCTTGTCGATATGCGCGGCCGCGCGCCAGCGCGCGATCGCCTGCATCGTCGGGGGCGCAAGATAGGCCCAGGCCCCCTCCCCTTCGCGATCTGTCTTGCTTGTCGGAATGAACAAGGCCCCTGCCCCGTCCGCATCCGGCCCGTGGATATGGTCGACGGCGATCGCCACCAACTCCGAGCGGCGCCCAGCGCTGTCATAGGCCACGCGCAGCAGCGCCGCGTCGCGATAGCCCAGCAGATCGCGCCGGACAGCCTTGAGAAGATGGGCGAGGCACACGCCGGAGGGCGGTGAATCAAAATCGGCAATGTCGCCCTTGAAGCGGATCGCGCGGGCCTGCTTCTGGCGCACGCCCACTGTCTTGCGCGCCGCTTTCATTTCGAGCGTGACCAGCTCCCCGGCGGTGGGATCGGGCAGGCCCGCCATACGATAGGCCCAGCCAATGTTGACGATGTAGCGTTCGATCGTCGCCATCGCGCGGACCTTTTCGGCCGAGGCGTCAATCCCGGCGATCTGGCGGATATAGGCCGCCACGGCGCTGACCTCCGCCTTCGGCGGATCGAGACGCCGGCGACGGCACCACGCTCCCCAAATTTTCAGATCCGAGCGGAAGGCGCGACGCGTGTTGTGCGACCAGGCCCGCACGGCCGCCTCGATCAGCTCAGCCTTGATCTCCCGCACGGTTCCGGCGAGCGCGCGCACATCGTCGACAACCTCCCCGACATCGGCCGAGGGGGGCGGCAAGGCCGCTGGCGGCCCGGAAGGAAGAGTTTCAGGCGGGAGCGCGCTCATGCGCCGAGGGATAGCGCGCCCACTTTCCAATGTATAGGGTGTTGATAACGATCCATTATCAACACTATGCGTCCGGGCATGCTTTACCGAGAGGTCGTTTCAGTTCACTATTGGCTATGGAAAACCGGCCCTCGCCCATCCGATACGGTCCCGACTATACCCCAAAAATGGTCACGGCGATAGCGGCCGCGACAGCCGCGATTGCCCGTCTCGATGCCCGGATTATCGTCAGTCCGGTGGCCAAAGCATGGTCCACGCGCGCCGCGTGGAGCGGCTATGCGCGGGCCTTGCAATTGCAGTCGGCCGAGGTTGAGGAAATTGACGTATTTTCGTGGGGCTGCGACCTCAAAATCCCTGGTCGTCCTCCCCTCCCCAGCCATCTCGACCTGTTCGACCGCTTCGCGGAATGGCGAGCAGCGTTGCAGGATGACGATCGGCTTCGCTGGCGCGACCGCCTGCCGACCGCGATCGGAGATCCAGCAACGGCGACCGAGCACGCCCCCCTTGTCCGCGCGCTCGATACCGTCCGCCAGCTCGCGCGGATCGACCACAGCATCATGGCCTGGCTGTCCTTGCCATTCGCGTTGCGCGACCGCGGCCTTGTGGCTAGCCCCCTCCCCTGCCTTGCCGGCGGCGCCAAGGCGTTCCGGCTGAAGCCCCGGCCCAATGACGATGATTGGCTGGCCGTGCTGCGCGCCCTCGAAAGCGCGGCGACGATCGCGCTGCAGCGGCTGCACAGCCTCGAGCGGCACTATCGCGACGCTCAGCGCGCGATCGCCGCCGAATACCGCCCTGGCGCCCTCCCTGCGCTGCTGGCGCTGATCCAATATCGCCCTTTGCTCTCCCCGCAATCGGCTGCAGAGTTACTTTGCATGAGTATCGCCGGAGCGAGCAAGCTGTTCGAGCGCGCCGCGACGGCCGGTCTGCTCGTGGAAATTACGCAGCGGCGAAGCTGGCGCCAATTTCTGACGCCGGACCTGGCCGCAGATTTTGGCTATGTGCGGCCAAAGCGGGGACGGCCTGCTAAAGAGCCCCCTCCCCTTCCCGTCGATCGCGATCTGGCTGCGGTATTCGATGCGTTCGACACCGAAATGGCTGCATTAGACAATCTCCTCGCTAGGAAATGCGAGCTCAATTAATTCCAAAGCGCGCTTCTCCCTTCCAGGAAATATGCGTTTTATCAGCCACTTATATTTGTGCAGCGTTATGTGCCGCATATCGTGCGGCGTCTTGTAGCGCAATGTATAACGCGCTGTGTGCTGCGCGGGCGTATTCGCATGTGCGTGCGACTGCGCGGCTACGCGCGCGCTCTAACGCGCCGCTACAGTGTGATGGTGATGTGCATGCAGCATCGCGTGGCCCAGCACGTTCGAGTGCGGACGCGCGGCATACTTGCACAGCGCCTATACCCGCGTTATCACATCCGCATACGGTTGGTGCTGCGCATCCTTACGCACGGTCGGCCTGTGCCGCGCAGGTGAACGCGCGGCCTTATATTAGAGGAGCTAACGAATGCCGGTCATCACCATCGCGCAGAGCAAAGGAGGCGCGGGTAAAACCACACTCGCTCTCGCGCTCGCGTCTGAATTCGAGGCACTAGGCGGCTCCGTATTCATGCTCGATGCTGACCGCCAGAACAGCCTGCTAAACTGGCACCGCGATCGCCGCGAAGAGGGAAGGGGAGGTGACTCCCTCATCACTGTGGAGGATGCCTCCCAGATCCGCGACGCCGAGATCGGCGCAGCTATCAAAAGGGCGAGGGAAAGTGCACAACTGGTGATCGTGGATTCTGAAGGGACGTCCAACTTCAAGACCGCATATGCCGCGATGGACTCTGACTTTGTCGTGATACCAACCCGCTCCTCGCGCCTCGACCTCGAAAGAACCGTGGAAACCAGCGAAATGCTGCAGAAGATGGGTGGCGGGGTGCCATACCGAGTCCTCATTACCCAAACCGGACAGGTCGCGCGCTCGCGCGCCGAGTGGGAAATCGATGCCCAAATCAGCAGTGCATTGCCGATATTCAAGGAGCAAATGCACACACTCGATGCATTCCGCGCCATGTCGAATTTCCGCATGACCCTCGCGGAAGTGGAGCAAGCTGGTCTCGCCAAAACGGAGAAAGCCCGGCGCATAGCCCAGAGCATCCTCGCCGACGTCCTCGGCGAAATTCAGAACAAGGAAGCATCCAATGGCTGAACCCAAACCCGCAACTCCGGCCATGGGTGACATCATCGGCAAAACCCGGCAGCGCCTCGAAACGAATGACGATCCAACCGCTCGCCTCAAAAGCCTGATCGCGTCTACACCGCCGGCGGGTGCCGCGGTCGACCCATCCCCAACCCGGGAACCGCTCCGGCCAACGCCCCCGGCGAATTATTTTCCGCAGGTCCAAGCCGAAACCGCCGCAATTCCCAAGCGCAAACCAATGCGCGGGCCAGCGCGGACCAAACATATCACTATGCGCCTGTCGCAGCCCGAGCGTGACCGACTAGTCCTCTGGTGCGAGGCCAGAAACCTCAGCCTACCCGACGGCATCATCGCCTTGCTCGATCTCGCCGAAGGGGAGGGGCCGGTCTGACGCCCAGGATGCGTTTATGTGAGTAATTGGGGGCAGGGGCCTATGCACGCCCACGTTGCTGCACGAAGGATTTACAAAACCCCTCCCACGACTTGTAAAGTGCATCCCCAACCAGGTTATCCAATCGAGACCCCATCGTCTTGCGATACCCGCTCGCAATGAGATCCTTGTCCCAACCACCGCCATAATCCGCAACGATCGTCAACAAACGCGTGTCGGGGCAGAAGTGCAGGGAATCGCGGGGAAACGGCTTACGCTCGATAATCTTCGGCCGATCCGCGATCGCGATCGTCTCCACCGTGCCCTCACGCCGCGCGCGCCGACCAACCCTAGGACGATCCAATTCGCGCGCGGTTTCCTTCTGATCCTCAAGATCCTTGGGGTGAAACATCAGTTTCACGGCCTCGACCGGCCGACCGCGGCCCGATCCCCGGATTTCCTCCCATTCAACCGTGAAATCCGCCAGTTGATCGATCTCCGCCTTCGACTTCGCCAGCACATCGCGCCGGAACTCGGCAAAGTTCTTAAAGCTGCCGTCAGGAACTCCAAGCTTCCGCCGCAGTTCATCGACCTTCATTTTGTACACCCGGTTCTGCCGATTGATGATCAGACACCCCAGATCGTAAAGGGAGAGAGCATAGCGAGACTGCAGCGCAAGCATCACACCGAGATTGACGCGCGCATAATAGTCCGAACGCTGCAACACCCGCTTGAAATTATCCGAGAACTGAAATTCGACGACGCTCATCCCGTCTTCGGAAATTTCCTCGACACAGCTCGCCAGCAACGCCTGGGACATCACCGCAGGTTTACCCTTCGACGTCGTCGTCCGAATACGAACAATGACCCGAAGCAATTCATCCATCACGGTCTGAATACGCTCATTACCCTTGTGGGAGCCTCGAAGCTCCTTCTTCGTAATAACGAACGTCTTGTCTTCATAGGCTTCCGGACCAGCCTTGCGCAGCATCAACGCAAAAGCTTTGCGCGCAGCAGCGCCAAGCGAGCCGGTCTCGAACTCGGACTCGACCAATTCGCCGGGTTTGCTTACAAAATCGAGATCACGGCGGCGAATCACATCCGCAACGCGCAGCGTCCGGCTCAGACTCTCCAGCCCTGATGTTACCTCGATTTCCGATATGTCCGAATCGAGCTTCATATGAGTTGCATACCATCAACGTGTCATAAAGAGAACCCGCCCCCGTTTACTCACATAGACGAACCCCCGCCGCCTCATGAAAGAGGGCAGGGCGCTCTGTCACCAGCCCCCTAGTCCTCACATGAACGCGCCGCGAAACCCGCAGAAATACACGGGTTTAGGAGCGCCCCCGATTCCTCACATAAACACGATCGGTTGGCCTAGATCATTCAGCTGCCGAAAGACCAAACAATGTGCGCCCCCAGCGACTCACAATAACGCGGCGCCAAGCTGCTGATCCGAATCGGTTTTCCGGGGCTCCCCCGTCCACTCATATAAACGCCGATCCAAAGGACTGACCGCTTACCACTGCAAGCCCAGACGCCCCCGATCACTCATATAAAGAACCGCACGACCGGCGTCAGCCAATCCCGACCGCCACCATCGCCCTCAAAATCGACCCCAAATCCAGCACAGTCGGCCAACAAAACGATTCATTGGGCTGAATCAAGCCCTTCCAAAGGCCACTTCATATCGAATCCCGGCCACCCCCAATCGCTCACATTAACCCCCGGACGCTCATTTAGTTGCCCCCTTCCGCTCGCATTAAAGCCCCCTCGCGCTCACGCTAAAGCCCCCACCGGCTCATATAGAGGCATATCAACGCATTGAGTTTCAACGACTAAATGGCCCTGAATCTTAGAATCCTGAATCTATAGAAGCTCCCGCGCTCCGCTTGGGCGTTTTTATAAGATGATTCTTTAAGAGGGATGCAACCGCGAGGTTCGTTCCAGACACCACCGGCCTGCCCAATCGGACACCGTAACCCACAGCGCATCAAACAACGGCCCTGGCACTTTGATTATGCTAGAGGCAGCAAACTGTCGACCATCGCAGCGTACATTGCCTCCACCTCCGTTTGCGACGTAACGCGGCTATCAGGGCTATCAGCTGGCGCTGTCCGCCACGGTATTCCTCTCATAACGCGCTTCGAGCGACGTCAAGGTCCAAGTAGGGGAGGGGGGAGGGCGATTCACTGCCCAACGCAGGGTTTGCGACAATCCCTCACCCCTTACTCTGATGAAAGGCCCCTGCTATGCCGACCACGTCGGAAACCTCCGCCGAGCGCAAACTCAACAGCTTCCAGCGCGCCTGGGAATATGCCTGCCGTCGGAGCGAGCGGGCCGGCTATCCCCAGACCATCGTACGAACCGGTCTTGTCGAACAGCCATTCCTGGTCACCGCAACCCCAGACAAAAACGCCGAGATTGCTGCACAGGTCATGCCGTGACAAAATACCCCGCCCGGAAACCCTCTATTCTCTCAACCAGCTGGCGCCCGAAATGTCCGCCACGATCGACCAAGTGGAAAAGACGGTGTGAACAGGCCGACCGGGCCATCCGGTTCCGGCGATACATAGGGTGAGATCGGATCGCTCACGGGATGGTGACGGGCTACACTGCCCCGTGTCTTGAGTATCCCGGCAAGCCAGTCGAGATCGTCGAGCATATGGGACGCACCGCGTCCGGCGAGCGCATAATAGATCGAACGCTGGTAATCATCGCCTCGCTCTCCCAGAATCCGGCCCAGCTTTCGCCGACCATCTGGATGGCGGGTACCGACAAGATGCACAGCCTCGAGCAGCTCCACCACAGAGTAATACGCGTCGTTCGCTTCGACACCGATCGACAGCGCCGCAATCGCCCGGCGCTCCGGACGCTGCACATGATCCAGCGACGCATCGACAAGCGTGATGTCGATATCGATCCGGCCAGGCAGTTTCTTCGGGCTGCTCATGTGACATCTCCTAGACAAGCAAAAATAGGAACATATCACGAACAGGGCCAATCGACCAGAGCAACTTCCTCCAGACCGTTATCAGGCGATACGCCATGTGCTATGCTCCTCACCGAACGCCAGTGGACAGGAGAATGTGCATGCTGACAGGATCAGCGGCATGCCCCCGATGTCGCCCTGGATCGTTCCATGTGGCTGGTTGATCGCGGGGGCAGGGGGCACCAACGTATCCCGATCGATCCGATCGTGCGCAACGCGCTCGTGCGATGGTACGTCGGAAAGGGCAATCACGACGACGAAGAAGCCGGCGTGGTGCTCGTCGAACAGGCTAGGCTCGGCGACATGTGGATCGCTTGCGACTGCCTGGGCGCGCAAGTCGCTCCGCCGCTGATGACCCCGGCCTATCTCAGCGAAGCGGAAACTTTCTACCTCAGACGTCTGACGGGTCCGGGAAGACCCGAACATCGCCTCGATTGTCCATTCTTCCATGCCCAGGCCGCTCCCGGACACATGGCGGCTGCCGATCCGGTTCGGCCAGTCGACCGTCTCGATGGCTATTTCTCGGTGCTGAAGAGGGCTCCGGTTCGTCTCGCGCGCGCACCCGACGACAGCGCGAGCGGACGTATTCGCCAACCACATATCCCGCGGCTTGCCCGGTTGATGTGGCGACTACTCGATCTTGCAGGTCGCAACCAGGCCATGCTGTCGCCCAGTGACGAACGGGGCATCGCCAGCGAATTTGCCGCAATCCAGCAGGTCGCCGCTCATATCGAAGTTGCCCCAGGCGTCGAGTTGGCGAGGGTGCTATGGACGCACGGTTCGGCCTTCCGGCACCGGCGCGTCTATGCCGGTATTCGCGCGCTTGCTCCCCGTTGGCCACGCGGACACGCGCCGCAAGGTTTCCTCCTGCTGTTTGCCAACAGCATCGAGGGCAATATCATCCATGCCGCCGGCTGCGATCCGATCGAGATCGCGACCCGCATCCAGCACCCATCGATCCATGGCACACCCGTCGCCGGCCCCTATCTGGCACTGATCGTCATCGGCGAGCTGCCGCAGGTGAAAGGCTACGCGCCGCTGCGCGCTTACGCCCAGCCCATCTATTCCGGCCAGCGCTTCATACCGGTCGATTCCGATTTCGAACGCACCGTCTTGCGCGATCTCCTGCGGATCCAGCACCGGCTCGACGAACATTATTACGACAGCGCGATCACCAAGCCCTTGTTCGATATCCAGACACCCGTTGGGAACTGCCGGCCCGACTTCATCATCGAAACATACTCTCGTGAAACCGGCGAGAACCGTATCGCCATAGTCGAGGCGATGGGCTTCGACACAGACGCCTACCGCGACGCCAAGGCGATCACGCATCCGCGCATGGAAAAGATCGGCCCAGTCATCGATATCAATGACGCTGAACTTCGCAACGGCTTACTGCACGCACGTCTGCTGGATTTGATCACCAGCGGCTGAAGCCGCGGCCTGGCTCGCCATCATTTTTTCCAAACACACGAAAACGACCAACCTGGCCTGAGGCCCGATGGGCCACGAAAGGCAAGGGGGAGGGGAGCGGAATGGACTCGCCGGAATGAAGGCGCACGGCCGTGAAGGACGGGTCCGCGACATTCCGCAAGGAGACGTGTCTTGGACGCACTAGAACCCAGTCCCGAAATCACCCTGCCGCTTTCCAAAATCGTCAAAGGAGATAATCCGCGCCGCTATTTCGACCGAGCCAAGCATGAGGAACTCGTGGCGTCGATCCGTCGGCGCGGCGTCTTGCAGCCCATCCTGCTCCGACCAAAGGAAGGGTTCTTCGCTATCGTTGCCGGCGAGCGGCGTTATCGGGCCTCACTCGAGGTTTACGGCCCGGAAGGCGAAATCCCGGTCGTCATTCGCGACATGACCGATCAGGAAGCCCTCGAAGCGGCAATCGCAGAGAACCACGATCGCGACAACGCATCGGAGACCGAACAGGCCGATGCCGCCGTGCGCGTCCTTGCCGCATGTCATGGTGACCGCGCGGAAGCCGCAAAGCGTCTGGGATGGTCACGCACCATGTTCGATCGCCGGCTTGCCCTCGCGGAACTATCCGAACCGGTCAAAACCGCGCTGGATGAACGCCGGATCAAGGTCGGCCATGCCGAACTGCTCGCCGCGGTGCCGAAGGACAAGCAGGACAAGGCTCTCGAAACCATCCTTACGGCCCAGCTCGACGTCGCCAAGACACAGGAGCTTCTCAAGCGTGTGACACAGGACCTTGCGTCCGCCTGTTTTGACAAAAGTGAATGCACCAGGTGCCCCTATAATTCCGCAACCCAGCGCGCGCTCTTCGAGACCCATGTCGACGACGGCTATTGCACCAATGCCGGATGCTTCCAGCTCAAGACCGAAGCCGCCGAGGTGTGAAGCGCCCCGGCTTTTCAGGAGGCAGTTTCCATTGGGCTATGCAGCCATATCGAGGTTCTCGAGGGCTGCATAGTAATTGTCTTCAGCCTCAGCGGGCGGGATGTGCCCGATAGGGCCGAAGAGCCGGTGATTGTTGTACCAATCGACCCAGCGCAGCGTTGCCATTTCCACGGCCGAAACGCTTGGCCATGACCGCTGCCGCCAGATGACCTCGGCCTTGTAAAGGCCGTTGATCGTCTCGGCCAAGGCGTTGTCGTAGCTGTCGCCGACGCTACCAACCGAGGGAACGAGCTTGGCCTCGGCCAAGCGCTGAGTATAGTTCATCGCGAGGTATTGAACTCCCCTGTCGCTATGGTGGATCAGCCCGTCATCGGGGCCTGGCCTGCGGGCATGAATTGCCTGCTCCAGGGCATCCAGAACGAAGCCTGCAGTGGCTGATGTGCTGACCTTCCACCCCACAATCCGCCGAGCAAAAGCGTCAATCACGAAGGCGACGTAGACGAAGCCCGCCCAGGTATGCACGTAGGTGAAATCGACAACCCACAGAGCGTTGGGCCGGCTGACGCGAAACTCCCGATTGACCTTGTCCAGCGGACACTGCGCCTTCGGGTTGCTGATGGTGGTGATCGTCTTCTTTCCACGCCGGACGCCCGCCAGCCCCATGGCGCGCATCAGCCGTTCCACCGTGCATTTCGCCACCATGATGCCTTCACGCCGCATCTGGTGCCAGACCTTGCGTGCGCCATAAAGGCCGAAGCTGGCCTCATGGACCCGCTTGATCTGTTCCCTGATCTCCTCATCGCGCCGGGCACGTGCCGGACGCCTTCCGGGATCGGCACGGCGCGCGGCATGTTCACGATAAGAGGAAGGGGCGATTGCCAGCTCGCGGCAGATCGGCTCGATCCCCAAATCCTCGCGATGGGCGTCGATAAACGCCATCATCATCTCCCGGGGCGGTCGAGCTCCGCCATCGCAAAATATGCTGATGCCTTGCGCAAAATCTCGTTGGCCCTGCGCAGTTCCTTCACTTCGCGCTCAAGCAATCTCAGGCGTTCCCGGTCATCAGCGGCAAGCGCCGCTGGCCCCGCTCGTCGGCTCGCCTCCTCGCGGCACCAGCGGCGCAGCGTCTCCAGCGAGCAGCCGATCTTCGCCGCGATCGACTTCATCACTTCCCACTCCGAGCCATACTCAGCTCGCTGCTCCGCCACCATACGAACCGCCCGCTCGCGAACTTCAGGTGAAAATTTGTTGGTCGTCTTGCTCATATCGGATGCTCCTTCTCACAAGTTGGAGCCTCCGGAAAAGCCGGGGCGCTTCAGTGATCCGGTTTGAGAAAGAAGCGCAGGCTGAAGCCGCGGCAAGGGCTGCGCTCGCAAGATCGCCTAATGATGACGGGGCGCCGCCCGCCGATACGGATACCGATACCGTGCCGTCCGCGACTTCGCAGCATGGGGAAGGGGAGGGCGAGCCACCTTCGGCACAGTCCGAAGCCAATCCATCGCCGACGCTTGCTCCGGCCACTCCGGTGAAAGCGACGCAAAGCTCCCCGAAGCCCGGTGTGACCGCCAAATCGATCGCCGCACGCACGAAGGAATTTCGAGAAGCGACATGGCGAACCGCCCTTGCGCGCGCGCTTGCCGGCAATACCGATCACGCCCGGACGACCATCCTTGTTGCGGCGATGTCGGGCAGCCTTGCACAGATCAAGGCCGAAACGCTGACATCGCGCGCAGGTTTCCTGGTCGGCGAGACTTTCCCGGATCTCGATTATGCGGAAAAGATCGCTCAGATCCAGGCGCTGAACGATGCCCGCTCGGCGAACGTCTTGTCCGTCATTGGCGCCGCTTATGCCAAGGACGTCCTCAGCTTCAGCCACGTCGCCGATCTCGCACGCGTGTTCCAGGTCGATCTGCGCGACAGCTGGCAGGCCGATCAATCCTTTCTCGAGCGGTACACCAAGGACGAACTCAGCTTCATCGCCCAGGAATGCGGCCTCGTTGCCCACATCGGCGCGAAGGCTTTCGCCAAGCTTCTCGCCTCCAAGAAGACCGAACTCATCACCGGTATGCTCAACCGCAGTGGGTTCGACTGGGCCGGACGACTGCCCGGCGCAATGACTCTCGACAGCATCTATGGCCCGCCGCCGGCCCCAACACCCGTTCCCGAGGAAGCCCCCGCGCGCGTCGCCGAATTCGTCGCCTGATTACCCTCCCGATCCCCACACGAAAGGACTGAACACCATGCTTGTCACAAGCCTGCTGCCGCTGCTCGCCCGCTATTCGCTCAGCTTCGATCTTGTCGCAGGACCTGACGACACCGTCACCCTGACCATCATCCCCCGCAAGGCTGAAGGCGCCAGCGACACTCTCGACAAAAGCGAGACACGCCCGATCGCCATTACGGCAAGCGCGACCGAGATCGATGCCGAACTCGCCAGGGGATCCGAAGGAGCACTCGGTCAGCTCATCGCCGCGCGCAAGACGCTCGCTGACCAGCTGGCAGGACAGCGCGAGGTCGCCGAAGCCGCCAAGACGGCCGCGATCGAAGCAGCGAAGGCGAAATCAGCCTCGACCCCCAAGATCCCGGCATCCAGCCCCGCGGCCAAAGCCCCGGCTCCGGCCTCTCCGCCCGCGGACGCGAAAGCGGACGAGCCTGCGAGCCTGTTCTGATCCCTCACCATCCGTTTCGACAACCAGCAGTCAGGAGACCCTAATGCAGATCAATCATCTCGAACGCGCCTACCGCTACGATGGCATTGACCTCCCCGTGCCTCCGCACCTCGCGGCCGAGCCGAACGCCCTGCGCACCTACCATGCGACACTCTATCCCGCGATTATCAACGCAGAGATCGTCGATGCCGGCGTGGTCGGAGGCGTCCATGTCACCGAATATCGCCGCGCCGTCGGGACAAAGGGCTGAGTATGGCGCGCCGCAAGCCCGCACCCATACCGCCCGCGCCCCGCAAATCCCTGCTCGAATGGATCGAATGCGATGACGGCAATCCTCCTGGAACCCAGCTCCCCGCCTGCAGCATCAAGGCCCAGACCCTCCATGCGCGGGTCGCCACCAATCCAGCCCTGGCCGGGCATGGTATCTCCGAACCGATCCCCGCCCCCACGGGACTTGCACTCCCGCCGCTCGGCTAATCTTGTCGGGCGGTCACCCGCGGTGTCGAACAATATCCCCGTCCTGTTCGATGGACCGCTGGCGCCGCACCACAAGCTGATCGGTCAATGGGTCGCGGCGCGCACTGCGGAGACGCAAAGCTTCACGCGTCCGGAAGCGCGCCGCCATATCGAACGGGTCTTCAGCAAGGCGGTTCACGAAATCCTCGGCCCCGTCGACATGGTCGAGCTACGCACGGTTGTTCTTCACGGTGACGATCACGGACCGCCTGCAATCGCAGTCGTCTGCGATAGCCTGGGCCAGATTGACCTTGGCTGGATCGAAACCGGTGATGCCCCGATCCGTTGGCGCGCCACTGTCTACAAGGCGCTTGGGCAGACGCTGGGCCGCGCTCTTCCGATCTTCGGATACGACGACCTCTTCGAAGAAGTCTCGATGTACTATTGGGAAGGCGAGACCGACGATGAAGCCGCCCGCCAGAGCATGATCGACATGTACGGCGCCGACGAAATCGAAAACAGCGAGATGACATTGCCGTCGACGATGAACGCGCGGCGCCCCGAATGGATGATCGCGGACAATGCCGCGCGGCCCTCACGTCTCCCGGCACGCTTGCGCCAGCTCCTCGCCGAACTTCACGACGCCCATGCAGCGCTCGGCAAATGCGATCCGAAACGCAGCGCCTGGCATTTCGACTTCGAGACGGTCTGCGAATATGTCCCCGGCATCGAGGAATGCGCAACCCTGCCGCCGCTGACCCTCGTACCCTTCGACCAGTTCGCGCGAGAACTCGACGATATCGGCCGCCATGGCATGGAAATGGGCTTCATGGACTTTTGCGGCCTGTGCCCTCTGCCGGACGCCAAGCGTATCGACGACTGGTTCGCCACTTTGCGCGCCGGCGCGCGCTTCCTCGACTGCGCCCAGGCCCTGCTCAAATACGACCCGACAAGAAGGTGAGACTTTCATGTCCGATTATTCGACCCATTTCGAAGCCGTTGACGGCCGTCTCGTCCTGGCCAACGCGATCCTGCTCTACCGCAGCGATACACGGGGATTGTCCCGTTCCTCTGGCGATGACAGCTTCGCCTTCGCCAGCATGCACCCGGTCACGCTCGACAGCGAGGATCGCCCCACTATCGAAGCGGGAACACCGCTGACCCGCGCGCATCTGCGCCAGTGGACCGAGGCACTCGGCCGCACCGCCATCCCCCATATCCTCCCCGAGAATGTGCTTGTCTCGAACCCTGACGTCCTCGTCTGGTGGGTGGCCGAGCAGGTACGTCCTGCCTATTTCGCCTTATCCTCCCCACCGGACGACCTGCGGGTACTTGGCGCACGGACCATCGTCCCCGTTCCCTATCCGGCACACCTCTTCGTCGCCACCCGGTCAGGCCTCGGAATCTTCGCCCTGCCGGCCAACCAAAGGCCCACGGCGGATACCAGGCTGCTGCATTCGCCGATCCTCAACGTCTTTGTCGAAGGACATTTGTGCTGGGGTAACATCGCGCGGCCCAAACAACTCTCTCCCGCCGCCATCCCCGAGTTCGAGCGCGCCGTGTTCGACAGCTGGTCCACCCATCCCAATCCCGGTCAGGAGTTTACGGTGAAGGGGAAGGGCGGTCTGATCGCGCTTTGGGACGATCTCGCCGCACGTCGGGCACGCCGGTTTCCGGTGAGCCGCCTCAAGCCGTTCATCGCCGGCGCCCGCCGAAGGACCGGACAAAAGCAGCGCGCCAACCCAGGCGATCCGTTCACCCTCGAGCGCCTGATCGCCGCAATCGCAAGGAAATGACCATGATCGCAGACGATCCGACGGCCGCGGCTATTCTCGCCGCCGTGCCTTGTTACCCCATTCCGCCATCCGGCAAGTCGCCCGCAATCGATGCTCTGCGATCCGCGCCTGCCGGTCATGGCATCGCGGTGGGATGCGACGCTGTCATGCTGATCCTGCGCCGGCCTTGGCTCGCGCTCGATGTTCCAATCACTTCCGCGATCGCCGGCTATCTTCCCTATGGCTCTGCAGGAGTGCCCCGTGCCGACCTCCTTTGCGGCCTGATTCCGCAAGAATTTCGAACCTCCATGCTCGATCACTTTCGCGCCGCACTCCCCAATGAGGCAGCGGTATTCGTGCTATGGAACGAGGTCACCCGGCAATTCTCGCTCAGTTACCCGACGATCGACGAAGCGACGCCCTCGCGCCTCGTCTACCGTACACCCGTCCTCCCGCCTGGCTGCTATATGGTCGCGGATGTTCACAGCCATGGGCGAGCGCGCGCCTTCTTCAGCGCCACCGATGATGCGGACGATGCCGATACGACCAAACTGGCGCTCGTGTTCGGCAGGATCGATGATCCCACCGGCCCCGAAATGGTCTCGCGCCTGTGCGCCGGCGGCATGTTCCTCCCCCTGCCACGCAGCCCATTCGCAGGAGAACGTCATGCACAATGACATGCCACAGCGCCATTTCCTCCCCGCCGCCTTCAGCCATCGACCAATCCGGATCCTCCTTGTCGGGTGCGGCGGCTCAGGCTCGCAGATGCTCATGGGATTGACGGCTCTCGATACCGCCCTACGCGCCATCTCCTCGCGCTCTCTCGATGTGACGACGGTCGATGACGACATCGTCACCCAGGCCAATCTTGGCCGTCAACCCTTCTACCCATGCGATGTCGGAACCTCGAAGGCGCGCACGCTAACCGAACGGATCAATCTCGCGCACGGCCTCGACTGGAAGGCCATCCATGGCCGCGCTCCTGACGCCGCTAGGCTTGATGCCACCGATCTCCTCATCACCTGTGTCGACACCGCGTCCGCGCGTCGCGCGATCGGCGCGGCGATGGAAGAGGAACGCAACAAGCCCGACTATTGGATGGACCTTGGAAACCGCGCAAATGACGGGCAGTTCATCATCGGCTGCCCAGCGCCTGAGCGAGGCGAGGAAGAAGCACGCCTGCCCACCGTTCTCGAAGCCTTTCCCGAACTCAGCCATGAAACACTGCCCGATAACGACGCGCCCTCCTGCTCGATCGCCGAGGCGCTGGAACGGCAATCGCTGTTCATCAACCGCGTCGTCGCGAGCCACGCACTCGCGCTTCTGTTCGACCTCTTTGGCCGCGGTTCCATCGGCCACGCTGGTGCGTTCATCAACCTTGGCTCGGGTCAGACCGTGCCAATCCCGCTCCCACGAATCTGCTGAAACTTGCAAAAATTGCCATATTTGCTATTTTGGGAGGATCATTTAGCCAAAGAGAGTCGCATGGCCGATCCCGCAATCGCCGCACCCCCGAAAAAGAAGGTTCCGCTGACCACCTTCCACAACCACACGGGACAATATCTCGATCTCGGGCGCCGGACACCTGTCACCATCACCAAGCATGGAAGACCTGACATCACGTTGGCCGAAGCTTCCTACTTCGAGCGGCTTGAACGAATTGCGGCCGGTCAAATTCTCTCGGTTCTGGATCTGGTTGCCGTCGACGCCGCCGACATGACCAGTGAGCATGCGGCCCTCTTCGAAGCGGCCCGTCCGACGAGAGAGGAAATCGCGTCAGATCGTTGGAACGATGACCCCGCTTCCTAAGGTCGGTGACATACTCCACTACGTCTACCTGTTCACCCACGAACAGCAAGCTGGTCGCGACGAGGGCGTCAAAACACGCCCTGTCATGGTAATCGCCACACAGGGACAGCGGGTGTTTACAGTCGCGATCACGACGAAGGCCGACAGGCAAGCCTCAACCCTGGCAATACCCGATCAGGTAGCGGACGCTGCGGGGATCGCCCGCGGCACCTCAGTCGTCGTCGACCAGTATAATCACTTCACCTGGATTGGTTACGATATCCGACCTGTGTCACCGGAACCTTCCTATGTTGCCGGTCGCATGCCTCCAGGCTTCACCAATGCAGTTATTTCCGCTCTCAAAGCCAACGCGACCGGAATCAATCGAGATTGAGTCCTCACATTACTCACGCTCAAGCATAAGCATTTGAGGTGATCAATGCCTCCAAATCAGCAAACCCAGACGGTTCTCAGGCCCTACGGGCCGCGTTAGGGAAGGGGGAGGGGCAATGGTGATCCAAAGGAGATCACCATCATGCTCACCACACGCAGCCAGCGCTGGCGCGACCGGCGCTGCCACTGGATACCAGACGCGACGGAAATCGATCCGAAACAGCTTGCCGTCGATGTCATAAGCACGAAGAACCAGGCGGCCCCATTCGTGCGGGCACATCACTACACCGCCTCGATGCCTGTCGCGCGCCTGTCGGCCGGCCTTTTCGCCAATGCGGGAGGCGGCCGCTCGGAACTGGTCGGCGTTTGCGTCTTCTCGCACCCGGTCAACAACGCCAGCGTTCCCAAGAGCGCGGGCCTTGCCGATCCGCGCACCGCCTGCGATCTCGGTCGTCTTGTCATAGACGATTCTCAGGGTGGCAATGCCGAGACCTTCCTGATCGCCCGCGCGTTTCGGCTCCTGCGCCGCGAGAAACCCGAAATCCTCTCCGTCATCTCCTATGCCGATCCGGTCCGCCGCGTTGATCCCGACGGGCGGGTGATACTCCCCGGACATTGCGGCCTCATTTATCGCGCCGCAAACAGCCAATATTCCGGCAGATCGAGCCCGCGCACCGACCTCATCCTGCCCGACGGGCAGCCGATCTCTTCACGCGCGCTGTCCAAGATCCGCAACGCCGAATGCGGACAACGCTATGCGATCGATGCGCTCCTCAGTGCCGGGGCACGCCCACCCCGCTTCGGCGAAGACCGCGCGGACTGGCTCGCCGATCTTGAGCGCACGGGCTTCCTGCGCCGACGACGCCATCCCGGATGTCATACCTATCTCTTCCCCCTCACAAAAGCGGCACGGATCGCGGCGCGCAAGGTTCCGAGCCTGCCCTATCCGGTACTCGATCGAAGCGCGACGCTGGGCGATGTAACCGCATTGCCGCTGCTCCACCATGCAGCGTGAGCCCTCGCGCGAGGACCAGTCGACATGACCGACGCCTTCGATCCCGCCGATGCGGCGTGCTGGATAGCGCATGGCCGTGCCCCGCATCATGCTCATGCCATAGCCAATGCCTGGCGCGCCTTTCCTGACCTGCCAAACGATACGCCGCTCGAAGCGCGCATGGCCCGCACCCGCGAGCGCACCGCGATGCTCAAGCCACTCCACGAACGAATAGTGCAAGAAGGCGAGCAACAACGCCAGGCGGCAAACTTCGCCCATGTCGAGCGGAAGGTTGCCGGGGGCAGCACCGACAGCCGGGATAGGGGCATTCTCCATGCCCGTGCCGTCTATGGCTATGACTGGGACGAAGCGGTAGCCTGGGCCGATGGCAATTACGCAGCGAAGGCAGGATGGGAGGCCCGGCCACCATCCCTTACTCGCCAGGGCAAACCCGATCGCCGCCGCGGCGCCTACGACCAGGGATTTCTCGATGGGGGAGGGCGGCCCGATGACATTTTCGACGTCGCCCGCCGATCCCTTGCCGCAGTCACCCCCGAACCTGCCACAGCCACCAGCCCGCCCTCCTCACGGCCTCTGCCTAGCCAGTGGCCCGCGCCCACCGATCTGCCGACACCCGTCTCATGGCACCGGCGTTTACTGCTTCTCGGCGCGACTGAACACGCCGCGGGGACAATCGGCATCCTCGCCATGCTCCATGAGCGGATAGGCCATGACGAAACCACAGTTTGTCTGATCGACGCCCAGACCGGCCTTTACGCCCTTTCTGGCGCGACCGGGCTGCCACCCGGGGATGACGAAGCACTCCGGGCGCATCTTCGTCAGCGTGATTATGCCGACATACTCGCGGTTGCGGAAGAAGCTGAACTCGCACGACTCGATACCGACTCTCATATCTTGCCACTTGCGCGAACAATGGAGCGCACGCGCAACTCGCTGCTCCAACAACGGACGCAGTTTCGTCTCTGGCTTGCCCGCGGTCGGGCTCGAGGCGAGCAGTTTGCAGCCGGCCATATTCGCTGGAGCAAAATGGCAGCAGGGCTCTCCGGACGTCTCGGCGATTTCACTGTCCGCTACGCCGGCCCCGCGCATCCGCGGGGACACCGGATCATCGTCGAAGACGCCTATGGCGAGACCGCAACAGGTTACCGCACTGCGCGCGGCCATGATCTCAATCCCGAAATCGTTATCGGCAACAAGAGCCATCTGCGATCCGCGATGACCGAGCTGCTGCGCCAATATGCCGCGGCCCTGCGCCTGGGATGATCCGATGCGCGATCAGCTCCAATCCGACCGCCCCGCTTCGCGCTGACAGGAAAGGGAAGGGGGAGAGGGGCGGGTGCTTGCCATTGGAGCATCACAGGAGTCCCCCTATGAAAATCGAACTGCGACGTATCACCCACAGCGCCGCGCTATCCCAAGAAACCACTGCCTATCGCGCGGAAATCTGGATCGATGGCGAATTGGCCTTCCATGCCCATAACCAGGGGCACGGGTCCGCCGATTTCTTCGACAAGGTCGGTTGCTGGGATCTGGCTGAGGTCGATACGTGGCTGAAGGCCAACCGGGCGCCAACCGTTCTGGGCGACATAACCCTCGATCATGATCTCGAAGCCGAAGTGAGCGATCTGCTGACACGCGCACTCGAAGGCCGACGGCTGAAACGTCTGCTGCGCACCAATCTGGTCACCATCGAGAAGGACCAGATCTTCCAACATCCACTGCGCAAGCGCCCGATCGCTACCATCTCTAGCGCCGTGCTCGCCACCAATCCCAAGGCTGTCGTCGTCAATGGCGCCGGAGACGAGGTCTTCGAGCACGCCCTCGACCTGCTGATGACCCGTTAGTGACGCTCCAGGTCGGGCCGTGGGCCTGACCGCGATCTTTGCCATGCCCGCGCTGCGACGCCCTTAGCGTCACTCCCGTTCCCGCATGGACTGCTCGCCCCGACGTGCCCCGCACCCCCAGGGCAGGCCGAGCCCTCAACATCGCCTGAAAAGGAAGCTTCCATGCGAAACAGTGCATCCGCGCTGGCGCTCCAGCTGTGCCTGGACTTCGACCAGCCCATCAAGCCCTCGCCAGAACCGCCGAAGACATCCCCTATCGCCTCCGACCTGTTCGAGGTGAAGGCAAAGCCGCCGCACGTGCTGCCGGTCGATTTCTCGTTCGCTGGCGGAAGGACACTCGCCCCGTCGTGGAAGGGCCGCGCCCATGACAATATCGAGGCGATCCGCCTGCTGAACCTGATCGATCGCGAAAATCGAACTGCGACGCGTGCGGAACAGGAAGCGATCGCGAAGTTCATCGGCTTCGGCGCGTCCGAGCTTGCCAACAACATCTTCGCCCGCCGTGGCGATGAATACCGGCAGGGCTGGGAAGAACTCGGGCAAAGCCTTGTCGCTGAAACCACCGAAACCGAACTTCAGTCGCTCAAGCGTGCCACGCAATATGCGCACTATACGCCTGAATACATCATCCGGGCCATGTGGGAGGCCGCCCGCATCCTCGGCTTCACCGGCGGCCAGATCCTCGAACCCGGTTGCGGCAGCGGGTTGTTCATGGGGCTGCGGCCGGACTTCCTCTCCAGCGACACGCTCTTCGTCGGTATCGAGAACGACCCAGTCACCGCACGCGTTACCGGTGCCCTCTATCCCAGCCAGCTCATCCGTTGCATCGATTTCGACAAGGCATCGCTGCCCGGCGATTTCGATCTCGCGATCGGGAATCCGCCCTTCTCGAACGTAACGGTGCAGAACCGTTCGGCTCCCGGACGCCTGGGACTCTCGCTCCATGATTTCTTCATCGCCCGGTCCATCGAGCAGCTTCGCCCCGGCGGCATCGCCATGTTCGTCACGTCGCGATATTCACTCGACAAGAGCGATCCTAAAGCGCGGCAACATATTGATGCCATGGCCGATTTCCTCGGAGCGGTGCGCCTGCCGGGGAAAGCCATGCGCGACGAGGCGGGCACCGACGTCGTCGTCGACATCCTCCTCTTCCAGAAACATCAGCCCGATGCCTCCCGTCCCCGGCGCCACTGGCTCGACCTTGCCGACATAGAAGGCAGCGACGAGGGTAGTGGTCCGCTGCGGATCAACAGCTACTTCCTCGATCATCCCGATCATGTGCTCGGCACTCATGAATGGCGCAGCGGCCAATATGGCATGGAATATGGCTGCGCCGCCGCACCTGACGCCGACATTCCCGCCCTGCTGGCTGCTACGCTGACGGAAATCGCGTCCCGCGAGGCCGGTTCCTTCAGGCCAATCGAGCGGACGACTTCGCTCCGCGACAGAACGGACGTCTCGCTTGACCTCTCGATCGGCACTGCGGCCGACGAGGCCGATTTCAAGGAAGGCAGCTATCTCGTATCCGGCGGCGCACTGCACCAGATCGTCGATGGCATACCCACGACCGTCGCGGTCAAATCCGGCCGGGGCGAACCGGGTCTCTTCGCCAAACATGCCAACGTCATCCGCGCGCTCATCCCGATCCGAGACACCGTCCGGACCATTCTGCGCGCCCAGCTAAACGACGAACCCTACACCATCCTGCAGGAGCGGCTGCTCACGCACTACCGGGCCTTCGTCAAGAAGAACGGCCCGATCAACCGCACCGTCACCACGATCCGTACCGACCCGGACACGGGAGCCGAGAAGGAATATCAGCGGCGCCCCAATCTTCAGCCCTTCCTCGACGACCCCGATGTCTGGCTGGTCGCCTCGATCGAAACCTATGACGAGGCGAACGACGTCGGCACGCCGGGTCCGATCTTCACCGAGCGCGTCGTCAAGCCCCCCGTTACTCATGAAATCCACTCCGCGCAGGATGCCCTCGCGCTCTCCCTCCATGAACGCGGACGGGTCGATATAACCCTGATAGCCGAGTTGCTCGGCACCAGCGAGGCACAGGCGCTGAGCGACCTGGCTGAAGACGTCTATCTCGACCCCATCCGCAGCACGCCGCATTTCAACAACTGGGTTCCCGCAGACGAGGCGCTTTCCGGCCCGGTCCGCACCAAGCTCGCCCTAGCGCGAGAAAAGGCCGATCTCGATCCCCGTTTCCTCGCCACCGCCGCGGCGCTGGAGGACGTGCAGCCGGTCGATCTCAAGCCGAGCGAGATCACCGCGCGGCTGGGAGCTCCCTGGATACCGACCGATGTCATCGAGACCTTCATCGCCGAAACGATGGAGATCGAGACCCGCATCTTTCACACCGTGAACATCGCGAGCTGGACCGTCGACAAGTCTCCCTTCGAGGGACATGTTAGCTCGACCTCGACCTGGGGAACCCCGCGCCGCAGCGCCGCCGACCTCATCGAGGACGCGCTCAACTCCCACATTCCCAAAATTTACGACGTCATCCGTGAGGCCGACGGATCAGAGCGGCGCGAACTCAACACGATCGACACCGAGGCTGCCAAGGAGAAGCTGACGGCCATCAAATCGACCTTCGAGACATGGGTCTGGCAGGAAAGCGACCGCGCTGACCGCCTCGTTCGCATCTATAACGACGCCTACAACAATCTCGTGCCCCGCGCCTTCAACGGCAAGCACCTGAAGCTGCCGGGCGCATCGGACGCCATCCGGATGCGCGATCACCAGAAGCGTGTCGTCTGGCGGATCATCGCGGCCGGCTCCACCTACGTCGCGCACTCGGTCGGCGCCGGCAAGACGTTCAGCCTCTGCGCCGCCGTGATGGAGCAGCGCCGGCTCGGTCTCGCCAACAAGCCAATGGTCGCAGTGCCCAATCACTGCCTCGCCCAGATCGCCCGCGAGTTCCTGATGCTCTACCCGACCGCACGGATCCTCGTCGCCGACGACACCAACTTCGTGAAGGAAAAACGCCAGCGATTCCTCGCGCGCGCGGCCACCGGCAACTGGGATGCGATCATCATCACCCATGATGCCTTCAAGTTCATCCCGACTCCGGCGACGTTCGAGAAGGAGTTCATCGAAGACCAACTCGCGAGCTACGAAGCCCTCGTCGACAACATCGACAGTAATGACCGCGTCTCCCGCAAACGCGTCGAGCGCCTCAAGGAAGGGCTTCAGCGTCGCCTCGAGAACCTGCGTTCCCGCAAGGACGATCTCGTCCATATCGGCGAGATCGGCATCGATCAGATCATCGTCGATGAAGCCCAGCAGTTCCGCAAGCTCACTTTCGCGACGAACCTCGGCGACCTCAAGGGCGTCGATCCTGTCGGTTCACAGCGCGCGTGGGATCTCTATGTCAAATCCCGCTACCTTTCCGGTATCAATCCCGGACGCGAACTGATCCTCTCATCCGGCACGCCAATCACCAACACGCTCGGCGAAATGTACACGCTGCAGCGGTTCATGCAGCACGACGAGCTTTACTCGAAGGGTTTGCACGAGTTCGACGCCTGGGCCGCCAATTTCGGCGACACGCGCACCGAACTCGAACTGCAGCCCAGCGGTAGCTACAAGCCGGTCACCCGCTTCTGCGAATTCGTCAACGTCGCCGACCTGATGGCGATGTACCGCAGCGTCGCCGATGTCGTGCTGAAGGACGACCTGCGCCAATATGTGCAGCTCCCCACCATCCGGGGCGGCAAGCGGCAGATCGTTGTCGCCCAGTCCGCCGCGCCCTTCAAAGCCTATCAGCGGGTGCTCGCCAAGCGCATCAAAGCCATCGAAAGCCGTAGCGGTCGCCCGCAGAAGGGCGATGACATCATCCTGTCGGTCATCACCGACGGCAGGCACTCGGCGATCGACCTGCGCTTCGTCGATGCCGGGATCGGCAACGAAGAGGGCAACAAGCTCAATCTCCTGATCGAGAACGTCCACCGCATCTGGCGGGAGACCAGCGAGAACCGCTACACCGACCCGGAAACCGGCAAGCCCTATCAGCTGCCCGGCGCCGTACAGATGATCTTTTCGGATCTCGGAACCGAGGCCGCCATCGAGACGCGCGGCTTCTCCGCCTATGTCTGGATTCGTGACCGGCTGATCGCGATGGGCATCCCTGCCGATCAGATCGCCTTCATGCAGCATTACAAGAAGAACAGCGCCAAGCAGCGCCTGTTCAATGACCTCAACCAGGGGCGCAAGCGGATCGTCCTCGGTTCGACAGCGACAATGGGAACCGGCGTCAACGCACAGCAGCGCCTGAAAGCCCTGCATCATCTCGATGTGCCGTGGATTCCCTCCGATATCGAGCAGCGCGAAGGCCGGATCGAGCGCCAGGGCAACCAGAACGACGAAATCGAACTCTATGGCTATGCCACAAGCGGCTCGATGGACGCGACCAACTGGCAGATGCTCGAGCGCAAGGCCCGCTTTATCGCCATGGCCATGTCGGGCGACCGCTCCATTCGCCGGATCGAAGATGTCGGTTCGAACGTCAGCCAGTTCGCCCTCGCGAAAGCCCTTGCGTCCGGCGATGACCGTTTGATGAGAAAAGCCGGGCTGGATGCCGAAGTCGCCCGGCTGGAGCGGCTGCGCGATGCCCATGTCGACGACCAGTTCAATATCCGCAGAACCATCAGGCGCACGATCGACGCGATCGATGAGGGCAGGGCGCGGATCGTCAGGCTCGAACAGGATATAGCCCAGCGTATACCAGCGAGGGAGGATGAGGTCATATTGGCGTTGGAAGGCCAAATCATCTCCGACCGCAAGGCTGCCGGCGAGCGGATCATCCGGAAAGCCCTCGACCTGCGCAAGAGTGGCGCCGACACCCTTATCATCGGATCACTGAGCGGCATCGACCTCAAGGTCACCAGCCACCCCGCCCTGAGTGACGACGGCAGGCGCTACCTGCGCGTGATGATCGCACCGGTACATCACGGCCAGGACCGTGCGTTCGAGATCAGCGAGAAGACCCGGTGGAGCACAGCACTTGGCCGACTGGAATCCTCTCTCGCCAATCTCGATGCCGACCTGGCCGAAGCGAGAGGAAGTCTTGAAGCCAATGAGCGGCGCCTGCCCGCGTTCCAGGCACGCCTTGGTCAGGAATTCCCCGAAACCGCGTTGCTGGAGGAAAAACAGCGCGAACTGGCAGAACTCGAAGCCGAACTGGCCGCGACCAGGGGTGAGTTCGATTCCGACAATGACGATGAGGCACGGGCTGACCGGGGCGATGGCGAGGCTCTCGATTGCGTGGAGCCGGTGCTGGACATGGTCGTGGGTGAGTGAACCGCAGAGAATGGAGCAGACCGTTAGGGCAATACATGACCTGAGTTGGTAGATGCGTCGCCGAGATCATCCTTGTAAATCTTCCATGTGCCGGAAGATTTACAAGGATGACACCAGCCCCACGGGCTGTCACCATTCGAGCGTGAGCGCAAAGGCTGCGACAATTGCCAGAATTACCGGCGTTCCGGTCAGATAGAGCTTCTGCCAGCGCCACCATGTTCCCGGCACGAACAGCAGGACCGCGCGCACCGATCCAAGGCCGCGCCAAAACCGTTCGCGCCACAGCTGAACCGCGACCATTGTCCCCGAAAGAAAGAGCGTGAGCATGCAGACAAGCGTGGTCGCCGCATACAGCGCCGTCCAGTTCATGATCTCGGCTTGCGACATCTCGCCTTCACCTTTCGCATCTGGATCCCGAACCCCATGAGCCTACAGCACGCTGCCTGATTCTCCTAAATCACAGGGGTAGACAATCGGATCTCCACCAGATCACCGCCAGACCCCGGCCCACGCTCTCCGAGATCGCGGCCATATCGCGCACGCGCGAGCCTCATGGCCCAAAGCTGAGAGGGGTGGGGAAGGGGGGCGGCAAGGCGGATCGCGCAACGCAGTCCCGCCGTTTGCCCGCCCATCCCGGAGATAGATATGCACAAAAACCCGCAGGCCGGTTCCCGCACCGAGCGCATCGCCATCCTCAACGACCGCTGCCGGCAGGGCCTCGATCGCGGTTCGCGCACTGTTATCACCAGAAACTGCCTTGCCCGCCTGGCTGGTGAAGGTGGCCTCGTTGCCGAGCTGCTCGCGCAAGCGGCGATCATGGCGGCCGTGCGCGGTGCGAGCTTCGATCGCGACAGCCCTGAACGCGACATGGGTTCAATCACCGTCCGCGAGGTCAAAATCCTTTTCAAGATCGATTTGTATGATCCGGGCC
>NZ_ASTG01000031.1 GCF_000412635.1 Sphingobium bisphenolivorans
AGGGCTCGCATGACTTCGAATCCCTGGCTCTGTTGCAAACATGGGGCACGGCCGCGCGGCGTCACCCAGTTGGGGGATTAGGCAGCATTGGCGAAATGCTTATTGAGCATAATCATGGTTTCGGTCAGGGCCGAGGGTCCAATTCCGAATGCTCTTTCAACCAGGCGCACCTCCCCCATGATACCTGGCTGCAGGCACCATGCCTGGGCCTGTCCTTTGCGTAGGGCGCGCATGACCTCGAAGCCCTTGATCGTGGCGTAGGCCGTTGGCATCGACTTGAAGCCACGTACCGGCTTGATCAGCATCTTCAGCTTGCCGTGGTCGGCCTCGAGCACGTTGTTCAGATATTTCACCTGCCGGTGCTCGGTTTCCGCCGCCAGTTTGCCTTCGCGTTTCAGCTCAGCGATTGCTGCGCCGTAGCTGGGTGCCTTGTCGGTATTGAGTTTGGCCGGCTTTTCCCAGTCCTTCAGGCCACGAAGAGCTTTGCCCAGAAAGCGCTTCGCCGCTTTGGCGCTGCGTGTCGATGACAGATAGAAATCAATCGTGTCGCCCCGTTTGTCGACCGCCCGGTACAGGTAGGTCCATTTGCCCCGCACCTTTACGTAGGTCTCATCCAGACGCCAGCTCGGATCAAAGCCGCGCCGCCAGAACCAGCGGAGACGCTTCTCCATCTCCGGCGCGTAGCGCTGCACCCAGCGATAGATCGTCGTATGATCGACATCGATCCCACGCTCGGACAGCATTTCCTCGAGATCACGGTAGCTGATGCCGTATCGACAATACCAGCGCACCGCCCATAGGATGACCTCGCCGGTAAAATGCCGTCCTTTGAAATCGTTCATCGCAACTGACCTTGACAGTACATGAGCCCAATCTTGGAAACCGTGTCAGAGTTTGCAACAGAGCCGGATTTTGGGCGTGATCGAGGGCGCCAACGGCATTATTCTGATCGGCTGGTCGACCGCGTTCTTCTTTTCCATCGTGGACCGGCTAAAGCTTCTTGAACGGGATCTCGAGAAAGGCTGAGAAGCAAAGTGTAGAGAAGGAGGAAATGATAACCATCATCACTCTTCTGGAACGATTTCCTTCGCGCAGGCAACAGCTCGTAGCGTCGCAAACTGATTGAGCAGCGGTGGCGATCAACGCCAAGGACGAGCCGCTGCACAGAGACCGCCTTGTCAATGCGAGTTGGGCCTGCCGTGCGGGAGCCAATTGTCCCCCAACAGCGTCTGTAAATCAGCTGATCGCGATCCAGGCAGCAAGGCTCGCAGCCGCGGCTACAAGAGCGGCGAATAGCGGTAGCGCGGCTCTCATGCCGCCATGACCCCAACCGATGACTACAGTAATGACGCCTTTCGCCAAAGTGTTAGCGAGGACCGCGCCCCCCAGTACAAACCCGGCCGTCCGATCGCCGATCGCATGGGGCGGGAGCCCGGCCATGGTCATCACGGCTGCGTCCACATCTGATATGCCTGTCAGGGTCAGGACGACCGCCATGCCCTCCTGCCCAAAATGTTCCAGTGCCCACCGCGCGGCAAGTGATAATCCTGCCACCAGTGCAGCCAGGATGAGGGCGGGCGTAAAGCCCAGTGGATTGGCGATCGCCGTGCCATCGCTGCCCTTGCCAAATGTTCGCCAGGCAACCACGGCGAACATCACGGCCACAAGTGTTGCGGGCGCCATGGTCAGCGCCAGAGAGGGTAACGCGCGTGGAACGAGTGCCATTGCTACCAACTGGACTCGCACGAACATCACGATGGAAGCCACCGCGATGCCAGCTGACAATAGCTGCCGTCCGCCGGGTTCATCGCGCAGCCGCCGGGCATAATCGGCGGTGACTGCGGTGGATGAGACGATCGCGCCGGTCAGCGCCACCAGCAGCACGCCGCGGTCACGGCCGAAGCGCCTCGAAATGGCGTAGCCCGCGAAGGACAACCCCATCACGAACACCACCACCATCCAGATTTTCCGGGGGTTCCAGGCGTCATAGGGGCCGTAGGCGGCATCAGGCAGCAGCGGCAGGATGATGAGGGCAACGAGCAGGAAGCGAGAGACGCCCTCTATTTCGCTTTCATCCATTCCCCTGAGCAGCGCGTGCATGGATTGCCGCGCGCTCAGGATCGCAAAGATCGCCGCACCGGTGGCGAGGCCAAGCGTGGGCGAGACTCTCGTGGCGCAAAATCCCGCCCCGAACGTCAACAGGCCTGAAAGCGTGGTCGTTGCGGAGAGATTGTTCTGATCGGCGCTCCGGCCGTAGCCTACCGTCAGCACCGCCGCTGTGCCAATGCCGAGAGCCGCCGCGACCATGTCGGGCACAAGCCCGCCTATCCCTCCCAGCAACCCGATCAGCCCAAAGGTGCGGAAGCCCGCTACCCTGCGGCCCTTGCCGAAATCCCGTTGCGTCCAGCCCCGCTCAAGCCCGACAAGCAGCCCAACGGCAATGGATGCGATCAGGGACAGATAGGGATGGGTGATATCGGGCATGGGACGCTGCTAAGCTATACGCATCGGGGCGGATCGCGATAGGTATAAGCCACGATCAGATCGCCTTCGTCTTCACCGGAATTTTGAGATAGCGAACGCCATTGCTCTCGGCTTCCGGAAAACGCCCGGCACGGATATTGACTTGGATCGAGGGCAGCAGCAGCCGGGGCACCGCGAGCGTCGCATCCCGCGCCTCGCGCCTCGCGACGAAACTATCCTCGTCCACACCGTCATGGATATGGACGCTTGTGCGCCGTTCTTCGCCTACGGTCGTTTCCCAACGATAGTCATCGCGCCCCGGCGCCTTGTAGTCGTGGCAGAGAAACAGGCGGGTTTCCTCGGGCAGGCTCAAGAGCCGCCGGATGGAGCGGTAGAGGGTGCGAGCGTCGCCACCGGGGAAATCGGCACGCGCCGTGCCATAGTCGGGCATGAACAACGTGTCGCCGACAAAGGCTGCGTCGGCGACCAGATAGGCGATGTCGGCGGGCGTGTGGCCGGGCACGTGCATGACCGTGAACCGCAGCGTGCCGACCGAAAACTGCTCGCCCTCGCGAAAAAGCCGGTCGAAGTCCGATCCATCCGTCCGCAGTTCATCCAGGCCGAAGACCGGACGAAAGATCTTCTGCACGTCGCGGATATGTTCACCGATGCCGATCGGGGCGCCGGTCCTCGCCTTGATGAAAGGTGCGGCAGAGAGGTGATCGGCATGGGCATGGGTTTCAAGCACCATCGAGATCCGCCAGCCCTTCTTTTCCGCGAAGGCCAACAGCTGCTCGGCCGAGCGCGTGTCCGCCTCGCCGCTGGCGATGTCGAAGTCCATCACCGGGTCTATGACCGCCGCCTCGCGGGTTTCGGGATCGGCGACCAGATAGCTCACGGTAAAAGTCGTTTCGTCGAAAAAGGCTTCGATCAGGGGCTTCGCGTCCATGCCATCCTCCACTGCTTCTTGACAATATATTCACAAGAACTAAATTAGCAATAGCTAATGGAGTGCATGATGATCCGTCCGCCAATGGACCTCGCCACCTTCGAGACGAAGGCCAGCGAAGTGTCGAACCTCTTGAAAGCGATGGGCAACGCCCGGCGCCTGATGGTGCTGTGCAAGCTCGTCGAGCATGGCGAGATGACGGTGGGCGACCTCGCGCGCGAGGTGGGCCTGTCGCAATCCGCCTTGTCCCAGCATCTCGCCCGGATGCGGGAGGAGGGGCTGGTCGCCTTCCGGCGGGAGAGCCAGACGATCTGGTATCGCATCGCCGATCCGCGGACGGAACAGTTGCTCGCCAGTCTCTATACCATCTTCTGCAAGGAATGATCCGATGCCGATCACGACCATCACGCCGCACGATGCGGACAAAGCCATGGCGAAGGGCGCCACGCTCGTCGACATCCGTGGCACCGACGAACATGCCCGCGAACATATAGCCGGCGCGATCCATGTCCCACTCGATCGCCTTGGCGCGTTGCCGAACCTGCCAGGGCCCATCATCTTTCATTGCAAGTCGGGCATGCGCACCAAGGCCAATGAAGCGGCGCTGCAAGCCGCCGCAGGTTTCACGCCCTGCCACATTCTTGAAGGCGGCCTCGACGGCTGGCGGGCGGCGGGGCTGCCGACGCGCCTCGACCGCAAACAGCCGCTGGAGATCATGCGGCAGGTACAGTTGGCGGCTGGCGGACTGGTACTGCTGGGTGTCTTGCTCGGCTTTCTGGTCGCACCGGCCTTTTTCAGCCTGTCGGCCTTTGTCGGCGCGGGATTGATGATGGCGGGGGCGACCGGCTGGTGTGGCATGGCGAAGCTGTTGCAGCTGATGCCATGGAACCGCCGCGCCCTTGGGGCATAAGAGGCAGCCATGCCCACGGCCATGATCGCTGCGGCTCTGGCTTCCGGCGGCCTTATAGGTGCTGTCCTGGGCTTGATCGGGGGCGGCGGGTCGATCCTTGCCGTGCCGCTTCTCGTCTATGTGGTGGGCGTTGGTTCCGCCCATGCCGCCATCGGGACGGCGGCGGTCGCGGTCGCCGCCAATGCCGCCTTCAGCCTGATCGGTCATGCGCGCGAGGGCACAGTGAAATGGCCCTGCGCTCTGGTCTTTGCAGCAGCGGGGGTCACCGGCGCGGCGATCGGCGCTGAAATCGGGAAGGCCGTGGACGGTCAGCGGCTGCTGATGCTGTTTGGCCTGCTGATGATAGGGGTCGGCCTCTCCATGCTGCGGAAAAAGCGGGCGGCTGAGGCTCCCGATGTCCGCCTGTCGCGCGCGACCGCGAGCCACCTGCTGCCCCGCCTTGTGCCGATCGGCCTGGGGGCGGGCCTCGCGGCGGGCTTCTTCGGGATTGGCGGCGGCTTCCTGATTGTGCCGGGACTGATGATGGCGACGGCGATGCCGCTCAAGAATGCGGTTGGAACTTCGCTGGTCGTCGTCACGGCGCTGGGCCTCACCACGGCGGCATCCTACGCGCTGTCGGGCTATGTCGATTGGTTGCTGGTGGGGATGATGATCGCGGGCGGAACCGGCGGCGCGGCGATCGGCATCACGCTCGGGCGCAGGCTGGGCGCGCGCAAGGGGCTGCTGGGGCGGCTGTTCGCCGTCACGGTGATTGCCGTAGGCGCTTATGTCACGCTGCGTGGCGTCTAACATCACCGCTTACTGTTTCCGGATGTCGGTTTCGCTGATGCGGCCGTCCAGCATCGAGATCTGGACATCGGCAGCGGCGGCAACATCGGCATCATGGGTCACGCACACGACCGCGCGGCCCTGATCATGGGCTAGGGTATGGAACATCTCGACCACGCGGGCGCTGTTCTGGCTATCGAGGTTGCCGGTCGGTTCGTCACACAGTATCAGGACCGGGTCGTTCGCAATCGCCCGTGCGATCGCCACGCGTTGCCTTTCGCCGCCGGACAGGCGGTTGGGCGTCTTGTCCAACTTCTTGGCCAGGCCAACATCTATCAGCAGGTTCTGCGCCTTCTCCCGCGCCTGCGCTTGCGACAACCGGCCCAGCCTGCGCATCGGCAGCATCACATTTTCGAGCGCGCTGAACTCGGGAAGGAGGAAATGGAACTGGAACACGAAGCCGAAGCTCGCCAGCCGGATCTGTGCGCGCTCGTCGCCGTCCAGCGGGTTCATGTCCTGTCCCTCGAACAGCACAGATCCTTCCGTTGGGCGGTCTAGAAGCCCCAGCAGATAGAGCAGAGAGGATTTGCCGCATCCCGACGGTCCGACAATGGCGACGAAGCTGCCCGGATCGATCTTCAAGGAAACGTCGCTCACCAGTATCACCGGGGGTGTTCCCACCAATTCGCGTGATAGCCCCTGAGCCTGCATGATCGCGCTCATACCGCGCCCCGCAATATGTTGACGGGATCGACGCGTGCAGCCTTTCGTGCTGGGAGCCAGGCCGCGATTACGCCAGAAAATAGGGAAGCCGCAGCGGCTATGGCATATTGACGGGCCGAGCGGTCGAGCGGCAAGCGCTCATTTTCGCCGCCAATGGGAAAGTGGAGCGAGCCCAGGATCGCCAGCAGCCCGTAGCCAAGCAGCCATCCTGCAAGGATGCCCACCAGCGCCAGCGCCAGTCCTTCGAATACGAAGATCAGTTGAAGGTCGCCTTCGGAAAAGCCGATGGAACGCATGATCGCGATATCGCGCCTTTTGTCCGACACGCTGTTCGATACGACGGTGTAGATGCCGAAGCTGGCGACCAGCAGAATGGCTGATACGACGCTATACATGATGACGTTGCGGGTCACGAGGAGCGAGAGCAGGTCGGCGGAGCGTTCCTGCCAGCTTTGGGCCTTATAGGCGAAGCGTGCTTCGAGACGCCGGCTGATTGGCTGTGCATCATAGGGATCGCTAAGATGCACGCCGATGCGATTGATGATGAAGGGCCGGCCCAGCAGCGACTGCGCCTCTCGCAGTAGCACATAGCCGAGCGCAGAGGATAGCTGGGTCTGGCCGCGCTTAAACAGGCCGACGATGCGGAGCGAGCGACTATTGCCCGATGCGGAAGTCGCGCCCACCACATCGCCCATCGCAAGACCGAGCCGCTGCGCCATCTCCTCGCCGAGGATGATGCCGCCTTGCGTGCTTTCCAGATCGCGGAGGCGGCCGGTGCGCAATTTGTCCTCGATGGTGCTGACCTTCTCTTCGACCGCCGGATCGACGCCGACGATGGTCAGAGCTTCCTCTCGCCCACCGCTGCGCAGGGTGATCGCGCCCGTCAGGCTGGGAGAGCCTATCGCGCCGGGCAGCGTATTCACGGCTCGGAGGATTTCGGGCCAGCCTTTGAGGCCGCGCACCTCATTGCGGACCTTGTAGTGGCGCAGGTCGATCGCAGCGCCCTTGTAGAGCCTGACGCCTGGCTGCGGCGGCGGGCTGCGCAGCTCGTCGGAAATGATGATGTGCGGCGCGGCGTCGATCAGCGTCTTGATGAAGTCATTCTGGCTGCCGATCATCATCGCGGAGACGGCCAGGAAAAAGCCCACGCCCACCGCAACGCCGCTCACGGCGACGAAGGTCTGCCGTCTTCGGCCTGCCAGATGCCGCGCGGCGACGCTCGCCAACAGCCGCAGCTGGCCGCTCATCGCGCTATCCGCACCCGCATATTGTCCGAGATCTTGCCCTCAGGCGTCCTGACGACGATCTCGCCCCGCGACAGACCTGAAAGGATCTGTATTTCACTGGATCCAGCAATGCCTGTGCGGACCGCCCGTGGACGAGCCCGTCCGTCACGTACGACCCAGACCTTGCCGCCTTCTATTGCACTCGCCGGCACCAGCAGCGCGCGATCCGCGCGCCGGGTCACGATATTGACTTCAAGCGTCAGTCCGAGCGGCAGCGCCATGGGCTTGTCCGTCATGATGCGGGCGCGAAAGGCGCGTTGTTCGGGATCGCCGCCAGGCGTCACTTCACGTATATGGCCGCTCAGCACCCGGCCTGGCCACGCATCGCTCGACATCAGCGCAGCTTGTCCAGCATGGATACGTGGCACGTCGCGCTCGTCTACCGTCGCGGTGATGCGGATGCGTGCCGGATCGCCGAGCGTCATCAATGTGCGGCCAGGAACAGCGAGATCGCCCGGCTCCACGTCCCGGCGCAGGACGATGCCGTCTATGCCCGATCGCACGACCATCTGATCGAGCCGTGCACGGGCACTTTTCTCCGCTGCCTTCGCGCTGTCAGCTGCCGCTACCGCTGCATCGCGCGCTGCCCGCGTGACCCACCCTCTGGCGAATAGCGCCAGGATACGCTGTTCGTCCTGCAGGGCAACGCGGCGCTGTGCTGTGATTTGTTGCAGCGCATGGCGCTGTTCCTCGTCATCCAGCAGTACAAGCGGCTGCCCCCGCGCCACGCGCTGGGCTTCTTCGACGAGCACCAAACGGACCGGCGCGGTGAGGCGGGCGGAGACGGTGACGGGATGCTCGGCCTCGACAAAGCCCGTGGCATACACCAGTTCGATCGCCTCCCCCATGCGTGCGGGCATGACCGTCACTTCGGGCGCTCTTCCGGCGAGCAGCCAATAGGCTCCTGCTGCCGCCGGCAGCGCCAGCGGTAGCAGCCAGAGCGCGATGCGTTTCATCCCAGCTCTATAGCATCAGGCGGAAATCATTGCGCGTTCGTATCGGAACGACCTTCGCCCGTCACTTGGGTCCGATCGGAATCTGGCGCGGCTTGCTTGCCTCTGTTGCGAGACGCGGGACGATGACCTTCAAAAGCCCTTTCTCCAGATGCGCGTTCGCCTTGTCGGCATCCGCTTCAAAGGGCAGGGCGACCCGCCGCAAAAAGCTTCCCCGGCTGCGCTCAACCAGATGATAATGCTTCTTTTCGTCCTTTTCTTCGCGCTCTTCCTTATGTTCCGCCTTGATGGTGAGGATGCCGTCGTGGACATCGAGCGACACATCCTTCTCATCGAACCCCGGCAGTTCGGCCGTCAACTCAAGGCCTTTGTCAGTTTCGGCGATATCGACCTTGGGCAGGAGAAATCCTTTGCTGTCGCCATTGCCGCTGGTGAGCCAGCCTCGACCAAAATCATCGGTCAGCCGGTCCATCTCCCTGCGCATATCGGCGAACGGATCAAATCCGCTGCGGAACATGCTGTTGCGTCCAAAGGGGATCAGTGAACGAAAATCAGTCATTGTCCTTCTCCTGCTTTTTTGTGAGGTGATTGCTGGCCCGACGGGTGCATTGAATGTGGCTGTCCCCGGGCGGCAGCTGAACTGTGCAGGGCGCTGCAATGCTCCATGCCATCCGGCATCCGATGCGCTTGTCCCATTGACGAAGGCGCGCCATCCGGCCCCATCATTGGGCCGCCTTCTCCCTTCATCATGGGACAATCATGCCCGGCATCCGCAGATGCCGAGGGCGGCTGCTTTGGTCCTTCTGCCGGGTGGTGTTCGGCGTGCGGCTTTACGGTCTGTGCTGACACTCCTGCAATGAACATGAGGTTCCAAAGGCAGGCAGTTGCGAGGAAACGGCGCATAAACGGTCCTCCATACAAGACTCTCCATCGAAGTTTCGCGCCGACGGCAGTTGCGCGCCATAAGTAGAGTCACGCATGTGCCGATCAGGGCACGAGCACCGCGGCGCCCTTCACCTTGCCCGTGCGCACGCTTTGCAGAGCCTCATTGGCATCTTCGAGCGGGAAGGTTTGCGTGACGGTGTGCAGGTCGATGCTGTCGGCAAGTTCGAAAAAGGAGGTGCCGTCTTCCCGCGTCAGGTTGGCGACGGAGCGGATCTGCCTTTCCTCCCACAGGTCCGCATAGGGGAAGGAGGGGATGTCGCTCATATAGATGCCCGCACAAATAACGCGGCCTCCCTTCCTTACCGCTCGCAAGGCTCGGGGCACCAACTCGCCCACAGGCGCGAAGATGAGCGCGGCATCGACCAACTGCGGCGGGTCGTCGGAAGAGCCTCCCGCCCAAGCGCAGCCAAGTGACCGCGCGAAATCCTGCCCTTCCTTGTCACCATCCTTTGTAAAGGCATAAACCGTGCGTCGCTGGTGCCGGGCGACCTGCGCGAGAATATGCGCCGCAGCGCCGAAACCATAGAGGCCGATCACGGGTGCCGCGCCAGCGAGTCGCAATGCTCTCCAGCCGATCAGCCCGGCGCAAAGAAGGGGAGCGGCTTCGACGTCGGAAAAACGCTCGGGCAGATCGAAGCAATAATGGGCGTCCGCCACCACATGGCTGGCATACCCCCCATCGCGTGTGGCGCCCGTGAAGAGCGGCGCGTCGCAGAGATTTTCCCGGCCTGTCCGGCAATAGGGGCAGGTGCCACATGTATGTCCCAGCCATGGCACGCCGACGCGCTGACCGAGCGTGAAGCCACTGACGGTGGGGCCGATCGCAGCGACGCGGCCGACAATCTCGTGCCCGGGTATGACCGGGTAGCGTGCCGAAATTTCGCCATCGAGCACATGCAGATCGGTTCGGCACACGCCGCAGGCTGCGACCTCGATCAGCAATTCGCCGGTATCGGGTTCGGGCAGGGGCCGCTCGATGCGAATCAGAGCTTTGCCAGGGACGCGGACCTGCATGGCAACCATTCCGCTCATAGATGGCGTTCCTTCCTTGCCAGAGGAGTCAAGAGCCTATCCGATTGCGCGCGCAAACGCCGTTCGTGAATCTACGCATAGGCTGACCGGCCTGATGACCCGATATTGGGCTATTAAGCTGAGCGGTTCGCAAAGGAACGCACGGTCATGAGAGCGTTGATCTATGATGGCCCGGGCCAAAAGCATCTTGGGCAACGGGAAGCGCCAAGGATTGCGGACGTCGGTGACGCGATCGTCCGCGTGACGCACACGACCATATGCGGAACTGACCTTCATATATTGAAGGGCGATGTGCCCATCTGCGCGCCGGGACGGATCTTGGGGCATGAGGGAGTTGGGGTGGTCGAGGCGGTCGGCGCTGCGGTCGCCAACTTCAAACCGGGTGACCATGTCCTGATTTCCTGTATCACCGCTTGCGGCAGATGCGATTACTGTCGGCGGGGCATCTATTCGCATTGCACAAGCGGCGGGTGGATATTGGGGAATGCCATAGACGGCACGCAGGCTGAATATGTCCGCATACCGCATGCCGATACGAGCCTCTATCTGGTTCCGCCCGGGACCGACGAGGAAGCCCTTGTGATGTTGAGCGACATTCTGCCGACAGGGTTCGAATGCGGCGTCCTCAACGGCAAGGTGGTGCCCGGAAGCACCGTCGCGATCGTCAGCGCGGGACCGATCGGTCTTGCCACCTTGTTGACCGCGCAATTCTATTCGCCCGGTCAGATCATCATGATCGACATCGACGCGAACCGGTTGGCGATCGCTGAAAAATTCGGTGCGACGCGAACGATCGACAGCCGGACGGAAGATCCGGTGGCCGCCGTCAAGGCACTGACGGGCGGACTGGGCGTCGATACTGCTATTGAGGCGGTCGGCATCCCCGCGACATTCGAACTGTGCCAGGATCTCGTTGCCCCCGGTGGCGTCATCGCCAATATTGGCGTGCATGGGAAAAAAGCGGACCTGCATCTTGAGCGTCTATGGGCGCATAATATCACCATCACGACCCGGCTGGTTGACACAGCGACCACCGCGATGCTGCTGAAGACGGTGGCGAGCGGGAAGATCGACGCGAAGAAACTCGTCACCCATCGTTTCACGCTTGATGCCATCATGGAGGCCTATGAGGTCTTCGGCAGGGCAGCCGAGACTCAGGCGCTCAAGGTCCTGATCACGCCCTGAGCCGCTCACGCACTATTGCCGCATCGCCACTCGCTTCAGCGCTTCGGCGGACAGCAGGTAAGCGGCGACCAGTAGAGCCGTCACCGCGATGATGGAAACGCCCGGCGCGGCGAAGCCTAGTGTGGAAGCGATCGGCAGGAAAGGCAGCATGACTGCTGCGCCGAGGCAAAGACCGGCGGTCGTCACCAGGAGGCGATGAGGCCGTTGCCGCCACAATGGCGCAGATGTGCGGATGACGAAGACAACCAATATCTGCGTTGCCATTGATTCGATGAACCATGCGGTGCGGAAGGTCGGCACATCGACATGGAAAAGGGCGATCAACGCGCCGAAAGTGGCAATATCGAATAGCGACGATAAAGGTCCCATGATCATGGTGAAGCGCACAAGGCCCGGCATGTCCCAGCCATGGGGCGACGCAAGATCACGGCTCTCTGCGCTGTCGAACGGAATGCCTGTCTGGGAGAGATCGTAGAGCATGTTGTTGAGGAGGATCTGCACCGGCGTCAGCGGCAGGAAAGGCAGGAACAGGGATGCGAGCGCCATCGTCAGCATGTTACCGAAATTGGAACTTGTGCCCATGCGGATATATTTGAGGATATTGGCATAGGTGCGTCGTCCTTCCGCTACCCCCTCGGCAAGCACCGCAAGATCGGGCGCCAGCAGGATCATGTCCGCTGCCTCGCGCGCCACGTCCGTTGCGCCATCGACGGAAAGGCCGACATCCGCTGCCCTGATCGCCGGCGCGTCGTTGATGCCGTCACCGAGAAATCCCACGATGTGGCCGCGTGCCTGTAGCGCTCGTACGATCCTCAACTTCTGGTCGGGGGTGACGCGGGCGAACAAGTCAGTCTCCCCGACGCGCACCGCCAGTGCCTGATCGTTAAGCGTGGCGATCTCCTCTCCCGTGAGAAGGCTGGAGGATGGGCTTCCAAGGGCAGTCATGAGATGCTGTACGGCGGGGGCGGAATCCCCTGAGATGACCTTGGTGCCAATGCCTGCCGCCTCCAGCCGCCCGATCGCGGCCGCGGCGGAGTTTTTGGGTGGATCGAGGAACAGGCAGAAGCCGACGAATATCAGATGGTCGTCATCGTCCGTCTCGATGCGCTCGCGGCTCTCGGCGGCTTTCCAGGCTATGCCGAGCAGGCGGAGGCCCTGACCGGCATGGTCATCGTGCAGCCCCATGAGACGCGTCTTCAGTGCAGCGTTGAGTGGCAGGATCGTGCCGTCCTGCGCTTCAGCTTGCGTGCAGAGGCTGATGATCGTTTCGGGTGCACCCTTGACGATCTCGATCCTTGCGCCCTGCCATTCGGCCAGAACGGACACGCGCCGCCTTTCGAAATCGAACGGCCGCTCGTCAAGCTTCCGCCACCCGGTGAGCGGATGATGCCCCGTGTGCGCCAGCAAGGCGTCGTCGAGCGGGCTGCGCAGGCCGCTTTCAAACCGGGCATTGACGGCGGCAAGCTCAAAGACGCGCTCACTGTCCGTGCCGTCGATCCCGGGATGGCCCGTCATCAAAATCCGTGCCTCGGTGAGCGTGCCCGTCTTGTCGGTGCATAATATGTCCATTTCGCCCAGATCATGGATCGCCGAAAGCCGCTTCACCACAACCTTTGCGGCTGCCATGCGCTGCGCGCCGCGCGCCAGACCGATCGTCATGATCATCGGCAGCAACTCGGGCGTGAGGCCGACCGCCAGCGCCATCGCGAACAGGAAGGATTCAACCGGCGGCCGGCCGAGCGCCAGATGGGCTAGGATCACGAAGAGCACGAGGAAGATCGTCATCCGCACGATCAGCAGTCCCAGCCGGTGGATGCCCCGTTCGAAAGCGGTGGGAGGCTGTTTATCGCCCAGTGATCTGGCGATGCCGCCGAAATGCGTGCGGTCGCCCGTCTGGACCACCAACATGGTCGCGCTGCCGCCGATCATCGAACTGCCGTGCAGCAGGAGGTTTCTTGCCTCGCCCATGGCGGCGTCGGGTTCGACGCCTGGCGATTTCTCGACCGGGAAGGGTTCTCCTGTCAGGGCAGCCTGGTTGACCTGGGCCGCGTTCGCCGACAGCACGAGCCCATCGGCGGGCACCAGATCGCCGGCCGCCAGCAGGACAATGTCTCCCGGTACCAAAGCGCGCACCGGCAAGGTGGCTGTGGACCCGTCCCGCAGCGTCCTTGCGGTGAGGGCAATCGCTTCCTTGAGCGCCGCCGCCGTCGCTTCCGCTCGCCGTTCCTGCACCGTGTCGAGGATTGTGGACAGCAAGACCATGGCCACGATCAGGAGGAAGCTGGGCAGGTCGCCGGTCGCGCCCGCCACGGTGGCAGCGGCAAGCAGCATCAGCACAAGCGGATTGCCAAGCCTGCGCGCCAGATCGACCGCAAGGCGCCGCCGGGATTGCTGGAAGAGGATGTTGGGTCCAGCCAGCGCCAGCCTGCGGCCGGCTTCGATGGAAGAAAGACCCCTTTCAGTCGCGGCGAGTGCAGCAAGCATCTTGGTCGGGGGCAATCGCCAATATTCGGGCGGCAACTGGACCGCTGCACCTCCCGCGATTATGTCGACAGGGCCGTGATCCCCTCCGGGCGCCTGAAAATCGGCATGTCGGAGCTTCTGGGGAATGGGAAAAGCCATCGCGGCTCCGCAAGGACAAGGTATCGGGTTTTACGAAATGAACTATCCTGCGCTCTGCTCGAATCCGTTAAGCTACGTAACTGTCCGAAGTTCGCTAGCCATCCGGCACCCATAGTCTCCGGGGGCACAAGATAACCGTTGGGCTCAAGCATCGGGGAGCCCGGAGGTGGATATGGCATCTGCGCGATGGCGAAGCTGGTTCCTCGCGGTTTTGATCGTGGCCGGGTTGGTTGCTGCCCTTGCCCATTGGGGAGAGGTGAGGCGGTTCGCCGCTCTGCTCCGGGAAGCCGAGCCTGGCTGGATCGTCCTCGCGCTGGCCCTTCAGTTGACCACCTATGCCAGTGTGGCGAGAGGCTGGTCCGCGGTGTTGCACCAGGCCAGCGCCCCAAGGCCTATACGGCCGCTGATGCGGCTAGCCCTCACCAAGCTGTTCGCCGACCAGGTGCTGCCCAGTGCGGGCATGGGTGGGAACATCCTGCTCGTCGATCAGCTTCGGGCGCTTGGCGTGCCGAAGGGGACGGCGGTTGCGGCCCTTCTTCTGTCCATGATCGGCTTCTATGCGGCTTACGCCTTCTTCGCTCTTGTGATGCTGATCCTGCTCTGGCTCCATGACCGTGCCACGCCAATGATGGCTGGCACTGTCACGATCTTCCTCCTTGTAGCGCTCGCCATTCCTTCGCTCGCGCTGTGGCTGCGCAGTCGCGGAAGCCGGCCTTTACCTGACCGGATCGAACAGATCGACTTCGTGCGCAAGTTATTGGAGACAGCAGCGCAGGCGCCAGCAGTAGTTTTGCGGGACAGGCGGCTGATCCTTACCGTCACGGGCTGCAACGCCATGATCTTCCTGGCCGATGCCGGGACGCTCTACGCCTGCCTGCATAGCCTCGGTCAGCAGGCCGCGTTCGGGACGGCCTTCATTGCCCTCATCATGGCGTCGGTCGTTGCGACGCTGGGGCCGATCCCACTCGGCCTTGGAAGTTTTGAAGCGACATCGGTCGCGATGCTGCACCTGTTGGGCGTCGCGCTGGAGGCGGCCTTTGCAGCGACCATGCTGTTGCGTCTGTTCACGCTCTGGCTGCCGCTTATACCCGGCATGGTGATGATGCGAGCCGTCGCGAAGAGAAAGCCGGCTGACGGCAGGCCGTTGCAATAGCGACGATGCGGTGATCAGCTGGCGGGCTTGGCTCCAGCCATGTCTTTCCTGGCGACCCGGATGGTCGGGTCGTCTGGATCGACGATGGTGACAAAACCAAGTTCGCGCTCCATGCGCAGGGCCGCATCATGATCGGCGCATTCAATGGACTCGACAGTCTCGATGCCTTCCGCCCTCGCGTAGCGCAACACATGTTCAAGCAGCGTCCAGCTTATGCCCTTGCCCTTCATGTCGGCGCGTGTGGTGAGCGCGATCTCTGCCCGGCTGCGGTCCGGATCGGTCGCCAGCATGGCGAGGGCGACAACTCCGCTTTCTTCATCGTCGAAGGCAAGGAAGCTGATCGTGCGCAGATAATCGACCCTCGTCATCATGATGATCTGCTCATGACGCACTTTCGGGAGGCCAGACATGAAACGGAAGCGCAGGTCTTCAGGCGAAACCTGGTCGAAGAAACTTGCCACGGCTGGCTCATCGTCAGGCCGCACGGGCCGGACATGGAAGCGAAAGCCATGCTCCGTTACAAGGTCAGATGCCCAGCCTTCAGGTGCGGCGCGGATGACCAAGCGGGAAGCAATAGCTGGCTCTGGCGTGATCCGCGCCCGCGCGTCGAGTGCTATGACACCCGCCGCGCTCACCACCAAGGGGTTGATGTCGAGTTCGAGGAGGTCCGGGAGATCGACAGCCATCGCTGACACCGCATTGAGCACATCGGCCAGCCCTGCCACATCGGCGGCCGGCACGTTGCGGTAGCCCGCTAACACTGCCGAGATGCGCGTCCGCGCTATCAGGGCGCGCGCCTGGGCATGATCGATGGGGACCAGGTCGATGGCCTTGTCGTCCAGAATCTGCGTAGCGATGCCGCCTGCGCCAGCCATGATAATGGGTCCGAATGCCGGATCGGCCGTGATGCCGACGATCAACTCGGTGCCGCCATCGACCTTGATCATGTCTTCGACCGCAAATCCCTGAATATGCGCGTCCGGGAAATCGCGCCGGATCCGTTGCTCCATGTCCTGCGCAGCCGCGACCGCGGAACGGGCATCGGGGAGATTGAGCGCCACCCCGCCGACATCGCTTTTATGTGGAAGATCGCGAGAGACGATTTTGACGGCATAGGGCGCGCTCAGCCAGCAGCAGGCTTCCTCCACTGCTTGTGCCGAGGCGGCGAAGCGCGTGGCCGCGATGGGGATGCCATAGGCCTCCAGCAACTTCTTCACCTTGATCTCCGAAAGCAGCGTGCACTTTTCCGCCTGCGCGCTGGCGATGATCGCGCGTGCAGCGGCCCGGTCGACCTTGATCTCTCGCGTTTGCGCGGGTGCATCGGTCAGGTGTCTGCGCAGGCGACGCGCCTCAGCCAAGTAGCCAAAGGCACGCACGGCATCGTCAGGCGTGGAAAAGACGGGAATGCCGGCTGCTGTGAAGACCCGCCGGACGGCATCGGCGTTGGCATCGCCGAGCCAACAGGCCAGGACAGGCTCGCGAATGCGCTCCTGTGCCGCCGCCGCGATCTCCTCGCATATGGCGCGGGCCGTCTCGCCTGCTTCGCTGCGGGCGGTTGGGCAGTTCATGACCAGTACAGCGTCACTGCCCGTGTCTCGCAAGAGAAACCGCAATGCCCTGCTGTATCTGTCCGCGCCGGCGTCGCCCAACACGTCGATGGGATTGCCGTGCGACCAGCCAGTTGGCATGTCCGTTTCAAGTGCGGCCAGTGTCTCCGGCGCCAGGGCAGCCAACTGGCCGCCGGTCTTCGCAATAGCATCGACCGCCAATATGCCCGCTCCGCCGCCATTGGTGAGGATTGCCAGCCGGTTGTCCGGAATTGGCTCGCAGGTGCAGAGGATTTCGGCGGCATCGAAAAGCTCGGTCAGGGTGTCGACTAATATGATACCAGCCCTGGCAAACGCGGCTTCATAGACATCATAGGAGCCAATCATTGCTCCCGTATGGGAGAGCGTCGCCTGCGCCGCGAGCTGGCTCTTGCCCGCCTTGATTGCAATGATGGGTTTGGTGAGCGCCGCCGCCCGTGCGGCGGCCATGAACTCGGCCGCCTGGGTCACCCCCTCTATGTACAGAAGAATGGCATGGGTGTGCGGATCGGCCGCCAGAAGGTCTATAAGGTCGCCCAGGTCAGCATCAGCCATGTCTCCGGCCGAGATGATCGCGGAGAAGCCGACGCTGCGTGTCTGCGCCCAATCCAGCACGGCGGTGATGATCGCGCCGCTCTGCGATATGAGGCCAAGATGCCCTGGCCGCGCCGGAGTTCGCGCGAAGGTGGCGTTGATCCTGGCATGAGGCGCCATGATACCAAGGCAATTAGGCCCGACGAGACGTAGGTCGTGCCGCATCGCTGCATCCAAGACCGCACGGCGATGGCCGCCAATATCGCTCAGGCCAGCTGAAAGGATTACAGCGCAGCGGGTGCCAAGGCTCCCCAACTGGTCGATGATTGACGCCACGGTCGATGCCGGTGTCATGATGATCGCGAGTTCAGGCGTCTGCGGAAGAGCATTGACCGTGGCGAACCACCTCACGCCTTCTCTGGCGATGGGACGTGGATTAACGACATAGATCGCGCCATCGAATAGGCCGGCAAGGAGATTGTCGAGGACGAGCGTGCCTACGGCGCCCTTCCGGTCCGATCCTCCGACCAGAACTATGCTTCGTGCGTGCAGAAGGGGTGGCAGGTTGTGGATCGTCATGGAGCTTCTCGCCTTTCGCAGAAAAGCGCCTTTCGACGCCTGCGTGTGTGATCCTATGGGGCGCGGTGCTCAAACCGATATTCGTAAATGCCGCAGGCCTTGTCGTTCGGACCGAAGATGATGGGAGGCTACTTACGGGAAGTTGCGAATAGGGAAGCACCGCGCATTAACTACAATCGCCTCGACCAGCGAGGAGGCGATCATGCGGCATACGGGCGACGCGAAGGGCAGCCTTTCCAATCAAGACCCTGCGCGGGAAATCATTCATGATCTTCGCAACCTATTCGCGGTTATCGCCTCGATTCAGCACCTGTTGACCAAGAATATTGACGGACGTGAACGGGAAAATCTGCTGCGGGGTTTGGAGGAAGCCGCCGGGCGGGGCGGTGAATTGGCTTCCCGATTGCTCTCGAAGGAGGCTCAAGGAGAGCGTCACCTCTTGGACGTGGGCACCCAAGTGGCGGAGGCTGCGCCTATGCTCCAGGCGATCGTCCGGTCTCCGGCTTCATTGGAGATCGACACCCAGGTGGCCGTCCCGGCCGCGCTCGTGAGTGCAGATCCCGCGGAGCTTGAAGGGGTGATGCTGGAGCTTGTCGCGAATGCCACAGCTGCCGGCGCCCGCCGGGTCATGCTGCGTTGCCGCAGGATTGGCAACTGGATCTGGCTTATCATTGCCGATGACGGGCCCGGCCTACTTCAAAATGGAATCACGAAATGGCCAAACGCCGCGCAGGGGTCAGGCCATGGCATCGGCCTCGGCCGGGTTCGGCGAGCGGTCCGCGACATGGGCGGCAAATTACTTGTTCGCGGCAGTGCTGGCGCAGGCGTCGGCACAGCTGTCGCCCTGCTTTTGCCGGTGGCGCTCCACGCCCTCAGCAAACCACGCGCCCGGGAATGGCGCGCATCCCACCTGCACAAGGAGAGTTGTGATGAAAACCGACGGACAGTTGCAGCGTGACGTCATGGACGAACTCGAATGGGATCCAAGCGTCGATCATGCTGACATTGGCGTGGCCGTGAATGACGGTGTTGTCACCCTGTCAGGCTATGTAACCAACTATGTCGAAAAGATGGCTGCCGAGAAGGCTACAAGGCGCGTGAGCGGCGTCAAAGCGATCGCCGAGGAAATCCACGTGCGCTTTACGTCCGAGCCGCACACGGCCGACCATGAAATCGCCAAGCGTATCCTCGATATCTTCTCCTGGAATGTCTCCATTCCGCACGAGAAGATCAATGTGAAGGTGGAGAAGGGCTGGGTCACGCTTTCCGGCATGGTGGACTTTTATTATCAGAGCGCTGAGGCCAGGAAGTCGGCGGCGAGAATTTCGGGTGTAACAGGGGTCAGCAACCTCATTGAGGTGAAGAAGCTGCCTGTCGCCTCCGATGTTCGCGAGCGAATAGTGGCCGCTTTCAAGCGGCAGGCGGATTTGGATGCCGCAGGCGTCACCATATACACCGACGGCAACACGGTTCGGCTGGGTGGCCGGGTGAAGGCCTGGCACGAACGCGGTGTTGCCGAGCGAGCGGCCTGGGCAGCTCCGGGTGTGACCAAGGTTGAGGACAATATCATAGTCAGCTTCTGACCATGGCGGCCCCCGGTGAAATCCGACTTGCTGACAGCGGTCGGTCATCGGGGGCTTCGTACCCAGCGCGGCATTAATGAACTGTGTGATGGAGGACAACATGCCTCTCATGGATCGCCTGCGACAGTCCTTGGACGTTATCTTTCTCGCGGGTCTCTCATTTGGCCTCATGGCCGCAATCGCCGCCATGATCCTCGCCAAATTGCCGGGATGACGGTCGCTATTCAGGTCGTGCACGCCGCGTCATCGGCATCGACCGGACGCGCAATAATGAGGAAATTGACATGAAGAACGTGCTTCTGCCCATTCATGAGGATGCAGGCCAGGAGGCGCGCCTTCAGGTCGCGCTGGATCTGACCCGATCGATGGCTGGCCATCTGACGTGCCTTGACATCGTCCAAATTCCTCTGCTGGCCGGGACAGAATATTATCCTGATGCGGAATTGATGCTGCTGGCCCAGGCGCGCGGCCGCGAAGCTGCCAATGCGCAACATGTCAGAAAGCGCCTTGAGGTGGAGGATGTCGCCTGGAGCTGGATCGATCAAACGGGACATATCGCCTCCGTCATCGCTGATGCGGCCGCTCTCGCCGACGTGATCGTGCTCAACACATCGCTTGCTGACCGTATGGAACCCGAAATGCAGTCAGTCGTGTCGGACGTTGTGCTGAAAGCCGGCAAGCCGATCCTGGCGGTTCCTGAGACAAAACGAGGCATCGAGCTTCGCGGCCATGTGCTCGTCGCTTGGGACGGCTCGCGTCCCGCGGCCGAAGCCCTACGCGCAGCAACGCCACTCGTCCAGCAGGCAGTAGGTGTGACGATCGTGCAGATCGGCGCGATTACGGGTGATCCTGCCGAAGAAGCTGCATCCTATCTCTCCAGGCATGGCATTCACGCGCGTGTCGATCGTCTGGATGAGCTCGAAGGCGGCGTCGCGGGAACGTTGCTCATGATGCTGGAACAGCGCCAGCCCACTTATTGCGTAATGGGCGCTTATGGCCATTCCCGTTTGCGGGAGAGCCTGTTCGGCGGGGTCACGCGCCGCATGCTGGCAGAGGCGCCCGTTTCACTGTTCCTCGGCCACTGAACTGGATGGCTCCGAGTCCGTTCCGGTAGTTGGCAGCCGCAGCGCGCCGACTGCGCTGGCAACAGCTTCGTCGATGGAGCCTCCAGCGCTGATCTGCTGCCAGCCTCCGAGCATGCCAATGTCATATCTGGATTGGGTACGTGCCACCTCTGCATCGGCATCCGACGCATCAGGTGCGCGCGACTGGATGCGTGCCGTGCGTTGGCTCTCCTCGGCGGTCAACCAGATTCCATCGAACGCTACGCCAGCGGCGTGCGCCAAGCTCTCGGCGGCGGCGCGCTCCCCTTCATCTGCGAAGACGGCATCGACAATCACGGCGCTACCCTGCCGGATTGTGTCACCGGCTAATTCATTGAGCCGCAAATAAACCTGGCGGGAGGCGGCAGCCGAATAATGCTTGCGCGGCAGGTGGGCCTCTGGCGCCATGCCAGCCAACTGCTTGCGGATCACGTCGCTGCGCAGGATACGCGCGCCGGGCGCGCGGCCCAAAAGATGGCCGATATGACGCGCCAGAGTAGACTTGCCGGACCCCGATAGACCGCCAATGGCGATCAGGCGCGGCTGTACCGGGTCAAGGAGTGTCCGTGCGAAAGTCAAATACCCCCTCGCTTGCTCGGCGATCTGGAGATTTCTGCCGCATCTCAAGCTTTGCGCGGCAAGGACGTGCGCCCGTATAGCAGCGCGCACCGAGAGGAACAGGGGCAGGAGTTCGATCCCTGCCTCGTCAATGGCGGAATGGTCGAGATAGTGGTTAAGGACGATGTTTGCGCCATGCTGCAAACGCTTGTGCCACAGGTCCATGAGCAGGAAGGACAGGTCGTAGAGCACATCCACCTGTGCGAGTGCCTCGCTGAACTCCAGGCAATCGAAGGGCGTGGGTTCGCCATCGATCATGGCGATATTGCCCAGATGCAGATCGCCATGCCCCTGCCGGACCCTGCCTTCCCGCCCGCGTGCCTGAAGCAGCCCCTGTAGCCTGTCGCATAGCGACTGATGCCCTGAGGCAAGCAAGCCTGTCTCCTTTACGCCCAGTATATCGGCGACGGCAGCCATGCTGGCGGCATTATCCTCGATAACCTTCTTGAATGACGCGGCCGCGTCCATCCAGGTCACGATTTGGGCTTGCTGGTGGAACTGCTGAAGGCGTTCAGCTAGGCGCATCAGCACTGCGGCATCGAGATTGCCTGCCTCTGCCTGCTCGCTCAGAAGCGCGTCGTCGGCGAAACGGCGCATTTCCAGCACCCAATCGATAGGACGGCCCTCGCCACCGATCGACAGTTTGCCTTCGCTGTCGCGCGCGATCGGGTGAACAGCGATATAGAGCGTTGGCGCGGTCCGGCGATTTAGGGCGAACTCTGCCTCGAGGGCTGCCTTGCGTCGGTGCTGCGTCGTGAAGTCGAGATAGCCAAATCGGACGGCCTGCTTGAGCTTCCAGACGCGGTCGGCCGTCAGGAATATGCTGGCCGCGTGGGTGTCGATCCTTCGCGTGCCCGGTCCGCATATGCCATGCATGAAGGCGGCGACCTCTGACTGGGACTCGCTTGTCGGTATGGTAACGCTGGGCCTTGCCCTCATCGCATCAGCCCCTCTCAATAGGGATATTCATGGGGATGCCGTCGCACTTCCATCCTGGTCCGCCGTCATTTCCAGGCATCTTCCTCAAGCCGCGCGGTGATCCATGTTTTGAAAAAGCTGGGAAATCCAACGCCGGAGAACCGGCGCGCAGCCTTGATTTACCATTAGCATCATTTTCAATGAGCCGACATCGAACGGTAAAAAATATCTCATTTACTTTCGGAACATTGGGGAGCTTATCTTCAAATTGTGTTTCTCTTCAAAACTCAAAGTTAAGAAGAGGCGCTCGAACAATCGTAAGCTGAAGCGGATACGTTTCAGTAGGGGTGAGTCTATGCTGAGATGGATGACCGCTCCTCCGGTTCGATATGGCGCGGCCGTTTTTGCTGTCGCGATCGCATCGGCGGTGCGGATTGCTTTCGATCCCTGGCTCGGCGACCGCTCCGCCTACATGACTGACATCCTGGCGATCATGGCCGTCGCCCTATGGGTCGGTAGAGGACCCGCCATCATAGCGACATTGCTTGGCATTGTCGCAGGTTCTGCTTTTCTGCGCAAATCACTCGGCCAAAGCCCGGACATATTCGAAGTCGCCATGTTTGGTGCGACTGCCGCGGGCATCATCCTGATGAGCAGCCTTATCCGCAGGTCGAACCAGCGACTGGAGAAGGCTGAAAGGACAGCTGAGCAGCGCGGTGCTGCGAGCGAACGGTTAGCCGAAGAACTGAACCTTCTGATCGAGGGTGCCCAGGGGCTCGCCATATACATGCTTGATCCCGACGGCCGAGTAGCGATCTGGAACCGCGGGGCCGAGCGTCTCAAAGGGTGGAGTGAGAAGGAGATCCTCGGCAGGCACAGTTCGATCTTCTATCCTGCCGATGCCGTTGCTGCGGGCAAGCCTGAAGCCGACATCGTGAGGGCGTGCGATATGGGCAGGTTTGAGGAAGAGGATTGGCGGCTGCGCAAGGATGGCACGGAATTTCTTGCCTCCGTCAGTTGGACAGCCCTTTTCGAGGATGGCGAGCTTCGCGGATTTGCAAAGATCATTGCCGACATTACGCAAATGCGAGCCGCCGAAGACCAACTGCGCGCGCATGAAAGTCAGTTGACCGCGATCCTCTCGACCGTACCCGACGGGATGGTGGTGATCGATGAAAGCGGCAAGATGCTATCGTTTAGTGCCGCTGCCGAGGCGCTTTTCGGGTATAACGAAGCTGAGGTGCTGGGCAGTAATGTGCGCATGCTTATGCCTTCGCCCGATCGCGAACGCCATGACAACTACATCCAGCGTTACCTGGAAACCGGCGAGAAGCGGATCATCGGCAAAGGACGGGTTGTCCTGGGCCGCCGTAAGGACGGTTCGCTCTTTCCCATGGAGCTTTTCATCGGCGAGGCGACGCGTGGCAATGAGCGGATATTCACCGGATTCATCCGCGACCTTACGGAACGGCGGATGGTCGAGCAGCAGATGGCGACCTTGCAGGCCGAGCTCATCCACGTCGCCCGGGTGAGCGCGATGGGCACCATGGCTTCAACGCTTGCCCACGAACTCAACCAGCCGATCGCGGCCGTCACCAATTATGTCGAGGCGGTTCGGGACCAGATGTTGCAACCTGAAGAAGATGAGTGGCCAATGATGCGCGAAGCGCTCGGCGAGGCCGCCAAGGAGGCGCTCAGAGCCGGTCAGATCGTGCGGCGGCTTCGGGAATTTGTTTCGCGAGGCGAAGTCGAGAAAACCGTGGAAAATTTGCCAGACCTCGTCAACGAAGCTGCCTCGCTAGGGCTCGCCGGGACGCGAGAGATGGGAATTGAGGTGCATCTTGAGCTTGACCCCAACGCCTCGCCGGTACTGGTCGACAAGATTCAAATTCAGCAGGTGCTTATCAATCTCATCCGCAACGCATGTGAAGCCATGGGCGACAGCCCGGTGAAGAGGCTGACGATATCCAGCCACGCCGAGACGGAGGGCTATGTTCAGGTGACGGTGTCCGACACGGGCTGTGGCATTCCCGCAGGGGTCGCCAACCAGCTGTTTTCCGCGTTCGTGAGCACCAAGCCGACCGGGATGGGCCTTGGTCTTTCCATATGCCGCACGATCGTGGAGGTGAATGGCGGCAAGATATGGATGGATACCCGCGAGGGAAGGGGCACTGATTTCCATTTCACCCTTGTTCGAGCGCAGGCGGAGGAGGCTTATGACCGACAAGAAGCTTATTCACATCATTGATGACGAGGATTCCGTTCGCCGGTCAGTTGGCTACATGCTCAAGACGTCGGGCTATGGGGTCGAGCCCTGGAGTTCGGGCATCGGCTTTCTGAAGAGCGTTCCGTCGGCCGAAGAAGGCTGCATCCTCCTCGACATCCGCATGCCTGAGATCGACGGCCTGGAAGTGCAGCGCATATTGGCCGAACGCGGGGTCACGATGCCGATCATCATAATGACGGGGCATGGTGACGTTTCCGTCGCCGTGCAGGCGATGAAGGCCGGTGCGGTGGATTTTTTGGAAAAGCCGTTTGAGAAAGCTGTCTTGATCGACGCCATCGAGCGCGCTTTCGATCGTATCCATTCTGACCAGGATATGGTGGCGCGGGCGGCCCGTGCCGATATCATCATCGGCGCTCTCACGACGCGCGAACGCGAGGTTCTGGACGGGCTGGCGCAGGGTTTGCCCAACAAGACAATCGCTTATGATCTGGGCATCTCATCGCGGACGGTGGAGGTGCATCGGGCCAATCTGATGACGAAGCTGCACGTCCATAGCCTTTCAGACGCGCTTCGGATCGCCTTTGCGGCCGGGATGGGCACGAGGGCCTGACTGGGACCAATACGTAATGACCTGGCAGCCGCGGCGTGCCACCTTTCATGCATGTTGCTGAATCCTGCGGCGCAAGGCGCGAAGAGCATGGCCGATCCCGAGATCCCCATAGTGATTCTGGACGATGATCCGGGGGCAAGGCGATCCATGCAGTTGCTGTTGCAGGGCCGGGGCTTCCAGGTCCGCTCCTTTGCCACTCCTGAGCTGCTGATAGCCGATGTGAAGACCAATAATCCGGCATGTCTGGTGACGGATTACAGGATGACAGGCCATGATGGCCTCCAGGTGCTCGATGCGCTCCGCGCGGCGGGGTGGATGGGCAAGGCGATCCTCGTCACTGCCTTTGGCTCCCCGGAACTGATGCAGAAGGCCATTGCTCACGGCTTTGCAACTGTCCTCGACAAGCCCTGCAAGGAATCCGCGCTGGTCAACGCCGTGACTGAGGCGACAGCGCGCAACAAAGATCCATAGGGACGGCCATGATGGGTAATCGGGAAAAGGCCGAACGCTGTCGTTCTTCCGCTGCTTCCTTGGAGCTCCTGACGCCCCGGGAGCGGGAAGTGTTTGCGGCGGTGGCCAAAGGCCTAACCAATAGGCAGACGGGCGAATTGCTGGGGATCAGTCACAGGACTGTCGAGGTCTATCGCGCCAAATTGATGCGGAAGCTGAAAGTGGAATCCGTTGCCCAACTTGTTGCGCTTTATGTCCTCAAGGACTTTTCAGGTTCCAAAGCGCGAAGGCCTCTGCCTCACTGACGACCGAACTCAAGCTGAGCGATTGCGGCGAGCCAATTCGTATAATCCCCAATTTCGGTCCTCGCCGATTTCGCCATGATAGATTCGATCCAGGATGATGGCGACAGGCTGGAGAAGATCAATGGCTGTCGCGTTCCACCGTGCCCACATTGTCGGGGATTGACAGGATGACGCAGGCAACCCTTCGATCGACGACCCTAGCGACCGACGCACTCGTCGAGACTTTGAGACGACACGCGGAGCCATTACCATCCCCTGACAAGGCGGACGATTTCGGCGCCTGCTTCGACCGGTTCGGGGACGCCAGGATCGTCCTGCTGGGGGAGGCGACGCATGGAAGCTCGGAATTTTATCGGGCGCGTGCCGCGATCACCCGCCGTCTGATCGAACGGCACGGCTTTACGGTGGTAGCGGTGGAAGCGGATTGGCCCGATGCGGCGCGCATAGACGATTATGTCCGGCATCAGGCGCCGCGCCCTCGACGATGCGACGTGTTCGTGCGCTTCCCAACGTGGATGTGGCGCAACCATGAAGTGTTGGCCTTTGCCGATTGGCTGCGGCGGCATAATCAGGCTTTGTCGAAAGGGCGTCAGTCCTCGTTCCACGGCCTGGATGTCTATAGCCTCAGGGAATCCATCCATGCGGTGCTTGCCTATCTCGACAAGGCTGATCCCCAAGAAGCGGAGGAAGCCCGACGCCGCTATGGATGTCTGACGCCATGGCAGGATGAACCGGCCCATTATGGGCGGGCGATGATGCTTTCGGGCGGCAGCGGATGCGAGGATGGTGTGGTGACGCAGCTCCGCATGCTCCTTGATCAGCGGCTCGAACTACTGCAGCATGATGGGGAGGGATGGTTCGATGCCTATCAGAACGCGCGGATTGTCCGCGCGGCGGAGCGCTATTATCGCGCCATGTATCGCAGTTCGACCGAGAGCTGGAACCTGCGCGACAGGCACATGTTCGAAACGCTCCAGGCCCTGATGGCGCATCGCGGCGATGGGACGAAGGCAGTCATCTGGGCTCACAACAGCCATATCGGCAATGCAGCGGCCACCGCGATGGGCTGGCAGGGAGAATTCAACATCGGCCAGCTTTGTCGTCTCGCTTATGGCGACGACGCGGTGTCCATCGGCTTCGGGACCGACACCGGGCTGGTGGCGGCGGCGAGCGACTGGGGCGGCGCGATGGAGATCAAGTCCGTGCGTCCCGCTCGTCCCGACAGTTATGAACATGCCTTCCGGCGCACAGGCGTTGTCCGCAGCCTGACCGACTGGCGCGGGCGGGAGAAGGCGGACTTGAGAGATGCGCTCAGTCACCCGCGGCTGGAGCGAGCCATCGGCGTGGTCTACCGGCCCGGAACGGAACGGCTCAGCCACTATTTCGAGGCGGTGATGTCGGAGCAGTTCGACGCCTGGGTCTGGTTTGAGCAGACATCTGCGGTGAGCCCGTTGGGACCGGAAAGACCTATGGGCGCGCCAGAAACCTGGCCGTTTGGACTTTGACCATGACACAGCAACTTGTGAACCGACAGGATGTGCCCATCGGCAGGCATCACCTTCGGGGATTTCTGGATGTGCCGGAAAACGCGACGGGGTTGGTGATTTTCGCCCATGGCAGCGGGAGCGGCCGATATAGTCCGCGCAATCAATATGTAGCGGCAGGGCTGCATCGCTCGCGGTTAGCCACGCTGTTGGTCGATCTGCTGACCCCGCAGGAAGAGATGGACAGGCGCAACGTGTTCGACGTGCGCTTGCTTGCCCGGCGATTGCGGGAGGCAGCCGATTGGGCGGATACGGTGGAGCCGCTAGCGAAGCTGCCGCTCGGCTATTTCGGTGCAAGCACGGGCGCGGCCGCGGCGATCATTGCCGCATCAGCGCCCGACGACCGGTCGGCCGCCATCGTGTCGCGTGGCGGGAGGCCCGATCTCGCAGGGGCCGATGCGCTTGGCCGGGTTCGCGCGCCGACGCTCCTGATCGTCGGCAGCCTGGACCATGATGTGCTGGGACTCAATCATGATGCGAAGTCACTGATGATGGCACCGACAGAGCTGGTGGTTGTGCCGGGTGCCAGCCATTTGTTCGAGGAACCCGGAACGCTCGACCAGGTGATCGGTCTTGCGGAGCACTGGTTCCGCTCTCACCTCAAAGGGGAAACCCAATGAAGCTCAAGCCCATGCTGTTCCACGACCGGCGCGATGCCGGCATTCACCTGGCAAAGGCGCTGGCCCATCTGGCGCCCAGCCATCCCTTGATAGTCGCCCTCCCGCGCGGAGGCGTCCCCGTCGCCTTCGAGGTGGCACGCGCTCTGGAAGCTGACCTCGATCTGTTGTTCGTACGCAAACTCGGCGGGCCGGGCTATGAGGAACTGGGAATTGGTGCCGTCGCCGATGGCGCCGATCCGCAGTTGGTCCTCAACGAGGAAGTCGTGCGGCAGCTGGGGCCGACGCCGGAATATATCCGCGCCGAGATGCGCAGGCAGTTGGCGGAAATCGATCGGCGGCGTCACGTTTATCTCGGTGACCGCGTGCCCATTCCGGTGGCGGGCCGCACCGTCATCGTGGTGGATGACGGGATAGCGACGGGCGGCACGATCAAGGCTGCGCTCAAGGGGATGAGCAAGGCGCACCCCGCGCGGCTCATCCTGGCGGTGCCTGTAGCGCCTGCCGAGGTCATCGCAGCACTGCGGGAGGAGTGTGACGAGGTGATCTGCCTCTACGAGCCTTATCCTTTCTACGCGGTGGGCGCGCATTATGTCCTGTTCGATCAGACGAGCGACGAAGAAGTCGTGAGACTGCTAGAGACCGCCTACCGGGAGCGCAGTGGCCAGTCGGCTTGATGCTGTAGCACATGGGAGCATAGGTTCAGCCCAATTCGCGCTGCCATATCGCGTTAAGGAAGACCCACAGCCATTCGCTGCGGGCCATTCGCCAGGCCAGGATCAGGAGGATCAGCAAGACGGCCATCTTTGCGAACAAGATCCAGAGCCGTGTAATCTGACTATTTCTGTTCGTCATGCCGATCCGCCAAAGCTCTAGAGGATATGCGCTGTGGCTTAGGGTGTGGTCCGGCTGGCGACCACGGCTGAACCATCAGGCTTGATGTGAATAAGATGATAGGCTTTGTCCTCGCACTGTGCCCGCCAAGTCACAGCTGGCGGTGGAGCACCAGGCATGGGCCTGCTGTCGATGACCTGCTGGCAAGGCAGCCCAGCATCCCGGATGGCCCGAAAGAGGGCAGCGTCCCTAGCCTGTCTGGGCAGTTTGGCGATCTCGTTGGCATAGTTCATCCCCTGCTCAGCAGTGCGGGATGTGGAGGCTTTTTCCTCCTCGGCTGGTTTGCAGCCGCTCATAATTAGAAGGGCTGCCAATAAGGCCGATGTTCGCACCGCGCTTCTCCTGCTCGAGGGCATTGTGGAAGTTCTCCCATGCCGTGAGCCTGTCTTCCATTGGGACATCTACTTATTCCGATGGCATGGCTGCGCAGATAGCCTCATCCCATGAAAAGGATCGTCACCCTCACGATGAATCCGGCCATAGATGTTGCCTATGAGGCGGATCGGGTCTTTCACACCCGCAAGATCCGGGCGCGCCAGGAACATTATGACCCAGGCGGCGGCGGGATCAACGTGGCCCGGGTGATCGCGCGGTTGGGAGGCACGGCCCGAGCCTATTATCTGTCCGGCGGGGCAACCGGATGCGCGCTCGATGGATTGCTGGATCAACATGTGCTGGTCCGTAGCTGCATTCCCATCAAGGGCGACACGCGCGTCAGCACATCGATCTACGAGCGAGAGACCGGCAAGGAATTCCGCGTGGTGCCACGTGGACCAGAACTGACTGCCGAGGAATGGCAGGCGGCGCTTGGTCATCTGGAGAACGCGCGTTCGGACTTCCTGGTAGCGAGCGGATCGCTGCCGCCGGGTGTACCGGACGACTTCTACAGCCGCGTCCAGCAGCTTGCGCAGCGTCACGACACGCAGCTCATCCTCGATACCTCGGGCAACGCGCTGTGCGAAGCCGTAAGGGGCGGTGGTCTTTATCTGATCAAGCCGAGCATTGGTGAGTTGCGGCAGCTGGTCGATCGGGCTCTCAGCGAGGAGCAGGATATTGCGGCAGCCGCGCAGGAGATCGTCGATAGCGGCAAGTCGGAATTTGTGGCGGTAACGATGGGACGCGACGGCGCCATCCTGGCGAGCCGTGCAGGGACATGGCGACTGCCCGCGCTTGCAGTCGAGGCGAGGAGCACCGTAGGCGCAGGAGACAGCTTTCTGGCTGCAATGGTGTTCGCGCTCGGATGCGAGCGTGATCCGATCGAGGCGTTCCGCTACGGAGTTGCCGCGGGCGCGGCTGCTGTACTGACGCCGGGGACGGACCTGTGCCATCGCGATGATGTCGAGCGGCTGCTCGCCCTCGTGCCATCCCTTGTCCCGGCGTTCCCTGGCGGGTGAGAGGTCATTCGCTGACGGAACGCCAGCCCAGAGAAAAAGGATCAGTGCGATGAAGGCCAGCGACATCATGACTATGGGAGCGGCCACGACCACCGCTACCAGTTCCTTGGCAGCGGCGATCAAATGTATGTCCGATCACGGGATCAGCGCGCTCCCCGTCCTTGATGAGGATGGGCATCTGCAGGGCATCGTCACGGAAGGCGATTTCTTCCGGCAGGATCTTGGGCCATTTCGGCTTGATGCCTTGGTCGGGATCGGAGCCGAGGAACGAGCGCGTTCGTTGGGGTCCATGACGGTTGCCGAGATCATGTCGACGCAGCCGATCACAGTGGATGGAGGTGAATCGCTGGAGGAAGCGATTGCCATCATGGAAGGACGGGGGGTGAAGCGTTTGCCAGTCACATCCCACGGCAAGCTGGTCGGCCTGCTCAGCCGCGCCGACATTTTGCGCGCGTTGATAACGGACTAAGTGAAACCGTTCTCCTGAAGCGCACGGCAGATCAGTGGCGCCAGTTGAGCCTTGCTTGTGGGTCCATCGACACTGTCGCTGCTGGCGATTGGCGCGATGCCGTTCGCTTCCAGAACCGCTAGGTCGTCGGCGCTGGCGAGGCAGTGGGTGACGAGCGCTTCGACCGAAGTCGCGCCAGCGCCGTAAAGAACCCCGGCTGCCTCGACCAACGTGCGGCCGCTGGAGATCATGTCATCGACCAATATCGCGCGGCGTCCCTTCACCTGATCCACGTGGGGGATTGCAAGGCTTACCTGGCGGTCGCCGAGACGTTGCTTCGACGCGACGAGTGTTTCTAGGCCCAGAGGCGCAGCGATCGTCTCTGTCCACTGGCGGGATTCGCTGTCCGGACCGACGACGACGGGGCTATCCCGGGCGTCGACAAGCGTGGCCAGCACCGGCGCAGCGGACAGGCTTATCGTCGGGATGCCGGTGACAACTTCGTTCAAGGCGGAAATGCGATGGAGATGGGGGTCCACGGTCACCAGGCCGTCGAAATGTCCGGCGATCAAACCGCCAATCACCTTCTGGCTGACCGCTTCGCCTGCATGGAAGGCTCTGTCCTGGCGCATATAGGCGAGATAGGGCGCGACAAGGATGACGCGCTCCGCGCCTTGATCCCGCGCGGCTGACGCAGCAAGCAGCAGTTCGATAATTTTGCGGTCCGGGTCATCGAGCGAGCGGTAGAGTATGACGGTCCGAGCCGATGCCGGGACGCGGATCAGGCATTCCTTATCCGGAAAGCGGTGGGTTTTCACCTCATGAACTGACACGTTCAACACAGCGCCCAGTCTGCGTGCAGCAGCCATGCCGTCAAAAAAGCCCAGGACGGTCGTGCTCACGGCGTCACCTCATAGCCTGAATCTTCCGTCGCCAGGTCACGCGCAAAGCCAAGCCCGGTGCGGGATTGGGCGTGAATGCGATAGAGGGTCTGCCCTTTGCGGACCTCGGCACCAACCTTGTACAGAAGGTCGATCCCAGCCCCCTTGTCCATGGGCGCGCCGGCGAGGCGGGCGATGCGCGCTATTCTGTGGCAATCGATCGCGCTCACGCGTCCTTCACGAAGCGCGTGCACCTCATGGATATGCTCGCCCAGAGCAAATCTGCTTGCTTGCCGTCCCTGCGCCTCGATCAGCCGCTCCATGGCGACAAGCGCCTCCCCCGAAGCGAGCAATTCCATGGCCCGTGCATAGCCTCTGCCGCCGCGAAGCGCCGGGTCGAAGTCCAGCACGCGGCCCGCCAAAAACAGGGCATGATCGCGAAGATCCGCGGGCGCATCGGCATCGTTATGGAGGACTGCCATGACATCGCGCGCCTCCAGCACCGGTCCGACGCCGCGCCCAACCGGTTGCGATCCGTCCGTGATCACAATATCAATGACAAGGCTGATCTTGTCGGCGACATGTTCGAACAACTTGCGCAGTCGGACCGCATCGTCCTGCGTGCGGACCTTCGCTGTCGGGCCAACGGGTATGTCGAGCACCAGATGCGTGGAGCCTGCCGCGAGTTTCTTCGACAGGATGGATGCGACCATCTGGTCGAATGTGTCGATCCGCAACGGCCGTTCGACGGAGATCAGCACGTCGTCCGCCGGCGACAGGTTCACCCGGCCGCCCCAGGCGAGCACGGCCTTTTCCCGAGCGACGATGGCACGCATATCCTCTTCGCACAGATCGACATTGGCCAGCACTTCCATCGTGTCGGCTGTGCCGGAGGGCGAGGTGATCGCGCGGGACGAGGTCTTGGGCATGATCAGGCCATGCGCCGCCACGATGGGCACGACGATCATCGACGTGCGGTTGCCGGGAATTCCGCCAATGCAGTGCTTGTCGACGACGAGCGGGGCTTTCCAGTCGAAGCGGTTGCCGACATCGGCCATCGCGCGCGTGACGGCCAGCGTTTCCTGAGTACTCATGAAATTGGCGCAGGCGACCAGAAAGGCCCCGATTTCCATGGGTGAGTAGCGGTGTGCGGCAATGTCGCCGATGATGGCCGAAATCTCGTCATCCTGAAGCGTATCGCCGTCGATCTTGCGGCGAACAAATTCGAGGCTGGTCGGCGGCATCGCCTGCTCGATGGCAACTGGGGAGCCCTCGGGAAGGCCCAGCCGCCGGAAGGCCTGCTCGCCAAGGCCAATTTCCCCCGGCTTGAGCATTGCTGGTTCGTCTACCAGCGCCAGCGTGGCCAGAATCTCGGCAGCCTCGCCACTGATACGGATCTTGCGCAGGGCCTGAAACTGCTCAGCGGAATAGCCATTGCTTTCGCGCAAAAGGAAGGCGGTGTTTTCCGGATAGGTATCGATCGCGAGGCGCTTGATCGTCAACATGAGATGGCTATCCGCCTTGCGTTTCTTCTACCCCGCCAAGCTATCGGGGATGAGCGGTTGCGCGATACGTAATCGCCCGAATGCGGGAGCCGCTGCTTTTCCATCAGCTTCCATCGCCCATTTGCGGCGGCAGCGGCGTTCCATATAGTTCCTCCGCCACCCTTGCACTGATACTCGTGGCGCGGTTGCGCACCCGCTGCAGATTGTCTTCGACGAACGCGATGCTCGCACCCTCCACCACGTCTCCGATGTGCAGCGCCTCGCTCGACCGCATGGCGAAGGCACGGAACAGATAGGTGCCGGCAAGCTCGCGCAGCGCTTCGGTCTGGCCCTGGGCCTCCAGCCAGTCCGCCGACGCGCCGGAGGTCGTGATCGCGCAGAGATGACCCTTGCCGAGCGGCCCCTCGGCCGAGCTATCCTGAACCTGGCGCACCGTCGTTCCTGCTCCCAGCACGCGATCGATATAGCCGACCAGCATCGCTGGAGGCATTCCGAACCAGATCGGAAAGATGAACGTCACGACATTCGTATCGCGCAGAATGTCCAGTTCCGCGCGCACGTCAAGAGACGGAGAAAAGGGCTTTCGGCGCGGCCGTTCCTCGTTCTTCAGCACCGGATCGAAGTGCATGTCGTAGAGGTCGCGCAGGATCGCTTCCTGCCCGGCAGCTTGCACGGCCTGGCAATAGGCGCGGGCGATCGTGGCGTTGAAACTATTCGGATCAGGATGCGCGAGCACCACGGCGTGGCGAATGCGTGCGGGAGCGACGCTGCTCATGGGGTTCCTCCATCATCAGCTTAGCGGCGATGCCTCGCCTCCTCATATCCGTCGAGTATGCGCCGCATTTGGACGAGCGCATCGCGGCGTGCCCGCTCATTCCTGATCCGGCCGAGATGGTGTTTCAGATGGGTGATGAAATCGGCATAGTCATTCTGCCAATCCGGCCCGGCGAGCTGATCCATATCGACGCGGCCGGTCTGGGTTCTTCGGGCAGGAGTTCCTGGTTCCAGAGCATAGGTCTCGCCGATTTGTGGGGCAATGATGCTGGCGGCAGGATCATCGGCCTGGACCAGCTCTCGCAGGGATGCGACCGCTTCCCGCTCGCCATGGTCCAGGAACAGGCTGCCCGCTATGGGACGGCGAGCGGTGATCCAGTCGTGCAGTTCATCGCGGTCGGCATGGGCGGAGTAGCTGTCGATGCGCCGGATACGCGCACGAACATTGATGTCCTCGCCCGAAATGCGCACCCTCTGCGCGCCGTCCAGAAGAACCCGGCCCAGCGTGCCCTTCGCCTGGAAGCCGACGAACAGGACCGTCGAATCCCGGCGGAACAGATTATGCTTCAGATGATGGCGGATGCGGCCTGCTTCGCACATGCCGGAGGCCGCCATGATGATCGCCCCCGACATGGTGTTGAGCCGGACCGATTCCGCTACATCCTCGACATAATGGATCGAGGGGTGGCGGAAGATGTCCTTGCCCTCGGTATCCTCCAGTTCGGCAGCATGGGCCGCGAAAACCTTGGTCGCGCGGCTGGCAAGCGGCGAGTCCACGAAGATCGGAACATTGGGAATGCGATTGGCGTCGGCGAGGCGCGCCAGATCGAGCAGCAGCTCTTGCGTCCGCTCCAGTGCGAAGCTCGGGATGACGAGATTGCCGCCGCGCACCAGCGCATCCTTGATCTCGCTTTCCAGCTGGCTGCGCCGCTGCTCGATCGTGAATTTCTCGCGCGCCCGGTCGCCATAGGTGGCTTCGCAGACGATATGGTCTAGGCCCGATGGCGCCTGCGGATCAGCGTGGAAGGCCTTGTTCTCCGGGCCAAGGTCGCCGGAAAACAACATATGCACGCCTGCTGCCTCGATTTCGGCGGAAGCGGCGCCCAATATATGTCCGGCATTCCAGAAGCGGGCGCGGAAGCCGGGCGCCGGATCGAACCATTCCGATAGCCCGACGGGCCGACTGAGGCGCCATGCCCGCAACGCATCCTCTTCGGTGTACAGCGGCTCGAAACGGTTCTCGCCGGCACGGTCGCGCCGACGGTTGCGGCGGTCCGCTTCGCTTTCCTGGATGCGCCCGGCATCGGCCAGCATATATTCCAGCAGGTCAGACGTGGCAGGGGTGCACCATATCGGTCCTTCAAAGCCCTGCGCCGCCAGCTTGGGTAGCAGCCCGCAATGGTCGATATGGGCGTGGGTCAGCACGACCGCTTCGATTTTGCCCGGATCGAAGCTGAACGCGCCATGGTTCAGCGTCTCCAGCGTGCGCGATCCCTGGAACAGGCCGCAGTCGATGAGGATGGCGCGATCGCCCTGACGCAATTCCATGCACGAACCCGTGACTGTACCTGCCGAGCCGTGAAATGTCAGAGTGGGTGACGACCTCTCCAATGGGCTTCTCCTTTCTTCCCCTCGCATCTTCTGAGTAGATCATAACACGCGCGGGCTGTCCGTACTTATCCTGATACGGCGCATTTCCTTCATCCGTAAAATCCCTAATGTCGAAGGGGACAGAGCGCGAGCAAAGTGGCGCCATGGCGACCGAAACCCAGCCCATGCCCGTGCCCCCCAAGGATGACGCGATCGTCTGGTTCGACGCGCTGGGGCGCGCTGACGTGCCACGCGTGGGCGGCAAGAATGCTTCGCTCGGTGAGATGGTGGCGGTGCTTGGCGAGGCAGGCGTCGAAGTGCCGACGGGCTTTGCGACCACGGCATGGGCCTACTGGGCGCTGGTTGACCATAACCGGATCGGGGATCGGCTGGCAGCGATCATCACCGAATATCGCGAAGGAGCGATTCCGTTGCACGAGGCGGGTGAATCGGCACGGCGCCTGTTTCTCGACGCCGAGATGCCGGCGCATATCTCCAATCCCCTGTTGGCGGCTTATCGAGATTTGTCGCGCAGGGCGGGAAAGCGAGAAGTGGCGGTTGCAGTGCGGTCGAGCGCAACCGCGGAAGATTTGCCTGACGCAAGTTTCGCCGGACAGCAGGAGAGTTTTCTTAACGTCGTGGGCGAGCGGGCCCTGCTCGACGCATGCCGGCGCTGCTTCGCCTCGCTCTTCACCGACCGGGCGATCGCCTATCGCGAGGCCAAGGGTTTCGATCATCTGCGCGTTGCGCTGTCGATTGGCATACAGATCATGGTGCGGTCGGACCTGGCTGGGTCAGGCGTTATGTTCTCGATAGACACGGAGACGGGCTTTCCCCGCGTGGCGGTCATCAGCGCTGCCTGGGGCCTTGGCGAGACGGTGGTCCAGGGACGCGTCGATCCCGACAGCTATCTAGTGTTCAAGCCCTTTCTGTCGGACGCGCGGTTGAAGCCGATCGTCGAGAAGCGGCTCGGTGCCAAGGCGCAGAAGCTGATTTACGCGTCCGGCGGCAGTGCGCGCACCGAATTGGTCGAATGTAGCCGGTACGAACGCGAGCACCTTGTCCTCGAAGATGAGGAGATATTAGAACTGGCGCGCTGGGCCGTTCTGATCGAGCGGCATTATGGCTGCCCCATGGACATGGAATGGGCGAAGGATGGGGAGAGCGGCAAGCTCTTCATCGTGCAGGCGCGTCCAGAAACCGTGCATGGCGCGCGATCAGCAACCGCGATGAAAAGCTGGCGACTGACAGGGAAGGTGCCAAAGCCGATCGCCACCGGCGCAGCGGTGGGCGATGCGATCGCTTGCGGAACGGCGTGCATCATTCGAAACACCGACGACATTGCAAACTTCGTCGACGGCGCAATCCTCGTCACCGACAACACAGACCCTGACTGGGTGCCGATCATGCGAAGAGCCGCTGGCATCATCACCGATCACGGCGGCCCGACCAGTCATGCGGCCATCGTCAGCCGGGAACTAGGCGTGCCGGCCGTCATCGGCACGGGAGACGCTACCCGCACCATTGCCCCAGGACAGGAAATCACGCTTTCCTGCGCCGAAGGAGACCGGGGCCACATTTACCCGGGCCAGCTGCCATTTGCGGTTGAGGAAGTGGACACCGCCAGCCTGCCGACAACGCGCACGCAGCTGATGCTGAACGTCGCCAGCCCGGCCAGCGCGTTCCGCTGGTGGCGGCTACCCTCGCGAGGGGTGGGACTGGCGCGTATGGAATTCATCATCGGCAACCTCATCCGCGTGCATCCAGTGGCGCTTGCCCATCCCGATCAGGTCGAGGATGCTGCGGAACGGCGGGAAATCGAAATTCTCACTCGCGGCTACGAACATCCGAGGGATTATTTCATTCAGACATTGGGCCGCGGCATCGCGAAGATCGCCGCCGCACACCATCCCTACCCGGTGATCGTCCGTCTTTCGGACTTCAAGACCAACGAATATGCTCATCTGCTTGGGGGCGCTGCGTTCGAGCCGCATGAGGAAAATCCCATGCTCGGCTTCCGGGGGGCCTCGCGTTACTATCATGAACGGTATCGGGACGGGTTCGCGCTCGAATGCCGAGCCATCAGGTTCGTGCGCGAAATCATCGGCTTCGAAAATGTCATTGTCATGATACCATTTTGCCGGACCCTCGCCGAAGCGGACAAGGTCGCCACCGAAATGTCGCGACATGGGCTGATGCGTGGCGAGAAAGGGCTGCAACTCTACATGATGGCGGAGATCCCGGCCAATGTCGTGCTGGCCGAGCAATTTGCGGCGCGCTTCGACGGGTTTTCGATCGGTTCCAACGACCTGACGCAGCTCATCCTTGGTGTCGACCGAGATTCCGATCTGCTGGCGCCACTGTTCGATGAGCGCGATCCGGCGGTGACGAAGATGATCGGCGATCTGATTGCTCGGGCCCGGAAGGCGGGCGTCAAGGTCGGTATATGCGGCCAGGCGCCCAGCAACTATCCCGATTTCGCCGAATTTCTCGTGCGCGAGGGCATCGACAGCATCTCCCTCAATCCCGACAGTTTCGTAACCACGCTGAAGACCGTCGCCGACGCGGAAGCAAAGGCTTCCATGCCTGCGTAAGCTGGGGTGCAAGCGAGGAGTTGGCGCTGCCTGACCACGGCGTTATACCAGAATTCAGATGGGAAAAAAGCGGGGTGAGGGTGGGCAGCCAGCTTGATCATGTCGGTCTCTCCGCTTCACAGGCGCGCGAGCGGCTGGCCGAGGGGGGAGCCAACGAACTGCCCCGCCCGAACCGGCGGACGCCTTTGCGGATCACGCTGGAAGTGTTGCGCGAGCCCATGTTCGCTATGCTGCTGGCGGCGGGGGTCATCTATCTGCTGCTCGGCGACAGGACCGAGGCGCTTATCCTGGTGGGCTTTGCCGGCTTGTCCATCCTCATCACGATCGTGCAGGAGGCGCGTACGGAGCGCACGCTGGAGGCGTTGCGGGACCTGTCTGCGCCGCGCGCGCTGGTGATACGCGATGGTGAAACCGTCCGCATCCCAGGCCGCGAAGTGGTGATTGGCGATATCTTGGTGCTGGAAGCGGGGGACCGCGTCGCGGCAGATGCGCTGCTGATTGAGGCGCAGGAACTGGAGGCGGACGAATCCCTGCTGACCGGGGAAGCGGTTCCAGTCCGAAAGCGCGCAGCGCTGGCAAGCGATCCGGAACAGGCGGAACCGGGCGGTGACGATACACCCCATCTCTTTTCGGGCGCCGTCATCACGCGCGGCAGCGGCATTGCGCGGGTGAGCGCCACCGGCCGGCGCAGCCGTATCGGTCAGATCGGGCGGTTTCTCGAGACATTGGAGACAGAAGCGCCGCACCTCCAGAAGGAAACCGCCCGGATGGTCAGCCTCTGCGCGGGCGGCGGCGTGGCTATCGCGCTGCTGGTGGTCCTGCTTTATGGCTGGCTGCGCGGCGACTGGATGGCTGCGCTGCTCGCCGGCATCGCCACCGCCATGTCGTTATTGCCTGAAGAATTCCCGGTGGTTCTCACGATCTTCCTGGCGGTGGGCGCATGGCGCATCGCGCAGGTGGGGGTGCTAACCCGGCGCGCGTCCGCCATAGAGGCTCTGGGCGCCGCAACGGTCCTGTGCACGGACAAGACCGGGACGCTGACCCAGAACCGGATGACGGTAACCGAGCTTTGGCTCCCGTCAGGCGCCGTGACAAACCTGGAAGACAGATTGCCGCGGCCTGAGTTTCGTGAGTTGATCGGCGCGGCGGCGCTGGCGAGCGCCCCGGTCCCGGTCGATCCTATGGAGGTTGCGTTCCACAGCATTGCGAAGGATATCCGGGTTCCCGCGCGCGCGGACTGGGAGCTGGTTCACACATATGGTCTCCGGCCGGACCTGCTCGCGATGTCCAATGTATGGCGGTCGGCGGAAATGGGGGAGCCGCTGACTGTGGCCGCCAAAGGGGCTCCGGAAGCGATAGCACGCCTGTGCCGGCTGGATGGGGAAGCTCGGCAGGCGCTAGAGCAAGCCGTCGAGGCGATGGCGGCGCGGGGGATCCGCGTCCTGGGGGTAGCCTCTGCGCAGACGGTCGATGATGATCTGCACAAGGGGCATGACGTGCATGACTTCGCTCTTCTAGGACTGGTCGGCCTGTCCGATCCGCTGCGGGCAGGAGTTCCCGAGGCGATCGCCCAATGCGGCTCAGCCGGAATCCGGGTCGTCATGATTACCGGTGATTATCCCGTCACCGCCCAGGCGATCGCGGCGAAGGCGGGGATCGGGTCGGGCGGCATCCTGACGGGCGATGAAGTGCGGGCCCTCTCCGACGCTGAACTCTGCGCGCGCGTGAAGGATGTGGCGATATTCGCCCGCACCATGCCCGAACAGAAGCTGCGGATTGTGTCAGCGCTCAAGGCTGCGGGCGAAGTGGTTGCAATGACAGGCGACGGGGTCAATGACGCGCCGGCGCTTAAGGCGGCCCATATTGGCATCGCCATGGGCAAGCGCGGCACCGATGTGGCGCGGGAGGCAGCGGCCATTGTCCTGGTGGAGGATGATTTCGGCGCCATCGTCGTGGCCATTCGCCTCGGCCGTCGCATCTATGACAATATCCGCAAGGCTATCGGTTTCATCTTCGCCGTGCATGTGCCAATCGCGGGGCTTGCCGTTTCCCCGCTGTTGCTGGGGCTGCCGCTGGTGCTGGGACCAATTCAGATTGCCCTGCTTGAAATGATTATCGATCCGGTGTGCGCTCTCGTCTTCGAGGCCGAGAGGGAGGAGAGCAGGATCATGCGCAGACCGCCTCGTGATCCGGCCGAGCGCTTGTTTTCCATTCGGCTGATACTCCCCAGCGTCATTTACGGCGGTATTGCCTTTGCCCTTCTCTGTGCCCTTCAAGTCGCAGGCACCTACTGGGGCTTTTCTCCTGATCGTGTGAGGGCGCTCGTTTTCGTCTCGCTGGTTGGCTCAATCATGGCGCTTGCTCTCGTCACTCGCTCGTTCAGCGCATCTCTTGGCCGGGCCGTCTGGAGGCACAATCTTACGCTACGCTACGTCGGGACAGCTGTTGTCATAGGCTGTTTCTCGATATTGGCGTTCGCACCTCTGAGGGACCTGCTCGGGTTCGCACCGCTCGCCTCGACCGATCTGCCATTTCTGCTACTGACTCCCGCAATCACCCTGCTGTTGTGCGAGCTCGTCAAAGGATATGGCTTAGGGGCCTCACGTTTGGGAGAGGCCAGACGCGCGGCTGTTTCAGTCAAAAGATAAGCGAAGGCGCCGGAGACCCGCCTCAGGTGCAGAGTTGGGGTGTTGATCGGCCGAGTTGCAGACCGCTTGACCCCCTCAACTGCCCTTTGACGATATTGATCAGTTTCCCAATCAGGTTGCGGGAACATGCGCGAAAGAGATTAATTCTCAGGGTTGCCGGGATGGAACAGGGGAAACCGGGCAGGTCATTGGCGAGAAGCCTTGCAAGAGCCGAGAATTATGCCCCTACAGCTCTTATTATGGATTGCAGCATCTTGGTTGCTCGTCTTCCCGGCCGATAAGGCGAAGGACAGTGGTGAACGTCCCCGGGTTGCTGTCGTACAGGTAAAATGTGCAGGCGAACGCCATTTCCTCCTGCGCATCCAACCGCAACGTGTGAAAGTTGTTGTTGACCGCCGGAGCTTTGAACTCCGCCGCCAACCCTCGTCACTCGGCTACTACCGCAGCGGAGATACGACACTGATCATATACGGCGATTTCGTTGCTTTTGTGTCTCGAGGGAACTTCGGTTGGCAGAATTGCCACATTGAGCGCCCTCGGGATCATCTTCGCCGCATGGTTAGATGATGCCGGAGGTGGAGCGGCTTCTCGCCTTCGGCCGCGTGGCTTTGGCGAAATGACGCGAGTCGCGCATCGGCACCCGGTGCCGGGCTAGGGAGGATAGGTGATTGGAGGAGCCGGTAAGTGGAATACGGTTCAAGTCCGCTACCTCACTGCGGCAGGCAATCTGAACTGGCGCGGCATCCCACTCCGGCTACCGATAGAAGATCATGCTGCTTTTGACAGTTGCTCAATAACCTCAAGATCCAGACAGCTCTCGCCAGGCGCCACCCTAACCGTAGACCCATCCGGCACCTCGCCGCGCAGGATCAGGTCCGCCAGCGGGTCCTGCAGGTGACGCTGCACCGCGCGCTTGAGCGGCCGTGCGCCATAGACCGGGTCAT
>NZ_ASTG01000032.1 GCF_000412635.1 Sphingobium bisphenolivorans
CGCAGCTTCGGGCCGACTGGGCCTGATCGGGCGCTCGCCATGATCGTGGAGGCCCACGCCGCCCTGCCCATGGCCGCCTTCTGGGGACAAGGGCAATCGGCATCCAGCGACGGGCAGTTCTTCCTTGCTACCGAGCAGGGCGAGGCGATGAATCTGATCAACGCGAAATATGGCAACGTCCCGGGCCTCAAGGGATACAGCCATGTGTCCGATCAATATGCGCCGTTCGCAACCCAGGTGATCCCGGCAACGGTCAGCGAGGCTCCCTATATCCTGGACGGGCTGCTCATGAATGACGCGGGCCGCCGCGTTCGCCAGCATTTTGCCGACACGGGCGGCTTCACCGATCATGTGTTCGCCGCCTGCGCCTTGCTCGGCTACAGGTTCGCCCCCCGTATCCGCGATCTCCCTCAGAAAAGACTCTATGCCTTCACGCCCAACGCGACGCCGGCCAATGTGCGAGCGCTGGTCGGAGGTAAGATCAATGAACCGCTCATCGAGCGCAACTGGCCCGACATCCTGCGCATCATGGCGACGATCGCAGCGGGGATCGTCGCCCCCAGCCAGATTCTTCGCAAGCTCGCCTCTTACCCGCGCCAGAATGAGCTGGCCCTCGCATTGCGAGAGGTGGGCCGCATCGAGCGAACCCTGTTCATGATCGACTGGATTCTTGATGCCGGCCTCCAGCGCCAGGCTCAGATCGGCCTCAACAAGGGTGAGGCCCACCACGCCCTAAAGCGCGCCATCAGCTTCCACCGCCGAGGTGAAATCCGGGATCGATCCGGCGAAGGCCAGCACTATCGCATCGCCGGAATGAACCTGCTCGCCGCCATCATCATATTCTGGAACACCATGAAGCTCGGCGAGGTCGTCAATACCCGGGCCGCCAGCGGTACCCATATCGCGCCTGATCTACTCGCCCACGTCTCGCCGTTGGGATGGGAACACATCAATCTAACCGGGGAATATCGCTGGCCCAAATCCTTAGCGTAGGATTCCGCCCCCTCCCGCAAACGCCCCCAGAATGAGCGCTGCGATCAGCCACGCCGCGATTGCCTCGGCGCGCGGCGATGCCTTATGCCTGGGCGCGGCCTGCATCGTCGTTCGCGTCGCATCATTCATGCTGATCTTCCCTTCCAGCCCTGACCGTCACCCGAATGGGCGGAGACGGCTTTGCTGGCTCCGTGGAGCCGCGCGGCGCAGCCGTGTGGTGGAGTAGGGCAGGTTCCCGGCTCCGATCACTTGCACTTGTTCGGCAGTTGGCCCCTCTCGATCGCCAGATTCCGCATCGCCTCGTAATCGACACCCCAAAGCCCTCGCCGCTCGTCGGCAGCGTCTTTCATGAAACGGGCATAGGCCAGCCCTGAATGTTGCCTGTAATCAACGGCATATCCATGGCGCACCATCGTTGCCGAAACAGATGCCCCATTCGACCGAAACCGGCACGACAGGTTAGACCGGCCCCAGCTTGTCCGCCGCGTGTTGCATATCGGCTCGACCGTCAGCTTTTCGTCCTGAAAATCGCTCGTGCAATCCATGCCGCCATTTTGCTTCACCAGCTCTTCCAAATAGAGCTGCGCTGCGATCTTGGGCACATTGCCCTTGCCGTCCTCATCCGGCGCATCAATTCCCGACAACCGCACCCGCTTTTTATCGAGCGTTTCGAGCGTATCGCCGTCGATAATGCGCGGGTTCTCGACATGGATCGAAACCGGCTCGCTATTCCTCGCCTGCATCTGATTGAACAGCGCACCGAACGCGAAAACAGAGAGAATGGGCAACGCGATTTGCTGATTTCGCGGCCATTTTTTGAAACCTCGGATCAGCACCTGGCTTTCTCCTGAAGAATGTCGTTCCAGTCCATCGGCGCCGGGGCTGGCGGGAGTATGATTTTCAGCTCGCGGTTGTTGGCAGTGAGGTGGTCGCGCGCGTCCTCTATGGCCTGTGCCGCTTCCTGGCCGTGTTGCGAGTAGATGACGATTTTGCGGATGCGTTCGGGGATCGCGATCAGGCCATAGCGGCGAATGCCGCCCGCGCCCCACACCTTGAATTTCCCGGCGCTAAGCTGGGACACGGAAACGGCTTCCTCGAAGCCTTCCGCGAGGCGCAGCACGTCGCCGGGTGGCTGGCCGCCGATCCGCATGGCTGCATGTCGGACCAGGCCAAGCGTCAATTTCGCCTCGCGCAGCGCCGCATGGTAGCGTTTCTCGCCGGTTGCTGGATCGAGCAAGATCCGCTGCACGGCGATTATGCCTTCGTCGGCCTCGAACGGCACGAGAAGGGCAGGATGCTCTTCGCGGGCATCGGGCGGGCCAACGATGCAGCGCGGAGCGAAGCGAACCTTGAGGCCGGTCGGGTCGATTGCGCGCGAACGCAGATAGCGTTCAGCCGCGGTGCCCGCGATCGGCACGGCGGAATCCCATAGTTGTAGGGCGAGCTTCCGGCGCGAGGGTTCAGGCGCGCGATCGACCGTCTCGCCGCTGGTGTGGCGATTGATTTTGCGGCTGTTGAGCGCGGACCATACGGCTTCCTGACTGCAACCGGCCCAGCATTTGAACAGGACGGCCTTCTTGCCGGGGGTGACTTGGAGCGACGGATTGCGGTCGTTGTGGGCTGGGCAGCAAACCATGCCGTATGAGCCGCGCCAGTGGCCGCCCATATCTGCTACGATCTGACGTGCGCGTGCTTCGACGTCCATCTGCATCGAACTTCTTTCGTCAACGGTATCCCAACATTGGGATTTATACACATTTCACGGAGGCGGGCAAACGGTCGGGATTTATGCCAATATCGCGCATGGCCCGACTAGGGCCATTCAATATAAATATCTCCGCCGGTTATCTTCACTTGCGGATGACTCACGTTCTTTCGCCTCGATCGCTTCGCCCAGGCTGGCGAGAATGTCGGCCAACTCACGCTTGTCCCGCTCTTCGCGGGTAAGCTCCCATAGGGGCAGCTGATCCCTCATGCGCTCCATATCGCGCGCCGCCTCGATCTGGCGATACTGTTCGCAAGCGGGGGCTGGGTCAGCCGCGATGCCGCGACGGCGGCGAGCGGCGAAGATTTTGGAGAGGAAGGCGGGGAAGAGGAAGCGATAGGCGTTCGTGGCCTGCTTGATGCGCGGGCCAGCGCCATGCGCTTCGTGTTCGGGAACCGGCTCGTAGCGCCTGAACCAGTCGATAATGCGCGCGTCTTTGAGGCGCGAAAGCGCCTGAACGACGCAATTTTTGCTGAGGCCGGTTCCCTCCATGATGGTGTGAAGGCTGGGAAACAACGCGCCGGTGCTATAGTCGATGACGCGGGCCAGGAACTCGATAATCTGGATGCCGGCTTGTCCGATCGCACCGTTGCGAATGCGCGGTGTGATTGTCCGCCGCTGCGCGAGCGTTTGCCGCTCGTAGAGCTTTACGGCTTCGATCATCTCGCGCATCTGGCGGGCATTGCGGATCGGCGTGTAAGCCTTCGCCCGCTTTTCGTGGCCTACGGCGATGCTGCCGGCCCAGACTTTGATGCGCGGTTTTTCGGCACGCGCAAGCAAGGCGCGGTCGATCGTGGCGAGGCCAGTGCTACGCAGCACGGCGCCTATGGAAGTGGTCATGCGGACCTCCCTTCGTCGGTCCCGCGAGGCCAAGCGCCATCGCTCCCGAAAGCACGCTTTCGAGATTGACTTTCGCTGCCGCACCACCGATAAAGAGAGCCAAGTTAGAAGCGCTCACCTTGTGGTGGCACAAACAGCCCTCGCTCAGCCAAGCGAGGGTTTTTTGTTGCCCTGTCACCTCGGGGAGCCACCCCGCACGCAACAGATGAATCGCCGACTCCAAGGCGGAATCAGCGCGACATAACTGGCTCAAGTTTAAGGGGTTGGCAAGAATAAGCGTGCGCGCACGCTTATAACGCGCTCGTCACGCCAACTTTCGGTAGTGGCGCAGATAGTCGGGATATTCGATCCCGCGTGCTTTCAAGAGATTGATCGTCGCCTCTTCGACCAGGGCGGCAACGGACGTTTGTTCGCGCTCAGCGAGGTTCTTGATCTCGGCCGCCAGCTCGGGTTTCACCGATGCTGCGAGATTGCGCGTGTTCGCGCGGCTCGGCCGACGCCGGGGCAAGGGAACCGGGAGAAGAGGGTCTTCCTGTCTTTTCGGGCGAGCCATAGGTCTAGAACACAAGAGGTTGATGTGGTGCCGGAATAAGCGTGTTGACACGCTTAATGGCTGTAATGTGGTTGCGCGGCAAGAGACGACAAGCCGGGTTGCCCTCGCCGTCAAAGCGAGGATAGACATATCCTAATCGGTAAAAGGGAATAAATCACGATGCCGCATAGCGACGATTGGCAGTATGATCCGATCCTTGAGCGCGAACTAACCACCCGCCGCCCCGCTGGGGGAATGATCCAAGCGGTCGAGATTGCGCAGCTGCCGTCAAGTGAATGGATCATCAATGTTAAAGTATCGTGGCGTGGCGATAAGTGGCTGAATGTCTGCCTATTCGAGCAACCGACGCTTAAAACCTATAAGCGGCTGTCAAGCGCCGTGCGGCATGTCGTGCTCGATTACGGATATGAGGATGACCATATCCGATTGGTCCCTGACAAACATTGCAGCAACAAATTGGCGTTTTAGGCTTCCCTTTCCCCCTCATCGTGATATGTGCATAAATCTCGATGACGAGGGAGAAAGCGATGAAAGCTTTTAATTTCGCGCTCGCGACCGCCTTGGTGGGGGCTGCGGTGCAATCGACCCCCGCTGTAGCGTCGGATAATACCTGGGCATGTGAGGTTGTGCTGTGCATCTCCAACCCGGGTGGTCCGACGCAATATCCAGCCTGTGTTCCACCGATAACGAAACTGTGGCGCGTGCTGGCTCTCGGCGGCAGCTTCCCGACATGCACGGGCGGGGGTATCGCCAAGACCAAATACAAGAAGCCGGATGATGGGAGGCCTGGTCGCTTGACGGTCACTTGGACTGACGGGCGGCAACAAACCTACTATCAGCCGCGCAACTGACCGGGAGCGGGAACGTGTTCCTCGAAACCGGAGCCGTTCTTTCGCTGGCGGCGCAATGCGCCCCAGCGGTAGCACCGCATACGATCGCCGCGATCGTGGATGCGGAATCTTCCAACTATGTGTTTGCGATCAACGTCAACGGCGTGGCCAGTCAGCCCCGCCGTCCGCGTAATGAGGCTGAGGCCATCGCAACCGCGCGCTCCTATGTGGCTCGCGGCTACAGCGTGGATCTCGGCCTCGGCCAAATTAATTCACGCAACATGGGCTGGCTCGGCCTGACGTGGGACACTGTTTTCAAGCAGTGCGCCAATGTCGAAGCGGCGGGCCGGGTGCTCCTGTCCAATTTCCGTTCGGCCAAGACGGGTCGAACCCCGCAAGAGGCCCTTCGGGTCGCACTCAGCATGTATAACACAGGCTCTCAATCGAGAGGTTTCCGCAACGGCTATGTCGCCCGCGTGGAGAACGCAGGTCGCCGCGTCAGCGGTCGGCCTGCGACCGCAATCCCAACTGTCATCGTGGGCGATCAGCCCGCCAGCGCCGCCGTGAGCGACACTGGCGCCGGTCGTGTGCCGGTGGAGCTGGCGGAAATCGCAGCGGAGAACATGGAGGCGGCTCCACCGCCTCCACCGCCTGCGTGGGATGTTTTCGGCCGCGCTCAACACGCGCGGATTGGTTCGTAAGGCGAAGATAGGAGTTGTCGAATGTTTCGTATCTGGAAGATCAAGGCTGAATCCCGGCTCGATGCGCTGCTCGCGCGTCTCAAGCCTTCGCCGCTTATGGCGCGCGCGCTGCCCCTGTCGCTGCTGGCAAGCCTGCTCGTAGCGGAGCCGGCCTTTGCACAGGCAAACTTTGAAGGTCTGGCCGACAACATTCTCGGCCTGCTGAGCAACGGGTTGCTCCGCACGCTGGCGATCATCGCGATCATCGTCGTCGGCCTTCTGTGGTTCCTCGGCCGCGCGTCGGTGCAGATGCTCGTCACGGTCGTAGTTGGCGTGGTGATCGTGTTCTCCGCGCCGTGGATCGTCGACACGATTACGGGGTGATCGGGGATGGACGGTCAGGAAGAAATGACAAAGGACCCGCTGTTCTTGGCCGTCACCCGCCCCGCTTTGTGGGCGGGTGTTCCCATTGAGGCGGGCGCGCTCATCATCATGGCGGGCGCAATCACGTTGGTTGGTTCGGGCAATCCTCTCTACGGCGGCGCGGCCGCCATCGCGCTTTATGCGATGGCGCGGCTTATCGTTCGGCATGACGTGAACGCATTCCGGCTGATCTTCCTGTGGGGCCGGACCAAAGCGGCGAACCGGAACCGCGTCTTTTGGGGTGGATCGAGCTACACGCCGCTGCCGCTCTACGGAATCAAACGAAAGGGATTTGGTCGTGGTGTTCGGTAAGAGCGCGCTCGCGGAGAAGGTGCCTTTTGACAAGGCCAAACGGGAGGAAATGCCCGAGAAATTCTTGCCGTATTCGCGGCATGTCAATGAGCATGTGGTCGCCCTCGATAACGGCGATCTGATGCTCATGCTCGAACTGGATGGACGGCCCTTTGAGACTTCGGACGTGCGCGATCTGAATGATTGGCACACGCGCCTCAACGGGGTCTGGCGCAATATCCATGACGAGCGGCTTTCGATCTGGACGCACATGTTGCGGATGCGCGTGCGCGACTATCCAGGCGGCACGTTCCGCTCGCATTTCGCCGCGAAGCTCGATCAAAAATACTATGAGCGGATGACGGCCGAACGCATGTTCCGCAACCGCTTCTTCATGACGGTCGTGATCCGCCCGACAGCAAACGCGACCGACAAGCTGATGGATTTCCTGCGCAAGAAGCAGGAGGACAAGAACGCCAATATCGCGGAAGCTCTAGAGCTGCTGGAAGACAAGGTGCGCGATCTGGAAAAGCTGCTGCTGCGCGTTCGTCCGCGCCGTGTCGGCATCTATGAGCACCGGGGTCTCCTGTTCTCCGAACCGCTGGAAATATTGAACCAGGTGATGACCGGGCGCTATCGGCGCTGTCCTCTGGTCCGTGGCCGTCTCGGCTCGGCGCTCTATGCGAGCCGCGCCATCATCGGCGCTGAGACATTTGAGGTCCGCGACGCCGATCATTCGATGTTCGGCGGCATTTTCGGCATTCGCGAGTATCCGTCATCGACAACGCCGCGCCAGTTTGAATCGCTGCTTTCGGTCGATTTCAGCCTCGCCATAACGCAGTCGTTCACGTTCCTGTCGCGCACAGCGGCAACAGAACGGTTTCGGCTTCGCCAGACCCAAATGGCGAACGCCGGTGACAAGGCGATCAGCCAGATGGATGAGCTGATCGACGCGGCCGACGATTTGCAATCGAACCGCTTTGTGCTGGGGGACCATCATTTCACGCTGACGGTGTTCGCGGAAGATTTGAAGAAGCTGCGCGATAACATGTCGATCGCGCGCGCGGCGCTGGCCGATACGGGCATGGTCGCCGCCCGCGAAAGCGCGGCGCTGGAAGCTGCCTATTGGTCGCAGCTGGTCGGCAACTTCGCGTGGAGGGCGCGCCCCGCGCCGATCACGTCATATAATTTCTCGGCGTTCTCGCCCTTCCATACGTTCCCTGCAGGGCACGAGGACGGCAATCATTGGGGGCCTGCGGTCGCCTTGCTCAAGACAAGCGCTCGCAGCCCCTATTACTTCAATTTCCATTCGGCAGACCTGGGCCATTCGATGGTCATTGGTCCATCGGGCGGCGGTAAGACGGTGCTGGTCAACTTCCTGATGGCGCAGCTCGAAAAGTTCAACGCGCGCCATATCTTCATCGACAAGGATCAAGGCGCGGAAATTTTTGTCCGAGCCAGCGGCGGCACCTATCTCGCGCTGCGCAACGGGGAACCTACGGGCTTCGCTCCGCTCAAGGCGCTCGACAATACGGCTTCCCATCGCGCGTTCCTCGGTCGCTTCATCCGCCAGCTGGTGAAGCAAGAGGGGGCGCCGATCACGGTGCAGGAATCGCACCTGATCGACGATGGCATCGAAGCCGTGATGAAGCTGCCACGCGAACAACGCTCGCTGTCGGCGCTGCGGACCATGCTCGGCATGTCGGACTCGGGCGGCGTCGGCGCGCGCCTAGTCAAGTGGACCTCCGAGGGGAACCTTGGCTGGGTTTTCGATAATGAGGAAGATTCCATGTCTCTCGAAGCCCGTTTCGTGGGCTTCGATATGACCGACTTCCTCGAAAACGCGGAAATCCGCACGCCGGTCATGCTCTACCTGTTCGAGCGGATAGACGCGCTCCTGACAGGCGAGCGCATGGTTATTGCGATTGACGAATTTTGGAAGGCGCTGGCCGATCCGGCGTTCACGGCATTCGCGCAGGATGGCCTCAAGACATACCGCAAGCGCAATGCGTTCCTCGTCTTTGCAACACAGTCGCCTGCGGACGCGCTGCGGTCCACGATCAGCCATTCGATCTTGGAGCAGGTCGCGACGAAAATCTTCCTGCCCAATCCGTTCGGCCAGCGCCGGGATTACATCGAAGGCTTCTCGCTCTCGGAGGCGGAATTTAAGCTGGTGCGCGAAGAGCTGTCGCCGGAAAGCCGCAAATTCCTCGTGAAGCAGGGCCATGACTCCGTTGTGGTCGGCCTGGATCTCATTGGCATGGACGATGAACTGGCCGTGCTGTCGGGGCGCGCTGAAACAACGGGCGTGGCCCGCGAAGTGATTGCCGAACTGGGCAATGATCCGAAGCTCTGGTTGCCGGAATTTCACCGGCGCCGGCGCCCAAGCTGAAAGGAGTGAGACTATGAAGCAGCTTATCTTGGCGGCTGTGTCGATCGGGAGCCTTGCGGCCGCGACGTCAGCCAGTGCGCAGGGTATCCCTGTGTTCGATAGCACGTCCGTGCTCAAGCATATCGAACAAATCCAGAAGACCATGCAGATGATTGAGCAAGGCCGCCAGCAGATTGCGGAAGCGCAGCAGCTCTACCAAGGGCTGAACCAGCTGACCGATGTTTCCTCGATCGCCAACCAGCTCAAGACAGATTCGCTTCGCACGCTCGGTGTCGATGTGAACTCCCTCGAACGCATGGCGCGCGGCGATTTCAGCGGCGGCGGCGGCTACGGCGGCCGTTCCGATGCGATCTATCAGGACATGCTCGAACGTCTCGGCGTGTCCGCGAATGGCGATCAAACCGATGTTCGCTACCAGACAGCTCGCTCGATCGCGATGGACAAGGCCATGGCCGAAGGCATGGGCGAAGCGGCCACATCGCGCGGCGAAGGTCTGGAAGAGCTGCGCAATCGACTTGCGACCGCATCGACCGCAAAGGAAGTTGCGGACCTTCAAGCCCGCATCCAGCTCGAAAGCGCGTCGATGATGAACGATCAACTCCGCGTCGAAGCGTTGGAGCGAGCGCGCAGAGCAGAGGCCGCGGCGCACACGGCCGAAGCTTTTGCGGACAGGTCGCGCAAACGCGATGAGCAGCGTGCGCGAGCACGCGCGGCAGCTGGAATTTGACCATGAAGAAGATGGTCGTTCTTGCGATCAGCGCAGCCGGCTTGCTCGCCGGCTGCGAACGCGCGCCCACATTTCCCGAGATTCTGATGACCTATCATGATGTTGATTGGCTCAAAACTCATGAGGACCAGATTCCGGTGATCGTCGCTGAGTGCGACAAGATCGTGAACAGCGAACTCAAACAGTCGGACCTCCCCATGCCAGTGGCTCGCAATTGCGGAGGCATCAAGAACAAGATCGCCTCCATTGAAAGGTCGCGCAAACGCGATGAGCAGCGTGCGCGAGCGCGCGCGGCAGCTGGAATGTAAGGCTGGAATAACAGCTTGAATTACATCTAATCGGAGCGGGCTGGTGGAATACGATCTCTTTACGAATGCCTATCAGGGCTTCACCAACGAACTCAATTCGGTAGTTGTGTCCAACTATGCTGGGTTTGTTGGGTGGATCGCTGGACCGCTCCGCACTGGCATGATCATTTACATAATCTTGCTAGGCTACGCGATCATGCGCGGGGCGGTGCAATACCCCTTCCGCGAATATGTCTATCGCTCGCTCATGCTGGCCGCGCTCTATTATGCTGTGACAAACCTCTATGGAGCGTCGCTCGCACAAATGATCGTGACCGACCTACCGCATGAGTTTGCCTCAATCGTAGGCGGCTCACCGGACGGCGTTGGCGGGTCTTTCGATGGGATGTGGGCGCGGGTCGATGATGCACTGCTCGCGATGCAGGATGCGACCGAGAAATACGCAGAGGAACACGCCTCACTGACCGATATTCCCGGCGCTGCCGCCGCGATTATGCTGTGTATCGGTGCCACTATCATCATTCTTTTGACCGCGATCGCGGCCCTGTTCGCACTGGCTGTTGGCTTCGTAATCGTGCTCTACGCCCTCTTTGCGCTTGCATGTCTGGCGGTGGTCGGGCCGATCTTCGTAGCAGCGCTGCTGTTCGATTCTACCAGAAGCTATTTCTTCTCGTGGCTCGGCAGCGTCCTCAATTTTCTGATGTTGTCGCTATTTGCGATGCTTCTTGTGCTGGTTGTGGCCAATGTCGCTGAATCCGCAACAGCAACATTCGATGGCGATTTTGATAACATCTGGAGCACCTGTATCCGGATCATCGCGTTCTACATTCTCGCCTGCTTTTTCTTCCTACAAATCCCCGGAATTGCGGCCTCGCTGGGTGGTGGTGCTGCTGCGATGGTTTCGCAGTTCGGTAACGCCGTGATGAGCGGGGGTAGTTCGCTCTCTACCAGCGCAGGCAATTCCATGGGGGCAAGCGGTCGCGCAATCGGGAATGCAATAGGTCGCAGCGTCGCGGCGGCGGCGCGCCGCATACGCAGCGGAAACACAATCACCAGAGCTTGAGGGAACGAATATGCGCAAGTTGCTTGGACTCGGAATCTGCCTGGCGCTGGCGGCCTGCGCAGGTCAGCCCGTCAAAAAGCCAGCCAAATGTGAGGGGCCTATGCGGCCTGCAAATCCGCATGGGCTTACCCTTCCCTCGATCCCGGATCAGGCCGCACAGCGAACCGCGCCGGCAAATGTGGACGTGTTCAATCAGGGTGCGCCGGCAACGCCGGACGCGGCCCCGGCAGACCCCTCCACTCCGGGCAATGAACAGTCGGACGCATCGCGGGCGGTCGAAGTGCCGCGTCTAAGCGCCTCGCTGCGCGGCCCGATCTACTCGAATTGCTGAGGTGTTACGATGGCAGTTGGTATTCCAAAGGACGAGCTGAAAGCCTATTTTGAAGAGGCTGCAAGCTGGGAACGTGACAAGCTTGCGGCGGCCGAGCGCTCCAAAAAGCTGGCGTGGGTCGTCGCTGGCGTGGCTGGCGCCCTGGCGACTGCTGGCGTTGTGGCCGTTGCAGCCCTGACGCCTCTGAAAACGGTCGAGCCATATGTTATCACGGTGGACCGTAACACGGGCGAGGCGTCGATCGCCGCCAAGCTCCACGGTGACGCGACGATCACCTATGACGAGGCGGTCCGTAAGTATTTCCTAGCCACCTACGTTCGCTATCGCGAAGGCTGGATAGCAGCTGCTCGCGAAGAGTATTTCGACGCGGTCATGGTCATGTCGGCGCGGCCCGAACAAGATCGGTGGTCACGCTTCTACAAGACCGACAATCCCCAAAGTCCGCAAAACATTCTGGCGAACCGCACTGATGTTTTTGTCGAAATCAAGCGGGTGTCGTTCCTGGGTGGCAATGTCGCGCAGGTCTATTTCACTAAGGAATCTGTGACCGGCTCGAACTCGACCAAAACCGATGCCGTCGCGACCATCAAATACAAGGTCGATGGCACGCCGAGCAAGGAAGTGGACCGCTTCAAGAATCCGCTTGGCTATCAGGTCGAGAGCTATCGCGCTGACGTGGAGGTGCCCCAATGACCGTGTTGAAGTGGAGCGCCCCGTTTGCGCTCGCGATCGCGCTGGCAGCGTCGCCGGCGATGGCCGAAGAAACGCCCCATGCAACTGTGCTCGATCACCGGGTTCGTGAAGCGAACTACAATGATCGGCAAGTCTATGAGATTCCGGGCGTGTTCCGCATCGCCACGGAAATCGTCTTCGCCAAGGATGAAGTAGTCGAGCATGTGGCGCTGGGCGATACCGTGTCCTGGGAAGTCGCACCGGCTGCCAATTCGCTCTTCATCAAACCACGCGAGCGAGCGGGTCGCACGAACCTGACAGTCATTACACGTTCGCGCTATGGCCCGCGCAGCTATCGGTTCGCTCTGTCGCCAACGCAGCGCGGCAGCGGCTTCTATACGGTCGTTTTCCGCTATCCTGAACAGGAAGCGGCCGAGGCGCAGGCGCAAGCCGCAATGGCCCAGCTGGCCCAGCTGAAAGCCTTGGAACGCGGCGCGGTGAAGTCCGCGCTCGATATTGGCGTGCTGGAAGGCACGCGCAACGCCGATTACATCATGCAAGGATCGACGGCCATCCAGCCCTCCGAAGTGTCCGACAATGGACAGTTCACGGTGATGCGCTTCCCCAACCAGCGTGAGTTGCCGGCGTTCTTCATCGTCAATCCTGATGGATCGGAAGCCATCGCCTCCTTCGATGTGCGCGATGAATATGTGGTGCTGCACGGGGTTTACAGGACAATCCGGCTGCGCCGGGGCCTCGAAGTGCTCTGCATCCACAATCAGAAGACTGACTATTACGGGCGCGATCCCAAAACTGACACGGCCTCGGGGCTGGTCGAGCGAACCACAGGGGTTGAGTAAGATGGCTGCGAACGATCATGACAATGCGCCGCATGGCGACAACATCATTTCGCAGGGCGAGACGGTCGAAAACCGGCCCCTTGCATCAGAGCCGGTGCCCGATCCGGAAGACATTGAGCGGCAAAGCGAACGTCAGGCCAAGATTGCCGCCCTTCCGAACAGGTCGATCGACCCCAAAAAGGCGGTCGTTCTCGCGGCGGTGGCCTGCGGCGCGATTGTGCTCGGTTTTAGCACCATCGACGCAATGCGGAGCGATCCAACCGAAAAAGCCGAGAAAGCGGAAAAGCCGGATGAAAGGCAGCTCGCCAACTACGATCCGAAGTCAATCATAGCCCCAACGCTTGCCGATGCGCCGAATGATCCGAACGCGCCGGTGCCCATGACGGAAGTGCCGGCGCTTGATGGAAGCCAAGCGCCCCGCACAGCCGGTGCAAGCGGTCGCCCCCAAAAGTCTGAGGGGCAAGTCATCGCAGAGGCGCAGCGCCGCGCCGGAATCATGGCCTATGGTGGCGAAAACGGCGGTGGGGTCGGCGGAGCGGTGGCAGCTGCCACCGGCCTGCCCATGGGCGGCGGCACAGGAGGACAGGGCGCGCAGTTGCTTGGCGCGTCGGCCGATGGCGATGGACAGGGCGGATCGCGCCGGACCAATCTCGAAAACATGCGCCAGACCTCGCAAATTGATCGGGTGTCAGGCCGCGACATTGGCAACCGCGATATGCTGATCCTCGCAGGGTCGTTCATTCCGTGCGTGCTGCAAACGGCGATGGATTCCAGTCAGCCCGGATATGTCAGCTGCATCATTCCCCGCGACATTTATTCGGACAACGGCCGCGTCGTTCTGCTGGAAAAGGGAACGCGCGTCCTGGGCGAATATCAAACCGGCGTCCAGCGCGGCAAATATCGTCTCTTTGCGGTATGGAACCGCGCGGTCACGCCTCGCGGCGTGGCGATCGACGTAGGCTCGCCCGCCAGCGATGCGCTTGGCCGTTCAGGCATGGCAGGCGGCGTGAAGAACTTTTTTTGGGAACGCTTTGGGGCGGCGTTGCTGTTCAGCTCGCTTAACGATGCCGCCTCGATCGCCGCCTCGGAAGTCTCCGACGCCGATAATGTCACTCGGGTTCCCAGCCAAGCGTCGGACACGATCTTGCGGGACACGATGCAGATTCAGCCGGTGCTTCGCATCAATCAGGGCGCGGAAGTGGGGATCATGGTCGCGCGCGACTTCGATTTCTCCAACATCTACGGCCTTCGGCTTCGGCGCGGCCAATGAGCAATACGGCTGTCCTCGAAAACGCCTTGCTGCCGTTGCGCCCTCTGCTCGCGCGTGAGGACGTAACGGAGCTGGTGATTAACAAGGCTGGCGAGGCGGCAATTGAAACGCGCGATGGGTGGTCCTGGGAGACATTGCCCGACCTGAATGAAAAGTCGCTGCTCGCGCTCGCGCGGGCAGCGGCGGCTTTCACGCATCAGGACATAAGCCAGTCCACGCCGATCTGCTCCACAATCCTCCCCAGCGGCGAGCGTGTGCAGCTGGTTGTGCCGCCTGCTGTCCCTGCCGGCACAGTGTCCATCACCATCCGCAAGCCGTCATCGGTGACGTTGACGATGGAGGATTTCGAGCGCGGTGGGCTGTTTAGCGAGACGAAGATCGCAACCCGGCAAGTCTCGCCGCTCGATGTTGAATTGCGCGATCTGCTCGACGCAGGGAAGCACGTCGAATTTTTCCAGAAGGCGGTCCAGGGCCGCAAGAATATCCTGATTTCCGGCGCTACCGGCTCGGGAAAGACGACGCTCTCTAAAGGGCTGATCCAGCTCATTCCGCCGCATGAGCGGCTGCTGACGATCGAAGACACGCGCGAATTGGTCGTTCCGCATCGCAACGTGGTCCACATGCTCTACGCGAAGGACAAGCAGGGCAGCGCGAAAATCTCTGCAAAGGATCTTCTGGAATCGGCCCTGCGTATGCGGCCTGACCGGATACTGTTGCAGGAGCTGCGCGACGGCACCGCGTTCTTCTATCTCCGCAACGTCAACTCAGGCCACCCCGGCTCGATCACGACGATCCATGCGGACTCGGCCGAACTCGCGTTCGAACAGCTGACATTGCTGGTCAAGGAAAGCGAGGGCGGCGCCGATCTGGCCCGTGACGACATTCGCGGCCTGCTCAAGCTGCTGGTTGATGTGGTCGTGCAGACCAAGAAGGTCGAAGGCCGCTTTCGCGTGACGGAGATATATTTTGATCCAGAAAACAGGCTCTAACAGGCTCGCACTGGCCCTTGTCCTCCTTCCGATCACGCTCCTGCTGATCGGCCTGCTGACCGGCACGGTGGCGTGGTTCTTCCTCAAGATGCCCGCCGCGGCCTACGATCCGCTCACCCTTCCCGGCTTCTTCTGGTATTATCGGCATGATCCTGTCGTGACCGAAGCGCTTTGGCGAGGCGCGGTCATCGGCGTGCCGCTGCCGGTGTTGCTCATGGCGATCGTCTTGCGGCCGAAAAAGAACCTTCACGGCGAGGCGCGTTTCGCGCGCGAAGGTGAAATCCGCAAGGCGGGCCTTCGCGCGAAAAAGGGCATTGTGCTCGGCCGCGTCCGCAATGGCTTTTTCCGCAACGGCTTTCTCATGGTGGGCAAGATGGAGCATGTATTGCTCGAAGCCCCGACCGGATCGGGCAAGGGCGTCGGCATCGTCATTCCCAATCTGTTGCAATGGCCGGATTCGGTTGTCGTGCTCGATATTAAGCGTGAGAACTACGAAATCACGGCGGGTTTCCGCCGCAAGGGCGGCCAAAAGGTTGTGCTGTTCAACCCTACGGACAGGGAAGGCCGCACGGCCCGCTACAACCCGCTCAGCTATATCAACAGGTCCGACCCGATTGAGGTCCTGGTCGAATTGCAGAAGATCGCCACGATGCTCTTCGTGCCCCCGGAGAAGGGCGAGGCATTCTGGACGGAATCAGCCCGCACGGCCTTTGTCGGCATAGCATCGTGGATCGCGGCCAAGCCTGAACGTCCCTTCTCGTTTGGCGAGATCTACCGGACCATCACGATGCCGGGGATGAAGGCATTCTTCGCCAAGGAAGCCGGCGATGGTGCGCTATCGGAAGGGTGCCGCGCTGCGTTGAGCGATTTTACGTCCAGCGCAGACAACACATTCACCGGCATTATCCAGACCGTCACCTCCAAGCTCAATCTCTGGATCAATCCGATTGTCGATCGCGCGACGGCCGAAAGCGACTTTTCCCTGACGGACCTTCGCCGCATCCCGACCTCGATCTATCTCGGTGTCTCGCCGGATGAACTCGATAGGGTCGCGCCGCTCTACAATCTGTTTTTCCAACAGCTGATCGACCTCAACACGCGGCAACTGCCCGACGATGGTGAAAAGCTATCCGTGCTGCTCATTCTGGACGAATTTGCGCGGCTCGGCCGCGCCCAGGTCATTGCCAATGCGTTCTCCTATGTGCGCGGCTATGGGCTGCGTCTGCTCCCCGTCATCCAGTCCCGCTCCCAGCTGCGGAATGTCTATGGTGAGCATGGCGCGGACGAAATCGTATCAAACTGCGGGGTCGAAATTGCTTTCACGCCGAAGGAGCTGCGGGTCGCAAAGGAACTGTCCGAACGCCTCGGCTATCTTGGTCAGGATGCGGAAAGCCGGTCCCTGACGATACATGGATTGCTCGCCAATCGAAGCAAGACGATCTCCGAACAGCGCCGCGCGCTGATGCTCCCGCAAGAGCTGATGCAGCTGCCCGAAGACGATATACTCGTCATCCGGGGCGGCATCCCCGTCATTCGCGGGAAGAAAATCCGCTACTTCAAGGATGCCGTGTTCCGCTCGCGCTTGACGCCTGCGCCGGAAGTGCCGGCGCTGCCCAAGCCGGTCGCGCCGATCGCGGCCGTCGATGATCTGAGCGATGAAGAGCTGGCGGCTTTCAATGATTATTCCGCACTGGCCGATGACCAGGTGCAGGACATTCCCGAAGACGTTCTCGCCCTCGATCGCGATATGCCGAACCTGACAGTGAAGGACGGCAGCATGGCTTTCGATGAAATCAACTTCGACGACATTATTGGTCCCGACCCGACGAAAGAGGAGTGGGAAGGTCAGCGCCGGGATCTAGTTCTGAGTGAAGGAGAAGAATATGGCCGATAATGACAACAGCGAACGCCAAGCAAAGACGCCGCGCTCCTACGAAATTCTTGGCCCTGGGAACAGCAAGGAAACCTTTGCGAGATTCCCCGATGCCATGAAGGCATTTGCCAAGCTGGAAAACCAATATGACCACGCGCTGACGATGCAGAAAGGCGGAAAAACCGCTTATCTGGCGTCCACGGATTGGCGCAATGATGGGTCCACGCCGGTTGCGCAATATCTGACGCCGGCTGTCGAAGAGTATAATAAGGCGCTGAAACGCGGAGCGCCTGCCGACGAATTGCGCGGACACGAAAGCAGAGTGCGGGCCGACCTTAATGCGTGGCCCCGGCAAGCGAAGCGCGAAGCGGCTCCGACCGCATCGGCCGATAAATCGCTCAATATCCATGAGGGTGAGCGAGCCAGGGCGGAGAGCAAAGACGGTGCTGCGCCCGCGAAAGCTGAGGTTCCATCGAAGGCAGCGCCAAAGGATGACAAGCAAGTTGACGACACACGCTTGGCTCTGCCCACGCAGCTCGAACGCAAATATCTGCGCGTTGGGAATGATCTTTTCCGTAGCGGCCGCGATGACAAGCCCGATATGTCGATCAAGGGCCAAGACGGCATTCGCATCAACAAGGACTATGCCATTGGCGATGCTATCGCGATCGCGAAGCACAATGGCTGGCAGTCGATCCGTGTTCATGGAAGCGACGAATTCAAGAAGGCGGTCTATCTGGAAGCGGCGCGATCGGGGGTCGAAGTGAAAGGGTTCAAGCCGTCTGAACAGCTTAAACTTGAGGGAGAAAGGCTGGCGGCGCGAGATAAGGCCCGCGAAGCACAAGACCCGGCAAAGAGAGCGAGCATGGCAAAGCAAGACCCCTCAGAATCTCGTGCTGCGGCCGAACAGTTCCGGCGCAATTCGCATCGGGATAATGCGGCCAACCCGCAATTCAAGGCCGCGCAATCGCACGTCCTGGCGGCAGCGATCGAAGCGAAAACCCGGTTCAACCAAAAGGAAGACAGGGATCGCTTCATAGAGCGGGCCAAGGAAACTGTCGCCAAGCGTATTGAGGTTGGCGCGCCGGTGCCTGCTGCCCGTTTCGAGCAACAGCGCCAGAACGAGGCTACCCGCATAGCGCGCGAGGATTTGACGCTGCGCCAGCAGGAAAGGAAGCCGTCACGCTCGCGCTAATTGCATGGCACATGCTTTTTGGAAACAGGAAACCGCACGATGAACATTCCCCGGCCTGATCCGGTGCCATCGAGAGGCGTGTCCGATCTCGATCGTCACATTGAAACCTTGCTTCGCGTGATTCATTCCAGAAACCTCGCTTGGTCTGATCTAAGCGAAGTGGGTAAACAGGTAGAACGCCCTCTGACGGACGTTGAGCAATTGCTTACAAATGTGGGCGACGACGCCCATGAAATCACCCTTGCTACCGAGACGATCATAACAGCCCTCAAGCTGCAACGTGATGCGCTCGCGATCCAAAGCTCTCGCCGTAGAACACGCTTCGGCTCGATGCTTCTGCTCATGATCCCCGTGTTCTTCGTAGGTTTGATGATTGGCACATCATACGGGATAGATGAAGGTCGGGCGCGGGAGCGTGAAGCCTTAAAGTATCCGATGCTACCACAGCTGTCCGTAGATCGTGACAGGCTCAAAACTGACGGAAGGTAGAGCGGTGGCAGCTGCCACCGCTTGCGATCTCTTGATGGGCTATGGCCTCATGAGGCACGATGAAGAAATCTGACAGGGCAAAGAAACATACCGTCAAGGTAATCGAGGCGGCTGCACGCGCTCATGAAGCTCTCGACTATTTCAACGGCAACGTCACAAATCCGTTCGATGAGCTAACATGGCCCAGCATTGCCGAAGGTTATCTTCTAGTCGCACAGAAGGCGGTATCAGACGCATTGGTCGCTTTGGAACGTGCAAACAGCGTTGGTTGGACCAAGCACGGCCAATAACTATCGTCCTGGCCCTTCCCGCGAACGATCGCGGTTCCTAGATCGTTCGCTCTGCCGCTTCCGCTCCATCGCGGCTACCGATCGCTCATGAATTGTAGGCGTTCGCCCTGCCCCCACAAATTGCCGCACCTGGTCGGCAAGCTGGCGGTCAGCTGGATCGCTGCTTGTCTCAAGCCGCTTGGCGGCAGCTAGATAGCGGTGTTGCGTCTCATTCCATGCCTGCCGCCCGCGCACCACGAAATCCGGAGCGGTGGACCGCCCCGCCAGCTGGTCTCGCGCGGCCGCAGTGATCTTCTGATTGGCAAACGGCGCAGGTGCGGTGCCGGCCATGTAGCGCTGCCTCATCCGATTCAGGGCCATGCTCTGACCGGCTCGGCCGACACCACGCGCTGCGCGAGGCGTTGCCTCGGCAGTAACCCCCCTCGCCCGCAATTCCTCTGCAAAGCGCTCCCGGTAATGATGCAGCGTTTGAGGTCGCGGGTTGAAGCGTTGCCCTGTGTCGCCGCGCGCGGCAACCGTCACATGCACGTGGGGCCGCGGTGTGTCCGTATGCAGCGCCAGGACGTAATCCCACTCATGCCCGATCTCGCTGCGCGCGACCTCGCGCACCGCTGAAAGAACCTTGTCGGGGTCTGTCCCTGCCGGCATCGAAAAAACCATGCTCACGGCGGCTACGGTAGAATTGTCACGCCAATAGACAGGATCGCCCCAATCGCGCGCCAGCTCCGCCCGAGCTTCCTTGTCAGTCAGTATGTCGCCATCACGCGTTTCAAGCGGCACATCGCCTTTCCGGCCGATATAGTCGAAATGCGCAGCCGCGTGGTTCTTGCCCTTCGGCCTGCCCGTAACCTTGACCATGACCTCCGGGGCACGGCTGACAACGCGAGCAAGCCGCGCCCGCGTGCTCCCGCCCTGGCCTGCCCGCCTCGAACTCAGCGAGCGCAGCAACATATCGGCCCCGCGCCTGTTCGGGTCGCTGGTCAGCTTTGGTTTGAACAGCGCGGCAAGCTGTCCCGCCTCAAAGCTGCTATCAAAGTCGCTCACTGGAAACCTCCCAATAGGACAGGTCAGCTTTCGTAGCGGCGCCGATACCTTCGACGGCCGCCCCGATCGCCGCGCGCAGGTCGTTGACCTTTTGCAGCTCGCCGGCGATCTCCGCTGCATTGTCCGCCAGCGCCATCTTGTTCGCGGCTCGGGCGATCTGATTCACGTTGCGCCCAATGCGCTGCAACGCCTGACGGCAATTCAACAGCTCTTCGCGCAATTCGCGATCGACAGGCGCGGCAATGCCGATGTGTCGCCGCACAAGAGCCATGGCCCAGGTCGCCGGGGTCATGCGGCGCTCTTTTGCGCGATGGCGGATCACGGCCAGTTCGGTTTCGGTCGGCCGAAGATAAAGGCGATGCTCGCCAGCGGCCTCGCGGTCGACAAGAGGTGCGGCCTCGCTGGCCGCCCCGGACTGCCGGAGCACGGCGTCAACCAGTTGACGCATGAAGGGGCCGCGCCCTCCCCTCGTCTGCGCAAGCGCGTCAATCTTTGCGAGCTTGGTTGCCTCGATCTTGAAGCCCAGCGTCTTTTCCATGTGGGGTAGGTATCTCCCAACCGTGAAGCGCGATCCGATAGGATTGAGCGTATCGGTTAACATTAGCCGCCGCAAGGCTTATCCTGCCATACAGTAGATACCTACCCCACAAACAAAAAGCGGTGGCAACTGCCACCGCTCTAAATTCCACGTCGCCTCGATGCTGAGAGAACGTGGACGGTAAAAGCTATCAGAAGTCGAAGGTTTGGGGCGCGGCCTCGCCGTCGAACCGAACCGTGACCTGGCCACTTAGAACAATCCCGCGACGGCCCTGAATGATGATAGCCGGTGCGTCGGTAGCCTCTTTCGGCTGACGGGGGGCGCGCGGCTTGTGATCGGAAGGATCGGCAATCACGGCCCCCTCCCCTTCCCGCTCGTCGTCGTGAGCGTCCAGTTCAGGCCGCTCCCGACGATCGTCCGTCGCACTGGTAGCAGCTGCCACCAAGGCGCGCGATTCTTGGGGCGACGCTGGATCGTCGATCGCTTTAGCGGCACCGGCCTGCGCTGTCTCTTCCTCGGGGCTGCCTTGGAGCGTAGCAAGAAACTGCTCACAGGCGGCGGCTGTCGGATTTTCGTTTGCTGCCACGAAATTGCGCGTGGCCTGCTCGTCCAGCTCGATCGCGTGTTTGATCGCGACGGCGGCACGCGGAGAACAATTCTTCAACGCGGCAAGAATGTCCTCGGGCAAGGTGCGCAGCGAGTAGAGCCGCTTCACTTCCGAATGCGGCTTGGCGATGCGCGCGGCTAGATCCTTTGTCGAGAGCGTGTCACTGACGCGGCTCGCGATGAAACTGACGCGCTCAGCCAGACTTAGGGCTTGGCGTTGCTCGTTCTCAAGAAACTGGTCGAGGCCAATATCGCGCTCGGCGTCCGCCTGATCCAGAACGGTGTCGATCTGGTCGAAACCAAGCTGGCGGCACGCGCGATAGCGCCGCTCTCCGTAGCGGATGATGTAGCGACCGTTCGATGTTGGCGCGACAACGATGGGTTGCAGCAAGCCGCGGTCCTTGATGGTTGCGGCCAGTGCATCAATCTCGGCCTGGTCGAACTCCCGGCGAACCTGCGTGGGGTCTGGATCAATGTCATCGAGCGGAAGGCGCTGAAACCGTCCAGCTGCCTTGAACTCGGTATTCGCGGGGACGGCCGAAAAGTCCATCGCGTCCATATCGAAGTCGGCAAAGCTCTTCTTTGCCGGTTTGACAGCTGCCTTGCTCATGCGGCTTCCCTCTCAGCTTGATCGACAATGTAGGAGACGACTTCGCGCACGATCGGCGCGCTACGCCGCGTGTCCTTTGCCAAGCGCCAAACGGGAATTTCGAGTAAAGCCGCCTCGCGCATGTGCTCGCGGTGCGGAATGGTGTGCGGCACCACATTGGCAGGAAGCGCCTGCCCAATGCGGTCCATCAGCATTTTTGAAACTTCGCTCGTTGTCTGAACGCGGTTGAACACGATCCCGAACCGGGTCGCGTTACCCTCCCCGCGCACCTTGTTTGCAAGGCTGATGCTTTGCGAGATTTCGTTGAGAGACTGACGCGCGGTTTTGTCGGGGTCCAGTGGGACCGCGACATAATCGGACGCAATCAGCGCCATGAGGTTCCGGCCATCCCACGCGGGCGCAGTGTCGATCACGCAGTAGTCGTAGTGCTTGGCAAGGCCGGCACGAATGGCGCGGACATAAGCGCCGATGTGCTGGCCTTGCTGCGGGCTGTCAGTCGTCAACTCGACGATCTGCCGTGTGTTCTTGAAACAGGCCAGCGCCGGAGGTTCTTCGTTCGGGTCGAAGTCAAGAATCGACTGAACCGGGCCGATCTGCTCGAACTCGGCTTTCAGCATCCCGGCACTGTGGCATTGCTTGTCCAGGTCCAGGACCACGACACGCTTGCCCTGCTCGGCCAGATGCCACGCAATATGACAGGTAAGCGTGGTCTTGCCGATGCCGCCGCGCTCATTGGTCACTACGATTGTTCGCATTGAGAATCCCTTCAATGGCTGCGCCACGGGCTACTTGTGCCAGCGGTTATGGGCGGCGCTGTTTCCCGATCCGAAGCGATACTGCGACTGCATATACCATGGGTTCGGATCGTCGTTCAGGTTGAGGCCCTTGCCCTTGCGGCGCGGGCCGGTCTGTTCGGTTGGTGGGTCTTTGCCGAAGAAAACGATCAGCACGAAGACGGCGACGGCTCCCACTCCTAGCCAGCCAAAAGCGAAATAGGCCGCGAGTCCGACTGCAAGGACGACGATCAGCGCGGTTGCCGCGATCGCAAGCCACAGGGCAAGCGATGCCCAAAGCATGACAGTCCGTAGCACGCTGGCTGCGCGCCGAAGTTTGCTGGCAATCTCACGGCGCATAGCGGCCTCCTAAGCTGTTCGGCTCTCGCCTCGCTCGGAGCCGATCAACTTAGGGAAAGGCTGCTCCCTGAAGATGTTCGGCACCTCGGTTCGCAGGGCACGCGACATACGTAGCGCCGTCAGCAAAGTGGCGTCCTGTCTGCCGTTCTCGATGGCCGCGACTGTTTCAGGGGAGACTTGAATCCTCGCTGCCAGCTCGGATTGCGTAAGTCCGGAAGCGACGCGCAAGCTCGCTACACGATTGAACAGTTTGGCTGCCACACATGCCTCACGTAGTTAAACCCTATTCTTGTTAGGGTCTGTGAAAAGCATTGTCCACAAAAAAGGGCGGCCACCAGGCCGCCCTTTTTAGGTGAAAGGGGGGGGCTTAGTCAGCCCCGCCCCGAACCAAGATACCCAGCCCCTCAGCGATCAGGTCCACCGAGTAGCGGGTTTCGCCATTGCTCTCGTAGCTGTTCTGGCGGACCCGTCCGGTGATGTGAACCAGGTCGCCCTTGCCCAAGTCAGCGGCGCGCTCTGCCAGCTGGCGGAAGAACGTCACGCGGTTCCAGTGCGTATCGGTCTTCCATTCATCGCCATCCTTGCGGTTGTAGTTCGCGGCGACGGAAACATGGGTGACTTTATCGGTCGTATCGACACTGCCAACGCGGCCGATGATCCGAAATTCAGCGATGTTCTGCATGGTAGTCTCCTTTGGATAAGCGTTGCTGACGGATTTTTTGCGGCGGAGCTGAGCTACGCGGGCAAGCTGAAAATGGGAGGGTCCGCTTGCGGAAACCCAAGGCCGAAGGCCGGTTTTCTGCTTGCCCGCATTAGTGGCGATGCGGAGTTCGTATCCGTCAGACAGCAACGCCCAAAGGAAACGGCCCGAGTAGATGCAGCAATTTGGACTGGCGGCGGTGGCAGCTGCCACCGGCCATTGGCACCCATAGGTCGCTGCGCTCGATCGGCACGGCGGGGATTGGAAAACCCTGTCGCGGCTCCGCCGCTCTTTCCGTAGCTGGCAGTCCGTTGACGCGGGCAGGGGACTGCCGGTGGCAGCTGCCACCGGCTTGAAGCCGAACAGAAAGAGCAATCAGCGGTTCCGCTCACGATGATTTCGCTGAGGGCTGGGTTCTTGCACCTGGGCGGCACGATGGGCCGCCCATACCCGCTTGACGGTGCTGCGGTCGCAATCGGCCAGCTCTGCCGTTTTGGCAATGCTCTTGCCCGCTTCGCGCAATGCCACAATGCGGGCGTGCGTTGCCCGATCGCCTTTGCGCCCTCCGCTGCGCCCTGCGGCCTTTGCCAAGGCGATACCTTGGCGCTGTCGCTCGCGGCGATCGGTGTAATCGTCGTGAGCCATCTGCAGGGCGATCTTCAAGAGCATCGCCTGAACAGATTCGAGCACGATGCGGGCGATGCCCTCGGCGTCGGCCGCGAGGTCGGACAGGTCCACGACGCCGGGAATGGCAAGTCGCGCGCCTCGCGCACGAATTGTCTCAACCAGCTGCTCGGCCTCGGCCAAGGGAAGACGACTAATCCGGTCAATCTTCTCGGCAATCACCACTTCACCGGGTTGAAGATCGGCAATCATGCGCAGCAACTCGGGGCGGTCGGCACGGGCACCCGATGCCTTCTCCCGATAGACTGCCGCGACATAATAGCCCGCTGCCTTCGCCTCGGCTACGATGGCATCCTGTCGGCGTAAGTCCTGTGCATCGGTGCTGACGCGCAAATAAACGCGGCCGATCTGCGGCGCGAAGGCGGGGGACGGCTCAATATCAGTGGCCATCGTTTGTTGAAGCTTCCTTGCCTAGCTGGGGACCATCCGGGGGCGAGGCCAGCATGTTGGATATGCTGGCTTCTGCGCTCGCGATCGCATCGCGGATTTCATTGGCCTGTTCGCGCAGCGCCGCCAATTGGCGGTCGCGCGGCAAAATTGCCCTCAGCCAATTAGCGCGCTGCTCGATTTGAGCGATCTGTTCGGCAAAAAACTGAGCGTCGGATCTCATCCGATCAAGCTCAGCCTGCGCCACGCGTAGTTTGCGGTTCCAAGCGGAATCGCGCGCCTTCGCTCGCCTGACCTCGTCCCGGTCTTGCTTGGCTTTGCGCTTCCGCTCCTGATCTAGCGCCTTTTGCAAGGCATCGCGTTTCCTGATCCGCTCGGCCTCAGCCGCTTCATCACGCCTGCGCGCGATCAAAGCATCCAGCGCCGAACGATCGTGAATGTCTATGTTGTTGCAGACCCATCTGATCCTTCGGAATGCCTTGTCCTCGATTTGGCCGATGCGGCTTGGCGACACACCGACGATCTTTGCAGTCGCGGCAAGAGTGAGCGCGGGAGAGGGGCCAAGCCCGATCCGCAAGCGGACAACCTGTTGCTCATGCGGTTCCAGCATCGCGATCAACCGCTCGACGGTTCGATGGTCGGTGATCGGCCTCTCTACATCGCGCTTTGCAAGCCGAGCTGCGAACAGCTCCATGGCCGATTTCATCGCGTCGTCCTGACCGTCCATGCAGGGTTTGAACCTCGCTCGTCCAAATATGGCGCACAATCTATACCATCTGCGCTAGGCGCGAAAGCCATGGCGCAAATAGCTTCTAGAGCAACCCTATTGCGCCATGCTGCCCGTGCCGACATTCTGCGCCTAGCCAGAAGGACGCGAACACGATGCCAACCATATACCTGAAACGAACATCGCCGTTGATGGCCCAGCTCGGGGCCAACATCTCTCGCGAACTAAAGAAACTAGGCATAACTCAAGGGGAGTTGTCCGAACGCTCGGGCGTTGCGGCGTCACATATTTCATACATGGTGCGCGGACATGGTAATCCAACGCTTGCCACCTTGGAGAGCCTTGCCGATGCTTTCGGATTATCGGCTGTCGAATTATTGGCAGCGGATAGCACTTCCCGCGACAAGTCCTGAAAGGCAGTCGCTTTATTTGATCGGAACAATCTATGTCCAGTAACCCGCCCCGCGAATTTGACCGACTGCTACAAGATGCGCCGCTGGTGCGGGCAATGGGGGGAGCACTCTCGATGTTTGCCACGCTGCTTGCGCGTCAAGGCATTGTCGAGGCGAGCGAGGTTGCAAACTTGCTGGGTATCTATGCGGTCGCCACAAGCGAAGTCGATAATGAAGAGGGCATGATCTTGGGATGCTGGGCAGCTATGATCCGCGACGTGGCGGAGCAACAGCGCACATCTGCTCGCAAATAGCCCCGGCGCGCACGGCGCTAGCCGTGAGCCGCTTCGATCTTCTGGGCCAGCTCAGCCAGGTGATCGGAAGCAAGTAGATCCTCGGCGGTAAGATCGGCCGCGAAAAACTCGCTTCCGCTGGGTGGCGCGCGATCGGCGGCGAAAGCGGCCAGATAGGGCCGCGCCTCGTCCGTTGCGATCCAGCGCCAGAAAGCATTGCCCTGGCCGAATAAACCGCTCTCGAACATATCGAGCCGTGCTTGTGCGAAGTCGGTCAATTTGCGTCTCCTGACAATCAGGCGGTTCGGCAAAAAAAGGGAGGCCGAAGCCTCCCTTTGTCTTACTGGAACAGTTTGATGAAAGCGGGCGCGAGGCCGATGACTGCGAGGACGAAACCGACGCTGCCGATGACCCAAGTCTGTGCCGTCAGCTTGCTTTCGATTCCCTTGTTCGCCTCCTGAACCTTCACGGCGATATACTCCTCAATAGCCTCTACAACTTCCGCTGCGGCGTCGTCGGACAGATTAGCCGCTTTCAGTGCTCTAAACAATTTGATGTGCATCCGGTTCTCCTTCTCGTTGGTGACGGGAGACACCCGGCATGGGCACCGGCGCCGGCTGTCAGGGACCGCGAAGCGGCCGCGGTAGCGGGCGGTGGGGGAGCCGATTTGCGCAGCAAATTGGGGGAACCGCCGATCCTTGAAAGCTGGCGCGCACCCATGCCAAAATGCCACGACACACAGAGAGAAGAGATTGCGCGGGGCGGGGTTCGATGCCCCGTCCCGCGCTCTGCATGGCACCGAGATCATCGGTTTCGCCCAGCGGGCGAAAAGGGGCGGGCTAAGCCCGCCCCTCCGGCGTCAGCCGGATTGGCCGCGCTTCGCCTTGGCCGCCAGCACGACCGCGACGACTTGCGGATAGACGCATTCGCCGCGCTCGATGTTGCGGATGCCGGGGCCGTCGAGCACGTCCTTGATACGGTCCTCGATGATCTGGCCCAGCTCGGCCGCAACCGCCTCGATGTCAGCACTCGTCTTGCCGATAAACATCGGGTCTTTCGGCCACATGCTTTCCGCGTCGAAATGATCCTTATCGTTCAACGCGGTCGCCAGCGCCTCGATCGCAGCATTTCCAAGCGCACGCTCGAAAGCCAGCTGAGCGAACAGACGATGAGACATAACAACCTCCTTGTTGCCGGAATTGGCGAGGCCAAGGGGAGGGCAGCGCCGGGTCGGGTCAGGGACCGCGAAGCGGCCGCGCTAGCGGGCGGTGGGGGAGCCGATTTGCGCAGCAAATTGGGGGAACCGCCGATCCTTGATGCGGCCTGGTGCAGCCCTCATGCTAGGAAGACACTGACGGGGGGATTTAACGAACTAACGCCCGTCCATCGGGCGGACCTTCACCCTGCGCCGTCTCGCGCCCGAACGATCGCGCTGTATTCCAGCAGCGTTTGTCGGACATTCTCATCATCCATCACATTGAGCGCATGGCCGGTGGCCGATGCCTGATCCGTCCGCATTTCGAGCCAAGCGATCCGCGCCGTGTTCGGCACAACGCGACCATGCTCAAGCGCGATCTGCTCGCTGTAACCGGCGATAACATCGTTGATGGCCTCAAGGGCTGCCTCATAGGCGATGGCCTGATCTTGGGTCCACAAGGGCGCTGTCGGTGTGGGGGCAGTCACCTTGCCATATAGAGAGGGCAACTGGTCTCCCGGCAAGCGCAAACTACGCCATTTGCGCTTGCCGGGAGTGGGCGGCCCTACCGGGGGGCTTGGGCCGTTGATGGGCCTATAATCCTCAAACTCACAACGCCAAATGGCGTTGGATAGATTGAAAGGGCGGCGCGACAAACAGATGCCCCCTCGAAGCGCATCGCGCGACGTTGCGCATGGACCGCGACAATTCTCGCTTTCAGTTGTCGCTTAACCAAGCGAGCTGCTGACCGATTCCAAGCCCCTCCATCGGAACCGATGCGCGCCGTTCGATCTGCGGCCAAAGGGGATCGCGATAGTTGCGGCCTGCGAGAACGATCAGCGGCGCGGCGGCGTCGATCTGCTCGGCCATTGCTTCGATCACGCGCGCGCCCCAAAGGCGGCGCGCGCCTGCCTTCATCGCGCCTAGCTGTAGGGGCTCGCAATCGTAGCGGCGTCTGCTCGCCAACAGCGCGATTTCCTGCTCACGCTATCTGCCACTGGCGCGTGGCGCCGTGCTCAAATTAGCTGCCAATGTGCTCGCCCTCATCCGGCGCTGCTCGCAAACGAGGCGTCGCACTCACGCTGTCTGCCAACAACTTCGACCGCCAGCGGGAGGTCGATCAGACGGCCATAGGCTGTCCCGTTTCTCCATCTGCACCGGGCAGTTTCGGGAAAAGCCAATCGGGAACACATTTCGGGAAAATGGCACCTCGTTGCCATCGAGCGCGCCTTGCCGCCGTCAGCCGTCCCACTCGACCTTCGTTTGCGGGAAAGTACGGTTTGTTATCTGCGTCGTAGCTGGTGCGACACGAAGAAGAGGACGCCCGACGCGATCACACACCATCCTGCCATCCAGAGAAGTTGGGTGGGCAGTGCGACGCCGGCATCGATCAACGTGCCGGTGAGGCCGGGACCTACAGCGGTAGCAAGCACCATTCCCGACACAGTGATCGCCCGGATACCTCCCAGATGCGCGGTGCCGTATATTTCCGGCCATAGAGCGCCCAGCAGGGTCGACGTGAAGCCGTAACTGACCCCGAACAGCAGCATGAACAGGTAGATGCCCCAGACAGGGGTCACCAGAGCGGCAACCAGGATGGCAATGAACAGAGGAAAGAGGAAAAAGGGTAAGATGCGCACGGCGCTGTAGCGATCGATCAACGCACCACAGACCAGACCGAATATCACCGTTGTGACTGCCATCACGGGGAACGCGGCCGCGAAGGCAAGTCGGTCATAGCCGCGCAAGTCGATCAGATATCCCTGATGGAAGAAGATGGTGGTGCCGATAAAAGGGGGCGCCAGCACCCCTGCCAGAAGCAGCCAGAAGGTCGGATCACGGACTACCTCGGCCTGCGTCCAGTCACGCACCGCCGGTATGTCGGCCGACACGACCTCGCTTTGAGGTACACGCTCGATCCTGAGCAGAAACACGATCAGTGGGAAGGCCACCAGCAGGATGGTAGCTGCCGCCAGTACCCAGGCGCCCTGCCATCCAAGCCATGAGCTGATGAGGACGAACGCCAGCGGCAGCACAGCCTCGCCAGTCTGGTGGCCGGGGACGATCAATGAGATTGCACGACCACGATTTGCCGAGAACCAGCGTCCCACCACCGTGTACGCGGTCTCCGTCATCATGCCCTGCCCAAACAGCCGAAGCAGGTAGAGGCCGATCGCCAACCCGACCACGTTCGGCATGAAAGGGAAGATCAGACAGGATGCCGCCAGCGCCGGAAGAACAAAGAGCGCAACGCGCCACGCCGGCATGATATCGAGAAGACGCCCTAGCCACGGCAGCGTTAACGCACTTCCAAGCGTCGCCAGCATGTAAAGTCCGCCGAAAGCCCCGCCCGAAAGGTGGAACGTTCTACGGATTTCACTGCCGGATAAGCCGATGAAGAAGGTTTGCCCAAACGATGAGAAAAGCGTGAGCAGAAATCCACATGCGAGCCATCGAAAGTTGGCGCGCAAGAAGGTGAGCATGGGTAATCTCAATCGGGTAAGAGGGACAGATTGTCGGCTTGAGGTCGTCCATCACGGCCTTCTGCAAGGTCAAAAGACCAGCGTTGGTGTTTGCGTATCTCGCCAACTCCGGCGCGCAGCACGGCTTTGATATGCAAGAAAACTTTGGGTTGTTTGTCGTCGCGCGAGATGAAGCCATATTGCCCCTTCGCATCGACATATTTGACCGTGCCGGTCGGCATGATCCTCTCCTTATTGTAGCGTCAGGTGCCTCGTGCACATTCAAGGCACGTCGGCACCTCGGGTGCATGATCTAGCCGGGCGATCGCGATCTCCTCGCCGCAGGTCACGCACCAGCCATACTCACCGCTGTCGATGCGCTTGAGAGCAGCATCGATCCGCTCTCGCTCCTGGGCGCGACGCCGCTGGGATGCGAGCGCCATCGCCTGGACCTGCATGGCGTCGATCCTTGAAAGCCGGCCGACACTTTCCTGATCCAGCGTGACCGGGGCGCGGTCTGCTTCGCTCAGTCTGTCCTCATCGACCAGCGCCGCTCGCCTGGCGAGCAGTCGCTGGCGAACGGCGTTGGGGTCGAGGTCCATCGTTAACGGACCAGCAGCACTGGAACGTGGACGGTCCGGATCATCGTCGTCGTCGTGCTGCCCACGATGAGGGTACGCAGTGGCGAGTGGCCATAGGCTCCCATGACCAGGATGCTGTCAGCGTTCGCCATCAGGTAATCCGGGATAACCTGCTCAGGCTTTCCTTCGTCCACAAACGTGTCGACGCTAAATCCGGCCATGCGGAGTGGCTCGGCCGCCCTTGCAAGGATATCGTGGCCGTCGGGTTCACGGACGCCTGCAGATACCAGGTGCACAGGCAGGCCGCTGAACAGCGGTGACGCCGCCACCATGGCGACGGCGCGGGTCGCAGCCGCACTATCGTCGTAGGCGATGACCACCGAACGCGGGGTCTGCTTGAACTCGCGCGGCGCAATGAGCACCGGCTTGTCGCTGGCGCGGACGACGCGCTCCACCTTGGAGCCAATGTGCTCCATGGCGAATTGGCCTGATGCACCACGCTTACCGATCACGAGAAGGCCGGCATCGGCCTCACGCTCGACGATCGTCTCGACGATGCCGCCATGCAGGTGCATCGACGACACAGTGACGCCATGGCCCTTCAGGCGTTCGATGCCCGCGTCGAGGAGGATACGCCCTTCCTCGATCGCGAGACGTCCAGCTGCTTCCTCGATCCGGGTCAGCTCTTCGAGCAGCTCACTTTTGACACCGAGACCGATTGCTCCGCTGTGGTCGTGCCGTGCGGCGATCGCGTCTTTTCGTTGAACGATGTGGAGCAGTTCGACATCCACACCGAGGCCTTTTGCAGCCCATGCTGCCAGATCGACGACGCTGGTTGCGTAAGTGGAGGCGTCGATACACGCCAAGATACGGCTCATGATGCCCTCTCCTTAGTGAGCACCCAGCGCTGCTTCGGCGCCGGGCTTATCGTGAATGGCAAAGCGGTCGACCATCGTCGCGCTTGCCTGGTTGAGGCCGAGAACATCGACGTGCGTGCCCTCGCGGCGGAACTTCAGGATCGCCTTGTCGAGGCTGCCGACTGCTGAAATGTCCCAGAAATGCGCCGCGGAAACGTCGATAACGACGCTATCCAGGACCTCCTTGAAGTCGAAGGCGTCGGCGAACCGTTCGGACGAGGCGAAGAACACCTGACCCGACACGCGGTAGGTGCGCGTCTTGCCGTCGCCGCTCAGCTCCGACGAGACGTCGAACAGGCGTTTGACCTTGCTGGCGAAGAACAGGCCTGAAAGCACCACGCCGGCGACCACACCCTGGGCGAGGTCATGGGTCGAGACGACCACCAGCACCGTCACCAGCATGACGACCGACGACTGCCACGGATGGCTCCTGAGGTTCTTGATCGATCCCCACGAGAAGGTGCCGATCGACACCATGATCATGACTGCGACAAGCGCCGGCATCGGGATGCGGGCAACCAGCGGTCCCAGGACGACGATCAGGAACAGCAGGAAGACGCCGGAAACGAAGGTCGAAAGCCTCGTCGAGCCGCCTGACTTGATGTTGATGACCGACTGACCGATCATGGCGCAGCCGCCCATGCCGCCGAGGAAGCCGGTAAGGAAATTGGCGATCCCCTGCCCCTTCATCTCGCGACGCTTGTTCGAGGGCGTGTCGGTCAGATCATCGACGATCTGGGCGGTCATCATCGATTCGAGCAAGCCCACGGCGGCCATTGTCAACGAGAACGGAAAGATGATCCGCAGAGTGTCGAGCGTGAACGGCACCTGTGGGATCCAGAACGAAGGAAGCGACGAGGGCAGCTTGCCCATGTCACCAACCGTGTTGACCTTGATCCCTGCGTAGATCGATACGGCCGTGAGAATGACGATCGCTACCAGTGGCGACGGCACCGCCTTTGTCAGGCGCGGGAATAGGTAAATGATGGCCAGCCCCACTGCCACCATCGCGTAGGTTTCCCACCCGACATTGGTGAGCTGGGGGAGCTGCGCAATGAAGATGAGGATCGCCAGTGCGTTGACGAAGCCGGTGATCACCGAGCGAGACACATACTGCATCAGCAGGTCGAGCTTCAGAAATCCGGCAATCGCCTGAATGATGCCCATCAGGATCGTCGCAGCGAACAGGTACTCGACGCCGTGGTCGCGGATCAGCGGCAGGACGAGAACGGCGATTGCCGCGGTTGAAGCCGAGATCATGCCCGGGCGACCGCCCACCAGCGAAATGATGACGGCGATCGAGAAGGAGGCAAATAGCCCGACGCTTGGATCGACGCCGGCGATGATCGAGAAGCCGATCGCTTCCGGGATCAAGGCGAGCGCGACAACGATGCCCGCCAGGGCGTCTCCCTTTGGATTGGATAGCCAATCCTGTTTTATCGATGTGATGCTTGTCATGAAGCCTCTGCTTGAAAGGTGTGTGCAGGTTCGACCTGCGTCATGCATTCAACGGCAACCCCGCTTCAGGCGGTGTCAGCCATCAGCCGGGCGTTCGCCCGGTCTCTGTCGGTGATGTAGTCCCGGGTGAGCGGCACGGCGTCGACACGCCGTGCGAGCTGGATTTGAAAGTTCATGTGTCCCTGGTGCCGGAACGCGCTTTCGCTTGCTGCGAGGTAGAAGTCCCACATGCGGCAGAAGCGTTCGTCGTAGAGCTTTGCGATCTGTGGACGATGCGCGCGAAAACGCCGCTGCCACTCGACCAGCGTCTCAGCATAGTGAAGCCGTAGGATCTCGATGTCAGTGACCCACAGACCGGCACGCTCGATTGCCGGCAGCACCTCGGACAGTGCCGGGATATAGCCGCCCGGGAAGATGTACTTCTCGATCCAGGGATTGGTGATGTCGGGTCCGTCCTTGCGACCGATCGAGTGGATCACCGCAACGCCGTCATCTGTCAGCAGCTCGGCGACCTTTTGGAAGAAGGTGTCGTAGTTGGGGACGCCGACATGCTCGAACATGCCGACTGAAACGATCCGGTGGAACGAGCCTTCAACGTCGCGATAATCGGTAAGCTCGAAGCGCGCGTTGCTGAGCGAGGCGCGCTCGCGCGCTACCCGGAGCTGTTCGCCAGACAGGGTAACACCGAGTACCGAGACTTGCTCAGTGGCGGCAACTTCGAGCGCCATTCCACCCCATCCGCAGCCGATGTCGAGAACGCGCTGGCCGGGCTCCAGCAACAGCTTGGAGATGAGGTGGCGCTTTTTGGCGAGCTGCGCCTCCTCCAGCGTCATTCCAGCTTCGGCGAAATAGGCGCAACTGTACTGCATGTCGGCGTCGAGAAAGAGCCGGTAGAGGTCTAGCGATAGGTCGTAATGATGCTCAACATTGCGTCGCGAGCGCAGGCGCGCATTGGTCTGTTGAAACCGGCGTTTAAGCCGAAGTGCGACGTTGCCAAGATTGGACTGAGACAGCTCGAGCGCCGCCTGGTTGCGAAACACCAGCGCGAAGAACTCGGCAAGCGTGCCTTTGACTAGCACCAGCTCGCCATCGACGAACGTCTCACCCAGTGCGAGATCAGGGTTGGCGACGATCCGGCGGGCCGCTGCCGCGGTAAGGCCAAGGATGACTTCTGGACCGGAACGGTCACCGAAGTGGAGCAGCTCGCCAGAGCTACCATCCACAAAAGCTAAGTTGCCGACCGTCAGAATACGATCGAGGAGAAGGGAAAGGGCACGCCCCGGATGGACGTGGGTGGAATCGAACAAGCGGTCTTGGTCGTCGGATTGTACCGCGCAAAGCGTCATCGGCTAATAACCTTAGCTGAGCGTACACGCGTGCTGCACAGCACAGGGCTGCGAAAGGCCGAGTGTCAGCGATCAGATTAACGGGGGGACAAGCCCAAGCGGCAGCGACCAAGGTGGTCAGCAAGCGGCGGGGTTTGTCAGGTTATCCCGGGGATAGGCGCCGGGCCGAGCCACCTAGCATAAAGCGCTAGGTCCGGCGGATGCCGGCGCACTTAGACGAAATGAATCTCCTGCGCAAGAGGAAACTGCGTAGGCACCTCGACGAGCTTAGCGCCTACCTCCAAACAAGCTATCTGTCCCAAAACACCATCCCATTCGGGACGGTCGCGGCCAGCGCGCTTCGACTGGTTCAGTCGTAAACGTATATCTGTGCCCGTTTTATGCGCCACCCGCTGTTCGCAAAAACCTTCCTTTCTGACGACCTTGCCGGCGGGCCATGACCGCAACGCATTTCTGCCGCCCGCCGCTTGTCAGAACTGTTCTGAAAACCTGCTTCGCAAAAGCGCCTGCCGGCGACGGGTTTGGAGAACCCACGGGCGGGGAGCGTGAGCACGACGCCCCGTTTGCAAGCAGCGCCGGATGATGGCGAGCACACTGGCAGATAATTCGAGCAGGATGCCACCCGCCAGTGGCAGATAGCGTGAGCAGGAAATCTGGCTGTTTGCGAGCAGACGCCGTCATGATTGCAAGCGCCTACACCTAGCGTTTCGTCATAGGGCGCGATGACGGTTTCCGGGGCGATCAGGCCATGCTTTGCTGACAGGATGAACCATGCGCCGCCCTGTCGTTCGACATAGGCACGGGCCTTCTGGAACCATGGCGATGCGTAAAGATCGCGCGCCGGGGCGGGGCGGTCCAGCTTCGCAGCAACGCAAGCGACAAGGAAAACCGGAGACGGGGACGGGGGAGGGTCGATGACAGACGGCGGCGCTACCTCAAGATCGGCAATGACGGTGCAGCGGCCCCATTTCTGCAATTGGCGCTGCCATCCTTTCGGCGGTCCCTTGCGCTCGGCAACGTGGGAAAGGGTCGGGCCGCCGAACAGGTCGGGTTGTTCCCCGATGCGTTGCACCGGGGGAACGTAGCGGGGTTCTCGGATGCAATGGCGGGCCATGCTCGATTCCCCTTAAAAGGCGAAAGCGGTCTGGCCGCTCGCCTCGGTGAAGCTGTCGCTATCGCCTGCGGCGTAGCGGTCGCGGCCCTTGGTCGACCATTGCAGGAAACCGGCACGGTCATAGGAAAACCAACCGTCCTCGATCCCGACGATGAAGGCCCATGCCTCATCTTCGGCGCAAAGGCCGTGAGCGTTGATCGCCCAATATTCGGCGCTGCGGTCCTGCTTGCACGGGGACGGGGCGGAAAGGCTTAGGATCAGCGCGGCGCGGTCGGTCGGCTCGGTGGCGTCCATCGCGCGCATGATCTGGCGGGCCTCGGCGGTGTTGATATGGCCGCTCGCCTTCTTGTCCTCATGGTGCGAGTGGCGAAGGCCATAGGCAACGGCCTTGAAGATGTTGCGTGGTTCGGTGAACTCCTGCGTTTCGAGCAATTCGCGCCATTTCCCGGCGCTGATAAGGTCCACCGCATGATGCCAGAGCGAATGAACGCGGTTGCTGTAGCCGTGGCGGTTCGTCACGCCATCGCGGGCGATCTCGATCCCTAGCGCGCGCTCGACGTGCTGCACGAAAGGATGGGCGGCAAGCAAAGGATGGCGAAGGCCGATCTTGCGCGGCTCGTCCTGCTCTGCACGGATAACCTCTATGGGGAACTGAAACAGGCGCGACGGCAGATTCCACGGCGCGGAAAGGGGAAAGTCACGGGGCACATCAAGCGCCCCGTTAATATCCAGCACAAAGCCGTTTGGCGCGAAGCCTGCGGCAATGATCTGGTCGCCCAGCTGGTTGGCCTGCGCGGTGCGTATCGCGGCGGCGGCGCTCATGCGCTCAACTCCGCATAGGTGGCGCTGCACTCGTAGCGGATCGCATCGCCATCCCACATAGGACCGCAAACGCCCTTGAATTTCGGTGCGCCCTGCAACTCAAGCCGCTGGCTCGGATTGCTGTTGTAACCGCTGCATTGAAGCCCCTCGACCGCTGCCCGGCTGACGATGGTTTCAAAGGTCGCGCCCTCGATCTCGATCCGGTCAAAGTCCTGCTCGGTCTGGCGGTAGATACGGATTTTCATGGGCTTTCCCTTCCTAATTGAGCCGAAGGCGATGACGGGTCATCGACTTCTGCCGAAAGCGGGCGACGCTGGGCCGGGGAATGCCGCAAACGGGGCCGATCAGGGGGGAGGGGGATCACCCGCCCTGCACGGAGCGCAGCGAAGGAAGGACGGGGAAACCCGCCTGATCGCCAAGCGGAGCCGCGCAGCGGCGGAGACGGTCTAGCCCTTGCGGCAGGGGGCAGGAACAGGCCCCAAACGCGACAAATCAGCGCGGCGGCTTGCCGCCTCAATCTGCGCCAGGACAGGCGGTGGCAGCTGCCACCGCCTGCACCGATCAACCCGGCTTGCGGATCGCAAGCAAAACAGTGTTCACGTTGGTTCCGGCGTGGGCGAAAGAACCGGGGGGAAGGTCGATCCATTTGCGACCGTGGAAATAGATCGCCTCGCAACCAGCGATCATGCGGTGTAGCGCCTTGTGGCGCTGATCCTCGCCATACTCTGCCCGCGCGCTCATGATCGCCACCAGCACGCCTCCCGGTTTGAGAAAGGCGAGGGCATGGCGCACATGGTCACAGTCGCGGCCTCGATCAAAAGGCGGGTTCATTATCACCGCGTCGAACGGTGTGTAATGGGCCGGGTCCAATGCGAGAAAATCGCCCTCGATCGCATCGGCAAAGCCATGGATTACGCGTAGTTCGTGGGCGAAGCCCGGTTGCAGCTCCACGCAAGTTACATCGGCACCAGCGTTGCGCGCGGCCGAAGCAAGCGCGGCCTTTCCCGCGCTAGGCTCTAGAACGCGCTGGCCTGTGCTGATCCTCGCATGTTCGATGACCTGGGCGGCGATCTCCGGGGAAGTCATGAACGCGCCGAAGTTCTTGGCGGGCGTGATATGATAGGCCGGGGCCGCTTCTGCCTCGGTCGTTTCGTAACCATCACCGATGGCCTCGCCGTAATATTCCGCGAGCAACAAATTCACGCTCTGCAGAAGGTCGTCGCGCTCGAACCATATGTGAAGATTGCCATTCTTGAAAATGCGAACGCGGAAATAGTCGCCCTCGATCACGGTTGGCAGCGATCCGCGCACGCGCGCGGCATCGGCAACCTGTGAGGCGATGCTGTGGCCCTCTGAAACAGGGGGCTTTTCGTCCAGTTCCAGAAAGACGCGCTCCACGTCCCGCAACGTGTCGCGGCGCTCGTATCGGTCCCATGATCCCCATTCGTTCAAGGCGCGGTCGATGATGAGACGCGCGCCGATCTTGAAACCGTTGTGCGAGCGAAAGCGGCGATCCAGCTTGGCGAAGACGTTGGCGATGCCGCGCAAATAGAGGTCGCGCCGGTTGGTCCAGATATTCCCGAAAGTCGCGGCGCAGTTGTCGGGCGTGAACGGCACGGGATCATCGCGCAAGCCGTCATGAAACTCCTTTCGGGCCTGCTGGTCTAGCAGCTGGTCGAAACCCAGCTGCTCCATGAGGGCCGCCCAGCACCGGCGGTCCATCGTGTGCGTCAAGACGCGCTCGAAATTGTCGCGTGCGTCGATGGTCTGGCGCGCTCCCGTCTCCTTGTCGCGCTGGTCGATAGGCTGCGACTGGATGAAAGCGCGAGTCAACGTGTCCTCGGTCCAGTCGCGGCCACATGACAGTGACAATGCGCCGCCAAGGGTCAGGCGCGCCGCCTCGTCGCGGGTTGCATGGTAGGTGTCATAGAGGCCCAGCCAAAGGGCTATGGCCTTATCTCGGCCGTCGCAAATATCCGCAATCTGCGCGGGCGTCATAAGCTCCTGGCCCATGCTCACGCCCCCCCGATGATAAGAGCACCAAAGCCGAAGCCCTCGGCGGCGTCCTCGATGGTGGTCACAAGGCCGTCAAAATCTTCATCCGGTCCTAGTAGGTCGGCAATCTCGATGACGGCGGGAAGGTCAGCGCCATGATTTTCGGCAAGGTCTTTGATGTAGCCGAAGCGGTCAAAATTGCCCTCTTCCTCATAGCGAGCGAGCGGAATGGTGCGTGCGGCGTTGATCCGAAGAATCGTTGCCAACGGAATGTCGGTCATGTGCTGTTTTCCCTGCCTTGAATGGAGCCGAAGGCGATGACGGGTCATCGACTTCTGCCCAGCGGCGAGCAGGGGCGGGGAATGCCGCAAGTCAGGGCCGATCAGGGGGGAGGGGGATCACCCGTCCTGCACGGAGCGAAGCGAAGGAAGGGCGGGGAAACCCGCCTGATCGCCAAGCGAGGCCGCACAGCGGCCGAGACGGGCCAGCCCTTGCGGGAGCGAGGCCGCACAGCGGCCGAGACGGTCCAGCCCTTGCGGGAGGGGGCAGGAACAGGCCCCAAAGTCGAACAGCGGACGCGGCGGCATTGCCGCCTCAATCTAGGGAAAAGCGCCCGCCAGGTCATAGCATAGCGGCGACCTAGCGGATGCTGCGGGATCGTGCCCCGGGGGATGGTGTAA
>NZ_ASTG01000033.1 GCF_000412635.1 Sphingobium bisphenolivorans
CTTGACGCGCTCGCTGGATCGATCGCTGCTGTCATCGAATAACTCTGGCGCCGTTTGTTAGACATGACGCGCCAGTCCCTGTTGAAACTGTTTCAGCCCATCGAAGGGCCGGGAATGGGGTTAGGCAGGCGGCTTGCCGGTGGCGTTGCATCGGGCGCAGTCCTTGAACCTGTCGCCTGCATCGCGGCTCCATCCGGTCCACTCTTGCCCGGTGCCTTGGCAGACCGAACACTTGCCGGTGCGAGCCTCCCAAGTGGGGAGCCACGCCTTGAACTCTCGATCACCGACGACATACGTCCCTTCGGTGCCGGGCATCGGCTTGCGATAGTTCTTCCGACCTTTGCGTGGGCCACGCGTGATCAGGTTGGGGAAAACGCCGCCTTCATAGCTGCTAAATTCCCAATCCTCCAGGCGCTTCCCTTTGTGGTCTATCACCTTGAAGGAGTGCCATTCCCAATCAGGGTGAAGACTGAAGCGCTCCTTCATGTATTCTGTGCGAAGATCGATGCGTGCCGGGGACGCCGCCTCGACTGCGAAAGGAAGCTCGTCAGCCATTTGCCACCGCCTTCTGATCGCGGAACTGCTTGAGGTTGGAGCGGGAGCGACGGTATTTTTCGGCGTCGGCGCGATAGCTGGCGGCTTTTGCGCGGGCGAAATCCCGTTCCCGCCGCATGTCGGCAATCGCGGTGTGGCAAGCCTGGATGCGGGCGTTCAGAGCGTCCTCCATCCGGTGGTATTCCGCGCGGCTCACCGTCGCCGGTCCCTCTTCCTTCTTGGTCAGTAACTTGCTCAGGAACTTCATGGGGTATGCCCTCCCTGTTAGCGTAGGTTCATCTGGGCGCGCTTCGTGCTTTCGCTGGTGCGCCAGGCTTCAAATCGCAGCCGCTTGGCCTCGGCTTGGGCGCGGAGCGTTTCGGCCTCCATCGCCGCCGTTTCCCAATCGGTGCAGGCAAGCTCGTAAACCGGGTCGGCTTCCGCCATCTGCTCGCTGGCGCCCACCGGATGCCCGTCGCCACGGTACTTCACGAACAGGGCGGCGCGGGTGCGCTTGCGGCGAAGGTCCATGCCTTCAGCCCTGATCTTGGCTTGGCCGGCTGTGACGAAAAGGCGTTCGGCTTCATCAATGGCGCGGTCGATCATGTCAGTCATTGCGGGAGTCCTCCCACGCGCGGCGACCGGGCCATGCCTGCCAATAGGCTTTCGAGGCCTCCAGCGCGTCGATCTTGAAATTCGCTTCGAAGGTCTTCCAGCCCCAAGAGTGCTGTGACCTATGGTGGCCCGAACACAGAGGGATGGCGAAGCGGTCGGCTACCTTGAGCGCCATGCCCTTGCCGCCCGCATAATCGACGTGCGCGGCTTCAATCTTGCCTTCGCATCCGCCTTTGTCGCAGAGCAGGCAATTGCGGCCACGAAGCCACTGCAGGAAGCTGGGCGCGCGCAGATGGAAGTCCGCCTTATGGCTGTTCTTCTTGCGCGGACGGAAAGAGGAAGCGGTCAGCATGTCGGCTCCTAAAAAGGTACGCCATCAGAATCGACATCATCGGCATAGCCGCCCGACTGCTGGCCACCGCCGCGCTGTCCATCCTTCGGCAGCGGCTCGCGCAGCATGATCTTGAACTGGCCTTCGACCGGTGCGGGCATGGCGTCGAGCAGGATGCTCCAACCCTTGCCGTCACGGTTCGGGAAGGCAGCGCCAATCTTGGTGAAATAGCTCTTGCCCTTGCTTTCGCGGACAGAGAGGGCGTCGAGACGTTCGGTCATATCAGGCTGCTTTCTTCTTCTTGGAGAGTGCGGTCATGGCTTCATCGAAGCGGGACTGCGGGATGGTTTTCAGGCTGGTGACGCCCATGAATTTGCAGAAGGCTTGAAGGTCGGCCTGCACATCATCAGCGGCGTTCTGGAGGCGGATAAGATGGTCTTCTGTGACAAGCTGGTCCTGCCGAGAGAGAACGGGTGCGACTGCTGATCCTGCGGCGCGGCGCAGCTTCGCTAGCCCCTGCTCTGTCCAGCGCGCCCACTTGCCATTGCGCAGTTCGCATTCCGCCCATGGGCTATCCAGATCATAGAGATAGCGACCGATGCCCCACAGGACGGCGGCGCGCTTGAAGGCATCGCTAATCGCGCCCTTCTCGGCTTCAATGTCGGTGTCGCCCGCGCCGTTCGCTTTCCAGATCCATTCGCCATCAACCTTGATCCCGATGCGGCAGATGGTCTTGCCATTCGCATGGGGATAGTCGCACTGCCAGTTGCCGGGTCCGCAAACCTCATCCAGGCGGCGCATCACATCGCGCGCGTCGATATAGGCCAGTGCCATCGCCTTGGGCGCGTCGGGGTTCTTGGTCGAAACCGACTGTGCGCGCCAGCTAATTGCTTCTGCCGGGAACGGGCGAGACAGGGCGTCAAACATGTTCATGCTGCCCTCCGATCTTCACGGATGACGCAGCCGGGAATCGCCCGCTTGCCAGCGTTCGCATCCTTTTGCGCCTGCTCCAGTAGCCAAGCCTTCAGAAGCTCGGGTTGAGCCTGCTTGTAGTACTTGAGGGCAGCGACGGGATCGACCAGTTCGGCAATCCAGTAGGACCGCAGCCCGATAGCCCGGCTTCCGCCCGCCGCGTGCGCCTTCGCCTTGTCGGCCCGGTTCGCGGCGCGTTCGGCCTGTTCAGCTTCCTTGCGCGCCAGTTCGACGCGCTCGATCGCTTCCAGATTGGCGGATGCTGCGGCGCGCTCGGCTTCCAGCGCAGCGAGGCGCTTGGCTTCCGCTTCCTCGCGGGCCTTCTCGGCGGCTTTCCGCTGCTCAGCCTCCAGATGTTCCAGCCACGGCACCAGCGCTTTCTTGGCGGTGTCGGCCGCAATGTCGCAGCGGTCGAGCAAGGGCTTCCACTTGCCTTGAACTGCCTTCGCCGCGTCATCGTGCGGCTTCTTCTCGGTAGCGCGCTCCTTGTCCGCATCCTTCTTGGCGGTGCGGATCATGTCGAGCAGCTTGCCGATCTCGTCGGCCTGCCCTTGGGTGGCGATGGGCTCGCCATCCAGGAACATCTTGGCGTTCTCGATCAACTCCTCGATGTGAAGGCTGAAGGCATCAAATGGCGGGGGATTATTGGACAGCATTGCGCTTCCTCCGGTCATGTTCCGCCCAGAAGGCGTTGCGGGCGAGGCGCTGGCCTTCCTCAAAGCGGAGGTCGATGTCTTCGAGGGCGTGGCAGGCGTCGGTATGCCAGCTTGCCCATGTCGGATAATCACCCCGGCGTGCCTGCCATTCAGCGGCACAGGTGCGGCGCTCGATCTGATACAGACGCTCGTCCGTGATGACGGGCTGGTCGCGCCAGTTGGCCGGGGTGAAGGCGTGGGAGTGCTTCATGCCATCCCCCGCGCTTCCCAAGCCCGCCGCTGTGCCGCATCGATGCTGGCGTTCAGCTTGGCTTGCTCCCGTACGCGCTCAGCCTCGGCCTCAGCCCGAAAAGCCGGGTCATGCCAGTAGCGGTTGAGGAAGCTGAAATCCTCCCGCTGCTCGCCGTGGACCGCCTGCGCGTGCTGCTGCATGCTGTGGTAGCTGCCGAAGCGTTTGTTGCAGGTGGCGCAGGTTGTGGCGTTCGAGCCGATCATGCCACTTGTCCTTTCCTATGCACGGAGGCGATGAGGGCCTGCCGCTGATCGAAGTTGGGATCGATGATGCGCGCCTGACGGGCAGAGCCTTCGCGGTTGAGGCGGTTGAGGCCGAGCTTGATGTAACTGTCAGGGTTGTAGGGGTGGTCGGTCATGGCTGGCCTGCCTTGGCGCGTTCTGCGGCGCGTTTGGCATTGCGATAGGTGATCGCGCAGTTGGCATGCTGGGCGCGCCAGCGACCAGCGTGTCGCTCGAAGTGCCCATCGCCAGCAGCAACCATCTTCCCGCAACGATAGCAGGGGCCGGGATACTGGTTTCTCATGCCGCCAACCACCCCGCCAGCCAGCAGAAGCCACCAAAGCCAGCCGACCAAGCGAGCAGCACCCGCATGGTAATGACGGGCATAGGGCGCGCGTTACGCTCAGCTTCACGGCGGTCGCACTCGTCAGCATAGGCGTAAGTGTCGCGCCATGCGGGTTCGACTTCATTGAGGAGGCGACTGTTCGCCATGATGATCTCCCATCAGTCTGTGACTGTCGCCGGGCTGCGGGGCAGCGTTCGGCTGTGGGAGTGTTATGTGCGATAATCGCAAGCTATGCAAGAGCTAAAATGCGATTGTCGCAAATTGGATCGCATGCGATGCCGCATCTGCCTCTCCCCCACCCCGCCCACGCACGAAAACCCCGCTCCATTGCTGGGCGGGGGTGGTGGGTTGTCGGATGCTATCGTTATCGCTTGCGCTTGGCGGGTTGCTTCTTAGGAGGCGCTGGAGCCTCTTCCTTGTCGGCTTGCATCGAGCTGTATTTCAGGAAGCCTATCACGATTGCGCCGATCGCCCCTATCACTCCGGCTGCAAGAGGCTGACCGAGATAGGCGCACCCCAGAACCGTAGTCAGCAGCATGATAAGCGCCAGCAAGGCGCCGATCTGCCCGACATACCGCCCAGCATATTCATGTGTGATAACTCGGTTTTCAGCCCTGTGCCGGTGGTCCTGCTCATTTTCCGCCATCTTCAAGATGCGCTCTGCGGAGCCGGGAAGGGTTTCATTGTAATGCTGAAAATCCTCTGGCGCAGGCAAAGGGCCGCGATGGATTTTCTGAGAATATGCAACGACGAAGCGCCGGACCTCCTGCACCTTGCCTGGTTGAACATACGGTCGTACCTGTTCTACCAGCTTTTCGGTCAGAGGGTCCGGCGCGTCATTGCCTTCCGGGGCCGCGGGTAAACTAGTCACAGGCCTCCAGTGAGTTCATCGCCTTCCGAATATCCTTTCCTACAGCGCGCCAGTCGTCCTCGACTGAGCCGAACTGTATGTTCGGGGATTTCGGGAATAGGGTCAGACTCATCGCCCCCTTTAGGATGCTTCTCCTGAACATCCGCTTTTTGGCTTTGAGTTTGGCGGCTTGTCCGAGGAGGCGTCGATCATGATATGACATGCTTGCTCCTTCCTCTATATGCGCTCGTACATGCGTTTTGCGTTAGTGACTGTCAATTCTTGACATATGCCTAACAACCTGCACTCCGCGAGTCGCGTTCCCCAATACTCGGAATTTCGGGAACGCGCTACTGCCCTACCCCATCCCCCTACAATACACCGTCACCGCAGGGGTGATGGAGCCGAAGATATTGCTTGCCCCCATCTTCGCCGGCACGGGGTAGTGATCGACGCGCTCGACCGTCAGCACCAGCACATCGCCTTCATGCCCGATATGCAGGCGGTCGCCCCGGCCTGGGAGCGCGGCGAACTGATGAAGGCCCAGCATCGTGTCGTCATCGATGTAGATGCGGGCGAGGGTGGTCATTCTGTCCGCGTGGCGTCGATCACCCTCGCAACGCCGCCTAATTGGTCGATGTAGTCAGCCCACTGCGAATTGCTGCGCATCGACTCGATGCCCGCCACTTTCCGCGCCCGATCGGTCGTGCCCTCAACCACTTCCCGAACAGCCATGAGAAACGGTAGGAAGTCGGAAGCCTCCACGGGGCTTATCGGTGAAGCAATCCGCGATCGTTCGGCTATCATTCGGTCGATGCCAGTGCCGGGGAATATGTCATCCATCCCTTTGGGCTTAACCGACCATACACCCATCCAAGGCTCAACTTCGTCAATGTCGCGCGGGTCGCGAACCTCACCGTGGCGCCTTAGGATATGCAAAGGAACGCGCAATTGCATGGTAGCGACGAACTGCATGCCTGCCACGTAGGGGGAGGCCTCATTCGACATTGCGAAGCGCTGGCGATGGCTGAGCGGCTGATCGTCACTCACAGTTGACGACCAAACCAGACCGGACGGCCGATGATTCTGGTTTCCTCGCTGGCAACCACAGCGTCCTGATACTTCGGGTTAGTGGAGAAGATGCGGACCGATCCGTCACGGGCCCGCTCCACATTCTTGACGACATATTCGCCCCACTCCCCGTCCCACAGCGCGAACGGGCCGGGCTGGGCTGGGCTTGTGTCGCGCGTGTCGATCAATATCTGATCGCCTTGGCGGAAGTCGGGCTGCATACTGTCCCCGCGCACATGGATCAGGAGGAAGTTTTCCGGCTTGCCGCGCAGCACGTCCACGATGAGGGATCGAGGGATCAATGCGAATTCCCTGTCACCTTCGCCGGACCCGCCGCCACCCATTCCTGCAAAGGTTGGGAGAACTTCAATAGGTAGATAGTCGGTTTCCCGCCCCTGGAGCGGCAAATCTGGCTCTCGATTGACATCGAAGCCGCGATCCAACCACGCCTTGATCTGCGCGAATTCCTCCGCCTGCCATCTGCGGACACCCTTGGGCGAGCGAGACTTCGAAACCTTGTCCTCGCTGATGCCGAGCAGGTCGGCGATCTCCGTGTTCTTCACGCCCTTTTGGTCAAGAATCGCATTGAGTTCGTCGCGGGTCATGCTCTCTTGTCGGATAAATATGCGACTATCGCAAAAGCGATTATCGCAATTTCCGACTTGCGATTTGTTTGCGACTATCGCATATTGCATCGCATGGTTACCGAAGCTGATCGCATCATTGACGGGTTGGGCGGCACAAGCGCTGTCGCAAAGCTCATCAAAGCCCCGACATCTACCGTCCACAGTTGGAGGAAGATCGGAATACCGGAGGCGCGCCTCGACCATCTGAAACTTGCGGCTAAGGCGGCTAAGAAGGCATGGCCAGTGGCAAAGGTGCGCCACTGATGAGGCGCGTCTATTTCATCAAGCCGGTCGGCATGGACGGCCCGGTCAAGATCGGGTGCAGCGTCTCGCCAACTGGTCGCGCCTCTGCGCTGGCGAACTGGTCGCCCTTCGCGCTGGAGATTGTGGCAGAAGTTGAAGGGGGCCTTGCGCTCGAACGCAGGTTCCACGCGCTGTTCGCGCATCTTCACCAGCGGCGAGAGTGGTTCAGCGCTGCGCCTGAACTTCTGGCCGTTATCACCGACATCAAGGCTGGGACCTTCGATGTCGCCACCCTGCCCGATCCAGTTACTCTCGCTCAACGGGTAGATGGGGCAATCCCGCGCCGCACCCCGGAGCAGTACGAGGCGCAGCGCCTCAGTATGCGGGTTTCGCATACGGCTAGCCGCTCCGGGTATCAGCCGCGCATGCGGACGAAGGGTATCATTCAGAGGCAAGACGCGCTCGCGATCTCATATGTCGAGGCATACCTAGCTGACCCGGCCCGGATGGGCGTTCTGGGAGGCGCTGCATGATCTTCACCGTCAACACCAGACGGAAGCGACCCTAGCATATGGGCCGGGGGGCTTCTCAGAAATCGATCCGGGGGGATCACCGCATAGCAGATCGGCAGACCGCCGAGACTGATCCCCTGTTCCTTCGCTTCATCAAAGGAGAGGACATGTCTCAGCAGGACGTGATGCTTTTGGGTGCTGGCTGGATATTGCTCTCGATCCTCGTCGGCGTGCTGTTCTGCCTCGCCATCGAGCATGTCTGCGGGAGGGGGTGAGACATGATCCCGTCCGAACGCGCTGAAAGGGTATTCGCTCATCTGGTCAAGCAGGTTGGCAAGGCCACGCCGCTGAACCGTGAGATAGCCGTCGCCCTCAAGATCAAGGCCCGCGACATCGACAACACCGTAACGTGGCTGCGCACTACGGGTCGCATCAATGTGAAGTTCGGCGGCAACAGCCGGGTCATCGAGATACCGGGCGTTGGCAAGACCGTCTCGCGCAACACGGTACTGGCTAAGTCGCAGCTGCCCGATCCGGTCAAGGTCGAGGAAAGCTTCATCATGGCCGAGCATAGCACCCCCTGCCCTCGCTGCGGTGCGCGTTCCGGCTGCGGGCATACTGCAATCGCGCTGTCGAGCGGTCGGCCTGCTGGCTGGCAGCGGTTTGTGGGGGCTTGATCCATGAGCGCTTTCCACAAAGCCGGGGCTGAGATCGCTCCCAGCCTGCCAGAAGGCGTTAAGACCACGCCGCCCCAAGAAGTTCTGCATGAGCTTGTTGATTATGACCCGTTGGCCGGCACGTTCAGATGGAAATGGCGAAGTAGAGATTATTTTCCGTCCGACCGGGCATGGAAGTTCTGGAACAGGACTGTCGCTGGCGCGCCCGCGTTTCAGCAGAAGGCTCGCAGGGGCTTTTGCGGAGAACTGCTCAACAAGGTTTGGTTCGCGCACCGCATCGCGTGGAAGCATTTCTACGGCTTCGATCCGGAGTTCATTGATCACATCGACGGGAACCCGCGGAATAACCGTATCGCAAATCTGCGCTCTGTCGATGTGGCCACAAACAATCGAAATATGTCGCTGCCAAGGCGCAATAAGTCCGGCTTCATCGGCGTTAGAAAGATCGGGAAATCCGGTCGCTGGCTCGCATTCATCACATTTGAGGGACAGCGGATCAACCTCGGCACCTTCACCGAAAAGGCGGATGCTATCGCCGCGCGGGTAGAGGCCGAGAAACGCTTCGGCTTCCATCCCAATCATGGGCGAGATCAAGACACGCTCGCTCCTCGGCAAATGCCTACTGAAAAAGGCTGCCCCCCGGATAACCAGGGGGCAGCAGGTTGCCCGGCTGGAAACGGGTCGCACGTTATTTCCAGCCAGGTAGCTGCTGAGCGCCGCGCCGCAATCCGCGCGCTTCACTCCATCCTCGGCACTTGCATCGTCCGCTTTGACGACGGGCGGTCTGCCGTCCTGTCGGCTGAGGCGCTGCAAGTGGTTTCCCTTTCTCATGAGGTTCTCCAATAATGCCGCACCGCAACAATCCCGAGCGGGAACGCCCGGTCTTTTCCGCTTCTAACGTCCTCGAAACGATCGGCCGCGATCTGGCGCTGATCAAGTCTCAGGACCGCCTAACCTATGGCGACCTCGCCGCCGTGCTGGGCAAGAGCGAGGATCAGGCCGCGAAATACTGCGAAGGCAGCGCCGCAATGGACGTTGTGACCTTCGCCCGCGCATGGCGGGAATGGAATGGGCGCTTTGCCGGTGGCCTTGCCACCCTCTGCCACGACAGCCGGCCTGAGAAGCATTGCGACCGCACCCGGCAGAGCAAGGTTCTGGAGGCCGCTCTGGCCCTCTCCCGCGCGCTGGAGGATGATGGAGAAGTCAGCCCCGGCGAAGTGCGCGACAATCTGCCGCAACTGGAAGCCGCCCGCGATGCGCTGGACGAGCTTATCCGTCGCCGGGTGCAGCGGGCATGAACATGGCCGAAGCGATCAGCATCGCCGCCTCGAAAGAGCGCGCCAAACCCGTCCTCACACCGCGCGAGCAGTCGGTCTACAATGTCCTGGCATCGGCTCAGGGGCGGTATATCCGCTCAGACGTGATCCGCGACAGGGTTATGCCGGGCCTGCACATTCGCAATGTGCGCAAGACCGTCTGGCTTATGCGCCGCAAGGGCCTTCGGATCGAGGCAAGCGGCAACGGCAACCACTCCAAGGGCTTTCGCCTGGTGGAGGCCGCATGAGCGAACTGATCCTCCGGCGCTCCATGTGCCTCACCCCTCACGCCTTCGACATCATCCGCAAGGAGTGGCGGCGGGAGCAGCGGGCCAAGTTCTTCCGCCCCGCCCGCGATGGGCTGGGCCGCTTTCAACACAGGAGAATATGAATGTCTGAAGGCAACGTCGCCGCCGAACAATTGCGCCTGTTTCTGGAACGTATCGAGCGTCTTGAAGAGGAAAAGAAGGGCCTCTCGGACGACATTAAGGACGTCTATCTGGAGGCCAAGGCTAACGGGTACGACACCAAAATCATGAAGCAGGTTATCCGCCTGCGCGCCATGCCTGCCCACGACCGGCAGGAGATGGAGGCCGTGCTTCAGACGTATCTCAGCGCGCTCGGGATGGAATAAGCCCGGTGCAGATCATCCTCCCCTTCCCGCCTGCAATTCTATCCGGTCACACCGGAGGGAACGGCATGGGCAAGTGGAAGAAGATCAAAGAGGTTAAGGAGCGCCGCGCCTTGGCCCTCAAGGCTGCCGCCGAGGAGATGGATGTCGTTGGCTACCGCGCGCCGGAAGCTGGCGACATCCGCATCCGCATTTCGTTCACGCCGCCTAACAATCTCGGGGATCGCGTCAACTTTGCGGGCCGCATGAAGGCGTATGTAGACGGGATCGCTGAGGCGCTTGGAGTGAACGATAAGCGGTTCCTGCCCTCGTATCATTTCTTCCCTGCTGAGAAGCCGGGGAAGGTCGTCGTGGAGGTGTCTCCGCTATGATCCTCGAACGCGCCTCCCGCGTCTCTGGCCTGTCCATAGCGGAACTTACCGGCCCCAGCCGCAAGCATCTGCCCTGCCTGGTCCGCTACGCCATCATGTCCGAGCTACGCCATCGCGGTGACAAGCTCGAATATATCGGCGCGCTGCTGAACCGCGATCATTCAACCGTGAAGAAGGGCATTCGCGAGGCAGAGGCCCTGCGTGGCAATCCGATCTTCGAGAGCATCAGGAGCGCTATCGCGTGAGTAGCGAAGCGCTCGCATGGGCCTTTAGGCAGGACATCAAGCCTTCCAGCGTCAAGTTCACGCTGGTCGCCCTATGCGAGTGCGCAAACTACAAGACGGGCCTGATTTTCCCGTCCATCGCCCACCTGTCCGACATTACCGGGCAGGACCGTAAAACGCTCATTTCCAACATCGCAGAACTGGAGCGCCGGGGCTTCATTACGGACACGGGGGAGCGCTCCGGGGCAACGAAACAGATCAAGGTATACAGTGCCACATTAGGGACCGTTCCAAATGCGGAACCATCCCAAAAACGGAACAGTTCCAAATCTCCCGCCGAACAGTACCGAAAACGGGACACGGAACCTTCTAGGGAACCTTCATCCTCAGAAGCTAAAGCTTCTTCGGAGACGCGCGCGAAAGCCGAACGGGATGTCGATCTCGTGGTTTCTGATTGGAACACCATGGCCGCAAGCGCCGGCCTCCCGACCATAACCAAGCTCACCGACAAGCGCCGCCGTGCCTGCCTTGCCCGCATCCGGGAGGACGGGCTGGAGGCGATCGGCAGCGCAATCGAGCGAATACCCCGAAGTCCGTTCCTGACCGGCCAGACCAAGGACTGGCGGGCCGACTTCGAATTTTTCCTCCGTCCCGACAGCATCACCAAGATCAACGAGGGCAAATATGACCGATCAACACCACGACCAGTTCAGCAAAGCGCCCCGGACGGACGCAGCATGGGACGAACAGAAGCGGCAGCGCGTGAAGCTCTTGCGCGCCTCGCTGGAGGCGGAAATCGAGGCGCTGGAGGCCAAGCTGGCGCCGCGCTCGATAGAGGAAATCATGGCGGCGCTCTCGCGTTGCCTGACCCTGACGGCCCCTACCGGCATGTCGCAGGACGATAGGCTGGAATGGCTGACGATCGCTGCGCCGGAACTGGCCGACCTGCCAAGCATGTTGTTCGATGACGCCTGCGCCCACGCCCGCCGCACCTGCGATCACCCGGCGAAGATCATCCCGGCCATCCTGAAATACGAGCCTGCCCATTACTGGATGGGACCGGATCAGGCCCGGAAGCACCTTGCGGAAGCCAAGGCCAAGCTCGCCAACATCGACGCACCCCGCCTGGAGCAGAAGGTAGACGAAACGGAAAAGCATGAAGTCGGCAGCGGCATGAAAGACCTGCTCCGCGACCTCATGAAGAACGCGGAGGCCAGCCTGTGACCCCCACCAATCCCGTTATCATCGGAAAGGCTACCCTCTACCTGGGGGATTGCCGGGATATTCTGCCGACGCTGTCCAAGGTTGACGCGGTGGTGACTGATCCGCCTTACGGCATCAACAAGGACGGTCAGGCTCGCACGACAGGCGGAAATGGCGGCAGGAAGGCGCATGAGTTCCTTGGGTGGGACGCTGAGCGCCCCAACCGCGAAATCTTCGACGCGATCACTGCCTTGACGAAGGATGTTATCATCTGGGGCGGAAACTATTTCGCGGATGTGTTGCCTGCGACCGGCAAGTGGCTGGTCTGGGACAAGGGGCAGCGGATCAATCAGTCGGACGGCGAGCTTGCGTGGACGAGTTATAGCGGCGCGCTGCGCATTAAGGTCATGAACCGCGTCGAACTGCTGATGGACGGCACCGATCACCCGACGCAGAAGCCTATCAAGCTGATGAAATGGTGCATCGAGCAGCTTCGCGGCGACCCCGAAACCATCCTCGACCCCTTCATGGGCAGCGGCACCACCGGCGTTGCGGCCGTCCAGACGGGCCGCAGCTTCATCGGCATAGAGCGCGAGCCGAAGTATTTCGAAATCGCCTGCAAGCGCATCGAGGACGCCCAGCGTCAGGGTGACATGTTCATCGGAGCGGCAGCATGACATGCGCCGCAACAACACGCTCTCCCCGCCGACCGCATACATTTGCTGGCTTCTCGAACGCGACCGCACCCGCATCGAAGCCACAAGGGAAAGCCGCCGCCTCGGACTACGGGATGAGGTGGGGAGGTATTACTGGAGCAGTGTTCGGAGGAGGTGAGTGATGGACCCGCACGTCAGCCAGCACGCCATCGCCCGTTATCAGCAGCGGGTTGAATATGTGCATAGCTCGATCGTGATTGAGAGGCTGACGACGCCCACGATCCGCAAGGCGATCGAGTTTGGCGCCGGCTGCGTGCTGCTGGGGTCAGGTCACAGGGTCGTGATCAAGGGCTTTACCATCGTCACGGTCAAGCCGCCGCGAGTGCCAAGGAAGTGGAAGGGGGCGTAATGGTAGGGAAGGCGCGTTTTACCCCGGAGGAGCAGCGGGAAAAGGCTCGCGTTTATGCGGCTCGATACCATGCCGAGAACCGGGAGAACTGCCTCGCGAAAATGCGCGAACGCAATGCCCGCTATTATGAGCGGAACAAGGAGCGCTTGAAGGCTGCGGCCCTCAAATATCAGGGAGAGAACGGGGAGAAGCGCAACCGCTACAAGGCTGATTGGAACAAGCGGAAGAAGGAAAGTTGTCCGCAGTTCGCGGCGCAAACAATGATGCGCAAGTTGCTCGCACGAACATGCGAGCGGATCAAGATGAGCCGCCGCCAGATCGGGAAGACCATCGACGCGCTCGGTTATACCGCTGATGAGTTTCGCGCCCATATCGAGGCGCAGTTTCAGGATGGTATGACCTGGGGAAACCATGGGCAGTGGCATGTCGATCATATCCACCCTCTGTCGAAATTCGACCTGACCGATCCAGAGCAGAGGAGAGAGGCAAACGCTCTGGCTAATCTGCAGCCCCTGTGGGCTGCGGAAAATATGTCCAAGGGGGCAAGGACCACATGAGCGAGCCTAAAAAAATACAGAATACGGGAAATCGTGGGAAAGGCAGGCCGAAAGGTGCTGTCAACAAAATCACGGCGGACGTTCGCGCGCTCGCGCAAGAATATGGTGCGCAGGCCATCGCGACCTTGGCGGAGATCATGGGCGATGACGATCAGCCGGCACCCGCCCGCGTCTCTGCCGCAAAGGAGATACTGGATCGCGCCTACGGCAAGTCGCCGCAACCCATCACGGACGGCGAAGGCGGCAGCCTGGCCGATAGTGTCGCCAAGCTGATCGAGGCGCTGCCATCTTGAGAACCGGCAATCTCTCCTTGGATCGCCAATTGGCGCGCTGGTATCCGCTCAAGGATCATGATGTGCAACTCGCGCTGGTCGATGCGGTGCCGAGCGGGGTCCGCTTTCCGCTCGTCCCTGCTGGGCGGCGATCGGGCAAGACCGAGCGGTTCAAGCGATTCCTTGTCAAGCAGGCGAACCGCGTGCCCGGCCCCTATTTTGCCGCCGCGCCAACGCACGACCAGGCGAAGAAGATATTCTGGGACGACCTGAAAGCCTTTTCCCTGTCCCTCACGCACAAGCGGCGTCCGTCCGAAAGCGACCGGATCATCTTCATGGATAGCGGCGCGGAAATCCATGTCATCGGCTTGGACAAGCCCCAGCGCATCGAGGGTATCCCGTGGAAGGGTGGCGGGATTGACGAGTTTGCGGACGTAAAGCCGGACGCGTGGGAGGCAAACATCCTGCCCGCGCTCAACACCGTGAACCCGTCCGAGCCTGACTATCGCGCCTGGTGCTGGTTGCTAGGCGTTCCAGACGGCCTCAACCATTATTACGATCTCTGCACCAAGGCGGATACGGGCGCGGACCCGAACTTCCGTGTCTATCACTGGAAGTCGGCGGAAATCCTGCCCGATGATGTGATGGACGCAATGCGCCGGGCCATGTCCGCGCGCCAGTTTCGCCAGGAGTTCGAAGCCAGTTTCGAGACGGCATCGGGCCGCATCTACGAGGATTACGGCAAGGACAATCACACGTCCGAGACAATCCAGCCTCACGAACAACTGCGCTGGTATCACGACTTCAACTTTACCCCGCTGTCATCCGGCATTGGAGTGGTGCGGGGCAAGGATGTTTATTGCCTGGAAGAGATCGTGCTGACTTCCGCCGTCGCGCGTCAATCGGCACTGGAATTTGTGGACCGCTACAAGGACCACAAGAACCGGCATGTCCTGATCTATGGCGATCCCAACGGCAAGGACGGCGAGAAGCACGGTCAGATGTCCGACTATCTCGAAATGGAAAAGGTGCTGCGCGATCATAGCTGGACTTCTTCGCGGCGCGTAAAGCCTTCGACAGTATCGATCAAGGACGGTCAAAATGCTGTTCGTGCGAAGATAAGAAATGCTGCCGATGAGGTATCTTTGTTTGTAAATGTTGCAAAAGCACCGTATACTCACAAGGCTTTAGCTACGGGGCAGCTAAAGAAGGGGTCAACTTTCATCGAAGAAGATAGCGAGTATCAGCACATCGGAACGGCTGTACGTTATTTTGTAGATTATGAGTTCCCTGTGAGAGGCCAGGGCATGCAGCGGGTTTCTATTGGGGGTATATAATATGACCGGGGTTCGCACTACACATAAGGATTATGACGCGCTCTCGCCCAAGGTGAAGCGCTGCCGCGACATCATCGCTGGCGAGGATGCTGTTCATGCTGCCGGGGAAACCTATCTCCCCAAGCTGCAAGACGAAACGGACTCCGGCTACAAGAAGCGGCTCGATCGCTCGGATTTCTTCAATGCAAGCTGGCGTACCATTGCCGGTCTCAAGGGCATGGCCTTCCGGAAGGCGCCGACCGTCACCGTTCCCGATGGGCTGAAACCCTTGCTCGATGACGTGACCATGGCCGGGGTGCGGCTTGACGCGCTCGCTGGATCGATCGTGGAGGACGTACTGAGTGTCGGGCGCATTGGCCTGCTGGTTGATCACCCGCCTCGTCCCGCCAATGTGGAGGCAATCACGGTCAATGCGGCGCAGGCAATGGGGCTGCGTCCGATGATGCAGGTCTATCCCACCGAGAGCGTCATCAACTGGCGCTTTGCCCGCATCAACAATCAATGGACCCTTGCGCTGGTCGTCCTCAAGGAAAGCGCGAACGTCAGCGAGGACGAGTTCGAGGAAAAGGTGGAAGATCGCTTCCGCGTCCTTGACCTGATCCCCAACGCGCTCGGGGAATGGACCTATCGTCAGCGCCTGTTCCGCATCAACGACAAGGGTGAGGATGAGCAGATCGGGGATGACATATTCCCGCTCATGAACAGCAAGACGCTGCCCTATATCCCGTTCCGCATCGTCTCGGCTTGCGGCACGGCTGATGGCGTGGACGATCCGCCGCTCATCGACCTGATCGACGCGAACAAGGCGCATTACCAGGTCAACAGCGACTATCGCCATGGGCTGCACTTCACCGGCCTGCCCACGCCCTATGTGACGGGCTATCAGCAAGACCCCGCCGCCCCTGACAGTTTCTACATCGGCTCATCGGCTGCATGGGTGTTCGCGCAGCCAGAGGCGAAGGTCGGCTTTCTGGAGTTCACCGGCCAAGGCCTCGGCGCGATGGAGAAGGCGCTGGAGAAGCTGGAGCGGCGCATGGCTGTTCTCGGCGCCCGCATGCTCGCGGACGAAACGCAGGCCGCAGCCGAAACCCTTGGCGGCACGCAGATCAAGCGCGCGGGCGAGAATAGCATCCTTGCCGATATCGTGATCAGCGTGTCCGAAGCGATCGAATGGGCGTTGCGCATCTTCGCCGAATGGGCGGGGGTGAGCGGCGAGATCAGTTATTCAATCAATAGAGAATTCCTGCCCGTCATGCTGGACGCGCAGCAGCTTACCGCGCTGGTCGGCGCATGGCAGCAGGGGGCCTTGTCTGAGGGCGAACTGTTCGAGAACCTGAAGCGCGGCGACGTGATCGACAGCGCCAAGACGCTGGACGAGCATCAGGAGGAAGTGGGGCAAGGCGGGCCGGCGCGGCCTGCAAAACCGGGGCTGGCTGCGTGACCCCCGCCCCGCCCCGCCTCTCCTTGAACGGCGAGCATGGCTTCCCGTCCGACGATCGCATTTCCGCTGTCGTGAAAGTGTCGGTGGATGGCGATCTGCTCCGCTCGGTCATCGCCTATGACGTGATCGATGGCTGGGTGGACGTGATCGCGATCGATGACGCTGGCAAGCCCCTGAGCCATGCCCAGCAATGGGTGACGCGCCGGGTGCATGGCGATGTGCGGGCGGTGCTGCCGTGAGCCGCTATTACGTCCAGCCTCGCGCCCACCGCCCCCGTTCAATGGATTGGGAGCCGATCGGCAATGCCTGGCTGGTGCCGATGGTGGCCGACCATGAGGCGACCGATACCGGCCTGGTTGACCAGAACGGCGATCCCATCATGCGCGCGCCCAATGAGATGGGTTTTGTCTGGAGCGAGGGCGCATGAGCGAAATAGAGCTACAGGACGCCATTCTCCGGCACGCCCTTGAGCTACAGCGCCTCAGTGCCAATGAGGAAGCGCGCACCATCGCTATCCTCATGGCGCTGGAGGATGAACTCAAGCAGTTGATCGCCTCCCGCACGCTTGGGGATGCGACCAAGAAACAGATCGAAGCGCTGATCGATGACGCGCAGTCCGCAATCGGCGCCCGCTATGCCGAAGTCGCCACGTCGATGGATAGCCGCGCACTTGTCCTGCTGGTGGCCGATCGCACGGTGGAGGCGATGCAGGAGGCCTTTCCTGAAGTCACCCTGCCCACCCGCGAGACGCTTGAAAGCCTGTCCAAGGACGTGATGATCGACGGCGCCCCGGCGTCCGACTGGTGGGACAAGCAGGCCGAGGATACCGCGTTCAAGTTCGCCGCGCAGGTGCGGCAGGGCGTCATCAACGGCGAGGCACAGGAGCGCATCGTTGCCCGCATCGTCGGGCGCAATGGCGAACCGGGCATCATGGAGGTGAGCCGCCGCAATGCCCGCGCGCTTGTCCATAGCGCCGTGATGTCCGCAGCGAACAGCGCAAGGCTCGCGACCTACCGCAAGAACAGCAAATTCACCGCTGGCATCCGCTGGCTTTCGACGCTCGATAGCCACACTTGCCTGACCTGTGCCGCGCTCGACGGCGCATCCTGGGATTTGGACGGCGAACCGATCAAGGGCACCAGCCTCGATCTGCGCTTCCCGCCCGCCCACTGGAACTGCCGCTGCGTTCTCTCACCGGTTCCCAAGGGGTTGAACGATATCTTTGGCGCCGGCATAGACGAGATGATCGCCGCCAAGTCCATGCGCGCCAGCAAGGACGGGCCGGTTGCCAATCAGAATTTCAACGACTTCCTCAAGCGTCAATCACCCGAGTTCATAGAACGGGTGCTGGGTGTAAAGCGGGCTGAGCTTTACCGACAGGGGAAACTCAGTTTGCGTGATTTGGTGAGCGGCACGGGCCGACCGCTTACCCTGGATGAGCTACGGGCCGCATAATCGGGGAGCAAGAACATGAGTGAAGTTGATCTCAATTCGCAGGCTGTCAAGGACGCCATCGCCGCCGCTGTTGACGAAGCCGTCTCGGGCCTCAAGTCCAAGAACGCCGAACTGATCGCCGCAAACAAGGAACTGAAGAAGGGGCAGGAGATCAAGCCCGAGCATCTGGAGGCGGCAGAGGAAGCGCGCGACAAGGCGCTGGCTGATCTGGCTGCTGCGCAGACCCAGATCAAGACGCTGACGACAGACCGCGACAAGGCGGTCAAGGCATTGGAGAGTGAGAGCGGCTTCACGACCAAACTGCTGGTCGAAAACGGCCTGCGGGATGCGCTGGTTGCCAATGGCGTCACCAACGGCGTCCACCAGAAGGCGGCCATGGCGATGCTGGCTGGCGGCGTGCAGATCGCGACCGAAGGAGATGCGCGGGTTGCCAAGGTGGGCGACAAGAGCCTGGCCGATTTCGTGAAGGAGTGGGCTTCCGGCGACGAGGGTAAGCATTTCGTCGCGGCGCCGGCAAACGGTGGCGGCGGGGCTGGCGGCGGCTCCGGTTCTGGTGGCGGAAAGGCCGTGACCCGCGCGCAGTTTGACGGCATGGATCACGGCGCGCGGCAGGCCTTCTTCAAGGATGGCGGCAAGGTCGTGGACGCGGCGGCTTGATCGCTTTCGTGAATCTGTAGAAGCCAACAGATTCAGACAGTTCATTAGTCCCGGCATCACAGCGCGATATGATGCCGGGACTATGAAAATCCTGCCCTTGCTGCTGTTCGCTGCCATCATGATCTTTGGTTCGGTCTATGTGGTGAACCTCCTTGCGGAAGAGGCGAACGCAGCTTTCGAGATCGTCAAACTCGATCACAGATGAACATGTTGACGGATTCGCCGATTTGAGCGATAGTCCGTCATCGAAGGCGATCAGGTTGCGCTTCACTCCGGTCTAGGACCGAACCCGCTAGAGCAGGCAAGGCCGCTCGCGGTTTCCCCGATCCAAGAAACCGGAGTTTCCAACGTGGCAAACACGCTCACCGATCTCATCCCCGACCTCTACGAAGCCCTTGACGTGGTTTCGCGTGAGGCGACCGGCTTTATCTCGGCAGTCAACCGCAACTCGAATGCCGAGCGCGCCGCTGTCAACCAGACTGTTCGCGTGCCGATCACCCCGGCTGCGACGACCGCCAACAGCACGCCTGGCGTCAACGCGCCCGACACGGGCGATCAGACCATCGACAATGTTGATGTGACGATCAGCAAGTCCAAGCATGTCCCGGTTCGCTTCAACGGCGAGGAAACCAAGGGCCTCCAGAGCGCCGGCACCTTCTCCAGCATCCGCGCTGATCGCTTCTATCAGGCGATGCGCGCGCTGGTGAACGAGATCGAGAGCGATATCTGGCTGGAAGCCTACAAGCGCTCCTCACGCGCCTACGGCACCGCTGGCACCACGCCGTTCGGCACTGCTGCCGACATGTCGGACTTCGCGGGCGTCCTGCGCATTCTGGAAGAGAATGGCGCGCCCAAGAACGACCTCCAGCTTGCGCTCGGCCATGCTGCCATCGCCAATCTTCGCGGCAAGCAGTCGGGCCTGTTCAAGGTCAACGAAGCCGGCACCAGCGACATGCTGCGCAACGGCATGACCGACCGCATCATGGGCATGGCGCTGCGTCATTCTGATGCCATCTCGGTCCACACCAAGGGCACGGGCGCCAGCTACCTGCTGAACGACGCGACCAGCGAGGCGGGTGACACCTCCATCGCGGTTGACACTGGCTCGGGCACGATCCTCGCGGGCGATGTCGTCACCTTTGCCGGCACCTCGGACAAATATGTCGTCAACTCGGCACTGTCTGGCGGTTCGTTCGGCATCGGCAAGCCCGGTTTGCAGGTGGGTGAAACCGACAATGACGCGGTGACGCTGGGCAACAGCTACACGCCGAACCTCGCCTTTGCCCGTTCGGCCATCGTTCTGGCGACCCGCGCGCCGGCCATGCCGGAAGGCGGCGACTCCGCGTCCGACACTGTGCAGGTGCAGGACCCGATCAGTGGCCTGACGTTCGAGATCGCGCTCTACAAGCAGTTCTTGCAGAACGTCTATCACGTCCGCCTCGCCTGGGGCCAGCGGGCGATCAAGCCCGAACACATCGCCACCCTGATCGGCTGATGAAAGCGGGGCCGGGGGAAACCTCGGCCCTTCTTCAAGGGGGAGATTCCATGTCCACCATCCTCATGAAGCGAGACGCCTCCCACCCCGCGCCGCACACGGCTGATGTGCATGTCGATGAGGTGGAGAATTACCGCGCTGCCGGCTTCGAACCGGCTGATCCGCTCGACCATGACGGCGACGGCAAGGCTGGCGGTTCCCTCAAGGGCGAGCGCGCAACCCGCACCCGCAAGAAGGCTGGCTAACCGATGGCGCTTGTTGTTGAAACTGGCGAAGGGCTGAGCAACAGCGAAAGCTACATCTCCGTAGCTGCCGCTGATGCGCGCCATACCGCCTTCGGCAACAGCGCATGGACCGGCGAGGATGCGGTCAAGGAAGCCGCCCTGCGCCGCGCCACTGCCTATATCGAGCAGGCCTACCGCACCCGCTGGACCGGGCAGCGCAAGACGCAGAGCCAAGCCCTTAGCTGGCCGCGCTACGATGTGATCGTTGACGGCTGTTTCATCGCCTCCGATAGCGTCCCGTCCGATATCGCCAACGCCTGCGCCGATCTGGCGCTGCGGGCGCTCTCTGCTGACCTGGCGGAAGATACGACCCGCGCCGTGATCCGCGAGAAGGTCGGCCCCCTCGAAACCGAATATGATCCGAACAGCCCACAGGGCACGCGCTATCGGGCTATTGATGCGATGCTGGCGCCCTATCTGGCCGGAGGGGGCGCGTCCGTGCGCCTGATCCGCGCATGACGGTGGCGCAGCGTCTTTCCGCAGATCGCATGATCGAAGCCAAGGGGCAGGCCGTGACGCTCACACGGCAGGCAAGCGGGGCCTACGACCCTGCAACCGGGTCCGCTTCGGTCACCACGACCACGCAAGCTGGAAAGGTGGTGATCCTTCCGTTCGGGGCAGGACTGCGCAAGCTCGCCGGGGAGAATATCTCGCAGGCCGACCGCCAGTGCACCCTTTCCGCGCTCAACAACGCCGGAGCCGCCCTCACCCCGCCCGAGGTCAACGACACGCTCACCGACGCGTCGGGCAATGTGTGGACGATCATCGAGAGCTCACCGCTGGCGCCGGCGGGGCTTGATATCCTCTATGAGCTGACGATCCGGGGGAGCGAATGACCTTCGCCCTCGATCTCCAGAAATTCGCGCAGAAGGCCAAGGACCAGGCTGATGACGCTGTTGGGCGCATCGTCGTGGCTGTCGCCGCTGAATTGGACAAGCGCTCACCAGTGGGGGACGGCTCCTATTGGAAGACCAAGCCGCCTGCCGGATATGTTGGGGGGCATTTTCGGGGGAACTGGCAGCTTGGTATAGGCTCGCTCCCCACTGGTGAGAAACCGGGGGCGGACCCTGCCGGCGATAAGACACAAGCCGCGATCGTGGCTGCCGTTCCCGAAGATGCGGCAGGCCGAGTCTTCTATCTGGCGAACAACGCGCCCTATGCGCTGCGGATCGAGGATGGCTGGTCGCGGCAGGCTCCCACTGGCTTGGTCGGCCTTACCCGCGTGATGTTTCAGGAGATCGTGGACGAAGCTGTCAGGGGAGCGCAGGCATGAGCATCGCCCTCATTCGCGCCGCTCTGGAAAGCGCCCTTTCCGGCATGACGCCGCCGCTCGCCACGGCATGGGAGAATGCTCCCTATACGCCCGTCGCCGGCACGCCCTACCAAGCCGTGTTCCTGCTGATGGCGCGCCCCGGAAAGATGGACATGGGCCAGCAGATGCGCCGCGAACAGGGCATGTTTAAGGTCGTGCTGCGCTATCCGCTGAACGCCGGCCCCGCTGCCGCGCAGGCGCGTGCCGAACTGATCCGCTCCACCTTCTACGCTGGCCGCGCCCTTACCGCGTCCGGTGTGACCGTCACCATCGACGGAACTCCTGAGATCGCTCCGGCAGCGGTCGATGGCGACCGATACGCCATGCCGGTCAACGTCTTTTTCTATTCGAACATCGGGGGTTAAGCCATGACTGTCGCACAGGGCATCAACAAGACCATCGCCTACAAGAAGCAGACCGCGCTGGGTTCTGCGGCATCCGGCTCTGGCGGCACCTATCTGCGCCGCGTCACCGCTGCCTTGAACGTCACCAAGGACAGCTACGAGAATAACGAGATCGTCAGCCACCAGCAGGGCACTGGCATGACGCACGGCATCGCCAAGTCTGGCGGCACGCTCAACGGTCTGCTGTCTGGCACATCCTGGATGCCCTTCCTCGGCTCGCTGCTGCGCAAGGACCCGGCTGCGACCTCGGCTATCTCCTCACTGAGCCTCACCATCGCGGCATCGGCGCCGAACTACACCATCACGCGCGGTTCGGGCGACTTCCTGACGGGCGGGGTCAAGATCGGTGACGTGATCCAGTTGTCGGGCGGCTCGCTCGCTGCGGGTAACGTGGCGAAAAATCTTGTCGTGGTCGGCGTTACCGCCACGGTGCTGACGGTCAACGTGCTGAACTATGGAGGCACGCTGACGGCGGAAGGCCCGATCGCTTCCTGCACCGTCACCGTCATGGGCAAGAAGTCCTGGGTGCCGACGACCGGTCACACCAACGACTATTACACCTTCGAGGAATATTTCTCTGACCTGACCCGCTCGCGCGTCTATCCAGACGTGCAGATCGCGCAGGCGGATATCTCCATGCCCGCAACCGGCAATGTGACGATCAACCACACGCTGGTCGGTCTCGGCGCCGTCACCAAGAGTGGCACGCAGTCGCTCACCTCGCCCACCGCCGCCCCTTCGACCGAAGTGTTCGGCTCGGTGGCTGGCGCGGTTTATGTCGGCGGCACGCGCTACGGCACGATCACGTCGATGAGCCTCCAGATCAACGGCAACACCACGCAGGGTGAAGCCACGGTTGGCTCCAACGTCGCATCGGACACGCAGCGCGGACGCGTCACCGTCACCGGCTCTTTTACCGCCCTGTTTGACGGTGAGACGTTGGCGACCGTGTTCGATCAGGAAACCACCACCTCGCTGATCATGGTGCTGGCTGACGCCCGCACCGACGCCGCCAATACCATGGCGTTCGTCATGAGCCGAGTGAAGTTGTCGAGCGATGACAATGACGACGGCGAGAAGCAGATCGTTGGCACCTACAATTTTACCGCCTCCTACAACGGCAGCGGCGGGGCGGCACTCGCCAATCACGCCACCATCATCAGCGTGCAGGACTCGCAGGCCGCTTAACAGCTTGGGCGGGAAGGCGCCCTCACCTCGTTTGGCGGGTGCCTCTCCCGCTCGCCAAACACCCGGAGAGAAACATGGAAACCGATTTCGACCTCGCAGCACTGGACACAACCGCAGCTTGCAACAAGCCGCATGAATTTGAACTGACGCACCCGGTTTCTGGCGCCGGCTTGGGTGTGTTCTGGTCGATCCTCGGAAAAGACAGCACCGCCTACCGCGCCAAGGTCCGCGCCTTTGCCGACCAATCCCTGCGCGGCGGCAATCAGAAAACCTCGCTGGATGATCTGGAGGCCCGCAATGTCGATGCGCTGGCGGCGGCGACGGTGGGTTGGCGCTCGACCAAGGCGGGTGACGGGAAGGTGATCCTCGGCGGTGAAGCGCTGGAGTTCAACGCGGCCAATGTCCGCAAGGTTCTCTCCGCAATCGAGCCGATCCGGGATCAGGTTCAGGCGCAGGTCAACGACCTGGGAAACTTCATGAAGGGCTGATCGCCGGGTTCGCGGCCTATGCCGCAGACCAGTTCGCGCTCAGCCAGCGGCAGGACGATGGACAGAGTTTGAGAGAGCATTTGGTGGCTTACGAGGAACGGACAGGACGGCAGCATGAAAGGATGGCAAACGCAGCCACCCTTCCGCCTGCCTGCGTCCACCTGTGGGCCGACTTCCTTGAACTGCACGAAAGCCGGGGATCGAACGGCTTTGCTCCGCTGCGGATCGGATTTGTCGAGATTGACGCATGGCAGAGGGTGAACGGGGTTCGCCTGCCCTACTGGCAGATCAGGGCCATTCGCGCGGCTGATGACGCCTATTTCGTGAGCCGGGAGGTGAAGCAGTGACCGATCTTGCCACCCTCGGGATGAAGATCGACAGCAGCGAGGTTAAGACCGGCGTTGCGGAACTGGACCGACTGACGGACGCGGGCACGAAGGCAGAGAAGGTCATCGATCGCCTTGGCGATGAAGCCGCGCAATCGGGCAAGCAGATCAAGGGCGCAGCGGAACAGGCGGCGGACCTTGCCGCGCAGGTGCAGCGCATGGCCGGCATTTCTACAGGAGCCTCCTCCAATCTGGAAAAGACGGCGGGCGCTTCCAAACTGGCGGCACACCACGTTCAGAACCTTGCCTTCCAGTTCAACGACCTCGCTGTCCAAATCGCATCGGGCAGCAACCCCCTGATTGCGTTCGTTCAGCAAGGTTCGCAGATCGGTCAGATTGCGTCTCAGGCGGGGATTGGCCTTGGCGGCATGGCGAAAGAGGTGGCCGGCATGGTTGGCCGCTTCGCACTGGCGCATCCTGCTCTGCTCGCTGTCACGGCTGCGGTTGGCGCGGGAACATTGGCGTTCAAAGGCTTTACCGACAAGCTGGAAAACAAGGCGCCGGTTGACGACTATATCAAATCTCTCGGCCTAACTGCGGAGGAAGCGAAGAAGCTCGAAGATGCCCATGTGACCCTTGGCGATGCAGCCGGCGCGGCGTGGGACATGATCAAGGAAGCGCTCGGCCTTGATGATGTGTTCAAAACGCTCAGGGGCTGGGTGAGTGATGCGGCCAAGTATCTCTACGGCCAGTTCAAGGACGCCACTTCCTCGGTCTATGCCGCCTTCGCCGCAACCTATGATAATATCGGGTTGATCTGGAAAAACCTGCCAGCGCTGCTGGGGGATGCTGTCAGGCTGGCAGCCAACAAGGTGATCGAATCCCTAGAGGGCATTGTGAATGGAGCGATCGGCGCCTTCAACATGCTCGCCAAAGCGTCAAACTCTGCGTTTGGAACCAGCTTTACGATGGCGGCGAAGGTCGATCTGTCGGCCTACAAGGTCCAATATAGCGCGGCGGGCACAGCGGCAGCGGCGGCATGGTCCGACAGCTTCGGCAGGCGCAAGGCGCAGGCCATGGGCGCCTTCGACGAACTGGAGGACCGGGCCATCGGGCGACGTAACGCGCGCCTGAAGGATCAAGCCGACGAACTGATCAAGGACCGGCGCGGGAAGGCGAGCAAGGCCGCAAAGGATCAGGCCGATGAAGAGGCGAAACTAGCCAAATGGGTGGAGGACACCCGCGCGCAGGCGATGGGCAATGTCTGGAAGCTTGAGCAGGACATGATCAAGCGGCAGCAGGAGTGGGGCAAGGATCAGGCCACAGTTGGTGAAACCATGATCCAGCAGGCGAAGGACCTGGCCGCACTGGAGGACGCCCGCGCGGACGGGGCGCGGCGCATCCTCGAATATTATCTGCGCCAACTCGACGTAATCAGTCAGATGGGCGGTGCGCTGGGCGGTGTCGCTGGCGTGGTCGCAGGCATCTTGGACGGCGGAAACTTCGCGGGCCTGGGCGGGAAGTTCGGGCAATTCATGAACCTGCTCGGCAGATCTGTTGGCGATGAGGGCTGGAAGTCGATCACCAAGAAACTCGATCAGATTTTTGGTGGTGAAGGCCAGTTTGCCAAAACCATGACCTCGGTTCTCCAAAACGCTGGCATCGGCGCTGCTGCATCGTCGCTGGTGTTCGGCAGCAAGGGGAGTAGCCTTGGCTCCGAGATCGGCGGCGCAATCGGGGGCAAGCTGGGCGAAAAGTTCCTCGCCAAGGGAATGGAGAGCATAGCTAAAGGGCTTGGCGATTTTGCCGGCCCACTCGGCTCTGTTCTCGGCGGCGTGCTGGGTGGTGTTCTAGGCGGGTTGTTCAAAAAGGTAAAATGGGGGGCGGTCGATCTGTCCGCTTCCGGCGTCGGCATGGCACGAGGCAATTCTGGCGCGGCGGAAAAGGCCGCCGTCTCGATGGGCGAGAATGTCCTTTCCTCCCTCAACCAGATCGCAGAGGCCTTCAATGGCAGCTTGGGCGACTTCGGCAACATCACCATCGGCCAGCGGCACGGCGACTGGCGCGTCAATACCACGGGCACCAGCCTGAAAACGGCGATGGGCGCGATGGAGTTCAACGATGACGCCCAGGGCGCGATTGCCTTCGCCATTCAGACTGCGATCGAACGCGGCGCCATCACCGGCATCCGCGCATCGACGCAGAAACTGTTGCAGTCCGCGGGCGATCTTCAGACCAAGCTTTCCAAGGCGCTGTCGTTCGAACAGGTGTTCACCGATCTTAAGGCGCGGCTTGATCCTACGGGGGCGGCTCTCGACGCCCTGACGCGCAAGTTCGATGATCTGCGCGGCATCTTCAAGGATGCCGGAGCCACTACCGAGGAATATGCCCAACTGGAGCAGCTTTTAGCCCTCCAGCGCAAGGACATATTGGACGAAGCGGCTAAGGAGGCGCTCGACAAGCTCAACGAGCAGCGCAGCCTTGAGGTGCGGCTGCTGGAGGCGCAGGGGAAGGCTGCGGAAGCGGCCATGCTCCAGCGCGAGATCGAACTGTCGCAGACCAAGGACGAGCTTAAGCCGCTGATGATGCAGGTTCAGGCTGCGGAGGCTGCGGCTGACGCGATGGCCGAGGTCACAGCCAAGCTCAAATCCCTGACCGACAGCCTCAAGGCCTATCGCGATGAACTGGACGGCGGCGCGGGTGGCCCCACCTACCGGCAGGCGATGGCGAAGCTGATGGCGACCGGGGGGCTTGCCGCTGCCGGCGACATGACCGCGATGGAGAACCTGACCGGGGTAAGCCGCGACTTCCTTGCTCTGTCGAAGGACAACGCCTCCACGGCGCAGCAGTATAACCGGGATATCGCGCTGGTGCGGGCCTATCTCGACCAGGCGATCAGCGCGGCGGGCGGCGAGGTGACGGCTCCCGCGCCTACGGTCATTTCCGGCAGTTCGGCGGCGGTGGACGCCACCCAATCGGCAGCGACCACGCAGCAGAGCATGGCGTCGGAAATCCGCGCGCTGCGGGAGGAAAATCGGGTCATGCAGACCAAGCTGGTGGAAACCCAGAACATGGCCCTGCGCATCCTTCAGCGGTGGGAAGGCGACGGCATGCTGGTGCGCGGCGAAACCGACAGCCCGGTCTATGTGGAGGTGCTGCCGTGAAGATCATCCGGCCCTCCACGCTCGACAGCAGCAACCTCGTTTCCTCCACCGTTCCAGAAGTGGCGCCTGCGGCCTATGACGCGGGCACGACCTACGCGGCTGGCACTCAGGTTTCGGTGTTCACCGGCACGGTCGCCAGCGTCTATGAGAGCCTCCAGAACAGCAACACCGGCCACACACCGGCATCCTCTCCCCTGTGGTGGGACTATCTTGGCGCGACCTATGCCAGCTATTCCGGGGGCACGACCTACGCGCTTGGCGATATCGTCATCGATCCCACGACGCACCATGAGTTCGAAAGCCTGCAAGCGGGCAACACGGGCCACGCGCTGACCGACGCCGCATGGTGGAGCGACCTCGGCGCGGACAACCGCTACCGCATGTTCGACCTGTCGAACACCTCGCAGACCTCCGCCCCTCAAGGGATCACCATCGTTGCGCAGATGCAGGGTCGCACCGATAGCGTGGCGCTGCTCAATATCGTCGCGGCATCGGTCCAGATCATCGCCCGCTACACCGGGATCATCGTATTTGATCAGACCTATGACCTGATTTCGGACAGCGGCGTCACCAACTGGTACGAATATTTCTTCGAGCCGATCGTCCGCAAGGGTGACCTGATCGTCACCGACCTACCCCTGTACGCGGACATGGAGATCACGGTGATCATCAACGAGCCGACCGGCACGGCACAGGTGGGAACCTGCGTGATCGGCCTGTCGCGTGATCTTGGCAACCTGCTTTATGGCGCCCGCGTCGGGATACAGGACTATAGCCGCAAGGTCGCGGACGACTTCGGCAACTGGACGATCGTGGAACGCGCCTTCTCGAAGCGGGCGGATTTCCGCATCGCCGTGGAACCGGAGAAGGTGGACGCGATCACCGCCGTCCTCGCGCTCTACCGGGCAACCCCCGTCGTCTATGTCGGGACCGAAGAGTTCAGCAGCACGATCATCTACGGCTTCTATCGGGATTTCAGCAATGAACTGACCTTCCCCTCTACTTCCTACCTGACCTTGCAAATCGAGGGCCTGACCTGATGCCGTTGCCTTCCCTCACCCCTGCCCCCGATGCGCCGGCACGGACAGACGCCCCGGATGATTTTGTCGCGAAGGCGGACGCGTTCGTCGCGTGGCTCGACAATTTCGCGGACGAGATCAACACCCTCTCGACGGCGATAAGCGTGGCGGCGGCTGCGATTGTCGATGCCACGGCGGCTGATCCCGGCTTGCTGGCGATGACGGGGAAAACCCCGGCTGCGGACAGGCTGCTTTACTTCACCGGCTCCAGCACTTCGGCGCTTGCCACCCTGACCAGCTTCGCCCGCACGCTTCTGGATGACGCGGACGCGGCAACGGCGCGATCGACGCTCGGCCTGGGCACGGCGGCGACCTCTTCTTCTGGTAGTTTCGACGCGGCGGGGACTGCGGCAGCGGCAGTCACAGCCCATGTCGGGGCAGCCGACCCGCACAGCCAATACCTATTGGACAGTCAAGCTACGGCAACAGGCCTCTCGGTCCTGGGTGCGGCGGATGCGGCGGCGGCGCGCTCGGCCATTGGCGCGGCAGCCGGCGCTTCTGCCATCAGTGGCTCCGCTAGTTCCGGCAGCGTCCAGATCGGGCCGCTCACGCTGACATGGCGCGATCACAGTTTCAGCGGCACAACGACCTACGCCTATGGCAACGGCCACGCTTATACCTCATGGGCGCGCGCCTGGATCGAGGGTGATGACGGCAGCGAGGACGTTTCCGGCAACGTCACCAGCAGCGGAACCAGCACTGCCACGGTGCGCGCTGCGTCATCCTTCTCCGGCGTCCTCTTTTCCATCGGGGTCTAAATCATGCCAGCACCGACCATCACCCCGCTACCCGACGCCCCCTCCCGCACAGAGGAGCCGGCAACCTTCGTCACCAAGGCTGACGCCTTTGTCGAAGCGCTGGAGGGACTGCCGGGAGAGATCAACGCGTTTGGGGATTATCTCGGCGGGCTGGCGCTGGAGGGCGTTGCGGGGCCGATCACCAGCACAGCGCTGGGAATGTCCACCGGCAAACTGTTGGGGCGCTCCACGGCCTCCACAGGAGCGATCGAGGAGATAACGGTAGGCACTGGCCTGTCGCTCTCTGGCGGCACGCTTTCAGCCGCGCGCACCTACCGTATCGGCTTCTTCATCACGACCGCGCCATCTGCATCAGAGGTCTTGCTGCTGCATATCGTATCGGACGCTTGCACCCTCCCGGCAAACTTCAGCACAAGCCGGGGTGCCGTTGGCGCCAACCCGGCAGGGTCCTTTGTTCTCGATGTGCAGCAGCAGGTAAACGCGACCGGCGCTTTTTCCAGCATCGGCACCATCACCATATCAACAGGCGGCGCTTTCACCTTCGCCACGACCAGCGGCACAGCCAAAAGCATCGCGGCGGGTGACGTGATCAAGGTTGTAGGCCCAGCCACGCCTGATGCATCGATCGCCAATGTGGCGGTGACATTGGTGGGAGCAATCTGACGATGCCCGTCTCTTTCGTTGGAGCCGGCTCTGCTGCCAGTGCCGACAACGCAAGCGTTTCTCCTGGCGTGCACGGCTCGACCGCAGCCGGGGATTTGATCCTGGCCGTGTGTTATGTGCGGCACGCAACGGCTACAATCGGGCTACCTGCCGGGTACACCGCCGTTTCCGGTTCTCCATTCAGTGTTTCCGGTGTGACCGGCAGATTGGCGGTTTGCTACAAGATCGCGGCAGGTGGTGAAGCGACGGCCACATTTACGGTATCTGGCGGTGCTGCCGGCGCCGACATGATCGCACAAGCCTCGACCTTTCGCGGGATCAATTCGTCGGCGCCGATCGGCATTGTCTGTCCTGCTTTCGGGGTCGCCGGCACTGATACGGATATTGGTCCGATCCGGTCGCTCGGCTATTTTCTGAGCGGCCAAGCGTGCGTCGTGATCGGTGCCCGTGCCGACGACTGGACCGGCGCCGCGACACTTTCCGGCGACGGGTTGACATGGAGCGAGATCGGGGAAACCGTTTCAACGGCCGGGAGCGATGCGGGCCTTGTCTGGGACTACGCGGTCACCGCTGCGGACGCCCTTGTCAGTGACAAGACATTCACCATCACGGGCGGCGCTGGCGCACACACAATCGGGCTGATGCTTGCCGTATCGCCATCGGGCCTTACTGATACTTATGTAACCGCGACCGGGGCGGGTTCGATCACTGCGCCGGCTGGCGCAACTTCTGTTCGGCTGGAGGCGATCGGGTCGGGCGGAACACCCTCTAACCTGGCGCTAAGCTCCGAGTGCGGGAACGGCGGCGGCGCCTACGCGCTGACTAACAGCGTGACTGTTACAGGCGGCTCCAGCACGGTTTATTACAATGTCGATGCGGGGAACGCGAACACCTCGTCATGGGCCAGAGTTGGCACCAACTCCGCACCGACAGCCGCGACTGACGGCGTGAAAGCGGATAGTGCTGACGCAGGCGTCAACTCCTCTGGCCCAATTGGCGGCGGCACCGCTGCCAACAGCGTCGGTGATGTAAAATATTCAGGCGGCAACGGTGGCGGCACATCTGCTGCGTCCAACACCGCCGGCTGCGGTGGCGGCTCCTCCGGTGGGCCGACCTCGGCAGGCAATAATGGCGGAGCGCGATCCGCTAACGTCGCTGGAGTGGGCGGCGCTGCTGTGCTGGGCGGCGGGCGTGGCGGCACCGGAGGGGTGTCGGCCAACGGAGCCGGCCAGGCTGGCGCCTTTCCTGGCGGTGGCGGCGGTGGCGGTGGCGGCGGTGGCGGCAGCGTGCCGGGCGCGGGAGCCAACGGATATGTTCGTATGAGCTTTACCGGGGGTGGCGGCGGATCATCCACGAGACGCCGCCAAATGATCGTCACCTAACCATGCCGGGGGGCAAAGAATTGGACTATCTGGGACCAGACGGGGGCAGGCTGGCAGCAGCCTTTGGCACAGGATGCGCAGCGGCGTGGGGGTTCGGTCAGATGATACTCGTCCGCCCGCTGCAAAAGCGCGTGGATGAACTGAAGTCCGACTATCAGCTTCTCAAGATCGAGTGCGAGAAACGCGAAGGGCAGCAAGCGCAGCGGATCGACAAGCTTGAAACGCTGCTCCTGCTGCATGGGCCGGCGCAACTGCGGACGCATCTGGAAGCGGCGCTGAAGGGGGAAGCGGCATGACGCTCGCCAACGCCGAAGCCTTCTTTGTCGGCGCCCGCAAGATCACCGGGCCGATTAATGCGATGCAGGTCAATATCATCAACCGGCTGCTATTCGCCGCGTCCGATTGGGGTGCGGGCTGGATGGCTTATGGGCTGGCAACCGCATGGCATGAAGCCCGCCTGATGCCGATCGAGGAATCGGGGCGCGGGAACGGTCGGCCCTATGGCAAAATCGATGCTACCGGCAAGGCTCCCTACGGGCGCGGGCTGGTTCAGTTGACCTGGGCGAAGAACTACCAGCGGGCCGACGAGGAGCTGAAGCTCAAGGGAAAACTGGCGAAGGATTACGCGCTCGCGCTCGATCCTGAGATAGCCGTCAAAATCCTCGTGCGTGGCATGTCTGCCGGCTGGTTCACCGGAAAATCGCTGGCGACCTACATCGGCAAGGGGCTGGGCACCTTCGAAGAGTTCAAGGATGCCCGCCGCATCATCAATGGCACGGACAAAGACGCGCTGATCGCAGGTCATGCCTTGAGGTTTCAGGACGCGCTTATCGCAGGGGGTTGGAAATGACCGAAGTAACGAACGCACAACTCGCCGCTGCCGCTCGGCAGATCGTTCTCGCGCTTGGCGGCTATGCCATGGGACGGGGTTGGCTCCAGGCTGACACTCTGACCGCCATCGGCACGGTCGCCGCTGTCGTGGTTCCGCTTGTGTGGGGGCAGGCCAGCACCCGCAAGCTGGCGAAGAAGTGAGCGACGTTCTGATAGCGGCGGCATCGGGCTACCTGCTCGGCGCCGCCACTGTCATCGGCGGCTTCGTCATCGCCGCCTGCGCCATCTGGAAAGATATCAGGGGGTAAATCATGATCAAGATACTCGGCCTGCGCATCCTCACCAAGGAGCGCTTCAACGACCTGAAAGCCGCTGCCGAAACAGCGCTGAACATCGTTCCCAGCGAGACGGCTAAGGCGGTTCTCGCGCTCAAGCAGACAGAGGTAGGCTCCGCCATTGCCAGCAGCATCGAGGCGGTTTCCTCCAAGGAGATGACCGGCGCACAGAAGTTTGAGGCCGTGCTGGAGTATGCCGTTCCGCTGGTGTCGGACTTCCTCACCGGCAAGGGGCTGGAAGTAGCGGTCGATCAACTGGAGGATATCGGGCGGGCGCTCGTCCAGAGCATTTATAACGATTTCCGCTCATCAACAGCCGGCGTGATCGCGGGGCTTATCCTCAAGCTGTTCAAACTGGTTTAACCCCCAGCATCCCTAAACGCACCCTCGATCGCCTCTTCCCTGGTATCCCCTCTACCGCTTGCGACAGCACCACCAGAGGGAAGGACGATAAAGGCGAAGTGGACCGGCCCGCGCATCTCGGTCTTGATAGACAATCGCTGGCGGCGTTGTTGGGATAGGCGTTCGAGGCGGTCCATGCCGCTTGTTCGCGGATTGTTCCTGAGTCGGTCAAGGGGTGACGCGGACGCAGAGCGTAATCTGTCCATCCTTGCGCTGAAACCGGAGAGGTCCAGCTTGGGGCTTTGCGCGCCACCCACTCGATCCCGCGCTACCATGGGTAGCCAGAAGTGCAGGGCTTTCACCCGCTACCGCATTGCCTGACCGGATCGCCTCGGCTGTTCGGCTCTGCGTCTGCCCTTGCGAGGGGCTAAGCTGGGGCTTCGAAGAGGCGCAGGCCCTCAACCCCGTTGCTTTCCTGCGCTGCTGATCCCCTTCTACCCTATTACAAGAAGGGGGTGAATCCCTTATTTGCGATCCAGGCTTTCCAGCGTCATCAGTTTGAAAGTTGGTTCCGGCGAACGATTATTCTCGTCCACCTTGAAAGGCAGTCCGTAGAATGGGCGCTCTTCAAAGCGTATGCCGAGAGGATCAGATTGGGCGGCTCGCTCATCAGCCATGAGGGCGTAGATTGCTGACCGGTTGACGCGCCAATGCAGCATCTTCTCTTGCGCGGCAACAGCCCTGTGGCGCGCATCGGCCATCTGATCCCATAGTTTCATCTGCTCACCCATATCACAATCCCCGTCAGCACAGCCAGAACGATAAGGCCGGAGAGAAGGAAGCGGTTGGAGCCGGTCACTTGCCCAAAGCTTCCGCCCAATGCTCTGCCTGCCGTGCCATGTCTGCCGCGCCCTCTTTCATCCAGCCCGCGATAATCTCCACCCGAGATGCCACGTCCTCACCTGTCGTCTCGATTAGCCGTGACGGCATTTCGCCCAACAGGGTCGCGATTGTGCCATCAGGACGGCGGATCAGCGCGACATTGCACAGCAGCGTTCCAGGGCGGTGGGGGAATGCTTCGACGCTCATTGCTCTGGCAACCTTTCATGCCCTGGGTCTTCATGGTGCAGCACGTCGCCAAGCCGCCGCATGTCAACCGCCTGCCCGCAATCGGCGCAGACATAGAAGTGCTGCGTCTCGTCCTCCAGATCGGGGGCTTCCACGGGGAGGGCGTTCAGTTCCTCGCGTGAGGGCTTGTCGCTCATTGCTTCCCCTCTCCTGATAGGGCGGTGATGGCGGCTGCGATCCAGTCAGCTAAATCCTCATGATCCTTATCGACCGTAATCGCGGCGAACTTCTGCCCATCCTTGAAGCGGCACTCGATATGCCATTCATCCCCGTCATCGCGGACTGTGGCGTACTGAACCGGGCGCTTCTCCCGCTCTATGCGCTCCTCGTCATACCAGTAGCCACGGCGGCGTTTCGGCTTAACCGATTCACGAGACGTTCCAAGAACATCCTCCGGGACTATTCCGTGAGTCTGCGGACCGTTTGGGGAATCTTTACGCCAAACGTTTCCGGCTTGTTCCACCGAACTATCGGCGTAAGTGCTTGATTTATGGTCGGGGAGACAGGATTCGAACC
>NZ_ASTG01000034.1 GCF_000412635.1 Sphingobium bisphenolivorans
TCAGCGTCACTGACGGCTGGTATAAAACCGCAATCTCGCCGCAGAACAGGGAGCGGCGGGGCGGCTCATGGCCAAAATCGGTTAGATATTGCCCGCGCTATTGGTGATCGTCTGCGCCACGCAAAGGGGTTTGCCGATCATAAAGCCGCGTTTTGGTGACAACAACGGGCTGAAGCGGGGAGTGCCCCTCGATCGCTCGCCTTGACAGCAAGCCGCCCGCTTGAGCTATAGCGAAATTATATAGTTCTACCCGAATCAACTAGAACCGGCTAAATCGCTTAGAATGGATCCCCGCCGCAATCCCTTTGCCCCCGGGGCGGGCAGCAGTCCGCCCGAGCTCGCCGGGCGCGAAGATGTGCTTGAAACCGTCGCTATCGCGCTCGACCGCATCCGCAATGGACGGCATGCGCAAAGCATGATCCTGCTCGGCCTGCGCGGCGTGGGCAAGACCGTGCTCCTCAACACCATGCGCCGCGCGGCAGAAGGCGAGAGCATCTTGTGCGTGCCGATCGAGGCGCCCGAGGGGCAGTCGCTGCCGGCGATGCTGGTTCCGGCCCTGCGGACCGCCCTTCTGAAACTCGACCGCGGGCAGGCGGCAATGACGGCAGCAAAGCGCGGGTTGGGCGCCCTTGCCCGGTTCGTCAAGGCGTTCAAGCTCAGCTATGGCGAGCTGGAATCGTCCTTGGACCTGGGGGAAATTGGCGTAGCGGATAATGGCGATCTTGACTCCGATCTCATCGATCTGATTGATATTGCCGGCGTTGCAGCCGCGGAGCGGAAAACAGCGCTCGTGCTGTTCATCGACGAATTGCAATATGTCCCCGAACGCGAACTGGCGGCGCTGATCACCGCGCTGCACCGCGCGCGCCAGAATGACAGGCCAATCACGCTGGTGGCCGCCGGCCTGCCGCAGCTCGCCGGCCAAATGGGCAAGGCCAAATCCTATGCCGAACGGCTATTCCTCTTCACCAGTATCGGCCCGCTCGGAAACGATGCGGCGACCGCTGCGCTCGTCCATCCGATTGAGGCGGAGGACTGCACGATCGAGCCCGATGCCGTTGCCCAGATCATCACAGTCACCCGAGGCTATCCCTATTTCCTGCAGGAATGGGGCAAACAATGCTGGGATGCGGCTGCCGCTTGCCCGATTACCGTAGCCGACGTCGATCTCGCTCACTCCACCGCGATTGCCGCGCTCGATGACAGTTTTTTTCGCGTTCGCTTTGATCGGCTCACCCCGTCGGAAAAGCGATATCTGCGCGCCATGGCGGATCTGGGGGAGGGGCCCTTCGCCTCGGCCGCCATCGCGGACCATATGGGTCGCAAGCCTTCCAGCTTGGGACCCATCCGGGCATCGTTGATCGCCAAGGGCATGATCTACACCCCGGGCTATGGTGAGACGGCCTTTACCGTGCCGATGTTCGGCGCGTTCATGCGCAGAGCGATGCCGGGTGGCGCGATAGCCGGGCAGGGGAACTGAGGCGCTTGGTCGATATCAATTCCGTGGTGCGTTATCTGTAAGCGCGGATCATTCTTGACCGCAAACACGCGCCACTGTTCGTCGTTCGAGTGCAAATTCCGCGCGCTTAAACGCGGAACGTGCCATTTGGCGTCTGACTGGCCTTGGGACTTTCGCGAATGTCGGCTTCAGGATCAGGAATCGAGGTAAGCCGACGTTCAGTAAGCGTGGCCGCGGCCCCACCTTGCGGACGTAAAGTGTAGCCGTGAGTCTGCGCCTCCTGATCAGGATGGAGGACGCTGGTGATATGACGATGCCATGTGACGATGCTGGCACCAGCAAGGTTCAGCGGTTCGAGGTTTTCACCGGTGCAGGCCAGCGGCGGGATTGGCCGCCTGAAGTTAAGGCCGCGATCATCGCGGAGAGCTATTCCAAGCAGGAGACGGTCTGCGCCGTTGCCCGTCGGCACGGCCTGAGCCCATCGCAGCTGTTCACCTGGCGGCGGCAGCTGCGCAAGCAGATGGAGGCCCGCGGCGTTGCGCTGCCAGTCGCCCGCACGATGGCGCCCGCATTTGTCCCGGCGATTATCGAGGAGCCGCTGTCGATCGAACCTGCTCCAGCGAAGCGCCCGCGGAAGCAGGCGCGGCAAAGGGCAGCGCGGTCGAGCTGGGGATCGACGGAGTGGCAGTGAAGATAGGCCGCGGCGCCGATGCCAGCATCATCGCGGCGGTAATCGATGCGCTCAGGGCGACACGATGATTGGACCAGGAGTTGGTGCCCGCGTGATGGTAGCGACCCGCCCTGTGGATTTTCGCAAAGGGCCGGACGCCTTGGCCGCATTGGTGAGCGCGCAATATGGCGGTGATGCATTTTCCGGCGTGATCTACGTCTTACGGGCCAAGCGTGCTGACCGGATCAAGTTGATCTGGTGGGACGGGACCGCCCTGTGCCTGATGGCGAAGCGTCTGGAGCAAGGCGGCTTCAAGTGGCCCGGCATCCAGGATGGCGTGATGCGCCTTTCCGCCGCCCAACTTGGTGCGCTTCTGGAGGCATTGGACTGGCGCCGAGTCCATGGCGGCCGTCGACCACAGGCACCGCAGATTGCCGGTTGACTGGGCTTTTCGCTCCTGATTAGCTGCGCTGAACTTCGTTTCACTGTCGTCATGCTCACGCAAGCGGACCTGCCCGACGACATCGACGCGCTCCGCGCGCTCGTCCTGGAGCAGTCCCGGATTTTGGCGGAAGAGCGCGCCGCAGCTGAGGTCAGGCTGGCGGACCTGAACGTTGCCAAGGGCGAGGCGGACGCCGAGATCGAGCGTCTTCAGTCGATTATCGACGCCTTCATACGGCACCGTTTTGGCCGCCGGTCCGAACAGCTCGATGCCGATCAGCTCCAGCTGGGGCTGGAAGATGTCGAGATCGCCCTTGGGCACGCCCGTGCCGCCAGAGAGGCTGTTGCGCCGCGATCCCGCGGCGATCAGCCCCGCAAGACCAACCGTGGCTCATTGCCTGCGCACCTCGAGCGGATCGAACAGATTGTCGATCTCGACGACAAGGCCTGCCCTTGCTGCAAGGGGCCCTCCATCAGATCGGCGAAGATGTTGCCGAGCGCCTGGACGTCGTGCCCACCACCTTCCGCGTGCTGGTGACACGCCGCCCGCGTTATGGCTGTCGCTCGTGCGAAGACGCGATCGTCCAGGCGCCTGCTCCAGCGCGCATAGTCGAAGGCGGGATCCCGACCGAAGCGCTGATCGCCCAAGTGCTGGTGTCGAAGTATGCCGATCATGTTCCGTTATACCGGCAGGCTCAGATCTATGCCCGACAGGATATCAGGCTCGATCGCTCCACCCTGGCGGACTGGGTGGGCCGGGCAGCATGGTATCTGCGGCCGCTGCGCGACCGGAGCGCCGGTGCTCGATACCGGGCGCGGCAGAACGAAGACTGGTCAGCTATGGGCCTATGCCCGCGATGATCGACCATGGGGTGGCGCAGGTCCGCCGATGGTAGCCTATGTCTATGCGGCAGACCGCAAGGCCGAGCGGCCCGACATCCACCTTGGAGACTTTGCAGGCATCCTGCAGGTCGATGGCTATGGCGGCTATACAGCTCTCGCCAAACGGCGCGGTCAGCAGCTCAGCCTTGCCTTCTGCTGGTCCCATGTCCGCCGCAATTCTATGATCTAGCCGCCAATTCGCCGGTCGCGACCGAGATCCTGCGCGGGATCGCCATGCTCTATGCCATTGAAGACGAGGTGCGCGGCTCGGCCGCTGAACAGCGCCGCCTTCAGCGCGCCGAACGCAGCCGCATCATTGCCGAGGATCTCAAGCTCTATCTTGATGGCCGACTCCGCCAGATCAGCGCCAAGAGCAAGTTGGCTGAAGCCATTCGCTATGCAACAAGCCGCTGGGACGGCCTCGTCCGCTTCATCGACGACGGACGCATCGAACTCGACACCAACACCGTCGAGCGATCAATCCGCCCCTTGGCTTTGAACCGAAAGAACGCACTTTTCGCTGGCTCCGACGAAGGCGGCGACAACTGGGCGGTGATCGCCACCCTCATCGAAAACTGCAAGCTGGGCGGGATCAACCCCAACGACTGGCTGACCCAGACCCTCAATGCACTCGCCAACGGCCATCCCGCTAATCGCGTTCATAAACTCATGCCTTGGATCAACGTGGGCTGAGAACACCGCTTACTGAGTGATGCCAGCTCCATCCACTATATAGACGACGGCTGGGATCTGGTGAGGCTTGGCTGCGCCTCCTGGCTGAAACCCAACGTTGGTTTCACCGCCCTGCGGGTCGCTGGGGTGACGAGCAGGGTAACGGCAGAAATTCACCCCATCTGCGCCTTCAGCTGATAATTGACCCCGGCGACACCTTTCACAAGGCCTGTGCCATCCTCCGTCATGACACGCGCGATAACGGTGTTTGGCGTGGGCCGATCGAGAGATATTGGCACATAGGCGACGGTCGCGCCTGACCGATAGGTTGCTGGTCCGACAGAGGCAGTGGCCAGTTCCGGGTAGCGGGTGCCGTTCGCGAAATCGAAGTCGGTGAAATCGTTCGGGGTCGATGATGTTCAGATTATCGAGGCCGATGCGGTCGTGCCCACGCTGGCAAGTTTCTGCGTGGGCGCACTTTCGATTGCGGGGACGCAGGAAAAGATCATCGCATGTTACTAAGGCGATCGCCTATTCCAAATATAGATCGCGAAGCCGAACGATATCGACTTTAGATATACCGACTTGATGTGCCAAATAAGCATCTGGGGAGCCCCACTTCTGGTCAATCTCGTCTAAAGCGAATTTCAAAAATGGCGTGCCATCCGGTGTCACCAGCGGATTTGCTTTTTGATATTCAGGCATTTTCTGAATTGAAGCCAGTAGGGCCGCCGCAGGGCTGGTTTGCGCCATTGTCTCGCTGATCGGCGGTAACTCCCATTGCACCCGGCGGGAAGGTGTTGAGAGCAGATAGTCCTGATAGATAGTCTCGCGAGAAACGCCGAGCGCGCCCAGAATAATCGCCGTGACAAATCCGGTTCGATCCTGCCCTGCCGAACAATTATATATTATCGGTCCTTTATTCAGCACAAGATCTGAAAAGATCATTTTCAAATGGGGGGTAAGCTGGATAGGCAGACCCCGATAGCTACTCGCATAACGGTCAAGTCCCGTAAGGGGATCATCCCCCTTTGCCTTGTCCCTCGATTCAAACATCACGCCCATGCTGTAACCGACCGCGTGATAAGGCACCCCATCCAGTCGCGTGGGAGCAAGAACTCGCTCCTCGTCAGAACGCAGATCGACCAGACTAGCGATGCCCAGGGCGCGGATGTATTGCTTGTCCCTATTGGTCAATGTCGCTTGGCCGCCAGAGCGATAAATTCTGCCCCACCGTACGCGCTTTCCGTTTGCTCCGGCATATCCGCCTAAATCGCGGAAATTTGAACTATGTTCGTATTGAAGGACACGCTCGGCTAGCCGGATGGTTTGTCCGCTCCGGCTATCCCGCAGAAGGAAATACGGCCTTGCGTTGGAGGCCAGCGTTACCACATGCTTGCCGTCGCCATCCATCGACGACAGCAACCTCGCGTCCCCCAGTCCCTCATCATGCGATGCAATCTGGAAAACATCTACCGGATCCGTGGCCTCCCACTTCAGGACGACTTCATTCGCCACATCCCGTTCCACCGTGGCCTCGACGATATTACCCGCCAACGCGCTGCCATAGGGGACTGCCATCATCAGCGCCGACGCGAAATAGATTTCTAAACGCTTCATGTCCGCGTGTTCCTCCTGATAAGCATGATGTGCCGCGGGCCATTGCACGTCATCAAGAGAACTAACGCATCATAACCGTGTAAACGTGGACGGTTTGCTACGCTCATTTACAGCGCTCCATCATGACATCAATGGCCAAAGCCGCTTTTCATTCCATTCAAACTGGCTTGCAGCCAACTGCGCGCTTCCTTCCCGGAATCATATCCTGCCTGCATCGGAGACACTGATATATTCTTGCGGAAAACGACCGACTCGTCCTGCTGCTGATCGGTTCGGGCAGGATTGTGATTGATGGCAACGGTGACGCCGGGACATGCGCAACCGCCCGATTCCAGGCCGCGCGCAACCCGTTCGGCGCTCATATCCTCCACGAACCTCATGTCATATTGCTGATAGCTGCCAATGCGCGACACTACCCAGGTAGCTCCCTCCAGTCTGTCGGGAAAATTGACGTTCAGCGCCATGCCCTCGGGCATCAATCTTCCGTTCTTCGCAGTCCTGCTCAGCTGATCAACCAGATCGACAACCAGTCGCGCGATCTTGGGCGAATCAGGATTGGCGAGCCCCGCATCGGCGGTCTTCTCGCCCGCGCTGATGGCGATCGCGGGGATGCCTCGGATGGCGGCGAATTGCGCATTGCTCACCGTGCCCGAACCGATGATTGCCATGCCGACATTTTGCCCTTCATTGGGTCCTGACAGCACCAGGTCGGGCGCCTTCCCCCATCTTTTTCGGGCGAGGACGTCAATGCCGTACATGGTTGCCATCACCGGCGTTCCCTTGACGTAATGATAGTCGGGCGACAGCCCCCTCCTGGTCATGGGACCGGCGGTGGGGTCGCCCACCTTGGCGGCGTCATTCAGACAGGCTTCCGCAAGCGTGGGCGATGGGGCGGAAAAGGCAATTGCCGCGCCCATCCCACTCTGATTGACGCAGGGGACAGACAGGATGACGTCATGTCGGTCCTTCTTCAGCGCTTCGTACAGCGCCTTCACATTGCTGGTGAGCCCATCGTCGTTGCTGAGCACGATGTTCAAAGCAAGCGCCGGCGTGGCGAACCCTGATATCATCAAGGCAAGGAATTTTAGGAAACTCATACGATATGCCCTCGACCGTGAGTGAAGCATGAGTGAAAATCTTGAAGACTGACGGGTCAAAACTTGATTTTGGCTTCCAGGCCGTAGGTACGCGGCTCGTTATACACTCTCAGAATTCCGCCAACGAGACCCGGCCCCGCGAGAGGATAATCGTAAAGGTCATATTGCCGGTTGAAAAGGTTCTTGCTCCAAAGGGACAGCGACAAGGAACCGCCACTCACATTGGCAATATCATTGAGACTGAGCCGCGCATTGACCAATATATGCTCATTGTCAGCTGTAGGGTCGAGAACATTGCTATAGGATCCGCTGGCATAATTGGCATCCAGATGAGCCACCATGCGGCCATCGAACGCCCCGAATTCATAATCCATGGCACCTGACGCAGCATGTTCAGGAGCTTGTATCGATTGCTGCGTTACTCTCGCCCCGCCGAAAGGATTGGTGAGATTGAGCGGCGCGGTGTCGAGATAGGCGTAGCTGGCCGTCAGGGTCAGACCCCGAGCCACTGCCAGCGTAAGATCGACCTCGGCTCCGCGGATCTTGACGGTGTCAAGCGCGTTGACAATCTCTGTCGCTGCAGGAGTGACCGTTAAATCCGAAAACGCGAATTGCAGGTCTTTGTAACTCATGTCGAACAATGCGATATTCAAGCGTACACGTCTGTCCCAGAGTTCGGACTTAAGGCCTATTTCCAAATTTTGCATGTTTTCCGGCCCGAACGTCCCGAACGTACGCGAGCGGGAATTCGCGCCCCCAGCGCGATAGCCGGTGCTCCACCGGATATAGCTGTTCAAATTGTCCGTCCAGTCGAAGGCGACGGCCGCGAGATAATTCCAAGTGCCTGACTTGAATGTGTAACCAAGATTCGCGGGCTGATTGTTGACAAAGGTCAACTGACCGCTTTTCTTATCTTTGGTGTATCGCAAGCCCGCAGTAATGTGGAGCCGTTCTTCCAACAGGGGTGGCGTGTAGGTTGCCTGCCCAAAGAACGCCAGGGACTCGGCTCTATTCTTGCTGGCCCGGACTCTAAGCGGGAGGATCGCAGGCTCAGGCAGAACCGTATAGCCTGTGCCGTTTGCATTGAATTGCAGCGACGATAACGCACCAGCCCCCTCGGTCGCATTCTCTTCGAAATAGAAAGCCCCCAACGCATATTTCAAGCCAGCAACGTCTCCGACGAGTTGCAATTCCTCGCTGAATTGGTCCTGTTCAACCTTGGCGAAACTGCGGCGACCGAAAGTCCCGTTGGGACGAAAGGCGAAATATGACCCCGCGAAATTGTCGTCCTGCGTTTGCGTCATTTCCCGATATCCGGTGATCGATCGCAACAGCACTGCATCGGAGATCTGCCATTCCACGTTCAGGCTATGCCCCTTGATCTTAGCGACGCTGGGGGCAAGCGGAACGCCCACCCGGGAGGTGGCAACCCGCTTAGGCTCCAGTTCGAACATCGAAGCCAAAGGGGGAGCGCCGGGAGTCAAGCCCCCGAGATGGACATAAAAGGGCGTCGATTCATCGCGGGAGTTTTCATAACTGTATAGCGCCGACAGCCTGTCCGTCGGTTCCCAAAGAGCCGCAGCCCGAACGCCCCATCGCTTGTACTCGCTCCAGTCCCATTCGCCTGGCAGGGGATTGTCCACCCAGCCGCCGCGCTTCTTGTAAAGTCCATCAATCTTGACGCTCACATTGCCGATGCTCGGCAGATTCAGGCGGGTGACGATATCAGTCCCCCCGAAATTGCGAACGCCCAATATTTGTTCCAGACTGAATTCGCCAGTAGGTCGTTTGGATATCATGTTGATCGCGCCGGCCAGCGCGTTTCGACCGAACAGGGTTCCCTGCGGACCACGCAGAACCTCGATGCGTTCCAGGTCCAGCAGTTCAGCGCCAAGCCCGTGCGCACGGCCCAGATAGATGCCATCGATATAGATGCCGACGCTGCCGTCTTGGGTAATATTGGAGGCTGTGCCGGGATTTACGCCACGCATGGTGATGGACAATGCCGATGTTCTACCGGAAGATGGGGTCATCTGAATCGAAGGAATGGCACCGGAAAACAGGTCCGTCATGCCGGTTAGGCCTCGCGCTTCCAGAGTCGCGCTGTCTAAGGCATTGATTGACAGGGGGACATCCTGCAGGGACTCAGCTCGTTTCTGCGCCGTCACCACGATATCCGCCAGAGCAGGCGAATCATCACTCGCAGGCGATGACGAAGCGGCAGCGGCCTGAGGCCTTACATCGGACTGCACCGCATCGTTCACCGCCAGGGCAGCAGATGCGATGCGCGTCATTTGCATGCTGCGTCCTATCAGGAACACGCCCGATGGCGTCCTGTCGATCTTGAATGCGGCATCCCGGCCAACCAGCAGGCGAACCGCTTGTTCGGGGCGATAGGATCCGATCACCGGATGGCTGCTCCTATCGCGCACGTCCTCGGGACGGAAGGATGTCTGCTGCCCCGCCTGAAGTGCGAAGGACCGTAGCGCGGCGTCGAGCCGTTGCCTGGGAATATTGAACGTGCGCTCCTGGGAAAATGCCTGTGCCGGTGTCACTAATGCACTCGCGGCCAGAGCAGCTATGGACGCCTTGCTAGACCAACTATGTCGCATTTATCCCCTCCCATTGTGATAGGCCGTTTCGACGGCTCGAAGGAGCAAGACGCAGCTCAGCGGAATTCCTCATCCCGGTACGAAAAATTATTTCAGTCGCCGCTGTGGGCAGCCGTCACCTGTTTGTCGAGTGGCACAGGCAACGCTTGTGTCGCGCAGTCGAACGAGGATAAGGATGGAAAAAAGCTTCGGCTATCGATGGGGAGGAGAATGCAGCCATGGCAAATATCATCACCGCCAATGGGTCGGCTGCCGTGTCCATTTCGGTCTGACATAAGAGCATAGGCCCACGATGGCCATTAAGCCAGGATATGGCGGCAGCTTCGATGCCGGAGACGTAACTGCTATAGCACAGCGTTTTCGCTCGCCGCTTCTGGCTTATTTCAAACGTCGAATAAGACGGTCCTACGAGGCAGAAGACCTAGTTCAGGAGGTGTTCGCAAGCCTTGGAAGAAAGTCGGCCTCCGACAAGGTTGAGAACGTGGAGGCATATGTTTTCACGGCAGCGGCGAACCAGTTGCGAGATCATATTCGGCGCGAGCAAAGCCGCAGGAGCAGCGCACATTCTTCGGTTGCAGACATTGTGAATGAAGCGCGCATGGAACATCAACTCGTTGAACAGATCGAGCCTGAGCGGATCTTGGCCGGGAAGCAGGAATTGCAGGTCATCCGGACGGCTATCGCTGGCTTGAATGAGCGGACGCGACAGATTTTTATACTCTGCCGGCTCGAAGGCATGAAACACAAGGACGTCGCGAGGCGATACCTCATATCAACAAGCGCAGTTGAAAAGCATCTGGCCAAGGCCGTGAGCCATATTGCTGCCCGGTTGGGATTCGATGATGAATAACGTCGGAGGCGGTTCGAGGCCGACCCAGGCCGAATTGGAAGCTGCGGCGAGGTGGCACATCCGTCTGTCGCGGGTGGGATCCGACGGCGTCGTCAAAGAGCGATTTCGCGACTGGATTCTTGCGTCTCCTGCCAATTTGCGCGCTTTCGAACAGGTCGACCGCACCACACACGTGCTCGATACGGAGGCCGCCCGTTCGGTAATGGCGCACTTCGCTGACCATGGATGCGATGCACCTCCCCACCCGGCGAGCCGCGACCGGTGGCTCAGCAATATCCACCGGATGGCCGCCTCTTTTGCATTGCTCCTGTTCTCCATTCTGACGGTGACCCTGCTGCGGCAACCGGAATCGACAACAAGCGACGTCGTCAACACACCAACCGGGATTCGCAAGAATATCACGCTCGCGGACGGCAGCATCATCGCACTCGATCAGAGCAGCGAACTAGAAATTGCCTATTCCCAGCATCAAAGAACCATCCGGCTGGTCGAGGGGCAAGCCCGTTTCACGGTCGCGCATGATGCGCGGCGACCCTTTGTGGTCATGGCGAACAACCAATCGGTCGTCGCGCTCGGCACCATATTCAATGTCGAGCGCCTTGACGGCGCAACGCGAGTTTTTCTGAAGTCCGGCCGCGTGGCGGTCTCGACTAGACCGAAAAACGACACCGGACCGGCTGCGGATGCGCTACCGGGCGCGATCACTCTCCTGCCGGGCAACCAAGTCGAGGTGCAGACCGGGGGCAAGGTGAACTTACGACGGCACGTCGACGAACAGGAAGTATTCGCTTGGGAGGAGGGCTATATTCTGTTGAACGACGTACCGCTCGAAGATGCGGTCAGGCGGCTTAATCGCTATAAGTTCGCGCCCATCGTGATCGACGACGCCTCCGCACGCGATTTGCACCTCAGCGGCATGTTCCGGACAAACGGAGTAACCGGCTTCACCGAGGCGATTGCGCGCCTCCTTCCGGTACATGTTGAGGAAATTGATGGTCGTCACATCATTTCATGCAGGAACAGGTGTCGGCGGGCTCCCGGCGCGATACGTTGACCTCCTGTCTCCCGAGTACCGTAGTTTCATTTCTCTCGCCTTGGTTATCCTTGCCTGCACATGGCGACTTTGTCTCCGTTCCGGTTGTTTATGCGGACTGGTGAAGCCTCCGCAAGGTGCGGTTCTGGGGGCGATGATGGGAACATTATGCGTCCAATCTTATACCAACATGCATTGATCACGA
>NZ_ASTG01000035.1 GCF_000412635.1 Sphingobium bisphenolivorans
CGCAGCTTCGGGCCGACTGGGCCAGCTATGACGGTAGCAAGGCCGACACGGATCGCAGCCTGCTCAGCGGCAGCAAGCTCACCAGCCATTACCGCCTGCGCAGCTGGACCGCGGACCTGTCGCTGGGCCATGGCTTCACCCTGGCGGATGACTGGACCATCGAACCCGAGATCGGCGTCACCCACATCTCCTCCCGCCGCGGTAGCGCGAGCGAGAGCGGCGATGCGGTCTGGGCGCTCGATGTCGAGGCGCGGCGGACCAGGGCGACCTTCCTGCGCGGCGCGCTGGAGCTCCATGGCTCAGCCGAGGCGCGGATCAGCCCCTGGCTCTCCGCCGGCGTGCTGCATCAGCTGAGCGGCAGGCGGACCCTCGCGACCGCTGCCTATGCAGGGGTGGTCGATGGCCTGACGGTCGCCGGTGTGGTCCGCAGCGAGACGCTTGCCACTGTGGGCGCGGGTGCGAGCCTGCGGGTTTCGCCGACTGCTGCCCTCTTCTTCGGCGTCAACAGCGAATTCGGCGCGCAGAGCAGCGGGCAGAGCGCAACCGTGGGCTACAGGCTGCGCTTCTGAAAGATTTTCAAGTTACATAGAGAATCTGAACTGGCGCGCCTGCGGGCGCCCAGGCGTCATTTCGTAAGAACCACAATCGAACTGGCGCCCATGTCTGGAGAAAAGAGCAGTCGCGATACACGACGGATCAAACGATAGCGCCTTTTGCTGAACCAGCGCTTTGGATGATTGCGTTTCGTGTAAAATATATCAAACAATTCATGAGGCATCGGAAGCACACGATAGTTTGAAAAGCCTGCCTCCAAGGCGCGCTGCACTATAAGCCTGGGCGGCATGTCCCTCTCGGTAACACCATATTGCTCCATCGCCGCAATCGAGTGGGGGTTGATGGAATGGCCTTCTCCCGGCTCATGGGTGAGCAGGAAACCGCCGGGCTTAAGCGCCTTGAAAACCGAATCTATTGCCGAAGCCTCATCTTCCGAATGGTGCAGCGAGTCGAAGAAAACTGCGCAATCAAATTCGCCTAGCGGGCCCATGCTTTCATAATCACCGCATATGAATGTGACTTGGTCTGGGCTGAGGCGGTTTCGCTCGCGGTTCTCGACGGCGAGGTCGATCATGTCTGGAGCGATGTCCTGGCCTACCACCTGATATCCGCGCATAGCAAAAAAGATGCTTGTCCACCCACCGCCGCAGCCCAAATCAAGCAGCCGGGCAGGGGGAGGCGGCAATAGCGCCATGATGATGCCGATCGACGCGAGGTCAACGCCACATTCTGCGTTGGAAAATGGCTTATAAAGTGAATGGTGACGGCCAGCATCGCCAATATTCGCGAGATAGTCTCGTTCGGCATCCTTCGGCATTACTCATCCCGTTTGATATTATTGGATTTGATACGCTGAATCGAAGAGACCATATGGTATCCATAAGATACCACAGTGTGGCCTCAGCTTCGCTTCACAACCTTAGCGCTTGCGCTTCTCGTTCAATGCGACCAGCGCCTGCTCCAGCACCGCACCCAGTGGAAGGTTCATGTCGTCAGCGATGCTGTAGAGCGCCCTAATTGTTTCCTCGGTTGCCTTGATGTTGATCTGGCGATTGCGTCCGGTGGTGTGGCGCCGGGGCGGGCGCGCGGGGGCAGGGGAGGGCCCTTCATGCGCCTTGCGGCTTGGAAAGCCGCTCGCCTGCGCAAGCTGGTCGATCGCCTCCGCTGCGACAGGGCGGGAGGGGGATTCCGGGGCAAAATCGTCGAGATCGCTGAAGGGATTGGCCCTGCTCATCATGCCATCTCCGTCTTGGTTGCGGCCGCATTTCGGCGCTCGCGCAGCCGCTCGATCACCTCCACGGCGAACTGCTCGGCATTGACGATCGCCTTGTCGAGATTGGGCACGTCCTTCTCGTCCAGGTCCTCCAGCGTCTTCTGGAAGGAGAAGATCGCGCGAAACGCCTCACGCTCATGCAGTTGAGTGGCGAACACCGGCACGCCGGCATCACTGAGGCCATTCTGGATATGCCCCATGGTCCGCGTGCGGATAATCGGGCTGGTGCGGGTGAGCAGCACGCCGAAGGGCACGGTGCGTCCTGTCATCTTCTCATGCTGCTTGAGCACCTTGATCGCGCGTCCCGCCTGTTCGGCATCGAGCTGCGATCCCTGCATCGGGATAATGACGAGATCGGCCTGGCTGACGGCGAGCAGAACGATCTTGGCAGCTGTGCCTTCCAGATCGACGATGACGAAGGGGGTCTGCGCCGCGGCTTCCTCGATCCGGTCCAGGATATTGTCCTCGTCCACATTGGCGAGGATTGAGAGATTTTCTGGCAGATTGGCTCCCTTACCCCATGCTTGGATCGGATGATTGGGATCGGCATCAATGGCCGTCACCTGCGCACCGCGCGCGATTTCGGACGCGAGCAGCAGGGCGGCCGTGGTCTTGCCGACGCCCCCCTTGGGACTGATGAATACTACTGTGGGCATGGAAGTTCCCCTTTTGGATACCATATAGCTATCTAGTATCTAATCAGTCAATGGATGCTGGGCGCTTGGACAAATCACCCGCAGGCATATCCATGTTCAGGACCGCCAACCTGTTTGACAGCTCACTGATCGGAGACTTGGCTCCGAGAGAAAGCTCAATATTCCGACTACGCTTTCGTCAGAGCTTGTTGCGGCGAAACGTTCAATCATAGGCGGCTGCTGGAGCCGATGGGCAATATCCATCCGGCGGAAGCCACGCGATATTACGCCATGCTGGACGACACACCCTTGGCAGCGTAACTCAAACCAAATGGTTTCCGGCAATCCCAGCGGTTCAACAAAGAGAGATATAATGCATTCCAAGAGCGTACACTCAATCCTCGACCTCCTAGCTCTGCCGGTCCCTGATTTTGTGGCCGTCTCTTATGAAATGCTGCTTGGCAGGCGTCCGGATTCCCAAGAGATGCAGGAGCGCTCCGGGGTTGTGCGTGCCGGCTTAGGGCGTGCGCGTTTCTTGGCCGACATGAGCAGGTCGCCGGAATACAGGCAGGTTAATCGCCGCAAATTGGAGGAGAGCGACGATGAGGCCTACGTTGCGGACCTTTTCGTCCGGTACTTAGAAAGGTCGCCGGATCCTGCAGGATTGCGTCACTACACTGCGCTTCTCAGGAGTGGGCGCAAACGCACGCGCATTCTGGCAGATATCTCGAATTCTCGTGAAGCACGTGTAAAAAGAACGTTTTGGTTCGAATTGGAGCTTCTTCTGGCGGATGAGTTGGCCGACCGCCATTGGGCGGCACGTTGGATCGGCAGGGCCAGGCGGAGGGAGCGGCAGCGTAACAGAATGACGGAGGTCTTGTGCCAACGAAGCATCGTTCCTCTTTCTGTTAGCATGGGTGAAAGTGCCGCAAGTGGCGCTACTTTGCGGACTTCACAGCGTCCGGTCGTACAATCGTATGGGGACACTCGGAACTTGGGGCGGAACGCGCGACGATTACTCGCACGTGTCAGTCTACTTCGCGGAGCAGCATTCTAATGCGCCTTGTCATCGATCTCCAGGCGGCGCAGGGCCCGAGCCGCCATCGTGGAATTGGCCGCTACTCACTTGCGCTTACTCGTGGGCTGCTTCGAAGCCGAGGGGAGCACGAAGTGTTCATCGCCCTGAATGGTCTTCTTCCCCATACAATCGATGAGGTTCGGGAGGCGCTCGCCGGTATGGTGCCTGACGAGCACTTCTTAGTCTGGGATGCACCAGGGCCTGTCGATGGAGCTAATCCAGAATATGACGCTCGCCGCGAAGCGGCCGAACTTATCCGCGAAAGCGCACTTGCAGCCCTTTGTCCCGATTTTATTTTGGCCTCTTCAATTTTCGAAGGATTTGGTGAGAATATCGTCACTAGTATTGGGCGGCTGGCTTCAATACCGACGGCTACAGTGCTCTATGATCTTATTCCGCTAATTCACCGTCAAGTGTATCTGCCAAACGAACAGGTGGAGAAATGGTACGAGAGTAAGCTAGGCCACCTCAAGAACGCCGATCTTCTACTCGCTATCTCTGAATCATCTCGCCAAGAAGCGCTGGATTGGCTGGGTGTGGGTGATGGTCAGGCGGTCAACATCTCTACGGCCGCCGATGATCATTTTTCGCCAGCGCCAGTGGACAAGAATACCCGTCGATATTTGGAAAAGGAATACGGTCTTGAACGGCCATTCGTTATGTATACGGGTGGCATCGATCACCGCAAAAATATAGAAGGCCTAATCTCCGCGTTTGCAAGGTTGCCTCTTGATGTCCGCTGTGCGCATCAACTGGCGATTGTGTGTTCGGTACAAGAACCGGATCGGCATCGTTTGCTGAAGCTTGCCCAAGACGAAGGCCTTGCCTCCGGCGAGGTGGTTTTGACCGGCTTCATCTCCGAAGAGGACCTGCTAGCATGTTACCGTAGCTGCAAGCTTTTTGTCTTTCCATCGTGGCACGAGGGTTTTGGCCTCCCCGCATTGGAAGCGATGAAGTGCGGGCGTGCGGTGGTCGTGGGCAATCGGTCTGGGCTGCCGGAGGTGGTTGGACTTGAAAGCGCTCTGTTTGATCCGTTCGACATCGACAGCATCCAAGCGAAGATCTTGGAGGTCCTTACAGATGATCGGTTTCGTGCGGAACTAGAGAGGCATGGGCTGAAGCAGGCAGGTAAATTCGACTGGAATAACACTGCTCAGCGTGCATGGGCTGCACTTGAGGCCAGCCACAAGCGCCGGACATTAGCTGGTCTCTCCCCGGCCACCGCTCCTAAGTCGCTACGTCGCCCGCGCATGGCCTTTGTCGCCCCGCTCGCGCCAGATGCTAGCGGTATCAGCGATTACTGTGCGGAACTACTTCCTGAACTGGCAAAACACTACCGCATCGACGTAGTGCATCCTCGTGGCACGGTAGATCATCCTTGGATACGAAGCAACTGTGCTGTTCGGGATACCAGATGGTTCAGACATCATGCTTACGAATATGACCGGGTTCTGTACCACTTCGGAAACTCGCAGTTTCACAGTCACATGTTTGACCTGCTGCATGATATTCCCGGTGTAGTTGTACTTCACGATTTCTTTCTTTCAGGTGTGGTTTCTTACCGGGAAGGTAGTGGAGAAAAGCCAGGAGCTTGGTCCCAAGCTCTTTCCTATTCTCATGGGTGGCAGGCTGTTTCTCGCAGGTATGCCGCAAAGGATCCCGACGAGGTCTTATGGGAGTACCCTTGTAACCTGCCGGTACTACAAGACGCCCTTGGCATCATCGTACACGCGGACTACTCTAAACAACTTGCTCAGGAGTGGTACGGTAGCGAAGTCGCGCAAGATTGGCAGTTCATTCCACATCTACGCCAATCGCTTCCTAACGTGAATCGTGAACGCTCGCGTGAGGAGCTTGGCATACCGGCCGATGACATTGTCGTCTGCAGCTTTGGTGTCTTGGGCTCCTCGAAGATGAACCATAGGCTGATCGAAGCATGGTTGGACAGTCCACTAGGGCAGGATCCTAGATGTCATCTAGTATTCGTTGGCCAGAATGATCAAGGGGAATACGGCAGCCGCTTCGAACGCATGATCCGGTCCAGCAAATTGGCCGGGCGAGTTGAAATCACTGGGTGGGCCGATCACGCAACGTTTCGTCGTTGGCTGGATGCTGCTGATATCGCCGTTCAACTTCGCACGCTTTCTCGCGGCGAAACATCTGGAACGGTTCTAGACTGCATGAACAGCGGCGTGGCTACGATTGTCAATGCGCATGGTTCGATGGCCGAACTGCCACGTGACGCGGTCTTCATGTTGAAAGATGAATTCGACGACGCTGATTTAAGAGACGCGCTGGTGACACTATGGCGTGACCAATCACGCCGCCTCTCGCTCGGGGCGAGGGCAAAGGAGCATATCAAGCGCCATCATCAACCCAGGCAATGCGCGGCGTCCTATGCGGAAGCCATCGAACGCTATTACGCAAGAGCAGCCAGCGGCGGACCTGGGCTTATTCGGGCTATAATGGAGAACGATTCAGCAGGAGAGCTGGACTGGATCAATCTTAGTGGATCCATCTCACGTAGTCTGCCGCTCTCTCCCCGGCGAAGGCGATTGCTCGTGGACGTTTCTGTGCTGGTTCAGGTTGACGCTCGATCAGGCATCCAGCGCGTGGTCCGTTCCATTCTCTCCCAGTGGCTTGCGGAGCCGCCATTGGGTTGGATGGTCGAGCCGGTTTACGCAGATCTCGCCGGCAGGTGTTATCGGTATGCTCGTCGCTTCACTTCCGGATTTCTCAGTGTCCCTGATTACTGGTGCGAGGACGACGTGGTGGAGACCTATCCAGGCGATATATTCGTCGCTTTGGACTATCATCCTGAGATTCTCACCCGGCAACATGATATTCTGCAGGAATGGCGGCTTCGCGGCATACACCTCCATGCCGTCATCTATGACCTTCTGCCCGTGCTGCTACCCGAGCATTTCCCTGCGGGAACAAAGGAAGGTCATGAGGGCTGGCTTAAAGCCGTTTCTCAATTTGACAGTGTAGCATGCATCTCGCGTTCTGTTGCCGATGAGTTCAAGGATTGGCTAGAAAACAATGCACCAGAGCGCCAGCGGCCTCTACTAGTCAATTGGTTTCATTTGGGTGCAGACACGGAGCAGAGTTTACCTACCAAAGGCAAGCCGTCCGATGCTGAACAGCAGATCGCTCTTCTTCGTGAGGGGCCTTCGTTCCTAGCAGTCGGCACGATAGAGCCTCGTAAGGGCCACCGCCAAGTTCTGGCAGCCTTCGAGGCGTTATGGGCGCAGGGTGTACAAGCGAAGCTCGTCATCGTCGGGAAGATGGGCTGGCAAATGGATGAGTTCGCTGCGAGGTTGCGCGGACATCCTGAAATCGGAAGGCGCATGTTCTGGTTAGAGTCAATCACCGACGAATATCTCGACGACATCTATCGGGTTTGTAGCTGCCTGCTTGTTGCGAGCGAAGGAGAAGGATTTGGATTACCGCTTGTGGAGGCAGCGCGTCACGGCATTCCGGCGCTAGCTAGAGACATTCCAGTATTTCGTGAAGTAGCTGGACCAAACGCCGTGTTCTTCGCTAACAAAAAGGATCCAAAGGCAATCGCAGACGCTGTCAAGAAGCTGTTGAGTGAATCAGCTAATAGCCATAAAGTTGATAAAACTTGGATTACTTGGAAGAAAAGTTCGCAAGATCTTTTAGCATGTATTCTACAAAATAAGGGTGGCGCCGAGGATGTCTTGCATGACGGCGGGATTGAGGCTGATCGTCGATCTGGGTTCGTAGGTGTGCAAAATTGACCCCTACCCGATTGCGATGCACCCTTGCGCACTTTGCTGCGGGAGGGGATGGGAGTGCTTGTGGTGGAGGCAATAAGCTGTACCGTAATGGAGGTATGGGGGCAGCCGCCTTGCAGGGTGCCCATTCGCCGGGATGATTGCTGCCCTTTCATCGGAGTAGCCGGTGTTGGATGACATCGAGAATAGTAAGCGATGCAGCGACTACTCATACAAGCGGTCGGATGAATAGTCAGATAGAGATCCTTAGCCGGGTATCGGGCCGGCGGCGCTGGACGGTGGAGAAGAGGCTTGCCGTGCTCGGGATGGATTCAGCCGCGTGAGGTGCGTGCGGGGGCCTGTAAACGCAATGACGTTGCAGCGGAGTGATCTACACATGGCTACGACAGGCGATATTATCCGGCTTCAGACGCTCACTTGCTGATCTGATCGCGGTTTCACGGCACGCTGCGCATGGCGCGCTCCGTGTTATTGCTATCGATCCAGGCGGAGATCCTCTAGTAATCGCCTCCACGAACTGCTTTCATGGATTGGCGCGCTATGTGCTTCAACGCAAATCGCCTGAGCTGCGGCCTCCATGGAATGCCTACGGTACACCACAACGTGGCAAGCAACACCCCGCATGGCTTAGCGACGCTTGATATACTCCCAGAATTCGAGGTGGACCCCGCGCTCAGCTCCCGCTATCGCCCAAATGTATAAACCTAGCGCAATTAACCATAAAAAGGGGAAAGTGTACTATGAGAATTTGCTACGTAGGACATAAATTCCATAAAAGAACAAAATCGTGTGAGTTCTTTTTACAGATTTTGCAGTCGATAGGTAGCGTGGATGAATTTTTCTACTCACCTGATGAGCCATCCGAATCAGACCGCGAGATTATTACTGAGCTGTCTACTTCCAAATATGATTGCTATATTTTCTATCAAGCGGAACGCATAGCTGAGAAACTAGCCCCGTTAGGCTTAGGAAGATTCGTTATTGTGCCGATGTATGATGGAGCAATAGGGTTGCCAGCGAGTTTCTGGCGCTCGTTTGTCGACGCGCAGTTTATTTCATTTTCGCGGGCTCATCACGAAGAATTGCAAAGGATTGGTTGTAAAACCGCTTATTTCCAGTACTTTCCTGAGCCACAGTCGAGCTTAGGATACACCTTTACTGGCGATTTAAGCGGCTTTTTTTGGGAGCGCCGGCCGGGACAAGAGCCTTCATTTCAGACAGTCGTCAAACTTGCGCGCCATTTAGGCTTGCAGCATCTACATGTACATGCCGCACCTGACTTCGGAATAACGGGAAGCGGCCGTTTAAATTGGCCCGATAGATTCGAATTCGCTGGTCTTGAAGTTACATTATCTAGGTGGTTTGAAGATCGTGCCGAATTTAATAGGCTTGTTGAGCGCTCACACTTCTTCTTTGCACCAAGAGCATTAGAAGGTATCGGCATGTCCTTTGTTGAAGCCATGTCGCGCGGTCAAATCGTCGTCGCACCAGACTTGCCAACGATGAATGAATATCTACGTCATGAAACCACAGGGCTCTTATATGATATCGGTAAAACATATTCCAGCTCTAGGCTGTCACCAAAAGTTTTAGAAACTATAAGCCAAGCTGCGCAGAGAAAAGTCGAACGAGGGCATGAAGATTGGATGAGTGATCAGGATCGCCTTAAAAGTATAATTATGAATGATGGCCGTAGGTGGCCTACGAAGGATGTCTCAAGCAACTTCAGAAGTGTTCTGATGCGGCGAGCGCATGAGCGCGCAATGAGAGCGTCGTAAAGAAACCTTCTTTTGGAGCAAGAAATGAAAGTTAGCGTTGTAACGATTGCATTGAATGCAGCGAAGGATCTCCCGTTAACGATCGAAAGCGTCTTAGCGCAAGATTTTGAAGATATGGAATATATCATTGTTGATGGCGGAAGCTGGGACAACACCTATAATATATTATCTAGGTATCCTAAATTAGTTTCAAATATTGTTCAAATAGAAGATTCCGGCGTATATAATGCGATGAATCAAGCCATTCAGAAGTGCAATGGTGAATATATCATTTTCATGAATGCTGGAGATTACTTTTTTTCTCAAAAAACACTGTCGAGAATATTCTCATCTATAGGGAGTATTAGCCCTGATGTCATTCATGGAGATCACGTTTACGTAGATCGCGGGCTCGAATTGCACAAGAAATCAACTCCGTTTTCGGTAACGCGTAAGGCCCTACTGGAAGGCGAGCTAACTCATCAATGGCATGATCGATATCCTTGTCACCAAGCCACGTTAACAAGAAAATCCTTGCTCGAGAGCTTGGGTGGTTATGATACTCGACTAGAAATCTGTGCCGATCATGATTTTTTACTCCGAGCCTATGACAAAGGTGCAAACATTAAGTATTTAGATGAAACTATCGCCCATTACACGGGAGGTGGTCTGTCAGCACAGCGGGGAGAGCGATGCCTTTTAGAATTCGCTTATGTATATCGCTCGCGCTCTCGTTATCCCCACCGCGTGGATGAGTTTTTCAACATTTCAGCTCTTGCTCGATTTGACTCCCAGTCGCAAATTACCGGCGCGAAGCTCGCAGGCTTTTTTCCACTAGAGGGACCGACCCCAGGAGCATTTGAAAATTCTACGTTCTCGTGGTGCGCTGGCGAGGGCTTTTCGATGATATCTCCTTTGGAGGAGAATAGTCACGGCCTATCGCTTAAGGGCCAAAACTGGCATAATAACCAAGAATTGACACTTATTCACGATGGGGATGTCTTAGGATCGTCGCAGGTTCCCGTCGGCTCCTTCAATTTATCTGTAGTATTCACAAGGGAATTACCTCCAAAGTCTATAGTTGAAGTTATACCTGCACATGGGAAATTTTTGAGTGATTCAGATTCTAGATTTTCTAGCATGGCAATAATCAATTTCAGTTTTGATATAAATTTGCCAAATATTATTACACCTCTTTTAATCAATACTGAATACGCATTCGGTATATCATCCGCCGATGTTCTCAGCCCACTTTTGCGCGGTGGATGGTCAGAATTCGAAGCCAAGCATTTATGGTCTGTTGGGGCAGAAGCGAGTATATTGATACTATGCGATGATTATCCGGCGACTTTGCAACTTGGCTTGTCCGGAAATCCGAATATCGAAAATGACCTCCGCGCCGTTGATATTTACATTAATAGCGTTTTATGTGTTGAGGGATATCCGCTATCAGTGGATTTTGACAAAGTAATCATCAAATTAGATGATAAGAATTGGAATACGTCTGGATTAAATCAACTGAGATTTGTTCCAAGGGCCTGCGCTTATCCATCAGATGACGATCCACGAATGCTCGGATTCTGCATTAAATATATAAAGTTGTCATCTTAATTGTGTTCATAGCGGTATAAATATTGTGGATATACTTGGAACGTGTCCTAGGTAAGATAGGCAAAGGGTGTCGATTGATTACGAAGCTGAGATGGCGGCACCCTGAGCCCGAGAATAAAGTGCGCACCTCCAAAAACCCCTAGCCACT
>NZ_ASTG01000036.1 GCF_000412635.1 Sphingobium bisphenolivorans
TCAAGTCCCTCCTCCGCTACCATCACAACCCCCTGAAATTACGGCACAAAATGCGGCGCGGCCGATCAAATCGGGTCGTTTTCATGTTGCATCGGTGTTGCGTCGTTTTCCCCGGTTTTCCGCCATTTTCATCAGGCTATCGGCAGCTCCATGCAACATGGATGCAACATGAGATGGCGTGAAAATGGCCGGGAGCGATACGCCAAACCCCCGGCCACTCAGTGCGCGCCCACGCTCACCGTAGGGCCGCACCATGTCGGAGTTTACCCACTACCGACTAACGGGGATGCTTCGCGCAACATCAGCCGCAGGAGCACCCTTCCTTTCTCGTCAATCCGCCCAATCAATGAAGCTCAGCGCGTCCTCGATCTTCTGAGGATCAAGGCCCGCATCCTTTGCCTGCGCCATCGCCTGCACCATCGCGCCGAAGGCCCGCGCCCTGCCGCCCGCGTCGAACGCCTGCGCCGGCCGCACAACATCGATCATGACCGTGCTCGCCAGCTTGAGCGTAGCTTCCTCGGCAATGAGCTGCGCCAAGGGCTGGAGCACCCATTGCGCCAAATGGCGTTGCGCTTCCCTCACCAGCGGCCCTTGCGCGTTCGCGGCGAACAGCGCGGGCAGGACACCGAAGGCGGCGAAGATGGCATTGCGGGACTCAGCCAGCGATAGCACGGCCTGGCTGCCTTGCAGATCGGGCGTCACATTCTGAGGGCGCCAGTCCTGCGCCGGGGCTGGTCCACCGGCTGCCGTGACATTGACCGATTCGCGGAGCATGACGCGCCCGCGCCGACCACGGAAGCCATGTCCCAAAACCTCAAGGTCCACGTCCTGGCTCTCGGGGAATGGCACCACCTGGCTACCCAAGGGCGCGTTCTCGTAAACCTCGCTCAGCGCTGTCTCCAGCGTGTGCAGCAGGCCGGCAGTCAGTTGCGAGCGCCGCAAGGGTGCCTGCCCAGCCCAAGGCGTGCCGGGATCAGGAGCAAGGCGGAAATGCAGCACCTCGGCAGCCAGCACGGTTTCATTGCGCCCGCCGCCGATCTCGGGCACCGACACGCGATAGGCGCGCGGGATGCCGTCGCGGGTGCTCAAGTCCCAATCGATAATCGGGATCAGCTGATCGCGGATCAGGAAAACCGCTTCCCCGCGCAGGGCCAACGCCCGCGCCGTTATGCCCATATCGAACCGGGTCAAGAGGTCCGTGCCCTGCACGTCAGCCAGCGACAGGCCCGACTCCCACAGCGACACGCAGGTCTGAACAGCCGCGGTTAATTCGCCAAGGCCCGAGCGGCCCGAGACATAGGCTTGCCGCGCCGCCATGATTTGCGACGTGTAGCCCGTGCCCGGTGCCGAGCGGGTTTCGCGCTTGCCCCAAAGGCGGCTCAGGAAAGCCATGGCGTGGCACTCCGGTAGGCGCGCAGAAGATCAGCCGCGCCGCTCTCCTGCATGGCTCGGGCAATCCGATCCGGGGAGAAGCTCGTGCTCTCGCTCATGTCGCCAACGCTCAGCGAATGGGAGCGGACACCAGCGGGCGCCGAAACTTCCGCCGCGAAATAGGCTGCCAGCCGCTTGACCGCTATTGTGACGATTTGCGGGACTGGACCCGCGCCGACGCTTGCTGTCAGCTTCACAACGCCGTTAGGCAGGTGATAGCCGATGCTGCAGGGCGTGGGCGAGAAGGTCACGCCGCTCTCCATGATCTCGCCTTCGATGCTGAGCACGGGGCCGAGCGGAGGATACCAGACGCACCCGGTTTCGCCCTGGACGATCCATTCAACCTCCCGCGCCGTGAAGCGCACCTTGGTGTAGTGCTCGACGCGCATCCACGCGACGGCGAGGTCATCGCCCGTCACGCCCTCCACTTCTGGATAGGCTTCGGGCGCGCCTTCGGTTTGCCGCAGATTGAGGTTCATAGTCTCCACCTGTTCAGGGGATGGATGATGCCGTTGCGGGGCACCGGATCGAATTGGAAGTGCCGCAGGTCCGCTTCCGTCTCGTCATAGGCAGGGCGCGTCACCATGCTCAGCTCGAACAGCACCGCCGCAAAGATCGTGCGAATGAGCGCGTTGCCGAGCGACGGGTCTTCCTCGGTCGTTTCCTCGGGATTCGCGACCGCCTCGGGAGGCGCCACGCGAAAGCCCGGGCTGATCCCGCCAATGAGGCCGGCAGCGAAAGCCGCCATGAAGTCCATCGCCCATGACGTGCGCTGAATGTCGGGCGTCAGGATGGCGGTGAAGTCCAGCGCCGCGTCGGTGTCATCAAGGATCAGCGTGCCCGCCTTCTTGGACGCCAGCGGCTTGTCGAACGAATGACCGATCAGCAGGTGAATGTCGCGCTCGGGATCGTCCACCGCGAAGGAGAAAGCCTTGGGGGCAAATTCCTCCTTCTTCGGCCTGCGCCCGTTGCCGCCTGAATCCAGCACAGCCCTTTTCTTGTAGGGGAAGCGCCCCTTGAGGCGGCGAGTGCCATCACCCGCCGCCCGAAGCTCCAGCCCCCCATCAAAGACGGGGGCCGTCATTATGCGGCTTCCAGCTCAAGGCCGGTCACAAGCTCAAGCTGCGTCCCGCGCGCGACCGTCACGTCTGCCGTGGTCAGGGCCGTCAGGCGAAGCCCGCCCGATTGTGCATCGGTGAAGGGATCGCGGATCAGGTCCACAGCGCCCCACAGGCCAACGAAGATCGGTGCCACGCCGCCTGCGCTGGTCGAAAGCAGAACCTGCGTCTCGGCAGGCGTGCCCGAGGGTGCGGCGAGCGCATTGGTCGTCATCACCGGTGCCGGGATATTCTTCACGAACCGATCCCATTCGGTGATGCCTGTGCCCGTGAACGCCTCGATGTCGTCCATCGCATCCCACAGTTCCGGGCGCACCAGCGCCTTGACCGCGCCGGGGCCGGTTGCCGCGTTGGCGGTCATGAAGCGCACGACAGCAGCACGCAGGGCGCCCCAGGAAGCGAGGTCCGCCGCATCGGTGGAGGCGATGCCGTAGGTCGCCACGCCAGGAATGACGCCCAGCGGCTGCCCGCTCGATCCGGTGCCAAGGAAAATCGCCTTGTCCAGTTCGGCGGCCATGGTGCCGTTCATATCGCGACGAATGGCCTGCTCCAGCGCATCGCCCGATTGCAGCAGCGACTTGCGGGTGATCCGCATATGGATGCCCAGGTGCTGCTCAGGCTTCAAAGCCTTGTCGGTCGTGGCGTAGGTCGTCGGGCCTGCGACGTTGGCGGTTTCGCCATTGGCCCAGCCTGCCGTCACGGCAGAGGTCGTCACCGGCCATTCCACCGCACCCGATCCGACCGTGATAAGCTGCGCACCCATCTGCGCGGCGACCGAGGCGGGAAACAGGCGATCGATGATAGGACGGGTCACAATCGGGTCAGGAGTGCCCGACGCGACCGTCTCACCCGCGCGCACTTCCAGCGCCATCAGCGGGACGGGCACGCCGCGATAGCCGCCAGCGCTGCGAAGCTCCTGCACGACTTCGGCAGTCCGGCCCGACAGGGCGCGGCCTTCATCGAGCGCAAGCACGACCTGGCGCATCTCGAAACCGGCGACCAGTTCGGCAAATTCGCGGTCAGAGCGGGTTTCCAGTTCGGCCCCGGCTTCGCGGCGCTCGCCATCCTCGGCAACCAGCGCGGCCCGGTAGCGGGTTTCGTTCGTGCGATATTCCGCGTCGAGCGTTTCCATCGAGCGGGTTTCGTCCTCAGTGGGCGAAGCCTTGCCGACCAGAGCGGCGAGTGCCTGACGGATTTCCGACTGGCGGCGGGTGATCTTTGTCGATTCAAGCATTGGTCTTTTCCATTCCTGTTAGGAGGTTTTTCCACGCTGCTCGGGCGGGACTCATTTCGGCCAATCCCACCTCCACCCGCGTCTTGCGGGAGTGGCACTGGACGCAGAGGCATTGGAGATTCTGGAGGTCGTAGGGGGCGCCGCCGTCGCGGATCGGCTTGATATGGTCGACTTCGATGCGGCCCTTCGCTTCGCACTGGACGCACTTCCACCCGTCGCGCCGCTTGGCCTGCAACCGGACGGCTTTCCATTGTTCGGTCCGGTAGATTGCGGATCCTGCGCGCGGGTATCTCATGCCCATGCGAACCGTGCCTTTCGGGCAGGCGATGCGATGCGCCGCGCTCCCTCGGCTATCGCCAGCACCGCAGCCGCCGCCGCGTCGATGCGCCCCAGCGAGCGCGCCTTGGCGAGCTTGTGATTGCCGGCAGGATCAACCAGCGTGATCGCCTCCGCGAAGGCCGAGCGCAGCAGCAGCGAGGGAACCACCTTCACATGCCCGTCGAACAGCGCACGCCGGAACCGCTCAATATCCTCCGCGCCATCCTTCCAGCCGAAGCCGCGCCAGATGAAGGGAGCGCGCACATTGGCCTTCGCCAGCGCTTCGACAAACTCAGCATGGCGGAACCGATCGCCCACGATGCAAGCCGGGGTGATGCCATCGAGCCTACGCACGATCTCGGCTATCCATGGGCCGGGGGGCACGGTCGCCTCGCCCAGCGTGAACAGTTCCCCGCGCTCCTGCATTTCGACATAGCGGCCCGACACGCCATCGGACGCGCCGCGATCGGCAAGGGTGGGCGATGTGGAGAAGGTGCCCAGCGCTTCTAGGCGTCCCGTCTCAGGCCAGTAGCAAGCCGCCGCGCTCATCGAGCGGGAGCCGCCCAGGTCAACGCCAAGGATGCAGGGGCCTTCGCGCGCCGGCAGTTCGTCGGGCGAGACTTCGGCACTCAGCCACTCGTCCACCGTGACCAGCACCGAACGATCTTCGCTCGACACGCGCTCATTGCGGTTGAGGTTGCGGAAGCTGGAGAGGGCCGAGCCGCCGCGAGCGATGGCCCGCCGTGCCTGCGCGACCAGCCAGTCAGGCGAGGCGCCGATGCCTTCACGCGCGCCGGGATTGGCGACCAGCAGCGAATCCAGATCATCAGCCGGAAGGCCGAAGGGCGGGCGATGCTCCTGCACATAGGAACCGGGGGGCGGCTCATCCAGCCAGCGCGAGAAGGTGTTGGCGTCGTCCGGTGCGGAGGTGCTGATGATGAGCGCCTTGCCGTCGCGCTTGCCGAGGCCCGAAAGGATGGCGTTCTCCAGATTGTCGCCCTTGTCGCGCTCCCATGCCGCCCGCTCGTCAAGGATCGCCAGCGTGGGCGCACCGCCAAGGATGGATTTGCCGTCAGCCGGAATAACCCGGATCAGCCCGCCGCCGCGCTCGCTATATTCGACTTCCAGTTTCGAGCCGCGCCGGATGATGAATAGCTCTTGCTCCGCTTCGGGCAGGCCGTCGATGAAGCCGACCACGAATTGGAACGCCGTCTTGGCCTGGTCGCGGTTGCGCGCGGCGATCAGTATCTCGCGCCGGGGCTGAGTATCCCACACGCCCATGACGCTGCCGAGCGCGATGCCCGCCGCGAGCGCCGTCTTGGCATTGCCGCGCCCGATCGAAAGCACGCCGACCATGACGCCCGGCGCCATTGCCCCGCGAATGAACTGACGCTGATATTCCGCCAACTGGAGAGGCTCGCCAGCCTTCGGACCCTCGGGCACCAGCAGGGTTTGCAGGTATTCGATGACCGTCTCAGGGGTCATTCCTTCCCCGGAATTTTTGGGAGAGAGAGTCCGACAGCCCCGCTCCGCGTGCGCACCCTCCCCCCCATCGGGCGGCATTGGGACCAGATCAGCGGCCTTGCTCATGCCCGAGCCTGCACGACGAAATGCACAGCGTCCCCGATCACGCGCTGCACCGGTCGCACCGACAGAATGGTGTAGGTCAGCCCCCCGGCTGCGATTGTGTCGTTGGGTTGTGGGCGGTCCAACGCTTCACCGGGGGGCTGCAACACGCCAACGAGATCATCGGCGTGTATCAAGCTGGCGGCGATCAGATCAGTCTCAGCAGCCGTGGCAATGAACTTGAGCGTCTCGCTCAGCGTCGTGCTCGTGGTCGTGCCGGTCGCGGGATCATAGCCGCCAACAACCGTGCGCGACAAAACCACGTCGCTGCCGTGCTTATCAAGTATCCGCGCTGAAAACGCATGAAATGCCCCGCCCATGTGAACATAATACAAGCAGAGTTATTGTTGAGCAACAAACACTATCCGCCTATGATCATGTAATTAAATGCAATTCAGTGTAGTAATAAGCACGGCGCGCGACTGTAGGTATTTATACAGTAATGCGCTTATCGGTGCGGTTCATCCTTGATGATGAACACGGCACAGATCGGACACAAGCGGCGCCCGATTTTTTAGGGCCTATTCGCTCGCATTCTTCTTTCACGCAGCGCGCGAGGCGCCCGCCGATTTTTCCAGTTCAGCCATCTTGAGTTGCAGCCGCACCCGATGCGCACTCGACAGCGCCTTGCCATCGTTCAGGAACTTGGACAGCGTGCCGCCCGGTATCCGTGCAGCCTCGGCAAGCCGTGACTGCGTTCCCGCAGGGCTGGCCTGCAGAAGGGTTTTCAATTTCATTCTGATCTCTGTTTCGATCAGGTCGTCAGGCAGCACGACGCCGAAAGGCTCACCCGTGTTTCCAGTGCTGACAGTGCCATGATTTGCGCTACGCCCATGGCTAACTGTTTGTGTACCAATTATTGATACACCCCCACGGTCGGAAAAATGGCTTGTTTCCGTCGATGCGGTACCAATTTTTGATACCGTGACGGGCGATGTTTCCTTGAGTGTCCCAATTTCTGGTACCGCAGCGATCAATTTTTGGGACCGCGTTTTGTTTCCACTCGGCTCCCACTTCTCAAATTCGCGTGTCGGGCCACCGTGCCCAGGCCACGGCAACCACGTCAGGCGCCATGATGTTGCCGGCCCACCCTTCACCTGAAAGAAGCCGCGATCGACTGGTCTGATGAAGCCATGCTCCTCCAGTTCGACCAGCAGCTTGTGCGCCGTGTTCTTTGAGACATCGATCAGCTCGGCAGCATGACGGGCGGACATGAACAGGTCGCCGTTATTGTTGCCGTGCTCCAGCCGCATCATGGCGACCAGCAGCTTAACCGCGTTGCCCGACAGATCGCGCCAAGCCGCGCAGCCAGTCATGGAATGGTAGAGGCGGATATGGCGGGGTTCATGCCCCCGCCTTGTGTTCTTGGCGCCTCCTGCCATTAGGTGCGCACCTCCACACATTCCGCACGCAGATGCGCTCGCAGCACTTCACGCTGATTGATCGGCCCTTCGCTCTGGTCCATCCCATAAAGCGGGATGGTGTCGTGCTCAGGCTCGCGCTCGTCTATGGCTTCGCCTTGGTCATCGACGCCGACGTCCGGATCGCTGATGGGGCACCCGGGACCGGGCATATAGGCGCTGTGATCGGCAAAGTCGTCCTCGGCCAATGACCCGTCAAGCTCGTCGCCGTTTGCCTCCAGATCAGCATCGCCGTCCGCAAGGTCGAGCAGACCGATGGCTACTTCGATGAAGCCTGCAAGCTGGTCGCGCCCGAACGTCGCCAGCACCCGGGAGATTGCCGCAGGGGGCGCCGGCTGGCGCGAGGGATGATCGATTACCTTCATGCTCATGCCCCCTTCGCCAAGTAGGCTTCCACGCGCTTGGCGGTGCGGCTGGTGACGCGCCGGCCCTTGCGCAACTCGAACACGAAAGAGGGGTCATTGACGACTTTGCGCCCGAACACGGTCGGGGACGTGCCCCGCGCGATGATGTGCGCTTCGATGCGCGCCAGGAGGGGGAAGGCGTCGAGCGTGTCGGGGCGATAGTTTGCCCGCGCATCAGAGGCGACAGACTGTTTCAAGAGTGCTACAACAGTGCGGTTCATTTGGTATGCTCCATTTTGAACAGGTCGGGGATGACGGCTCCACCCGTCACCTCGACCGCCTTTCTTCACTTGCCGATCCCATCACCGAGACAGGTCCGGTCCACGATCCGCCAGCCGTGCGTCAGACGCAGGCCCGATGCCCAGCCCCGAGCCTGCTTGTGCGTCGGGAACTCAGCGCCCAGCACTTCACCGGGGACGGGCGGGACGATCTTCACGTCAAAATTCGCCGTGAAGGGTTCATGGGTTATTTCGATGATGCGCTCAGTCATTTGCTTTCCTCCACCGCCTGCTTGACGATCTCAGGGAAGGCGATGCGAGTAAGGCCGACGATGCCTTGGGGCGCCTGCTTGCTCCAGCCGTCCTCGATGAGCCGCGAATAAGGGGTGTTGTTGACGAGGTAATAAACCTTGCCTGTCGCCTGCTCGGGGATGGCGGCGGTGATGCGCCCCAGCGTTTCCGATCCGGTGGGATCAACGCCTGCGATCTCGCCTGTAGGTCGCGAGCCGATGCCCAACTGCCAGTTGGCGCGGAAATGCCCCCCGACATATCCCGCTGGCGGCGGCGACACCCAATAGGCACCATCCCCGACAGGCGAACGCTCGTCCAGTTCCGCGGCGACCTTTTCGACAACGCGCTTCACCACGTCATCGGCCTGCGCCTTTGCCTTTTCCGAGAAGGCTTTGAGCTGGTCTGCAAAACCGCCCATAATCAGGCTTCCCCGTGCGCAGCGTCCGAGCGAAAGGCTGCTTCAAGCTCGCTCTTGCGGAAATAGAGGCGCTTGCCTTTGCGGATCACCGGCAGTTGGCCGCGCTCCACCATGGCGTAGATGTTCCGCTCGCTGATGATCCCTCCGGTAAATTCGGAGGCCGCGCGAGCACCTGAGAGGAGGTCTTGTGACAGCATTTTCATCTGCTCCTTGCTTGAAGATAAATGTTGCATTTATCTCTTAACTCCGAGCGATCAATGCAGTCAATAGACAAATGTTTCACTTCCTTTCATACGGACCACATGGGAATCAAGTTTTCATTCGCACAGGTGTCGTCGATTCTTGAGTCGGTCCACAGGATCGCACCTGTCCATTCTTCAGCGTTTCGGGCGCGATTGAAGCATCTTCAGCGTCTCGGCTTTCCCTCCGGCATAAACACTGGGAAGGGGAAAGCCGCCGCCTACGGATTCCGTGAACTGATGATGCTGGCGGTGGCTCTGCAACTGATTGAGATTGGCATGTCACCTGAAAAGGCCACGGGCATTTGCCAAGCGAACGAGAGTGATATTGTTCGCTACACCGTGAAAGCCATAAATCTAGCGAACAGCGACAAGAAAATGGAGTACTTCTTGGTTGTACACCATTCATCCCTAGAAAATCTGCGGGCGGAGCGGGAAGAAGATCAGCATGACGACTATCGACAATCTGCAATAGTGATTGGTCACACTGAGCTTTCCCGCCTTTTAGCTAACAAGCTTTCTCCATTTGAACGGCTTTCTATAGTTAGCCTTCACGTGCTCATCCTCAGCATCTACGGAGGCGCTACAAAAGAAGGGCTGAATATCGGAGAGAGCATCGCGGATTCTATCGTTGAGTTGATAAACCATGACCAGCATCCGCAAACGTAGCTGGAACGCCCCTGACGGGTCCGAAAAGACGGCCTGGCTTGTCGATTACCGCGACCAGGCCGGCAAGCGCCGCGCAAAGTCCTTTGCCCGCAAGAAGGATGCTGAGGCATGGCTGGTAGGTGCCGCGTGGCAGGTGAGCCAAGGCGTCCACACGCCCGACAGCGCATCCGTGACGGTCAAGAAGGCTGCCGAGCTATGGATCGAAAAGGCCGAGGCGGAAGATCGGGAGCGATCGACGGTCAAGCAGTATAAGGAACTGGAGCGGCTGCACATCAGCCCGCTGATCGGCAGCGTGAAGCTCTCCCGCCTCACCATGCCGATGGTCGAACAATATCGGGACGACCTGATAGCAACCCGGTCGCGTGCCATGGCCGGCAAGGCCGTTCGGGCTCTCTCCATGGTGCTGGCAGAGGCGCAGCGCCGGGGGCTGGTCGCGCAGAATGTCGCCAAGGGCGTGAAGGTCGTTCGTCAGGGGCGCGAGAAAGCCAAGATCGAGATTCCCACCAAGCAGGAACTCAAGGCCCTGCTCACGGCAGCCACCGACGACGAAAAGCCGCTCATCATGACAGCGATCCTCACCGGCCTGCGCTCGTCCGAGTTGCGGGGGCTGCGGTGGGCCGATGTGAATTTGAAGAAGGCGACCATCAGCGTCAGCCAGCGCGCCGACCAGTGGGGCGAGATTGGACCGCCCAAGAGCGCGGCAGGTTTCCGCACCGTGCCGATCTCCCCTGCCCTTGTGACCGTCCTGAAGGCGTGGAAGCTGCGCTGCCCCAACTCGACGCTCGATCTCGTCTTTCCGACCACGACAGGCACGCCACAGCTTCACCAGAACATGCTCAGGCGGAAGTTCATTCCCCTACAGGTGCGGGCGGGCGTCACGCGCCCCAAGCTCGACGCCAAGGACAAGCCCGTGATGGATCAGGAGGGCCAGCCCGTGCTCACCGGGCGCTATGGCTTCCACGCCCTGCGCCATGCCGCCGCGTCCGGCTGGATTGCCCAGCGGATCGACCTCAAGCGCCTGCAAATCTGGATTGGTCATGAGAATATCCAACTCACGATCGACACCTATGGGCACCTGATTGTCGATGCTGGCGGGGATGCCGACCTGATCGCGGCGGCGGGCGCGGAAATACTGGAAATGTGAGGGCCGGATTTAGGCTTGCAACATGGATGCAACATGAGGCAGGAAAACGGCTGAAAAGCGTGCCTTTCCAGCGGAATCATAATCCGCGTGTCG
>NZ_ASTG01000037.1 GCF_000412635.1 Sphingobium bisphenolivorans
GCTTGGCGTCGTCCCGTCCGGTGAGAGGCCATCTATGGAGGGGCGGAGATTCGGGCAAGCCCTAAAATGACAATTTTGCGAAATTTTTTGCGCCGCAGCAGTTTGGCCCCTCCCCTGCCCTCCACGGGCGGCCTTGCGGCAAAGTTGAAAGCCGCCCGCCAGCCGCCTATCAACGGGCGATGCAGCGCCGCCTTTCATGACCGACAGCATCCGCGCCATCCTCGACCGCTTGCGTGCGCCCCAGGACAATATCGTCGCGCGGGCACGTCGGATCGTGGAAGCGCATGTTCCGGAGGATCGGCGCGGCCCCGGCTGGGACCGGCACTGGCGCGAACTGGAGGCTTATGTGGAATGGCCCGGCCGCTGGACCGGTGAACGCCCGGCCGAACCGTTGGACATGGATGAAGACGAACATGACGGGTGACAAGCTTATCGACCTGATGGTGGCGCGGCTGGTCCGCGACCATGGCCGCAGCAAGTATCATTGGCGCAAGGTCATCGGCGCGGTGCGGCTCTATGGCCGTGACACCCACCCGCATTGCAACTGGACGATCACGCCCACCGGTTCCTTCCAGGAGATCGGCGCGGTGGAGACGTTGCTCGACGAACTGCGGCTGCGCCACCCGCTGCTGAGCGGCTGACGGGAACCTCGGCACGCCGGACTCGCAGCGTCATTCACGCAAGACATGGGACCCGTCATGGAAGTCGAAGTCAGGGCAGAGGCGAAGGACAAGCGGATCAACCGCATGGTGGCGATCAGCGTCGTCATATTGTCGGTCTTTACCGGCATCTGCAATATCAAGGACGGCAACATCGTCCAGGCGATGGAGCAGGCGCAGGCCGACGCCGTCGATGCATGGAGCCAATATCAGGCGACCCGTACCAAGCTTCATCTCGCGCAGGACAGCAGGGCGATGCTCGCGGCGGTGACGCAGGGCACGCCCTCCCCTATCGCCCGCACCGCGATCGTCAGGCTGAATGGAGAGATTGCGCGCTATCAGGCGGAAACGCCCGGCCTCGCGCGCAAGGCAAAGGCCTATCGCCAGCATTATGATGCGCTCAACATCCATGACGACCAGTTCGACGCCAGCGAGGCCCTGATCGCGATCGCCATTTCGCTGGCGGCGGTGGCCGCGCTTTGCGAGATTATGGGGCTGTTGTTCGCCAGCTGGGCCTTCGGCGCGCTGGGCCTGTTCATGAGCTTGTGCGGCTTTGCCGGATGGTCGTTCCACCCGGCGATGCTGAGCAACTTTCTGGGTTGAGCAAAGGCTTCGCCATGGAGGCGGCGCCATATCCTGCCACCAAGCCAGGCCGCAGCCTTCATGGGCGCGGCCCGGTGGTCGGGAAAGGGTGAACCCTGTGGCGCGGGTTTACGGAGTCTTTCTTTCCGGATGCGGGCGCGGAACCGGCTCGTAACCGGACTTGCCGCGCTCTCCGGATGGGGGCCTGCCGCCGCCACCGCTACTGCCGCCGCCAATGCTGCCGCCGCCGCCGCCGCTGGCCGACTGGGCGATCGCCGGCGAGGTCAAGGACGTCGACAGCAGGATGGTCATGGCTGGAGGAACCGTCGCCGCGAATTTCCCGCAGGTTTTAAGGAATCCGCGCCGGTCATCCGTTGCCGCACTATGGTTCTCATCCATGACAATCACCTTTCCTTTGCTGCAGGAAGATTAACACTCCAGCGCCCCAAAGGTACGCTGCGGAAAGGGGCTATGCCGTTCGGCATAGACGCCGCCCGATGGTAAGGCTTCGCTGCCGGGAAAAAAACATGCCGCCCGCGTCCAGCATTCAAAAGCCGCGCCATTTGCCTATTTGAATTATTTCTGCGATATAGCTGTAAATTAAGCTTCAACTTGGCGCGCGAGGGCTTGAATGAACGCAGTGGTGAACCAGATCGGCGATCTGGCGGATGCGGGCGAAAAGATGGTCGAACGCCTGCGGCGCAAGGCTTTTCTGCCCGACAGCCGCAAGGAACTCAACGTCCGCTTCGGCATTGCGGAGGCCGCGCATCTGCTCGGATGCTCGACGAATCGCATCCGCATGGCGGAGGATGACGGCCGCCTGCCCCCTGCCCCGCCGACCGAGAATGGCCGCCGCCCCGGCTATACGGTGGAGGAACTGCTGAACATGCGGCAGGTGCTGGGTGCGTCGCCCGAACGCGCGCCGCTCGACGTGCCCGCCATCATCGCGGTGCAGAATTTCAAGGGCGGCGTCGGCAAGTCCACGGTCACCACCCATCTTGCCCATTATTTCGCGGTCCAGGGCTATCGCGTGCTGGTGGTCGATTGCGATTCTCAGGCGACGACGACTACGCTGTTCGGCTTCAACCCGCATTTCAATATCCAGCGCGAAGAGACGCTCTACCCCTATCTGTCGATCGACCCGACACAGGTCGACCTGCTCTATGCGGTCAAGCATACGGCATGGCCCAATGTCGATCTCATCCCCTCGAATCTCGAATTGTTCGACGTCGAATATGAGCTGGCGGCGGCGGGCAGCGATGGCGGTTCGGTGCTGGCAGCGCGCTTCCGCAAGCTCAAGCAGGGTCTGATGGACCTTGCCCGACATTATGACGTGGTGCTGCTCGACCCGCCGCCAGCGCTCGGCACGATCAGCCTGGCGGTGATGCAGGCGGCGAACGCGCTGCTGGTGCCGCTCGCCGCGACCACGCCCGACTTCTGCTCGACCGTCCAGTTCCTCTCGATGATGGATCAGGTGATCGGCCAGCTGCAGCAGGCCGGCATCGCGGTCGATTATCAGTTCGTGCGGCTGCTCTGTTCGAAATTCGACAGCAATGATCCCAGCCATTCGATGGTTCGCGCCATCATGGAGCAGAGCTTCGGCCCCGCCCTCCTGCCCATACCGATCCTGGACAGCGCCGAAATCAGCCATGCGGCGCTGCGCATGATGACCGTCTATGAGCTGGAAAAGCCGATCGGCACGCCGCGCACGCACAAGCGCTGCCGTGCCAATCTGGACGAAGCGCTGGCGCAGATCGAGGCATTGGTGCGCCAGGGCTGGGGCCGTGTCGCCCCGGCGCGGGAAGAGGATATTGTCAATGCGGCATAATCCCCTTTCCTACAGACTATTGTTCACCATATGTTCCCGATTCGTCAAGGGGGAAGATGATGGCGCGTAAACAATCCGATTATCTGGCCGCACTGCTTTCGGATGAGCAGGACGCAGTGCCGACACATCAGGAACAGCCGATCCATCCTGTCCCCCCACCCTCAGCGGCTGCCGCCGATCCTGCGCCCTTGCGCCCGGAGCGGGTACGGGGCAGCACGCTGCTCAGCCGGGAAACCGCCCTCTCCCGCCTCGCCTCGGGCGAAGTGCGGCAGGTTACCCAGCTGCTGCTCGACCCGGCGAAGGTGCGCATCTGGGGCGGCAATGCGCGGCTCTATGCCCATCTTACCGAAGAAAATTGCCGCGAGCTGATCGACTCCATCATCGCCGAAGGCGGGCAGAAGGTGCCCGCCGTTGTCCGCCGGGTGGAGGGCGATCCGGATCATGACTATGAAGTGATCGCCGGCACCCGCCGCCATTGGTCGATCAGCTGGCTGCGGGCGCACAGCTATCCCGAGATGATGTTCGTGGCCCAGGTGGCCCAGCTCGATGACGAGGCGGCCTTCCGCCTGGCGGATCTGGAGAATCGCGCCCGCAAGGACGTCACCGATCTGGAGCGCGCACGCAACTATGCCGAGGCGCTGCGGACCCATTATGGCAGCCATCTGACGCGGATGGCCGAACGGCTGAAGCTCTCCAAGGGCTGGCTGTCGAAGATGATCAAGGTGGCGGGCATTCCGGACGACATCGTCGATGCTTTCGCCTCGCCCGGCGACATCCTGCTCAAGCCCGCTTATGCACTGGCGCAGGCGCTGGACGATGAGGGCGCGGTGCCCGCCATCAATGCGGAAGCGCGCCGTCTCGCCCTCGAACAACGTGACCTGCGAGTGGCGGGTGCATCGACTATCCCGGCGGCGGACGTCTTGCGGCGCCTGCTCGACGCGCCGCGTGCTGCCCGCGCGCAACCCAAGGCGGAACCCTTCGTCTGGACGACGCGCTATGGCCGCCCCGCTCTGACGGTGCAGTCGGCGAACCGGCAGGGCGTGACCATCCGCTTTCATGCGGGCTCCGGCGCGGACATGGAGACGCTGGCCAAGGCGCTCCGCGACACGCTCGAACATCTCGAACAGCAGGGGATGGGGCTGCAACGCTGATGCGACCTTGGGGGGGAAGGAAGCGGAGGTTGAAGGCGGGAGCTGCGGCGCGGCCCCACGCGGTGTCGGATGTTTCCCCGGGGAAACGTCGCGGCATCTCCCGCCCTTGGGCTCTCCTGTTTCCCCGGGGAAACAGCATGCCCCCTCCCCTCCCCGTCCTGGCGTTTTTCTCGCTCAATCACTCTTGGACTTCGCATTTCCCGGTTCGTCCGGCCCATGACAGGACCCGCCCATGACCCGCAGCGGCAAGACCGAGATCAACGACCAGTTCGAACTCTTCCTCCCCTATATCGCCGATCTGCCGCTCCGCGACCAGCGGGAGATGATGGAGCGTCCCTTCTTCTCGCTCGCCAAGACAAAGCGCGTGAAGCCGATCGATTACACCTCGCCCGACGGCAAGGCCTGGGTCCATGTGTCCGCCAATCCCGATTATGGCATGGCGACAATATGGGATGCCGACATTCTGATTTACTGCGCCTCCGTCCTCGCCGACATGGCCAGGCGCGGCGCGAATGATGTACCGCGCAAGTTGCACCTGATGCCCTATGACCTGCTGCGCGCCATTCACCGTCCCACGACAGGGCGCGCCTATGAACTGCTGGGCCAATCACTCGATCGGCTCGTCTCCACCACCATCAAGACCAATATCCGCGCGGAGAACCGGCGGGAGGCGACCTTCAGCTGGCTCGATGGCTGGACCCAATTGGTGGATGAGCGCACCGAACGATCCCGCGGCATGACGATTGAGCTCAGCAACTGGTTCTACGAAGGCGTGCTGATGCAGGGCGGCGTGCTCAGCATCGACCGCGCTTATTTCGACCTGACCGGCGGCCGCGAGCGCTGGCTCTACAAGGTCGCGCGCAAACATGCCGGCGGGGCAGGGGAGGGGGGTTTCGCCATCTCCATGCCGACGCTGTTCGAAAAATCGGGAGCGGAAGGCGCCTACCGCCGCTTCAAGTTCGAAATCGCGAAGATCGCAGAACGTGACCCGCTGCCCGGTTATACGCTTCAATTGGAGCAGGCCGAAGGCAAGCGCGAACCTACGCTGCGAATGCGCCGGCGCCCGGCGGATGCCGCTGCCACTGCAGCCAAAACGGCAGCGGCGGCGAAAAACGGCGTCAGTCAGTCCGCAAAGGGGGAGACGCAAGCGCCCGCAAAGCTGGAGGCCGCTTCCTTTGCTGCTGACAAGACGCTGCTCGATGCCAGCGCTGTCATCCGCCGCACTGTCGTAGGGCTTTCCTCCCGCGCCAGTGCTGGCGAGATCACCGACGCCACGCTCGCCACATTGCGGGCGGAATGCCCGGGCTGGGATTATCAGTCGCTCCATCAGGACTTCCGCAATTGGCTCAACGCCGACCCTGAGCGCACCCCGGTCAATTATCAAAAGGCCTTCATCGGCTTCGTTCGCCGGTTTCACGAACAGAACCGCCACCGCCTCTAAGGCTGCTGTTTTGCCGAAGCACCCGGCACCACTTCCGAAGCTGACCAATCCGAGCGCTGACCAAAGAGCCTCCTCTTTGCCCTCGAGCGGTCGCAATCACCTTAGCTTGATCAGGGCGTCGGCTTCCGCTCATCGCCAACCAGGCTCCTCCGGGCTGGGAGCATGGTGGACAGCGCGAAAGCGTCCCCCCTTCTGGATAAGAGGGGTGGCTCCGTTACCAGAACCACGCTGCCGCCCCTCCAGTCCGCCCCCCACCCGTTCCCGAAGTGTCGGGTTCACGAACATAGCCCCTTCCTCCCACGCGGTGCCGGCTATCAATGCTCCAAGAGCGCAAGATTTTTTGAACGTCCTTTCGGGCAGGCTAGGGGGAAGTGATTCAATCGTCTTTAGGCGAGCGCACCCGGAACTCTTTCACCGACACATCGGGAACGCCTTTCGTCCCTTCAGGAACGGATGCCCGACACATCAGGAACGACAGATCCGACATAATGGGAACAATAGCCCGACCTTTCAGGAACGGTCCCGATCCCCGACTCACGGGAAATCCGCGAGTCATGCGTCCACAAAAGATCCGTAACTTTCTAACCTTATAGAAACCTTGTAACTCTCAGGAGATTCTCATTCTTGTTGCAGAGGATGAGGAGAGGCGGCACCTGCGTGCCTACGACAGCCGCGACAGAATCCGGTCGAGGTCCGCAAGATCCTCGTCGATCCGCCGCGCGTTGACAGAAGGAAGCGGCGCCACTGGCGAAGCCCCATCTCCTGCGACGGCGGATCCGTTTGCCCTGACCCAGGCACCCCGATCGCCCCTTATGACCAAGCCTGCCGTGACGAGCGATTCCAGCATCCCCCTGACACCAAGACGGGACGCGCCGAGCGCCTGCTGCAGATCTTTGGTCCGGCAGGCACCCAGCGCCGTTATCAGCGCGTAGACAAGCGGCGCGCGGGAACTGCTGCGCAACTGGCTTCGACAGGCCTCCAGCGGCTTCTGATCGGCCAGCGCGCCTTCGAACGCGCACTGCACGTTGCGAAGGGCCTGCGTCAGTGATCCAAACCAGGCATGCTCGCGCTGCTGCCGATGCCCTCGGCTGTCCAGCGCCTCTTGGCTCGTCGCGCCAGGGAGGGGCAGGGCAAAGGGCATCAACCCCAGCCGCGACAAAGCGGCGCCCAGATGCAGGTCCAGCGCCCAGAACGGAGGCCGCACTGGTCGAACCTCGACAGCTTTGGAGCCCAGCGGTGTGGAGATTAGTTGATGTTCGCGCTGCCGGGGAAAGAAGGCACGCGTGGCGGCCGCGCGCTCGACCAGCTGGCAGAGCCGATCTATCGGATGCTGATCCGCCTCTTCGCCAAAGGCAATCTCACAAAGCATTCCCGCGCTCTCCAGCGCCGCTACCAGCCCGTCCTCCTCGCCACTCCCCGTCGCCTCCGCTGGATCAGGCGTGATGGGCTGCGACAGGTGGGGAACAGCCCGGCGCACCGTGGCTGCCGCCTGCGCGAGCGGCTGCCAACTCGACGCTTGCAATTCCGCCAGAACCAGTGCGAATATCCGGTAGGAAGGAGCGGTGGCGCCATCAGTGAAGTGGGGCATGTTTTCAGCCTGGATCACCCACCTATCAAAAAGTTGGGGGGCCGATGAATAGCCGGAGCCGGAAAGCGCGTTCAGAAGGGCCAGGCGAGTTATGCGGAAGGCGAGAAAGGGCGCGGCCGCATCAGGCAGACGGCGAAGCGATCCGCTAAGTTGCCCGAGGGCGTAGCAGGCGTCCCACAGTGCTGAAGAGCTTGATCGAAGGCTCGTTTCGCCCGGTGCCGGCACATTTTCCATCACTTATGTATAGCGAAGTTCATTTGACTATGCATCGCCTTTGATGACTTTTGGGCCACTTACAATAATGTTACAAACGTCACTGAAAGTTGTTCGAAGGGGCGATCAGGATGACGAGCATGGCTGCGAAAGGGGAGGCGTCGGTACCACTGGAGCTCCGGCTCGCCGACATTCTCGATCGCGAGCGGGACGCGGAAATCGCCGGGGCCGCGCGGGCACTCCTTGTCCTGCCTCCCAACTCCCGCATGGCGCTGTTGTCCGATCTTCGTTCCTTTGCGGATTTTTGCGCAGAAGGAGCCCGCGCGTGCCTGCCTACCGAGGCTGCAACCGTGCTGGCCTATGCGGACTGGCTGGCCGGAGCCGGAAAGAAGGTGGCGACCGTCCGCCGCCACCTATCTTCGATCGCGTGGCTTCATAAGGCGGTGGGCAGCGCCTCGCCCTGCACCGATCCTTTGGTGCGACAGCATATGTCGGCAATGAGCCGCCAACAGCGCAGCGCCAGCCAAGGCAGCAGGCTTCGCTATGATGCGATCGCCGATGGCAAGCAGCAAAGACTCGCTCCCAGCGTTTCGTTATTGCTGCGGGCATGCGGAAAGGATCTGCAAGGCGCGCGCGATGCGGCGATGCTCTCCCTCGCCTATGAATGCGGCCTTCGCCCTTCGGAACTGGTGGCGGTCCGGATCGAGCAAGTTGAGCGAAACAGGCAAGCCGCCTGGCTGCACATACCGGGCCGGAATGGGATGGAGTCAAAGCTTATGTTCTCGGCAGCGGTGGGCGAGCGTATCGACCGCTGGCTCGCGCTGGCTGGCTTGGAGAGCGGCCCGTTGTTCCGTCGCGTGATGATCGATCGGCGAAAGGCGCGTCCCGCCCGCGCGGCGCGCACAATCGCCGACCTGGCGCCGAACGCGCGCGTCGATCCGTCGCAGATGGCCGCGCGGCCCGCTCAATCGGCGCGACTACGCTACAGGATCGGCGCCGACCCGCTGACGGTGCATGGGATCACGCATATCTTGCGCCGGCTGATGCGGTCAGCCGCGAGCCAGGGCTTGATCCCCTTGACAGGCAAGGCGCTCGACCAGGCGGCGGCGACCCTCAGCGCGCATTCACCGAGGCTGGGGCGGGCGCAGGACCTGCTGGCGGCAGGGGAGGGGATAGGGCCGGTCACCGAAACGCTACGCTGGCGGTCGAAGGTGACGGCAGCGCGGCACGCGAAACGGATGGGTGAATAAGCAGCACCGACGAGACCGCCTAAGTCCAGGGGACCGGGCTGAAATGCGCCGCGCGGGGCAATAGCAATATGCCGCTCAGCTTCATAGCTTCCGGCGCATGTATTGATGGACAGATTGGCGCTGCGAATGATGATCCGGCTGACAAGCGCTGCCTGAGTTCCGCTCAATCTGCGATCACATCCCGCCAATAGACATCAGGCAGAAAGTGGTAACTGGTGACCTTTGCCAGCACGACTTTTCGGCTGGACCGTGACGTTGTTCCGGATCGCAGACCGGGGCAGTGGCGGCGTTTCTCTTGCGATACGCTGGACGCGTATGCCTAATACCAAGGTGCATTGATCAGAACCCATGAGCCCATGAGCGCAGGCCGAGGGACATGATGCGCCAAGGCTGATCGACGAGTTGGTTCCAAGCGAAGCAGCAGTGTTCGACAATGTCGTCGTAGGATGTGAAGATGCGGTTCGACAGCCAGTTGTCGCGCATGAACTGCCACACGTTCTCGACCGGGTTGAGTTCGGGACACCGGGGTGGCAGCGGCAACAGGGTGATGTTGGGAGGCACGACCAACTTGGTTGATCCGTGCCATCCGGCCTGATCGAGCAGCAGGACGGCGTGCGCGCCCGGTGCGATGTGGAAAGCGATCTCCTGTAGATGCATGCTCATCGCCTCGCTGTTGCATCTGGGCATGACGACGCCGGCGGCCTTGCCTTCAGCGGGGCAGATCGCCCCAAATAGCCATGCCGAGGACCGCCGTTGGTCCTTGGGTGCCGAGGGACGGGTGCCCCGCTTGGCCCACCGCCGGGTGAGCTTGGTCTGCTGACCGACGCGGGCTTCGTCCTGCCACCACAGCTCTACCGGCGTTCCTCTCGGGAGCCTCCGCCTGATCTGCGCCAGACGGGGGGCGAAGCTTTTTTAAAATCGGCAATGTCATCAGGCTTCTGGCCACGATGGCGGGGGCGCGCCGAGAGCTTGCGGTAGCCCATCGCGCGCAGTTCGCGCCCGAGTGTGTGGCGCGTGACAGAGAGCGTGAACTCATCCCGGATCCATTGCGCCAGATCGGCAAGTCGCCAGCGCACCACGCCGTGCGCCGCAGGGATCGGCCCCGCCTCGACAATCGCTGCTAACCGATTGCGCTGCTCATCGTTCAGGATAGAGGCTCGTCCCGGCGCCTTGCGCGTGACCAGGCCATCGGGGCCGCCCTCGTTGAACCGCATGACCCAGTCGCGCACAATTTGTAGCGTCACGCCGGCAACCTTCGCCACTTCGCTCCGGCTTCCGCCATCCAGGATCAGCGCAACGGCGAGCAGACGACGAACCTGGTCCGGGTCTTCACTTCGTCGCGCTAACTGACGCAAATCCGTCGATGTGTAGTCAGATCGAACGCCAATCGCTGCCGCCATCGCAAGCCTCCATGTGCTTGCAACATCGAATCAGATTTTCAGCAGCTTGGGAATCCCGAACGTGAGTCAGCATCAGCGCGCGCTGGTATGATCCTCACGGCATGACCCTGCTGTAATACCAGCCGTCAGTGACGCTGACTCACGATGGGGATTCTCAAAACGGTGAATTTGTGAATCTATGGCTGCCAGTTGGAGGGCATTGTCGTGCAGGTGACCGGCGTGGTGCCCGATCCGGAGAGCTTCGGCGACGCGTCCAAGCGCGCCGCTGCG
>NZ_ASTG01000038.1 GCF_000412635.1 Sphingobium bisphenolivorans
CGCAGCTTCGGGCCGACTGGGCCAATCTGATGCAAAACTTGTAACTTTCGGATCAACCCTACTGAATCAGGTCTCCTGGGTCCGGCCCTTCGTCCTCATGATCTTCCATCTCGGAAACCTCGCCCGCTGCAATTAGATCAGCCAACCTTACAGCACCGCGAACCAGAGAACTCTTAATCTGTGCCGTAAAGGCCGATCTCTGGGGCGGGTCTTTATACATGATGGCATTTTGCAAGTTTGTGTGGCTTGTGCCTTCTACATTAACAAGCACAGGCTTAAACTCACCTGGCCTATCCGCATCGGCTTCTAAGCGATAAGTCATAAATATGATATTGACCTGCGGGTCATTCTTAACATCGCTAGTTTTCATAAATGCCGCGCGGCCTAGTATATATTGATATACTTGCTCAGGAATAACCGCGACGATTTTCGATTTCCAATGGTGATGGAAATAGCCTTTTCGGATGAGTTGGGTAATATAACGCTTGTATACGTTGTCCCAATTGAATCCGTATGTCGGCTTTTTCTCTAGATCTTCTCCAGCTCGCAAAGCCTGATAAGCAGGAAAAACAGATCCAGTAATATCAATGGCCTGAAGCTCTACCGACAGGAATTGGTCGATTTCCTTATCACTCTTGACGTCTGCGATAACGAAATCGACATTCCCGAAGCCCTCCATTTTGACTTCGCGGGCGATCTGCGGATCAGTAGGCTTCTCACCCGGCCAGCAATGTTCGATGACCTCTGTCAGAAAATCGACAGCGTAGAATCGCTTCGGACAGACGAAAATCAACTCTGGCCCTTGGGTCGATTTCCGGGGTGCAGGCTTCCAAAGACTGCACACGGGATAAGGCTCGCTGGGGAGTTGTGTGCTGCGCTTGGGGCATCGCGACTGAATGTACGGGCACTCGAAATCGGCGGCAGCAGGATCGACACCCTTTGCCGCCCGCCGACCTAATACCTCTCCAACAATCGACTCAGGTTCAAACGGCAATCGGGAGTTCCTCACGCAGGCTGGCTTTCACCTGCTTAGAGGCCATCCCTGCCGTATCCGCAAGAAGTAGTGCTTCGGCAACGCACTTCCCGAGTAGAGGCGGGACCGCATTACCGACCTGCACATATTGCTCTGTGCTGTTACCCTTGAACGTGAAGAAATCAGGGAATGATTGTAGCCTTGCTGCCTCGCGAACCGTGAACGAACGATCTTGGACGGGGTGAATATAGGCCCCCCAATGCACATCGCACTTGGTCAATACTGTGCATGACAGGTCTGTTTTTTTGGGTCGACCATATCGCTTGGTATGATCGCTACGCTTGGCCAACTTCATGCCTGCGGGCAACAGGTCGATCGGTATGTCCCGCCATGATCCCCCAGCGGGAATATGTCGCATCCGCTCCTGGTTGATCCGCGATAGCTTAGATGCGGAATGGTTCTGCACGATAGTGCAGTCCCCTCTCAACAAAGCCTGATAGCTGTTTTGAGGCCGTTTTCCGTATGGTCGCGGCCCTGCACGATCGCCGTTTTCCAACTTAGGAAGATCGGAAATAGCATCCCAAACTGTCACGAAGGGCAACAAGCCTGGGCCATGTGTTTGTTCGGGGAACAAGATTGGCGCATCGGTGCGCGTGGCAATGAAAAACACGCGCCTGCGCTCTTGGGGCACCCCATATTCTTCGGCGCGGAGTACCTTCATATCGACGCGATAGCCGAGGCTTTTCATACCCTCGAATATCTCATGCACGATGCCGCCCCCGCCGATCGACGTGATGCCGGTTACGTTCTCCATCACGATCCAACGCGGCTGAATGCCCTTCACGATCCGAAGATACTCGCGAAACAAGCCTGCGCGTGGGTCATTGACGCCTCGCTGGTGATTATAAACCGAATAGCCCTGGCACGGAGGACCACCGACGATCACGTCGATTTCACCCTTCTTGACGCCAGCAGCCTTTAAGAGCTGCTGTGCTGTAACGTCTTGGATCGGCCCGCCAATGAACTTGGCTTCTGGGTGGGTCGCGGAAAATGTCTCGCCTGCCCGGTCGTCATAATCCTGTCCCGCTAAGACGTGGAAACCCGCTTGCCGAAACCCCTCGGAAAGGCCACCGGCTCCGCAGAAAAGATCGATGACGGTCATGTTATGGCGCGATTTCATCGGCTCCCCCTACGCTTCAATCCTGTCAGGGGAAGCGGCAGTTGCTGCTCATCCCCATCAGTACGCTCGATCAACGAGCTGATCGCATGACGGCCAAGCCATGCCTTCGACACCTTCGACCGAGCCGCAAGCCGATCGAAAGCGGCATATTCATCTTCGGACAGATTAACGGTGATCCGGTTTTTCGACGGCATAAGTTGCCTCACTTTGCCGCAAAGTGCAGCACCTTGCATCTCTATGCCTCCGGTTCAACGCTTAGTCAATTTCAAGTTTGTTCTCTTTTTGTTCTCATAAAAAGCCTGCAAATGCAATGCTTTCTGGAGGTAAATCTGATACAAATGTCGTCGCTATGACCATCATACCGATCGACCTTCCCGCGCTCCGCGCCCAGGTGCGTGCTATGGACTATGTACGCGGCACCGCTGCCGAAATGGAACAATGGCGCGAGGCCAACGCCGAGGCGTGCGCCAATCTGGCGATCGAGGGCATGGACCTGACCATCGAGGAGCACGCCATGCTGGCGATGTTCATGGAAGAAGGCGTGCCGCCCTCGCTGGTGCCGCAAATCATCCTGAGCCTTTACGGCAAAGGATCTACCTCGACCGCTCCCGCTCCCGCTCCTGCTTCCGCTCGACCCTGATCCGTTTCCCCAGCATTTCCTCGTGGATCGGTTCGACCACGACCTTGGACACCCCGCCCTCATCCCGGCTTTTCAGCGGATCGAACACCCGGCCCTTGTCGAGCTGATCCGCGATCCAATCATGTGCCCGCGCCACATCAGCGGCAATGACAGCAGGATCGTTTCTATTCAAAGTCTCTGCCAGATGCTTGGCGAGGCGATAATGCCGGTATGCATTCTGTAATTCAGGATCGGCGTCGGCCTCCGGGCCTGTCGCAATGCGGAATCGCGCGCCAAGCGACACTGGCGCGCCCTTCGGGGCCGCGCTGGCCTGGTCGCCGGTCAACCGGTCGATCGCCTCGGCCATGACGCCGAGCTGCCCCTGCATGGCTTCGACTTGGGCGGCCAGATTCTCGACCGCCGCCAGCACCGCGCGCTGGGTCGCCAGCAGCGCCATTACCGGATCGTCGCCGTCATCCTCGCTCATCGCTCTATGTCCCTGTCCTGCTCACGATCGCGCCGCCGCTCGCGTTCTAGCGGATCGTGCTTCCCGATCTTGTCGAGCCGCCCCGCAATGCGCTCGGCCGCGCTGCCTGGCTCCGGCCCATCCCGATCGCGTTCGCCACGCTGTGCGGTCGCCTCCGCGATCCGCTCGGCCGCCCCGCGATCGGCGGCTTGGTCCTGACGGCCCCATGCCGCGCCCAGGCGATCACGTAGGCCCTGCGCCATGCCCTTGGCCTTGTCGCCCAGGTTGCGCATTGTCTCCGCGATCCTGGCGCTGATTTCGCGCAGCTGCTGGGTCAGCTCGCGCCGCTCCTGATTGCGTGCCCGCACCGCCCGTTGTTCGTCCCCGCGCTCGGTGGACGTGCCCTTGCGCTCCATCGCCACCGCCGCCAGCGGCACCTTGCCCATCGGCTCGCGGTCGAGGTCGCTTTCCCTTTCCGCGTCTCCCCGATCGCGGGCAGCCTCGCGCTGATCCTTGAGCGACCGATGATCGATGCGCTCATCGCACCCCGCCCGTTCTAGCGCCTGGTTGGCATGGTCCGCCCATGCCGCCCGCCACCCCTCAAGCCGTTCGCTGGCGTTCCAATCGCGGTTCTTCTTGCCGAACCCTTCGCCGGTCAGGTCGCGCATCGTCAGCATGACATGCGCGTGCGGCTGCTCCTGCCCGTCGGCCGAATGGCCCCGATGCAGCGACACGTCCGCAATCATCCCCTGCGACACGAAATGCTCGCGCACATATCCCTCGACCAGTGCCCGCCGATCTTCCGCGCCCAATTCACGTGGAAGGGAGATTTCGACCTCGCGGGCCAGCTGGGCGTCCTTGCGCTTCTCGACCGCCTCGACGCCGTTCCACAGGCGCGAGCGATCGAGCATCCAGTCCGGCGTGCGATCGGGGGCCATGATCTCCCGATGCTCGATGTCCGACTTGCGCGTGTAGTCGTGGCATTTGCCCAGGCGCTCGTCGGTCAGCCGCTCGCCTGACCGGTAGGCGGCGGCAGCGACCGCGCTGCGCCCGCTGGCCCGCGAGATGACTTTGACAGAGCAATGGTAGATCGCCACGGACCGCGCGCCTTCTAACTTCCTTCACTTAAGGGGGAAGCCGTCCGGCGGGGGCAAAGCCCCCACGAGGACCACGCACATCGCGCAGCGATGTATAAGCGTGCCCTTATCTTCGCTAAGGTAGCCTTGTTGCGATCCTCTTGCTATAGCGAACTGACAAGGAGGACCGCTATGGCGCGCACGCCCGTTGAAGAACGCCTTGAGAAAATGCGCGAAGACGAGCGCAAACTACGCGAGCGACGAAAGGCTCTTGAGGCACGGCTTTCCGCTGAACGCCGCAAGGCTGAAACCCGCGAGCGCATCATGCTGGGCGCGTTTATCCTTCACCACATAGACGAGGATACGCCCACGGGTCGCCAGCTCGCCCCGCTCCTGCAACGCGAACTGCCGATGTTCCTGACCCGCGAGCGCGATCATGCCCTTTTGCAGCCGCTGCTCGCTCGCCTGAAGAACCTCGAACGTGGACGGGAGGAACAATGAGCGGGCCGATCGTCGGGGAAGACAATAACGGTGGCTGCTGTCTAGCTGTCGTCGGTAGCCTGGCTGTCCTGCTCGGCACGTCCTGGCTGCTCGAAAAGGTGCTACCGACCGCGATCGCCAGCACCATTGCCTGGGTCGCGCTCGTCGTCTTCCTCGTCCTGGTCTGGAAGTTTGCCTTCAAGGGCCGCCGCAACGCGCTGCTCGGCTCGGCCGCCTTCGGTGGAATCGATGACGTGCGCGCCCTCGCGAGCAACAAGGGCGATCTTCTGATTGGTCGATCCTTCAGGACCGGCAAGCTGCTGCGCTATGACGGCCCCGCCCATCTCCTGACCATGGCCCCCACGCGCAGCGGCAAGGGTGTGGGCACCATCATTCCCAACCTGCTGATCATCGACCGCTCGGTGATCTGCATCGACCCCAAGGGCGAGAACGCCCGCGTCACTGCTCGCACCCGCGCCACCAAGGGCAAGGTGTGGTGCCTCGATCCCTTCGGCGTCTCCGGGCAACCCGCCGCCCGCTATAATCCGCTCGACCGGCTCGACCCGGAAAGCCTCGATCTGGCCGAGGACGCCATGACGCTGGCCGATGCCCTAGTCCACGATTCCGCAGGGCAAGGCGGCGAGGCCCATTGGAACGAGGAAGCCAAGGCGCTGATTGCGGGCCTGATCCTCTATGCCGTGGTCCACGAGGATCGCGAGCATCGCACCCTGGCGACGGTGCGCGACTATCTCACGCTCGCCCCCAAGGACTTTGCCGATCTGCTCGTCCTGATGCAGGACAGCCGCGGCGCCGGCGGCCTCATCGCCCGCGCCGGCAATCGCCACCTCGGTAAGTCCGACCGCGAGGCCGCAGGGGTGTTGTCCTCGGCCCAGCGCCATACCCATTTTCTCGATAGCCCCCGCATCGTCGCCAGCACTTCGGCCTCCGACTTCACTTTTGCAGGGTTGAAGGAGGGGGTTTCCACGGTGTTTCTGTGCCTGCCCCCTGACCGGCTCGATGCCTATTCCCGCTGGCTGCGCCTGCTGGTCGCCCAGGCGCTCACCGACATGGCGCGTTCGCCGGTCAAACCGGCGCGGCCCGTCCTGTTCCTGCTCGATGAGTTTGCTGCCCTAGGCAGACTCGAACCCGTCGAGCGGGCGATGGGCCTGATGGCCGGATACGGGTTGCAGCTCTGGCCGATCTTGCAGGACATGCACCAGTTGCGCGCCCTCTATGGCGAGCGTGCAGGCACCTTCCTGTCGAATGCCGGGGTGTTGCAGGCGTTCGGGGTGAACGACCATGCGACCGCCGAACTGCTGTCCAAGTCGATGGGACAGGAAACCCTCGAATTTCGCACGGCGGGCTACTCCGAGACCCATGGCAGCATTTTTGAGCGTAGTAAGCATACCCGCTCGACCAGCACCCAGGTCAGCGCCCGCAACCTCATGAACCCCGACGAAATCATGCGCATGGGGCCGGACGAACAGCTGCTGATGATCCAGGGCAAAGACCCCCTCCGGGTCCAGAAAATCCGATATTACGATCAGCGCGAGTTCGCGGGGCTGGCTGATCCTGCCTGAGACGGCCCTAGGAGACGCGATCCGCACGATAGCCCCCCCGCAGCGCATACCCTTCGGCGGTTCCTCCTAACCGTCTCTGTGCCCTCCACAGGGACTAACAGGGCGATGGCGCACCTGACTTCGCCGTGCTTCTCCCCTGGGAAGCCTGCGGCCGGTAGGCCGCCTTGTGACGGCGAAGCCGTCGCACATCAAAGGCGCATTGGCCGAAAGGCCAATTCCATATTCCTCGTCCTTTAGAGCGGCATTCTCTTCGCGCGCCCGCGTTGATTCTAGATTCTGGGATTCTATGATTCAGGGGGTGTCAAACACATTGAATATAAAGGCATATTCCGGACTTTCATGAGGAATGGGGTGGAGCATCATGAGAAATGGGGTGCCCTATTGTGAGTTTTGGGGTGGGGGTATCATGAGAAATGGGGTGCGTGAGATGAGAGCAATTTGTCTCTCATCTCATAATACCTTGACCTTGCCCGCCCCTCGCCCGAATGTCCGATTATGGACGGGACAGCCGACACAACTGGCCGCACGATGGAAGTGGCACGGATCGAGAAGGAACGCGGTTCCGACACGATAGTGCAGCCGCGCGAACTGGTGGAAGTCCGCTATGCGAGGGGGGTTTCCCTGAGCCTGTCAGCGCGCAAGGTCTTTGCCTTGATGATGCACCAGGCCGCTGGCGATGCCTGGCGCGACCAGGAACACAGAATCGCCAAGCGCATGTTGCGCGGCTCCCACAATTCCAACGATCGCCTTACCGAGACGATTGACGAGCTGATGGGCATCTTCTTCGCAATGCCCGACAAGGTGGACGGCGACCACGGGCGGCGCACCTTCCAGATGATCGAAGAGACGTTTGAGGGAGGGGAGCAGGGGTGGTTGATCTACCGTTTCACCCGGCGTGCGCGCGACCTTCTGAAAGACAGCGAAGCCTACGCCCTCCTGCATCGGGCAACGGTGCTGGCCTTCGACAGCAAATATGCGCTCGAACTATACCAGCTCGGAGCCTTGCTCTACCGACGAGACGTGCCGATCTGGCGCGGCGATGTGGAAACCCTGCGCGCCAAGCTGGGCGTTCCAGAGGGGGCTTATAGCTCGTTCGCTGACTTACGGCGTTTCGTCCTCGATGCCGCGACGGCCGAAATCAATCAGCTTGTCCCACAATTCTCCGTGGCGTGGGACGTTGCAAAAAGGCGGGGCCGCAAGGTCATCGAGGTCGCAATAACCTTCCGCCGCAAACCACCAATCGCAGCGGTTGCCGCCGAAGAAGAAAACGAGCGACATCGCGCCGGTCGCCGCGCCCGTCGAGATGGGACGGCAGAGACGATAATGGACCCCAGTGCGATCATCGCAGCGACCGCTGCAAATCTGGGTGTGTCCGATGTTTTACGCTGGCCTGCCGACGATCAGGTGACGGAATTTGGCGCGGTCGAGTTGCATGCGATCGGCGTCACCTATGGTGGAGGACACGCGGTTCAGCGATTGGCGGATCAATATGCGCGAGTGCGAGCCGACAAGCGGCGTCAGCTCCGAGGCGATGCTCTGCGTGAAGACTGGACGACTTGGGTAAGGGGTTGCGCGGAAAAATGGAGTAAACCCTAGTTGTAGGTGCTTGCAATCGTAGCGGCGTTTGCTTGCAAACAGAGCCTTTTTTTGCTCGGATTATCTGACAACCGGCTCGGCGATCTGCTCGCGCTATCTGCCAATGTGCTCGCCATCATCCTGCGCTGCTCGCAATCATAAAGGTCTGCTCACATCCCCTGCCAGCGAAACAGGGCGTCAGCGCGGCACCCGGATGGAACCTTCCGCGATCCCCTCGGCGACATTGGAGAGCATGACGGCGTAGCGATGCAAACCGGGGAAGCGACCAGCGTTCTTGTCGATTTCACCGCCGTATCCGGCGTCGAGCAACGCCTTGAAGTCGGGCATCACGTCGAACATGCCGCCGAGCAGATCGATATCGGAGGCCCCGGTAAGCAACAGGGCGTTCGCATGGGCGTCGAGACGCTTCATCGTTTCCAGCATTTCGGTCCTGGTCATCGCATCCTGTCCGCTTGCGGGGTTCCATCGCCTAGCACGACGCGCCGGCCCTGTTCGCGAAAACCTTCCTTTCTGACGACCTCGCGGGCGGGCCATGACGACAACGCATTTCTGCGGCCCGCCGCTTGTCAGAACTGTTCTGGAAACCTGCTTCGCAAAAGCGCTTGCCGGCTACGGGTTTGGAGAGCCCATTGGCACGGAGCGTGAGCACAACGCCCCGTTTGCAAGCAGCGCCGGATGATGGCGAGCACACTGGCAGATAATTCGAGCAGGACGCTCCCCGCCAGTGGCAGAAAGCGTGAGCAGGAAATCAGGCTGTTTGCGAGCACACGCCGCTATGATTGCAAGCGCCTACACCTAGTGGTTGTCGCTCTTTGGGTTTCACGATACCCTATAGAAACAGGGATACGTTCCCGGTTGGAAACGGGGGAATAAAGCATGGCAACCGTCTCGATGACGAAAGGGGCCGAACTGGCCGGGGTCAGCAAGGGGACCGTCTCAAAAGCTCTTAAATCTGGTCGTCTTAGCTATGCTGAGAAGACCGATAACGGCTACCTCATAGACACTTCCGAACTATTCCGGGTGTTCCCCCCGAAACAGAAAGAAACGGTTGCCGAGTCCCGCTCCGAAACCCCTTCTGGAAACAGCGAAACCCCAATAAATTCAGGGGGGTTGCAACGTGAGATTGAACTGTTGCGTGAACAGTTGCAGGACCGCGATAGCGTAGTTGCCGATCTACGGCAGAGGCTCGACAAATCAGAGGATGAGCGGCGAGAGGCGCAGGCGCGGGTGATAGGATTGCTGACCGGCCCGGAGCCTGCGGAATCCAAGCGCGGCTTTTTTGGTCGGTTGTTCGGCAAGGCAGATGATTGATCTGCGCGCAGCTCGCTATCGTCCGACGAGCCGCGATATCGTTGCCTGACTGACGTCAAACAGCGCCGCGACGGTGCGCTGCGTATCACCAGCAGCCAGTCTCTCCAGTGCCTCGGACTGCTGGTGAGGGGTGAGAGCCGCCTTGCGACCGAATTTGACACCACGCGCTCTTGCCTGGACACGCCCTGCGGCGGTGCGCTCGGTGATGCGCTCCCGCTCCCAACTGGCTGCGATCCCCAACACCGCGATTATTACCTCTGCAAATTGGGAAGTCGTATCAACCATCGGCTCGGCCAATGATCGGAAGCCAGCCCCGGCCTCCTTCACTGCATGGAGGATATTCAACAGATCGCGGGTGTTGCGGGCAAGGCGGTCTGTTGCCGTCACCATCAGCACGTCGCCATCATCTAGTGCGCCGATCGCGCGCTTGAGCTGGGGACGCTCGGCATTCGCTCCGCTAATCTTCTCGCGGTAGATTTTCACGCACCCAGCATCGGTGAGCTGGGCGATCTGCTGGGCCAAGTCCTGGCCGGTGGTTGAGACGCGCGCATAGCCGTAGATCATAGCCAAAATGGTGCATCAGATTTTTGCATCAGGAAAGAGGCCGGATTCCTGTGGGTTTCAATCTGGCCCAGTCGGCCCGAAGCTGCG
>NZ_ASTG01000039.1 GCF_000412635.1 Sphingobium bisphenolivorans
CACCCAGATCGTCGCGCTATAGTCGGCGGCGTTGCACGGATCGATGCTCGCTATATGCTGCTGCACGATAATATCCTCGACCTCACTCATCTGAGCTTCCTGCACCGCAACAGTGTCGGCAGCCCTGGAATCGCCGCAGCGAAAGTGCGCAGTACCGACCTAGCCAATGGCTTGCTGGTCTCTCGTGAAGTGGACGGCGATACGGTGGAGGGCTCGCCCCTGGGCAAAGCGCTTGGGATCCGTGGCCCGGTGGACCGGATCATGCCTCAACATTTTGCCGCCCCCTGCCTTCATGTAACCGGCCCTGAATTCCGCAGCGCACAGGAAGGCGGCGTCAATCCAGGCCATTCCTTTGGCGCCTTTCGAGTCATCCACGGCATCGTTCCGGAAAATCCTCACACCACCCTCTATTTCTGGGCATTCACAAGGAACTTCCGGCAGGACGATCCGGGCATGACCGACGCGCTTCGCCGCAATATCGAGGCGGCGCTGGATGAGGACATTCAGGCTTCTGAGGCGATCGAAAAAATGCTTGTCGTCCCTGGCGGACCAGAGGAAATCCACTCTCCTGCGGATGCAGTCGGCGCCAAGGGGCGACGGATCATGCAGCGCCTGATCGACAACGAGGTTGATGCCGCTCAGGGCAGGTAGAGCATAGCAAGCCTATCACCGTCTCCAGCTGGCGCATGAGACAAGAAAGGACAGGACAGTGCAGGACAATTCAGCCGCGGCGCCGCCCAGCATAGACATTGACGTATTCGGCGATGCATTTCTGGCTGACCCCTACGCCCATCACGATGTGCTGAGGGAGGCGGGTCCTGTTTTCCAGTTACCTCAGTACGGGGTCTATGGAATGGCCCGGCATCAGGAAGTTAGCGCAACACTCAAGGATTGGGAGTGTTTCGTATCATCGCGCGGAGTAGGTCTTAGCGACTTCGCGGTCGAGGAGCCGTGGCGGCCACCTTCTCTTCTCCTCGAGACCGACCCTCCCGTTCACCATCGGACCCGAGGCCTCATGAATCAGGTCGTCAGCCTGTTGGAACTGCGGGACCTGAAAGCGCGGTGGCAGGACGAAGCGGATAAGCTGGTCGAAGGTTTGATCACGCAACGCAGGATCGATGGCGTTCTCGATCTCGCCCAAGCTTTTCCCCTCCGCATCTTTCCAGCAACGATTGGCCTGCCCGACGGCGGGGACGATCATCTACTTCTTTACGCCATGGCTACTTTCAACGCTTTCGGCCCCCGCAATCAGATATTCCAGCAAACGAATGATGCGGCTGCACCTGCCATTGCTTGGGCCACAAGTGCGTGTGAACGCGCGAATCTTAAGCCGGGCGGATGGGGAGAGAAGGTGTTCGTCCAGGCCGACGCGGGCCTGTGCTCTCAGGAGGAAGCGGCGCGTCTGGTCCGTTCGTTTCTCTCGGCAGGTATAGATACGACGATAAACGGGCTCGCCAACATGTTGCTGGCCTTCGCGTCCCATCCTGAACAGTGGCGGAAACTGCGTGACCGACCGGAGTTGGTGAAGCGCGTCTTTGATGAAGCGCTCCGCTGGGACTCTACTGTTCAGACCTTTTTCCGCACTGCCAGCTGCGATGTTGAAGTCGCCAACACCCTTATTCCTGAAGGCACCAAGGTTTTGCTGTTCCTGGCCGCAGCCAACCGAGATCCTCGTAGATGGAGTGACCCGGAGCTTTTCGATATAGAACGCAACGCCAGCGGCCATGTCGGCTTCGGCTATGGCATTCATCAGTGCTTGGGACAGATGGTAGCGCGGCTTGAGGCTGAGGTGGTGCTCGGCGCCCTACTGCCCCGCGTAGCGGAGATCCGCCTTGTCGGAGAACCTAGGCGCACACTCAACAACACTTTGCATGCGCTCGGATCTTTGCCACTGGAGTTTGTCCGAGCATGACCGATATGGTGAATCGCCTTCCATTTTCTCGAAACGGGATTTTAGGTGTGTTGCGCCTGATCACCGGGGCATTGTACACGCAACACGGGGTTCAGAAACTATTCGGATGGCCGGCAGGCGGGCATAATGACGGCGCGGTTGAATTGCTAAGTCTCGTCGGAGCAGCTGGAATTCTCGAGCTGTTAGGCGGTATTTCGCTGGTTCTAGGTCTAGCTACAAGATCTGTCGCGTTCGTCTTGGCGGGGCAGATGGCGTTTGCTTACTGGTTCATCCACTTCTCTGCCGGGCTGCAAATGGAAAACGGCTGGATGCCCATCGTTAACGGAGGGGATCTAGCGATCGAATTTTGCTTCGTATTCCTTTATTTAGCAGTTGCGGGTCCTGGGAGCTGGAGCGTGGATAACCTGTTTCAATCCTCCGCTGGGCCGGAGCGGAGCAATTATAAAGGTCCTTCCCCGACTGATCGTGTAGCGTGACCGTACTCAAGCTGACCAATCGCGATGACTTCCTGGCCGGCCAGGAGTGCTGGCGCTACACTGCCCCGCCTTGCCCGACACACTTTCGTGTCAAGAATTCCTCGCAGAGCGGCAAGCTGGGCAGCCGGCACGGATCTATCTCTTTCTAATTTCTTGAGGTTGAAGTGATCGAAGCTCGGACAACACTGCCTACTTGGCCGACTAACGCATGGTATGTCGCGTGCACCCCCGGTGAAATCGTGGGCAAGCCACTTGGACGTCAAATCTGCGGTGAGCGAATGGTGTTTTACCGCAAGGGCAACGGAGACGCCGTCGCTCTGGAGAATTTTTGCCCCCACCGCGGTGCTCCGCTGTCGCTCGGCTTCGTCCGGGACGACTTGCTTGTCTGCGGCTATCACGGCCTTGCGATGGGCTGCAAAGGTCAGTCCGAGAGCATGCCGGGCCAGAAGGTCAAGGGTTTCCCCCCGATCCGTTCCTTCCCCGTGATAGAGCGCTATGGCTTTATCTGGGTTTGGCCGGGCGACGCGGAACTGGCTTCCCGGGAGAAGCTGCACCATCTCGAATGGGGCGAGAGCGACGAATGGGCCTATGGCGGCGGCCTCTATCATATTAAATGCGATTATCGCCTGATGATCGACAATCTAATGGACCTCACACATGAAACCTATGTCCATTCCTCCAGTATCGGACAGAAGGAGATCGACGAGGCGCCTGTAACCACACGCGTCGTCGGAGACGAGATTCATACCAGCCGCATGATGAATGGCGTGAAAGCGCCTCCATTCTGGCAGATGGCGCTGCGTGGCGCCGGGCTACCAGCCGAAGCGACGGTTGACCGGTGGCAGATCTGCCGCTTCTCCCTGCCAAGCCACGTGATGATCGAGGTCGGCGTCGCGCTCGAAGGACATGGCGGGTGCGGAGCCGACAAGGCCAAGAAAGCATCCAGCATCGTCGTCGATTTCATCACGCCGGAAACTGAAACGTCCCACTGGTATTTCTGGGGTATGGCACGCCAGTTCGCCATCCACGACGACGCCCTGACGAGGCAAATCAGGGAGGGCCAAGGAAAAATTTTCAGCGAAGACCTCGATATGCTGGAGCAGCAGCAGGACAATCTCATCCGCTACCCCGAGCGCCGCCTGCTCAAGCTCAACATCGACGCTGGCGGCGTACGGTCGCGCATGATGATCGAGCGAGCCATCGCTGCCGAACGTGGCGAAGTCCTTGAATAGGGACAACGCTCGAACAGGGTTTCGCTTGTAGAGCAGCAGTGGCGACGACCGGGGACCGAGCGTCTCACTCTTGCAGTTCCGGCTATGATTTTGAACGTGGATAATCGATAAAGACCGGTTTTCACGGCGCGCTGAAAGCGGGTGTTGGCGTCGGCTCTAAACCGGTCGATCTGTCGCACAGCGACCCCTTGGGCGACCTAATTGCCGACATCACCGGCAGCAATGAAGCAGACTCGACGATAGACGCAGTGGGCTTCAAGGCCCGCGGCCATGCCGGTGGCTCGCGCGCGAGGAACGGTCGGCGAGCGCTGTCAGAACATCCTCATGCTTGAGCTGCCACGCGGCGATGAGCGCCAGGCACTCCCTGCTGGCCTCGTCGATGATGGTCAGGATGCGGAACTTGCGGCCGCCGTGTGCGCGCCCTACTACGAAGTCGTAGCCCATATATGCCGACAAGGTTCGGCAATTCCAGGTTCTGGGAAGAAGACCGCGTCGGAGTGACGGATTGTTAGGCTCCAGCCGCTTCTGCCATCGACCCCTTGTGGCCGTTCAGCCGCCCATCTTTCCTTTCCAGCTCCGGCCGGATGCTGCCGCTCGAGGCGACGTTCCATCCGGCCATCGAGGTTGATGTTCAGATTTGCACCTGCCCGCCATCGACAAAGAGTTCTACACCGTTGACGAAGCTGGCGTCATCCGAGGCGAGGAACAACACGGCCTTGGCGATCTCCTCGGGCTGGCCGACGCGACCCGCAGGGATCAGGCTGGCGAGATAATCCTTTGTCCCCTGCGCTTGCTCGCCACCGCCAAAGAGATGATCGAGGCCGGCAGTCTCGGTGACGCCGGGGCTGATGGCGTTCACGCGGATGTGCCGGTCCTTGAGGTCGAGGATCCAGTTGCGGGCGAAGTTGCGCACCGCCGCCTTGGTCGCAGAATAGACGCTGAAGGCTGGAGTACCGGATATGCTCGTGGTCGAACTTGTCAGGATGATCGAAGCCCCGTCCTTCAACAGCGGTAGCGCCTTCTGGACCGTGAAGAGGACGCCCTTCACATTGGTATCGAAGGCGCTCTGGTAATGCTCCTCTGTAATCGAGCCCAGCGGGAGCATCTCGCCGCCGCCCGCATTGGCGAACACGACGTCGATCTGCGGATGCTTCTGCTGCACGGCATCATAAAGCCGATCAATGTCGGCCAAGTTGGCCATGTCGCCCTGAACGCCCGTGACTCGGCCGCCGATTGCCTTGGTGGCAGCATCAAGCGTGTCCTGCCTCCGCCCGGTGATAAAGACTGAGGCGCCTTCTTCCGCGAAGGCCTTCGCGGTCGCCAGCCCGATGCCGCTCGTGCCGCCGGTCACGACCACCACCTTGTTGTTGAACTTGTTCGTCATTGTCTGTCTCCTTCGGGTTTCGGCGAAGCGCCGTGGCCTTTACGAGATGCCTCCAGAACGATGATGCGTGTAGTCAGCAGATATGGCACTTAGCGTTCTATTGGAGGAACGCTTATGCGGATCGATCTGAATGACTATGCCTATTTCGCCGAGGTTGTCGCTCATGGCGGCTTTGCAGCGGCGGGGCGCATTCTGCGGGAGCCCAAGTCCAAGCTGAGCCGCCGCATTGCAAGGCTGGAGGAGCGCCTCGGGCTTCGCCTGATCGAGCGGTCGAGCCGACGTTTCCGCGTAACGGATACAGGGCTCGCTTTTTACGAGCGGTGCCGGGCGATGTTGGCCGAGGCCGAGCAGGCGGAAGCATTGGTCTTGCAGGCGCAGGCGGAACCCCATGGCCGCATTCGCTTCAGTTGTCCCACCGGCATGATCGAGCCGATATCGGGCCTGATAACCTCTTTCCTCGCCCGCTATCCCAAGGTGCGATTGCAGTTGGTGGCAACGGACCGAGCAGTAGACCTGATCGAGGAGCGGATCGACCTCGCCCTGCGGGTACGCGCCGCGCTGACGAGCGACGCTGCCCTCACCATGCGGTCGCTCGGCCAATCAACCCGTATCCTCGTTGCCTCCCCCCAGCTGGCAAGCCAGATTGCGGAAGTAAGCCAAATCGCGACACTTCCCGCACTCGTAACCCATGATGCCGCAGACGATCTCGAATGGCATCTGGAAACCGAGGACGGCTGCAAACAGGTCGTCCGGGTCGAGCCGAGAATGGGCTGCTCCGACATGATCGCAGTGCGCAGCGCGGCCATCGCCGGACTCGGCATCGCGATGCTGCCAGACCATGTCTGCCGCGACGCGCTTCTCGCCGGTAAGCTCGTTCATGTGCTGCCTGCCTGGCGCGGGCTTCAAGGAGTCGTGCATCTGGTCTTCACGACGCGCCGGGGACTGCCCCCAGCCGTGCGTGCGTTGATCGATCATCTTGCGGCAGAGTTTCCTCGCGAAATGGTGGCGCGGACATTTTGAGACAATGTCACGAATTGGGCATCGTCGATCTTTTGTGGTCCTTTGGCGTCAGGGAGAGCGGTTCTGGGTCTGAGGGAGGGCTCGCCGCCGACATCCCGTCTCTCAGGTGCGGACCGATCGCTTCCTTAGTGCATGCGCGGACGAATGGCACGATCGCGCCTAGCTCCATTGATACCTCCGATGGCGGGGGTGCACGACGTACGCCCCCTTAATCCCCGTTGGCATCAACCATGAAAACCGTGGGTTTGCCTCGCGACGCAGGGTCCCATCCTGCCGATAATGCCGCCCGCACCCCCCGCGAAGCGATCGCATCGTTGATGTGCAGACGCCCTTTCGGCAGTCCTCTCATCAGGCGCTTGGGTGGCGGAAATTCCAGCACCGCTTCGCGCGGCATATCTCTCTGACGTAGGGAGACGGTCATTCCCTTCCAGCCATCGGAAGAGGACAATTGGGGCTCGCTCAGGAGTTCCCAATCATATTTGAAACCGTCGATCTCGACAGTGCCGCTGCGGCCGGGTGCTTGAAACATGTCATACCCTTAGCATGCCAGCGACGGTACTCCATCCACGGTGTCGCAGGTTTTTTCGACACCCTTGGTCGCCATTTCTGAGCGAGCAGGATCATATGATGTAGTCCGTCGCCAACGGGCGTATAAGCACAATCGTCTGGAGCGCGGCCACCCAGGGTGGACTGTGCTTAGAAAAATCAGCGTAACCCGATCTGTTTGCAACCTGAAGGGCGGCCTCCCCCCTCTGGGTAAAGGGTAAGATGAGGGCCTATTTTAAATCGCCCAACCAACCGGATATAATCTCACCCTTATGCCCTTCGGGCGCTAACGCCGCGCGCAAAGCCTCCAACAGTGGCGGCAGTGCCTGCGTGAAAGCGTATGGGGGATTGATGATAAAGAGGCCCGCGCCATTATAGATGCCGGGTTGCTCGCTATCGTACAGCCAATGCTCCACCCGCAGCAGTTTCGGGATGCCGAGCTTGCGTAACTGCTCCTTCCACCGCCGATGCGTGGCCCGGTCTTTCAAAGGAAACCAGATCACCGTCACGCCATGCCCCCATTTTCGGTGAGCGGCGGCAAGGGTGGCCGTGATGCGCGCGCGTTCGTCCGGCTGCTCGTAGGGCGGGTCGACCACCACCACGCCGCGCGCGGTGCGGGGCGGCACCATCGCCAGCCACAGTTCGTAGGCGTCGCGTTCATGCACGGCCGCGCTGCTGCCCCGCATCACGCCGCGCAGGGTGTCAGCGTCTTTCGGGTGCTTTTCGTTTAGGATCAGAAAATCCTGCGGGCGCAAAAGCTGCGACATAATCCGTGGCGAGCCGGGATAAAGGCGCGGTTCGCCACCCCCATTCACCGCCTGCACGGCGGCGCGGTAGTCGTCCAGCAAGGGGTCCGGGTCGGCAAAGGCCCGCAGCACGCCCTGCATGGCCTCGCCGGTGCGTTGGGCTTCGTCGCCGCCAAGGTCGTACAGCCCGCAGCCGGCATGGGTGTCGATCAGAGTCAGCGCGCCCTGCTTGTGCTGCAAGGCCCGCACCAAGGCGATCAGGAGGCTGTGCTTGACGACATCGGCGCTATTGCCGGCATGGAAGGAATGGCGATAATTCATTGTGGTTCAAAATCCTGTCGATCTGCCCTTACACGGGCTGCTCGACCTTTTGCAAAGCGAAGCTATGGCAGCGCCGGCATTGCTGGGGTGGAAGCCGAGCGTCAGGCGAAGCAACCAACCCGGTCATCGCATAGGGTCGGGCGGAAACCAAAGCACTTCAGCGCCAGCCCCCCAGCCCGCGTTAGCGATCCTCATCGAGAATGTCCCAGTCCTGACCGAGCGAACACAACCTTTAAATTGGCCTCCATTTCCCTGCGACGCTGCACGATTCCGGGACGTCAGGTTCAAAGGGGCCAAAGTGGGATGGCTGCCCTCGCGGTCTTAAGCGGCTGGGCATTGTCGAAGAAGTGAGGGAACCTAGAGCAAGGCTGGAGACTGAAGTTATCCTCTAACCACGGGCGCTCGATATAGGCTTTCTCTTCGTAGTTTTTGATTAGACTTTGAGCAGAAAGTGTTAAATTTATCTCGTCCAATCCGTTGATTAGAGCCCACTTACGGAACAGATCAAGTTCGAAGTGAAATCTCTCGCCACCCGAGATCGAAACCTCCTGCTTTTCTAAGTCAACATTCATGACTTCAGAGCGAGCAGCCTCCATCAGCCTGAAAACGGAATTCGGCCGCAGCACCACGCTCAGTATACCGTTTTTGAATGCGTTACCGGAGAATATTTCTGAGAAGCTTGGCGCGATCACCACTTTGATGCCGAGGTCGGCCAGCGCCCATCCAGCATGCTCACGGCTGGAGCCGCGATTATCGCCCGCGATTAGGATCGTGCTGCCCGCATATTCGGGATCGTCGAAGACATTTCCAGGTTTCTGGCGCGAAACCTCGAATGCGCCCTCACCCAGGCCGCTCCGCGAAGTAGTTTTCAGCCAGTGCGCAGGAATGATGACGTCTGTATCGACATTCTTCATACCGACGGATAGGCTCGGCCCGACAGTTGCGTCAGCGATTTCACCAGGCTGCTCCCTTCATCAGTTCACGCACGTCGGTCAGATGTCCGGTGATGGCAGCGGCGGCGGCCATGACGGGCGAGACGAGATGCGTCCGCGAACCCGGTCCCTGCCGGCTTATGAAATTGCGGCTACTGGTTGACGCGCAGCACTCACCGCCGGCACCTTGTCCGGGTTCATGCCGAGACATGCCGAGCAGCCCGGCTCGCGCCACTCAAAGCCCGCTTCGGTGAAGATGCGGTCGAGCCCCTCGGCCTCGGCCTGGCGCT
>NZ_ASTG01000040.1 GCF_000412635.1 Sphingobium bisphenolivorans
GCGCGTCAAGCCGCACCCCGGCCATCGCCAGAGCATCAGCCCGATTGTGGCTCACCAGCCTGTCACTGAGGCGGGCCAGGCTAACCGCATCCGCCGCCTTCAGGCTGAAATCGGCTTCGTGAGGAAATCAGCATGGCCGACAGCCTTTTGGCCTCATTGGAGGCGGTTCTTGTTAAGCACGGCCTGTCTAAGGCGACGATTGGTTCAATAAAATCATCGCCCGCTTTGCAATACTACGCCTCTCTCTCCACCCCGCCCACTGTTGGGCAGGAGGTTCGGGAGACCGTAATAGAACAGGCTAAGTCTGAAGGCATGGACGCCGCCGCTGACTTCTGCATCCAGACGCTCGCCAAGGCCCTCGATGTCGATGATTGGCAGCAAGCTGATGGCAGCGAGACGTGGGATGGTGACGTTGCAGGCACGATCTACAATGTTTTGGTAGCGGCCCGAGTCTATGACGATGAGGATGGTCGCGTTGCGCGCCTTGACCCCGCCCTCTCATCACCCCCGCAAGCGGTAACATGCGCTGGTTGCGAAGGCAGGCCTACACCGGAGAACAATCCCTGTGCTGTCTGTGGCAAGCAAGCGGTAACATCGCAGAGCGTGGGACAGGGGACAGGCGGACCTTGCTATTGCTGGTGCCACCCAAATGCCGGGGCGATTGGCTGCTCCCCCTGCTGTGACGCCGAAGACAACTATCTACCGCCGTCGAAGCGCAGGGCAGCCCTAGCAGAGCCAGCATCCCCCCCGCCAGTGGGGGAACAGGGGGCGGTGGCTTGGAGCGACGAGGCAATCGCGTTCGTCCGTGAGTTGACCGACAATTTTTACCGCGAAACACCACGGATCAGCAGCGACAGCCACGACGAAGTTAATTTCGCCCACTGGCTAATCGAGAATGGGCTTCTCTCCACAACCGAACGAGGACGGGGATGAGATTACTCGACCTGTTCTGCTGCGCGGGCGGTGCGGCGATGGGCTATCATCAAGCCGGTTTTGACATCGTGGGCGTCGATCTAGATCCACAGCCGCGTTACCCGTTCGCCTTCATCCAGCATGACGCGCTAACGCTCGACATGCGGTTTATCCGCAGCTTCGATGCGATCCATGCTTCTCCGCCTTGCCAGGGTTATTCCTCCATGCGTCACGCGCCGGGAGCGAAGGGCGCGCCGCTGCTGATCGATCGGACGCGGGACATGCTGGAAGCATCCGGGCTGCCCTACATCATCGAGAATGTGGAAACGGCGGGCTGGTCGATGCGCGATCCCGTCCTACTATGTGGGACCATGTTCGGCCTCGGCGCCCAAGGCTGCGAGCTTCACCGCCACCGGCTGTTTGAGAGCAATATCGAACTGGTCGCATCATCCTGCCAGCACAGCGGCGGCCCGGTCGTCGGCGTCTATGGCGGCCATGCTCGCAAGCGGTCAGCCAAGCATGGCGGACGCGGCACCCGCGACGTGTGGGAGGGCGGGCATAAAGCCGCCGCGCGCGAGGCTATGGGAATGGATTGGGCCACCCTTAACGAAATGAGTGAGGCGATCCCGCCCGCCTATACTGAGGCGTTGGGCGTCCAGCTTCTCGACTTTATCAAATCTCAGCGGAGACAAGCAGCATGACCCAATCCGCATCAACAAAGCCATATAGCGATCAGGGGGAGGGGGACCATGGCTAAAGCGAACGTCACAGTCATGACCTGCGACCGATGTGGAACGGTGGAAGAGTGCCGCCGCGTCGAACAGGAATATTCATGGGGCCGCATCCTCGCAGCAGAAGCGAACGGCCCGTTTAAGATCGGCCAGCCGACACACAAGATGGTTTTTCCTGAGAACGGGAAGGACATCTGCCCCGATTGCATCAAGAGCTTGCGTAATTGGTGGGAAACCGGCGCATGAGCGGCGAGGAACTGAAACTGCTCGACACGGCGCGGCGCAATGTCCGCACCTTCATCAACGGCGCGACATTCAAATGCCGTGCTGACCAAGAGGCTGCACTGGCCTGCGTTGATGTGCTGGAAAGCCACATACAAGACCAGAGCAACCTTATTGCCATCCTGCACGATGTGGTGGCTATCGACGCCCACCCCCTCCCCGAACAGCCCCAAGAGGGGGTGAGGGAGGCCGCCATTGAGGCCGCGTTCCGGGCCATCGCCGGGGATGACGCCGATCCGCATATGTGCCCGGAAGCATGGGACCATGCCGAAGCTGTTGCGCTGGCTGTTCTGGCGGCCATCTCCCCCATGTCCCAACCCCAGAGGATGGGGCAGGAGTTTGAGGCGGGTGATCAGTCTGGGCGTCCCCTTCGGGCCGGGCTACCCATGAACGGAGCCGGGCAAGCCGTCTCCCCCGTTCCGGTGGGTATCCCTGACGCGGCACACCATCATCGCTACGAAACAAGGCCCGCGCCGGGCCTGACGAACGATGATCCGATGTGCATCAACCTTTATTGCCCATCCGCCTTTTCGTGCAGGCGCTTTTCGCACGAGCCGCACCAAGGGCCGGAAGGACCAACTATCTTCATAGACCCGCGACCGACCATTTTGGGGGGCCTTCTGTGCGAGGATTTTCAGCCTGATTGGCTCAACCAGATCAGCGATAGCGATACCCGCCGAATGGCCGAGACGGGAACCGGCTCGGTGCGAAGCACGGGTAGCGCGGGCCGCAAGGCATCGCCCGGAAGCAGTAGCGCCCTCCAAGGAGGTGATAAGTGAGCCGCTGCGCCATGTGTTCCGCCACCAGCGAGCTAGACCACGGCCTGCTGTGCAAGGCGTGTCGGGCAGAGGATCGGCTTGTCACGGACGAGTGCAGATGCATCGCCTGCCGGTCCGACATGAAGGGCATAGCGCCTTGCCAAGGTGACGACAGCGCCCTTGCGGGGAGGGAGTAGGGATGGGACTGCTCACCGCTGAGAAGGCGGCAGAACGGCTTGGCATCAGCGAACGCACCCTGCGGAAGCTGCGCCAGAGAGGCGATATTCCCTATGTTCCTGTCACCGACCGCGCGATTCGCTATGACGAGGCGGACTGCGAAGCTTACCTGGCGTCCCGGCGCCGCACGGATGAACCATGCCCAAGCCCATCAAAGACGAACGTTCGCCGTATTGGCAATATGACTTCCAACGCAACAAGCGCCGGTTTTATGGCTCGACGGGAACGACTTCAAAGCGGAAAGCGCAGGAGTTCATAAACCGGCTGCTGGACGAGATAGCCAGCGGCAAGAATGCCCTGCCGGAGATCACCATGGATCAGGCCTGCGATGCCTATTGGGTGGACAAGGGGCAGCATGAACGATCGAGCAAGACAACCGAATACCAGCTTGCCAATCTCATCACCGGCATTGGCAAGAACAAACTGCTGAGCAGCATCCGCATCAGCGACTTCCGCGCCTACATCGCTAAGCGCCGCCTCGACGTGTCCAATGCGAGCGTCAACCGCGAATGGCAGCTAGCGCGCCGGGTGTGGCGCCATGTCGGGCACAGCCACTCTGTCAGCGATATCAAGTGGGGCGAACTAAGGCTGGACGAGCCGCCAGAGCGCGTGCGGGAGTTGAGCGCGGACGAAGAGCAGCGCATCTTTGACGCCTTGCCCGATAGCCTGAAACCGATCGTGGAATTTGCCATTCTAACCGGCCAGCGCAAATCTGAGGTCGTCGGCCTGCGCTGGGACAAGATCAACTGGCAGGCGGGAGAGGCGCGCGTCGAGAAGAAGGGGGGCGGGGAGCACAAGTTCCCTCTGTCCCATGCCGCCGTCCTGCTTATCCTGGAGCAGCCAGAGGTGGACGATTGCCCGTTTGTTTTCACCTATGTTTGCGAGCGCCCGTCACCGGCCCGCAAGGACCGGCCAGCGCGCAAGAAAGGCGTGCGCTACCCGTTCAGCAAGCAAGGATGGGACCGCAAGTGGCGCAAGGCTAGGGAAGTTGCCGGCATAGGAGATTTTCGCTTTCACGATCTGCGCCATACGACCGCCACCCGGATCATGCGCGCCACCGGCAATATCAAGGCCGCGAGCAAGATGCTGGGGCATACCGATGTTCGGACGACGAGCCGCTATGCGCATGTCCAGATGGACGATCTGCGCGCTATTTTGCTCGACACGGAATCACGGAATAATACCGGAAAGCGTTTGACCAATGAGCCGGAAACCCGCATAAATACTGAGGAAATGGAGTAGTCGCATGCCTGCTTTGGGAGCAGAGGGTCGCAG
>NZ_ASTG01000041.1 GCF_000412635.1 Sphingobium bisphenolivorans
TCATAAATTTCCGCCAATGCCAGCAACCGCCGCCCCTGGTTCGCGCTCCTTGTCGCACGCGCCAGTCGCCTCAAACCCACCGCGTCAAAGTCGTCCCGCAATCCGATCGCTGCACCCATGGCCATGCCCTCCAACTGGCAGCCATAGATTCACAAATTCACCGTTTTGGGAATCCCCATATGACGAGACGGCGTTCGCGTTAAACGACAACGCCGCCCTCATGGGGCGGCGTATCGAGTTCTACGGCGATGGTTGCGGGAGTAGGATTTGAACCTACGACCTTCAGGTTATGAGCCTGACGAGCTACCGGGCTGCTCCATCCCGCGTCACCAAAGATGTTGGATCAGGGTAACGGAGGCTTTTGCCTCCGCAAGGCCGAGCGGCTGCTCGCGCCTTATTGGCGCGGAAGCCAAGGTCACGGATGTGACCGCCGGCGCCTGAGGCCAACGAACAAGTGAATGGGTTTTTGCTTTGTCAAAGCGCGAGCTGCAATGCCTGGCGACGCCCTACTCTTCCGGGGCTTGAGCCACAGTACCATCGGCGCAGACTGGTTTCACGGCCGAGTTCGGGATGGGATCGGGTGGGTCACAGACGCTATGGTCACCAAGCAATGAAGCTTGCGCTTTGGGTTTTAATCGGTGCCGTGCACGCTATGTCTATTCAGTTGTTATCTGGCTTGAGGCTATCACCACATCGCCGACGCTGGTGTTTTCCAGCACTGTCATTGATGGTGGGACTAAGATCACCACGTCGATGACCGATGCTGTTACCAGCACTGTCATTGATGGTGGGACTTTCAAGCGCGATCAGAGCAATTAGGACCGGTTAGCTCCACATGTTACCACGCTTCTACATCCGGCCTATCAAGGTCGTGGTCTACGACCGCTCGAAGAAATCTTATCTTGAGGGAGGCTTCCCGCTTAGATGCTTTCAGCGGTTATCCCGTCCATACATAGCTACCCTGCTGCGCCGTTGGCACGACGACAGGTACACCAGAGGTATGTTCAACCCGGTCCTCTCGTACTAGGGTCAACTCCTCTCAAATTTCGACGCCCACGGCAGATAGGGACCAAACTGTCTCGCGACGTTCTGAACCCAGCTCACGTACCACTTTAATTGGCGAACAGCCAAACCCTTGGGACCTGCTCCAGCCCCAGGATGTGATGAGCCGACATCGAGGTGCCAAACGATTCCGTCGATATGAGCTCTTGGGAATCATCAGCCTGTTATCCCCGGCGTACCTTTTATCCGTTGAGCGATGGCCCTTCCACGAGGGACCACCGGATCACTATGACCGACTTTCGTCTCTGCTCGACTTGTCAGTCTCGCAGTCAGGCGGGCTTATGCCATTGCACTCTAACAGACGGTTTCCAACCGTCCTGAGCCCACCATCGCGCGCCTCCGTTACTCTTTAGGAGGCGACCGCCCCAGTCAAACTACCCGCCACAGAGGGTCCCTGCACCGGATAACGGTGCGAGGTTAGACATCAGAAAACAACAGGGTGGTATTTCACCTATGGCTCCACGACAACTGGCGTCATCGCTTCAAAGCCTCCCACCTATGCTACACAGTTCTTTCCTAATGCCACTCTGAAGCTGCAGTAAAGGTGCACGGGGTCTTTCCGTCTAACCGCGGGTACTCCGCATCTTCACGGAGAATTCAATTTCGCTGAGCATATCCTGGAGACAGTGGGGAAGTCGTTACGCCATTCGTGCAGGTCGGAACTTACCCGACAAGGAATTTCGCTACCTTAGGACCGTTATAGTTACGGCCGCCGTTTACCTGGGCTTCAATTCAGAGCTTGCACTCCTCCTCTTAACCTTCAGGCACCGGGCAGGCGTCAGGCCCTATACGTCGTCTTGAAGCCGACTTAGCAGAGCCCTGTGTTTTTGCTAAACAGTCGCTACCCCCTGGCCTGTGCCCCCCACAAGTGCTTGCGCATATGTGGGGCCTCCTTCTTCCGAAGGTACGGAGGCAATTTGCCGAGTTCCTTCAGGATACTTCTCTCAAACGCCTTGGTATACTCTACCATTCCACCTGTGTCGGTTTAGGGTACGGTCTATACGGTGGGGCTATTTCCTGGGACAACTTCCCTGCCCGGACCAATCCAATAAGGCCGAACAAGTTACGCCATCCGTCACACACCACCAGGCCCACGAATATTAACGTGGTTCCCATCGACTACCCCCTTCGGGCTCGTCTTAGGGGCCGGCTTACCCTGCTCAGATTAGCTTTAAGCAGGAACCCTTGGAATTTCGGCGACAGTGCATCTCACACTGTTAATCGCTACTCATGTCTGCATTCGCACTTCCGATACCTCCACGACCCATTACCAGATCGCTTCAACGGCCTACGGAACGCTCCGCTACCGCTCAGATCAAAGATCTGAACCCTAAGCTTCGGTGCACGTCTTGAGCCCCGTTACATCTTCGCCGCAGGATCTCTTATTTAGACCAGTGAGCTGTTACGCTTTCTTTAAAGGATGGCTGCTTCTAAGCCAACCTCCTGGTTGTTTTGGAAATCCCACATGCTTTCCCACTTAGACGTGACTTGGGGACCTTAGCTGTAGGTTAGGGCTGTTTCCCTTTTGACGACGGACCTTAGCACCCGCCGTCTGTCTGCCGGACTAGACTCGTTGGTATTCGGAGTTTGGTTAGAGTTGGTAGATCTCGCGACCCCCGCATCCATCCAGTGCTCTACCCCCAACGGCAATCATCCGACGCTCTACCTCAATAGATTTCGCGGAGAACCAGCTATTTCCCGGCTTGATTGGCCTTTCACCCCTAAACACAACTCATCCGATAATTTTTCAACATTAAACGGTTCGGTCCTCCAGTGCGTGTTACCGCACCTTCAACCTGGTCATGCCTAGATCGCCGGGTTTCGGGTCTAATGCATCATACTCTGTCGCCCTATTCAGACTCGCTTTCGCTGCGCCTACACCTAACGGCTTAAGCTTGCATGATACACTAAGTCACAGACCCATTATGCAAGAGGTACGCTGTCAGGCTTCAAGAGCCCTCCAACTGCTTGTAGGCATCCGGTTTCAGGTACTGTTTCACTCCCCTCATCGGGGTGCTTTTCACCTTTCCCTCACGGTACTGGTTCGCTATCGGTCATGTACGAGTATTTAGGCTTGGAGGGTGGTCCCCCCATGTTCAGACAGAGTTTCACGTGCTCCGCCCTACTCAAGTCCTGTCGTTTCGCTTTCGCATACGGGGCTGTCACCCGCTATGGCCCAACTTTCCAGAAGGTTCTGCTAACTAAACAACAGGCACTGGCCTGGTCCGCGTTCGCTCGCCACTACTAACGGAATCTCGGTTGATGTCTTTTCCTCCGGGTACTGAGATGTTTCAGTTCCCCGGGTTCGCTTCACCAAAGCCTATTTTATTCAGCTTAGTGATACCTCTCCCATTTAACACGGGGCCAGATCGCTCTGGACCAGTCTTAAATGGTGAAGGTGGGTTGTCCCATTCGGAAATCGCGGGATCAAAGCCTGCTCACGGCTCCCCCACGCTTATCGCAGCGTGCCACGTCCTTCATCGCCTGTACATGCCAAGGCATTCACCAGATGCCCTTACCTCACGCTTGAGAGTCCACACCACCAATGACAGCACTGGAGTAGCACTGCATCAGCTTCTTACGGTGTGGTGATTTAACTCAGCCAGATAATCATTTGTGTACGATCATCATCCGATCCTCAGACGCTTCCTTGCGGAAACGCACGAAAACCGAACCATGTCGCCACGGCATCGATTAAAAAACCCATTCACAATGTCAAAGAGGCCCGCATCAGCAGGCCATACATGCCGGACGTATCCGGCAAACCGCTACTCTTCATCTCTGGAAATTATCTGCACTTTGGTGGAGCCTATCGGGATCGAACCGATGACCTGATGCTTGCAAAGCAACCGCTCTCCCAGCTGAGCTAAGGCCC
>NZ_ASTG01000042.1 GCF_000412635.1 Sphingobium bisphenolivorans
GTCGATACCCTCCGACGGTGTCTTGTATCTGGCGGAGCAACTTGGTCTCGATGCCAAATCCGTGAACCACTATGATTTTTCCGGGCGCACCGCCCGCCGGCATTGCGCGGAGATTTTGCGGCATCTCGGGTTCCGCCGTATGACGCAGACGGATCGCAGGGCGTTGTCGAGGTGGATTTCCGACGATCTTTGTGCGGGCGGGCAGCCGATCAATGCCATGCTCGAGCATGTTTTCCTGTGGTGCCGCGACCGCCGTATCTATGGGCCGTCGCGCAAGGAGCTGGAACGCCTCGTCCGTTCGCAACGACACCTCTATCTGGAGGCCCTGTTGGCCCGAGTCCGCGATCGGCTTGCGCCGGATGCGGTCGCCTTGCTGGAAGCCTCGCTCGCCGATCCCGATGGCCCGACCGGCTTCAACACGATGAAGGGGGATGCAGGTCAGGCGACGCTCGAAAACATTCTTGGCGTGACCGCCAAACTCGCCTTTATCCAACGGCTTGCTCTTCCCCGAGATTTCCTATCGGTCACGGGCAAGGCATGGGTCGATCAGATCGTTCGCCGGGTTGCCGGCGAGAAAGCCTCGGAGATGCGCCGGCATGTACCGGCGCGCCAGCTCGGGCTCTATGCCGTTTATCTGATGGCGCGGGAAGCTCAGCTTACGGATGCGATGGTCGACCTGCTGATCGAGACGGTCCATAAGATCGGATCGCGCTCGAAACGCAAGGTGGTGGGCGATATCGCGAAAGACATCGAGCGGGTCTATGGCAAGGAGCGACTCCTGGTCGAGATTGCCAGCGCTTCGATCGACGATCCATCCGGGCGCATCTGCGATGTCATTTTCCCAATCGCCGGCAAGGACAAACTGGCGGCGATCATCAAGGAAAGCCAGGCAAAGGGCGCCTTGGATCGGCGGATCTACAAGGTGATGCGGAGGTCATGGGCCAATCATTATCGCCGTATGCTGCCAAGCCTGCTTTCGGCACTGGAGTTCCGGTCGAACAACGCCGTGTGGCGTCCGGTGCTGGCGGCCCTGGACTGGATCAGAAGCAAAGTGGATGATGGATGCCGCTACGTGCCGCCGCACGCAGTGCCGGTCGACGAGGTCATTCCGGCGAGATGGCGCAGTTCCGTCATTGATGAAGAGGGGCGCGTAAACCGGATCAGTTATGAGCTTTGTGTCCTCGCGCAACTGCGCGATCGCATCCGTTCTAAGGAAATCTGGGTTGTCGGGGCGGACCGATACCGCAATCCCGATGACGATCTTCCCAAGGACTTCGATGCGCGGCGAGAAGCATATTACACAGGATTGAACCTGACGGCGGATGCGCGTGCATTTTCAAGCGCCATCCGGGAAGAGCTTGCTCAGGAACTGTTGCTCCTCAATGCCAATATTCCCCGGAACGACAAGGTTCGGCTGCTGTGGCGCGGCGAGAACCGTATATCTCTCACCCCGTTCAAACCCTTGCCCGAACCCAGGGGTCTCGCCTCGATCAAGACCGAGATCGGCCAACGCTGGCCGATGACCGGGCTGCTCGACGTACTGAAGGAGGCTGCCCTTGATACGGGACTTCTCGAAGCGTTCGAAACATCGGCCTCGCGTGTTGCACTGCCGAAAACCGCGCTGGATCAACGTCTCCTGCTATGCCTCTACGGCCTGGGAACGAATGCCGGGCTCAAGCGGATCGCCGGCGCCACCCCCGATGTCAGCTATGAAGAGCTGCTGCATGTCCATCGCCGCTTCGTTCATGCCGCGGCGCTCAAGGAGGCGTGTGCCAGGGTTGCGAATGCGACCCTGGCAATCCGCAATGCTGCAGTCTGGGGGGACGCCGGCACGGCCTGTGCGTCAGATTCCACAAAGTTCGGAGCCTGGGATCGCAACCTGATGACGGAATGGCATGCGCGTTATGGTGGACGGGGCGTCATGATCTACTGGCATGTCGAACGACGCGCGACATGCGTCTATTCCCAGCTCAAGCGCTGCTCTTCCTCCGAGGTCGCCTCCATGATCGAGGGCGTGCTGCGCCATTGCACCGACATGGAAATCCAGCGACAATATGTTGATAGTCATGGCCAAAGCGCGGTTGGCTTTGCATTTTGCCGGCTTCTCGGATTTGAGCTTGCACCCCGCCTGAAAGCGATCGCTCGCCAGAAGCTGGCTCTTCCCGATGTCGGCATGCGAACGCGGCTTCCCCACTTGCAGCCGATCCTCTCCAGTCCGATCAACTGGGATGAGATCGAGCAGCAATATGACGAGATGGTCAAATATGCAGCCGCGATGCAGACAAAAACCGCCGACCCGGAGGCGATCCTGCGCCGGTTTAGCCGCTCCGAGGTGATGCACCCGACCTACAAGGCGTTGAGTGAGCTGGGCCGCGCGGTCAAGACGATCTTCCTGTGCCGGTATCTGCGCGAGGAGTCCTTCCGCCGCGAAATTCATGAAGGCCTGAATGTCGTTGAAAACTGGAACAGTGCCAATGGGTTCGTTTTCTTCGGCAAGGGCGGCGAGATCGCCACTAACCGCATCGATGAGCAGCAGCTCTCGGTCCTGGCGCTACATTTGCTGCAAGCGTCGCTTGTCTATGTGAACACCCGAATGCTTCAGAGCGTGCTGGTGGAACCGAAATGGACGGGCCGGATGACGCCGGATGATTATCGCGGCCTCACACCGCTGATTTACAGCCACGTCAATCCTTATGGCCGCTTCGACCTCGATCTGAATAGCCGGATCGATTTTGGGCGGCTTGCTGCCTGACCGGGGCCTTTCCGCTCGCACCATTTGGGTGCACCCGAACGTGACGATCGGAAGTGACATATACGACATGTCACAAAAGGGTGGTTCCGTCACCAATGTTACTGTACGAGGGCAAAGCCACCCTAATGTGACGGATTTGCCCATGACCCGCGTCGGCTACGCCCGCGTCAGCACCATCGACCAGGATCTCGACATCCAGGTTGCCCGGTTGAAGGCAGCGGGCTGTGAAATCCTCCGCTCCGAAACAGGCTCGGGCGCATCGCGCACTGGACGCACGGAGCTTGAGACGATCATGCAGTTCCTGCGCGCCGATGACGAACTCGTCGTCCTGCGTCTCGATCGGCTCGGTCGCTCCACACGCGATGTTCTCAATCTGGTTCATGAACTCGACCAGAAGGGAGCCTCATTGCGGGTGCTTGAGCCGGAGGTGACGACGGCCGGAAGCATGGGGCGGATGGTGATCACCATTCTGGGCATGGTCGCGGACATGGAACTGACGTTCATCAAGGACCGGCAGCGCGCCGGGATCGAGGCGGCGCGCGCCGAAGGCGTCTACAAAGGCCGGAAGAAAAACATCGATGACGATGAAATCCGACGCCGGATCACCGCCGGCGCGAGCAAGGCCAGCGTCGCGCGCGACCTCAAGATCTCAAGAATGACCGTCTATCGGGCGCTTGACGTCATTCCTTCAAGGATCGGGCTGCCGGAAAAGCCGCCTTCTGTCACCATCGCCCTGCATCTGACCATCGAGAACTTCAACAAGCATGGTCGTGGCAGAAAGCCCGCTCGCGAGCGCATTGAGGCGATGCTGGAGCGGGATTACCAGATGCAAAAGACCGGGAACTGCGATTACACGCTGACCGTCGCCTATGATCAGGGTGCCGATGGCGTCAGCCTCGATGATGAGATCGCATCTCTCCAGACAGAGATGTTCAACATCGCAGAGAGCTACAGGTGCTCGATCGAGACCGATGTTTACGAGATTGGAGGACAAGAGCGAGCCTGGTAGATCGCCATGTTCAATCTTTGTTCTTCAACATGGCCAAAATCGCAGCTTCGGGCCGACT
>NZ_ASTG01000043.1 GCF_000412635.1 Sphingobium bisphenolivorans
GGTGCGCGGCGACGATGCGCGAGACCGTGGGTTCGCTGACGCCGTACAACCGTGCCATCTCGGCACCGGACTTGCGACCGGAGGTGACGGATTCGGCGATTTCGCGACGCTGCTTGTCGCCGAGCTTGCGCCGTCGTCCGCCGATCCGCCCTTCGGCACGTGCCTGGGCAAGGCCGGCGCTGGTGCGTTCGCGGATCATGGCCCGCTCGAACTCGGCGAAGCTTCCCACCATTTGCATCATCATCCGCCCTGCCGCGGTGGTGGTGTCGATCGCTTCGGTCAACGAACGAAAGCCCGCTCCCGCGAGCTCGATCCGCTCCATGATGTGCAGCATGTCCTTCAGGCTGCGCGACAGCCGGTCGAGCTTCCAGACGACGACGACATCTCCCTCGCGCAACTGCCCGATCATCTCCAGGAGCTTGGGTCGGTCCCATCGCCCGCCGCTAGCGGTCTCCTCGAATACACGTTTGCAGCCGAGCGCGTCGAGCGCGCGCCGCTGCGTGGCGTTCGACTGGTCGTCGCCCTTCGACACGCGGGCATAGCCGATCAGATAGGATTCGCGCGTCATCCAGCTTCTTTCACAAACGGCCGTATCCGGAGGTGGAAACAGGATGCACCAATTTCCGCAGCCTTGGGCCTTTCACAATCCTCTTTCATTAAGCGGGCAAAAGGCAAGAGGTTTTTGAAGGATGAAACATGCCCGCACGTATTCCGATGACCCAGCGGCAGCGCGCCGCATTGCTTGCTTTGCCCGACAGCGAGGCGGCGGTGGTGCGACACTATGGCCTCGATGCCGAGGACCTTGCTGCAATCGGCACCGCGCGCACTCCGGCAACCCGGTTGAGCTACGCCCTGCAACTCTGTTGCCTCCGCTTTCCGGGGCGGCATCTGCGCGCAGGCGAGCTGTTGCCTGCGATCATGCTCGACCATATCGCCGAGCAGGTCGGGGTGGATGCAGGCGCCATCGCCGACTTCGCGCGGCGAGCGCCGACCCGCTACGATCAGCTTGCCGCCATCAAGGCGCGCTTCGGCTTCACCGATCTGAGCCGGCCAGCGCGCGGTATCATGATGACCTGGCTGGAAATCGAAGCCATGCCCATCGTGGACGGGCGTATTCTGCTCGATCGACTGCTCGACGAGCTGCGCACGCGGCGCATCGTTATCCCCGGCATCAGCGTAGTCGAGCGGATGGCGGCCGAGGCGATGCTGCGGGTGGAAACCGATCTGGTCGCTGCAATCCATGATAAACTCGATGCGGATATGCGTCAGCGCCTCGATACGCTGGTCGATGAGAAGGTGCATGATCGACAGAGCCGCTTGTCGTGGCTGCGCGAACCACAGCCCCGCGTCGCGTCAGCCTCGCTCGCCGAAATCCTTGAGAAGGTCGCTCTGATCCGCAGGACCGGAATTTCCTGTGTTCCGGTCGATCCCCTGCACGAGCCACGCATGACGCAGTTCGCCCGCGAAGGCGTGCGCTATACCGCCCAGGCCTTCCAACAGATGCGCGCCTCCCGCAGGCGGGTCATCCTGCTTGCTACGCTGCGCGAGATGGAAGCCACGCTTACCGACGCGGCGATCGCCATGTTCGGCGCCTTGATGGGACGCGCTCACCTTCGTGCCCGCAAACGCCTGGAACAGGGAATCGCGATTTCGGGACGCGAAGGCCGTGACCGACTGATGCGCATCGCCACCGTGCTGGAAACAGTTAGCCGGGTAGCACGCACCGGTGAAGATATCGGCGCGGCCCTCAGGGATATCGTGCCTCTCGACATGCTCGATGCCGATGCCGCGATCATCCGTCGTACCGCGGCACCTCACAGGGACGATGTGTTGAGCGAGATCGCAGCCGAATACCGGACCTTCAAACGAATAGGACCTCTATTCCTGCAAACGCTCGATTTCCACGGCCGGGCCGGCACCGCGGCGTTGCGCAATGCGATGACGGTCCTGTCGGATCTTGATGGCGACTGGCGCAAGCCGCTCCCTGCCGACGTTCCGCTCGGTCATGTCGAGCGGCGCTGGCACCGCCATGTCGTGGTCGCCGGCAAGATCGACCGGACGCATTGGGAGATGGCCACCTACGGGGCGCTCGCCAATGCACTGGCATCGGGTGATATCTGGGTGCCGAGGTCACGGCTGCACAGGTCGCTGGAGGTGCTGCTCGCGCCATCAAGTGGCGCAGCGCTGCAACCGGTGTTCTCGCTCGGTGATCCACACGCATGGCTCGATCAGCGCGCCGCGCAACTCGACAAAGCCTTGTGCGACGTCGCCCAGAATCTGGCCGGACGTGATGCTGCCCTGTTCGCTGGCGAGCGATTGCGCTTCCCCAAGGAACTGAAGGACGATGATGCCGGGCACGACGAAGGACGGCATCTGACGCTTGCCTGCTACGGTATGCTGCCTGCCACGCGTATCACCG
>NZ_ASTG01000044.1 GCF_000412635.1 Sphingobium bisphenolivorans
GCTTCCAAGCAACGCAACGCCGCGCCTGAAAAGGAGGCGATAAAGGCAGGCAAGAGCGCTAGCGAGAGGCCCGACAAGCCCGCCAGAGCAGCACAGAAGCACACCGATGCGCGTTGGACGCTCAAGTTCGCAAATGCCAGACTCTTGGCGAACGGCAAGCCGGGCATCGACATCGCCATCCCCTGCTTCGGCTACAAGAGCAGCGTGTCGATCTGCCGGGCCTTCGGCTTCATTCGCAAGGGCAAAGTCACTGACGCAGCGCGTTTCGACGGACGGATGCTGCGCGATGTCGTCACCAACGACAACACCGCCTCCGATGTCTGGGCCGACGGCCTATCGGAGCCGGGCCAACGAGGCGTGGCTCAAGCGGCAGTCCCGGGTCAGCCGCATTACCGCAAGAAGCCGCGCGGCAAGCCGATGTCCGAACGCACCGCCAGGGCCAACGCCGCCAAATCGAAGGTCCGTGCCCGTGTCGAACATGTGTTCGTCCGCCAGAAAGACCAGATGGGGCTGTTCATCCGCACCATCGGCATCAAGCGCGCCGAAGCCAAGATCACCCTCGCCAACCTTGCGTACAACATGCACCGCCTGATCGTCCACGAACGACGGGCAGCGAAGGGATAACTGCGCCTGAAACGCGGGAACGGCACCGGAAACCCGCTCCATGGGGGCGAAGTGGGACCTATCACGCCAAATCACAAGTCGAACAGCCGAACCGCCCAAGCCCGCTCAGAACAACGGGTTGATAGAGGTGCCCAGCTTTCCACAAGCCATTCTGCAGCGCAATATATATGTGCTTCTACCTGACGCTCCTGCGACCAGCGTAGGGCGCGGATGAGGTGGGCTTGACGCCATCGTTACTCGCGATTGCGGCTTTCCTCGCTGGCCCGCCAATGGTCGCCTATGTCTATGCGGCAGATTGGAAGGCTGAGCGGCCCGACATCCATCTCGGCGATTTTGCAGGCATCCTGCAGGTCGATGGCTACGGCGTCCTTTTCGCCGGCTCCGACGAGGGCGGTGACAACTGGGCGGTCATCGCCGCGCTCATCGAAAACTGCAAGCTGGGCGGCATCAATCCTCATGACTGGCTGACCGGACCCTGACCGCGCTTGCCAACGCCACCCGGCCAATCGCGTTCATGAACTCATGCTCGGGATCAACGTGGGCTGAGAACAGCGCTACACTCGAAATCAGTCACATTAGGGGACCGCGTCTCCCCTCCCGCAAACCAGGCGCTGTTATAAACCTACCGGCGACGGGTTTTGAACGAGGGCGCATACTGGTCTCTTTTGGAGAGGAGATCTCTTGAAGGAGGAACATGAAAGACGATGTCTATGTCATCAGCAAATGCTGATACTTCAGCACGCGAACAAAAATTTAAACTTCTGTCCACCTTTAATACAAAAACAGTATCGTCTTCAAGGGCCAGAAATCCATGTGCGCAGGTTCTAGGAGTGTAAAGGGAAACATGAGGAGATGACAAAATTATGGAATTAACCTGTGCAATAGGGGAATCGTCTTGTAAATCTACCCAAAAGAATTGAGCGCTTCCTTGGGTGACATTTACAATTTTAGCTTGGGCATGTGGCTCAAGTTGATAGTGAAGACCCCTAAAACATCCGGATAATTTAGTCTTAATTATACTTTCTTCAACTAGGTCAAACGTAGATCGCGAATCTAAGTTTTCTTTCGCTTCGTATGATGTGTAACTTATACCCCTTTCATCAGAAAAAATGTGGCCTTTAGCCAAGTATGCCTCTGCCGCAAGCTCCTCAATTTCGAAGGGCATGGCTTCCTTCCTGTCATTTGTAAACATTGTCAAGGAACCACTGATAGGTTGATGCCAGACCTTCCCTCAAATCTATTTTAGGTTTCCATCCCATTTTCTTGAGTTTGTCGGCTGACATCAACTTACGAGGTGTGCCATCTGGCTTGGTAAGATCGTGCGTCAACTCACCATTCAGCCCGACGATATCCATAACCATTCGTGCAACTTCACCAATCGAGAGATCGAATCCGCTACCGATGTTGATGTGTTCATATTCTTGGTATTGCTTCAGTATAAATACCGCAGCATCGGCCAGATCATCGACGTGTAGAAATTCCCGAAGGGGGGTGCCTGTACCCCAGATCGTCAGGTTGGGATGGCCCGCCTTTTTCGCCTCATGCGCCTTACGTATTAGCGCGGGAATAACGTGCGAAGATGACAGGTCGAAGTTGTCGAAAGGACCGTAGAGGTTGGTAGGCATAGCGGAAACAAAGCAAGCTCCATATTGCTTCATGTAAGCTTGACACAATTTGATCCCAGCAATCTTTGCGATGGCGTACCATTCGTTGGTGGGTTCGAGGGGACCCGTCAGAAGCGCTTCTTCGACAATCGGCTGAGGAGCCATCTTAGGGTAAATGCAGGACGATCCCAAGAATAAGAGCTTACCAACCCCTTGATCATAGGATAATTTAATAATATTATTCTGTATAGCTAGGTTGTTGTATAAGAACTCCACCGGGTATGAATTATTAGCCAATATGCCGCCAACCTTTGCGGCCGCCACTACAACAATATCAGGTTTTTCGCAGGCCATCCACTTGCTGACCTGCCGTTGATCTGTGAGGTCACATTCTTCTCGTCCTACGGTGAGAACTTCACAATTTTCTGACTTATACCAGCCGTCAGTGACGCTGA
>NZ_ASTG01000045.1 GCF_000412635.1 Sphingobium bisphenolivorans
TCGCCTAAAGGAGTGAGGAAAATGGCTAAGGAAACGAACCGGATCGACATTTATCAGGCCGTCACCGACGACATTCTTGCGATGCTGGAAGCGGGCACCAAGCCTTGGGTGAAGCCGTGGAGCGGTGGGCCGACCATTCCGCTCCGGCACAATGGTGTCGCCTATCGTGGGATCAACGTCCTCAGCCTTTGGGCCAGCGCCATGCGTCAGGGCTTCGCCTCGCCCTATTGGCTGACCTTCAAACAGGCGTTGGAGCTGGGCGGCAATGTCAGGAAGGGCAGCAAGGGAACCACCGTTGTTTATGCCAACAAGCTTGTTGTGAAGGACTCCGAGACGGACGACGAGCGCGCCATTCCGTTCCTGAAACGATACACGGTTTTCAATGCCGATCAGGTCGAGGGACTGGACGGCAAATATCCAGCGCCCGCTCCGATCATCACCAATCCCGAAACCCGCGACGTTGAGCTTGAAGTGATGTTCTCTCGCATCGACGCAACCGTTCGCATCGGCGGATCGCAAGCCTATTACCACACCCGCGACGATTATATCCAAATGCCCGCTTTTGAAGCGTTCCATTCCGCCGACGACTACTATGCCACGCTTGCGCATGAGGCCGTGCATCATGCAGGACATGAAAGCCGCCTCAACCGGAAAACCCTGATTTCAACGAGCCGCGCCGACTATGCGAGGGACGAACTCGTGGCCGAGCTGGGCGCATCCTTCATCGGCGCGATTGTCGGTTTCAAGGTCGACGAACGCGAAGACCATGCCGCGTATATCGAGCACTGGTTGACCGCGCTCCGCAACGACAAGCGCGCGATTTTCGAGGCTGCCCGTGAGGCTCAGAACGCCGCCGACTACCTGTTAGCGATGATGACCGACCAAGCGGATTGAAATGCCCGCCCCGCAAAATGCACGAGACGCCGCGCAAGCGCGGCGTCCCATTTCAGGAAGGTGAAATATGGGGGCTACTCAATGTGGTTTATATACAAATCCCGACATGTTAACTATGAGCGGGAGCCAGGTCGTTTTTAGGTGCAAATTGGAAAATATCATCGACACCTACAGGAATCGCATCAAGGCGATGGGGTATGAGCCGCGTCGGCAGGAAGACATTCCTGACGTGATGGCAGCTTATTGCGAGGCAATCGCAAATTGCAAGATTGAAGGACTTGAATTGGTTTCGGATGACCACTCTTTTTGTTTGCTGTTGGTCGAAACCCAAATTCCCGTCGATGTGGCGATTGGTCTGGCGCAGGACTACAACCGTGATGTTCTGTCCCGCCAGAAACTCGCTGCATGACAGGTGAGCGACCCTTACACCTGGCGTAACAGCGACGTTCTCCGGAACAAGCTGGGAATCCGCGACGATAATATCCTCAAGGAGCGAGAAGCTTTCTTCTCGGTTGTCCGACATGGCGGGCTGGTTTTGCAGCGCGCCGCGCCGGCGACGAACGCGCGCGAATATCGCGAACTGCACAATCATCTGTTTCAGGACGTATATGATTGGGCGGGGCGTTTTCGGACCGTGGACATAAGCAAACCCGGCAGCACTTTTGCCCGAGCGCACTTCATTGCCCGCAGCATGGAGCACGAATTTAAGCAGCTGCCCGACCTCCAAACCCTCAAGTCGATGGATCGTGATCGCTTTGCCGATACCATGGGGCGGCATATTTCCGAATTAAATGCCGTTCATCCGTTCCGTGAGGGCAATGGTCGCACCATGCGGCTGCACTTGCAGCTACATTCTCTTGCGGCCGAAAAATTCGTCTCGATCCAAGCAATGGGGCCGAAGGACTGGATGGAGGCGAGCCGCGACAGCTTCCATACCGGAAATCACGCCTCTCTCGCCAAAGTCATCCGTGATGCAATGCCGCTCGAGCAGAACCGCGTCGAGCCAGCCCGTGGGCCAGCGGGCATCGCGTTTCCGCCCTCGATGGAATCTCTCATGCCAGTTGGCGAACGACGCGCAATGAGTATCGAGCAGGCCAAGGATCAAATCAGCCGTTACCTACCTACTGCGCAAACCGTTGCGTCGCGGCAGCATGAGCAGCTTAACCGGATCGCGGAAACGTCCGCTGACATGCGCCAGCTGGCCGCGCGTTCAGCGCAGGAGCTTGCCTTTTTCCGCGATCCCAAAGGGCCGATGCACCACCTTCAGCTGATTGAGCAACGCCGCTATCATCAGATCGAAGTCAATTGGTCCGAGGGTATGGATCCGCTGCAAAGAGTCCGCGCCATCAGCGCGGGCGCCGCAGATTTCCTTTCGAAAATGACCGACCGCGACATTCAGGCCGCCGACCGCGCGCTACGTCTGCAAGTCATGCCTCCCGGCGTCAGTCAGGTTGATCTACGCCTTGCTGCGCAATTCGAGAAAAACTCGCCTGAGCAGAACCGCGCCGACGCCAGGTTCGCACAATTCCAGCTCGCCATTGATAAGCGCGTCGCGACAGCTACCGAGCGCGGCGCATCGAAGGAACAGCTGGCGCAGATCGTCGAAAGCGCAAAGGCCCATGTCGCCGCAACATTGCGCGAAGGCAAGTCACCGACGCCGACCGCCGAGAAATCAAAGGACCGCGAGCGCTGAAAATGAGCGGCCAGGGCCGCGCGCCTAGTAGTCTGTCAGCTGCCACATAGGAAGGAGCGGCCCAGGGCCGCGCCCCGTC
>NZ_ASTG01000046.1 GCF_000412635.1 Sphingobium bisphenolivorans
TGCGCGGCGACTGACAGGATGCGAGCGTAGCGACAATCAAGATGAGAATCGGTTGTTGGGGTGTCGGTGAAGGGCGGAGGGCGTAGCCCGAAGCCCGTAGCCGAGACCCCAACAACCGATGGCCCTTTAATGGAGGAGCCGTAGATCGTCGGGGCCGACCCAATATTCATTGGCATATCCAGATTGGAGGGAGATGCCGTGAGTGCCGGGTTGCCAAGTCAACGATCATCAAATGAGGCTTTTCATGAAATTGCGACAGACCAACCCGGTCCCGGTGGCTGCGGCGAAGGCCGGGTTCAGCACCGCGACGGGCTACCGGATCGCGAGCGATCCGGTGCTTCCTTCACACCGTAAAGCGCCCCGCGGCCGACGGCGACCTGATCCGTTGGAATCGATCTTCGAGAGCGAGATCGTACCAATGCTGAAGGCGGCACCTGGCTTGCGGGCGGTGGCGATCTTCGAGGAGATGCGCCGTCGCCATCCCGATCTCGATTTTGGGGTTCGCCGCACGATGGAGCGTCGTATCCGTGCCTGGCGGGCCGTTCATGGCCCGGAACAGGAAGTGATCTTCCGCCAGACTCATGAGCCGGGGCGAATGGGCCTTTCGGACTTCACCGACATGAGGAGCCTCAAAGTCACGATCGCGGGTGCGCCCCTCGATCACCTGCTTTACCACTTCCGCCTGGTGTGGTCAGGCTTCGAACATGCCCATGTCATCCTGGGCGGCGAGAGCTATGTCGCATTGGCTGAGGGGCTGCAGAACGCGCTTTGGATGCTGGGCGGCGCGCCGGGCGAACACCGCAGCGACAGTCTGTCGGCCGCGTTTCGCAACCTTGATGCCGATGCCCGTGCGGACTTGACCACACGCTACGACGCCTTGTGCGAACATTATGGCATGACGCCGACCCGCAACAACCGCGGCATCGCGCATGAGAATGGCAGCGTCGAAAGCTCCCACGGCCATCTCAAGGCGGCGGTGGAGGATGCGCTGGCGATGCGTGGATCGACCGACTTCGAGGACCTCGCGGCCTATCGCAGGTTCATCGACGAGATCGTTGCCCGAAAGAACCGGCGCAGTGCCGCCCGCATCGACACCGAAAGGGCAACGCTCAAACCGCTACCTGATCGTCGCACCAGCGACTACGAGGAACATATCCTTCCCGTCACCTCGTCCAGCACCTTCGTTCTGCGCAAGGTGTTCTACACGGTGCCGTCACGGTTGATCGGGCATCGACTGCGTGTGCGCCTCTACGATGATCGGCTCGATCTGTTCCTGGGCGGCAGTTATCTCATGACCCGGCCACGCGGTCGCCCGAAAAGCGCTACCGAACATGGCTATGTGGTGGATTACCGTCACGTGATCCATAGCCTCAGGCGTAAGCCGATGGCCCTGCTGCAGCTGACCTATCGCGACCAGTTGTTCCCGCGCGAGGCGTACAGGCTCATGTTCGAACGGCTGCTCGAAGCCATGTCCGAGCGTGACGCTTGCCGCAAGATGGTCGAGTTGCTGTCCATGGCCCATGAACGGGCCTGCGAGGCCGAGCTTGCCGATCTTCTCGCCCAGGACCTTGACGAAGGCCGGCTGCCTGACATCGCCGCGTTGCGAACGCGCTTCTCGCCCGATCCGGCCGCGCTGCCCGAGGTGGTGGTCGAGCTTGGCCCCCTGACCGACTACGATGCCCTGCTGCTGGGAGAGGCCGCATGACCAAGGCCCATAACGTCGATGCCCAGCGCCTGAGCTTCATCCTCAACGAGTTGAGGCTTCCTGCCATCAAGGTGATCTGGCCCGAGTTTACCGAACGTGCCGACAAGGAGGGCTGGCCCGCCACCCGACTGCTCGCTGCACTTACCGAGCATGAAATGGCCGAACGTGACCGGCGTAGGATCGAACGTCATCTGAGCGACGCACGATTACCACCGGGCAAAACGCTCGACAGCTTCGCCTTCGACGCCGTGCCGATGGTCTCGCGGGCGCAGGTCACGGCCATGACCTCGGGCGACGGATGGCTGGAAAAGGGCGCCAATCTCATCCTGTTCGGCCCGCCGGGCGGAGGAAAGAGCCACTTGGCGGCAGCCATCGGCCTGCAACTTGTCCAGAATGGTTGGCGCGTGCTGTTCACCCGCACGTCCGAGCTGGTCCAGAAGCTTCAGCTCGCGCGCCGCGAACTGGCGCTCGAATCCGCCATCGCCAAGCTCGACAAATACCACCTGCTCATCCTGGACGACCTCGCCTATGTCGCCAAGGATCAGGCTGAAACCTCCGTGCTCTTCGAGTTGATCAGCGCACGCTATGAGCGCCGATCCATGCTCATCACGGCCAACCAGCCCTTCGGCGAATGGAACCGGGTCTTCCCGGATCCCGCCATGACGCTCGCGGCCGTCGACCGTCTCGTTCATCACGCCACCATCTTCGAGATGAATGTCGAGAGCTATCGTCGCAGGGCCGCCCTCCAGCGACAGACAGGGGCTGGAAGGACCCCAAAATACGCGACAATCAAATCCATCGAGAAAATGTCGATCAGCGACAATCAGAGCGAAGAATCGCCCTTGCCAGCGACAATCTAACCCGGCACCATGAACCCGCCGCGACAATCTGTTCTCATCCTGATAGTCGCTGACCTCTCACCCAGATCGTCGCGCTATA
>NZ_ASTG01000047.1 GCF_000412635.1 Sphingobium bisphenolivorans
GATCCGGCCTGCATAGGATCTATTACGACCGCGATCTTGAATTTGGCAGCGCCGAACCGTGGAATCCCGATGCCACAACTCGCGTGCTCACCATTCTCCTAACCAGCGAATATTGAGGGAGGCCACCATGACCAAATCGCCCCCGGTGATCGAGCTTAGCTGGCGTGATGAGAATTACGGTTCCGTCTGCGCTGTCGCCGCCTTCCGCAACTATGCGGGCACATTGGATTGGAGCGACCGCACCCACCAGCGGTTTCGCGGATGCCTGAAACGCGCAGGCTTCGCCTTCCACGATGGCCGGTGCAGCTACATCGCCACCAGCGGCACCTGCGAGGATCGGCAGCGCGCCCTTTGTGACGAGCTGGCCCGCGCAGGATTCCAGATCGACAGCGGCGACGTGAGGGCAGAGGCATGAACCGCGAACGCCGCAAGCAGATCGCCGCCGCCCGCGTGCTGATCGACAAGGGCAAAGCCCTGTTGGATGAGGCGCGCGACATGCTTGAAACCGTCAAGGATGACGAGCAGGCCGCCCGCGAGAATCTACCACCCAGCCTTGAGGACAGCGAACGTGCGCAGGCGATGGACGCCGCAGTTTCCGAACTGGAAAGCGCGATTTCAGCCCTTGAAGACTTCGACGCCGACGAGATCGGCACGCAACTCGACACCGCCAGCGAATAGGAAGGATTGACCATGCAACCCATGCGCCACCTAGATCGAGACACGCGCCGCGCCCGCCTTCTGGCGGCGCGCACGCGCCCCGTCGGCGGCATCAACCGGCGCGGCATCTTCACCGGCCATTGGGACGGTGGCGATGTTGTGCGTCAGTTTCGCGGCGACAACGGATCATGGATCGGCCTTGCCGCCTACAAGGCGAAAGAAGAGCCGGAGCCGCAGCCATGAAAATCAGCAACACGGCGACCGCCGTTCGCGTCACCCTCTCCCCCACCGAGATCAGCGATTTGCAATTTGTGATCGAGGCGGCCGAGCGCGCGGGGCATTATATGCCCGCGCGCGTCCTCAACATCATGGCGGCGCTGACGCGCAGCGCCGACGATGTTCGGATGAAACAGGCCATGAAGCGGGCGGAAAAAGATCGCGTGACGCGGATCGAGCAGGACCGGCGCGCGCGCGAACGCCAATTCATGCTAGGCGACCGATACAGCGTCATGGCGAGCCGCGCCGACTACGCCGATGCGTCTTCTGATCCGGATGCGCGCCAATGGGTTGACCTGGTGTTTCATGAAATCATGCAGAGGCCGCTTCCCGATCAATACGAACTCCGGCGCGACGTGTGGCGTGTCCACGTTGTCCAACTGGACGGCGGCACGCTTGGCGCTGTTGTAGGCGGCGATTGCACTCAAACCGCCGACCCCGCCGAAATTACTTCCGTGGCGGAACAGCTGATCGCCCACTTCGAGGGCAGAGCTTGACGCGCGTGGAGCGGTGGCAGCTGCCACCGCTCCAGAGAGATCTAGAATCTGGCGATCAAAGGTAGCAGCGCCGCCGCTTGGCTTCCCAGGACCGGCACCCAATAATTCGCGGCGCGGTAATCAGGGCCGTGATCGACCGCCATCACCCCAAAGACATATCCGATCATTGGCAGCGTCCACAGCAGACGCCCGCCCAGGTCCACGCCCATCAGCACCAGCGCAACACCAAGCACAGCCCAAAGCGGAATCAGTCGTTCCATGATTTCGCGATGACGGACTATTCGCCATGCACTTTCCCGGTCATCGGCGCTAACCTGCGATACGAGGCCCATAGCTTCCCCTTTTCATCAACGGTCGCCGGCGATCATCCAACGGTTTCACGAAAATGTGAAGCACTTCGCGCGCATTCTCGCCAATCCGTTGTATAGCCCTCATCGAGCGAGGGCGAGGGACTGTGACAGCGGCCCTTCGCAAATCCTCTCGCTCAAAGGAGGTGATGTGATTTGACAGCATATGAAGCAGCTCAATTGACGATCGCAGCCGTCGCGCTCGTGATCGCAATTGTGAAGCTGGGGAAGTCCGATAAGGGCTGATCCAGCGGGGCGGGTGGCCTGACAGGGCCGCCCGCCCTAAATGTTTGAACCCGCCGTGTGACAGCACGGCGGGTTCAGGTAGGTGCGCGAAATGAATCAGCACACGAAGCATTGCCTATATAGCCCTGTTCCCTTGCGAATCCAATAACCGGCGTGCGCGCGTGGTGTTCCCCGTCTGTTCCCTTTGGCGCATAAGCGCCCAATGGCCGCGAACTATAACCGCCCCAAGCCCATTGATCCTATCTGGTATCGGCAAGGCTGCTATCTGCGCATCCATTGCGCTTGTGGTCGCCGCGTCGTCGCTCCGCTGGGCGACTTCGCCCGCTCACGCCGCATTTCTTTCGATACCCGCATTTACGAGCTGATCGCGCGGCTTCGGTGCAGCCAGTGCCGCCGCAAGCCTTATGCGGACGTGTCGCGCAACCGCTCGGGCAATTAAAATGACGGAGGATCCGATTGCTCGGATGCTTCCGGCGCTATCCGTTGGGCATGTCGCCGGCGACATGCCGCAGCAGGCCGCGTCCCATCGCATGGTGTAA
>NZ_ASTG01000048.1 GCF_000412635.1 Sphingobium bisphenolivorans
CTCTCACCCAGATCGTCGCGCTATATCACCCGATGGATCACCGCGTTGAATGGATAACCGCAGGTCTTTGAGGTCTTCGCCATGCCATGGTGTTGAAGATCAGCTTACTGCGGCAAAAATTTTCAAAGCCGCTTCTGGGAGGGGGCCAACCGGAGTGGCTATGAGCGCGGGGCGCCTAAGTATGTTTCCTCATACCTGCTACAGATGCCGCATCGTAACCTTATGCCTTTCTAGAGGAGCCGATCATGAAGAATGTTCTTCTTCTGGTGCACGATGATGAAGGCCAGGAAGCCCGACTACAAGCAGCGCTGGACCTGACGCGTGCGCTTGGCGGCCATCTTCAATGCATCGATGTCACGCCATTTCCTGTGATCGCCGGCGATCTTTATGCAGGTTTTGGCGAAACCGCCCTCATGCTCGATGAACGCGACAGTGAAGCCCGCAACAAGGCACGGATCAGCGCGCGCCTTGGCAAGGAAGATGTTAGCTGGGACTGGGTTGATACCACCGGGGAAATCGCAAGTTGTCTTCTGAAAGAGGCAGCCCTTGCAGACATCGTCGTCCTCAACCGGCAACTGGACAGCTACCCTCTTCCGGACATGCGGACAATCGCGAGCCAGATTTTGATGCACGCCAGAGTGCCGGTCTTGGCCGTTCCGCAGGATGTTAAAGGCTTTGCCATGAAAAGGGCACTGCTGGCGTGGGATGGCCACCCCTCATGCATCGCGACGATGCGCGCCTGTACGCCGTTGCTCGCGTTGGCCGAGGAAGTGGAGGTGATGACAATCAAGGATGGCTCGATACAGGCCGAACCCAGCGATGCAGCGCGATATCTCTCACGTCACAATGTGAATGCGAGCATTCGGGTTCTCAACGACCGTCTTCATCCTGTAGATGCGATCATTGAGGAAGAGGCCAGCCAATGGAAGGCAGATTATGTCATCATGGGGGCCTTTGGACGCGGAAGGATTATGGAAACATTTGGTGGCGTGACAAGGCGTCTGCTAACGCGGGGTAAATTGCCGTTGGTGCTGGGACACTGAACGTCCGCCGCTTGGCATATGACAGTTTCATCCTTTCGACCAGAATAAGCGCAAATATGCCGCTTGCATGTTCAACAGCATTGCGTGAGCGGCGGAGATGCAGCGATGATGGCATCACAAATAAGTGCAGGGCTGCTCCCCTATCGCTGGCACGCGGGAACGCTGCAGGTCTTTCTCGTTCATCCCGGAGGACCTTACTGGCAGCGAAAGGATGACGGGGCATGGCAGATCGCGAAGGGCACCCCCTTGCCAGGAGAGGCTCTTCACAACGCCGCACTTCGAGAGTTTGAAGAAGAAGTTGGCCCGCGACCCGCTGGCAAACCGTGGCCGCTCGCACGCCTGCGCCAGGCGGGGGGGAAATGGGTCGAGGCTTATGCGATTGAAGGTGACCTCGATCCCGCCGATCTTGTCAGCAACGCCTTCGAGGTTGAATGGCCACCCCGCAGTGGTATCATAGGCTCCTTTCCCGAGATCGATCGAGCAGCTTGGTTTCCGCTGGCCGAGGCGCATACCAGAATACTCGCTAGTCAAACGCCGTTCCTGACGGCTCTGGAACAGGCCGTCTCTCAAAGGGAGGAGGTCGGTTCCTCCTGCATCGGAGAGGGAACGAAGTAGAATGGGTTTGACGACGCAATTGGCTATCGCGACTGCAACAGTTGCGGTGACCGTACTTGTTCACCTGATCGGCTTGGCAGGATTACTAGCTATTCTACGCCGCCACCGTCACGCGTCGCAGGTGCTCATCGCTTCTTTCGTGAACGGAGTGGCTATTCTGCTCGCCGCATTTGGACTTTTCGCATTACATGCTGTCGAGATCTGGCTTTGGGCGGCCCTCTATCTGCTATTGAACGCCTTCCCCAATCTTGAACAAGCACTGTACTTTTCCACCTCGACCTATGTGACAATCGGATATGGCGATGTGGTCCTGCCGGTCGGTAGTAGGATTTTGGGCTCTGTTGCAAAGATTGGCGGC
>NZ_ASTG01000049.1 GCF_000412635.1 Sphingobium bisphenolivorans
CAGCGGCTTCGCCTAAAGGAGTGAGAAATGACCATCCAGACCATCCAACTGAACAAGCTGGCACTTTCCGACCTCAACGTGCGGAAGGTGAAGCCCAAGGAAATCGAAGCCCTCGCAGCCGACATTCAGGCGCGGGGCGTGCTGCAAAACCTGATCGGCTATGACGAAGACGGCAAGATCAAGATTTGCGCCGGAGGGCGGCGCTACCGGGCCTTGAAGCTGTTGCAGAAGGCAAAGACTATCCCCGGCACTTTCGAGGTTCCCGTTGAAATCCGCAGTAAGGACGAGGCGCTGGAAATCTCGCTTGCCGAGAACGCGCAGCGTGAGGATATGCACCCCGCCGATGCCATCGCCGCCTATCGGGCGATCATCGACAGCGGCAAGGACGTTGACGATGTTGCAGCATCGTTCGGTGTCTCCCCCGCCTATGTCCGCCGCGTGTTGAAGCTGGCGGCGCTGCACCCGACCATTCTCAAAGCCTTCCAGAAAGACGAAATCGGCATGGGCGCGGCGCAGGCTTTCGCGCTGACAGACGATCAAGACCGCCAGCTTGAGGTTTTCAAGCGCACCGGCGACAACGCCCACCAAATTCGGGCCATGCTCACCCAGGAGAAGGTTGCCGATACCGACAAGCATTTCCGCATTGTGGGCGAGGAAGCCTATTGCGCCGCAGGCGGCACCTTCACCACCGATCTTTTCGGAGAACGTCGCTATTGCGATGACGCGGGCCTTGTCATGGACCTTGTGCAAGATCGGCTCGACGCCATCGCCAAGGCCGCGCGCGAAGATGGCTGGCGCGATGCCGAGGGGCAGCTTTACCGGCCCGATTCCTACTGGATGCGCGGCCATCTGGAACCCGCTGGCGAGCGCCATCCGACCGAGGAAGAAACCGCGCAGCTGGTCGAGATCGAGGCGGCAATCGCCAAGCGGGAAAGCGAGGTGGACGAGGACGAGCACGACTATGACGACGAGTTGCGCGCCCTGACCCGCAAGCAGGACGCTATCGTATCGGCTTGCCGCGTCTTCACCGCCGAGCAGAAGGCCGAGCACTCCCTTATCGTCTTCATCGGCCATGACGGTATTGAACAGGTCGCGTTCACCCGCAGCGCCAAGGGCACCGCCGCCGATGGCCCCAAGCCTCCCCGCCCCGACTACTCGCAGAAAGTCATGGATCAGCTGGGCGGCATCCGCACGATGGCGGTTCGGGAAGCCCTTGCCAGCGACCCGGAACTGGCGCTGGACGTGCTCTTGACCGGCCTCTTGGGGCAAGTTCGCGGTAACGCTTATTCGTGGCAACAAGCCGCCGAAATCACCGCCGAGAAGAACCGCTTCCATGTTGACGATGCCGTCATGGGCCATTCCACGATTGCCGGCATTGACGAGATCGCGAGGGCCGATCTTGACCGCTTGGCCGAAACACCCACGCTGGACGACATGCGCCAGATGGACAGCGAAGCGAAATTACGGCTGCTGGCCTACTGCGTGGCCTCGCAGATCACGAGCCTTTCGTTCCATAGTGACCGGGACCGCCAGCTGGCACAGATCGTCGGGGCCGCGCAGATCGACATGGCCGACAAGTGGGAACCCAATCAGGTATTCTATGACCAGCTTAGCAAAGCCACGCTCTTGAAGCTGCTGGCCGAAGGTTGCGGCAATGACGCCGCAGAGAATTGCCAGACCATGAAGCGTTCTGACCTTGCCGTGACGGTCAACGAGCGCCTTGCGGGGCGGCGCATCCTGCCCCCCGCCCTTCGACCCTCTGCCTTGCCCGATGCCGCCGACAGCGAAAGCCAAGCGGCATGACGGCACGGGGAGCGCGCTTCACTCCCGCGCTCCCCGCAAACTTGCGGGGCGGTGGCAGCTGCCACCGCCTCCATTTACAGAACGCAGCCGGTAAAATCGGCCGCGTTTAATGAGCGGCCAGGGCCGCACGCTTCGTAGTCTGTCAGCTGCCACATAGGATCGAGCGGCCCAGGGCCGCGCCCCGTC
>NZ_ASTG01000051.1 GCF_000412635.1 Sphingobium bisphenolivorans
CCGCCAATCTTTGCAACAGAGCCCTCCGGAGCTCCCTGTTAAGCCTTGCCCATTTTATGTCCGCTTCGACTCCGGCCAGCCATGCCCCGCGACAGCGGCCCTATGGCCTCCGCACAGCCTGATTGCAAACGTCGCTTGGCCGCAGAAGTCCGCACGCTTCCCGCTATTGATAAAGGGATCAATATAGCATAGCAAGCGCTCTGACGCCGCACGATTCGGTCGAACAGAACGCGACCAAGCGGGCGACGAGGCGTCGGATCTTCGGTTTGCCAATGCCTACACCAGCCAAGCGAGCCTGACGGGAGTTGGAAGAAAATGCCTCATATCCAAGTGACTACCCGCGATGGGGAGATACGCGAACTCGACGTCGCAGCCTCCGGGTTCCTGATGGAAGCCCTTCGCGACGCCAATATCGACGGCGTCGAGGCGATGTGCGGCGGATGCTGCTCCTGCGCGACCTGCCACGTCTACATCGACGCTGCTCCCGCCGGGACCCTGCCGCCGGTCTCCTCCGACGAGGAGATGCTGCTTTCCGGCCTGGTCTCGACCCCCGGACGGTCGCGGCTCTCCTGCCAAATACCGGTCACGGCCGAACTGGATGGCCTTAAGCTCACGATCCCGCCGGACTCCTGAGCGCCTAGGCTGTCTGCGCACGCGCGCCGACGCCGTCCTTCCTTCCCAATTCGAAAATGAGCGGGAATCCGAACATGAACCCTCAGACACTGCCGGTCTTTCCAGACCTCGACATCTTTTCGCCCGAATATGCCTGCAACCGCGAAAAATACGCAGCCCGCGCCCTTAGGGACTATCCGCTGCACTTCTATAAGCCGCTGAATTTGTGGATCGTCAGCAAGCACAAGGATGTGCGCTCGGCCTTGTTCACTCCGCAGGTCTTTTCTTCTGTCGCGTTTGGCCTGCTCCCCCCGCCCGATGATATCGCGCCGCGCGTGCCGGACCTTTACACCGACGTGCATCTGCCCTCGATGGACCCGCCGGAGCACACCAAGCTCAGGGTTCCCGTCCAGCAAGCCCTCCTCCCCGGTCGGCTGGTGGGTAAGGACGAGGTCGTTCGCCGGATCGCCAACGAACTTATCGATACCTTCATCGACAAGGGCGAATGCGATCTCCTCCACGATTTCAGCTACAAACTTGCGCTCTACTTGATCGTCGATCTGCTCGGGCTCCCCAAGGAACGGGCGGAAGATTATCATCGCTGGTCCAACTGCTTCTTCCAGCTGTTCACCCCTAAGGTACCGGAGCGCGCCGACGCAAGATTCTTCGTGCCGATGCCGGAAGAGGTACTGCGGCAGAACTGGGAAGACCTGGCGGAGGCGAACGACTACCTGCGCGAAGTCGTCGAGAACCTTGATCGCAATCCCGGCAACAACATGCTGTCAAACCTGTTGCAGCTGCGCGAACCGGACGGCTCACGCACGATCACGATCAGCGCCAATGTTCGCAACGCACTGGAATTCGGGGCGGCTGGTCATGACACCACGGCAACGCTGATCGCGCACCTCACCTATTTCGTGCTGACCACGCCGGACCTCAAGGACACTCTTACCGAGGATCCGTCGCTGATCCCCGCGGCGATTTCCGAAACGCTGCGCCGTCGCGGTTCGGTCGACGGGCTGTTCCGGCGAACGCTGTCGGATGTAGAACTATGCGGCCAGAAAATCGAATCCGGATCGATCGTCTACCTCGATCTCACCGCTGCAAATCTTGACCCCGATGTATTCCCCGAACCTGAGACGTTTCGCCTGAACCGCGACAATATCAAGGAAATGGTCTCTTTCGGCTACGGTCGTCACGTCTG
>NZ_ASTG01000052.1 GCF_000412635.1 Sphingobium bisphenolivorans
AAGCAGGATGACCCGCCTGCGGGAGACGCGCATCTGTTGGAAAGCCTGGGCTGTATATCGCACGCCTTCGCGGGCGAACTGCGTCAGGCGGGGCTCGTGCAGGGGATCGACCGGAATGCTGGAAATACCGGTCCTATGGATTATCGCGACCTTCTCGAGGATTTCGGCAAGCGAGGCTGACGCGACGCGGGGCTCTGGTTCGCGCAGCCAGGACAAGCGGCTCTGCCGGTCATGTACCTTCTCATCGATCAGCATATCGAGACGCTGACGCATATCCGCATCGAGTTTAGCATCGACCGCGGCGACCAGATCGGTTTCCGTCCGAAGCATCGCCTCGGCCGCCATCCGCTCAACGACGCTGATGCCAGGGATGACGATGCGTCGCGTGCGCAGCTCGTCCAGCAATCGATCAAGCAAAATGCGCCCGTCCACGATAGCCATGGCTTCGGTTTCCAGCCAAGTCATCATGATGCCGCGCGCTGGCCGGCTCAGATCGGTGAATCCGAAGCGCGCCTTGATGGCGGCAAGCTGATCGTAGCGGGTCGGCGCTCGCCGCGCGAAGTCGGCGACGACGCCTGCATCCACTCCGACCTGTTCGGCGATGTGGTCGAGCATGATTGCAGGCAACAGCTCGCCTGTGCGCAGATGTCGCCCCGGATAGCGCAGGCAGCAGAGTTGCAGGGCATAGCTCAAGCGGGTCGCCGGAGTGCGTGCGAAGCCGATCGCAGCAAGGTCCTCGGCATCGAGGCCATGATGTCGCACCACCGCCGCCTCGCTGTCGGGCAAAGCAAGCAACGCGGCGCGCTGCCGCTGGGTCATCGGAATACGTGCGGGCATGTTTCATCCTCCAAAAACCTCTTGCCTTTTGTTGGCTTAGTGAAAGAGGATTGTGAAAGACCCAAGGCTGCGGAAATTGGTGCATGCTGTTTCCGCCTCCAGATACGGCCGTTTGTGAAAGAGACGCAGATGACGCGCGAACCCTATCTGATCGGTTATGCCCGCGTGTCGAAGGGCGACGACCAGTCGAACGCCGCGCAGCGGCGCGCGCTCGATGCGGCCGGCTGCAAGCGGGTGTTCGAGGAGACCGCCAGCGGTGGGCGGTGGGACCGACCCAAGCTTCTGGAGATGATCGGCCAGTTGCGCGACGGAGACGTCGTCGTCGTCTGGAAGCTTGACCGGCTGTCGCGCAGCCTAAAGGATATGCTGCACATCATGGAGCGGATCGAGCTGGCAGGCGCGGGCTTCCGCTCACTGACCGAGGCGATCGACACCACCACCGCGGCAGGGCGGATGATGATGCAGATGGTGGGAAGCTTCGCCGAGTTCGAGCGGGCCATGATCCGCGAGCGTACCAGCGCCGGCCTTGCCCAGGCTCGCGCAGAAGGACGGATCGGCGGGCGTCGGCCCAAGCTCGGCGACAAGCAGCGCCGCGAAATCGCCGAGTCCGTCACGTCCGGCCGCAAGTCCGGTGCCGAGATGGCGCGGCTCTACGGCGTCAGTGAACCCACCGTCTCGCGCATCGTCGCCGCGCACC
>NZ_ASTG01000053.1 GCF_000412635.1 Sphingobium bisphenolivorans
GCCGCCAATCTTTGCAACAGAGCCAATTGGGGGGCGTGGGCCGCGCCGGGCCTCTAGCATAAAATTACGGCCCTGCATCCCCGGCGTTGATACATTCGTCGCGCAGGGCGCTCGATTGAGCCGCCCCGATCGCGGTCGCCTCAATCGGCATAGCGAGCTGGCAATATGCACATACGCGCATAATTTCCGCTTGCGGGCTATGTATATTTGTGCATAATAGCCGCGATGGATACGGAACGGCCGGTTCGATGGGTGGCATCGTCAAAGCGCGATTTTCGGGAGTTCCCGGACGATGTGCAGGACGTAATGGGCTATGCCCTGCACCTTGCGCAGCAAGGCGGGCAGCACGCCAGCACTAAGCCGTTGAAGGGCTTTGGCGGCGCTGGCGTGGTCGAGATCATAGACGACCACCAAGGCGATACGTTCCGCACGGTCTATACGGTCAAATTCGCGGAGGCGGTCTATGTCCTGCACGCCTTCCAGAAGAAATCCAAGCAGGGCAAGGCCACGCCGCAGGCCGATATGGATTTGATCCGAACGCGGCTGAAATCCGCCGAGGAGCATCACCGGCAACACCAGACCCCGCGAGGCACAGCATGAGCGCACAGGACGAAATCATTGAGGAAGGCAGCGGCAATGTCTTTGCCGATCTAGGCTTTGCCGACCCCGACACCCACCTTTTGAAAGCCCAGCTCGTTACCCGTGTAGCCGAGGCCATGCAGGAACGTAAATTGACGCAGATCGCCGCCGCCAAGGTTACGGGATCTACCCAACCGGAATTGTCGCGCATCCTGCGAGGCCAGTTCCGCAGCGTCTCGGTTGAGCGGCTTCTGGCCATGCTCACCCGGCTTGGCTGTAAGGTCGATATTGTCGTGCGTCCGCAGGGGCGGACCACTGAATCGGCCGTGATCCACTTCGCCTAATGTGCGATGATTTCGCGCAAGCCCGGCTCGATATGTTCGAGGCCGGGCTATTCGGCCAAGGGCCTGCCTTCTGGCGCTGGATCGAAACCGACGCGGCGCAACCCTATCTTGCCGCGTTCGCCGCCGATCGACGGCCGCTCGAACCCGGCGAACCCTTCGCCATCGACCTAGCGGCCGACGACTTGCTTGCCCCCGATCGCCTCGCCCAGCTCGCCCTACAGATCGAGGCCGACCATGCTTGATCCCAATCCGTCCATAGCTGACCTTGACGCAATGCTAGATCGCCACCGCAATGACGATGCGGCTATGGAAAAGATCATTCGCGGGTATCTCCGCTGCGCGATCTACAGCTATCAGAAACATTGCGTCAGGCGCGCCTTGCGCCACATCGGCAAGGACGATTGGAGTTTCAAAGAGGAAGACGTTGCCGCCTTGCGGGCCGAAGGCGCGAAATCCATTTCGGACTTTCGAGACTGGCTCATTGAGGAGCTGGCCGGGATGGGAATCAGCGCCCACACCGGCTTGCCGAATTGAGCGCCTAGCGCGCCGTCGCTTCAATTGCTGGCGGTGATTGTGCGCGGAATAAATCGCGGGTCCGCCGTGGGATCGGTAGGCGAAGGATGCAGCATGTCGCGCCGGAAATTGACCGCAACGGAAATAGGGGCTCTGTTGCAAAGATTGGCGGC
>NZ_ASTG01000054.1 GCF_000412635.1 Sphingobium bisphenolivorans
TTGTATGATCCGGGCCTTGTCAAGATCGCATTGAACGGTTCCTTCTGTTGACGGGTTGGGAGCCCCCACACGCAATGCTCAAGGATTGGCTTCATTCGTTCCGAGGTCAGCTGATGCACTATCCGTGCATAGACTTGTATCCGGTCGCGGCCGTGCCCGCGCACCATAATCCGTATTCACATCCCCGGATCGAGCAAAGGCGGATGCGGACCAAACTACTACTGGGCGTTTTCAGGCGCCATCAACTTTCCCGGTCACACATCACACCAATCCGCGTCGCCTTATCGAGCCTGTTGCAACATAAGCATCAGGCGGCGCGGAGCTCGGCACCTTGAGGGACCAGACCGGTCTCCACAAAGCGCCAAAGCGCGATTAACAATTTTCGGGCGAGCGCAACGATCCCCACCTTTGCCGCGCGAGCGCCGTTGCCTTTGAACCGGTTGCGATACCAAACGGTCAGTTCGCTACTTGGCTGATATTTCAACCAACACCAGGCAAGTTCCACCATCTGCACACGTGTGCTTCGGTTACCGGCTTTGCTGATGCCCTGATCACGCGACACGTCGCCGCTGGCGAAGGGCGCCGGAGCTAACCCAAGGAAGGCCGCGACGTGTCGTCGGCTTTCGAACTTTCGGCAAAAAACCTCTGCAACCAACATTGCCGCGCTGTTCGGACCAATGCCCTTCAGCTGCTCAAGGCGAACCGCTTTCTCTCGGCATGGGAAGGTAGACTCCTCATGGAGCACAACTTCAGCGCGGTTCCGCTCGATGTCCTTGATCTGATCGTTGAGCAACGCGAGCCGTTCGAAACAGCGCTCAATTTGTCGACGAAGGTTTGGTGGCAAAGGCCGCCCATCGCCGGTGCGCGTGTCGTCGAGCTGTTTTGACCAGTCACCACCCTTGATGGCCTTGACAGTTCGTATGCCCTGTAATGCAAGTAGCCCCCTGATCCGAGAGATAATTCGGGTGCGCTCGTGCACGAGATCGCCGCGCTCCCGCATTACTCTGCGTGCGTCCTCTTCTTCGGGGGAGGGCACGTCCACGACCCGGCACACGCTTTTGTCGCCAGCGAGATAGGCTTTGAGGATCCCGATCATGGCTTCGGCGTCGATGCGGTCGGTTTTTGCGCGCCTGCCTCGCCGCGACACGAGGAAGCTGGCGGGATCCAGCACATATGTATCGATGTCGTTCGACCGCAGTAGCCTTGCGAGCCAGAAGCCATCATATCCAATCTCGAAGCACAGGCGAATGGCGGCAGGTTCACCGATACGATCAGCGGCCTTGCACTCAAGATTGCGAAGGTGACTGATCAGTTCCGCGCTGTTCCCGGCAGGAATTGTCCGTAGCGAAGGCTTCGCCGCTCCTGGCGAGAGCGAAGCAACAAGCCAGTTGCGCTTGCTGAGCTCAACGCTGACAATGACAGAAGTCTTGGGGCAGTAATCTGACGACGAGTTCTCCATGTAGCGTTCTCCGTGAGGTTTGACGGAACAACGGCATAGCCGATCCGGCCTGCATAGGATCT
>NZ_ASTG01000055.1 GCF_000412635.1 Sphingobium bisphenolivorans
CTCAGAACAACGGGTTGATAGAGGTACCCAGGTGCCCACTTCACTGCTCCCGGGTATGAGCCAGAGTGATCGGATTATGCTTCTAAATTGCAGTAAATCTGGCGAAGCCCCAACCCCAATTTTCTATCATCGTCGCTGATTTCCAATTCTTTAGGGCTTTTTAAATTAAAAAAGTGGAAATCTATATTAATGAAGCCCTCATCTGGAATGATATTGTGGACGATCAATATCTCAGAAACAGGAGAACATAAAGTAGGAAAGTGCATCACCTCAACACCATTGATTTCTAAATATCCCTTTCCTTGAGGGTTTTCTCCTTGAAGGGACGGACCAAGAAATAGTAAAATTTCAAGTCGGATAGAATGTATTGTAGGTAAATATCGCAATTCGAGGTGCGCGCTAGAACCATCTGTCCACACTCCCCAGTCTTCGGAAAAGGAAAAGCCATGGCATTTTTCTATATACCTACATTTTCCGAAGTCTATTAAGGTGCTATTAGTCAGATAATCACTTGTATTATAGTTAAATGAATTCATTAATTCTCGATTTTTTTTAGATATAATGAAATTGTCTAAATCTGACAATTCATCAATATACTTTCCAACTTTACCATCTCCGATGTGATTTGGATGCCAATGACTTTCTTTAGTCCAGCTTTCAGCTGGATTGCTACTGTTGATTATTCCCTGTGCTTCGAGTGTGGCGATTTCAGAACGCACTTTAGAGGCGCTAAAGTCGGCAGCGATCGCATGTGCACATTGCTCACTTAACTCGCAGGACAATTCCCGAGCCAAATTCACTACGATGTCCGATTTATCCACGTAATCTTCATAACGTAAAATGAAGTCGCATTGCGAGCTTAATGTTGAATATATAGCATCACAGCTATGCTCCAACATAGAAATAGCTTGTTCCTTGGTGAACTTAAAGGCTTGCATCAGTGAAACTACGCAATCACGAGGATCTCGAACACTTGCAAATATTTTTCCATTTCTCGATATAACGTAATCTACTAACTCTTTGCTTGGGGAGTGAGACTTTATAACTAACTTCCTTTTATAGAAGTCGAAGTTATCAAAATCTTCTAAATATATATCCGAAAATATGCCGGTTACCTCATACTTAGTTCTGTACAGAGAAATAACCACATTATAAAGCCAAGTACTGCTACTTCTAGGCAATCCTGCGCATAAGACAATAGGGGGTGGCATCCCGTCTAAGTTCGTATGCTGCAATTTAAATTCCTTATTAATTTTAGTTTACACGCATAAAATACAATTGAACCACTCTCTCGGTGCAAATTTAAGAAGCCCCTCTATGGAAACGTTTTGGCCAGTGTGTCAATCTGCTCCGAATATTCCCGTCAGCATGAAGGTCGGTGTGTCTTGGTTGTAGGCGTGCCGTCAGACCGCGAGCACGAAGCGGCATGCGCCAGCGTGTGAACAGGGTTTGTTGAGGCATTCGTCGCGGAGGCGGCCGTTGAAGCTGGGCACCTCCAAAAACCCCTAGCCACT
>NZ_ASTG01000056.1 GCF_000412635.1 Sphingobium bisphenolivorans
GGCCGCGTCCCATCGCATGGTGTAACAGCGTCATTGCTGGGGCTTGAGGTGCAGGGAGCGTAGCGACCGGAGCCTCAAGCCCCAGCAATGACATGGCCCCTGTCTTGGCGGCCATCGCCGATCTTCGGTAGAGTTCGGGTTGCGAAACCAATGAACCTATCGGAGACGACGATGACCACAGACAGAATGGCGCTTATCGAGCTGGTTGAAAAGGGTGCAGACGCAGATCTCGTACGCGAGATGTTGGCCTTCGCTGCTGAAAGGATGATGGAAGCTGAGGTGCAGGCGTTGACCGGCGCTCCCCATGGGGCTCGAGATCCCGCAGGGCGGCAGGTTCAGCGCAACGGCTATCGTGAGCGCTCTTGGGAGACCAGGGCGGGCCATATTGATCTGGAGATCCCCCGCCTTCGCAAGGGGTCCTATTTCCCGTCCTTCCTTGAACCCCGGCGTACCGCTGAAAAGGCGCTGACCGCGGTCATTCAGGAGGCCTATGTACAAGGCATCTCGACCCGCTCGGTCGATAATCTGGTGAAGGCCATGGGCCTCACAGGCATCTCCAAGAGCTCCGTCAGCAGGCTGGTCGAAGAGATCGACGAGCGGGTCAACGCCTTCCTGAACAGGCCGATAGAAGGCGAATTTCCGTACGTCTGGCTCGATGCCACCTACATCAAATCCCGCCAGGGGGGCCGGATCCTATCGACGGCGACAATAATCGCTGTCGGGGTGAGCACCGATGGCCGGCGTGAGGTGTTGGGCGTCGCCACCGGCCCTACCGAGGCTGAGACCTTCTGGAAGGGCTTCCTGCGGTCTCTCGCCGATCGCGGGCTGCGGGGCGTCAAACTTGTCATCGCCGATGATCATAAAGGGCTGCGCGCCGCCGCCAGCAAGGTCTTCCATGCTACCCTGCAGCGCTGCCGAATCCACTGGATGCGCAATGCTCTCGCGCATGTGTCGACCAAGCAGCGGCCTGCGGTCACAGCCATGATCAAGACGATCTTCGCCCAGGAGACCTCTCAGGAGGCCCATAAGCAGTGGCAGACAATCGCCGACGCCTTACGCGACCGCGCTCCCAAGCTCGCCGAAATGATGGACGCCGCACGAGAGGATGTTCTCGCCTATACCGCCTTCCCCAAGGACCATTGGCCCCAGATCTCCAGCACGAATCCTCTCGAGCGCCTCAACGGCGAGATCAAAAGACGGTCCGATGTCGTCGGCATCTTTCCCAATGATGCGGCCGTGATCCGCCTCGTCGGTGCCCTGATGCTCGAACAGCAGGACGAATGGGCCGTATCCCGCCGATACATGAGTCTTGAAAGTCTCGCCCCAGTCAGCGACAATCCTCTCATCAAGCTGCCCGGCGTGGCTGCCTGATCCAGTCCCCTCCTCTACCGAGGATCCGCGCTGTTACACCATCCCCCGGGGCACGATC
>NZ_ASTG01000057.1 GCF_000412635.1 Sphingobium bisphenolivorans
GGGGATGCGCGTTCGAGGATCTGCTGACGCGCACCATCCAACCCGACCGGAACATCGTCGATGACTATATTCGGCGCCGGGGCTGGAATGAGAGCGGCCCGACCAAAATCTACCTGCGTGCCCTTCGATCGTCAGTGATGAGCCTCCACGAGGTCAGCGAGGTCGAGCCCGGCAGCGGCTTCCTCGTGCGCGACCTGATCCGGGGCGGCGAGCCGCTTCGAGTATCCGAGCGCAGCGCCTCGCAGACGCTGAAGCAATGGGACAGGATCGGTGCCCGCGTCGTGCAGGTCGGAGGCAAGCACCTCCTGTCGGGCGGCGTGCTGTCGTTCACGATGGAGGCGGCCGAGGCGCTCGTCGCCGATCTGCGGCGCTCGAAGGGCAAGCGCAGCCCGCGCACCGCGTTGAACCTAGACGCCGACGATCTTGCTGCGCTTCCAGCCCTCATCAGCAGGCTGCACTTCCGGCCCTCATCAGCACGGCATGGCTGTTCGATGTCGTTCCCAAGACCATGGGACCGGCGCCCATCCCCACGCTGCACAACATTGATGGCGAGGAGGTGATGTTCCACCGCGTGCGCTTTCCCTTCGCACGCGGCGTGACCCAGGCGCTGGTCGGCGAGCGGCTTGATACTGTCCCTGCGCTTCAGCGGGAAACCACGCACTTTTGGAACTGGCTGGGCGAGAAACCGAACGGAAAAGCGAAAAGCACCGGGCGCATGGCGTGGGGTGTGACGATGGCGGACGGCACCCCGGTGCTCGGCAATGTCGAATTGAAAGGCCGCGCCCTGATGCTCGCCGTCACCTCGGCCGAGCGAGCGAAACGCGGCACCGCGCTTATCAACGATGCGCTCGCCGGGTTGGTCGGCTCGCCGCTGACCACGATTGAGACGGTCGAACAGGCCATGGCGGCGCGGGCCGAGGGGCTGACATCATCCGAACCGGCACCCGCCATTGCGC
>NZ_ASTG01000058.1 GCF_000412635.1 Sphingobium bisphenolivorans
GGGCAGCATTGGCGCGCTGGCGCTGGGTAGGAAGCGGTTTGCCCGGTGCTCTGCGGAAGTGGATTTTTGAAACCCGCCCCGCGCGGAGGATGGCCCGCTCGTTCTTCTGACTGCGATAGGCGGTGTCCGCCCAGATCGAACTGCCCGTGTTCTCCGGATCGATCAGGCCCGGCAGTTCGCGGCCATCGTAGCGGGCGGCATCGCTGGCGGACCATGTGCGGATGAAGCCGTGGCGCTGGTCGATGCCGATGTGGGATTTGTAGCCGAAGATGGGCGTTGCTATCTCGGCCATGAACTTGCCGTCAGGCCCCTTCTTGCGCCGCCCGCGCTTCAACGTCCAGCGCGCGTCACGGTCCTTCTGTGCCAGCCTCGCCGGCTTGGCGGCCCAACCCTCGGGAATGCCGCCGTCCTTGACGATGGCGCGCTCCTCGTCGGTCATGCGCTGGCGCGGGGCGGCGATGATGCTGGCATCAACGATCTGCCCACCCATGGCCAGGTAGCCCTGATCCTTGAGATGGGCATCGAAGAGTGCGAACAGCGCTTCGATGGCATTGGCGCGCACGAGTGCCTCGCGGAAGCGCCAGATCGTCGTCTCGTCGGGCGTGTTGTCACCATCGTCGAGCCCAAGGAAGCGCCCGAAGCTGCGCCGGTCCAGGATCTGGAATTCCCTCTGTGCATCCGAAAGCCCGTAGAGTGTCTGCAGGACCAGCGTCTTGAACATCATCACCGCGTCCATCGGTGGGCGCCCACCCTTGCTGCCGTCAGAGCGTTGCAGCGCCGCATCCAGCGCAGGACGGAAAATCCCAAAGTCGATCAGGGCATCCAGCTTCTCCAGCGGATCACCTGCCGCCGACAGCGCCGCATACCGCTCGGCCAGATCGAAAAATCCACGCTGCACAGACACATGCACCTCCATCGCTCCAACGCGATGGAATCATAACCACAGCCTCACGGCCAGAGGTAAATCAG
>NZ_ASTG01000059.1 GCF_000412635.1 Sphingobium bisphenolivorans
TCCCGAAGGTCACGGTCACCGCGCTAACACCATCCGCGCCGGCTGTCAGCGCCCAGTTTCCGTTCGCCGTCCCGCCTTCGACAACGCTGGTCGGCGTGTCGGATACCGTCAGAGCGGGAAGATCATCCACCACCGTGACGCTGAAGCTGCCGGCCGTTTTGCTGTTGTCGGTGTCGGTCACTTCAAAACCAATGCCGCTTAGCAGGTCGCTGTCTTCGCTCCCAGCTACGCTATGCTGGACCGGCTGCGACAGGGTGACGCTATAGCTGTAGGTGACCTTGGTCGCATCCACGCCCGTGCCGACGGTCGCGCTCACGATGTGGATGCGGATCACTTCCCCGCCTGCGCTCGACCCGACAAGGTCGCCGGCACCGTCGAGCGCAAAGGTGACGTTCGCACCGGCCAGCGTCTTCAACTGGCCGTCCAGCGCGCCGCTGTCGACCAGCTTGATCGAGGCGAGCGCATCGGCCTGCGCCGGAACGTCCTTGAAGAAATCGACGACGATCTGGCCGGTCGCGCTCGCGCTGCCGGTCGATGCCACTTCGCCCGTGCGCCCTGCGTCGACATTGGCACCGGTCAGACCGTCCTCATCGACGGTGACAGATTGCGCCAACAGGATGCTGGGCGTCGCATCGGGCTGCAACAGGATCGAAACTGTCGCGATCGACGGATCGCCGTCGCCGTCCACGATCTGGTAGGTGAAGCTGTCGGGCGTCGCCACCGCGACCGCATTGGGCGTATAGCTGAACAAGCCAGTCACCGGATCATAGCTGGCGCTGCCATGCTGCGGCGCGCTGATGATCGTGACCTTGGTACCGTCGTGAATATCGACGCCGTCCGCGCCGAACTGGTCGTTCAGCAGCGCATCGATGGTGATGGTCGTATCCTCGGGCGCAACATAGCCGCTGTCGTTCGCCGCCTGCGGCTGGTCGTCTACGATGT
>NZ_ASTG01000060.1 GCF_000412635.1 Sphingobium bisphenolivorans
TCGCAGCCGAATACCGGACCTTCAAGCGAACAGGGCCTCTATTCCTGCAAGCGCTCGATTTCCACGGTCGGGCCGGCACCGCGGCATTGCGCGACGCGATGGCGATCCTGTCGAATCTTGATGGCGACTGGCGCAAGCCCCTCCCTGCCGACGTTCCGCTCGGTCATGTCGAGCGGCGCTGGCACCGCCATGTCGTGGTCGCCGGCAAGATCGACCGGACGCACTGGGAGATGGCGACTTACGGCGCGCTCACCAATGCACTGGCCTCGGGTGATATCTGGGTGCCGAGGTCAAGGCGGCACAGGTCGCTGGACGTGCTGCTCGCGCCGTTATCCGGCGCAGCGCTGCAACCGCCGTTCTCGCTCGGTAATCCACACGCATGGCTCGATCAGCGCGCCGCGCAGCTCGACAGCGCCTTGCGCGACGTCGCCCACAATCTGGCCGGACGCGATGCTGCCCTGTTCGCTGGCGAGCGATTGCGATTTCCCAAGGAACTGAAGGACGATGATGCCAGGCACGACGAAGGACGGCGCCTGACGCTTGCCTGCTACGACATGCTGCCTGCCACGCGTATCACCGACGTGTTGTCGCAAGTCGAACGCTGGACCGGCTTCACCCGGCACTTCGGGCACGTCTCGACCGGG
>NZ_ASTG01000061.1 GCF_000412635.1 Sphingobium bisphenolivorans
GCGGGCAGCTTCGGGCCTGAAGCGGGCAATGTCATCAGCGGGGCTGGCACGACCAGCCAGACCGCCGACATAGTGGGCGCGGACAGCGTCGGCGCGCGGGTGAGCTTTGGCGGCAGCATCGTCAACGGCGGGCTGGTCGCGGGCAGCGGCCAGGGTGTCGCGGCCGGTGGGTCGGCGGTGATCCACGGGCAATATGGCGACCTGACGCTCTTCTCGAACGGCGACTATAGCTATACGCGCTTCACGGACACGCCGGGCGGGATGGACGACAGGTTCGTCTATGTGCTGCTCGACGGCGATGGCGATCCGTCGCCCTCGACGCTGACCATCTCGATCGGCGACGCCAAGCCGACGCTTTCGGTGCCCGCAGCGGGCGGCGAGACGACGACCGTCTACGAGCAGGGCCTGCCGGTGCGGACGGGCGAGTCCGAAGGATCGGGCGAGCAGGCGGCAGCGGGTGCCAATGGCGACCCGAGCGAGGCGGTGACCGGCACCGTCACCTTCCATTCGGCCGACGGCATCCAGTCGCTGACGGTGGGCGGGGTGGCGCTGGATCCGGCGACCTTCCCGCAGACGGTCGTGAACAACGGCACCGGCACGCTGGTCATCAATTCCGGCAGCTATGACGAAGTGACCGGAAACGGCTCCTTCAGCTATACCTATACGCTCAAGGACAATACGGCCGGCGATAATACAAGCGTCAGCTTCGAACTCGCCCTGACCGATGGCGACGGCGATCCGGTCAGCAGCAATCTGGTCATCAACATCGTAGACGACCAGCCGCAGGC
>NZ_ASTG01000062.1 GCF_000412635.1 Sphingobium bisphenolivorans
TCCCGAAGGTCACGGTCACCGCGCTCACACCATCCGCGCCGGGCGTCAGCGCCCAAGTGCCGTTTGCCGTCCCGCCCTCGACAACACTGGTCGGCGTGTCGGATACAGTCAGTGTCGGCACATCATCGGTGACGCTGACATTGACCTGCCCGTTGGCGGTGTCGCCGTCATTGTCGCTCGCCTGAACGATGGCATAGCCAAGGCTCTGCGTCTGCGCGGCATTTGCCAGCTCATGCGGCAGATCGTCGGATAGGGTCGCCGTTACCGTCACCGATCCGGTCGCCCCCGGAGCGATGTTGGCCGGAGCCGTCAAGGTCAGCGTGATCGCGACCGCACCAGCCGCCGTGCCCAGATGCCCGGTAATCTGCGTGGCGCTGTCGCGCACCCACACGATGTCCGTACCGGCGCCGTCGAGATTGCTCACCAGATGGCTGAGGTCGGTCGAGAAAGCGAAGCTCGAGAGCGCGTCCGACCCAGCGGTGAAGGACAGCGCCGGCAGGCTGTCGCTCTCCGTCGTGAGCCCCGGATTGCTCCCCGTGGCGCCAGCCGTGCTCAGCGCCGCCTCGTTCACCGTCAGCGTGATCGGCGCCGCATCGGCGGCGGGCGTGCCGTCGAGAATGGAGATGG
>NZ_ASTG01000063.1 GCF_000412635.1 Sphingobium bisphenolivorans
CGTTCCCAAGACCATGGGACCGGCGTCGATCCCTACGCTGCACAACAGTGATGGCGAGGAAGTGGTGTTCCACCGCGTGCGCTTTCCCTTCGCACGCGGCGTGACCCAGGCGCTGGTCGGTGAGCGGCTCGATACTATCCCTGCGCTTCAGCGGGAAACCACGCACTTCTGGAACTGGCTGGGCGAGGAACCGAACGGAATAGCGAAGAGCACCGGGCGTATGGCGTGGGGTGTGACGATGGCGGACGGCACCCCGGTGCTCGGCAATGTCGAATTGAAAGGCCGCGCCCTGATTCTCGCCGTCACCTCGGCCGAGCGGGCGAAACGCGGCACCGCGCTCATGACCGATGCGCTAGCCGGGTTGGTCGGCTCGCCGCTGA
>NZ_ASTG01000064.1 GCF_000412635.1 Sphingobium bisphenolivorans
GCACCTCCAAAAACCCCTAGCCACTCCGCGTGTGATTTGATTCCCTCGGCCTGACAAGAGGCAGCGATGCGGCAGGCGGGATTGATCGGATTATCGGATCAGCTGAAGCGGCTTTCGGCGCCGGCGATCCGCTGGAGGAACTGGGCCGGATCATCGACTTCGAGGCATTTCGCCCGGTTCTTGTTGCGGCGCTGGCCTATGGCGACGGGACCAGGGGCGGCCGCCCACCCTATGACCCTGTGGCGATGCTCAAGGTTCTGGTGCTGGCCGCGCAAAACAATGTTGCCGATGCGCGGATGGAGTATCTGATCCGGGACCGGCTGAGCTGGCTGCGCTTCCTTGGCTTCGATCTTGGCGCACCGACGCCCGATGCCAATACGATCCGACTGTTTCGCCAGAAGCTGACGGAGGCCGGTGCGCTCGACACGGTGTTGGCAGCTCAAGGAACGCGGCTATCTCGCCATGGGCGGGCAGATCGTCGATGCGACGCTGGTAGCGGCTTCCAAGCAACGCAACGCCGCGC
>NZ_ASTG01000065.1 GCF_000412635.1 Sphingobium bisphenolivorans
CTTGACAAGGCCCGGATCATACAAGTCGAACTTCCACATGACCGAGAGGGCTGGGCGTGCGCTGTCGTCGGTCCAGCGGGTATGCCATTGGCCGATCACATCGCGATAAAGGAAACCTGCGTCATGCTCGCCGTGAGGATCGTTGTCGGGTGTGAAATCCTCAAAGCCCTCGATCATCTTGAGAATGTCGGACTGCGTATTCTCGTCCAGCGCCGCGATGCCTTGCGTAATCACGGTGCGACAAGTCACGCCCATCGTTCGCCGCGCAATGTCGTTCAGCGCCGCAACGGTGGCGATCTGGTCAGTCGTCGCTTCCATTTTCCTCACTCCTTTAGGCGAAGCCGCTGCCTGCGGCCTGCGGCTCTGACCCGCTGGCGAAGCGCGGGATGGGGAGGGGGGAGCAAAATCGATGGGAGTGGTGCGGGCGGCACGGCTAGGGAGGCCCCGGCGCGCGAGCGCGCCGGGACTGGCC
>NZ_ASTG01000066.1 GCF_000412635.1 Sphingobium bisphenolivorans
TCCCGGTTGAGCCTGTGACCGAACAGTGGCGCAAGCCTGCCATAGCGCTTCGAGGGTTCGAAAGCGTAGAGGCGCCGGTCGGACAGGCGAGGAATGCGCGGCTCGAAATCGAGCCCGAGGAGATGCATCGTTGCGAACACGATGTCGGAAACGCCGCCTCCATCGACGTGCAGCGCGGTCAGATCGGCGTTGCTGTCATGGCCGAGGAGCCCATCGAGCGCATGGATGGCTTCTCCTGCCGTGCCGGCGATCACCGTCTGGTGCAGCGGCGCGTAGCGGTCGGTGATGGTGGTGTAGATCTTGACCACTGGGTCGCGACCATAATGGGCGTTGACCGCTCCGCCGGCTTCGCCCGGCCCGCCCAGGTAGAAGGCC
>NZ_ASTG01000067.1 GCF_000412635.1 Sphingobium bisphenolivorans
GATTCACGGTAGGCATCGACGTCAGGGGTAGCCAACTATTTGCGCAGGTTCTCGATGCCAAGTTCGCGCCATATCCAAGTGAAGTCGTAGGTGGCCATCGGGTCGTTCGCGTCGAGTTGGCTGCTGCTGCGGTTTTCGAGATGCTTGAGCCACCCGGCTACTCGGTGCCGGCCTGCGGCAGTTTGAACGGCTGCGCGCGGGGTGATGTCGCCGAGCATGCCGACGGGTTCATCGAGCGTCGCGCGGTACTGACGGTCGAGCATGGCATGGATGAGCGGGGTTGCAACCTCTGGCGCAATGGCGGGTGCCGGTTCGGA